>NZ_JBVKBY010000011.1:0-395532 GCF_055656945.1 Streptomyces sp. NPDC111606
TGAGTTCTCAAGGAACGGACGCTTCCTTTGTACTCACCCTCTCGGGCTTTCCTCCGGGCGCTTCCCTTCGGTCTTGCGTTTCCGACTCTATCAGACCTTTTCTCGATCCGATTTCCTCGGTGCTTTCCAGGTTCCCGCTCTCGCGTTTCCCTTTCCGGCGACTCCGACTTTATCAGAGATTCTGAGTCGGAATTCCCGCCCCCTCCGGGGACTGGTTCCGGCACACGAGGTGGCCGGGTTCCCGTTCGGGCGGAGCCGTAAACGTACTGGAGCGGGGCGCCTCGATGCAAATCGAGGCGCCCCGCTCCGGGTTCGCACGGTTCAGCGTCCGACGGACCGTCAGACCTCCACGACGACAGGGAGGATCATCGGCCTGCGGCGGTAGGTGTCCGAGACCCACTTGCCCAGGGTCCGGCGCACGAGCTGCTGCAGTTGGTGGGGTTCGACCACGCCGTCCTGGGCCGACCGCTCCAGCGTCTCCGTGATCTTAGGGATGACGTCACCGAAGGCGGAGTCCTCGATGCCGGAGCCGCGGGCCTGGATGTGCGGGCCGCCCGTGATCTTGCCGGTCGAGGAGTCCATCACCACGAACACGGAGATGATGCCCTCGTCGCCCAGGATCTTGCGGTCCTTGAGCGCCGGCTCGCCCACGTCGCCGACAGAGAGGCCGTCGACGTACACGTACCCGGCCTGGACCTTGCCGGAGATCTTCGCCTTGCCCTCGATGAGGTCGACGGCGACGCCGTCCTCGGCGATGACGATGCGGTCGTGCGGGACGCCGGTCAGGGCTCCCAGTTCGGCGTTGGCGCGCAGGTGGCGCCATTCGCCGTGCACCGGCATCAAGTTCTTCGGGCGGCAGATGTTGTAGAAGTACAGGAGCTCGCCGGCGGACGCGTGGCCCGAGACGTGCACCTTGGCGTTGCCCTTGTGGACGACGTTCGCGCCCCAGCGGGTCAGGCCGTTGATGACGCGGTAGACCGCGTTCTCGTTGCCGGGGATCAGGGAGGACGCCAGGATCACCGTGTCGCCCTGGACGATCCGGATCTGGTGGTCCCTGTTGGCCATGCGGGACAGGGCCGCCATCGGTTCGCCCTGGGAGCCCGTGCAGACCAGCACGACCTCGTGGTCCGGGAGGTCGTCCAGCGTCTTGATGTCCACCACCAGGCCCGGGGGGACCTTCAGGTAGCCCAGGTCCCTGGCGATGCCCATGTTGCGGACCATCGAGCGGCCGACGAAGGCGACCCGGCGGCCGTACTCGTGGGCCGCGTCCAGGATCTGCTGGATGCGGTGGATGTGGCTGGCGAAGCTCGCCACGATGATCCGCTTGCGGGCGTTCGCGAAGACCTGGCGCAGGACGTTGGAGATGTCCCGCTCGGGCGGGACGAAGCCCGGCACCTCCGCGTTCGTGGAGTCGGAGAGGAGGAGGTCGATGCCTTCCTCGCTCAGCCGTGCGAATGCGTGCAGGTCGGTCAGACGGTTGTCCAGCGGGAGCTGGTCCATCTTGAAGTCGCCGGTGTGGACCACCATGCCGGCAGGCGTGCGGATGGCCACCGCGAGCGCGTCCGGAATGGAGTGGTTGACCGCGACGAACTCGCAGTCGAAGGGGCCGATGCGCTCGCGGTTCCCCTCCTTCACCTCAAGGGTGTACGGGCGGATCCGGTGCTCCTGAAGCTTCGCCTCGATGAGAGCGAGGGTCAGCTTGGAGCCGATCAGCGGGATGTCCGGCTTCTCGCGGAGCAGGAACGGGACGGCACCGATGTGGTCCTCGTGGCCGTGTGTGAGGACGATGCCCTCGATGTCGTCGAGGCGGTCCCGGATGGACGAGAAGTCCGGGAGGATCAGGTCGATTCCGGGCTGCTCCTCCTCGGGGAAGAGCACTCCGCAGTCGACGATCAGTAGGCGGCCGCCGTATTCGAAGACCGTCATGTTTCGGCCGATCTCACCGAGACCGCCGAGCGGGGTGACGCGCAGGCCGCCCTCGGGGAGCGGCGGCGGCGTGCCGAGTTCAGGATGCGGATGACTCAAAAGACTCTCCTCACCACGCACGCCACGTACCGGTTGGGCACGTGGCGCGCGTGACGTTCGTGCAGAAGCAGTTGTCGTTGTGGGGTGCAGGCACCGGTGGCCCGCGTATTCAGTTGTGGAGTCTGTTGTGCGCGCCCGGAGCGCGAAGTCTGGTGTTAGAGCTGTACCCCGCCTGCGGCAAGATCGATCTTGAGCTGCTCGATCTCCTCGGGTGAGCACTCGGCCATCGGTGCGCGCAGCGGCCCCGCGGGCAGGCCCTGGAGGGTGAGCGCGGCCTTGGTGGTCATGACGCCCTGGGTGCGGAACATGCCGGTGTAGACCGGGAGCAGCTTCTGGTGGATCTCGGTGGCCTTCTGGACGTCGCCCGAGGTGTACGCCTCCACGAGCGCGCGCAGGTCGGGGGTGACCACGTGGCCGACGACCGACACGAAGCCGACCGCGCCCACGGAGAGCAGCGGCAGGTTCAGCATGTCGTCGCCGGAGTACCAGGCGAGGCCGGAGCGCGCGATGGCCCAGCTCGCGCGGCCGAGGTCGCCCTTGGCGTCCTTGTTGGCGACGATCCGCGGGTGCTCGGCGAGGCGGACGATCGTCTCGGTGCTGATCGGGACGCCGCTGCGGCCGGGGATGTCGTAGAGCATGACCGGCAGCTCGGTGACGTCGGCGATGGCCTTGAAGTGCCGGTACAGGCCCTCCTGCGGGGGCTTGTTGTAGTAGGGCGTGACGACCAGGAGGCCGTGTGCGCCCACCTTCTCCGCCGCCCGGGCCAGCTCGAGGCTGTGGCGGGTGTCGTTGGTGCCGACGCCGGCCACGACGTGGGCCCGGTCGCCGACGGCCTCCAGGACGGCTCGTACCAGGTCCGATTTCTCCGCATTGCTGGTGGTGGGCGACTCGCCGGTGGTGCCGTTGATGATCAGGCCGTCGTTGCCTGCGTCCACCAGGTGCGTGGCGAGCCGCTGCGCGCCGTCGAGATCAAGTGCGCCGTCCGCCGTGAAGGGCGTGATCATGGCGGTGAGGACCCGCCCGAAGGGGGTCTGCGGAGTGGAGGTCGGAGCCATGGGTTACACGCTACTCGTTGCGCACGGCCTGGTCTGCCCTAGGGGGGTGCGGGAAAGTCAGGACAAATAAGGAGCCCGGCACTGCCTGCTCGGGGGTTCAAGCAGTGCCGGGTCCGTTTGATCAGGCTAGATGAACTTCTCTAAATGCCGCAATACGGACACTTCATGCAGCTGGCCCATGCGGCCGTGCCCGGTCCGGGGAACGCCGGTGCCTTACGGCGCCACGCGGCCGTTGGCATTGAAGGCCGCGTGGGTGAGCGGCATGAGCTCGGCCCACGCCTCCTCCATCTTCTCGCCGACCATCTCGATCTCCCGCTGCGGGAAGGACGGGACCTTGGCCAGCTCGTGCTGGGTGCGCAGGCCGAGGAAGTGCATCAGGGAGCGGGCGTTGCAGGTGGCGTACATCGAGGAGAACAGACCGACCGGGAGGACCGCTCGGGCGACCTCGCGGGCGACGCCCTGCGCGAGCATCTCCTGGTAGGTCCGGTACGCCTCGCGGTACGACTCCTCCATGGCGTGCTGCACGAAGTCGTGCTGCTCCGGGGTGCCCTCGACGAAGACGTACTTGCCCGGGCGGCCCTGCTGCACGAGCTTGCGCGAGGTGTCCGGCACGTAGAACACCGGCTGCAGCTCCCGGTACCGGCCGGATTCCTCGTTGTACGACCACCCGACGCGGTGCCGCATGAACTCGCGGAAGACGAAGATCGGGGCGCTGACGAAGAACGTCATGGAGTTGTGCTCGAACGGGCTGCCGTGCCGGTCCCGCATGAGGTAGTTGATCAGGCCCTTCGAACGCTCCGGATCCTTGTTCAACTCGTCCAGGGACTGCTCCCCGACGGTCGACACCCGGGCCGCGAACAGCACGTCGGAGTCGGCCGCGCTGTGTTTGACCAGTTCGACGGTGACGTCGCTGCGCAGATCGATCTTGAAATCGTCGTCGGGGGTGGGGGTCACGGTTCGGAGGGTCCTTCCCATCTCGTCTCTTGGCGACGCCACTCTACGTCCCACCAAACGGGACGTTCGCCGTCGTGACCGAAGGAAGTCGGTGAAACCGGGCACCTTTTGGGGCACTCGCTCGTCTGTGTTGATGAAAGTGATTCGTTCGATCCCGAAGGGGGACGCACCCTCCATGTTCCGTCGGCGTGAGCCCGTTCCGTTCGCCTTTCTCGCCGAGGCCGACAGGTTCCGCAGCAATGTCACTCCCCCACCCCGTGAGCGGGCGTCCGTCGGCCAGATGGCCGGGCGATGGCTGCTGGGGCTCACCATCGTCGCCGGGCTCGCCGGCTCGCTGGTGGTGGGCACGCCCGCGTTGTCCACCGACACCGGGGCGCAGACTCAGCAGTCCCAGGCCTCCCAGGGGCGCTGACTCCATCGGACCCCCAAGGGTGGTGAGTGGGGACACAGGTCGATAGCCTCACCGGGCACAGCCCATGCATGGAACGAGTGAGGACCAGCCGTGCCCCTGCCCTTCCTGACGGCCGACCGCGCATTCGAGACAGCCGACGATGTCGCCCTGCCCTTCGACGACCTCGACCGCTGGCGGCGCCCCTACCGGCCCGGGCCGTGGCGCGTGGGCGTGGCCGCACTGTGGCTGCTGCTCGCCTCGTACGTCCTGTTCGCCGCGGTCATCATCGCCCTGACGGGCACGGTGACCGAGGCCGCGGTCGTCTTCGGCATCGCGCTGGCGGTCATCGCGGGAGCCCTGAGGCTGCTGCGCATGGGCGTGTGGGTGAGCGCGAGCGGGTTGCGCCAGGTGAGGTTCTTCGCCACGCGTACGGTGCCGTGGCAGCAGGTCGTCGCCGTACGGACGGTGCAGCAGCCGGTGCGCTGGCTGGGGCTGCCGCGCACGGTGCAGGGACAGGCGCTGACGCTCGTACGTCGCGACCGTGCGGCGGATGACATGCCGACGCTGATGACCACGCACAACGCGGACTTCTTGGCCCGGGTCGAGGCGTTCGACCGGGCCACCGACGCGGTCGAGGCCTGGGCCGCGGAGAACACGCACGGCTGATCGAGCCGAGCAAGCCGAAGGGGCCGGTCCGCAGCAAGTGCGGGCCGGCCCCTTCGGCTTACGGCTGAGCGGTCGTCGTAGGGCTCAGGCCTCGACGGTCCTGCCGTCGTGGAGGGCGATGGCGCGTTGCATCGCCTTGCGGGCGCGCGGAGTGTCACGGGCGTCGTGGTAGGCGACGGCCAGGCGGAACCAGCTGCGCCAGTCGTTGGGGGCGGCTTCCGTCTCGGCCCTGCGCCTGGCGAAGACCTCGTCGGCCGAGTCGCGGTCGATACGGCCGCTGGGGGTGCGCTTCAGTTCGTCGACGGGCAGGGCGCCCTCGGCGTCGAGTTCGGCGGCCAGCGCGTTGGCCCGGCGGACGAACTGGGTGTTCTTCCACAGGAACCACAGGCCGATCACCGGCAGGATCAGCACCGCCACACCGAAGGTGACGGTGAGGACCGTGCCGGACTGGATGAGCAGCACGCCACGGCTGCCGACCAGGACGAAGTAGACGACCAGGACTGCGGCCGTTATGAGGTAGGAGATCTTCGCGCGCATCTGGGAGCCTCAGCCCAGGTCCAGGAAGTGCTCCAGGCCGAACGTCAGGCCCGGAGTGGTCACCACGCGGCGGGAGCCGAGCAGGATGCCCGGCATGAAGCTGCTGTGGTGGAGGGAGTCGTGGCGGACGGTCAGGGTCTCGCCCTCGCCGCCGAGCAGGACCTCCTGGTGGGCCAGCAGGCCGCGCAGGCGGACCGCGTGCACCGGGATCCCGTCGACGCTGGCACCTCGCGCGCCGTCGAGGGCCGTCTCCGTGGCGTCCGGCGCGGGGGCGGTACCGGCGGCGCGGCGGGCCTCGGCGATGAGCTGGGCCGTGCGCGTGGCCGTACCGCTCGGGGCGTCGACCTTCTTCGGGTGGTGCAGCTCGACGACCTCGACCGACTCGAAGTAGGGCGCGGCGATCTGCGCGAACTTCATCGTCAGGACGGCCCCGATGGAGAAGTTCGGCGCGATGAGCACGCCGGTCTCCGGGGACTCGGCCAGCCAGGCCTTCAGCTGCGCGAGGCGCTCGTCGGTCCAGCCCGTCGTACCGACGACGGCGTGGATTCCGTGCCGTACGCAGTAGTCGAGGTTGTCCATCACCGAGTCCGGCGTGGTCAGTTCGACGGCGACCTGGGCGCCGGTCTCCGCCAGGGCCTCCAGCTTGTCGCCCCGGCTCAGGGCGGCCACCAGCTCCATGTCCTCGGCGGCCTCGACCGCCCGTACCGCCTCGGAGCCGATGCGGCCCTTGGCACCGAGGACCGCCACGCGCAGCTTGCTCATCTTCCTTGCTTCCTTACGTCGGATGTTCCGCGTCGGATGTTCCGGGAGTGGACGGGTCAGGCGACGGCGTCGTTCAGACGGGCCGCCTGCTTGTCCTTCAGCGGGCCGATGACCGACAGCGAGGGCCGCTGTCCGAGGACCTCGCGGGCGACCGCGCGGACGTCGTCCGGGGTCACGGCCGCGATCCGGGACAGCATGTCGTCGACGGACATCTGCTCGCCCCAGCACAGCTCGCTCTTGCCGATGCGGTTCATCAGCGCACCGGTGTCCTCCAGGCCGAGGACGGTGGAGCCGCGGAGCTGACCGATGGCGCGGTCGATCTCGTCGTCGGACAGGCCGTGTTCGGCAACCTGGTCGAGTTCGTCGCGGCAGATCTTCAGCACGTCGTGGACCTGCGAGGGCCTGCAGCCCGCGTACACGCCGAACAGCCCGCAGTCGGCGAAGCCCGAGGTGTACGAGTACACGCTGTAGGCCAGGCCGCGCTTCTCGCGGACCTCCTGGAACAGGCGGGACGACATGCCGCCGCCGAGGGCCGTGTTCAGGACGCCCAGCGCCCAGCGGCGGTCGTCCGTGCGGGACAGGCCGGGCATGCCGAGGACGACATGGGCCTGCTCGGTCTTGCGGCCGATCAGTTCGACCCGGCCCGCGGCGCGGATGGTGCGCCGTCCGTCGCGCGGGCCGATGGGCGCGGCGTCACCGTTCTTGAAGGCGCCGGCCTTCTCGAAGGCCGCGCGGACCTGTCGTACGACCTTGTTGTGGTCGATGTTGCCCGCGGCCGCCACGACCAGGTGGGTGGGGTCGTAGTGCTTCTTGTAGAAGCGGCGGATGCGGTCGGCGGTGAGGGCGTTGACGGTGTCGACCGTGCCGAGGACCGGGCGGCCGAGGGGGTTGTCGCCGAACATCGTGTGCGCGAACAGGTCGTGCACACAGTCGCCCGGGTCGTCCTCGGTCATGGCGATCTCTTCGAGGATCGCGCCCCGCTCGACGTTGACGTCCTCTTCGAGGATGAGGGAGCCCGTCAGCATGTCGCAGACGACGTCTATGGCGAGCGGCAGGTCGGTGTCGAGCACGCGCGCGTAGTAGCACGTGTACTCCTTCGCCGTGAACGCGTTCATCTCGCCGCCGACGGCGTCGAGCGCGGATGAGATGTCCAGGGCGGACCTGCGGGTGGTGCCCTTGAAGAGCAGGTGCTCCAGATAGTGCGTGGCGCCGTTCAGGGCCGGCGTCTCGTCGCGGGAGCCGACGTGCGCCCAGATGCCGAAGGTGGCGGAGCGGACCGAGGGCAGGGTCTCGGTGACGATGCGCAGGCCGCCCGGGAGGGTGGTCTTGCGGACGGTGCCGATGCCGTTCTCGCCCTTGATCATGGTTTGGGTACGGGCGACGGCCCGCGCCTCCGAGGAGGTGCGGGCCGTCGCCGTGGAGCTACTCGACGTCACTTGTCGGAGTCGTCCTTCTTGTCCTCGGAGGCCTCGGCCCCTTCCTCGCCCTCGATCACGGGGATGAGGGAGAGCTTGCCGCGGGAGTCGATCTCGGCGATCTCGACCTGGACCTTGGCGCCCACGCCGAGCACGTCTTCGACGTTCTCCACGCGCTTGCCGCCGGCCAGCTTGCGGATCTGCGAGATGTGCAGCAGACCGTCCTTGCCCGGGAGCAGCGACACGAACGCGCCGAAGGTGGTCGTCTTCACGACCGTGCCCAGGTAGCGCTCGCCGACCTCGGGCATCGTCGGGTTGGCGATGCCGTTGATCGTGGTGCGGGCGGCCTCGGCGGAGGGGCCGTCGACCGCGCCGATGTAGATCGTGCCGTCGTCCTCGATCGTGATGTCGGCGCCGGTGTCCTCCTGGATCTGGTTGATCATCTTGCCCTTGGGGCCGATGACCTCGCCGATCTTGTCGACCGGGATCTTCACCGTGATGATCCGCGGCGCGTTCGGGGACATCTCGTCCGGCGTGTCGATCGCTTCCATCATCACGTCGAGGATGTGGAGGCGGGCGTCACGGGCCTGCTTCAGGGCGGCGGCCAGGACGGAGGCCGGGATGCCGTCCAGCTTGGTGTCGAGCTGGAGGGCGGTCACGAACTCCTTGGTGCCGGCGACCTTGAAGTCCATGTCGCCGAAGGCGTCCTCCGCACCGAGGATGTCGGTGAGGGTGACGTAGTGCGTCTCGCCCTCGATCTCCTGGGAGATCAGGCCCATGGCGATACCGGCGACGGGGGCCTTCAGAGGCACACCGGCGTTCAGCAGGGACATGGTGGAGGCGCAGACCGAGCCCATGGACGTCGAGCCGTTGGAGCTCAGCGCCTCGGAGACCTGGCGGATCGCGTAGGGGAACTCCTCGCGCGTCGGCAGGACCGGCACGAGGGCGCGCTCGGCGAGCGCACCGTGGCCGATCTCGCGGCGCTTCGGGGAGCCGACGCGGCCGGTCTCACCGGTGGAGTACGGCGGGAAGTTGTAGTTGTGCATGTAGCGCTTGCGCGTCACCGGCGACAGCGTGTCCAGCTGCTGCTCCATACGGAGCATGTTCAGCGTGGTGACGCCCAGGATCTGGGTCTCGCCACGCTCGAACACGGCGGAGCCGTGCACGCGCGGGATGGCCTCGACCTCGGCGGCCAGGGTGCGGATGTCGGTGACACCGCGGCCGTCGATGCGCTTCTTCTCCTTGATCACGCGCTCGCGGACCAGCTGCTTGGTGAGCGAGCGGTACGCGGCGGAGATCTCCTTCTCGCGGCCCTCGAACTCCGGCAGGAGCTTCTCGGCGGCGAGCGCCTTGACGCGGTCCAGCTCGGACTCGCGCTCCTGCTTGCCGGCGATGGTCAGCGCGGAGGCGAGCTCCGGGCGGACGGCGGCGGAGAGCGCCTCCAGGACGTCGTCCTGGTAGTCGAGGAAGATCGGGAACTCGCCGGTCGGCTTGGCGGCCTTCGCGGCGAGGTCGGCCTGGGCCTTGCAGAGCACCTTGATGAAGGGCTTCGCGGCGTCCAGACCGGCGGCGACGACCTCCTCGGTCGGGGCCTCGGCGCCACCCTGGACCAGCTTGATGGTCCCCTCGGTGGCCTCGGCCTCGACCATCATGATCGCGACGTCGCCGTCCTCCAGGGTGCGGCCCGCGACGACCATGTCGAAGACGGCGTCCTCGAGCTCGCTGTGCGTCGGGAACGCCACCCACTGGCCGCGGATCAGCGCGACGCGGACGCCGCCGATCGGGCCGGAGAAGGGCAGACCGGCCAGCTGCGTGGACGCGGACGCGGCGTTGATCGCCACGACGTCGTACAGGTGGTCGGGGTTGAGCGCCATGATCGTGGCGACGACCTGGATCTCGTTGCGAAGGCCCTTCTTGAAGGACGGGCGCAGCGGGCGGTCGATGAGGCGGCAGGTGAGGATGGCGTCCTCGGAGGGGCGGCCCTCACGGCGGAAGAAGCTGCCGGGGATCTTGCCGGCGGCGTACATCCGCTCCTCGACGTCCACCGTCAGGGGGAAGAAGTCGAGCTGGTCCTTGGGGTTCTTGGAGGCGGTGGTGGCCGACAGCACCATGGTGTCGTCGTCCAGGTACGCCACGGCGGAACCGGCGGCCTGCTTGGCCAGGCGGCCCGTCTCGAAGCGGATGGTGCGGGTGCCGAAGGAGCCGTTGTCGATGACGGCCTCGGCGTAGTGGGTCTCGTTCTCCACTAGCGTTTTCTCCGTTACTTTTCGTCTGCGTTACGTCTTTTGTCCCGATCCGCCCGTGTGGCGGGGGGACGTGCGCGGAGAAGCGCTCCATCTGGTGCGGGCCGGTCTTCGATCGAAGCACCCGGGTTCGCATTGCCCGGGGGCCACTACCGAGGACCGGCGGCGGGGAGGCGCACTTCTCCTCGTGGTGTTGCGTTGTGCTACCACACTACAAAGGGGCGGTGACACTCCGCACGTACAGCAAAGGGAGCGGCCCCCTAAGAGTGGGAACCGCTCCCTTCACGGCGTCTTACTTGGCGCCCGCCGCACCGCGGCGGATGCCGAGGCGGTCGACCAGCGTACGGAAGCGCTGGATGTCCTTCTTCGCCAGGTACTGGAGAAGGCGGCGGCGCTGACCGACGAGGATCAGCAGGCCACGGCGCGAGTGGTGGTCGTGCTTGTGGGTCTTGAGGTGCTCGGTCAGGTCCGAGATGCGACGCGAGAGCATGGCGACCTGGACCTCGGGGGAGCCGGTGTCGCCCTCCTTGGTACCGAACTCGGCGATGATCTGCTTCTTCGTGGCGGTGTCGAGCGACACGTGTACTCCTCGTAGTCTCTGATTGCCACCGAGTGCCCCTGGTCCACTTCTCAGGGGAGCTTCCGTGACTCGGGAGGCGGGGATCCGCTGGGCGCGTCCTCCAGGTGGCCCCGGAGGCGCGTACACAAACGGCCGTCACACAGCGTACCAGCACCCGGGCACGCTCTTGACAGGCGGTATCCGGGGCCCCGCCGCGGTCAGACGCCGCCGCGGACCCTGCCGTAGACGTCGAGGACGGCCAGGCAGATCGGGATCAGGGAGAGCAGCACGAGCGAGTCGGCGAGGTCCAGCATGCGGCCCCAGAAGGGGGAGAGCCCCTTCTGCGGCACGATCAGGGCGATCGCGATCAGCAGCAGCACACCGGCGCCGACGGAGGCGCCGAGCCACAGGGTGCGGACGTCGACCGGGCCGGAGTTGCCCTGGAGCAGCTCCATGACGACGTCGGCAGGCGGCGAGATCGCGAGGCCGAGGACCAGCAGGCCGAGCGTGACGACACCGGCCACGAAGAGGCAGGTGACCTGGGCGGTGTAGCGGAAGAGACGGGCCCGCAGCATCGCGGCGAGACCGGCGCACAGGGCCAGCAGCTGGGCCCAGCCGCTGTCGCTGAAGCCGAGCACCGCGCCGCCCGCGCCGATGATGACCGCGGCGCAGCCGCCGACCAGGCCGAGCAGCAGTTCGTGGCCACGGCTGGTCTGGGCGACGATGCGCTGGACGTCGACCGCCTCGAGGTCGCCCTCGTGGCCCTCACGACGGGCCCGGGCCAGGTCCTCGGGGTTGCGGAAGCCGATCGGCAGCTTGGCGAAGCGGGCGGACCAGCCGGGCAGGAAGCCGACGACCGCCAGGGCGACGACCGAGGTGCCGGCGGCGATCTCCCGCGGCTGGGCCTCGGTGAGGACACCGCAGAACACGGCGAGCGTGCCGATCGCGGAGGCGAGCGCGGCGGCCACGAACGGGGCGTCGCCCTGCGGCAGCAGCATGATCAGTACGACGGAGAGCAGCAGGACGGCGACACAGCCGACAAGGAACTGGAGCCTTCCGGGGCCCTCGCCCGCGTCCTGGGGAATGACGCCGGAGCCCGCGATGAGCGCGTGCGGCAGCGCCGAGATGCCGAGCGCGACGGCGGAGCCGCGGTCCTCGTAGACCCGGGCCCGCACGCCGGCGAGCGCCGTCAGGGCGAGCGCGGTCACGCCGGCGAGGATGCCCTGCAGGCCGTGCATGTCGTGCCGGATCGGGTCCGCGAACCAGAAGACGAAGCCGAGCATGACCAGCAGCAGCGATCCGGCGACGAGGCCGGCGAGCCGCATCAGGTTGTCGTTCCAGCTGCGCAGGTCCTGCTTGACCGCGGCGGCGATCGCGTCCACCACGTCGTCGTGCACGGCCGGCGGCAGCGAGTCGGCGAAGGTCCGCAGCAGCAGCACCTCACCGTCCCTGACCCGGTGCTCGAGCAACGAACGGCTCGCGTCGAGCACTTGACCCTCTCGGGTCACAAGGTGGTAACCGGAAGGACTGGTGTCCGACTGAACCAGGCCCGAGAGCCTGATGATCTCAGGAAAGAGGTCCTGGATCGGCAGGTCCTCCGGCAGCGCGACATCTACACGGCTGTCCGGCGCTGCGATGGTGATTCGGCAGAAACCTGTCGAAG
This sequence comes from Streptomyces sp. NPDC111606, assembly GCF_055656945.1. Taxonomy (NCBI): domain Bacteria; kingdom Bacillati; phylum Actinomycetota; class Actinomycetes; order Kitasatosporales; family Streptomycetaceae; genus Streptomyces; species Streptomyces sp. NPDC111606. The sequence continues at coordinate 12,271 of NZ_JBVKBY010000011.1, forward strand.
TCCCCGTGCTCACCTGGTGTTCCCCCTGCTAGACAAGGCTTCCTCGCGCCGCTCGTACGACACGGAGCGCCACCATATCCGTTGCGGTACCCGGGAAAGGACCTACCTCCCCCATTCCTCCCAGGACCTGCGCCGCATCTCCATCCGCCTCCCTCCCTCGGGCACGTGGCGCATCAGTAGGATCGCTGTCTACGCGAACGACGCCTACGCGAACGAGAACACGTCGCGGTACACGGGGGCGTCGGTGCCAGGACGTATCACGATCAATCGCGAAGGATGAGTGCATTCGGTGAGCGTCGTCATCATCAAACGACCACCGCGGATAGTGCCCCCGGCCGTCCCGGAGGGCGAGGTCAAACTCGAGACGCCTCCTGAGATCCCTCGCGAGGGCGACGAGAGCATGCTGATGAACCTGCTGCCCATGATGGGCATGGTGGGTTCGGTCGGCTTCTTCTTCATGCCGGGTCTCCCCTCGTACATGAGGGTCGTCGGCGGGCTGATGCTCGCCTCGACGCTGGCCATGGCCATCGCCCAGTTCGCCAAGTCCCGTCAGCAGGGCGGCGGCGCGGGGATGGCTCAGGACCGGCGTGACTACTTCCGCTACCTGGAGCAGGTCCGCAAGGACGTACACAAGACCGCTGATCTGCAGCGGCAGAGCCAGCTCTTCCAGCACCCCGACCCGGAGCAGCTGTGGGCGGTCGCGGCGGACAGCAAGCGGCTGTGGGAGCGGCGCCCGACGGACGCGGACTTCGCCTCCGTACGGATCGGTCGCGGCATCCAGCAGCTGAACACCCCGCTCGTGGCGCCGGAGACGGCGCCCAAGGAGGAGCTGGAGCCGCTGACCGCGGCGGCCATGAAGGCCTTCCTCGACGCGCACGGCAGTCTCTCCGACCTGCCGGTCGCCATCTCACTGCGCGCCTTCTACCACGTGACGGTCTGCGGTGAGACGGACACGGTCTACGGCAACGCCCGTGCGTCCCTGTCCCAGCTGGCGACGCTGCACTCGCCCGAGGACCTGATGATCGCCGTGGTGGCGCATCCCTCCTCGACGGCGGACTGGGACTGGATCAAGTGGCTGCCGCACAGCCAGCACCCGAAGAGCAAGGACGGGGCGGGCTCGTCCCGGCTCCTCTTCGACGACCTCGGTGAGCTGGAGGAGGCGCTCGCGGATCAGCTGGACGACAGGCCCCGCTGGAACCGTGAGGCGACCCCGGTCTACGACCAGCCGCACCTGATCGTGGTGCTCGACGGCGGCACCGTGCCGCCGGACTCCGAACTCGCCAGCAGTGAGGGCCTCCAGGGCGTCACCTTCCTGGAGATCGCGCCCGGCGAGCTGGAGGAGGACCTGCGCGCCGGTCTGACGATCTATGTGAAGCCGGACCGGATGCGGCTGTTCGTCGGCCACGAGTCCGCGTACACCGGCAAGCCCGACCTGCTCAACCCGGCGCAGGCCGAGTCCCTGTCGCGGCAGCTGGCCCCCTTCCGGGTCGGTTCCGCGGAGGAGGGCGAACCGCTGCTGTCCAACCTGGACTTCACGGACCTCATGGGCATCGGCGACGCGGGCACCGTGGACGTCTCCCGCACCTGGCGGCCCCGCACGCTGCACGAGCGGCTGCGCGTGCCGATCGGTGTCGGCGAGAACGGCGAGCCGGTCATGCTGGACCTCAAGGAGGCCTCGCAGGAGGGCATGGGCCCGCACGGCCTGTGCGTCGGCGCGACCGGCTCCGGCAAGTCCGAGGTGCTGCGTACGCTGGTGCTCGGTCTCGCGGTCACGCACTCCTCGGAGACGCTGAACTTCATCCTCGCGGACTTCAAGGGTGGCGCCACCTTCGCCGGTATGGCTGACATGCCGCACACCGCGGCCGTGATCACCAACCTCGCGGACGACCTCACCCTCGTCGACCGTATGCGCGACTCGATCATGGGTGAGACACAGCGCCGTCAGGAGCTGCTGCGCTCGGCCGGCAACTACGCCAACCTGCACGACTACGAGAAGGCCCGGGCGGCGGGTGCCGCGCTGGAGCCGATGGCCTCGCTGGTCATCGTGCTCGACGAGTTCTCCGAACTCCTCACGGCCAAGCCGGACTTCATCGACATGTTCATCCAGATCGGCCGTATCGGCCGTTCGCTGGGTGTGCACCTGCTGCTGGCCTCGCAGCGCCTGGAAGAGGGCAAGCTGCGCGGCCTGGACACCTACCTGTCGTACCGAATCGGTCTGCGGACCTTCTCCGCCGCCGAGTCCCGTACGGCGATCGGTGTCCCGGACGCCTACCACCTGCCGTCGATCCCCGGCTCCGGCTATCTGCGGTACGACACCGACACCATGGTCCGCTTCAAGGCGGCGTACGTGTCGGGGGCGTACCACGGCGAGGGCCCGTCCCGGGTGCACCGCTCCACGCAGCTGCGGCCCGCGCTGTTCTCGGCGGAGCACGTGGCGCTGCCCCCGCAGCCGGTGATCGAGGAGCCGGAGCCCGACAACCGGGTGGACGACGCGCTCGCCGACACCGTGCTGGACGTGCTCGTCAGCCGGATGATCAACCAGGGACCGCCCGCCCACCAGGTGTGGCTGCCCCCGCTCGACGAGGCGCCCTCGCTGGAGCAGCTGCTCCCGCAGCTCGCCGTGACCCAGGACCGCGGCCTCACCGCGCCCGACTACACGGCGCTGGGCCGGCTCAACGTGCCGGTCGGTCTGGTCGACAAGCCGTTCGAGCAGCGCCGTGACGTGCTGTACCGGGACTTCGCGGGCGGTGCGGGCCACGGTCTGTTCGTCGGTGGCCCGCAGTCCGGCAAGTCGACGCTGCTGCGCTCGCTCATCTCGTCGTTCGCCCTCACCCACACGCCGTCCGAAGTGCAGTTCTACTGCCTGGACTTCGGTGGTGGCGGTCTGATCTCGATGGAGGAGCTGGCGCACGTCGGCGGCGTCGCCAACCGTCTCGACGCCGAGAAGGTGCGCCGTACGGTCAGCGAGGTCGAGGGCATCCTCAACGCGCGTGAGGAGTACTTCCGCACCAACAACGTCGACTCGATCCAGACCTACCGGCAGCGCCGCAACTCGGGCCAGCTGCCGGACCAGCTCTGGGGCGACGTCTTCCTCGTCATCGACGGCTGGGCGACCTTCAAGACCGACTACGAGATGCTCGAGGCGACCGTCACGGAGATCGCCACGCGCGGCCTCGGCTTCGGTGTGCACGTGATCCTGACGGCGAGCCGCTACACCGAGGTGCGGCCCGCGCTCAAGGACATGCTGCAGAACCGCATCGAACTGCGGCTCGGTGACCCGACGGAGTCCGAGATCGACCGCAAGGTCGCGCAGAACGTCCCGGCCACCGTGCCGGGCCGCGGTCTGACCTCGGACAAGCTGCACTTCATGGCGGGCCTGCCCCGTGTCGACGGCTCGTCGGAGACGGAGGACCTGTCGGAGGCGACGTCGATCCTCGTGCGCGGCATCAACGACAACTGGCAGGGCCAGCAAGCCCCGGCCGTACGTCTGCTGCCCACGATGATGCCGGCGGACGGGCTGCCCAAGGGCTTCGAGCACCCGGACCGCGGTGTCGCCATCGGCATCGACGAGTCGTCGCTGTCGCCGGTCTTCGTCGACTTCGAGACGGACCCGCTCTTCATCGTGTTCGGTGAGAGCGAGTCCGGTAAGTCCGCGATGCTCCGGCTGCTCGTCAAGCAGATCACCGAGCGCTACTCGCCGGACAAGGCGAAGATCGTCATGGGCGACTACCGGCGTGCCCACCTGGAAGGCGTGCCCGACTCGCACCTGTCGCGGTACTGCGCCTCGGCGCCGGCCCTGACGGAGACGCTGGAGGGCCTGGCCGGCTCGATGCACCGCCGTATGCCCGGCCCGGACGTCACGCCCGAGCAGCTGCGCAACCGCAGTTGGTACAACAGCCCGGACGCGTTCGTCATCGTCGACGACTACGACCTGGTGGCGACCGGCGTGAACCCGCTGGCCCCGCTGCTGGAGTACCTGCCGTTCGCTCGTGACATCGGCCTGCGCGTCATCATCGCGCGCGCCTCGGGCGGTGCGAGCCGGTCGCTGTACGAGCCGGTGATGCAGCGGATGCGCGAGCTCGGCGCCCAGGGTGTCGTGCTCTCCGGCGACCGGGCGGAGGGTGCGCTGCTCGGCAACATCACCGCGACGCAACTGCCGCCCGGGCGTGGGCACTTCCACACGCGGCGCCGGGGTGGGCAGCTGATTCAGACGGGTTGGGTGCCGAACCGGTTCTGAGGGACGGTCGGTCGAGCGGGAGGGGCGGTACCCATGTGGGTGCCGCCCCTCCCCGTTGCCGACGTGAGGGCTGGGTCTCGTACGGGTGTCCCCGTTAGAGTGGCGTGGCGACAGAAAAGGCGAGCCACGGGGGGCAGTTGTGCCATCGGACTACATGGATTCCGACCCTCAGGTCCTCAAGACCGAGGGCTTTCACATGTTCGGCGTCGGCGTGGACTTCGCCAAGGCCGTCACGACCCTGCAGACCGGGCTGACCGCGCTCGAGAAGGGCGACACCCCGCCGTGGGGTGACGACGACATCGGCGAGAAGTTCGGCGTCGTCTACGAGGGACTGCGCGACGGCATGTACGAGTCGATGGCCAGCCTGGCGGAGCGCATCGCCGGCATGGGCGTCGCCTTCACCAAGATGGGCGTGGCGCACGAGAAGAACGAGGCCGAGCAGGACGCCCTCTGGCAGCGGACGACGTCCGAGTACGACGGTCAGGTGAAGGTGCCGACCGGCGTCGTGCACAGCAACTTGCGGCCGCGCCAGGACCTCTGATCCGCGACAGGCACGTGCGGCGCCGCCGACGCAAGTAGGCTGAGCCACGTACGTCGTTCGCACGTCAGGAAGAGGCCCAGCGGCATGACCGAGGCACGCAACCACGAGGTCGGGACTCAGTCCGAGGACGTCAAGGCGCGCAAGGAGCGGGAGCGGGACGAGCTGTACGCCCTCGACATCTCGGGGGTCGAGTGGCAGTGCGCGCCCGGCACCGAGGCGCACGAGGAGCGGGTCGAGATCGCGTACCTGCCGGCGGGCGCGGTGGCCATGCGGTCGTCCCTGGATCCCGGCACCGTACTGCGGTACACCGAGGCGGAGTGGCGGGCGTTCGTACTGGGGGCGCGGGACGGGGAGTTCGATCTGGAGGCTGCGCCGCGCAGTGGCGGGGTGGCGGCGGAGTAGGTCGGCCTCGGGGGCACGCCTCCGGTGTTCGCGGTGTGGGACGGGCCCGACCGCGGGACCGGCCCGGCGCCAAGGTCCTACGAGAGCTTGCCTCGCCCCGACGGATCTGCCACCCCGGTCGCCGTACTGGTCGTACCCGCGGGGACACCCGGTGCGCGGCCGGTCGGTGCCCCCGGCGATGAGGCCGGTTCCGCGGTGCTCGTCCATGGCCTCGTACAGCCTGATTCCCTGGGCGACGCCGATCCCGAGCAGATTCTTCGCCCGTCGGAGGAGGATCGTGCCGCCGCCCCGCTGGGCCTGAGCCGCGGCGCCGACTACCTGCGGGTCTGGGACCGGGCGGATCAGGCAGTCGTGGCCGCGCTGATCTCCGACACGCCCCTCACCGCGGCCGACCTGTCCCCCGACGGCATCCTTCTCCTCGCCACCGAGCGTGGGGCGAAGGCCCTCCGTATGCGCGCGACCGGCGCGGGGATAGCCTCGTAGGCACCCACAACCCATGACTTCGAAGGAGCCTCCCCGTGACCAGCCAGGAGCAGGCGCTCGCCATCGCCGACCGTTGGCTCAACCCGGAAGGCTCCACGGAGCCGCGCCGCGAGGTCCGGATGCAGGAGTTCGACCTGGGCTGGGTCGTGTGGGCGGCGCCTGCGGAGCCCGAGCGTGACCCGGAGACCGGGGAGCGGCGGCCGCCTGCCGACATCGGCAACGCGTGCGGGGTCGTGGACCGCCGTACCGGCGAACTGACGGTCTGGCCGTCGGTGCCGGTCGACGAAGTTGTGCAGATGTACCGGCAGAAGCACGGCGGCGCGGGTGCGTCCCAAGGCGGTGCCCGTCCCGTCACGGGTCCCGGCAACACCGCTGTCTTCACGTACACGGACCCGTCGAACGGCGAGGAGACCACCCTCTTCCGCACCTCAGCCCCGGGCCTGCCTCCCGCCGAGTACCAGGCGTGGGGGGAGCTGCGGCGGATGAACGTACCCACCGAGAACGTCCTGGCCATCCACACCGACCTGCGTCCCAGCCTGCTCCCCGGCGGCTACACGGCCGAACTCCTCAACACCTTCCGCAACGCCCAGCTCTCCTGCTCACAGACCTACGGGGCTCGTCCCGAGGCACGTGCGGAGGGCATCGAGGCTTTGGTCGAGCAGGTCGAGACGATGCATCGGATCGCCGGTCGGCAGCCGTCGCCCCGGCCGCACCGCCTGCCGGTTCCCGCGCAGGTGACGCCGGCCGAGCCGATGCGTGACGTGGCCCTCGGGCGTCATCTCGTCGAGGTCTTCGGCGAGGACGGCGTTCGTCGCTTCGACGCCGACGACATCACCGGCAGCGCGCTGCCCGAGGCTGCCGGGGCGACTCTCACGTGGGCGGGGCTGCCGGCCGACCTCCCGCTGTTCTTCACCGCCGACCGGTCCGACGCCCCTCCGGCCGGTGGCCTGTTCACCGACGTCGCCACGAATCTGCGTGAGCGCCGCAGCCCGGCCGGCGAGGAGAAGGTCGGTGCCCTGGCGCACCTGGTCCGGATCGGCTTCGACGGGGTCGCGGTCATCGCCGTGCAGGTCCTGCCGGGCTCGGGACAGCCGGACGGCCGCGGCGCCCTCTGGGCCGTGGATCCGGTCACTGCCGAGGCTCGCTACGTCAATGTCTCGGTCGCTGCGTTCGCTCGCTCCCTGGCACTGCTCGCCACCGTACGACAGCGGCTGCAGGGCCTTGACCCGGTCGCGGCCGGTGCGGAAGTGGCTTCGCTGCAGGAGCAGTTGGTCGCCGTGGACGCGTCCGCGTTGGGCAACGCGGACACCTGGTGGTCGCTGGTCGTCGAGCAGATGTGGCACGGGTTGTTCTGACCGGGACAGCCGAGGCAGCAAGGAGAGCGCCCGTGTCCTCGGACCACCCGGCACCGCCCACCTCCTCCGAGCAGGCCCTCGCCATCGTGCGCAGCCGCTACGCGCAGCCCGAGCTGCCGGACGGCACTCCGGCCGAGCTGCGCGTGACTGAGTTCGACATCGGATACCTGGTGTACGCGGTGTTCCCACCGGTCGCGGACGCCGCCGGGCGGCCTCAGCCGGCGCCGCCCGGCGGTAGCAAGATCGTGGTCGCCAAGGACACCGGTGAGACCGTCCCCGTGCCCAACTATCCGGCCGAGGCGGCCATCGCGCTGTACCGGAAGCAGCGCCAGGCATGACACGTACGGCTCAGGCATGAACGTACATCCCGGGCGTGAACATACGTCTCGGGCGTGCTCAGTACAGCGAGAACCCTCCGCTGTGCCGCCCCTGGTTCTTCTTCCCGGACTGGGAATCCTCGCCCTGCGCCCGCTGCGGCTCCGACGGCCCGGCGGCGGGGTCACCGCCGGTGAGCGGCTCGCCGTGCCTGATCTGGTCGCGCTCGTCCTCCGAGAGCGACTCCCACTGACCGCGCAGGGAGGCCATGCCTCCGCCCAGGGCTCGTGACACCGCGGGGTCGTCCATGGCGTCGCGCAGGGCGAGGCGGCCGGAGAGCAGCTTCTTGGCCGCCTCCTGCAGGTCCTTGCCGCCGGCGTCGGTCTCGGACAGCTTGCGCAGGGCGGAGTTCAGGGAACGGATCTGTTCGGGTTCGAGTGCCTCGTCGAGCACGCCGCGCTCCTGCGAAGCGCCCTGCGGGTTGGATGAGTTCTCGGGTTGCCTCGTCATGTCGCTGCCTCTCGTCGCCTCTCGACACCTGAAGTATCTCCCGTCACACAGGGGTGCCATGCTGGGCCCCCACCGGCCGTAGAGAAGAAGGACCGCATCGGAAGGACCGCATCATCATGGCTCGGACGCAAGGCACAGGAAACGGCACCGGCGTCGACCGTTCCCTCGCCGGCCTCCTCGGCAGAGCCTTCGGGCGCCTGGGACGCGCGGGCGGCCTGGTCTTTCTGATCGCGGGCCTCGGGCTGAGCGGGTTCGGCGCGTACGAGGGGGCGTACGCGGCGGGTTGGGCGGGCACCCACGGCACGCTGACGGTGCAGCAGTGCGAGGTGAGCTACCCGAACAACGCGTCCCGCAGCAGCCGTAAGAACCGCCGTCCCGTCCGCTGCGAGGGCACGTTCGTCGCGGAGGGCGGCAAGAGCACGGACGCCCACGCGGCGGTGCAGGTCAGGCAACGGTACGCGCAGGGAACCGAGTTGTCCGTGCAGCAGACGGAGCCCCCGGTATCGGATGGCGGGACGGGCGCCGACTACGTCCAGGCCGGGATGGACCGGGCCTGGCGCTGGTTCGCCGCGTTCTTCGGCGGCTGGGTGCTCACCGGGCTCGGCGTGTTCTGCCTCGCCACCGGGTTCGCTCCGTTCGGGACGAGCCGTATCTCGTTCGACGCCGCTTGGGAGGCGGCGGGGCGGGGAGTGACGCGGTCGGCCGCGATCGGGATGATCGGGGTCGGGCTCGTCGGCGCCGGGGTGACTTTCTTGATCAGTTACTTCTGACCCGGTGGCGGCCCGGCTACTGTCGGGGGATAGCCTGCGCCGGGTCAACTTCGCGTTGACCTTTGCCATTTCATTCAACGTTCAGCCAATTACGGGGTTCCCGGGCATGTCGACGCCGCCACCGCAGTATCCGAATCAGCCGTACGGGCAGCAGCCGCAACCGCCTTACGGGCAGCCACAGCAGGCGTATGGACAGCCGCAGCAACCTTACGGACAACCGCAGCAGCCGTACGGACAGCCGCAGCAAGGGTACGGATACCCGCAGCAACCGCAGCCGCAGCCGCCGCGCGGGCCTCAGCGCCCGCAGCCGGGCGGTGTGCTGCGGATGGTGAAGGCCGCCGTCGTCGTCATAGCGATCTTCGGTGGGCTGGGCTACTACGTCTGGGACTACAACACCAGCCCCACCGGCGGCAAGGCGAAGGCCGAGGCTTCGGCGTCCGCGGCGGCCGAGGAGGACAAGACGCACGACCCCGAGATCGGCGACTGCGTGAAGGTCGCGGATCCTCAGGGCGATCCGCTGCCGACGGTCGTCGACTGTGGCTCGCCCGAGGCCGAGTACAAGACGGGGGCCCTGCTCCCCGGCCAGGACCAGGAGTGCTCGGCGGAGTACGACTACGGCATCCAGTACCGCAACAGCCGAGGCTTCGACTACACGCTGTGTTTCACCAAGGTCTGATCCGAAAGATCCGTAGGTTCAGAATGGACCCCATGGCCTGAGCCGGCCCTGGCTCGCTGACCGGAATCGAGCGAGTCAGGGCATCGCGCCCGCCAGCGACGCGCCCGCCGCCGCGAGAATGATCGCCATCATGGCCAGGCGGGTGCGGGAGCGCCGCGCCAACTCCACGCTGAGACCGGCGGAAGCGAGGCTCACGGCGTACAGCACGGTCCCCACACCCGCCTGGGTACCGCTGTTGAGGCGTCCCACGATCACGAAGAGGCAGACCAGCGCAACCAGCGCCCCGGCAGCCATGAGTCCACCGCGCGCGCTCCGCGCCTGCTGCGACCGCTGCCTCGCGAACCCCGGATCCGCCTGCCTCTGGAAGCTCGACCGGAACTCGTCCACTCCGGGCGGTACCGGATCGCCCTCGTCGGCACGCAGCTGCGTCTCTACCTGTTCCCCGCCGAGTTCCCGGCCGTACGTCGTCATGAGGAGGCAGCGTAGGTCAATTCGCTAAGCTCACGCACCATGTTGCCTTCGCACACGCCCTCCCCCGCACCCGACGCCATGGTCATACGGACCGGCCGTCGCGGCGCCATGACCGGCCTCCCTTGCTCCGTCCTGCTCATCGCGATGGGCGCGGTCGGCGTCGTCGGCGCGGTCGTGGTTGCTACCGGGAACCAGCAGGGGGAATCCAACCCGGCGGGTTACGTGGGCCTCGTGTTCATGCTGCTGCTCGGTGCGCTCGGCGTATTCCTGTTCATCGCCAACTGGGCGAACCGTCGCAGCCGGATCCTCGTCGACGCCACGGGCCTGTGGGTCGAGAACGGAAAGCTTCGCAACGTCATCCCCTGGCAGGGCCTCGCCGGAGTCGGCCTGTACTGGAGCAAGTTCGGCCGGAGCCAGAAGGTCTACTCCCTCGAACTGTTCCCAACCGGCCCGATCGACCGGGACGACCCCGCCCTGTGGACCCTCGTCCGCGACGAGGAGCCGTTGCACCCCGGCCTGCCCCGCCTGCGCCACCGCCTCCCCTTCCCCGCGCCCTGCCGACAGGAACTGGTCTCGGCGGTCCAGCAGTACGTCCCGCACCTCTGGCTCGGCGAGTCCGAACGCGCCCAGGGCCACGTCGGCCGACCCGACGTCAAGGGACACCGACAGCGCAGCCAGGGCCGTACAGAGTGACCGGACGGCCCTCCTGCCGCTCGCTTCAGGCAACAGCGGCGACCTGCAACGGACTTGTGACAGCAAACACCTGAAGTCATCAACAGGTGAGTCCGTAAACTTTGCTGACGGCTGTACTCCTGTGTGATTTCCCTCGGCTGGTGAGGGACGTGTACGGCCGTGCTGTCTGACGGGGGTGCTTTCTGCTGTGTCGATGATGCTGCCGGACGAACTCGAGTGGGTTCTCCAGATGCTGGGCTACAAATGGCCTACGGCAGACGAGGACAAGCTCAGAGACTCAGCGGCCCTGTGGCGCAAGTTCGGTGAGGACGTCACCGACCTGCACACCAAGGCCAACACCAGCGCCCGCACGGTGACCGCCAACAACGCCGGCGAGTCGATCGACAAGTTCACGAAGACGTACGAGAAGTTCGACGGCGGGGGCGGCGGAGACGGCTACCTCCGGAACGCCGCCGAGGCCGCCTTCCTCATCGCGAATGTGATGGAGACCTGCGCCTACCTCGTCGAGTTCGCCAAGTGGGCGGTGATCGCCCAGCTGATCGCCCTGGCCATCCAGATCGCCGCCGCGGCTGCCGCCGCGCCTTTCACCTTCGGTCTGTCCTCGGTAGCGGGAATGGGCGCCACCCAGGCGGCCCGCCTCCTCGTGCGCCGTATCCTCGACGAGCTCAAAAAGGCGCTGCTCGAGGCACTCATCGAGACCATGAAAGAGCCGGCGATCTCGGCGATCGAGGCGATCATCACCGACCTCATCCGCCAGACGGTGAACGTCGGCTTCGGCGCCCAGGAGGGCTATGACGTCGGCGCCACCATGAAGGCCGGTGGCACGGCGGGCCTTGAGGCCCTGAAGCAGAGCCCGCAGACGTTCGCCGAGGGCGTGCGCGACAGCATGGGCAAGAAGGCGGGCGATCGCTTCCACCACGCGATCGACAGCCGTATCGACGGGTACAACGGGCCGTCCGGGTCGCCGGGCGGCAACAGCGGTGTCGGGGCCGACGGGAGCGGGGACGGCAGCAGCAATAGCGGGAGCGGGGACGGCAGCAGCGGAAGCGGGGACTCCGGCTCGGGCAGCTCCAACTCCAACTCCAACTCTTCCTCGGACTCCGGTTCGTCGGGGTCATCGGACTCGTCGGACTCGTCGGACTCGTCGACGTCGTCGCGTTCGAGCAACGGCAGCGGGCCGGGTGCGAACATCGGCAGCGGGATATCGGCCGACACCGGCGGCAACGACATCGGCGGACCGAATGTGGGAGCGGGTCCCGACTCCGGCTCTGGGTCCGATTCCAACTCCGGCTCCGGCCCCGGTCAGAATCCGTCGTCCTCGGACACGCCGTACTCGAGGCCGGCGGTGGCCCCGTCCGGTTCGTCCCTGTCGGACTTCGACGACCCCTCGTCCGGGGGGCCGTCAACCAACTCCCCCGGTTCCAACGGTTCGTCGGGCACCCCGAGCTCGTCCGGTCCGTCCCACTCCGGCGGTGGTTCCGGCGTATCCGGCCTGTCGTCCCCGAGCCCGCAGTCGACGCCCTCGTCCGGGGCCACGTCGTCCGGCGGTACGTCCTCCTCGCCGGGGAGCGGCTCGATCGGCACCCAGATCGACGGCCTGGCCGCCACCGCTCCCACCCAGTCCAACGCCGCGCCCGCTCCGGCAGCCGACTCGTCTTCCTCCGGTTCCGGCGGCCGGTCGGACGGCGGCTCAGCCATGCCGACGTCGCCCACGGCGCCTTCCACCGGCGGTGCGACTCCGGGTGGGCAGCACAGCCCGGGCGCCTCCGGCGGCACCAGCACGCCGTCCGCCACAAGCCCGAACGCCAACTCCGCCCCGGCGAGGAATCCTTCCGCCGGTACACCTGGCACGCCCTCCGCCACGGGGACGGGGCCTGCCTCCACTCCGAGCGCCACGCCTTCTGCGGCGCCTCGGAGTACGCCGGCTGCGACGCCGGGCGGTACGCCTGCTGCAACGCCGGGGAGTGCGTCTGCCTCAACGCCGGGCGGTACGTCTACCGCAACGCCGGGGAGTAGGCCTGCCTCAACGCCGGACGGACGTGCTCCAGGGGCGGGGGACGGGCGTACGCCGGGTACGCAGGGCACGCCGGATGGTCGAATATCGGCCCAGCGGCCCGGGAGTACGACCCCGGGCGACGGCAGCACGCCGCGGAACACCCCTGCCGGTACGACGCCCGGCGACCGCACTCCGCCGCGCAGCAACCCCGGGACGGTTACCCCCGGTGACGGCACGGCACCTCGCAACACCCCTGGGAACACGACACCGAACGACGGCACCGCCTCCCGCAACAACCCCGGCACGACACCTGGCGACCGCACTCCGCCACGCAACAACCCGGGGACCGCCACGCCGGGGGATGGCACCACGCCTCGCAACAACCCCGGGAACACGACCCCCGGTGACGGCACCACACCTCGCAACAGCACCGACTCGACCGGCGGCAGCCGTACCAACACCCCGAACCAGAACCCGGCGCAGTCGACTCCCCCCAGGGCCGCATCGCCCTCCGCCAGCACGCCCGCGTCGACGCCCTCGACCTCGCCCGGCACCGGACCCGAGCGCGCCTCGACGCCGAGCAACAGTCCGCACTCGCCGACCCAGCCCGGTCCCACCAGCAACCCCGCGGCTCAGGGCACGCCCGGCACAGCGAACCAGCCGAACCCCGGCACCACCCCCAACAGGCCACCCCATCAGCCTGCGGGGAGCACGCCGAACACCCCGAACCAGCCGGGCGGGCAGCCCAACACCCAACAACCCTCGGCGAACACCCCGAACCACCAACAACAGCAGCCTCAGGTCACCCCGGTCCCGATCCACCACGTGACCCAGGTGCCGAGCAACCAGCCCAATCAGTCCAACCCACAGGGTCCTGACTCCACCCCCGGCAACCCCAACCAGCAGGACTCCTCGGACAACTCGAAGCCGAAGGAGACTCCGACCCCGGCGTCGGAGACCCGCAACGCCAACCCGCCGGGGGGCGTCACCGACCCCACCCGCGCCGAGCAGGACGCCCTGGAGAACTCGGTCCCCCGAGACGAGAACGGCGACCCGACCCGACCCCCGGACCCGGCGGACGGCCGCTGGGTGGAGCGCATCAACGGCGAAGGACGAGACGCCCCCGGGCGCAACAACAACTGCGTCGACACGGCCCTGTCCACAGTCGACACCTACGCCGGCAACCCGACAGCCGCCGGCGCACGCACCCCCGACCATGACGCCGACGGCAACCCCTCGGACCGCGGCGAAAAGGGCGGCCGCGACCGCATCGAGAACACCCTCGGCGCCCGCTTCAGCGACATGGGCAACGGACGCGACGCCTTCAACCGCCTGGAGAACACCCTCCGCAACAGCGGCCACGGCTCACAGGCCGTGATCATCACCCAGGACGCCAACGGGCGGGCGCACGCGTGGAACGCCGTCAACCACAACGGCAAGATCACCTACATCGACGCCCAGACGGGGCAGCAGAGCTCTAGGCCGCTGCACGACGGGAACAACGGGGTCTTCGCGATTCCGCTGGACTCGAACCGCCGCCCGGTGCCCACACATTCCTCGGAGTCCGGCCCGCGATCTCAGCCTGACTCCACCCGCCCCTCGTCCGCCACACCGGAGGCGGCAGGGCGGCGACCGAGTGAGGAGCCCGCAGGGCAGCCGGATGATCCGGCCGATCAGGACGACCCGCACAACTCGAAGAACCCTGCGGACGGCACGGATTCCACGGACAAGGACGGGAAGAAAGACCCCGACGACCATCCGTACACCGACCCTCACGACCGAGGCACAAGTGACACAGCGGATGAGAGCCAAAGGGTCACCGAGGGCGGACCGGAGACCGACACTTCCCGTACCCACGAGGACCCGGAGAAGCCCACCTCGCGGGAGTACGGCATCGAGCCCGACGCTCTCCAGCAAGGGTTGCGCGAGAACCGTGAGGTGCACCGAGTCGACCTGGACAGGGTCCACGACAGCCTCGACCGATGGACGGAGTCCGGCGAACTCGCACGTGTGCTCCGGGAGACAGAGCGCGGCAACGGCAACCAACCGCACGCCTTCACCAGGGACCAGCTCAGCCATGGCCTGAAGGGCTTCGGCAACCTGTCCCGGGGCGAGCAGCAGGCCGTCGTGGCGTCACTGGCCAGGCTCAGCTTCTCGTTCCACCAGCAGCACAGCGTCGGCCAGAACCCCGAACGGGTTCAGCACCCGTACCGTGAGCCGGGCGAGCCCGCACCCGAGCCCGGGACGAAGGACCGAGGGGGAAAGAAGTCAGGGGAGTCCCTGGGCGTGAAGCTGCATCGGAAGTTCGTGAACACGATGTTCAACGCCGGGGAATTCAAGAACCTTCCCAAGGAGCAATCGGATGCGCTCAAGCGGCACGGGCCCGACTTCTCCGGTAAGAACTTCGCCGTCCTGGAGGTACAGGGACCGCCGCCGGACGGCGAGGTCACCTATGTCGTGGATTCGTCCGTGCCCGCATCGCTGCCAGGAGTCACACCCCGCCACTCGGAACAGCATCTGCTCGACTGGTTGCAGCGCGTGGATCCCGACGGCACCCAGTACAAGCCCGTGGGCCTCTATACCGAGCGCGAACCATGTGGTCAGGGCCAGGGGCACATGAAGTGCTCCAACGTCCTGCAGCACGAGCGTTTCGCCGGTACCCCGATTCACTACAGCGCCACCTATCGGGACGATCCGGCCGGCGTGCAGCAACGCGATGCCATGCTTCCCGATAAACAAGCGGCCGTCGACGCCGTGGGCGACCTGTCGGACCAGGAGGTGAAGGAGGAGTTGCGGCGTCGCGTGGCCGAGAGGCTGGTTCCGAATTCGAAGGTTCTTGAACCGAACCTCCAGACGGTCGACGGCATGTCCCCAGAGGCCGCGCGGGCCCGGTTGGAGACCGAGGTGAAGCGCGAACATGACCGCATGCGCGAAGCCGTGGAGACCCATAAAGAGCAGGCGATCGACGCCGAGATGACCCGCCACATGGACGTCCTCGAACGGACCTGGGACAAACTGCGCCCCCAGCTTGTCCCGCCTGCCCCGGGTTCTCCACCGGGACAGACACCCGAATCCGGCAACACGGACCACGATTAGGCTGATTCTCATGCCAGACGACATCGACGCCCTCGTACAGATGGGCGAAGCAGCCGTCCCCCGTCTCCAGCAGATCCGTCGGCAAGGGCCGGGACGGCTTCGGGCCGCCGCTCTCCGGGCCCTTGCCGAGGTGAGCGGTTCCCGCGACTTCGACGCGAAGGACCTCGCCGCGGTCGAGCGCCTCATCCGTACGAAGCTCCTGGACGAGCGCCCGGTCACCATTCCAACGGCCGGACGCTGGATCGCCTTCCCCGCGGATCAGCTGGATACCGTCGTGTCGGTGTGGGGATTGCATGATCTCCGGGCAGCCACCACGGCCATGGGAGTCTCCGCGGCCACAGTGGCGCCGGATACCACTGACTTCACCGCCGCGGACGGAAGGCCCGCCACCGCGTTCCGGGTCTTCATCACTCCGGAATTCAAAAGCTGGCGCCTCTTGTACGGCAACTCGTTCCTGGACCAGCTCGGTGGCCACGAATTGGCCGAAAAGGCCAGCGAACAGTGCGGCGAGGCCCATTTCTACACCATCGACCCATACCACAATGCCGACGTGTGGTGGATTGCCCGCAGTGGGCAAGTGGTCCGTGGGTACGCCACTTACGGCGATCCGGAATGGGTGGGTGACCCGTTGCCGTTCGAGGTCGAGTTCATCGAAATGGACGAGGACGACCTGTGGTTCGACCCCTACTTCGCCGAGAAGTACAGCGAAGGGGTGACCGACGCACACAAGGCCGCCGAAGAACTCTCGGTCGAGCCCGGCCCGATACGTGAACGCGACACACATGGTCACGGCTGGCTGGCGACCACGCACCCGGACGTCCCCACCTCGCATTTCAAGGGCGCCCTGCCCGTCTGACCGAACCTGCCACAGGTCCCACAGCAGCCAGATGCCTTCGCATTCGTCCGCAGCAGCGGAGGACGGAAAGCCATGACAGATCCAGCCGACGACTATCTCCCTCACCCCCACATAGGCGGCCGCACCAACGCCCTACGGGCACTTGCCACCTGGCGTACGGAACGGCCGGGGGCACCTCGTGTCGTGATCGTGACGGGAGACTCCGGCAGTGGGCGCTCACGGCTGCTCACCGGATTTCTGATGCTCTGTGACCCGGACTTCCGCAAGCAGCTGCTCCTCGACCGACTGGATCCGTCAACCGTCCCACCCGAACTGCCGGCACCCGCCGCGGCGAACGCACGCGGGCTGACAGCGGCTCAGTTCCTGTGGGCCCTCGCGGACCATTACGAGCTGGAGACCGAGCGCTCCGAGGACGTCTACTCGGCGCTCGCCGCGCTGGACGAACCCGTCCCTCTCGTCGTCCTCGATGCGGATGAGGCCGGGCCAGTACGATCGGCGGACGAGCCGGCAAAGCTCGTCCGCGAGGTGCTCATGCCCCTGGCCGCGCTCGATTCCGTACGCCTCGTGGTCGAGCTGCCGCGCCCACTCGCCGGCGAAATGGCTGACGGCCTACCGGCAGGCACCGTGCAAATCATGGATCTGGACGATCCCCAGTGGGCCGACCCCGAAGTCCTTCTGCGACATGCCGACGCAGCCCTGAGTACGCAATTCGGTGCGCCCGAGCTGCCGTTCACTGTCGATCCCCAGATCCGGAGCGCCCTGGCAGCGGCCATCGCGCATCAGGCGGGCACGAGTGCACTGGTCGTTCAGCTCACCGTTCAGTGCGTCCTCACCGCACCTGAAGGGTTCGACCCCACCGACGGACAGCGACTGCCGACGTCCGTCGCCTCGGTCGTCGACTGGCACGCGCAGCGCCTCGGGGCCGACCCGGGAACCCTGCGGACGCTTCTCACCCCGCTGGCCTTGGCCGAGAGCGATGGCATTCCCATCGATCTGTGGACTCGACTCGTGAGCGCGGTCGCCGGACAGGACATGTCCGGCGCCGTCGCGTCCGGCATGCTGCTCGTCGGACCGTTCGTTCAACTGGCGCGGGCCTCTGACGACCCCACCGACGAGCGCACTCTGCTGCGCCTCGCCCACCCGGCGATCGGTGATGCACTCCGTGCCGCCCTGCCCCAGCCGCACGCCGTCCAGAGCCGCATCGCCATCGCGCTCCTCGAAGCCGTGCCGGACCAGGACTGGGGCAAGGCCGCGCCCTACGTACGTGACCGCATAGCCGGTCATGCATGCGGGGCCGGCCTGCTCCCCCAACTCCTCACTGATCCAGGCCTGTTCGTCCACGCCGATCCGGTGCGCCTGCGGGCCGCCGTCGAAGCCGTACCGCTTGAGGCGCTCGGTGCAGCGGCCCGCACATATCTGCGTACGGCCCCGCTGCTGACCCGCAACGAGATTTCATCGTTGGGGCGTGCCGCGCTGCTGGAGACTGCCTTCGTCGAGGACGGCCTGGCGGAGTACGCCGAAGCCACGCACCGCCTTGGTCTTGAGCTCCCGTGGCAGACCCTGTGGAGTCTGCCGGTGGCGGGGATCGACGAGGTGACGGTGGCCGAGTTGCCCGCCGACGATGGCACCAGCCGGTACGTAGCCGTCCTCGTCGTCCCTGCGGGAACACCGGGGGCATGGGGGACGGGCCAGGCGGACGCGGCGGGCTCACGTGGCGCTCTGCTGGTGCACGATCTTGTTCGGCCCGAACTCGTACCTGAGGCCGACCCTGCGCTCTTGATGCGTCCCTCGGAAGACGACAGGGCAGGTGCCGCCTTCGGGCTCAGCCAAGGCGCGGACTACATCCGTGTCTGGGACCGGGCCGCCGGCGACATGGTGACGGCCCTCCTGTCAGAAGTGCCCTTCAGCGGAGCCGACCTGTCCCCCACTGGAGTCCTGCTCGTGGCGACGGAGTACGGAGCGAAAGCCCTGCGCATTCGCTCCGCTGACTCCGCGCTGGCCTCATAAGCCTGTCCCTGCGTGGTCGCAAGCCTCTTCGACCTCGATCTTGACCTCGAAGGAGTCCTCTCGTGATCAGCCAGGAGCAGGCGCGTGCCACTGCAGATCGTTGGCTCAACCCTACCGACTCAGCAAGCATGCGCCGCGGGGTCAGGATGCAGGAGTTCAACCTCGGCTGGGTCGTGTGGGCCGCTCCAGCCCCGCTTGAGCGCGACACGGAGACCGGGGAACGGCGGCCACCCGCCGACATCGGAGACGCGCGCGGTGTGGTCGACCGGCGCACGGGCGAGCTGACGGTCTGGCCCTCAGTGCCGGCGGACGAAATCGTTGGGATGTACCGGCATAAGCATGGCGATACCGTCTCAAGCAATGAGGCTGCAGGAGACGCCCGTCCCGTCACCGGTCCCGGCAGCACGACGGTCTTCACTTACACAGATCCGACGACCCATGAGGAGACGGAGCTCGTCCGCAACTCCGCCCCAGGAATGCCGCCCAGCGAGTACCAGGTTTCGGCCGAGCTGCGGCGCATGGGCGTCCCCAACGAGAACGTCATCGCGATCCACACCGACCTGCGCCCCAGCCTGCTGCCCGGTGGCTACACCGCCGAGCTCCTCAACACGTACCGCAACGCCGAGCTCTCCTCTTCCCAGTCGTATGGTGCCCGTCCCGAGGTCCGCGCCGAAGGCATCGCCGGGCTGATCCAGCACGTCGAGACGATGCACCAGCTTGCCGGCCAACAACCCCCGCCCCGCCCCCACCGCACCCCGGTCCCGACGGCCGTCACCCTCACCGAGCCACTGTCAGACGCAGCCCTCGGCCACCACCTCGCCAACGTCTTCGGCTCAGACGGCGTACAGCGCTACGACCCGGGCGACGCAGCCGCAAGCCAACTCCCCGAAGCCACACAGTCGGTACTCACCTCGGCCGGCCTCCCCGCCGACCTGCCCCTCTTCTTCACCGCAGACCGCCCCGACACACCCCCCGCCGGTGGCCTCTTCGTCGACGTCTCGACCAACCTGCGCCGACGGCGCAGTCCAGCCGACGAGGACAAGATCGCCGTCCTCGCCCACCTGACCCGCATTGGCTGGGACGGCGTCGCGGTCCTCGCGGTGCAATGCCTGCCCGGCTCGACCGAACCCAACGGCCTCGGCGCCGTCTGGGCCATCGACCCGGTCACCGCATCCGCCCGCTTCGTGAACACCTCGCTCGGAGCCTACGCACGCTCACTCGCAGAACTGGCGGCGGCCAGAGACCGGATGCAGGGACTCGACCCGTTCGCGGCAGGTGCCGCGGTCGCGGAACTCCAGGAACAGCTGGTCGCCATCGACGGCTCGGCGCTCACCGATCCGGGGGCCTGGTGGTCACTCATCGTCGAGCAGATGTGGCACGGGCTGCTCTGAGCCCAATGGCGTTGCCGCGGAAGCCTGTTCCGTGATCGGGTCCGACGCGTTCCACCCAATTCCGCGATGCGTCATTTGCGCGCGCCGGCCGAGCACGTCCGTCCCTGCTCGAAGAGGCATGCTGAATGCGGAGGCGGTCAGGTCTCCTCCGTTCAACCAGGTCCGCGGAAGAGGCGGCCCGAGACGTGGCGTCGGCCCTCGGCATCGCGGCCACGGACTCCTTCAAGGCAACTTCGCCGCCTAGCCCGTCGAATCAGCGACGACCCAGGGGTCGGACTCGCGAACACGGACTGGGCGGGCCGGTTGCGCCTCGCGTGAACCGCAGTATGTGCTCGATGAAGTGGCACAGGCACTGATCGAGCACCATCGGCGCGAACCCCGCCGGACAGGACCGGCAGCAGTACAGCGACAGGAACGACGAAGAAGAATCGGCTCTCGGCGCTGACGTACCCTGATCGGTCAGGCCGGACAGAGGTGATGACAGTGTTGAGCGAGGATGCAGAGCTGGAAATCCTGGACTGGCTGCTCGACCCTCCGAAGGCCGCGCCGATGCTGTCGCTGCGTGGATCGCCGGGGGTGGGGAAGTCGGCGAGCAATGCTCAAGACCTGTGGACCGATTGAGGTCAGGTTCGTTCGGGTGGGTTGATCGCGACGAGTGGTGCCTCGAAGCCGTCATCGTTCTCCAGGTAGGTGGCGTAGTGCTGTCCGCCGCCGGCGTACGGATGCCGCTCGGAGAACATCAGCTGCCAGCCGTGCTCGGCGTCGGTGGCCAGTTTCTCGACCGTGGTGGTGTCCTTCACGTGGAAGGCGAGGTGGTTCAGTCCTGGCCGGCAGCGATCGTGGCGTTCGGCCGTGAGGCCCGGGGACTGCTCGATGACGAGGTAGGCCGATCCGAGCTGCCAGCCGCGTCCTTTCTCCCAGCTCTGGTGGACGGCGTAACCGAGCGCCCGTAGCAGCCAGCCGAACGAGGTGATTGCGCGGTGAAGGTCGGGCACCCACAGCTCGATGTGATGCAGTGTGCCGTGTGAGGGTCGGCTCATGCGGCGTCCTCGGCACGCTCAACGAGGTGACCGTTCTTGAAGCGGGCGCCGTTGCGGACGAGGGCGACGAGGTGGGGTGTGGTGACCGCGCGCCAGTGGCCCTGGGCGGACTCGACAAGCTTGAACACCATCGCGAGGGCTGCTGTCGGGCTGTCGGCCCCGCGAGTGACCTTGGTCCTCAACTTCACGGTGCTGAAGGTGCTCTCGATGGGATTGGTTGTGCGCACGTGCACCCAGTGTGCGGCGGGAAAGTCGTAGAACGTGAGGAGCTCGTCGACTTCGTCGGTGATCTTCTCGGCCGCTTTGGGTCACTTCGCTCCGTAGGCGCGTTCGAAGTCTTTGATCGCCTTCTCGGCGTGGTCGCGGTCCTCGGCGTTGCAGATCTCCTGCAGGGCCGACTTCGCGCCGGGCTGAGTAGCCTTCGGTGGCGCGTTCATGACATTGCGGACTTTGTGGACCCAGCACCTCTGGTGCCTGGCCGGCGGAAATACCTCTGCGAGGGCCCTCCACAGGCCCATCGCGCCGTCGCCGGCGACGAGTTCGGGATCACGCATGCCGCGTCGGCGGCAGTCACGCAGCAGATCCGCCCACGACTCGGTCGATTCACGCAGCCCCTCGGCCAGCGCGATGAGATCCTTGCGGCCGTCGGGGCGCACACCCACCCGGACGAGGACCAGGATGCAGGAGTGGGCCTGGCAGAGGCGGACCTTGGGGTGGACGCCGTCGGCCCGCACGTAGACGTAGTCGGAATCCGACAGGTCGCGGGCCTTGAAGGCGGTGTGGTCGTCGGTCCACTGTTTCGTCAACCGGGTGACCGTCGCCGGTGAGAGGCCGGCCGTCGAGCCCAGAAACTGCTCCATCGCGGGAACGAAATCCCCGGAGGACAGTCCGTGGAGGTAGAGCAGGGGCAGGACCTCGCTAATCTTCGGGGACCTGCGGCACCAAGGCGCGAGGATTCCGACGAGAGCCGCTTGCGACCACCAGACGACGGCCGACCTCGTCCCGCTCACCAGCCAACTCGGCTATGTACTGGTTGACTTCGGCCTCAAAGGCCGCAGCGAGCATCCTTCGGGCACCCTCGCGGACGATGTCGTCCATCAGGGATCCGGTCTCGGTGGTTCCGTCGTTGTTGACTACGTTGAGCACGGACGTGCCTTCCCAACCCGCGGTGCAACGCGGGTCTGCTCGGTGACTCGGCTGGTGAGACGACCCACCGTGCGGGGTCGGCGGCGGAACGACGGAAGCGGTCGTTGATGAATCAAAGTGTCTGACGCCTCATCACCAACAACCGTGCACCCCGATCACGGACTCGACCTCATCGTGACCGAATCATGAGAATGCTCGCGCCTTGGGTCTCGCATGACGTCGTCTCTGGCGGGCGAGCCGAACAAGCTCAGGTGAGACGGAGGCGAGGTGCCATGAGACGGAACACCTGCTTACCAGCCCACCCAACCTTCGGTCCATCGCCCGCCGAGCCAGTGCGACGAAGGTGGCACACATCCGCTGGTGGCACGACCCCGGTGCAGATACCTTTTTGCACCAGTGCACACTGCTCCTGGCCTGGACAGACGACGGAGGGGTGCGCATGACACAGACCATGCCTGCGGGGTGGGGACAGGCGGTACTACCGCCCCAGCCGGTACGTCCCCCGGGGAGCGGTGCCTGGGCGGCCTGGCTGGCCGGGGCGGTGATGCTCGGCGCCGAGGCGGTGACTGTGGTGACCGCGGCGTATCTGCTGAGCTTCCAGAACGAGTGGTTCCTGGCGGGCGGCTTCCCTGCGCTGTTCGGGTATCTGGTGACGGCCGTCGTGATGGCGATCTTCTTGACCCTCTTCGCCATCTTCGGATCGACGGTCGCGGTGCTTCCGCTGCATCTGCTCTCGAGGTGGGTTGCCCGGCGGAAGGGCCGGCGGGACCGCTGGTGGTGGTGCCTGGGAGTGATCGCCGCGGTGGCCGCCGCAATCGCGATCGTCGTGGGTTCGCTGGTGCTGAGGTCGGGGGATGCAGGGTTCCTGGTCTATCCGTTGCTCTGGCTCGGACTCGTCGCCGCACTGGCCCCGGCCACCCTCGTCGCCCGGGCCGCGGCGGGGCGGCGCAGCACCGGCGCCCGCTGGGCCGTCGTGGCAGCGGCTGCAGGCGGGGGCGTGGCTCTGTGGCTGGCGGTGCTCGTCGCGGGGATCGCCGCTTATCCGGCAGGCATCCTCAAGGCGTATGAACCACCGCGGCTCACCGCCGGTGAGCTGGCCGGGACCTGGTCCGACGGCCACGGCGGCACGCTGCGTCTCGAAGCCTCCGGCAAGGCTGTGGCAAACGGCGCGGACAGCTATCCCTTCGCCGCGGACTATGAGGACGAGCCCGAGGAATGCAACGGTACCGGCCACTGGAGAGAGGGCTTGCAGGAGGACGGCATCGGCCTCGACATTGAGGGCTGCGAGCTGCCGTTCATGACCTTCGGCGGTACGCAGGACAAGCCGACGCTCTATTACTGGATCGGCGACCCGGACTCGGGCAACCGGTACATCCTCACCCGGCAGGACTGAAGCCGCCGAGCAGCGGCTGCGGTGCCGGCAGCTGGAGGCCCGGGTGGCCGTGGTGACTGCGTTTCCGTGCGGCGTCGTGCAGGACTTCGGCAGCAGAGATCAGGTAGGGGCCTCAGATCCACAGGTATTGACAATTACGACAACGGCTGAAGCTGCGTCGTGCTGGCGAGGGGTGTACCGGGTAAGGCGGACGTCCCTGCCATCCCTCCCGGTCACGTTGTCGCGACCGCCACAGGATCACACCTCATTGAATGAACGCGCCTCAGTGGAGTGCTGGAACCCGTGAGCGGCCCCGCCACCAGCCACGCATCCCACGCACCTGGACCGTCGCAGTACGCAGGGCACGCCGGATGGTCGGATACCGGCCCAGCGCTCCGGGCGTACGAGCCCGGCGACGGCGGCACGTCCAGCAACAGCACGGACTCGACCGGCAGCAGCCGTACCCACACCTCGGGCCGCCAAGCCGAACACATTGGAAGTCAGCAGGTCAGCCTTGAGCCGTCAGACACCCACCCAGTCGCCCATGTCACCCGACCAAGCCCTGGCCGAGCTCCTGGAGTGGTCGGACAGCGGCACCCAGCGAGTGGCCGAGCTGACCGGCCCTCCCGGGTCTGGACGTACAGAGACGCTGCTGCAGCTGAGTGAGGCCCGAGGCGAGGCGGTTCTCGTGGATGCCACCGGGCTGACCTGCGAGGACGTCATCGATCGGGTCATGACGGCTGCGGAGTTCACCGCTCTGCCGGAGAAGCGGGCGGTCTGGGGATTCGAGCTGGAGGACTCCCCGCTCGGTGGCGGGCTGGTCATCATCGTCAATGCCCACCGTGCGGGCCGTACCCGGCGCTCCACCGAGCCCGAGCGCATGGTGCACCGCTTCACCGGTGTACTGGCCGTGGGCGGCGGTCTCAAGGTCGTGATCGAACGGGACCTGCCGGACGTCCGGTTGGCACACGATCACTTGGTCGTGGCACTGCAACCGAGCAGTTCCGAAGAGGCTGTGGGACACCTGCACGACGGCCCCGACAACGAAGCGTTGCGTGCCCTCGCCCTGGCCGAGGTCCGTCGTACTCCCTTGCCTGTGTGGACCGCCCTCGCCCAAGCGCTGGGGTCCCATGTGGGCCGGTCTCCGGATGTCGCCACAACGCTGGAGGCTGCTGGCGAGCTTCTTGAGGTGGAGGGCGACGGCTGGGTCCGCTTCCGTGACGAGCGGCACGCCGAAACGCTGCGTCTGACCACCGATGCCGAGATCGTACGAGCCGTGAATGGGGAGCTAGTCGCATGGCTGCGCGATCAGCCCGCGGCAGGGACGACCGGCCGGTACCTGGCACAAGGACTGGCGATGCACGCCGTGCAGGCCGGCGAGTTCGACTCCGTTCAGCGCTCCGGCCGGCTCGTGGCCCGTATCGATCAAGTCGCCCTGATCGACGCGGCGCACGCCGACGACTCGTACGTCCTGAACGGTGCGTCCCCGGCCGGCGACGCAGTCAACTTGTGGATGTGCGGCGTCGATTCCCTGTCCCAGGGTGAATGGGCATCGTGGCTGCACCTGATGAGTACGGTGCGTGGCGATACGGAGACCGCCGCCCAGATCGCCTCGTCCGGCCGGCCGCTGCCGTGGCAGGTGCGCTGGGCCCATTGGCGGCCGCCGGGCGCCCTGAACGCCGCGTACGTCCGGCCTGGCCCACTGGGAGACCCGGTCGTCGCCCCTGAGGACTATCTCCCCGGTCGGCACGTCGTTTCCGCTCCGGGGGAATGGGACGAGCGATACCGGGTCTGGGACGCCGAGACCGGCGAGGAGCTGGCCGGTCCCTGGCCGGAGGAGATGCCGGCACCGGGGCGGCGCGAGCCGCTCTGGCTCACCGACACCGAACGCAACGTCACACCCGACTGGGACGATCTGACCGTGTTCGACACCCTGGAACCACCCTTCGTGTCGGATCAGGTGAGGGTCGGCGACCTCCTGGTCGTGACGGGGCTCGGCGGCATCTTCGCGGTCGAGTTCCACGACCCCGCCGTAAGTCCGCACATCAGCAAGGTGCACGGGGAACCGCTCTTCGACGACCCCGGTTTCCTCCCCGCACTGCACCGCGGGACAGCATCCCGCCGAGGCTCGTACGACCCCGACCTCTTCGAACCGGGCGTCGTACGTCGCCTGCCCGCCGGCCTGCTGCCCGAGGGGGTGACCGACGCGGAGGCGCGCCGCGTACTCACGGACGTAGGACTGCCCGCCTTCGAGGGGGCCGCAATCCGGCTCGAGGCTCTGGACGAAGTTGGTCTGTCCCCGCTCGCCCCTGGCGACCTGTCGGCAGACGCCGTCCCAGGTGCGTACTACAAGATCGGTACGTGGGGTGCCGGTGACCTGGTCCTGCACGGCGGAACGGGGCAGGTCGTCCTGTTCGGTGCGGACGACTGGAGCAGCGCAGAAGACGACTACGACGCCTACTTCGACGACGAGCCCGAGGAGCCGCACGAGCCGGACGAGCCGGACGACGGCGGAGAGCAGGAAACCAGCGCCGTGCTGATCGCCGGCAGCCTGCCCGCGTTCATCGACCTGCTCCAGCACTACCTTGTGACCCGGTGCATGCTGGCCGCGGCAGGAAGCCGTATCGAGCGCGTCGCGATCAGAGACGATCTGAAGGACACGCTGCCCGACCTCGACCACGCAGGCACGGACACCAGTTTCTGGACTGCTGCACTGCGAACCACCGACTGACGACTACGCATCGCGTCCCTACACAGGAAGCCACCGCACTTGCTGTGCTGCGTTCGTTCGCCGCTTGGCGCAGGCCGTGCCGAGGGACCAGGACCGCCCTCCGCACAGGCGCTCCGGCTGATCGCCGATCACTTCGACCGCCTATGGGTAACCCGAATCCTCGATCTGCCCTACGGCGTCGGCCGACTGCGAGGTCCGCGCGCAGCTTCGCGCTGTGAACCCCGAGCCACTCAAGGCGGACTGTCCGCACGGCGATCTGGCGCTCGTCCGAGTGCCGACTGCTGCTCGCCGCTCTCCCCGCCGCTCCCCTGAACGCCCTTCACGCCGCCCGCCCCAGCCCCGACGGCCCCCTCCTGATCTCACTGATAACTTGCTGTTCTTACCTATTCACTCAGTGGGATTTCAATGAGCCAGCCACCGTTCCAGCCGCCACCGCAGCCTCCGCAACCCCCTCAGGACCCCAACAACCCTTACGCCCAGCCCGCCCCGCCTCCGCAGCAGCAGCCCCAGGGGTTCGGGCCCCCGCTCGCCCCCGGGCAGCCCCCGATGCAGGCCGGCCCGCCGCCCGCCCCCGGCCAGCCTCCGATGTACCCCGGAGCGCCCCCGGCGCCGGGACAGCCGTCCATGCAACCGATGCAATCCACGTATCCGATGCACCAGGCACCGCAGTTCCAGGCAGCACCCCCCTTCGGGCAGCGGCCGAACGCAAGCGGTCACCCGGTGGGCGCGGTCTTCCTCGGCTTCTTCGCGTCGGTCATCGTGTCGATGCTCTACAGCGGTCTCATCCTGGCCACGTACAAGGACCAGTCGGTCACGACCGCCAACACCCTCTACCTGGGTCACGCGCTGATCAACGGAGCCATAGTCGGCTGCCTGATCGGCATGGTGGGTCACCGCAACAACGGCGCCTGGATCAGTGGTGCCATCATCGCCGCGCTCGGCGCGTTCTTCGGCTACACCAACGCCATCCCGCTCGTCTTCGCCGACGCGGAGTCGCCCAGTGCCGTCTGGGACCTGTTGAGGTACGAGCCTTTCTGGCCGGCCAAAGCCTGGTGGACCGACGAAACCACCGACGGAGTCGACTGGTTCTCCCTGCTCGGCCTCGTGCTCGCGGCGGCCGCCGCCTGGGGCATCGCCTACCTGGTCGGTAACAAGCGCCGTCCGGCGTGAGGTCTCTTCGGATGCCGATCCGGGCGGCCACCGCCTGGTCCCCGGTCGGTAGCTGAGCCGAACCCCCGGCTGTCAGCCAGCGGCTACCAGCCGGCCCGCCCCACCCGCCTCAACGGAATGCGGGGCTGTCGCCGACAGCCGCCAACGCTCCGCCGATACACGCCACCATCATCGCCCACCGCGTGTGACCGGTCCGGGCGAGCACAAATCCCCAACCCCCGAGGGCCACACCCACGCCGTAGGTGGCAACCCAGACGCCGAGCGCATCGCCCTGCCCGAGGCGTACGACCATCAGACCCAGGCAGACCACGGCGACCAACCCGGCGATCGCCGCGTACATCCCTCGTGCCTGCCGCGCCTCGCGCCGCCGCTCCTCCACGAGCCCAGATCGGCCCTGGCCATGGAACTGCGCCCGCAGCTCGTCCGCGCTCGCCCCGGCAGAACCGCTGAACTGCGGCTGCCCGCCCGTCCCTTCAGGCCTGTTGGCCGCTCCACCGCTACCCGTAGTCATGGCAGTGCAGCTTAGCGGTCACGACCGGCGGCTCCGATGGTGGATCAAACCGCCACAAGCCACGCGGAGTTGGCGCTACGCCCCCTCAAGGGACGCCAATACGAACGACAACGGCAGCGTGGCAACGGCGAGAGCAAGCCCCGACGCGGCCAGCCCGGCACGGATCTCCCGCTTGCCGCGGACGCCCAGGTAGGCGGCGATGAACGGCAGGACACAACACAGGAGCAGGCTGAAATGCCAGCCCTCCTCCGTGATGAAGAAGACCATGGCGGCCAGGCAGACAGGCACCGAGCTGACGCTCAGGACCTGGCACCGAGAAAGGAAGAGCTCGAGGTCGCTGACCCCACCGAAGAAACTCATGACCCGGACCGCTCTCTCCTTCTACTACTGCTATTCCTACTACTACTGCTATTCCTACGGCTCCTGGCGCGCATCGCGCCCATACCGCTCATACCGTCAAGCCCGCTCATACCCTGGTGCCCTCATACCGCGGCATGGTCGTAACCACCAGTCCCCACCTGCGGAAACCCGTCCGCCGCCGAGAACCCGTTGACGGCCGCCGACATGACCACACCGAGCGCGGCCAGCGCCGACGCGAAGGTGTCGAAGGCCTTGGCCGCCTCGGCCCACATCTGCATGAGCCGGATGGCCTGCGCCGCGGCCAGCGCGAACATGGCGATCGACGCGGCCTGCCCGCCGACGGGAATCGCGTTGACGGCCTGCGCCGCGAGCAGGTTCACGAGCCAGATGACGAGCAGGTCGCAGAACATCACCAGGAACGACTTCAGGAACTCCGCGAACTGGAACGCCATCTGCGCGGCCTGCGCATAACACTCCTGCAGAGACTTGAAGGTCTCCTTGATCTCGTCGAGCTTCTTGGTGAACTCGTCGAAATACACGCTGGCAGCGTTCGCGGCATTGCCGTCCCAGCTCACACCCACGT
Organism: Streptomyces sp. NPDC111606; assembly: GCF_055656945.1. Taxonomy (NCBI): domain Bacteria; kingdom Bacillati; phylum Actinomycetota; class Actinomycetes; order Kitasatosporales; family Streptomycetaceae; genus Streptomyces; species Streptomyces sp. NPDC111606. The sequence continues at coordinate 40,983 of NZ_JBVKBY010000011.1, forward strand.
TCTGAGTGCCCTTGCGCACATTCGCAGACACCGAGTCGCAGAACGAGGCGAGGTTGCCCCATACGTCGGAGCAGTCGTTGTACTTGTTCCAGTCCCCGAAAACCCAGTTCGTGCAGACGCCGAAGGGGTCGAAGTCGAAGAGCAGCTTGGACGCCTCCACGGCCATCGCCGAGGGGCTGCCCAGGTCGAGGACGCTGCCGAGCGTCTTCTGCACGGGATTCATCTTGTACTCGTCCGCATGGCCCGACGCGTACTTGACGATGGGGTTGCTGGGATCACCGGGCGGCTTCAGCGTGTCCGCGGCGTCACTGGCGTCGGAGAAGTCGTGCGGGTCACCGCCGGAACCGCCGTCCGAGACCTTGGAACCCGGATAGGTGGCGTCGAGTTTGGCCGCCTCGCCGCTGTCCGTTTCCCGGTAGTACTTGGCGGTGCCGGTCAGCTCCTTCTCGGAGGCCTCCAGAAGGCTCTTGACCTTCTCCAGAGCCTTCTTGGCCTCGCTCACATACTGATCGTGGTCACCCGCGACCAGATCCCAGGCCTCACCGCCGACCGACTTCTCGATCTGCGCATGGGTGCCGGTGTACGAGACAGCCTGCGCACTGCCGTCGGCGGCGCGTCCCACCAGCTTCGAGAAGCCGTCGATCGCACCGGGTTCTACTCGAAAGCTCACATCTCCCCCATCGCCTGCATCAGCTCATCGATCAGCGGTCCGGCCGCCGGGCACGGCCGGTCGCCACAGGTACGACCGCTCAGCACGAGGGCCGATCAGTACACGGACCAGCCGCGCCCGTCGTGACGCGATTTCGTACCCGAACGGTTCTCCGACTCCGTACGCCGCTCGTCGTCGAGTTGCCGCCGCTCCTCCTCGAGCCGACGCTCTCCGTCAGCGGCGAGTGCCTCCCGCTCGCTGTCGGACATGGAGGCCCACTTCTCGGCCAGCGGCGCAGACTGCTGCACCGCCTCCTCGGCGTACGCCGAGACATCGGCCGCCTCGCGCAGCCCCATCCGTCCGGAGAGGACCTCCTGAGCCATCTCCTTGAGCGCAGCGCCTCCCAGCCCCGACGCGAGATGCTCCAGGGACTGCCGCAGGATCTTGGCCTGGGCGGCGTCCTGCTGGGTCATCTCCAGAAACTCGGAGTCATCTACGCGCTTGTCGGAATTGTTCGCGGCGCTGTCCAAGGGGTACCTCATCGGGAGGGTCGGCGTGTCTCGACCGGCGTGAACCTACCAACGCATCTGCGAACGCTTCAACACACGGTCGGCGCAGCAACCTGGCAGTCGGTTTCAACTCGACGCGTGCGGGAGCTTATTGATCTTTGAGAGGCTACCGGGATCACGAACTTGATCATTCACCACGGGCCGATTACCTATGCCCTGAATTCCCCAATTCGCCGAATTCATCCTACGTCTACGCAATGCCGGCTTCGTAAATTCGCAGATGCGGCACCGGTTCGCGATCACTTCCTTGATCACCTTCGGCGCGGAACCGATTCGAGGTGGCTCAACCGGACCGGGAACGCCGAGGCCATACGGCTCCAGCCCTGGCCGCCGAAATGGACCGAGGTGGGGATACGCGTCACTTGGCGAAGATCCATGACCCACCCACCTCGGCCCGACTGGGTGTGCCGGTGAAAGAGCGCGCGGGACGCTTACACGAGTTGCAGACTGCAGTCCGTGACCTGCAACATCACGGCCTGCTGTTCTAGATCTGGGGCTACCCTGCTCATCGCCCGCGTATGTAAGGCACCGGGGCAGCGCTTGAGAGCGGCTTGCTACGAGCGTGATGTCCGCGACGCGTCACCCGAACTCGTTACGAGCCCAGTCATCCGTATGCCCCGACGGGGTGGGGGACCCCGAAGTGCCGGTGGCAGCAGAAGGACCGGTGGAGCCGGGCGCCGCGGGGGTACCGGTCGCGGCGGTACCGGTCGCCGCCCCATCGGACATCGACGTGGTGTCGGCGTCCCCGACACCGGATCCATGCCGGGCCAACGCATCGACCCCGTGCTGCGCCCGATCCCCGACCGCCCCGCTGACGGTCTCCTTCGCGTGGTCCACATACGTGGCCGGAGCCACGTAGCCGGCGAGTGCCGACCCCTCACCTCCGGTGACCTCGTTCTTGAGGCCGTCCACATAGTCGCCGACTGCCGTCTTGGCGACGTCCGTCGTCTCTCCAAGATCGATACCGGACCGTGCGTCGAAGTAGGCCTCGATGCCCTGCTGACCGAGGTTCTGCGCCATTCCGACGGCGGCCTCGCGGGCCTTGTCCTTGGCCGCGTCGACCACCCGCTCCTGGACGAACTGCTTGACCTGCTCCTTGACGACCTTCTTGGCCACCTTCTTGAGGGCGTCCATGGTGGCGTGCTCCATGGCCTTGGTGATCGCCTCCATGACCTCCTTCTTGAGGCGGTCCAGCAGTTCCCGGACGATCAGCCGTGTGGCTTGCGTGGCACCCAGCGCGCCGACCTCGGACAGCCCGAAGGTGAAGGGGGCCGCCGCCTGCGCGGCGATGATCTCCATCGCGAGGGCGATGAATTGCGCAATCACGGCCAACTTCGCCGTGAGGACCGCCACCGCGGCCACGTCGAAGGCCAGGGCGATCACGTCGCACGCGGTTCTCGCGTCAGGGATGTAGCGGTCCTCGCCGTTCGCGCCCGTGTACGCGCCCCAGTCCTTGCTGAACCCCTCGATCGCGGTACCGAAACTGCTGGAGACGACGGTCCGGGCGAAGCCCTCGCCCTGCGCCTGGATCTCCTCCAGCTCCTTGCCGAAAGCCCGCCAGGCCTCGGCCACCTGATGCAGCGCTTCCTCATCGGCCTCGGGCCAGCTGTAGCCGAGGAGGTCGAGTACCCAGACGAGCTCGCCGGGCAGTGTGAGCGACATGTCAATAGTCCCGAATGCGCCTAGAGTTGACCGGAGATCCTGTCCAGCAGGCCACTGTTCGACGCGTCCGATGCGTCGTAGTCACGTGCGTTGTCCTGCAGGTTCTGCCCGATCTGATGAAGCCGCTCCGCGAGGCTGTCCATCGACGTGAAGATGCCGTCACGAATCGGCGTGTAGACCTGCCCGAAGATTTCTCCGAAAGTCGCATCCGCCCAGGGCTCCCCGATGCCTTCAAGGGCACCCTCAAGCCGCTTGGACGCGGTCGCGAAATCACCCCCGAGAGTGGCGAATCGCTGCCCTTGTTGCCGGAGGACATCCGTGTCCACGTTAAAAGTTCCGAACGTCATGACGCTCCCCCGAACTCCCGTTGCTGTACGTCATATTGCACGACAGGCGGATAGCTTAGACTCCTCGCGCACGACTCGGAAGTCGACTGGTCAAGAAATCGTCAAGGAATTCAAAGGGACGCCCAAAGTGGTGACAGCTCAGCCGCGTTACAGCAGCACAGCCCGGTGGGCGGGAAGACTCCTCGGATTGGGACTGCTCCTCGCGGCCGTGGCCGTCGCCACGGTGACCATTCCGGAACTGCGCAGTGAACTGGCCGGTGACGGCACCGAGGGGACCCTCACGATTTCTTCATGTGAGACACACACGAAGACCCACTACGGCACGCATCGACGTTCGACAGAACTCCGTTTCAGTTGCACCGGAAACTGGATGGCTCAACAAGGCGGGACCGCTTACCGAAATGTAGAAGTGGACACTTCGTCGCGTTTCGAATCCGGTGCGAAAATCCCGGTCGTACAAGTGGACGGCACTTTCGAGCAGCCGCAGGACCGTGACCCCGGAGACGACGCCGCGATCCTCGCGCTCTGCCTCTCCTTGCTGTCATTCGGCATCCACTGCCTCCTCACCGGCTTCGGCTCCCGCAACGGCCTCGGCTTCGCGGCCTCCTGGAGTTCCTTGCCGGCCCGGACCATCACCGGTCCCCTCCTGGGCGGTCTGTTCGCCCTGGGCGTCCTGACAGCACTCGTGTGCGCATTCGCCCTGTGATGCCCGTATCCGCACTCTCGCACTCTTCCGCACTCTGAGGAGTCACCCCCAATGGCACAGCTGCACGGGAACGCACCGACGAACACCACCCCGGAAGGGCACGCGGGCCTCGGCCGCCTCATCGGCGCGGGCCTCATCCTCGTAAGCGTCGTTCTCCTGGCCCTCGGCGCCTACCTCGGCCCGTACTCGTACGCCACCTCCACACCGGGCAAGCTCACCGTCGAGACCTGCACCGTCGACTACAAGTACCGCTCGAGTTCGTCGAGCACCTCCAGCAGTTCGCGAAAGCAGACCAAGACCAAGTGGTGCTACGGCACTTTCACCACCGCCGACGGCACCACCAAGGACCTCAACGCCGAACTCAGAAGCGACGCCCTGTACCAGCGCGGCGACGTCCTCGACGCCGTCAAGACCGGTGACACGTCCTACCAGCAGGATCACGGCTGGGTCGGCGCCATCGCCGTCGGCTGCGCATGGTGGTTCGGCGCCATCGTCCCCCTCGGCATCGGAATCCTCGGCATCACCACCGGCTTCGCCTTCGGCGGCACCGCCGACTTCCGCCGCGCGAAGGAGGCCGCAAGCCAGCGCCTGCTCGGCACCGTGTTCGTGATGATCGCGGTGGGGGTGGTGGGGTTTGTCGTCAGCCTGTTGGTGACGTTCTTCGTGTGACGCGAGTTTGGACCGTACGTCGTACAGCGTTGGCTCCGTGAGGCGATTGTTCCGATGCGAATCGACAACAACCGCTTCAGGGGAGCCTCGCCGGCACCGAGGGACTGCCGCGCGCCCCACCATGAGAGTCAGACCTGGAACGGTCCCGAAGGAGGGACGGTGGCCGGTGCACCGCCGCCATTCCTACGCCGCCCCAGCAACACCAGAAGCAGCCCACCGATCAACATCAGGAGCCCCACACCGGCGGCGCCCAAACCGGTGAGCCACACTTCCTGCTCCATCGCCGGATGGGTCGTCCTGGGCGTACCCACAGGGGAGGCGAAGTGTTCCTTGCCCTCGTATTTCACCGGCACCGTCTTGTCGTCCGGCGGCGAGGCCGCAGCCTTCACAGCGGCGCCGGCATCGATCTGCCCGTGTCCGAGGAACGCATTCCACCCGCCCTGCGGGTGACGGGCGGTGCTGGTGAGGATCGCACGCGTCTGGGCGGGGGTGAGTTTCGGGTTGTGGGAGAGCATCAGAGCCACGACGCCGGAGGCAAGCGCAGTCGCTGGGGACGTGCCGTCAACCGCTTCGTAGCCGCCCGTGTTCTTCGCACTGGTGATGCCCGTGCCCGGCGCAGCCACTTCGTTGTACGTGTGCACGGTTGAGAACGTGGCGCGGGCCCCGCCTTGATTCGTCGCAGCCACTGCAATGGCCCCGGCGTAACCCGGTGGGAACGCCGTCTCATTGAGTTCGTCCCCGCTGTTGCCGGCCGCCGCGAGTACGGGCACCCCATGGCTCAGTGCATAGCCGATAGCCGCAACGTCGGCGCTATCCGCGTAATTGCCGACCTCGCCGCTTCCAAGGGACATCGAGATCACATCGGCGCCGTGGTCGACCGCGTAATAGATGCCCTCCACGATCGGACTTGGGCCGCGCTGCCGTTCGGCCTTTCCGTCGTCTGCCTCGTCCTGGTCGGCAATCACCCTGACGGACAGCACCTTGGCCTTGGGCGCGACCTTGAGCACGTCCGACGCCATTGCGGTGCCGTGCTTCCCCCAGTTGGGGCTCTCCGGGCCCAGACCGTCCTCGCGGTAGTCGGGGCCGGTGGTCACGCGCCCCTTGACCGCAGGGTGGTCAGCCACCACACCGCTGTCCAGGACAGCCACGGTGACACCTTCGCCCTGACTTAGCTGTTGCGCTGCTGAAAGGCAGCCCAGGGCATCGCCTTCCCACCCCAAAGGCGTGGTGGCGGCATGCGCGGCAGCCATGGGCAATGCACAGATGAGACCGGTCAGTGCAGCGCCGACGACGGCCGTCCTCGTACGTCGCTTGGTCACGATTCCGCACCCCCGAGCTGGAGATCATCCACGTGAAGTTCGAACATCCTGACCAGGATTTCCGCCTCGGCGTACCAGGACTCCCGGTCGGTCATCACTTCAGCTTCGTCTTCCGCCCAGTCGCCCGGCAGATTGCCGGCGAGCCGCCCGTTGACAGCACCCACGGTGGCAGCGACGGCGTAGGGCAGGTGTTCGCCGGCAGTTGCTTCCAGCGCCGACCCGTTTCGCCCGAACTTCTTCCACTCGGCGGCCGGAGTGCCTGGCACTGCCAACGGTGCCACCGCCCCCTCGTTCTCCATGCCTTCGAAAGCCTGCGCCAGCTCCACCTTCTTCGAGATGTCTCCGGGCAACACCACGAGTGCGATCGTCGCCACCACGTCCCCGGTCGGGTCGATATAGGTCGCGCGCAGCACGGCCTTGCATCCCAACCGCTCGGCGCTCGCACGCGTCTTCGCCGTCAGTCCCTTGCCACAGGACGTTTCAGGGGAGATGCCGAGCCGACGCCAGTACGCGTACTTGGGATTGGTGAGATCCCCAAGTCGCCCGTCACGGCCGCCAATGGTGTCCGGAAAGATGCTGTCGGCGGGTTCGTCCGACCAGATCGCCTCTCCGTACTCGGGATTGGCCAGCGTCTTGGGGCGGTATCGGAACCTGCCCCTGCCACTGCGGTTGCTGTGGCTGTTGCTGCCACCCCACTTGGTGGGGCGGCTGCCCATACGGGTTGGCGCTGCCCGGGTTTCCGGGCAGCGTCGGATAGGACATGGGTTTCCTCACACGTCTGCCGGTGAGGGGCATGATGCGCGGCTCGATCACGTGCGACAGAGGTCCACCCCCCTCGGCTGCCCTGCAACCGGGTTACACCTCTGGGCTCAGCACAGGAGCAACTCCCGCCCCCTCAAGCGCACCTTCCCCGTTCAGTCACGAGACACCTTATGGCGTTCGCTAACGCAGAGACACACCGCCCCGCGGGGCTTGCGGTGGCGCGGTCCCACGTTGCAATGCTGCAAGGGTGGTTGTCCGCTCCGGCCGCGACTCCCGTACCCGCTCACCTGGGGTCGTGAAGGTTCTGCGAACGGGCAAACCCTCGATCTGCTCTCACAGACCCGTTGGGTAGCGTGTGGCGACAGCAAGTTGACCTGCGCCTTTGCAAGACAGGGGGATGCCGGCGCCATGGGAGCGGGCTTCAAAGTAGACATATCCGAGCTGGACACGTTGGTCAGGGAACTCCACCGCAGTCAGGACGAGATGCGTTCGGCACTCAATGCTCTGCGTGACACCGGACCGAAGACCACCGGAAGCAAGGAACTCGACAACGCCTGCGACGAGTTCCACGACAGCTGGGACGACGCGATCACGAAGATCGCCGAGGGGACGCAGTCCATCGAAGACGGGCTGAAGAAGACACGCGACACCTACCGGGACGTCGAGACGGCCCTGCGTGACGGCTTCGCCGGGAAGGGCGGCACGCAGTGAGCGGCGACTCGTACCCCGCACTCGGCTTCGACCCGGCACCGGGAAGCCCCGGCAACGTGGATTCACTGGCTGCCCGCACCAAGAGAGCGGCAGCCGCGCTCGACAACGCACAGAACAGCATCAAGCGCCTGACGGGGAACGTCACTTGGGCTGGAGACGCCGCCTCCGCGTTCTCGAAGAAGGTCGGGGAGCTGCCCCGCTATCTGAAGGACAGCCAAGAGGCGATGAGCACGGCGTCGTCGGAGCTGACGAAGTGGCGCGCGGCGCTGGCCGATTACCAGAACACGGCCAGTACGTACGAGACACAGGCCAAGGAAGCCAAGGGCCAGGTCGCCTCCGCGGAGAAGGCCAAGGACACCGCGACGAGCCGCTACAACCAGGCAGCCTCCGATCCCGCGTTCCGCCTCGGCGGTCAGTACTTCACCGGCCCCGCTCTGCAGGACGCCCAGGCAAAGATCGACGCGGCGAGCGCGCGGCTGCAGCAGGCCGATGGCGACCTGTCGACGGCCTCCGTACGACTGGACCAGGCCGAGCGCGAGCTCGAGGAGATCATCAAAAGGGCTGAGCGGCTGCTCGAGGAGCACCAGTCTCAGGCCCGGGGCGTCGCGGGTCAGCTACGCAAGGCAACCGAGAACGCGCCCGATCCGGGGTTCTGGGAGCGACTTGGCGACCAGTTCCAGAAGCTCGGGCACGCCATCCAGGAGTGGTGTGCCCGGCACAAGGACCTGCTGAAGTCGATCGGCGACTGGCTGAGCAACATCTCCGCAGTCCTCGGCATCCTGGCGCTGCTGACCCTGTGGTGCCCCCCGCTTTCCGGGGCTCTCGCGCTGGCGAGTGCGGGCTTCTCTGCCGGCGCGCTGCTGGCCCATGGCGCCGCCAAGATCGGTGGAGCCGATATCGGGCTGATGGACCTGGCGGGTGACGCCCTCGGCATCGTTCCGGGCGCGGGATTCGCCAAGACAGCCATCACCGGCACGGCGAAGGTGGTGGTGCGCGCGGAGAAGGCGGGAGAGCTGGTGACCTCCGTCGACGGCGCGGCGAGGGCCGCTCGGCTGGGAAAACTCGTGGATGACGGAGTCGCAACAGCGGACGACTTCGGCCGAGCGGGGAACCGCATCCTCGGCCGCGCCGAGGGCCAGATCTTCGAGGCACAAGGCGCCGCGAACAAGGTGAAGCTCGCCTGGGAGAATTCGGTGGCCAAGAACATGGGTGCCTCGATGGGCGAGACCGGGCTGAACACCATCGTCGCCAACACTCCAGGGCTCAGGAACCTTGATTCCCTGCAAGCAGCGATACGTGCCGACGGAACCGTGGACCCGACCTCTTGGTGGTCGAAGGGCCCGCAGCTCGCGATGCAGGTGCCGGGCACTGTAAGCGGCATTTACGACAGCGTGACGGGAGAATAGTCATGGCCGCCACGCCGCACTCCGACTTGGCTGCGGACCCGGTCCTCCCATTCCCTTCGAGACTGGGACTTCTGTTGTGGTTCGTGCTGCAGTGGCTGCTCATCCCGGTGGAGTTCGTTGCCAAACTCGTCTGGCTGCTCATGGTCATCTTCGGAGATGGCCATGAGGACGATCTGATGCGGCTCCTCAACGCACCCGCCCGGTTCGTCTCGCCCGGCAAGCTGGCACTCCGCCTCTCTCGCAACCCAGCCAAGCACGAGGCGCACCTGGAGCGGGAGTTCGCCCGGCTCGCCGCAGAGATCGAGCGACAGCAATTCGGCTGGCGCACGACGATCTACCACTTCGTCACACTGGCCCCCATGCCTGACGGCGCACGCCTGAAGGGCGTCGCGCTGCATCCCCGTGAGTTCCGAGGGACCCCGGTCAGTGTGCTGACCCGCCTGGCACACAGGCACCACCTCGCCCTGGACGTAGCTGCAGATCTACGTCGTGGTGTGAGTCTGCGGCCAACCGACAGGAAGACGCTTTGATGTCCGCCCCTACTACCGAGCTGCACTTGGACATTCCCGGTGGCTTCCACTCACTGGGACTCGACTTGGACGACGAGGAGCGGCAGGAGCAACTCTGGTCCATCGCCGAGGAGGTCTGGCCGCACGGCACCGACTTCCAGCGCGAAGTCACCTTCCACTCCTACCGCGAGATGGCCGACCACGCCCTCGCCGGGAACTCCTTCTACGCCGGCTTCTGCCTGGACGAGGCACCGGACGGCCGCCTCACCACCGCTTCACTGCTGGCCCGCCTCGACCCGCTGGACGAACCTGACGCGGACCTTTCGGTGCGCGGCCTCTTCGAGGCGCTCTCCGCGAACGACAACAACACGGTCGAGGAGTTCCGGGTCCCTGCCGGGACAGGTGTTCTCGTCCTGTGCGGCCTCGAATGGCAGTCGGACGCCTCCGATGCGACGGCTCCCTCCCTGCCGCTGGCCAGGGCGGACGTGTACCTCCCGCTCCCTCGGATGCAACGACTCCTCGTCCTGAGCCTCACCACGCCCTCCCTGCCCGATCTCCCCTTCTACGTCTCGTTGTTGTCGAAGACCGCACACGATCTGACGGTGTCCAGCGGCGCCGGGGCCACCCCGTCCCCGGGCAGCGGCGACGAGCGAAGGAACAGCGCTGCCGAGCACGTGAGGGCCGACTTCGGATAGCAATCCGGGTTCGGGCCGGCCTTCCTGGCGTTCCCTCACCCGTCGAAGGACAGCACCGCCCGGGACCGATCATGCCGGTCCCGGGCGGATTCACTTCACGTCACAGCCCACAACGGTCCGCTCATCTCTGATACGGAAGCGGGTCGAGGTGACTCAACCGGAGCGGGAACGCGTCCGACATCCGGCTCCAGCCCTTGCCGCCGAAGTGGATCGAGCACCACGAACCGTCGACAAAACCGATCTCATGATCGCCGCCCACCACATCGCTGCGGTCCCGGATGCAGGTTACGTTGTGGAGATCCGTGGCCCATCCCACCTCGCTCGGACCGGGGTTGCCGGTGAAGGAACGGGCCTGGGACACGTATACAAGCTGTAGGCGGCGGTCGGTGACCTGCAGCATCACAGCCCTGTTGTTCTTGGTCCGAGGCAGCACGGCGCGGGCCAGATGGCCGGCCATGCTGTTCCAACCGCCGTGAAAGGGTTTGCCCGGCTTCTTCGGCTCACGCTCCGTGAACGCTTCGACGACCGCCTCGATCGGGTTCCAGGTGATCTCGTAGAGTCGTGCGAACCAGAACACGGGGAGCATGGCCCAGCTCCCGAGCGTGCGGCGCTCGGATCGCAGAGCGCGCGGGCGGCGGAAGTAGCCGGGCATCGGTGCTCTCTGGGCCAATGAGACCCCGTGATCGGCACGTAGTACCTCACCCGCCGGTACCAGCGCTCTTGCCCGCTCAACCGTCTCCCGGCCGCGCTCGGTCCTGCTCACCCGAAATCGTCCCTTACTGTCCTTGTCGCACTCGAAGGAGTCACGTCCGTACGCTCACGGAGACTCTGCGGATCGGGGCGCTGATGGTACTCGTAGCGCTCCTCCGCCACCCCCGGCCCGTCCTCCAGAAGACTCTCCTGGACCGCTCCGGCCGGATCCGCGCCGATGACGTCCTTGACGACACCCTTCACACCCTTTTTGACGACCTTGTAGCCCACATACATGGCAAGGTCGTTGGGATTGCGCACGGTTACTTCGTTGCCCAACTCGTCGCGCTTCTTCGTACCGCGAACGAAACGTCCGAGGCCGCCCTTGAAATGCTTGGGGCCCTTACGCAGCGCATTCCGGAGCTTCATCATCTTACGCAGCAGTTGCATGCGCTTGGCGATGTCTGCCAGGGCGTCCGCCAGTTTGGCGGTGATCCTCACGGCCTTCGCGGCCCTGTGGGCTATGCCCGCAGCCGCGATGAGCGGACCGATGGCGGCCGCGGCGCCCGCCGTCAGGAGCGAGAGGATGGCCGTGGTCGCAGCGGCCGCGAGCGCGACCTCCACGATTTCCACGATGAGGTCGAGCATCAGCTGTTCGGCAGCCGCGCACTCCTGAGCCGCCATCTCGAGGAGTTCGGCCATGGTGTCCATGTCCGAGGCCTCGCCCATGAGGGCTTCCTCGAACTCGGTCATCATGCCGTCGAACTTCCCGAACGCCTCGCCCTGCCACTGGGTGGCCAGCGTCCGGCGGTCGGCAACCAGGTCCTCGACCACACCGCGTAGGTCATTGGCGGACTTGCGCCACTGGATCGCCGTCTCGGCGAGGAGTTCGTTGTCCCCGCTGACCTGCTCGAGGAGTTCGTCCAGGTTGAACTGTTCGAGGATGCCCCGGATGATCTCGTCGAGAACACCTGCGAGCGGATTGCTCCAGTCCAGGACGAAGTTGATCCGGCTCAGGGCATCGCCCGCGACCTGTCCGGCGCCCATCAGTTGCCCCCGCCCATCATGCCCCGGTTCTGCATCTCCGTTCCGTCGTAGGCCTCTGCAGAGTCCTTGAGCGCGTCGGCTATCGCGTACAGCGTGTCAACCGCGTCGGTGAGGTCGTTGCCGGACTCCTTGCGCTGCGTGTCGTAGTCGGCCTTCAGCTCGTCCGACTGTGGCAGTTTCCCGAAAGTCTCCTGGGTGAGCTCCAGTTGCTGCGTACGGCTCCGAATGCTGTCCACCCGGCCGGCCGCAGCCTCGACAGCCTTCGCGTACTTACGCAAGGCGTCGCCCTCGACATCGAATCCCCCGCTCATAAGTCCCCTCATTTGTCGCGTACTTGGATGGTGGCGGCGATCCGCCGACCACGATTGGCTTCATTTGATCACGACACCCGGCCGTCACTTCGGCGACTCGAACTCGGATACCGCTCGCTGACTTACTGCAGTCCGGAAATCCGGACGGAACCCGCTACTTCACCCTGAACTCCAGTGCCGCACTCGGACCAAACGGGAGAAGCACCGACTAGAGATCCCCCTTGCGGCAAAAGGCAACCGGGAGCAGAGCGCTCGGGAGGGGGTGGTGGCCTGGACGGCCGAATGCCTCATACCTGTACCGCTGCTGCTGGTGCAGCTCGGGCGAATTCCGCGCGGCAGGCGTGGTCTACCGGCGCCCAGCGTTCGTCGGTGCAGGTCGATGTCATGATCCCGGCGGAGAGTGCGACGACCTCGTCGCACACCCCGCGAACGCAGAGAGAGGGGATCCGATACGCGCCCAGACCTGCGCACAGTGCCCGGCCGCAGCCGAACAGGGGGATTGTTGGGCTCTTGGAGCACGAACCGAACATCGTTGGTGCACGCGGTCAAGAGCTACTCGGCCGAGTACGGCGGCGGCCTCGCGTCAGGGCCCGGCCCACTGCTGCGTCAGTTCGGCCTATGCCCTCCTCGAATGAGAACGGGCTCCGCTGTCTACTGCCCGTGATTCGGGGGTTGTTGCGTGTAGGGGTTGGGGTACTGAGGCGCCTGCCCAGGAGGAGTGGGCTGCCCCTGCTGAGGAGCTGAGGGGTAAGGCGGCTGAGCAGGCGGGAACCCCGGCTGCTGGGGCGGGTATCCCATGTGCTGCGGTGGACCTCCGGCACCGTAATTCATCTGGCCGGGAGCCGAGTTGCGGCGGCTGCGTAGCACTACGAAGACAACTACGGCGCCGACTACGGCTCCAAGGCCGAGAACACCAACTACGACGACGATGGCACCCATCGATGGGAACCCCTTCTCCTTTTTGACAACCAGGTCACTCTTCTCGACGCCATCTCGTCGGCAACGGACCGAGAATTCGGATCCGACAACTCCGAGTTCAGAGTCCCGTTGGATTCACCTCTGCGGTAGGCGCACCCTTTCGCGGGAACCGGATGCGCCTCTAACTGCCACAGACGAGAAGGGCTTGCCCCTTAGCGCCCTTGCTGCGGGGGCTGCTGAGTGTACGGGCCGGGATGCTGCGGGGCCTGCCCCGGAGAGGCAGGGTACCCCTGGTTCGAAGCGGGGCCCGGGTACGGCTGCGGGGTTGACGGGTAGCCGGGGTACTGCGATCCTCCGCCGCCGGAACCGGGGCCACCATTGCCGCCGTTGCGGCGGTTGCGGAGCACCACGAAGGCGATGGCGCCGATTACCACGACGACTGCGACACCACCGGCGACAAGGAGGAGGCTGCTGGAGGAGGAGGACTTCTTCTTCTTTTTGGCCTGCGTCGACGTATCGGTCCCGTTGGCCGCCTCGCTGGAGGTCGAGGTGGAGGACTTGAGCTGGCCGAGAGGGTTCTTCTTGGGGCCGGCGGGGATGTCCATCGTGAGCGCCGAGTAGGGGCGGACGATCCCGTAGCCGTACTCCTCGTCGGGCGCCTTCAACCCCTTGTGGTGTGCGAAGGTGGCCGTCTTGATCAGGCGGTTGATTACTTGGCCTGCCGTGAGGTCGGGGTACTTTGATCGGACGAGGGCGGCGGCGGCAGATACATAGGCTGTGGCATCCGAAGTACCGTTTTGCAAGCTGTACTGCTGCGATCGAGTCGGATCTGCTGCGAGAACCTCGACACCAGGAGCCATAAGGGCCAGCCCCTTTCCGGTGTTTGAGCCGTCCCAGCGATTGGCGTCCTGGTCGATAGCGCCAACGGCGACAACACCAGGTAGCGCAGCTGGCTCGTCGACTGCGATGGAGCCGTCGTTCCCTGCGCCTGCAACCACAACAACGTCGTGAGCTTGCGCATAGGCGATTGCCGCCCGGCCGTCGCTCAGTGTCTTGCCACCATCATTGGCGAAGGAGAGATTGATGACCTTCGCACCCTGATCCACTGCATACCGAACCGCTGCTGCCCAGGTCTCGTCATGAAGTGCGTCCTTCTCCGTCTGGAGAGCACGTAGTGGCAGGATCTTCGCTTTCGGCGCGAGTCCTACCATGCCGGACGAGTTTCCCGAACCGTGGCCGTGGCCAGCAATAATGCTGGCCATACCCGTCCCGTGTCCGAGCTTGTCTTCTTGAGCGTTATCTCCGCCAGTGAAGTCTTTCCCCTCAAGGACCTGGCCCGTCAGATCAGGGTGACTCGCGTCGACTCCCGAGTCGACAACCCCAACGGTAACGCCCTGTCCTTGGGATTCAGCCCAAACGTCTTCTACCGCGAACGCGTCCAGGACCCACTGTTGGTCTCTGACGTAGTCCGCGGACGCGGTTGGTGCAGTAGTGAGGAGCAAAGCTCCTGTCAGCGCCACGACTCCCGCCGCAGACCGGACTCGCTTGAAACTCACTGCTTTGCTCCTCACTCAACCACGACTGGTTACGCCAGTCTTCATACAAGCGAGCCGCACGCTCTCCGTGCGGCTCGCTTCGTGTGCTACTCGATGGTCCGCGGTACGTTGCGGTTGCGATCTTCTTCCGAGATCCAGGTTTCCTCGTCCTCGACCAGGTAGTCGGGACGGTCACCCCGGCTGTTCTCGTCCTCGGGCCGACGTCCGTTGCGACCACCCATGCCGCCCATGCCACCGGCCATGCCACCACGCTGGGTTCCACCGCGGCTGCCGTGCAGACCCGCGCCGCCGCCGGCGCCCTTGCCGGCAATTCCCTTGGCCGCGCCAACGACACCGCCACGGGCCTTCGCCAGGGCACCACGACCGCCGGCAGCAGCGCCACCCCGGCCAGCCGCACCGGCTCCACCGCCACCCATACCGCCCATACCGGCTCGGCCACCGGCGCCACGACCTGATGCCGCGCCGCCTCCAGTCATACCACCGCGACCGCCCATTGCTCCGATGCCCCCACGCCCGGCCGTGGCTCCACGGCCGAAGCCAGAACCTCCGCCAGGTGCCATGATGCCTGGGCCCTGAGAACCGCCGGTACCAAGCCCGCCGCCGCCACCGCCTCCCACGCCGGTGCTGGGTGCCGGACCGGGCCCCGTCAGACCAGGCGTGATGCTGTCCACCTTCGTCTTGGCTGTCGGGAGTTGCGTGCCCCCAGTGATGCCCTGGTCACGGGGGACGGCGGGAGCTGGCTTGACAGTAGCGGTCGGGCCGGCGCTCCACGGCTTGGGGGCTGCGCCTGACGCCCCTGGCCGGGATGCCCCTCCCGTAGGTGGCGTGACTGGCGGCGGGTACTCCACGTCACGGTTCGGGTCCTTGATGTTGCCCTTGTCATCCGTAACCGGACGATTCCTATCCAGATTTCCCTTAACCCGGATGTACTGGGCCGCAAGGTTCTCCATGACGGCCACGCCGTTGAGTTGTGCTTCACGGCTCGCGCCGATCTTGCCTTCGTTGATCTCCGCTACTTCTTTGGCGGTCAGCTTGCGATCCTGAAGATCGCTTGCGACTGCTTCGCCGTTGTCCCACTTCCAGTCGCTGAGAGCGTCGCCGACCTTGGCCCAGCCGCTAGGCTCTTCGATTTCGTCCAGCTGCGCCTTGAATCTGCGCAATTGCGACCCAGCGTCAGCCATCTGACCGCTGTTGAGATCGGCGTGCCACGCTGCATTCCTGATGCTCTGAGAGATTTCTCGAGCCTTCTTCTCAAAGCTCCGAGCAGCATCCCCTTCCCAGTGCTCCAGGACATTGTCGACCGCCTTGTCGAGCAGCGCTGCGATGCCACCGCCCTCGCCACCGGAAAGAATCTCGTTGACCTTCCCCCAGTGACGACCGACCTCCTCGATGGCCCCGGGGTTAGTGCCCTCAAGCATCTGCTTGAGTTCTTTCAACGAGTAGTCGATGAACTGAGTCTTGGTCTGAGGTCGCTCAGGGTCCGCAACGCAGGTGTCATTCACGATTTCGGGCTTGGGCAGGTCCTTTTCACCAGCCATTTTTGAACTCCTCCCTCTAACAGGTGATTCTCGATCGGACTACCTTGCAAACGAGCCGCTCGAGCTCCCCGTGTCACCACCCATTTGGTTCTTGTTCGCGTACTCCTGCTCGGTGTACTTGTCCTTGACCTTGGAGGTACTCGTGCCGAACTTATCGATCAGCCCATGCAGACTCTTGATCGCAGTTTCAAGATCGGTCTTCATGGTCCCGTGGGCCGCATGCAGATCCCCGGCCTCCCTGAAGAGGCACGTGTTCCCGAACGCATCCATCGGGATCTCCGTGTTATACCGCGACGTCTGCCCGGCCTTATCCATATCGTCCAGCAAGGTCCAGAGCTTCCGGATGACCTCATCCATCGCGCTCAGGTCAACCCGCATCCCGTTACTCATACCCCGTTGTCCTCTCCCCTGTTCCTCAAGTTGTCAGCACCCACTCGGTGCTCAGTCATCGCCCAAGTCGACCGGCGGGCGCACCGGCCCGGCCGACCCTCCGACTACGCCAGTCCCGCACAGCAACCCCGCTCCCCGCAACCACCAATGCAAGAGCCAGCCCTGTGCCCAACACATAGATGGCCACCCGGCGTTCGCGCTCCGCCTCGGTCTCCCCCATCGTCACTGCCATGGGGATGACGCCACCCGATCCGGCCGTCACCGGCGGATCCGGTGTCGGGGACGTGCCCGGTGTCGATGTCTCCGACAACGCGGCTACCGGGTCGACCACTCCCCAGCCGATGTACTGGTTGGGGCCTCGTCCCGGACGCTGGGCCGTTTCCTCGATGCGGGTGGCGATCTGCGCCGCGGTCCAGTCCGGGTACTTCTGCTTCAGGAGGGCCGCGACGCCCGCGACGTATGGGGCCGCGAAGCTCGTGCCGTCGGCGGTGCACTGGCCGCCCAACGGGACCGTGGAGACCATGCCGACGCCAGGTGCCGCGACGTCAACCATGTCGCCCGCCTGCGAGAAGAAGGCGCGTTCGTCGTTGCGGTCGGAGGCGGCCACCGCCAGGACGCCCGGGTACGAGGCGGGGTACGTGTTCGCCGGCTTGCCGTCCGCTCCGTCGTTGCCGGCGGCCGCCACGATCAGGGCTCCGTCGCCCACCGCGTTGGCCACGGCACGACGCAGACCCTCGTTGTCTTCCTTGTTCGCGGTGTCCGAAGAGATGTTGATGATCTTCGCGCCCGCGGCCACCGCGGCGGCGATCGCCTGGGACATCGTCTCCGAGTTGCCCTGCTTGTCCCCCTCTCCGCCCGTGTAGCGGTAGGAGAGGATCTCGGTGTCCGGCGCAATACCAACGAAGCCCGTGCCCTTGAGCGGGCGGGCGCCGATGATGCCGGCGACCCGGGTGCCGTGGCCCTCAATGTCCTTGGTGGCGGAACCGCCGACGTAGGACTTGCCGCCTGACACGGCACTGCTCAGCTGCTTGTTCGACCTGTCGACGCCCGTGTCGATCACCGCGACCTTGACGTCCTTGCCCGTCGCCTGTTCCCACAGCTGGTCCAGGAGGATCCGCTGGAGTGACCAGGGCGTGGACTTGATGACGTTGCCGCCGAAGGCGCATTCCGTGCTGGCCGACAGGCCGAACTCGGGGGCGTCGGAGGAGCCGGAGCCACCCGAGGCGGAGTCCCGCGAGTCCGCGAGGCGGGTGGGCGTCGTCGTGTCCGTCGGTGCCGACAGCGCGGGCGGCGCCGACGCCACGCAGATCCCCGTCACCGCGAGCACGCCGAAAACCCGCTGCAGTGCGCGGGTTCCACTGGTTCGGCTACGCGTGCGGACTGTGCGGCCCGTCACGTTCAGGCCCCTCATGTTCAGGCCCCCAGGGCTTCCTTGCTTCCTTCGAAGCTGGGTCATGTGTGTGTCACGGGTGTTGCGGTGGGTGTGAAGGTTCGCGGGATTTGCCGTGTGCTCATCCGGAGCGGATCCGTCCGGTTCCGGAGAAGCTGTGTACGACCCCGAAGCAGAGGTCGGCCCAGCGGACGCCGTGGCGTCGGCTGGGCCGATTTCCCTCATCTCAAATCCCTCGGGTCGCCTACGGGCTCAGCCCCAGGTGCCGGCGTTGCTCTTCTCAGTGGCCTGGTAGTTCTCGGCGGCGCTCTGCAGGGCCGTCGAGATCTTCAGCAGGGTCGCGTGCAGGTCCTGGGCGGTCTTGTCCCATTCGCGCTGCTTACGCTGGTAGCCCTCCTGCGCCTCACCTTCCCAGGTGCTGGCGACACGCTTGACCGCGGCCTCGAGGTCGTCGAGCTGCTGCTTGATGCGACCGGCGGTGGACTTCACGTCGGTGGACGCATTGGTGATGGTTGCGTAATTGACGAGGATCGACATCGTCATTCCCTTTCAGGAAGAATCGGAGGAAATCTGTGGAGTCTTGAACAGCACGAACAGCAGAGATGTGCCGACTGAAACGGCTCTATCAGCCGAAGTCGGACATGATCTTGCTGATCTCCGCGTTCTGCTGCTCTTCCGAGGCGGAGTAGTTGCTCCGCGTGGAGTCCACGGCTTCCTTGATGTCGTTGAGGATGTCGCTCATCCTCTTCGCGTCCGCGTTCCAACGATCCTGCAGCTGGCGGTAGGACTGCGCCGCCTGGCCCTTCCAGCCGCCGGCGATCTGGTCGATCACTCCGTTGAGGCGGCGGATCTCGCCCTGCAGCTGACCGTTCGCAGTGCTGATGTCGCCGGAGAGCTTGGTGAGTTCGTCCTCTGTTACCCGGAACTGGCCGGCCATGATGAACCTTCCCCCATGTCGTCGTTATCCGGGGACCAACGCGGGTACCCGGAGGAGCTTCGCACGCTTGAGCGCTGCAAACACTCTATCGTCAGCCTGTCACTCAACCACAGGCAAGACCAATCAGTTACACGGCTCACACACTTGGGCGATCATCTCGTGACTGTCTGGCCGTCTTACTCTCAAGTGCTGTTGCCCGCTTGCCCGTTGGCATATCGCCGGCTCGGGCCGCCGCCAGGGGCCGCGGGACAGTGCCCCCGGGCCCCAAGGCGCGACCATC
This sequence comes from Streptomyces sp. NPDC111606, assembly GCF_055656945.1. NCBI lineage: Bacteria > Bacillati > Actinomycetota > Actinomycetes > Kitasatosporales > Streptomycetaceae > Streptomyces > Streptomyces sp. NPDC111606. The sequence continues at coordinate 60,044 of NZ_JBVKBY010000011.1, forward strand.
ATCACGTCACTGACTCTGCGGCTGCGCCGCACTCCCCGTGTCCAGCATCGGCCCCTTCGGGATGAAGGTCGCCCACGTCTGCGGCACGATCGCCATGTTGGAGTTGGAGACGGCCTCGTAGCCCAGCCGCGTGCGTGCCTTGTCCGTCTCGCTCGCGTCGCCCTGCGAAGCCCCGCTCGCGGCCGACGCGGCGGAAGCGCTGCCGCTTGACTTCGCACCGCTGTCGTTGTTCGTCGGCAGGGAGTACCGCAGGCCCGTGTCCGTCAGCAGGTACACCGCACCGCCACCGGCCTCCGTGCCGACGATCTCCCGGAAGAGCAGGCCCGAGCCGGACGAGACGTAGGCGCCCAGCGAGTCGGCGATGACCTTCTTCGGGTACGCCGAGCCGGCCCAGGCCGCGAGTTCCGGCTTCCTGTCCGCGCCGATGCCGCCCTTGTAGACGCTGCACGAGGTGGTGCGGGCCTCGCCGCTCGCCGCGTCGGTGGAGTTGGCCTGCGCCAGGACGGTCTGGGGCCAGCCCTTGTCCTGGTAGAAGGTGTCCGCCCGGCCGCCGTTGGCGTCGATGATGTCCGAGGTGCTGACCACGGTGTCGTCGCGGGCGTCCGCCCCGGTCGCCAGCTTGAGCAGGTCGGCCACGAGAGGCGTGATGGCCGCGATCTCGTCCTTGAGGACGACGTAGTACCGCTCGCCTCCCGCGTCGTTCGCCTTGAGCACGCTGCCCACCGTGCTCGCCTCCGCGGGGAGCCCTTGGACCGAGGTGGCGTTCCCGGCGCCAGGAACCGTCGGGAAGGTGAGGACGCCGCCGTCGTTGAAGGTGCTCAGCCACTCCGGGCTCACCGACTGCGGCTCGGCCTCACCACCGATGACGGCGGCGCGCAGCTTCTCCATGGTGGTGACGTCGAGGCCCGGGCGGCCCAGCAGGAAGCGGGTTCCCTTGCCGTCGATCAGGTATTCCTGCTTCGTCTTGGAGTTGGCGACGTACAGGGCCTTGCCCGTGCCGACCTTCCCCGAGTTGTTGACCGACTTTGCGTCGTCGGTGTCGAGGACGAAGACGGCGCGGTCGATGGCGTTGGCCGACCCCGGGGCCGGCCGCTCGCACACCGCCCAGGTCTTCTCCTCCTCGGCGTCGCCCTTGGCGGGCAGCCGGTCGGGGGCGTACGGGATGCCCAGGGTCGCGCCGTGCGGGATGCCGCTCTTGTCGATCTCCTTGCCGGGGACCTCGATGACGCTGCCCTTGCCCTTGTCGAGCAGGAGCTTGGCGGACGCGTAGTTGAGGACCGGGTGCAGCGTCTTCGTCTTGTCGCCGTTGGACGCCTCGTCGTTGAGGATGACGTAGCGCGTCGTGGAGTCGCTGTCGACGATGATGTACTCGCCCGGTGTGTCCCAGCCCTTGGGTGCCGCGGGCTTGATCACGCCCCACGCGATGAAGCCGATGACCAGCACCACGCCCACCGCGAGACTGGGCATCACGGTACGAACGGGACGCGGCGCGCCCTCTTCGGATCCGCCCGGCGACGGCGCCAGGAACGCTGCGACAGTGCGCTTGCGAGCGAACGTGTAGGCGGCGAGCTCATCCCGACGCTGCTTTGCCATGGTCCCCGTATCTCCCGTTTGTGATGCTCGATCGTGATGTGAGATTCGATCGCGGTTGTGTGCTCAAACGCGTCAGTGATGCTCGGTCGTGCTCGAAAGGCCGGTCCCACAAGCCCGGTTCGACCGGTCCCGTACGACCGATTCGGCCGGTCCCACAGGAGCGGTCCGGCTGCCTCGCAAGGCCGGTTCGGCCGCCTCACAAGGCCCGTTCAGCCGCGCAGGCACCCGCGCAGGGACCTACTATGCCTTGCGCCACGCGGCCACGATCCATCAGGTGCGCGGCCGCCCCCGCATCTTCACAGAGCTTCACCGCAGCGCTCCACCATGCGGGGCCGGTCCATGACAGGGTGTCCACCTGGGGTTTGGGTGTCCCCTGTGTCGCCTGGTGTTGTGCAGCGGGTACCGTGAGCCACCCGCATGGATGTTGTGGGCCAACGGTGCCCCTGGCCCGTCGCGGGGATCCCGGACAGCGGATCCCGCCCGACCGACGGCCACTACTTCGCGAAAGGGATGTCCCGGGGGATGACCAGCGCTACGAGCACTCGGCGCGGACGCCGCGCACCGCAGCAACAGGGAGGTCCGGGCGGCAGACGTACGTCCGCTGCCCCGGCCGCGCCCGCCGCCGCGTCGCCGCGCACGCTGCCCCGCCCCGGCGGACTCGGTCCGGTACGGCTGCAGCAGCTCATCCTGGTGGAGCTCGCGGCGGCGGTCATGCTGGCCGCCTGGGTCGCCGACGCCTCCTGGCTGCTGGCCCCGGCCGGTGCCGTGGCGGCGCTGCTGCTGCTCCTGGCCGTACTGCGCCGGGGCCGCCGTCCGCTGCCCGAGTGGTACGAGACGACACGCGCGCTCAGGCAGCGTCGCCGCGACGCCAAGCAGCCCGTGCCGCCCGGAACGGACGCGATGCTGGCGCCGGTCGTGGAGTGCGACCCCGCCCTGCGGACGTACTCGTTCGTGTCCCGCGACGACCGTTCGATCGGCATGATCGGCGACGGGACCTTCCTGACCGCCGTCCTCTTCGTGCAGCCGGCCGACGAGCCGCTGCGCCCCGCCGCCGCCGGACGGCAGCTGCCTCTGCGGCTGATCCAGGATGCCCTGGAGGTCGACGGGATCCGGCTCGCCTCCGTGCAGGTCGTGCAGCACACCCAGCCGGCGCCCGCGCCGCACCTGCCGCAGCAGTCGCTCGCCGCGCGCTCCTACGGCCCCCTCCAGGCGCAGGCCGGTTCCCCAGCGCTCCGGCTCACCTGGGTCGCCCTCAAGCTCGACCCGGAGCTGTGCGCGGAGGCCGTTCAGGCCCGCGGCGACGGTGTCCCCGGTGCGCAGCGCGCGCTGTTGCGCGTGGCCGACCAGCTGGCGAGCCGACTGGCCGGGGCCGGCTTCAAGGCGACGATCCTGGACGAGACCGAGCTGGTGCAGGCGCTGGCGACGTCCAGCTGTCTGAACCCGCGCGCCAACGCGCAGCACGGGCAGGACGGCCGGGCCTCCCAGCGCCGTACGGTCGAGGCGGTCCGCACCTGGCGGGTCGACGACCGGTGGCACACCACGTACTGGGTGTCCCGCTGGCCGCAGTTGGGCAACGGTGGCGTGGCGCTGCCCGAGCTGGTCACACGGCTCACCTCGCTGCCCCTGCTCGCGACGACGTTCAGCATGACCCTGAGCAAGGCCGGCAACCGGGGCGTCTCCCTCACCGGGCACGTCCGCGTCACCGCCCGCGGTGACGATGAACTCGGCCAGGTGGGGCGGGAGTTGGAGCGGGCCGCGAGTACCGCGAAGGTCGGTCTGGTCCGTCTCGACCGGGAGCAGGTTCCCGGCGCCCTCGCCACTCTGCCGCTCGGAGGTACGTACTGATGTCCCACCCCGCCACCATGCCCCCGGGGCAGCAGGGCCGGGCCCCCGGGCGCACTCCGGCACACGTGGCCTCCCCCTCCGACACCGGCATGATCCCGATCATCCGGCAGCCGGAGACGCAGCAGCAACGCCGCATCTTCAGCCCCGGCTTCGGGCTGCGCGGGCCGCGCCGCAACCGTCATGTCGTCAGCGCCGACGAGCTCGCCGCGATCAGCATGCCGCTCGGTGACGACGGTGTGATCATCGGCACCGACCCGGAGTCGCAGCCGGCCGTGCTCGGGCTGTCCCGTCCCACTCCCTTCGACATCGTGCTCGTGGGTGGCCTGTGGCTCGCCCAGGTGCTCGCGCTGCGCGCCGCGGCGACGGGTGCGCGGGTGGGCGTCGAGACCGGACGTCCGCAGGCCTGGCAGCAGTTGGCCCAGGCGGCCGGCGGCGGCCAGCAGTGCGTGACGGTGTACCCGGTGGGCCGCGTGCCCGCGCAGGGTCCGTCCGTGTCCAGTCCGGTCGTATTGTTCCGGGACTGCGGTATCCGCCCGCCGCGCGGTCGGGTGACGTCCGTGCCGTGGCAGGCCGTGGTGACGGTACTGCCCTTCGTCAGCGAGCACGCGCCGCGCTGGCTGTCCCAGGCCCATCTCGTCGGAATCCAGCGCATCTCGCCGTACGAGACCGAGGCCGTGCGGGACACCCTGGGCATCCCGGAGGACCAGCTCCAGCACCTGCCGACCCTGCATGACGGCGTCGCTCTGTGGTGCACTCGTAAGCACCAGAAGTTCGTCATGACCGACCCCACCGACGCGGAGACGGGCCTGCTCGGCGTGGCCCGCCGTATGGACTGACAGGTCGTCGTCCCCTGGGCGCGGCCCAACAAGGCCGAGCCCAGGGGGGTTTCCGTCCGCACCCATGAGGCTCTTCCGCCCACGCACCCGGAGCTATAGCGTCCGCGCCCATGGGGGCTTTTCCGTCCCGCCATGCGAGTGATTAGGCTTCTGGTGGTGCGGTGACGATCGCAGTCGAGTGGGACTCGCCACTCGGTCCGCCCGGCCGCGACGACGACCAGCTCAGCAGCAGTGGCTGACCAGGAGGCAAGCAGTGAACAGGGATCGGTCCGAGTACAACGGCGGGAGCCCTTCCTCGGACGGGGACGATCACGAGGTGGATCTCACCGGCGAGTTCGAAATCGTCTACACACCTCCCGCCTGGTACGCCCAAAGTACGCAAAGCGGTTCCTCGGCCGGTGGTCAGCAGGATTCCGGTCCGCCATCGCCACCACCGCCGACCGGTGCGCCCGTCGGGTCGCCCACCGGCCCGCCCGGCGGGCCCGCTCCCTACGCTCCCGGACCGGCGCAGCCACCGGCCCAGGGCATCCCTCAGCCGCCCGCGCAGCCGGCCCAGCCCTCCCAGCAGACTCCGGCTCAGGGCACGCCCAACACGCACCAGCAGGGCGGCCCCGCCACGGGTGGCTACGGCTTTCCGCAGCAGCAGTCCGCGCCGGACCCCGCGGCCGGCGGATACGGCTATCCCCAGCAGCCGGGCGCCGGTGCGCCTCAGCAGGGTCAAGGCCAGGACACGTCGGGTGGCTTCGGCGTTCCCCAGCAGCAGTCCGCGCCCGGTGACCCCGCGGCCGGCGCGTACGGCTATCCCCAGCAGGCTGGCCCGGGCGCGCCTCAGCAGGGCCAGGGCCAGGACACGTCGAGTGGCTTCGGCATTCCCCAGCAGCAGTCCGCGCCGGGTGACCCGGCGGCCGGCGGATACGGCTATCCGCAACAGGGGCAGGGTCAGGACACGTCCGGCGGCTTCGGCGTACCCCAGCAGCAGTCCGCGCCTGGTGGCCCGGCGGCCGGCGGATACGGCTATCCCCAACAGGGGCAGGGTCAGGACACGTCCGGCGGATTCGGCGTACCCCAGCAGCAGTCCGCGCCGGGTGACCCGGCGGCCAGCGGATACGGCTATCCCCAACAGGGGCAGGGTCAGGACACGTCCGGCGGATTCGGCGTACCCCAGCAGGGACAGAGCCAGGACACCTCCGGCGGCTACGGCGTCCCGCAGCAGGGTCACGACACGTCCGGCGGCTTCGGCGCGCCCCAGCCGGGACAGGGCCAGGACACCTCCGGCGGGTTCGGCGTGCCCCAACAGCACACGCCCGCCCAGCCCCCGGCTGCGGCTCAGCCCCAGACGCCTGCCCAGCCGCCCACCGCGCCCCAACAGCACACGCCCGCCCCGCCCCCCGGCGCCCCCGGCTTCCCCGTGCTGCGCCCGGTCGACCCCGACGCTCAGGGCGGACCGGCCTCGCCGGCCACCCCGGCAGCCGGCGTCCCGGTGGCGCCCGCGCCCGAGCAGCCCACACCCGCAAAGCCGGTGGCGGAGCCCGTGGCTGAGCCGGAGGCCGAGCTCAACCACGCCGCCGCCGACGCCGAGGCCGCGCGACTGTTCGGCGATGCCGACGACGACGTAGAGGCGGACGACGAGCGGAGCGACGAGGTGGAGTCGGCCGACTCCACCGGATCCGCGCCCGTCGCGGAGGTCGACGAGCCGGAGCACCACGCCCAGGCCGACGCCGACTCCCCCACTCAGGCCGCGCCCCAGAACGACCCCCCGGCCACCCCGGAAGCGGAGCCGGACGCAGAGGCCGAGGCGCAGGCCGCCCCCGCGCCCGCTGGTCCCGCACAGCCGCCCGCGGCCCAGGCACCGCAGCCCCAGGCTCAGCCGACCGGCCAGACCCCCATGCCGCCGCAGGCCCAGCCCACCGGCCAGGCCCCGGAGCAGCCGCAGGCCCAGCCCCACCCCAACCAGGCGCTCCCTCCGCTGCCTCAGGGCTTCACACCGGCGCAACCCGTCCAGGGAATGCCGCCGCATGCCGGACAACCTGACCAGCAGGCCGCCGCCGCTGCGCAGGCCGCCGGTTACGGCTACCCGCAGCAGGCCCCGCACGCCGGTCAGCCGCTCCCGGACCAGGCCGGCCACCCCGGTCAGCCCGGCCACCCGGGTCAGCCTCCGCACCAGCCCCCCGCCCAGGGCTCGTTCGGCCCGGCTCAGCCCCAGGCCCAGCCCGGATATCCGGCCCAGGGCGGCCAGCCCGCCCCCGCCGACCCACGGCAGGCGCATCAGCCCGGACAAGCTCAGCCCGGACACCCGCAGGCCGCCGGTTACGGCTACCCGCAGCAGGCCCCGCACGCCGGTCAGCCGCAGCCCGCACAGCCGCAGCCCCAGCCGACGCACCCCCAGGCCGACGGATACGGCTACCCGCAGCAGCCGCAACCCCCCGCGCAGCCCGGCTACGGCTACCCGCCCCAGCAAGGCGGTTACGGCTACCCGCAGGCAGCCCAGCCCCAACAGCCCGCGCCGCAGCAGCCCGCACCCCAGCAGCAGCCCCCGGCCCAGCCCCAGCAGGGCGGCGCCCCGCAGCAGCAACAGCATCCGCAGCAGAACCCCGCCGCCTACGGCCAGCCGGGCAATCAGGGCAACCAGGGCTGGAGCGCCCCGCCCGGACCTCAGGCCGGCCCCGGCGCGCCCCAGCAGCAGCAAGCCGCGCCCGGAACCCCGCTCGGCTACAACGCCGCCGTGGAGCTGTCCTCCGACCGGCTGCTGCGCAACCAGCCCAAGGCGCGCAAGAACAACCAGGGCCCGTCCCGCTTCAAGCTCGGCGCCAAGAAGGAGCAGGCGGAGCGGGAGCGGAAGCTGGGTCTGATCCGGACACCGGTGATGTCCTGCTACCGGATCGCGGTGATCAGCCTCAAGGGCGGCGTCGGCAAGACCACGACGACCATGTCGCTGGGCGCGACCCTCGCCACCGAGCGGCAGGACAAGATCCTGGCGATCGACGCCAACCCGGACGCCGGCACCCTCGGCCGACGGGTGCGGCGTGAGACCGGTGCCACCATCCGTGACCTGGTCCAGGCGATCCCGCAGCTCAACAGCTACATGGACATCCGCCGCTTCACCTCGCAGGCCCCCTCGGGCCTCGAGATCATCGCCAACGACGTGGACCCGGCGGTCTCCACCACCTTCAACGACCAGGACTACCGCAGCGCGCTCGACGTGCTGGGGCGGCAGTACCCGATCATCCTCACGGACTCCGGTACCGGCCTGCTCTACAGCGCCATGCGCGGTGTGCTGGACCTCGCCGACCAGCTCATCATCATCTCGACCCCGTCGGTGGACGGAGCGAGCAGCGCCTCGACGACCCTCGACTGGCTGTCGGCGAACGGCTTTGCCGACCTCGTCCAGCGGTCGGTCACCGTGATCTCCGGTGTCCGCGAGACGGGCAAGATGATCAAGGTGGAAGACATCGTCGCGCACTTCGAGACCCGTTGCCGCGGTGTCGTCGTGATCCCCTTCGACGAGCACCTCTCGGCGGGCGCCGAGGTGGACCTCGAAATGATGCGCCCCAAGACCCGCGAGGCCTACTTCGACCTCGCCGCGCTCATCGCCGAGGACATCGCGCGCACGCAGCAGGGCTTCGGCAACCCGAACATGCAGTACCAGCAGCACCCGCAGCAGGGCGGCTACCCGCCCCCGCAGCAGCAGCCCCAGCAGCCGTACCCCCAGCAGGGCGGTGCTCCGCAGCCGGGTCAGGGCTGGGGGCAGCCCCCGCAGCAGCCCGCGCCGGGCCAGGGCTGGCAGCAGCAGGCACCGCCGCCGCAGGACCCGCAGCAGGGCCAGCAGCCGCAGCAGGGCGCCGTACCGCCCGGCTGGACCCAGCAGTAGCCCGTGCACAACGAAGGGCGGCCGGTACCCCTGAGGTACCGGCCGCCCTTCGGCGTCGTAGGAGCGGCTACTCGGCGGCCGCCACCAGCTCGCGGCAGCGCTTGACGTCCTGGGCCATCTGCTCCAGCAGGCCCTCCAGCGATTCGAACTTCGCCTGGCCGCGGACGAAGGCGAGGAAGTCGACGGCGACGTGCAGGCCGTACAGGTCCAGGCCCACACGGTCGATCGCGTACGCCTCCACCGTGCGCTCGGTCCCGTCGAACTGCGGGTTCGTGCCGACGGAGATCGCCGCCGGCATCACCTCGCCCTGGGCGTGCAGCCAGCCGGCGTACACGCCGTCGGCGGGGATGGCGGTGTGCGGGAGGGTCTCCACGTTGGCGGTGGGGAAGCCCAGCTCCCGCCCCCGCTGCGCCCCGCGTACGACCACGCCCTCCACACGGTGCGGGCGGCCCAGGATCTCGCCGGCGCCCTCGACGTCGCCCTGGGCGACCAGGCGCCGGGTCAGGGTGGAGGAGAAGGGCTCGCCGCCGCCGGCCTCGCCGGTCACGTACAGGTCGACGACCTCGACCTCGTAGTCGTAGATCTTGCCCTGCTCGGCGAGGAACTCGACGTTGCCCGCGGCGCGGTGTCCGAAGCGGAAGTTCGGGCCCTCGACGACCGCCTTGGCGTGCAGCTTGTCGACCAGGACCTTGACGACGAAGTCGGCCGGCGACAGCTTCGAGAACTCGGTCGTGAAGGGGAGGATCAGCACCGCGTCCACGCCCAGCTCGGCCATGAGGTCGGCGCGCCGGTGGTGCGGGGCGAGCAGGGGCGGGTGGCTGCCGGGGCGGACGACCTCGCTGGGGTGCGGGTCGAAGGTGACGACGACCGCGGGGACGCCAAGCTCACGCGCGCGGTCCACGGCATGCCGGATGATCAGCTGGTGCCCGCGGTGCACACCGTCGTAGGAGCCGATGGTGACGACGCTGCGCCCCCAGTCCTGGGGGATGTCCTCCAAGCCACGCCAGCGCTGCACTGTGCCTGCTCCTTGTCGCAAAGTCGTCGAACCCGTGTCCGTCTTCGCTCATACGGTCTTACGCAGGTCTAAGGGTGCCATGCCGGGCCCTTCCGGCCCGCATCGGCATGGGTGCTGTGACCGGGTGCACGTGACAACCCGGGATTCATGCGGGGACTCGGACGCCGGCCAGGTTCTCGATCATCCGGCGGGTGCTCGGGCCCACCACCGCCGCCCAGTCCTGCGGGGTGTCGGTCAACCAGGCGGCGACCTGGGCGGCGAAGCCGGGAACGCGGCGGCCCAGGTCGACCAGGCCGCGGTCGAAGCGGGCCGCGCCGTCCTGGGTGCGGACCAGGAGCATGCCGATGTGGTGGACGAGGTCGCGCAGGCGCTCGCCCGGGCGGTCGCCGCCGCGCCGGACGGCGGCGTGCAGGAGAGCGTCGAGGACGGCCGGGGCGTGTTCGTTGGCGAGGAGGAAATCCAGGAGCTCGCGCCGCAGGGTCCCGGAGTCGGGCGTACCGGGAGTGGCGAGTACGGCGGCCAGGGCGACCCGAACCTGTTCCGTGCCGCCGTCCAGCAGACCGGTGACCAGCGGGAAGAGGATGACGCGGGCACCGGGGCCGTGCTCGAGGCGCAGGTCTACGTACACGGCCACGTCCGCGGCGGTCTCGGGGCACCGCTGCACCGCCTCCCGTACGAGGGCGGTGACCCGGCGGGCGAGGCCTGGCGTGGTGACGTCGGCGAGGGTGCGCAGTGCCTCTCCGGCATCGGGTCGGCTCAGCCGCGCCCGGAAGGCCTCGAGGACCTGGTCGGGGTGGGTCGCGAGGGCGGCGACCAGGGCGCCCGGCGGGAACTGCGGGTCGGCTGCCACGAAGTGCGCCAGCGCCTGCGGGAGATGGATGCCACGGGTGCGGGGATCCCGTACGAGGACGGCGAGCGCCCCGCCGTGCAGGGTGCAGTCGCCGGGCCGGGCGAGCAGGGCGAGGGCGGCGTAGCGGAGCAGCTCGCGGTCGGCCTCGGTGCGCACGTGCGGCGCGACGCGCAGTCCGTACGCCACCGCCGCGACGCGCCGCGCGGGCCGCTCGTCGTGCGCCCAGCGGTCGACGGCCCGGCAGATCGCGGACGGTTCCTCCTCGGCCAGTACGGCGAGGAGTTCGTCGGCCTTGCGGTGCGCGCTGTCGACGAGCGTCTCGGTGAGGTCGTCGAGGGCGCGGTGGCGGTGCGTGTGCAGCAGGGCCTGGGCGGCGTGGGCGACGGTCGCGTGCGGGGTCGCGGGCAGCGGGCGGTCGTCATCGAACCAGCGGGTGAGATGGGGTTGTACGGCGGCGGGGTCGGCGGCGAGGAGCCGCGCCACCGCGTCCAGGTACCGGGGGTGCCGGGCCTGCCCGGGGTTCAGCGCCTCCTCGGCGTCGCTCGGCGGGCCGTCGGCGAGGACTAGGCGGCGCAGCAGGTCGAGGCGCTCCTCGTCCGGGAGCGGCAGCGCGGTCCAGAAGTCGGGGCCGAACTCGGGCGGCGCCCCGCTGTCGTGACCACGCCGCGCGACGATCCGGTCGGTGAGGAGGCGCAGTACGCCCTGGTACGGCGTCGCGTCCGGGACGCGCAGCAGGGTCTCGGTGATGAGCCGGGCGGCCCACCAGCAGTGCGGGTCGGCGTCCAGCGCGTCGGCCAACTCCTCCAGCCGCAGGGCGAGTTGATGGTGACCGTGGTGCCGTGGGAGCAGCAGGAGGGCTTGGACGACGGGGCCGATGCGGTGGTGCGGTACGGGGAGGGGGTGCGCGGCGTCGGGGTGGGTGCGGCTGCGGTGGACCAGGGCGTACAGGGCCTCGTCCAGATCGAGGTGCATGCCCTGGATCCAGTCGGCGACTTCCTCGTGGGCGAAGCGGTAGCCGTTGCCCGCCGGGACCAGGAGGCCCTCCGTGAGGACGGCGGAGGCCCAGCCGGTGGCGGCGCCGAGCCGCGCGGGGGCGGGTCCCCAGGGGAACACCGCCTCGAACGACTCCCGGTCCAGCTCCCCCTGGCCCGGGCCGAGGCTGCGGCGGGCGGCCTCGTGGACCTGGCCGGAGACCTTGGCGGCGAGGCGGCGTACGGCGGTGCCGCGCAGGCCGTTCTCGGCGGCGAGGCGGACGGCGACGCGCAGGCACATGAGGTCGAGGTGGGCGGAGAGAACGTCGACGCGGTCGACCGGGACGGTGGGGGCGTCGGGCAGGGCGGCGCGCACCTCGGACAGGAGGCGGAGGGTGAGCGGGTGTCGGGCATCGGGTGCGGCGAGGATGCCGTCCGGGATGCCGTAGCCGGCGCGGGCCAGGTGGGCCTCGCCAGGGGTGAGGTCGTCGAGCCGCACACAGGGCGGGAACCGCCCGGAACTCCCGCGCTCCGACCCCTCACCGAAGCCGTACAGCAGCTCCTCCGGGAACCCGGCGCCGGCGCCCTCCCAGTACTCCGCCCTGCACGCCACCACCAGCCGCGCCCCCGTCTCCCGCAGCCACTCCGCCGTGCCCTCGGTCCACTCCGTGAGGCCGTGGGCGAGGACGGGGGGCATCTCCTCCGGGCTGTCCAGGAGGAGCAGGAGGGGCCGGCCGGTGGCGCGGGCGAGGCGGGCCAGCCGTTCGGGGCTCGTGTCGCCCAGGGTGCCGGGGTCGGCGGAGTACTGACCCGAGGCGCACGCCGACGCCGATCCCGATCCTGATACCGATGCCGATGCCGATGCCGATGCCGATGCCGCCACGATGCGGGCCGCCCGGTTCAGTGCTCGACGCGCCGCGTCGGCCACCGAGGTGTCGTCGTCCCTCAGATCGGCGCCCCGCAGCCACAGCGTGGGGGCCGGCTGCGGGCCGCGGCTGCGGCGGGCCGCCAGGGCCGCGAGTTCCGTCGTACGGCCGCTGCCGGGACGCCCGACCAGGCCCAGCACGGAGGCCCGGCTCGCTGCGAAGGCGCTGAACTCCGCTGCGGTAGAGGCGCGTTCGACCGGAGCGACTGCCCCCGCTCCCCCGGTGTCATCCCGGCCCACGTGGCCCGCCAGGGCCCCGGGCGGACCGTCCTGCCCGACCGATGTGGCCGTCAGTTCCAGTACGCCCGCGAGGTTGAGGTCGGCCCCGTACGCCGGCACCGTCGCCGCGTTCTCGGCGAGCAGCTCGGCCAGCGGGCCGTCGGACGGGACGCCGGTCTCCCCTGCCCGCGCGCGGACGAGAGCCTGCGGGAGCAGCGGTACCGCGAAGACGGCGTCACGGTGACCGGACTGCAGTGCCGTGCCGAGGACGCCCACGACGGCGCCGGTCCCGGCGTCGAGCACGGGTCCCCCGGCCGCCCCTCCGCCCAGCCGCAGCGCGTCCCGGCCGGCCGTGCCGATCGCCAACTCCAGGGCGCCGTCGAGGAGATGAAGGCGCTCCGTCGCCGGGTACGTCACCGCCACCGCGCCCAGCACCCGGGCCTCGCGCCAGCCGCCGGCCGCGATCCGGACGTACGCGCCGGTCTCGATCCGCTCCCGCACGGTCACGGGCAACGGCTCCACGCCGAGGCCCTCGGTGCGTACGAGAGCCAGGTCCAGGGCGGGCAACCGGGTCACCGCGGTCGCGTCCACCACACAGCTGCGGCCGCCCTCGGCGGCGTACAGGGCCAGCCCGGGCAGACCGTCGACGACCTCATGGCTGGTGACGACCGTGCCGTGGTGGTCGGCCACGAACCCGAGGCCGCGGGGCCGGCCGGCCGGGTCGTGAATGCGGACCAGGATCTCGTCACGGGGACGGGCGCCCCACCCGTCGCCATCCGGGCGTTCGCCGGCGCAGGACCCGTTGCCGTCCGGGCGTCGGGGGTCGGCGTCCGTCTCTGTCAAGCCGATGCCGGGCAGATCGTCCGTGGTGCTCCACGGCCCCGATGCCTCCCCCAGATCCCGAACGCCCCGCAGGGCGTCACGCGTACCCCACGCGTCTCCCGCCGTCCGCGTCCCCTCCGGCATCCGGCGGTCGCCGCCCGCCCCGGGGCCTCGTCCCGCCATCGTCGAACCTCCCCGCCGCGCGTCCACACGCTCATACGCCCTCGCCCTGTTTTTTCGACGGTAGGCGCGAAGTGATCAGCGGGAAAGATCGCTCGGCGAACGCGCCCCCTTCCGCTCCCTCGGTTCACTCCGAGCGCCTGCACGGACGGGTGAACAGGCAGGGGTCGTTGGATACACCCTAGGGGTGGGGGAACCGAGGGGGGACCGTGGAGCGGCGGGCAGAGGACTACCCCGTGACCGCCGCTCCACGGGCAGGCACCGGCAGGCGGCGCCCGTGAGCCCGGCGCCTCAGCCGAAGACGGCCAGGCTCTTGGCCTTGCCCTTGTGCTGCTCCACCAGCGCGAGGAAACGGCCCTCGGGGGCGAAGACGGCCACGGGGCCGACGCCTGCGTACTCGTCGGGCATGTCGAGGCGGACCCCGTTCGTCAGCAGCCGGGCGCGGCGGTCGTCGACGTCCCAGCGCGGGAACGCGGCCGTGGCGGCCTCGGCGATCGGCATCACCGTCAGCTCCTGCTGCAGCTGCTCCAGCGTCCTGGCGGAGTCCAGCTTGTACGGGCCGACGCGGGTGCGGCGCAGCGCCGTGAGGTGGCCGCCGACGCCCAGGTCGGCGCCGAGGTCTCGGGCCAGGGCGCGGATGTAGGTGCCGGAGGAGCAGACCACCGACACGACCAGGTCGAGGACGGCGGTGCCATCCTCGGCGACGGCGTCACGCACGTCGTGGACCGAGAAGGACGAGACGGTGACCGGCCGCGCCGGAATCTCGAAGTCCTCGCCGTCACGCGCCCGCTTGTAGGAGCGCACGCCGTCGATCTTGATGGCGCTGACCTTCGAGGGGACCTGCATGATGTCGCCGGTCAGCTTGGCGATCCCGGCGTCGATGGCCTCGCGGGTGACCTTCGAGGCGTCGGCCGACGCCGAGATCTCGCCCTCGGCGTCGTCGGTGATCGTGCTCTGGCCGAGACGGACGGTGCCGAGGTACTCCTTCTCGGTCAGGGCCAGATGACCGAGCAGCTTGGTCGCCTTCTCGACGCCGAGGACGAGGACGCCCGTCGCCATGGGGTCGAGGGTGCCGGCGTGCCCGACGCGGCGGGTGCGGGCGATGCCGCGCATTTTGGCGACCACGTCGTGCGAAGTGAAGCCCGACGGCTTGTCGACGATGACAAGGCCGTCGGGCGTGGTGTGCTTCTGCGTCATTCCGCGGTGTCGCCGTCCGTCTCGGCAGTGCTGTCCGACTCGCCCTCGGCACCCGGCTTGCGGTACGGGTCCGCCTCACCGGCGTACTTCGCGCCCGCGGACACCTCACGCACCTTCTCGTCGGACTGCCGGGCCTTGTCGAGGAGGTCCTCGATGGTCCGGGCCGTGTCCGGAAGGGCGTCGGCGACGAAGGTGAGGGTCGGCGTGAACTTCACGCCCGCAGCCGCCCCGACGGCCGAGCGGAGCACGCCCTTGGCGCTCTCCAGTCCGGCGGCCGCGGCCTTGCGCTCCTCGTCGTCCCCGTACACGGTGTAGAAGACGGTCGCCTCCCGCAGGTCACCCGTGACGCGGGTGTCCGTGATGGTGACGTGCGAGCCGAGCCGCGGGTCCTTGATCCCGCGCTGCAGCTTCTGGGCCACCACCTCTCGGATGAGGTCCGCCAGCTTTTTCGCCCGCGCGTTGTCGGCCACTGGTCCGTCTCCCGTTCTTTCTTTCTTCTGCGTTCTTTGGCTTGTGGTCGTCAGTCGTCGTGGTCGCCGTGGAACCGCCGCCGTACCGCCAGCAGTTCCACTTCCGGACGGCCGGCGACCAGCCGTTCACACCGGTCCAGTACGTCGGTGAGATGCCCGGCGTCGCCGGACACCACGGCGAGGCCGATCCCGGCCCGCCGGTGGAGGTCCATGTGGTCCACCTCGGCCGCGCTCACCGCGTACTTGCGCTGGAGTTCGGCGACGATCGGGCGGACGACGGAGCGCTTCTCCTTCAGCGACCGTACGTCGCCGAGGAGGAGGTCGAAGGACAGCGTCCCCACATACATGTGTAACCGGTTCACCCGCCGGTACGGGATCGATGGCCCTGCCATCCGTGGGGCAGGGACATCAGAACCGTACAACGAAGGGGCCGCGACGATCGACGGATATTACGCTCCGTAGACCCTCGCCGTCCGCCTTCGGTGCCGGTCGGCAAACGGCGCGCTGGCCGACGGAACCGAAGTCCCGCCGGCCAGCACAAACCGTCGGCTGTTACGCCCGCGGCTTCTCGCGCATCTCGTACGTCGCGATGACGTCGTCGACCTTGATGTCGTTGAAGTTGCCGAGGTTGATACCGCCCTCGAACCCTTCGCGGATCTCGGTGACGTCGTCCTTGAAGCGACGCAGACCGGAGATGTTGAGGCTCTCCGCGATGACCTTGCCGTCGCGGACGAGGCGCGCCTTGGTGTTGCGCTTGACCTCGCCCGAGCGGACCAGGACACCGGCGATGTTGCCCAGCTTGGACGACTTGAAGACCTCGCGGATCTCCGCCGTGCCGAGCTCGACCTCCTCGTACTCCGGCTTGAGCATGCCCTTGAGGGCCGCCTCGATCTCCTCGATGGCCTGGTAGATCACCGAGTAGTACCGGACGTCGACGCCCTCGCGCTCCGCCATCTGCGCCGCGCGGCCCGCAGCGCGGACGTTGAAGCCGATGACGATGGCGTCGGAGCCGGTCGCCAGGTCGATGTCGGACTCGGTGACCGCACCCACACCGCGGTGCAGGACACGGATGTCGACCTCTTCGCCGACGTCGAGCTGGAGCAGCGAGGACTCGAGAGCCTCCACCGAACCGGACGCGTCGCCCTTGATGATGAGGTTGAGTTCCTGCACCAGACCGGCCTTGAGGGCCTCGTCCAGGTTCTCCAGGGAGAACCGGACACCCCGGCGGGCGAAGTTGGCGTTGCGCTCACGCGCCGCGCGCTTCTCGGCGATCTGACGCGCCGTGCGGTCCTCGTCGACGACCAGGAAGTTGTCGCCGGCACCCGGGACGTTGGTGAGACCCAGGACCAGGACGGGGGTCGACGGACCCGCTTCCTCGACGTTGTTGCCGTTGTCGTCGAGCATCGCCCGGACACGGCCGTACGCGTCGCCGACAACCATCGTGTCGCCGATGCGGAGCGTGCCGCGCTGGACCAGGACCGTCGAGACGGCACCACGGCCGCGGTCGAGGTGGGACTCGATCGCAATACCCTGCGCGTCCTGCTCCGGGTTGGCCCGCAGGTCGAGCGAGGCGTCCGCGGTGAGGACCACGGCCTCCAGCAGGCTCTCGATGTTGAGGCCCTGCTTGGCGGAGATGTCGACGAACATCGTGTCGCCGCCGTACTCCTCGGCCACCAGGCCGTACTCGGTCAGCTGACCGCGCACCTTGGTCGGGTCCGCGCCCTCGACGTCGATCTTGTTGACCGCGACGACGATCGGGACGTCGGCCGCCTTGGCGTGGTTGAGCGCCTCGACCGTCTGCGGCATGACGCCGTCGTTGGCCGCGACGACCAGGATCGCGATGTCGGTCGACTTCGCACCACGGGCACGCATGGCGGTGAACGCCTCGTGACCCGGGGTGTCGATGAAGGTGATCCTGCGCTCTTCGTCGTTGACCTGGGTGGCGACCTGGTACGCACCGATGTGCTGCGTGATACCGCCGGCCTCGCCCGCGACGACGTTCGTCTTGCGGATGGTGTCCAGCAGTCGGGTCTTACCGTGGTCGACGTGACCCATGACGGTCACGACCGGCGGACGCGGCATGAGGAATTCCTCGCCGCCCTCGTCCTCGCCGAACTCGATGTCGAAGGACTCGAGCAGCTCGCGGTCCTCCTCCTCCGGGCTGACGATCTCGATGACGTAGTTCATCTCGCCGGCGAGCAGCTGGAGGGTCTCGTCGGAGACGGACTGCGTGGCAGTGACCATCTCGCCGAGGTTCATCATCACGGCGACGAGCGACGCCGGGTTGGCGTTGATCTTCTCCGCGAAGTCGGTGAGGGACGCACCGCGCGACAGGCGGACGGACTGTCCGTTGCCGCGAGGCAGCATCACGCCGCCGACCGACGGGGCCTGCATGGCCTCGTACTCCTGGCGCCTCTGCCGCTTCGACTTACGGCCACGACGCGCGGGACCGCCGGGACGACCGAAGGCACCCTGCGTACCACCACGGCCACCGGGACCGCCGGGACGGCCACCGAAGCCGGGACGGCCACCGCCGCCACCGCCGGGACCACCGGGACGACCGGCGAAACCGCCACCGCCGCCACCGGGACCGCCGGGACGACCGGCGAAGCCGCCGCCACCGCCGCCACCGGGACGACCGGCGAAGCCGCCGCCGCCACCCGGGCGACCGCCGCCGCCACCGGGACGACCGCCGCCACCGGGACCACGGCCACCGGGGCCACCGCCGCCGGGACGCGGGCCGGCAGCAGGACGCTGCGGCATCATGCCGGGGTTCGGACGCGGGCCGCCGGGGCCGCCGCCGCCGGGACGGGGACCGCCGGAGCCGCCGGGACGCGGACCGCCGCCCTGCGGACGGGGCATGCCGCCCGGCGAGGGACGGGCGCCACCCGGAGCCTGGGGACGGGGACCGCCCTGGCCCTGGCCCTGCGGACGCGGGGCACCGCCGGGGGCACCGCCGGGGCCGCCGGGACGCGGGGCGCCGCCCGGACGGGGCGCCTGCGGGCGCGCCATGCCGGTGGAGCCACCAGAGGTGAACGGGTTGTTGCCCGGACGGGGACCGGCCGGACGACCGCCGGGACGCTGGGCGCCGCCACCCGGACGCTGAGCGCCGGGACGGTCGCCGCGGTCACCACGGCCCTGGCCACCCTGGCCGGGGCCACCCGGACGCGGAGCGCCGGGACGCGGCGCCTGGCCGGCCGGACGCGGGGCGCCCGGACGCGGGCCGGAGCCCTGGGCCTGGCCCTGACCACCCTGGCCCTGAGAGGCCGCGGGGGCGGCAGGGGCGGCGGGAGCCGCCGGAGGCGCCGTGAACTCGGGCGTGGTCGGAGCCGGGGACGCCGGGGCGGGCCGCGGCGCGGGCTTCGGGCCCGGGGTGGGACGGGGGCCGGGAGCGGCCGGCGCGGCAGGAGCCGCGGGCTTCTCGGCAGCGGCCGGCTTGGGGGCCGGAGGGCGCGGGGCAGCCGGACGGGCGGCCTGCGCGGGAGAGGGGGCTGCCGGCTTCGCCGGGGCAGCCTTGCGGGCGGGGGCGGACTTGCCGCCTCCGTTGCCCTGCTGGAGGGCGTCCGTCAACTTACGGACGACGGGCGCTTCGATGGTCGAAGACGCCGAACGGACGAATTCACCGAGTTCTTGGAGCTTGGCCATGACGACCTTGCTCTCAACCCCGAACTCCTTGGCGAGTTCGTATACCCGGACCTTAGCCACTTCGCTCCTTTTAGGTCCGGGTTGCGTCCGGACCGTCGCTACTTCATGGGCGTACTCATCGCGTGCTCATCGAGTGCTCATCGCAATCTCGACCTACTTCCAACTCGCGGGGTACCAGGGCCGCGCGGGGGTTCCGCGCGACGCTTCTTACGGTGTTGCCTGCTCAGCAACTGTTGTCTGCTCGACGTACTGGCGCAACGCCTTTGTGTCGAGCGCTCCCGGGGCGCGCAACGCCCGCGTGAACGCCCGGCGGCGCACCGCCTGGTCGAGACAGACCAGAGCGGGGTGTACATACGCACCCCGGCCGGGCAGCGTACCGCGAGGATCAGGGGCACACTCGCCCTTGATCGCCACGATCCGCAGCAGATCAGCCTTGGCCGCTCGCTCCCGGCACCCCACACAGGTGCGTTCAGGGCATGCGCGGACGCGTGTCCGGCCAGACACAGCTAAGTCTACCTCCCCGTAGCGACCTCACCCCTTTGGGGCAGGATTCGAACAGTTGCCGCGCGATAACGTGACGTGATCTGAGCGACCTGCGGCCTGGATCTATTCCCCGGCCTGCTCGGTGTCGGGCCGGATGTCGATCCGCCAGCCGGTCAGCCGGGCCGCGAGACGGGCATTCTGCCCTTCCTTGCCGATCGCCAGTGACAGCTGGTAGTCGGGCACCGTCACGCGCGCGGAGCGGGCTGCCATGTCCACGACCTCCACCTTGGAGACCCGGGCCGGGGACAGCGCGTTCGCCACCATCTCGGCCGGGTCGTCCGACCAGTCGACGATGTCGATCTTCTCGCCGTTCAGCTCACCCATGACATTGCGCACCCGGCCGCCCATGGGGCCGATGCAGGCGCCCTTGGCGTTCAGACCGCTGCGGGTGGACCGGACGGCGATCTTCGTGCGGTGACCGGCCTCACGGGCGATGGCGGCGATCTCGACGGATCCGTCGGCGATCTCCGGCACCTCCAGGGCGAAGAGCTTCTTCACCAGGTTCGGGTGCGTGCGCGAGAGGGTCACGGACGGGCCGCGGACGCCCTTCGCCACTCGTACGACGTACGACCGGATGCGCATGCCGTGCGGATACGTCTCACCGGGGACCTGCTCCTGCACCGGCAGGATGGCCTCCAGCTTGCCGATGTCCACGAGGACGTTCTTCGGGTCGCGGCCCTGCTGGACCACGCCGGTGACGATGTCGCCCTCGCGGCCGGCGTACTCGCCGAGCGTCGCGTCGTCCTCGGCGTCGCGCAGCCGCTGCAGGATGACCTGCTTGGCGGTGGTGGCGGCGATACGGCCGAAGCCGGACGGGGTGTCGTCGAACTCGCGGGCCTCCTGGCCCTCCTCGAGGTCCTCGGGGTCCTCCTTCGCCCACACGGTCACGTGGCCGGTCTCCCGGTTCAGCTCCACGCGCGCATGGCGGCGGCTTCCCTCGGTGCGGTGGTAGGCGATGAGGAGGGCCGACTCGATCGCCTCGACCAGCAGGTCGAAGGAGATCTCCTTCTCCCGTACCAAGCCCCGCAGGGCGCTCATGTCGATGTCCACGGCTACGCCTCCTCTTCCTTCTCGTCCTTGCTGTCCTTGCGATTGAACTCGACCTGCACGCGCGCCTTGTCGATGTCCGCGAAGCCGAGTCTGCGGGAGGTGGCCTTGCGGCCCTTCACTCCCGGCACTTCGAGGTCGAGGCCCTCGTCGTCGACCTTCAGGATCCGGGCCACCAGCTCGCCGCCCTCGGCCAGTTGGAACTTCACCAGCCGGTCGACGGCGCGCACGTAGTGCCGGTGCTCCGTGAGGGGGCGCTCCGCGCCGGGGGTTCCGACCTCGAGGGTGTACTCCCCCTCGCCCATCGCGTCCGTCTCGTCGAGCTTCGCCGAGAGCGCACGGCTCACATCGGCGATCCGGTCCAGGTCGGCACCGGTGTCCGAGTCCACGACGACGCGCAGCACACGCTTGCGTCCGACGGAGTCCACTGCGATCTCTTCGAGGTCCAGGCCCTGAGAGCTGACGAGCGGTTCCAGTAGTTCTCGCAGCCTCTCGCTCTGGGTGGTGCTCATCCGGGTGACTCCTCGGCCGCGTGTGCTGTTGTGGGATGGGTCGCGTGTCTGGTCAAAGGGTATCGGGTCGCGAGGACTGTTGCCGTCCACCTGCGCACGGGCGGTGCCGATGAGTGGTGCCGTCCGCTTGCGCGGGTACGGTGATCACGGGCCTGCGGCCCGTTGGCCTTTGTAACCGCTTTCACAGCCGCCTTCCGTACGAGTTCCCCGAGGACGTCTGCCGTGCCGTACCCCCCGCCGCCGCGGTCCCTGAGGGGACCGCGCAGAAGAACCCTGCTCGCCTCGGCCGCCGGTGCCGCACTGCTGGTGGGCTGCTCCTCCGGCTCCGAGGACTCGGACGGCGGCACCAGTGGCAGCCCGTCGGTCGCCGAGCGGGCACGCGCGCGTGCGGCCGGGGACAGCGAGGGGCTGGTCGAGCGCTACGACGCGGTGCTCGCCGCCCATCCTGTGCTGGCGGAACTGCTGGGGCCGCTGCGGGCGGCGGCCGTACGGCATGCGGAGGCGTTCGGGGGTGGCCGGAAAGCGTCGGACAGCGCGTCGCCCTCCGGGTCGCCGGCATCTTCCGGTTCGCCGTCGCCTTCCGGGGCGCCGCCGGCCGCCGTCCCCGTCGACGAGAGGGCGGCCCTCGCCGAGCTCGCCGCCACGGAGCGGGCGCTCGCGGACCGGCGGGCCAAGGCGTTGCTGGACGTACCGGGCGAACTGGCGCGGCTGCTGGCGTCGGTGGCCGCGGCGGGGGCGGCACACGCGTATCTGCTGAACGAGGGGGCCAAGTGAGCGAGTCCGGCAAGAAGGAGCGGCTGAAGGCCCTGCAGGCGGCCCTCGCCGCCGAGCACGCGGCGGTGTACGGGTACGGCGTCGTCGGCGGCCGGATCAGCCAGGACCGGCGCTCGCAGGCACGCGCGGCCTACGACGCGCACCGGGCGCGGCGGGACGCGCTGGCGCGCGAGGTGCGTGACCTCGGTGCCGAGCCGGCCGCCGCGAGCCCCGCGTACGCGCTGCCGTTCCCCGTGTCGGACTCGCCCGCGGCCGTGCGCTTCGCCGCCGGGCTGGAGGACCGGCTGGCCGGGGTGTACTCCGACCTGGTGCGGGCGGCCGAGGGTGAGCTGCGGGGTACGGCGGCCGAGGCGCTGCGGGAGGCGGCGGTGCGGGCGGTGCGCTGGCGGGGCGAGAGCGTAGCCTTCCCTGGGCTCGCCGAGCGGGCGGCCACGACGTCCGCCTCGCCGATGCCCTCGGCATGACCCGCATCTGAAGGGAACTACTCGCGCATGGCTTTCGAACCGCCGCCGCGTCTGGTCAAGGCGCTCGGTGAGACGGCACCGGACGGTGACGACTGGTTGGTGAAGCTGCCGGAGGCGGCCCACCAGGCCGTCGCGCTACGCGAGTTGACCGTTGAGCGGGTGCAGATGCCGGGTGGGCGCAGCAGCCTGGTGGTGCTCGTGCGGCGCGCCGACGGGACCCCGGCTGTGCTGAAGCTGGCCCCGCCGCGGGCCCGTCCGCAGAGCGAGCGGGCGGCGCTGGCGCACTGGGGCGGGGTGGGGGCCGTACAGCTGCTCGACGGGCCCCTTGTCGAGGGTGTGCTGTTGCTGGAGCGGCTGCATCCGGATGTGTCGGTGCGGTCGTTGCCCGAGGCGAAGGCGCTGCTGGAGGCGGCGGGGACACTGCGGCGGCTGTGGGTCGAGCCGCCCGGCGACCACCCCTTCGAGACCGTCGCCGAACGGACCGGCCGGCAGGCCGACGCGATGCGGGCGACCGCGGCGGCGGATCCCGAGGTGACCCCCCTGGTCGACGCCGCGCTCGCCGCGCGCGAGGAGTTGCTGGCCGCGCCGCCCGAGCGGCGGTTGCTGCACGGGACGTTCCGGCAGAGCAAGGTGCTGGCCGGGGAACGGATGCCGTGGCTGGCGGTGGGGCCGGATCCGGTGGTCGGTGAGTGCGCTTTCGATCTGGCGCGGTTGGTGCGGGACCGGGTGGAGGATCTGATCGCCTCGCCGTCGGGGGCGGCGACGACTCGGCGACGGGTCAAGCGGCTTGCGGAGTCGCTGGACGTGGATCAGGAGCGGTTGCGGGGCTGGACGTTGTTCCGGGCCGTGGAGTCGGGCGTGCGCGCGCGGCGGGTCGGGCGGGCCCAGGACGCGGAGTTGTTGCTGGAGTTCGCGGGCTGGCTGTAGCGGCCCCGTACCCGGCGGCGCCGGGTGCCATGGGCGGGGCCACGCCCCCCTGCCATGGTCGGAGCAGAGGGGCGTGGTGGATCCGATCGACTTGCCTCCCGAGCCTGCCGACCGGAGTCTTCGCGGGGGCACCGGGACGGCCGTCCGGGCGCCTTCAGTGCTCGCCGGGCCGCAGAGGCATCACCTCCGCCCATGTCTCGGCCGTGGCGCCCGACAGGATCCCCTCCATCGCCAGCAGCCGGGTGTGCCGGCGGATGTGGGCGGTCGGGTCCGGGGGCGCGGGACCGTCACCGGTGGCCGGATGCGCGTACGGGACATGTGCGAACAGCGGCAGGTCGGCCGGTGACAGCCGCCATGACAACTGCCGCCCCCCGGCCTCGATACGCAGCAGGTGGGCGCCGTCCGGTCCGCAGCCGACGTCGGGCGTGAGGACGGCGGTCGCCGGGTGCAGCGCCGCCAGCCAGGCCAGGAGATGGGCGCATTCGCGCCGGGCACCGGCCAACTCCCGCTCGTAGGAGCCGGCGTGCCGCTGCCAGCGCTCGCGTTCCTGCCGGCAGTCGTCCAGGTCGCGCTCGAGGCGGTGGCGCGGTCCGGTCCTGCGCATGAGGGGCGTGCCGTGGCACCGCAGGACTCGGAGCAGGGCGGCAGCCGTGCGGCCGAGGGGTCCCGGGCCGCGGGTGTGGCCGGTACCGGGCTCGTCGGGCAGGGGATCCGGCGGGGACGAGGACATGAAGTACTCCGGTTGCGGTGAGGAAGTGTCAGCTCGGGTCGCCGGACGACCCGGCTCGGTGTCGGACGCGGGCGTTCTCGCGCTGGTCGCGGGTGGAGCCGGTACGGCGATAGCGGCCGGCCTCCCGGGCGTTGGCGGCGCGGCACGCCTCGTCGACGGGTTCGCCCCTGCGCAGGTGCCGTTGGTAGGCGGCGCGGGTGCCGCAGGGGGCGCGCCGGGTGCGCGGGGGCCCGTCCGGGGCGAGAAGTGCGGCGCGATCGGCCGGCTCGCCGGGCGGCGGTGCCTGACGGAGCTGCAGGTTCGCGGTGCGCTCCAGGTCATGGCGTTGAGGGCCGGTCAGCCCGGCCACGACGCCCTGGCGACGGCAGCGGGGAAGGCCCCTCTCCCGTTGCAGCACGGCGGACCGGCACGGGTCGAGCACGGGACAGGCCGTGCAGATCGCGACGGCCGTCGGCCAGGAACTGCGCGAGAACCACAGGTCCGCGTCCCGCTCCCCGCATGCCGCCCTCGCCTCCCAGACCCGCGAGCCGCCGTCCTCCCCCGCCTCGCCGCGGATCCACGGACCCGCCCCACGGCGCGTCATACGACCGGCCCGATCGGGCCGCACACCGATCCGGACGGCACTGCCGGCGAGGGAGCCGGCGGGGGTGACGCCCGGCCTGCGTCCCGTGAGCCGGACCGGACCGGTGACAACGGCCCCAGATGAAACGCCACGTTGGCGAGGGAGCATCGCTCGGGCCGGCCGTCCAGGGACATCAGGGGCATCCCGTCATGGCTCCGGCAGCCCTGGAAGTACCAGACGTCACCCTGCGCGTCGCGCTGCGGAAACGCCAGGTCGTAGGTGAGGCCGCCGAACCGGAAGAGACGCGTGCGCGGTCCGGGCGCGGAGGAGGCGGGGGCCGCCGGCGGGGGTGCCTCGGACGGCGACGCCGCCGATAGGGCTGCCGCAGCAGGGGACGCCACCGAGGACGGGCCTGCGGCGGACGCGGGAGCCGCGGACGGTGCTACCGAGGTGGCGCCGTGGGCCACCACAGTCACCCGGACGCCGCCCCGCTCCCCCTCGCCGACCACCGTGTGCGGGCGGGCGCCCGCTGCGACGGCCGTAATGCCCAGGTAAGCGCGCCAGCGGGCCCATGGGAGGGGGCCGTCGACGCGGAGCACGACACGCACCCGGTCGCCGTCCACGTGGACGGCGGAGGGGCCTGCGTGCCCGGCCAGCCGGCCTTCGATGGCGTGCGCGACGGAATGTGCCCGTGCGCAGGAGGCGTCCCAGGCCAGGGCCTTGCGCTCCAGCTCAGTGAGTGGGTGGGGCGCCGGCGACCAGCCGCCGTCCGACGTCCGATGCAGTACGACGCCGAAGGAGCGCCCCGGGTCGACGAGGAGACGGGCGGTGTCGAGCGCGTGCGCGACCGCGGTCGCCCGGTCGGCCCCGGTGGACTCCAGTGCCGCGCGGATCACGCCCACGGCGTGCGGGAAGTTGCTGTTCACACGGACACCGCCCCGACCGGCCGGCGCAGCTTGCGCAGGGCACGGTAGGTCAGCGTCTTGACCGCACCGACGCTCCGGCCCATCGCCAACGCCGTCTCCTGCGGCGTCAGTTCGTGGAGGAAACGAAGCTGCACGCAGTGCCGCTGCTGGGCGTTGAGGGTGTGCAGGGCGGCACGGACCGCCTCGTGGGCCTCGACGGCCTCCAGCGCGCGCAGGGCGAGCGCCTCCGCGTCCCGGCCGGTCCCCCCGGGGTCGTCGAACTCGGCGACCGGGGTCTCCAACCGGGTGCGGCCACGGCCCAGTTCGTCGAGGTAGAGGTTCTTCGCGATGGTGGTCAGCCAGGCGGCGAAGGCCGTGCCCTGCCAGGTGAAGGCGTCGATGCGCCGCAGGGCGCGGGTGAACACCTCCTGGGTCAGGTCCTCGGCCAGATGCCTGTTGTGCGTGCGGACCAGCAGGAACCTGTACACCACCCGGTAGTGCTGGTGGTACAGAGCCGCGAACGCCTCCCGGTCGCCCGTGCGGGCCCGGGCGACGAGGTCGGGTTCCGGGTCGCCCGGAGCGGTGATGGCGTTGTCCGGTAGGGACACGATCGGTTCTCCCGTCGAGTCGTTCTCTCGAATCTTCAATATTCATGTAGATGTAGATTCTCGCGCGCGGCGACGATCCGCGCCAGGAGTCGCGATCCACATCAGAGGCATCTACAGTCTTCATGTAGATGCAGATAGTGTCAAGATACCTACGGAGCGTGAAGAAAGGCGGGGCCGACGGCGGCCGGGGGCGTACGGTTGCGCGGTCGCCCACACAATGCTCCCGTGCGCTCCCGACGCCGTCAGGAGCGATCTGCGATCTACTTGCGCTTGTAGATATTGATGCCGGATCCTCGATGCGTGACGATCCAGCAGAGCAGCCAAGGAGACCCGGATCCCGGCCAGGATCCCCCTCGCCAGGACGACGACCTGGCGGCTCTGCTCGAACGTCTCCTGGCCCAGGTGCCCGACAGAACACAGAAGGACCTGGCTGCCGAGGCAGGCATCTCCTACCCGACGCTGAACGCCTGGATGAACCGCACCCGCGGCACCTCACGCATCGATCCGGAGAAGCTGCGGGCCATGGTCGAGGTGTTCCGGCGCTGGGGCGTACGGACGACACCGAGGGAGTTCTTCGAGGCGGTCGGCCGCCCCGTGCCGGGACCCAGCGGGGACGAGCGTGAGGCCCGACTCCTCAAGCTCTACCGGCAATTGCCGGAGGCACGTCAACGCGCGCTGCTGAAGGACGCCGAGGCGATGCTTCAGGTCAGCCGCATCGGCTGAGGTCAGAGGAACGTTTTCGGCCACCGGGTCGCCCCGCGGGCGTGTGCCGGGTGGGGCGGGCGCTTCCGGTGCGACGGGAGAATATGACGAAACTCCGCACGCACCCGACCGCCGTCGGTACCATCAAACAGCCGCTGACCTCCCGGAGCGGATCACTCCGTGCCGTAGTGCATCCCTGGGGAGACAGTTGTGTGCGTCCACATTTCCGTGACGGACGGTCTGGCGAGCATCGCAGTCTGGGACCCGGACGAGGTCAGCATCCGCGTCGCCAGAGGTGCCCCGGCGCGAGACGTGCTCCGGGAAGTCGCGGACATCCTCCTGATCGACCTGGGCGCCCCCGGCTCACGCGTCGGGCCCCTGCGCTGCTTCTGCGGCATGCACGTCGATCTTCCGCATGAACTCCTCCCCCGCGTGCTCACAGCCGAGGCCGGTTGAACCGGGTTCGCGACCTGACAAGCCGGACCGCCCCCCGCCGTGTGACGCTGTGTCGCACGGCGAAGGACGGTCGGGGGTTCCGCGGGGTCGCGTTACGCCGTCAGGCGCGCGATCGCCTCGTCCACCGTCAGCTCCTCGCGCTCACCGGTCCGGCGGTCCTTGAGCTCGACGACGCCCTCGGCGGCGCGCCGCCCGGCGACCAGGATCTGCGGTACGCCGATCAGTTCCGAGTCCGTGAACTTGACGCCCGGCGAGACACCCGCACGGTCGTCGCACAGGACGCGCAGGCCGGCCGCGGACAGCTTCTCGGAGACGTCGAGGGCGAGTTCGGTCTGCAGGGCCTTGCCGGCGGCGACCACGTGCACGTCGGCCGGGGCGACCTCGGCGGGCCAGCACAGGCCCTTGTCGTCGGCGGTCTGCTCGGCGAGGGCGGCGACGGCGCGGGAGACGCCGATGCCGTAGGAGCCCATGGTCACGCGGACCGGCTTGCCGTTCTGGCCGAGGACGTCGAGCTTGAGGGCGTCGGCGTACTTGCGGCCCAGCTGGAAGATGTGGCCGATCTCGATGGCGCGGTCCAGCTTGAGGCCGGTGCCGCACTTCGGGCAGGGGTCGCCCTCCTGGACGACCACGACGTCGACGTACGCGTCGACCTCGAAGTCACGGCCCGCGACGACGTTCTTCGCGTGCATGCCCTCCTTGTTGGCGCCGGTGATCCAGGAGGTGCCGGGGGCCACGCGCGGGTCGGCGAGGTACTTGACCTTCTCGCCCAGACCCTGCGGGCCGACGTAGCCGCGGACCAGGTCCGGGCGCCCCGCGAAGTCCGCCTCGGTGACCATCTCGACGACGGCCGGGGCGAAGTGCGCCTCGACCTTGTCCATGTCGACCTCGCGGTGACCGGGGACACCGACCGCGACGATCTCGCCGTCGACCTTGACGAGGAGGTTCTTGAGCGTGGCCGAGGCCGGGACGCCGAGGTGGGCGGCGAGGGTCTCGATGGTGGGGGTGTCGGGGGTCGGGATCTCTTCGAGGGCGGGCACGTCGCTCGCGTCCACGGACTTCAGCTCGTACGTGATCGCCTCGGTGTTCGCCGCAAAGTCGCAGTTCGGACAGTCGGCGAAGGTGTCCTCGCCGGCCTCGGCCGGGGCGAGGAACTCCTCGGACTTCGAGCCGCCCATGGCACCCGCGGTGGCGGCGCAGATGCGGTAGTCGAGGCCGAGACGCTCGAAGACGCGCTGGTAGGCCTGGCGGTGCAGGGCGTAGGACTGGCCGAGGCCCTCGTCGTCGGTGTCGAAGGAGTACGAGTCCTTCATCAGGAACTCACGGCCGCGCAGGATGCCGGCCCGCGGACGGGCCTCGTCGCGGTACTTGTGCTGGATCTGGTAGAGGATGACCGGCAGGTCCTTGTAGGAGGACGCCTGGTCCTTCACCAGCAGGGTGAAGATCTCCTCGTGGGTCGGACCGAGCAGGTAGTCGCCGCCCTTGCGGTCCTTCAGCCGGAACAGCTCCTGGCCGTACTCGTCCCAGCGGCCCGTCGCGTCGTACGGCTCACGCGGCAGCAGCGCGGGGAGCAGCACTTCCTGGGCGCCGATGGCGTCCATCTCCTCGCGGACGATGCGTTCCACGTTGGCGAGGACCCGCTTGCCGAGGGGCAGCCACGACCAGATGCCGGCCGCGGTGCGGCGGACGTAGCCGGCGCGGACGAGCAGCTTGTGACTGAGGACCTCGGCGTCCGCCGGGTCGTCGCGCAGCGTCTTCGCCATCAACTGGGACATGCGCTGGACCGGTGCGTTCGCCATGGTTTCCGTACTCCTGCTGGGTAAGGGTTATGGCAGGAGGTTAGCCGGGCGGGACGGGGCGGTGGAAATCGGTTAGCGGCGGCGGAGCGGGAGCGGGGCGCCCATGACGGCGTACGGCTTCGGGGCGCTCGGGAAGAGGACCTGGCGGGCGAGGTCCTGATAGCCGAGGGAGCGGTAGAGGCCGCGGGCCGGGCTCTCCACGTCGATCGCCGAGAGGATCGAGCGGGGTTCGACAGTGCCGTCCGTGATCCTGGTGATCAGGGAACGGCCGACACCGCGGTTCTGGTAGCCCGGGTGGACGTGGAGTTCCGTGATGACGAAGGAGTGGTCGAGCCAGTCGTCGTAGCCCTGGGCCCGGAGGTAGGGCTCCACGACGGTGGACCACCAGTGGGTGCGGTCGTTCGGCATGCCGTAGACGAATCCGATGAGGCGCCCGCCGCTGGTGGCGCCGAGGGCCCTTGCGCCCGGGTAGGTCATGTGGCGCAGGACGATCTGGCGGCGTACGGCCACCTCGTCGGGGCCGAGGCCGAACGCCACGGCTTGGACTGCGAGGGCTTCGTCGACGTGGGTGGCGAGGTCCAGCGGGCCGATCACGATGTCGTCTGGTTGGCGGCGGTGTGCGTGACCGGGAAGGCGCATGCGGGGAGCCTACAGGGGGGTTCGTGCTGAATTCCGGGTGCGGCATCCGTGGTTGCTCGCGCCCCCGCGGCGGAGCCGCACATCGATGGGCCCGCGCCCCTGGGGGCGTTGCCGCGCCGTCCCTCGCCGGGGAACGTCGTCAGAACAGGACGCTCATGAACGCGCCGGTCTCCTGGAAGCCCACCCTGTGGTACGTCCGTCTCGCCGCCGTGTTGAAGTCGTTCACGTAGAGGCTCACGACCGGGGCGACGTCCGCCAGGGCGTAGCGCAGCACCGCGGCCATGCCGGGGGCCGCCAGGCCCTGGCCCCGGTACTCGGGGGCCACCCAGACGCCCTGGATCTGGCAGGCCCTGTTCGTCGCGGCGCCGATCTCGGCCTTGAAGACGACCTTGCCGTTGTGGTCGAGGCGGGCGAAGGAACGGCCGGAGCCGACGAGTTCGGCGACCCGGGCCTGGTAGAGGAGGCCGCCGTCGCCGGCCAGCGGGGAGACACCGACCTCCTCGGTGAACATCGCCACGCACGCCGGCATGATCGTCTCCATCTCGTCCTTGCGGATGCGGCGGACGTACGGATCCGGGGTGATGTCGGTCGGCAGGCGGTCGGTGACCATCAGGGGCTGGTGGGCGCGGACGTCACGGGCCGGGCCCCAGTTGGGTTCCAGCAGGCGCCACAGCTGGGCGGTGGAGTCGGCGGGGCCGACGATGGAGGAGCAGCGGCGGCCTGCCCGCCGGGCCCGGTCGGCGAACGCCCTTACCGCTCGTGGACCCGCGCAGATCGGGACGAGGTTGGCGCCCGCGTAGCACAGGGAGGTGAGCATGCCGCCCTCGTACCAGCCCCACATTTCGCCGCCGAGGCGCCACGGGTCGAGGCCGGCGATCTGGACGCGGGATGTGACGAAGGCGTTCGCGACCGGCTCGCGGTCGAGGACGGCGAGCGCGGCGTCCAGGTCGCTCGGTTCGAGCACCCGTGAGGTGGTCTGGGTCAACACGTACGGGGCCTCACGCTGGGGTTCTGCTGGTCCCCGCACTGTACCTGCGGAAGCTTTGCCGCGCCGCTGCTTGGCTGCGCCGCTGGGACGGGCGCCTATGAGCTCGGCGCGCTGGGGAGAATGGCGACTGCGGGTGAGGTGAGGGCTGGCCGCGCAGTGCCCCGCGCCCCTGGGGCCTGCGGCCCCCAAAGCCCGTCCGGCGTTTGTGGACGAGGCCCGTTCAGGGCCGAAGCGGGGGTCTGGGGGCCGCAGGCCCTCAGGGGCGGGACGGGTAGGGGCGGCGGGGGCGAGAAACCTCTCAGCCCGCCACCGCCACCGACGGCTCGCCGCTCGCCACGCCGTCCGCCTCCATCTGTTCGGCCAGCTTCATGGCCTCCTCGATGAGGGTCTCGACGATCTTGGACTCGGGGACGGTCTTGATGACCTCGCCCTTGACGAAGATCTGGCCCTTGCCGTTGCCGGAGGCGACGCCGAGGTCGGCCTCGCGGGCCTCGCCGGGGCCGTTCACGACGCAGCCCATGACGGCGACGCGGAGGGGGACCTCCATGCCCGTGAGGCCTGCCGTGACCTCCTCGGCGAGCTTGTAGACGTCGACCTGGGCGCGGCCGCAGGACGGGCAGGAGACGATCTCCAGGCCGCGCTGCTTGAGGTTCAGGGACTCCAGGATCTGGATGCCCACCTTGACCTCCTCGACCGGCGGGGCCGAGAGGGAAACGCGGATGGTGTCGCCGATGCCCTGGGAGAGCAGGGCGCCGAAGGCGACGGCCGACTTGATCGTGCCCTGGAAGGCCGGGCCCGCCTCCGTCACACCGAGGTGGAGGGGGTAGTCGCACTGGGCGGCCAGCTGACGGTAGGCCTCGACCATCACGACCGGGTCGTTGTGCTTGACCGAGATCTTGATGTCGCGGAAGTCGTGCTCCTCGAAGAGGGACGCCTCCCACAGGGCCGACTCGGCGAGCGCCTCGGGCGTGGCCTTGCCGTACTTCTGGAGCAGACGGCGGTCCAGTGAGCCCGCGTTGACGCCGATGCGGATCGGGGTGCCGTGGTCCTTCGCGGCCCGCGCGATCTCCTTGACCTTGTCGTCGAACTGCTTGATGTTGCCCGGGTTCACGCGGACCGCCGCGCAGCCGGCCTCGATCGCCGCGAAGACGTACTTCGGCTGGAAGTGGATGTCCGCGATCACCGGGATCTGGGACTTGCGGGCGATGGTCGCGAGGGCGTCCGCGTCGTCCTGCGTCGGACAGGCCACGCGCACGATCTGGCAGCCGGAGGCCGTGAGCTCCGCGATCTGCTGGAGAGTGGCGCCGATGTCGGACGTACGCGTCGTCGTCATCGACTGGACCGAGACCGGCGCGTCTCCGCCGACCGCCACGGTGCCGACCTGGATCTGGCGGCTCCGCCGGCGCTCGGCGAGCCTGGTCGGAACGGACGGCATGCCGAGAGAAATCGCAGTCATCTGCTGTGCAACCCCAAGTCGTGGATCAAGATCCGGTCCCGTCAGCAGCGGGCCCCAGGCTTCGAGATTACGGCACCGGTCCTCACCCCAGCACGCCCCCACCTCGAATGCACTCGGCGGGGGGACCCCCATCGCCCCGTAAACCCACACGATGGAAGGCGGCCCGGGTCATACGATCCCGGGCCGCCTCGAACGCCATGTGACTAGGAGATTCTGACTGGGTTAACCACGTCCGCCACGAGCACGAGCAGCGTGAAGCAGACGAAGATCCCGGCCACCACATAGGCCACCGGCATCAGCTTCGCCACATCGAACGGACCGGGGTCGGGGCGGCGCAGCACCTTCGCCGTGTTGCGGCGCAGCGACTCCCACAGGGCCCCCGCGATATGGCCGCCGTCGAGCGGCAGCAGCGGGAGCATGTTGAAGAGGAAGAGGGAGAGGTTGAAGCCGGCCAGGAGGAAGACGAACGTGGCCAGCTGCTGCGAGGCCGGGATGTCCAGCGTCGCGATCTCGCCGCTCACCCTCGCCGCTCCCACGATGCCCATCGGGGAGTCCGGTTCGCGCTCGCCGTCGCCGAAGGCCGCGTTCCACAGGGCGGGGACCTTGGAGGGCAGGGCGATGAGGGAGTCGACGGCCTCGCCGACCCGGTCGCTCATCCAGGTCACCGAATCGCCGAAGTCCTGTTTGACGACGCCGGTGGCCGAGCTGAAGCCGAGGAAGCCCGCCTTGACGTACTCGCCCTCGACATAGGCGCCGGCGGCGTCCTTCTTCACGACCTGGTTGGTGGCGATCTTCGCCTGCAGGGTGACCTGCTCGCCCTTGCGGTCGACGACGATCGGCACCTCCTTGCCGGCGCTGTCGCGGATGAGGTCGGAGAGGGTGTTCCACTCCTCGGTCGGTACCCCGCCGAAGGAGACGATCTTGTCGCCGGCCTTCATGCCCGCGGCGGCGGCCGGGGACCTGGGGTCGGAGGCCTTGCACTCGTCGCGGTTCTGGGTCTGGGCGATGACGCACGGGGAGACCGAGCTCACGGTGGTCGTCTGCTGCTGGATGCCGAAGCCCATCAGCACGGTGAGGAACAGGACCACCGCGAGGATGAGGTTCATGAAGGGGCCCGCGAACATCACGATGACCCGCTTCCACGGCTTGCGCGTGTAGAAGAGGCGGGTCTCGTCACCCGGCTTGAGCTCTTCGAACGCGGCCGAGCGGGCGTCCTCGATCATGCCGCGCCAGGGGGATGTGGAGCGGGCCTCCAGGCGGCCGTCCGGTCCCGGCGGGAACATGCCGATCATGCGGATGTAGCCGCCGAACGGGATCGCCTTGATGCCGTACTCGGTTTCGCCCTTGTTCCGCGACCAGATGGTGGGGCCGAAGCCGACCATGTACTGCGGCACGCGGATGCCGAACAGCTTGGCCGTGGACAGGTGGCCCAGCTCGTGCCAGGCGATCGAGGCGAGCAGCCCGACCGCGAACAGCACTATGCCGAGGATGAACATCAGGGTCGTCATGCACGGGCCTCCGCCGTGTGTGCCGCCAGTTCCTGTGCCCGCCTGCGGGCCCAGGTCTCCGCTTCGAGGACGTCCGCGACGGTGAGCGAAGTTCCCGCGCGCGGGCTGCCGTGCTCCTCCACCACCCGGGTCACGGTCTCCATGATCCCGTTGAACGGCAGTGCGCCGGCCCGGAAGGCCTCCACGCACTCCTCGTTTGCCGCATTGAACACCGCCGGTGCCGTACCCGCGAGCTCGCCCACGTGACGCGCCAGGTTGACCGAGGGGAACGCGTCGTTGTCGAGCGGGAAGAACTCCCACGTCGACGCCTTGCTCCAGTCGAACGTCGGCGCGGCGTCGGGGATGCGCTCCGGCCAGCCGAGGCCGATGGCGATCGGCCCGCGCATGTCGGGGGGCGTCGCCTGGGCGATCGTGGATCCGTCGGTGAACTCAACCATCGAGTGAACATACGACTGGGGATGCACGACCACCTCAATGCGGTCGAAGGAAATGTCGTAGAGGAGATGCGCCTCGATGACCTCCAGGCCCTTGTTGACGAGGGTCGCGGAGTTGATCGTGATGACCGGGCCCATGGCCCAGGTGGGGTGGGCGAGGGCGTCCTCGACGGTCACCTGGGCCAGGTCCGCCTTCGAGCGGCCCCGGAACGGCCCCCCGGACGCCGTGACGACCAGCTTCCGTACGTCTGCCCTCGTCCCGGACGCCAGCGCCTGGAACAGGGCCGCGTGCTCGGAGTCGACCGGGATGATCTGCCCGGGCTTGGCGAGCGCCTTGACCAGCGGGCCGCCGACGATCAGGGACTCCTTGTTGGCGAGCGCGAGCGTGCGGCCCGCCTCCAGCGCGGCGAGGGTGGGGGCGAGGCCGATGGAGCCGGTGATGCCGTTCAGAACGGTGTGGCAGTCGGAGGCGGCGATCTGGGTGGCCGCCTCCGGTCCGGCGAGGATCTCGGGGAGCGGCTCCCCCGTGCCGTACTGGGCCTTCAGGGCCTCCCGCAGCGCCGGTACGACGTCCTCGCGGGCGACCGCGACGGTCCGCGCCTTCAGCCGGTAGGCCTGCTCGGCGAGGAGGGCGACCCGGCCGCCGTTGGCGGACAGGGCGGTGACCCGGAACCGGTCGGGGTTGCGCAGCACGAGGTCGATGGCCTGGGTGCCGATCGAGCCGGTGGAGCCGAGGATCACCACGTCCTTGGGGCCGTCCCCCGCTACGGGGTCGTAGACCAGATGCGGGTCGGCGAGTGGGGCTGGACTGTCGCTCATTCCCCCATTGTGGCCGCAAGGGCTGACAGGGAGGACAGGGCATCCCCATCCGGCAGGTAACAGGATGGTGAGGGGTCGCTGCGGGCAGTGACCCCTCACCAGGACGTCACCTGATCGGCCGGTGCACGTTCTCCCGCTCGCTCGGGCCCGGCGTGGCGTCGGCGATCCAGGGGGCGCCGTCGTCCGACGGGTCGACGATGCCCTGCTCCAGCCACTCGTACGTGCCCGACATCACGCCCTTGACGACCTTGCGGTCGAGGTCGTCGGTGTTGGACCACAGGCGGCCGAAGAGCTCCTCGATCCGCAGGCGGGACTGCTGGCAGAAGGCGTCGGCGAGCTGGTAGGCCTCGCGGCCGTGCTCGCCCTGGCCGCGCAGGTGCTCGGCGCGGACACAGACGGCGCTCATGGCGAACAGCTCGGCGCCGATGTCGACGACCCGGCCCAGGAAGCCCTGCTTGGTCTCCATGCGGCCCTGCCAGCGGGACATGCCGTAGAAGGTGGAGCGGGCGAGTTTGCGGGACGTGCGTTCGACGTAGCGAAGGTGCGGGGAGAGGTCGACGCCGCGTTTGAACTCACCGTACGAGTACGGCAGTTGCCCCTGGCCGGCGACCAGCTTCGGCAGCCACTTGGCGTAGAAGACGCCAGCGTTCGCGCCCGCCTTCGCCTTGTCCTGGAGGGACTTGTCGGGGTCGATGAGGTCACCGGCGACCGACAGGTGGGCGTCGACGGCCTCGCGGGCGATCAGCAGGTGCATGATCTCCGTCGAGCCCTCGAAGATGCGGTTGATGCGCAGGTCGCGCAGGACCTGCTCGGCGGCGACCGGGCGCTCGCCGCGGGCCCTGAGCGACTCGGCCGTCTCGAAGCCGCGGCCGCCGCGGATCTGGATGAGTTCGTCGGCGATCGTCCAGGCCATCTCGGAGGCGTAGAGCTTGGCGAGGGCGCCTTCGATGCGGATGTCGTTGCGGTCCTCGTCGGCCATCTGCGAGGCGAGGTCGGTGACGGCCTCCAGGGCGAAGGTGGTGGCCGCGATGAAGGAGATCTTGGAGCCGACCGCCTCGTGGGCGGCGAGCGGCTTGCCCCACTGCTCACGCGCCGCCGACCACTCGCGGGCGATCTTCAGGCACCACTTGCCGGCGGCGACACAGGACGCGGGCAGGGACAGCCGTCCGGTGTTGAGGGTCGTCAGTGCGATCTTCAGGCCGGCGCCCTCGGGGCCGATGCGGTTGGCGGCGGGGACGCGGACCTGGTGGAAGCGGGTGACGCCGTTCTCGATGCCGCGCAGGCCCATGAAGGCGTTGCGGTTCTCGACGGTGATGCCCGGCGAGTTGGTCTCCACCACGAAGGCGGTGATGCCGCCCTTGTGGCCCTCGGACTTCGGCACCCGGGCCATGACGACGAGGAGGTCGGCGACCACGCCGTTGGTCGTCCACAGCTTGACCCCGTCGAGGACGTAGTCGTCCCCGTCGGGTACGGCGGAGGTGGCCAGGCGCGCCGGGTCCGAGCCCACGTCGGGCTCGGTCAGCAGGAAGGCGCTGATGTCGGTGCGGGCGCAGCGCGGCAGGAACCGCTCCTTCTGCTCCGGGGTGCCGAACAACTTGAGCGGCTGCGGTACGCCGATCGACTGATGGGCGGAGAGCAGCACGCCGATCGCGGGGGACGCCGAGCCGGCCAGGGTGAGGGCCTTGTTGTAGTAGACCTGGCCGAGGCCGAGTCCGCCGTACTTGGTGTCGATCTTCATGCCGAAGGCGCCGATTTCCTTCAGCCCGTCGATCACGTCGTCGGGGATGCGGGACTCGCGCTCGATGAGGGCGCCGTCGACCTTCGTCTCGACGAAGTCGCGGAGCTTGGCGAGGAACTCCTCGCCGCGCTGGGCGGCATCGTCGGTGGGCATCGGGTGGGGGTGGATGAGGTCGAGGCGGAAGCGGCCCAGGAACAGTTCCTTGGCGAAGCTGGGCTTGCGCCAGTCCTGCTGCCGGGCCTCCTCCGCCACCTGACGTGCCTCACGCTCAGTGACAGTGGGCTTCGTGGGTGCTGCGGACATGGGGCTCACCTCGCCGCGAATCGGGATCATGGGCCGTTTGGTTACCGACGGGTGCTACCCGATCGTATGTACCCGATTACGGGCGGGGCCACCACCCTGCGCGCGTCCGTTCAGCCGATGTTGACGGAGTACGCCACTGTGTCCAGGCGGTGGGTGCACCGGGAACGGGCGCGGTCAGAGATGTTGCGGCGGCAGGGCCGTCCGGGGGACGGTGCCCCTGGAGCGCAAAGCTGTCGAAGCGCTTCGACAACCTATGGACACCCAGCCTCGCCAGAGCTAGTGTCACATCACCCTCACACCCGCCCCTGTACGCTTCGGCGCACTGTCGAAGCGCTTCACAAGAGCTTGGAGAGCTGGATGGTCACCCTCGCCGAGGTCGCCCAGCACGCCGGAGTGTCGGCGAGCACGGTGAGCTATGTCCTCAGTGGCAAGCGGTCCATCTCCACGACCACCCGGCACCGGGTCGAGCAGAGCATCCGCGAACTCGGCTACCACCCGAATGCGGGCGCCCGCGCCCTGGCCAGCAGCAGGTCGAACATCATCGCGCTGATGATCCCGCTGCGCACCGACATGTATGTGCCGGTGATGATGGAGATCGCCATCGCGGTGGCCACCACGGCCCGTACGCACGGCTACGACGTGCTGCTGCTGACCGGCGAGGAGGGCCCCGACGCGGTGCGCCGCGTCACCGGCAGCGGGCTCGCCGACGCGATGATCCTGATGGACGTCCAGCTCGACGACGAGCGGCTGCCACTGCTGCGCGGCACCGACCAGCCGTCCGTGCTGATCGGGCTGCCCGCCGACACCTCCGGGCTGACCTGCGTCGACCTCGACTTCAAGGCGACCGGCGCGCTGTGCGTGGAGCATCTGGCGACGCTGGGGCACCGCGACATCGCTGTCATCGGCGAGGCGCCGGCCGTCTACGAACGGCACACCGGTTTCGCGGAGCGCACGCTCGACGGACTGCGGCTGCGCTCCCAGGAGTTGGGGCTCCGGCTGCTGCACCGGCCGTGCGAGGGCGGATACGACGCGATGGCCGTCACCCTCGCCCGCATCCTCGACGAACGCCCGGGCACCACCGGGTTCGTCGTGCAGAACGAGTCGGCGGTCGAGCCGCTGCTCGCCCTGCTGCGCCAGCAGGGCCGTGCCGTGCCCGAGGACATGTCGGTGGTCGGTATCTGCCCCGACCAGGTGGCCACCCAGGCCTCGGTGCGGCTGACGTCCGTCTCCATCCCCGCGCAGGAGATGGGCCGGCACGCCGTGGAGCAGCTGGTCGCCAAGCTCGACGGGCGCGGCAGCGACGAAGTCCTGCTGATCGCGCCCGAGTTGACGGTCCGGGCCAGCACGGGCCCGGCGCCGTCCGCCGCCCACTGACACATCACCGCCCCGCCGCATTGACCGCTTCACCGCCGTGCCCTCGCCGGGCACCCCCATGTCTGCATTCGCTGCCCTCCTGAGGAGCACACCTCGTGAATCAGCCTGCCGAAAACCAGCCCCAGCCAGGCACGGTCAGCCTCGCGCAGTCGTCCCCGACCGTCGGCACGTTCCGCGAGCGGGACGGCGCGCTGGAGTGGAGCGGCCGCCAGGAGACCGTACGTGTCGAGCCGTGGGGTCCGGACGCGGTCCGGGTGCGTGCCCGGCTCGGTGGGCCGGTCCTCGACGGACTGCCGAACGCCCTTCTCGACGAACCTCCGGCCACGGAGAGCTCGGTCAAGATCGGTGACGGGGAGGCGCAGCTGACCGTGGGCGCACTGACCGTGCACGTCGACGCCGAGGGTCTGATCCGTTTCCTGCGCACCGAGGACGGCGAGGAGGTGCTCGCCGAGGAGCGCGCCCACTTCTGGTGGCCCGGCCCGCGTCTCTACACCGCCGTCGGCAACGGCCACCATCGCCTGGAGCAGCGCTTCGCCGCGTACGACGGCGAGAAGCTGTACGGCCTCGGCCAGCACCAGCACGGGCGGTTCGACCAGAAGGGCCTGGTCCTCGACCTCGTCCAGCGCAACGCCGAGGTCGGCATCCCGGTGCTGTCCTCCAGCCGGGGCTACACCCTGCTGTGGAACAACCCGGCGATCGGCCGCGTGGAGCTCGCGCACAACGGCACCCGGTGGGTCGCCGACTCGGCCCGGCAGATCGACTACTGGATCACCGCGGGCGGCCCGGCCGACGGCCAGCGGCGCTACAGCGCGGTGACGGGCCGTACGCCGATGCTGCCCGAGTGGGCGGCGGGCTTCTGGCAGTGCAAGCTGCGCTATCGCACGCAGGACGAACTCCTCGCGGTGGCGCGGGAGTACAAGCGCCGGGGCCTGCCCCTGTCGGCGATCGTCTGCGACTTCTTCCACTGGACGCACCTCGGCGACTGGAAGTTCGACCCGGCGGAGTGGCCCGACCCGGCGGCCATGGTCCGTGAACTGGACGGGCTGGGCGTGAAGTTGGTGGTGAGCGTCTGGCCGTCGGTGTCGCCGCTGAGCGAGAACCACGCCGTGATGGAGCAGCGCGGCTACTTCATCGGCACCCAGTACGGCCCGATGGCACACGCCGACTGGCCCGACAAGGAGGTGGCCGCCACGGTCCAGGTGGCGTTCTACGACGCCACGAACCCGGACGCGCGTGAGTTCGTGTGGTCGAAGGTGCGCGACAACTACCTCGTCCCGTACGGCATCACGGCCTTCTGGCTGGACGCCTGCGAGCCGGAGCTCAAGCCGGGCTTCCAGGAGAACCTGCGCTACTGGACGGGTCCGGGCCTGGAGGTCGGCAACAGCTACCCGGCCGAGAACTCCCGCACCTTCCACGAGGGCCTGCGGGCGCAGGGCGAGGAGGTCATCACCCTCAACCGCTCGGCGTGGGCGGGCAGCCAGCGCTACGGCGCCGCCCTGTGGTCCGGCGACATCGGCACCGACTTTGCGACCCTGCGCCGCCAGCTCGCGGCCGGCCTCAACACCGCCCTGTCCGGCATCCCCTGGTGGAACACGGACATCGGCGGCTTCCACGGCGGCGACCCGGACGACCCGGCGTACCGCGAGGTCATGGTCCGCTGGTTCCAGTTCGGCGCGCTGTCCCCGCTGATGCGGCTGCACGGCTTCCGCGACCCGGGCACGCCGCTCGGCCCGGAGATGACCGGCGGCCCGAACGAGGTGTGGTCGTACGGCGAGGAGGCCCGCCCGATCCTGGAGAAGTACCTGCGGCTGCGCGAGCGCCTCAAGCCGTACGTCCTGGAGGTCATGCGCGAGGCCCACGAGGAGGGCCTGCCGGTGATGCGGCCGCTGTTCCTGGAGTTCCCGGACGACCCGGCGGCCTGGTCGGTCGACGACGCCTACCTCTTCGGCCGCGACCTGCTGGTCGCCCCGGTGCTGACGGCGGGCGCGACGACGTGGACGACGTATCTCCCGGCCGGAGCACGCTGGACGGACGCGTGGACCGGGGAGACGTACGAGGGCGGTACGACCGTGACGGTCGACTCGCCGCTGGACCGCATCCCGCTGTTTCTGCGGGACGGGGCACGGCTGCCTGTAGCCGAGTAGCCGTGTCGGAGGGGGTGGCCGGGCGGTGGAGGTCTGCCGGTCGCCCCGTCGGTCACGTGCTCAACTTGCCTTCCCAGCACGTCAGTTCATCGGGATAGAGTCACCGCGTGTCCTCGCCTCCGCTCGCCCTCACTCTCGCCAACCAGCTGCTGCGGGCGGGCTTCGGGTCCCGTCGCGGTCCCGGCCGGATCTTTGACCGGATCGTCGTGGAGACGGGAGAGGCGAAGGGGGACCGGCAGTTCGTCGACGACTTCCGATTGCTGCTGGGCTGGTGGGCCGGGGCCGAGAATCTCACGCCGGTC
The DNA here is from genome assembly GCF_055656945.1 of Streptomyces sp. NPDC111606. Classification (NCBI taxonomy): domain Bacteria; kingdom Bacillati; phylum Actinomycetota; class Actinomycetes; order Kitasatosporales; family Streptomycetaceae; genus Streptomyces; species Streptomyces sp. NPDC111606. The sequence goes on from NZ_JBVKBY010000011.1 coordinate 100,211, forward strand.
GGCTGGCAGTCCGCGCAGGTCTTCGTGCGCCGGCATCTCGCCAACCGGGCGCGGGTGCGTGGGCTGATCGCCGAGCACCCGGAGATCGAGCGGGAACCGATCGAGAAGCCGGTCTTCGTCGTGGGCCTGCCCCGCACCGCGACCACGGTGACGCACTCCGTGCTGTCGCTCTCGCCCGAGCATCGCGGTCCCCTGCTGTGGGAACTCCTCACCCCCGGCCTGGAGCCCTCGCCCCGCGAGCGCCGGAAGGCGGTCACGGCGGGCCGCCGCATGGTCCAGGGAACCAACCTGTTCGCGCCGCGCTTCCGCGACATCCACGCGATGGCCGCCGAGGGCCCGGAGGAGTGCACCTTCGCCCTGCCGCACGCCCTGATGCCGCTGTCGCAGGTGCTGCTGCCGGAGTACGTGGAGTGGTACCGCGCACGGGACTTCACCGACGACTACCGGTACCTCAAGCAGGTGTTCCAGGTCCTGCAGTACGGCCGTCCGCGGCGCCGCTGGATCCTCAAGTCCCCGCTGCACCTCGGCAACCTCGACGCGCTGCACAAGGTGTTCCCGGACGCCACGATCGTGTGGTGCCACCGCGATCCGGTCACCGCCGTGGCCTCCTTCTGCAGCCTGATCGAGCACGGCATGGCCGTCAGCACCCGCCCCCTCGACCTGCACGGCATCGGCGCCACCTGGTCCGGCCTGCTGAGCCGTGCGATGCGACGCGGCCTCGCGGCCCGTGCCGCCCTCCCCCGCGAGACGGTGGTGGACGCCCCGTACTCCTGGCTCGGCGCCGAGCCCGCCACGGGCGCCCCGAAGCTCTACGACGCGGTCGGCGCCCTCTGGACCGACGCCGAGGCCGCCCGGCTGGCCGGTGCCGTCGCCCGCCCGAAGGGCACCCGACCGCACCGCTACGACCTGGCCCGCTACGGTCTGACCCGCGCCGGGGTCGAGGACGCCTTCGCGGACTACAACGCGCTGCGGGCCGAGGTCGACCGCGCCTGAGGCGAGACGCGGACCGGCCCCGGCCCGGCCGGCAGGTCAGCTGCTGCTGACGGTCAGGTTGTTGGTGGCGAAGTCGAGCCCGCCGGACGACGAGGTGACCTCGTAGCCGAACTGCACATCACCGATGGTCTCGTTGCTGGACATCCAGCCCTTGGTGTTGGCGATCCAGCTGAGGATCGGCTTGATGTCCACGCTGCCCGAGGTGGAGTCGGACGTCCGCAGGAACGAGAAGACCTCGTTCGCGCCGTTGCTGCCCTTGTAGACGGTCCAGGTGTGACCGCCGAGCGTGACATTGCCCTGCGAGGTGCCGAGCGGGCCGACGGCGCCGTTGTAATTGACCCAGAGCATGATCTCGTAGTCGTAGTCGGTGTCCCAGATGTCGTACGACGTGTTGTACGCGCCGGACGACGGGACCGTGACGTTGTAGCTGCTGGTGAGCGAGCCGAGGGAGGCGATCGTCTTGTTGATCACCTTCTTGGAGTTGGGGTAGGACTTGATGCCGCCGGTGTTGGGGTGGTTGGCCCAGACGCCCCAGTTGGTGCCGGAGTTGGCCCAGATGCACTGGCTGCCGGCGCCGGAGCCCCAGATGTTGTTGTAGAGCGTGTAGCCGTTGAGGCTGGTGTTGCCCCACTGGTCGCAGGAGTTCCAGACGGCGGCCGAGGCGGGGGCGGACGCGAGCCCGACGGTGGCGCCGAGAGCCATCGCCGGGGCCAGCACGGCCATGGTGATCTTGCGCAGTGCGGTCTTTGCCATGGTGTCCCTTTCCATGGGTGGGGGGAGTTGCGGGGGTTACCACGCCCCGAGGCCGATGACGTGGTCTTCTCCGGCGACGAGGTCGAGCGGTGGTGCGTCGCCGTTGCCGGAGGAAGTCCGGAGTTCGATACGGACGGTGCGGGACGGCTTCAGGACCGCGGTGGCTCCCTCGGGCGTCCAGGCCAGGTCGACCTCCGCACCGAACCGCGTGCGTACGCCCCGGAGTCGCCCCTCGGGAAGGCCGGCCGGTAGCGCCGGCAGCAGGACCAGCCGGTGCGGGGTCGACTGCACGAGCATCTCGATCAGTACGGCGGGCAGGGTGTGCGCGGCGTCCGCGTTGTAGACGTCGCGGTTCGGGTAGTGGGCGCTCATCAGGGAGGCGTGGAAGAAGTCGCCGCCCAGGACCTGGTCGAGGGCGTGGGCGACCCGCTCGCCGTCCCGGAGCCGGGCCGCGACGAGGGCACGGTGGAGATGGCCGTGCGCGGAGTCGTTCTCGGCGCCGCGCAGTTCGAGGGCGCGGTGGGCGGCCGTCGCGAGGGCCGGGGTGTCGTACGGGGTGATCTCGTCGAGCGGCCAGACGCCGTAGAGGTGGCTGAGGTGGCGGTGGTCGTAGGTGTCTTCGATGCCCGGCCGGGCCCATTCGGCGAGGGCGCCGTCGGCGTTGACCCGGTGCGGCGGGAGGCGGTCGGCGAGGGCGCGCCAGCGGTCGGCATCCGGGGTACCGCAGTGGTAGCCGGCCGCCGTCAGCAGGGCGTGGCGGGCGGCCGAGAGATCCATCGCGGCGTTGAGGGTGCCCCAGCTCGCGTTCGCCGGGCGGTTCTCCGGTGAGTAGGAGGGGACGACGATCACCTGACCGTCGCTGTCGGTGCGGGTGAGGAAGTCCTCGTAGAACCGGGCGGCTTCGGCGAGGGCGACGGCCGTGCGCGGGTCGTGCTCGCCGCGGGTCTGATCGTGGTCGACGAGCGGCGTGAGCAGCCAGTCGGCGCCCGCGGTCCACAGGTGCAGGGGGTATTCGCGGCTGAAGTGGTAGATGTGCCCGGACTCGCCGTCGGTGTGGGCGGGAGCCACGACGCCGCGGGTGCCGAAGATCGCGCGGGCGTTGTCCCGCCAGTGGTCCAACTGGCCGTGGACCAGGGAGGCATGGGCCTCGGTCACCTCCGGGAGCGCTGCCGCGGCGGCCGACGCGGTCTGGAGGTTGAGGTTGGCGTCGGTGGTGAACGCGCCCGCCCAGGCCGTGTCCCAGTCGCCGGTCCACAGGCCGGTCAGCCGGGGTGGCAGAACTCCGGAGGCGGAGAGGAGGTGGTAGCGGCCGGCCGCGAAGAGGCGTTCCAGGAGGGCTGGGCTCTTCGGGCGGCTCACCAGGTCCGAGCCGGGCAGGGCCCGTTCGGCCGCGTCGGCGCCGAGGTCGAGGCCGGCGCGGAGGTAGGCGGGGCGGTGCAGGTCGGTGTGGCGGCCGAGGAGGCGGTCGTACGGGTCCTCGTCGCCGTCGGGCAGCAGGGCGCGCAGGGCATGCGCCGCGGCGAGGGCGTCCAGCTCGCCGGTGTGGCGCCGGACGCGGGTGAGGAGCAGCAGCGAGCGGGCGTTGTTGATGCGCAGGCCCGGCAGCGAGGTGCGGGTGCTGCCGCCCGTGACCACGGCGAGGGTGACGCCCGTGTACGCGCGGTCGCTTCCGGGGTAACGGGCGCGCAGGGTGAGGAGCGCGCCCTCGGGAGTGAGGACAGCGCTGTGTCCGACCGCCAAGCCGTATGGGGCGCCCGGAAGTTGGTGATCCAGGGTGACGTCGACCGTGAGGCCGGCTTCGGTGACGTACTGGACGATGACGTCGTCGGCGCGGGAGACGAAGACCTGGCTACGCCAACCGCCGCTCCCGGCCGTGCAGACCCCGGTGGTGAAGTCGACCTCGCGGCGGTAGTCGCCGCGCTCCTCGACGGCCGGGCGGCGCAGCCGTAGCTGGAAGGCGGGGTGGAAGGGCTGCACCCACTGCAGCTCGCGCCCGTCGGTGAAGTGCTCGGCCGCGGTGACGTCCCCGGCGAGCAGCCGGTCCTGGAGGTGCGGGAGTTCGGCGGCGAGGGCGGGCGGACGCGCGTGTTCGGCCCCGTTGGGGCGGACCAGGGTGTGGTGGTTGACGATGACCCGGTCGGCGTTCGGATCACCGAACACCATGGCGCCGTGTCGGCCGTTCCCGCTCAGGAAGGCGTCCTCCCAGCGGGTGGCGGGAGCGGGCTCCCAGGTGCCGTGCACCGGTCCACTCATGAGGCGGCCTCCAGCACGGCGACCCCGTACCGCCCCAGCTCCACCGAGTCGGTGACGTCCGCGCCGGTCAGCAGGTCGCGGTGGCGGCCGGGCACGGGCACGGTGACCGCGTCGCGCCCGTGGTTCAGAAGGAACAGGAGCCCGCCCCGTCGTACCGCCTCCACTCCTGCCGGAAGCCCCGCGAGAGTCGGTCGTACATCCGCCCCCGTCGCGATGCCGGCAAGCAGAGTGCGCAGCGCGTGCGGCTCGGGGAGGGTGGAGACGTACCAGGCACGCCCCTTGCGCAGGACGGCGGGCAGGCCGTCCAGCTCGCCGCCCTTGTAGGGCGTCACGGCGTCCACGTCGTCCGCCGCCTCGATCTCCTCGGACCACAGCGTCCCGTGGAAGCCTTCGACGTCGGCCTTCTCCCCCGCGTCGAGCGGCCACCATTCGTGCAGCGTGCGGATGCCGAACAGGTCGCGCAGCCGTACGTCCATGCCGCCGGGGCGGACACGGTCGTCCTCGTCGGCGACGCCGGTCTGGAAGCCGGCGACGAGGGTGCCGCCGCTCTCGACGTAGGCCACGAGGTGGTCGATGGCGGCGTCCGTCATCAGGTACAGCTGAGGGACGACGACCAGCTTGTAGGCGGACAGGTCGTGCTCGGGGTGGGCGAAGTCCGTGACGGTGTGCGCCTCCCAGAGGGCGCGGTGCCAGGCGCGGACGACCTGCGGGTAGTCGACCTCGCAGGACAGCCGGCCGTCCTGCCGGCTCGCCCACCAGGCGTTCCAGTCGAGGAGTACGGCGACCTCGGCGGCCTCGACGCGGGTGCCGGCCGCCTTCTCGCTCAGCAGCGCCAGTTCGGCGCCGATCCGCTTGACCTCCTGGTACGTACGGCCGTGCTCGCCCGCGTGGCTGACCATCCCCGAGTGGAACTTCTCCGAGCCCTGCCGGGACTGCCGCCACTGGAAGTAGCAGACGGCGTCGGCGCCGCGGGCCACGGCCTGGAGGGACCACAGGCGGTTGAGGCCGGCGGGCTTGGGGTGGTTGACCCCGCGCCAGTTGACCGGCCCGGCCGCCTGCTCCATGACCATCCAGGGGCCGCCGCGGGCCTGCGAGCGGGTCATGTCATGGATGAGGGCGCCGTACTGCCCGCCGGACGGATCGCGCGGATCCGGGTAGATGTCGACCGAGACGACGTCCTCCCGCTCGACCCACTGCCAGGCGTCCTGTCCCTGCCAGAACGGCATGAAGTTGGTCGTCACCGGGATGTCCGGGCTGTGCCGGGCGACGATGTCGCGCTCGGCGAGGTAGCACTCCAGCAGCGCGTCGGACGTGAACCGCCGGAAGTCGAGAACCTGCGTGGGGTTCTTCATGTAGTGCGCGCGGCGTGGCGGCAGGACCTCGTACCAGTCGCCGTATCCCTGGCTCCAGAAGGCGGTGCCCCAGGCCTCGTTGAGGGCGTCGAGCGTGCCGTACCTGTCCTGGAGCCAGCGGCGGAAGGCGGCCTCGGCCTCGGCGCCCCAGTCGTAGGTGCAGTACTCGTTGTTGATGTGCCACATCCGCAGGGCCGGGTGGCCGGCGTAGCGGGCGGCGAGGTCCTCGGTGATGGCGGCGGCGTAGCGGCGGTACGTCGCGCTGGAGTGGGAGAAGTGCTGGCGGGAGCCCCACCACTCGGTCCGGCCGTCCTCGTCGCGCGGCAGGGTCTCGGGGTGCTGCCTGCCCATCCAGGGCGGGGGCGAGGAGGTGGGGGTGGCAAGGACGACGCCGATGCCGTTGTCGTGCATCAGGTCCATCAGCCGGTCCAGCCAGCCGAAGTCCCGTGCCCCTGGGCGTGGTTCGAGTCTGGCCCAGGAGAACACGCCGAGGGTGACCGAGGTGACCCCGGCCTCCTTCATCAGGCGGACGTCCTCGTGCCAGGTCTGTTCGGGCCACTGTTCGGGGTTGTAGTCGCCGCCGAAGAGGATGCTGCCGCGGGTGGCGTCGCTCATGCCGGGCATCGGACGGGCTCCCCGTACTGGACGCCCCGGCCGTTGGTGGCGAGGTAGACGCGGCCGTGGACGCGTGGGTCGCCGGTGACGGCCGCGCCGATCCAGCCCCATTGGTGCCGGTCGTCGTTGATCCGCACCCAGGTCTTCGCCTCGTCGTCGGAGCGGTACACGGCGGTGGCGCTCTCGGTGGAGCCGACCATGTAGACCGCCGGGTAGGGGGCGCCCTGGGCGGCCTTGCCGAAGCCGAGGGTGTACGAGGCCCAGCAGCTGCCGACCTTGGTGAAGGCCGCACCGCCGTCGGCGGAGCGGTACAGCCCGTTCCACTTGAGGCTCAGCCACAGGTCACCGGACCGGCCGGGCGCCACGGCCAGCTGGAACTCCTTGTCACCGGAGTTCAGCCCGCCGGCCCGCGCGGTGAAGGTCACACCGCCGTCGGTGCTGGCGTGGAGCGTGCCGGTGGCGGTGTCGAAGGCGTAGAAGGCGCTCGGGTCGACGGGGTCCGCGACCGGGGTGGCCCCCTTCGGGAAGGAGGTGACCTCGGCCCAGGTGACGCCGTTGTCGGCGGAGCGCTGGGCCGGGTAGGGGGTGCCGTCCCAGTGCACGAAGGACCACAACAGCACGCTGCCGTCGGCGTTGCTGGCGATCGGTCCCGGCGCGTCCTTGGCGATGGCGGGCTGTGTCGCGAAGGGCGCCCAGGTCTGCCCGCCGTCGTTCGAGTGGGCGCCGTTGCCGTTGTCGCCCCAGCCGGAACGGACGACGTACGACGGCCTGGCCGTGGCCTGCGCGAGCCCGGTGGAGGTGCCGAACACGGGATTGGCGGCCATGCCCCGCGACGGGGAGGCCATGAGCGACTCGTGGTACATCACACCGATGTCCCCGTTGCCGCTGATCAGGTGCGCCCTCCCGGCCGGCGGCGAGATCAGCTGACGGACGGACGTCTCCTCCAGGCCCCGGATCTGCGGGGCCCAGTGCTTCAGGTCGCGCGTGCCGTAGAGGGTCGCGCCGGTGCCGTACACGAGGTGCCGGGAGTCGTACGGGTCCAGCGCGACCGCCTGGATCCACCAGCCGAACTTGGGCTGCTCGGCACCCCACTTGAGGTACGGCGTCTCGGTGACGTCGAGGACGGCCGTGTCCTTCAACGACGTCCAGGCGCGACCGCCGTCGGTGGTCCGGTACACGGTGTCGATGTCGGCCCAGCGGTTGTTGGTGGAGACCACGATCGTGCCGGGGTGGCGTGCGTCGACGGCGACGCCGCCGTAGCCGAAGGTGTCGGTGCCGCCGGGCTTCACCGGCGTGACCTCGGTCCACTTCCCGTCCGTCGTCCGCAGCCTGTGCACGCTGCCGTCGGACTGGCCGTTAGGGCCGGGCGCGTTGGCGTACGTCACGTACAGCTCGTGGCTGTGACGGTCGTACGCGGCCCGGATCGGGACCTTGGCGGCGGTGCCGGTGGGCTGCCCCGGCACGGCCTCCCACTTGCTGCCGTCGACTGTCCGGTACAGGTTCCTGGCGGCTGCCGTGCCGTCGCCGTCGCCCCAACCGGCGTAGAGGGTGCGGCCGGCGGCGACGAGGAGGGTGACGCCTTGTCCGGTGGCACTCGGGGAAGCAGGGAATCCGGTGACGGCCGCCCAGGTGGCGCCCCGGTCGGTGGACTTGAGCAGTCCGTCGTGCCGGGTGCCCAGCCACAGGGCGTCACTGTCCCGCGGATCGACGAGCAGCCGCTCCCCCGTGCCCCGCCCGTCCTCGTTCGCGCCGAGCTTCACGGTGAGGTCGGCGCGGGTCCAGGTGGCGCCGCGGTCGTCGGAGCGCAGGACGGCGCCGTTGGAGGCCCAGGACTGGGCGTAGGTGCCGAGGGCGAGGTAGAGCCGGTCGGGGTGGGCGGGGTCGACGGCGACGGCCTCGACGCCGAGGAGGTTCCAGTCGTCCCAGCCGAGATGGTCGGTCAGCGGGGTCCAGCGGGCGGCGCGGTCGTCCCAGCGGTAGGCACCGCCGATGTCGGTGCGGGCGTAGGCAAGGCCGCGGACGGCAGGGTGGAAGAGAACGCCGGTGACGAAGCCGGTGCCGCCCATGACGGCGTTGCGCCAGCGGTACGCCTGGCCGGCGGCGGGCTCGGCGGCGGACGCCTGCCCCGCGAGGGACGGAAGGGTGGTGAGCGCGGCGGCGGCCGCGGTCCCGGTGAGGACGGTTCGTCTGGACGGGCGGGATGCGCGCATGGACATACCTCGTTCACAACGTGGGGACGGGAGAGACCTCGAGGGGCGCGGGACTGTCTCGAGGTGCGCGCGTCGGTCAGCCCTTCACCGCGCCCGTGAGCATGCCCTTCTTGAAATGCCGCTGGACGAAGGGAGACAGCACGGCGACCGGCAGCAGAGCCATCACCATGACCGCCATCTGCACGGCCAGCCCCGACAGTTGTCCCGTCTTGATGGCCTGTCCGAGTCCGACCGGCGCTTCCTGCTTCTGGACCAGCTGGATCATGACGTTCTGCAGCGGCATCATGTCCTGGTCGTTCAAGTACAGCGACGCGTTGAACCATGCGCTCCAGTACCCGACCGCGTAGAACAACGTGATCACCGCGATGACGGCTCGCGACAACGGCATGACGATCTGCCACAGAATCCGGAAGTCACCGGCGCCGTCGATGCGCGCACTGTCGACGAGCTCCTGCGAGATCCCCGTGAAGAACCCGCGCAGCACAAGGATGTTGAACACGCTCACCGCACTCGGCAGGATCAGCGCCGGATAGGAGTCCGTCAGCCCGAGGGTCTGCACCAGCAGATACGTCGGGATGAGCCCGGCGCTGAAGAACATCGTCGCCAGCAGCGTCATCAGGATCCACCGGTGCCCGAGTGACCCGCTGCGGGACAGTCCGTACGCGCACAGCACGGACACGGCCATCGAGAACAGCGTGCCGATGAGGGTGACGAGGACGCTGATGATCGCCGCGCGGGTGACCTGTCCGCCGCTGAGCAGTTCCTTGTAGGCGATGAAGGTGATGTCCTTCGGCACCATCACCAGCCCGCCCGCCTCGTCGATCGTCCTGCGTGAGGAGAGGCTGGTGACGACCACGATCCACAGCGGGAAGAGGATCCCGAGGCAGGCCAGCGTCAGAGCGAGACCCTTGCCCGCGAGGCCGGCCCTGGAGGGCTCCTCCTCCCAGGTGGGCCGAGGCGGCGCCTCCCACCAGCGGGGCTCGTGGGGCTGCTTGTCGAGCCGCGCGGGCTCGTCGATCACGGCGCTCACTTCTTGTACACCCCCTGCTCGCCCATGAGATGGGCCACCTTGTTCGCGGCGAGGACCAGTCCGAGGCTGACGACGCCCTTGATGAGGCCTGCGGCGGCCGCGTAGCCGAAGTCCTGGTTGCGTACGCCGTTCCACCACACGAAGGTGTCGAGGACCTCAGCTGCGCCCGGCCCCACCATGTCCCGTTGCAGGAGGATCTGTTCGAACCCGACCGTCAGGGCGTCACCGACGCGCAGCACCAGCAGCAGGGCGATCACGGGCCGCAGCGCGGGCAGGGTGACGTGCCACATACGGCGCCGGCGCCCGGCGCCGTCCATCGCGGCGGCCTCGTACAGGTCCGGGCTGACCGAGGCGAGCGCGGCGAGGAAGACGATGATCCCCCAGCCGGCGTCCTTCCATACGCTCTGCGCGGTGATCAGCAGTGGGAAGGTGTTCGGGTCGGTCATGAAGTCGAGGCCGTCGTACCCGTGCTGTCGCAGCAGTTGGGAGAAGATCCCGGCGCCGCCGAACAGTTGCTGGAAGACGGCGACGACCAGCACCCAGGAGAAGAAGTGCGGCAGGTAGAGGATCGCCTGCGAGACCGCCCGGATCCGGGGCCTGACCACGCTGTTGATGAGCAGGGCGAGCAGGATCGGGATCGGGAAGAACAGCACGAGCTGGAGGAAGAAGAGGATCAGCGTGTTCTGGACGGCGTTCCAGAAGGCCGAGTCCTCGAAGATCCGGTGGAAGTTCTCCAGGCCCACGAAGGGGCTGTTCAGGATGGAGACGACGCCGTTGTCGCTGATGTACGGGTCGTACTCCTGGAACGCGACGACGTTGCCGAGGATCGGTACGTAGTTGAACAGCAGCACCAGCACGACGGCCGGCAGCGTCATCAGAAGCAGCAGGCGGTCACGTCTGAACCGGACCCTGAAGCTCAGCTTCCCCGAGGGGGACTTCCCGGTCCGCCCGGCGGGGCCGGTGACGCCGCCGGACGCCGCCGGGGTCTCCTCGCTCGGGGTCTTCCTCTTCGCCTCGGCACTGCTGCGAGGCACCGTGCTGTGGGACACGGCCGTCTCCTTGCCTCGAACCCCGGATCAGTTGGCCGCGCTGCCGTTCTCGTCGAGGATCTTCCGGTACCAGTCGCGCAGCTTGTCGCCGCCCTTGCTCTTCCAGTCGGAGACGGCCTGCTGTACGTCGCTGATCTTCTTGCGGCCGCGCACGACGTCGTCCTCGAGCTGCTCGAAGTCGTTGGAGAGGTTGGTGTAGCGGGTCGGTTCGGTGATCTGCATGCCGTAGAACGGCGTCTTCCTGGTGACGGCGCCCATCCGCTGCTGCCACTCGACCGCGCCCTTGCCGATGTCCGGGAAGTCGGGGCGGGCGATGGTGGGGGCGGGACTGGCGACCATGACGTAGGCGTTGACGACCTCGATGTTGCCCTTGTCGTTCTTGGTCGGCACGCCGTCCTTCACCGTGTAGTGGGTGCCCTCGACCCCGTAGTTGGTGAGCATGTACTCCTTCGTGCCGTACGGCGCCGCGGTCACGTTGGCGACCGCGAGGACATCGCGGATGACGGCCTCGGAGGCGTTCTTGCTGACGAAGGCGAAGATGTTGGCCGGGTTCGTGGCGTAGAGCGTCGGGGCGCCGCCGGCGTGGCCGAAGATGTCCATGCCCCAGATCTCGAAGTCGGGGTTGGAGGCCGCCTGGACGGCCTGCTGCCCCCACCAGCTGGAGATGTCGTTGTTGTAGATCAGGAACTCACCGGCGGCGAACTTGGTGCTGGGGTCGACGGCCTGGCTCTTGCCGAGCTTGAAGTCGGGGTGGACGACCCCGGCGGCGAACAGCTTGCGGGTCCACTCCAGGGCCTCGAGGTACTCCTCGGTCTCCGCGCGGTAGACCAGCTTGCCGTCGACGAGGTTCCAGCCGAGCGCCTTCTCGCTGCCGGACAGCACCCCGAAGGCGTTGAAGGCGGTCCACTTCATGTCGCCGCACGCCCACCGCTTGGCCTTGGCGTTGGTGATGTCCTTGGCCAGCGCCATGAACTCGTCGCCGGAGGTGGGGATCTCGTACCCCTCCTTGTCGAAGATGTCCTTGCGGTAGAAGGGCACGATGTTGACGACGTACGACGCCGGCATGGGCAGACCGCGCAGCTTGCCGCCGAAGATGGACCGCTGCCACGCGTCCGTCGGGATCGCGGCGAGGTTCGGGTACTCCTTGACCGCATCGCCCGACAGGTGGGGTCCGAGGTCGGCGAACTTGCCGATGATGGCGCTGGGTATCTTCCCGCCCATGTTCCAGCCGGGTACGACCACCACGTCGGGGACGTCGCTGGAGGCGAGCACCGCGCCCAGCTTCTGGTCGTAGGTGTTGCCGTCCTGGTTCTGCCAGCGGACGTCGACGCCGGTCAGGTCGTTCATCGCCGTGTAGTAGGCGTTGTCGCCCTTCGGCGGCGAGCCCCAGAACGGCGACATGATGGTGACCTGGCCGCCCTTGCCGAGCTTCTTCGGCACCGAGGTCTTCAGGGTGGCGAGATCCACCTTGCTGGTGAAGCCGACCGCGGAGCCGTTCTTCGCGGGGATGTCGGGCGTCACCACGTTGCCGGCCACGTACGCCGGAAGGATCTTCCTGGCGTCCTTGCCCGACGTGGTCCCCTCGCGCGAGCCGCTGTCCGAACCCCCGCAGGCGGCGAGCAGCGGCATCCCACCGGCCACCGCTGCGGTGGCGACCGCCGTGGAGGCGAGGAAGCTTCTCCGGCTGGGTCCGGAGGAGGCTGAGTCGGCGTTCGGCGTCATTGCGTCAACCCTTCATGGCGCACCTGGACACCCGGCGGTGGGCCGTCGGCTGCGGTGTCGTAAGTGGAACTGGCTGAGCTGAAGCGGTCCTCCGACCATTGCGACGAGATCCGAGAGATCCGATGAGATCCGTCGTCGAAGCGCTTCGATGTTGCTGCGAGGTTAAGTGAACACCCATGGGTGCACAAGGGTCGCTCCCAAGATTCCTCCGAGGTGCCGGGAGGGACCTTTCCTTATGCATTGCTTGAACCAGCGGTGTCGATGTCTTGACACTCACCCCCGAGCCGAATGAGCATCGAAGCGCTTCGAAAGCGTCTGGCCGCTCCATCGCAAGGGGAACCCCACGTGACCGCACAAACGCCGCCTACGCCACCTTTTCGTGATCGGCGAATGCCGTTCGCGAAGCGCATCGACGACCTCCTGTCGCGGCTCACCCTCGACGAAAAGATCGGATTTCTGCACCAGTTCACGCCGGCCGTCGAGCGGCTCGGCATCGCGGCGTTCCGCACCGGACAGGAGGCCCTGCACGGCGTGGCGTGGATGGGCCCGGCCACCGTCTTTTCCCAGGCGGTCGGCCTCGGTGCGACCTGGAACACCGATCTCGTGCGCCGGGTCGGCGAGGCCGTCTCCAAGGAGACCCGCGCGATGCGGGCCCGCGACGACCGCGTGGGCCTGAACGTCTGGTCCCCCACCGTCAACCTGCTGCGCCACCCCCTGTGGGGCCGGAACGAGGAGGGCTACTCCGAGGACCCGAAGCTCACCTCGGCCATCGCCACCGCGTACACCCGCGGCCTGCGCGGCGACCATCCGACGTACTGGCGCACCGCGCCCGTCCTCAAGCACTGGCTGGCCCACAACAACGAGACGGGCCGCGACGTCACGTCCTCGTCGGTGCGCCCGCGCGTCCTCAACGAGTACGACCTGCGCGCCTTCCGCGAGACGGTCGAGGCAGGCGCGACTGCCGGGGTGATGCCGGCCTACAACCTGGTCAACGGCCGCCCCAACCACGTCTCGCCGTATCTGCGCGAGCACCTGCGCACCTGGACCGACGAGGACCTCCTGGTCTGCTCGGATGCCGGCGCGCCCTCCAACCTGGTCGACTCCGAGCACTACTTCGACACCCACGAGGAGGCCACGGCGGCCGCGATCCTCGCCGGCGTCGACAGCTTCACCGACCACGGCACCGACAGCACGAAGATCACCGCGCGGGTCCGCGGGGCCCTGGACCAGGGCCTGCTGACCGAGGCGGACCTCGACACGGCGGTCCGCCGCCAGCTCTCGGTCCGCTTCCGCCTCGGCGAGTTCGACCCGGCGTACGACCCGCACGCGCTCACCAAGGACTTCGACACGCCGGCCCACCGTGCCCTGGCCCAGGAGGCCGCGGAGCAGGCGGTCGTGCTGCTCAAGAACAGCGGTGGCCTGCTGCCGCTCGCACCCGACACCCGGCTCGCGGTGGTCGGCCTGCTCGCCGACGAGTGCAAGCTCGACTGGTACAGCGGCACGCTCATCCACCGCTCCACCCCGCTGGAGGGCCTGTACGAGCGGTTCGGCGCGGAGCGGGTGGAGTTCGCGGAGGGCGTCGACCGCGTCCTGCTGAAGACCTCGGCCGGAACCTTCCTGCGCGTCCCCGAGGCCGCCGCCGACGACGAGGTGCGCGGCGCCGAGGGCGCCCTCGACCCGGCCCTGCTCGCCGGCCGTACCGACCTGGCACCGCTGACCTGCGACCCGACCGGCACCGAACTCGCGCTCGTCGACTGGGGCGAGAGGGTGCTGACGCTGCGCGCGCCCGACGGCCGCTATCTCTCCGTCGCCGAGGACGGATATCTCCGCGCCTCCGCCGACCAGCCCGGAGGCTGGGTCGTCCAGGAGACGTTCCGCCTGGAAACGCATGAGAACGGACACCTCCTGCGGCATCTCGGCACGGGTCACCACGTCTCAGTCGCCGCCGACGGCGTCAGGGTTGCCGCAGCGAATCCGGAAGCCTTCGAGCTCGTCGTCATCGAATCCGGCGATGCCGCCGTGACGCGTGTGACCTCGCAGGCGGACGTGGTCCTGGTGGTCGCCGGCAACGACCCGCACATCAACGGCCGCGAGACCGAGGACCGCACGACACTGGCCCTCCCCGCCCATCAGGAGCGCCTCCTGCGGGCCGCCCGCGCCGCCAACCCGAACACGGTGCTGGCACTGGTGTCGGCGTACCCGTACGCGGTCGACCCGGCCGCGATCCCGGCGATGCTCTGGACGTCCCACGGCGGCCAGGCGGCCGGCACCGCCCTGGCCCGGGTCCTGGCCGGCGACGTCTCCCCCGCGGGCCGCCTCCCGCAGACCTGGTACGCCGACGACGCCGACCTGCCCGGCCTTCTCGACTACGACGTGATCGGCGGCCGCCAGACCTACCTGTACTTCGAAGGCACCCCGCTGTTCCCGTTCGGCCACGGCCTGTCGTACGCGAGCTTCTCGTACGCCGATCTGCGGACGGCGGTGGACGGCGACGCGGTGGCGGTCACCTTCACGGTCACCAACACCGGCGACGTGACGGCCGACGAGGTCGCCCAGCTCTACACCCGTGCCGTGGAGCCGACGGCGCCGCGCCCGCGCCGCGAGCTGGTGGCGCACAGCCGGGTGCGGCTGGCTCCCGGTGAGCGGCAGGAGCTGGGCTTCGAAGTCCCGCTGTCCGCCTTCGACTTCTGGGACGTCGCGCGGAGCGGATGGCGCCGTGAGCCGGGCCCGTACGAGATCCTGGCCGGCGCTTCCAGCGAGGACATCCGGCTGCGTACGACCGTAGTCCTGGACGGCGAGAAATCCGCTCCGCGCCCCGTCCTCCGACGCGGCCTGAATCCGGCCGACTTCGACGAGCAGAGCGGCATCGCGATCGTCGACCGTACGAAGGCGTCGGGCGACGCGGTGACGCCGGCGCAGGGCGAGTCGGGCGAACTGGTCTACCGGCACTGCGACTTCGGGGCCGGCGTCACGCAGGTGACGGCGACGGTCTCCGGCGACGGCGTGGTCGAGGTGTCGCTGGACGGAGGCCCGGTGCTCGCCGTACTGACGTCCCGGACGCCGGAGGCGAGCCCGTACGACTACTCGACGGTGAGCGCCGGCATCACCACCGACGGCGTGCACGACGTCCACCTCGAACTGCGCGGCCCACTGCGGCTCGCGCACGTCGGCTTCTCCGGTTGAGGGTCCGGAACCGGCCGACGCAGGAAGGGGCCCGGCACCGGAAGGCATCGGTGCCGGGCCCCTTCGGAAACCTTATATGAAAATGGTTCCCATTAGCTAGCCTTTTGAGTGACTCAGAGAGCGATGCCGGTGAGGACCATCACGCGCTCGTAGGTGTAGTCGTCCATCGCGAACTTCACGCCCTCACGACCCACACCGGACTGCTTGGCGCCGCCGTACGGCATCTGGTCGGCCCGGTAGGAGGGCACGTCGCCGATGACGACACCGCCGACCTCGAGGGCGCGGTGGGCACGGAAGGCGGTCTGCAGGTCGTGGGTGAACACACCTGCCTGCAGGCCGTACTTGGAGGCGTTGGCGGCGGCGAAGGCGGCGGCCTCCCCGTCGACCTTCTGCACGGTGAGGACGGGCCCGAAGACCTCCTCGCACGCGAGGGTCACGTCGGCCGGTACGTCGGTGAGGACGGTCGGCGCGTAGGAGGCGCCGTCACGCTTGCCTCCGGTGAGCAGGCTGGCCCCGGCGGAGACGGCCTCCTCGACCCACGTCTCGACGCGCTTGGCGGCGTCCTCGCTGACCAGCGGGCCGACGTCGGTGGCGTCGTCGCCCGGGTCACCGGTGACCTGGGCCTCGACGGCGGCGACGATGCGCGGCACGAGCCGGTCGTAGACGGACGCGTCCGCGATCACCCGCTGCACCGAGATGCAGGACTGGCCGCCCTGGTAGTTGGAGAACGTGGCGATGCGGGTCGCGGCCCGGTCGAGGTCCGCGTCAGAGGCGAAGTCGGCGAGCACGACCGCCGCGCCGTTGCCGCCCAGCTCCAGGGTGCAGTGCTTGCGCGGCACCGAGTCCATGATCGCGTAACCGACCTTCTCGGAGCCGGTGAAGGAGATGACCGGCAGGCGCTCGTCCTGGACCAGGGCGGGCATACGGTCGTTCGGCACCGGGAGGATGCTCCAGGAGCCGGCCGGAAGCTCGGTCTCTGCGAGCAGCTCACCGATGATCAGACCGGACAGCGGGGTGGCCGGGGCGGGCTTCAGGATGATCGGCGCGCCGGCAGCGATGGCCGGGGCGATCTTGTGGGCGCACAGGTTGAGCGGGAAGTTGAAGGGCGCGATGCCGAGGACGACACCCTTGGGGAAGCGCCGGGTGAAGGCGAGCCGCCCCTGACCGCCGAGGTCGGTGTCGAGCCGCTGGGCCTCGCCGCCGTTGAACCGCCGGGCCTCCTCGGCCGCGAACCGGAACACGGACACGGCACGGCCGACCTCGCCGCGGGCCCACTTCATGGGCTTGCCGTTCTCGGCGGAGATCAGCCGGGCGATCTCCTCGGTCCGCTCGACGAGCCGCCTGCTGACGTGGTCGAGGGCGGCGGCACGTACGTGGGCCGGGGTCGCGGCGAAGTCCTCGCGGACGGCGTACGCGGCGGCCACGGCCTCCTCGGTCTGCGCGTCCGTCGGCACGCTCACCGTGCCGACGACCCGCCCGTCCCACGGGGAGGTCACATCGAAGCTGTCCTCGCCGCTGACCTGGCGGCCGGCGAGCCAGAAGGCGTGGGTGGAAGTCATATGAATTCCCGGCCCTTCCGCGATTGGGGGTGTCCTGGTGTGTCGTGGTCCACGGTAGGGGCGCGGGGGCGGCGGGGCGTTTGTCCGGGGTGTAGTGGTGAGGGGCCGGGGTTCGACGGATTGGCACAGCGGCGGCAACGGCCGACGCCGGGTCGGATTTCCGGCCCTACCTTTCGGTCCTACGCCCTTCGGCCCCACCCCGGTCGGTCCTACTCGTCCGGTCCTACTCGGTCGACGTCGCCTTCAACGCCAGCCAGAGCTCCATCCGCACGTCCGCGTCGTCCAGCGACCGCCCCAGGATCTCCTCCACCCGCCGCATCCGGTACCGCAGCGTGTGCCGGTGCACCCCGAGATCCGCGGCCGCCGCATCCCACTGCCCGTGCCGCGACAGCCAGGCCCGCAGCGAGGCGACCAGATCCCCCCGCCCCGTCGCGTCGTGCTCGTGCAGCGCCCGCAGCAACCCGTCCGCGAACGCCTTCACCGCGTCGTCCGCGAGCAACGGCAGCACCGACCCCGCCGCCATCTGCTCGTGCTCCACGCACACCCGCCCCCGCCGCCGGGCCACCGACAGCGCCTGCTCGGCCTGCTTGTAGGCCGCCGCCGCGGCGATGGGTCCGGCCGGCGCCGAGAGCCCGACGACCAGTTCGTCCTCGTCGGCACTCCCCGGCGGCTCCGGGACGGTTCCGGTCCGCGCCGCCTCCAACGCCGCCGCGTAGTCCGCACACGCGTCCACCGCCGCACCCCCGTCCGCCGCGAGCACCACCAGCCGTGCCGTGTCTCCCTCCCCCTCCGGCACCACCAGCACCGCTTCCCCGGCCCGGGCCGCCGCCGATTCCACGATCTCGGTGAGGGCACCCAGCGGATCGCCGCTCGCCTCGGAGGCGGCGACCAGCACCGCGGCCGACGCCTTGGTGAGCGCCACCCGGCTCCCGGAGTCCACGACCCGCGCCGCCGACACCGAGGCGGCCTCGGCGACGATCACCCGGAAGGGGGCGTCCAGCAGCCCTCCGTACAGCCCCCCGGCCACCGCCCGCGCATGATCCGGCTCCCCGGCGAGCAGCATGCGCAGCACCGCCGCGCCCACCCGCGCCTCGGCCGCCTGCAGCGAACGCGACCGCTCGGTGGTCAGGGTCAGCAGCGCGATGGCCGAGTGGACGGCGTACCGCTCGGCCGTGCCCAGTGCCGCCGCCGTGCCCACGGCCAGGGCGGCGCGGGGCCGGCGGCCGGTGCCCAGGGTGTGCAGCTCGACCCGGTCCTCGTTCTCCGGCCCGCCCACGACGGACGACGCCGGCGCCGGCCGCTCCCGCAGCCGCTCCACGTCCGCCGTGAGCCGTGCCGCCCGCCGCCCGGCCCACTCCGGCGCGGTCGCGACGACGGCACCGGACGCGTCGTACAGCGCCGCCCAGCCGTCGACCTGCGAGGCCAGCGCGGCCAGCAGCCCTTCCGGCCCGGCGTTCAACGCCTGCTTGGTCAGCTCCCGTTGCGCCGCGAACCCCGCCGTCACCGCCCGGTACTGGTCCGCCGCGATCGCCGCCGACACGGCCTTGCTGATGGCGAGGAAGGGCGTGCGCCGCGGCACCTCCAGCAGCGGCATGCCCTCCTGCGCCGCCGCGTCGACGAGCGCCTCGGGGATGTCCTCGTAGTTGACGCCGACCGCGAAGCCGAGCCCGACCACGCCCGCGCCCGCCAGCCGCCGCACATAGCGCTGCATCGACTCGGGGTTCTCCGCGTCCAGCTTGAGCGCGGTGATCAGCAGCAGTTCCCCGCCCTCCATATAGGGGACCGGGTCGGCGAGCTCACTGGCGTGCACCCAGCGCACGGGCACGTCCAGGCGGTCCTCGCCCGCCCGCACGGTCAGCTTGAGCGCGGAGTGGTGCAGGAGCGAGGCGAGCGTGGGGGGCATGAGGCCTTCAAATCGGTGTGAGCTCTGTGACCGCTGGATCTTCGGTGATCTCTGTGATCATTTGGCCGCCGTGTATGAACGGCCTGTGCCGATTCTGCCTCACCGGAAGGTCACCGCGCGGCCTGCCGCCCGTACCCCCAGGTCATCCCCGCAGATCCACCAGCAACGGCGGCGCGTGCTCGCCCTGCACGCTGGTGAGCGACAGCACCGCATGCCCCGGCGGCACCGCGTGCGCCAGCTCGGACGCCGACCAGCGCTCGCGCTCGACCTGCCGTACGGTCACCGCCCGCGCGGTAGGCGCCTTGCCGGTGATCACCCGCCGCAGCGCGTGCACCGCCTTCCCGGCCGGCGTCTCCGCGATGATCTGCCGGTCGGTGACATCCCGCGCCTCGGTCCACTCCTTGCCCCACACCTCGGCGAAGTCCTGCCCGTCCCAGGGCGTGATCCCGGCCAGCGCCATCCGGCACCCGGCGGCGCCGAGCAGCGGCCCGCGCAGCGGCCTCGGTGCGTCGTCCAGGCTGCGCAGCGTGAGCACCGCGCCCGCGTTGCCCGACCGCAGCCGCTGGATGCCCCGTACGGCCTCGGGCGTCACCACGCCGGTCGCGTCGTCCAGCACCAGGCAGGCGAACAGGGACCGGTCCTCCCGTACCGCGATGCTCGCCGTGAACTGCGCCAGCACCAGCCGCGCCAGCATCCGCGAGGCCTCCGCGTGCCCGCGCGCGGGCAGGTCGATACGGACCCGGACGGGGTGGTCGAGGGCCTTCAGCGAGAACGGCCGCGACTGCCCGGACGTGTCGAAGAACCCGGCGAAGGCAGGCCGGTCGAGCAGCGCCACCCGGTCCGCGAGCACGGCCGCCACATCCCCGGGATGCCCCGACTGCCGCTCCCTGGCGTCGAGTTCACGGATGAGCGACTCCTGCCCGGACCCCTCCAGTGCCGTGCGCAGCGCGCCGAGCGCCCCCGGGGCGCCGTCCAGCAGCTGCCGCAGCTCAGCCACGGACGGGAAGCGGTGATGGACAGCGCGGAACGGCCCGAGCAACTGGGCCAGCACGGTGGTGGAACGGCGGCTGTCGCTGCCGGGGTGCGGGTCGGCGAGATCCCCGACGAGCGCCTCGGCGAGCACGGCCGCGGCCTCGTCGGGGTCGCCGGTGCCGCCGTACAGGTCCAGGTCGTAGACCGAGTCCGGGTTTCCGATCCGTACGACGACGTCGTACGAGTCCTCCGGTCCCAGGCCCGCGCCCGCCGCGCCGACCACGACCACGGCGGCCCGTCCGGCGAGCGCGTGCAGGCACAGCGACTCGGCGAGCGGCCGCACCACGGTCCCCGTCTTGCCGGACCCGGCGGGCCCGACGGCGAGCATGGAGGTGCCGAGCAGGTCGGGTCCGAGGCCCAGTCCCGTCCCGCGGTAGGCGTACGGATTGCGGGGATCGTCGGCGGTCGTGCCGAGCCGCACCTGACCGCTGACGAGGTCGTGCCGCGCGACCCGGGCCGGCACGTCACGCTCACCCGAGGGGTGCAGACAGGCGGCGGCGCCGTCCTTGAGCACGGCACCACTGAAGGTGGCGAGGTCGTGCCGCCCGCTGCGCACGCCCTGCCAGGCGCGGACGATGCGGGCGTAGTCGACGTCACGCATCAGCCCCGACCGCGCGTCGGCGCCCAGCCGCTCGGCGGCATCCGCGGCACCGGCGGTGCGCAGCCCGGGCCACGACGCGGGGTCCTGCTCGGGAGCGGGCGCATGCTCGGGCACCGCTGCCGTGCGCCGCCAGGCGGGCGGACCGTAGCGACGCCAGACCTCGCCCCAGCGGCCCAGTCGGCCGACGGCGAGCATTATGGCGAGGGCGATGAGCGTGTAGTAGCTGTACCAGAGGACGGCGTTGCCGACGGCGTCGTTGTTCTCGCGCCAGGAGTCCGGAGTGAACAGCTCCAGGGGCAGCACCCACCAGCCACCGAGATAGCCGTTCCAGAGCAGCGACCAGATCAGCCACCCGACCAGGAACGCGATCACCGCCCCGCTCAGCAGCTGCCGCCCCGGGATCCGCTCGGGCTCCTCGTCCGGGCGAGGCACGTGCCCGAACCGCCACACGCCGGCCGGCGCCTCCGGTCGCGGCGCCCGCAGCCAGGTCAGGAACGCCGAACCGTCCGGCATCGGCGGCACCGAGGGCCGCGGCGGCACAGCGGAGCGTGATCGCGGCACAGGCGTCGCGTGCGTACCCCGCGCGTCCTGCGTCCCGTCGCTGTCCATCGCCCTTGCCCCCTGACCAGCCGCTCCGTCCACCATCAGCGAGCCAATCTAACGCCCTCCGCCGGGGAGTTCACCGCTTACACGGCCGACCGAACGGATCGAACTGCTCCGGACGCTCGGCGTCGCTATGTCCACCACGGACAACGCGTCCTCCTGACAACGCCCACATGGAGCATGCCCACCCCCCACTCCCCGCCCTAGCCTGCGAGAAAAGAACAAGACAAGCGTCCGCAAAACCCCCAGGAGCCCCTCATGAGCGCACTTCCGCAGGAGCGCCGCCTCGTCACCGCCATCCCCGGCCCGAAGTCGCAGGAGCTGCAGGCCCGCCGTACCGCCGCGGTCGCGCAGGGTGTGGGCTCCGTGCTGCCCGTGTTCACCGCGCGGGCGGGCGGCGGCATCATCGAGGACGTCGACGGGAACCGGCTCATCGACTTCGGTTCGGGCATCGCCGTGACGTCCGTCGGCGCGTCCGCCGAAGCGGTCGTACGCAGGGCGAGCGCGCAGCTCGCCGACTTCACCCACACCTGTTTCATGGTCACGCCGTACGAGGGCTACGTCGCCGTCGCCGAGGCGCTGGCCGAGCTGACGCCGGGTGACCACGCCAAGAAGTCGGCGCTGTTCAACTCGGGCGCCGAGGCCGTCGAGAACGCCGTCAAGATCGCCCGTGCGTACACCAAGCGCCAGGCCGTCGTCGTCTTCGACCACGGCTACCACGGCCGCACGAACCTCACGATGGCGCTGACCGCGAAGAACATGCCGTACAAGCACGGCTTCGGCCCGTTCGCGCCCGAGGTCTACCGTGTGCCGGTCGCCTACGGCTACCGCTGGCCGACCGGTGCGGAGAACGCCGGCCCCGAGGCCGCGGCGCAGGCCATCGACCAGATCAGCAAGCAGGTCGGTCCGGAGAACGTGGCCGCGATCATCATCGAGCCGGTGCTCGGCGAGGGCGGCTTCATCGAGCCCGCCAAGGGCTTCCTGCCGGCGATCAGCAAGTTCGCCTCGGACAACGGCATCGTCTTCGTCGCCGACGAGATCCAGTCCGGCTTCTGCCGCACCGGCCAGTGGTTCGCCTGCGAGGACGAGGGCATCGTCCCGGACCTGATCACCACCGCCAAGGGCATCGCCGGCGGTCTGCCGCTCGCCGCCGTGACCGGTCGCGCGGAGATCATGGACGCCGCGCACTCCGGCGGCCTGGGCGGCACCTACGGCGGCAACCCGGTGGCGTGCGCCGGTGCGCTGGGCTCCATCGAGACCATGAAGGAGCTCGACCTCAACGCCAAGGCGAAGAACATCGAGGCGACCATGAAGGCCCGCCTGACCGCCATGGCCGAGAAGTTCGACATCATCGGCGACATCCGCGGCCGCGGCGCCATGATCGCCATCGAGCTGGTGAAGGACCGCACCACCAAGGAGCCGAACGCGGAGGCGACCGCCGCGCTCGCCAAGGCCTGTCACCAGGAGGGCCTGCTGGTCCTGACCTGTGGCACCTACGGCAACGTGCTGCGCTTCCTGCCCCCGCTGGTGATCGGCGAGGACCTCCTCAACGAGGGCCTCGACATCATCGAACAGGCCTTCACCCGCATCTGAGGTCACAGCGAAACCACTGGTGAGCGACAGGGGCTTCGTCCCACGCGACTCGTCCGCCCCAACCCCGGTGCCTTCCGTGATTCCGGGGCCGCGGCGGCTACCGTCGGAGCGTGTGAAGAAGGTGTGCGAGGTGGATGTCAGGACGCCAATCCGGCTGTCTAACACCATCGCCCTGCCGTAGGTTCTAAGCAGATGAGAGATACACCCCGCCCAGAGGGGACTCTGGGCGACTTCGGGCCGAGGCCTCCCCAGCTTCGACCTGGTCGTGCCCTCGCGCACACACCCGGAGCTTCCGGCTCCGGATCTCCTCACCGATCGGACAGTCGCCCGCCCCAAACCCCCCGGGGCGCGCGACCATCCGATCCGGACGGCCGCCCCGGAACTACCCCCCCTGTTCCGGGGCGGCCGACCTCCCTCTTCGTCCTTCTCGGACTCCTCGGGCTTCCCGCCCTTCTCTTCGCGCTCATCACCTGGCAGGTGGTGGCCGACGGCCCGCTGGTCGACCTCGACGAGGCGGCCAGCCGGGCCCTGGCTCATCCGGACCGCTTCTCCGAACTCCTCGCCGACCTGGGCAATGTGCCGGTCGCGGTGCCCGTGCTGGCCGTGAGTCTGGTGTACGTCGCCTGGCGGGCTCGCAGCACTGGTACACACCGCTGGTGGTTGCCGGCCGCCTCCGCGGCCCTGCTCATGGCACTGGTTCCGGCCCTGGTGATCCCCCTCAAGATCCTGACCGACCGCCCCGGCACCCCGGTCGTGCCGCCCGCGACCGGCTACTACCCGTCCGGCCACACGGCCACGGCCGCCATCGCCTTCGGCGCCGCGACCCTGGTGCTGCTGCCGTGGCTGAGCTCCCTGCTCGCCCGCCGTGCGGTCCTCGTCACGTGCGCCGTCCTCAATCTCGGGGTCGGCTTCGGGCTGGTCCGGCGCGGCTACCACTGGCCACTGGACGTAGTGGCCAGTTGGTGCCTCTGCACGGTGCTTCTCACGCTGCTGTGGCTGCTCCTCAGCCGAAATAGCCGTCGAACGTCCGCTGGAATTCCCAGCTCCCGTACCGGTCCCAGTTGATCGACCACGTCATCAGGCCGCGCAGTGCCGGCCAGGTGCCGTGGGTGGCGTACGAGCCGCAGTTCGTCTTCTTCGTCAGACAGTCGAGGGTCTTGGTGACCTCGGCCGGGGGGACGTGGCCGTTGCCCGCGTTGGTCGAGGCGGGCATGCCGATCGCCACCTGATCGGGGCGCAGCGGCGGGAAGACGTTGCTCGCGTTGCCCGCGACCGGGAAGCCGGTCAGCAGCATGTCGGTCATGGCGATGTGGAAGTCGGCGCCGCCCATGGAGTGGTACTGGTTGTCCAGGCCCATGATCGGGCCCGAGTTGTAGTCCTGGACGTGCAGCAGCGTCAGGTCGTCACGCAGGGCGTGGATGACCGGCAGATACGCGCCTGCCCTCGGGTCCTGGCCGCCCCACTGGCCGGTGCCGTAGTACTGGTAGCCGAGTTGGACGAAGAAGGTCTCCGGGGCCATGGTCAGCACGAAGTCGTCGCCGTACTTGGCCTTCAGGGTCTTCAGGGCGGAGATGAGGTTGACGATCACCGGTGTCTTCGGGTTCTTGAAGTCGGTGTCGTCGGCGTTCAGGGAGAGCGAGTGGCCCTCGAAGTCGATGTCCAGGCCGTCGAGGCCGTACTCGTCGATGATCCTCGAGACCGACGTGACGAAGGTGTCCCGCGCGGCCGTGGTGGTCAGCTGCACCTGGCCGTTCTGACCGCCGATCGAGATCAGCACCTTCTTGCCCGCCGCCTGCTTGGCCTTGATGGCCGCCTTGAAGTCGGCGTCGCTCTCGACGTTCGGGCACTCCGTGACCGGGCAGCGGTCGAAGCGGATGTCGCCCGAGGTGACCGAGGTCGGTTCGCCGAAGGCCAGGTCGATGACGTCCCAGCTGTCGGGGACGTCGGCCATGCGGGTGTAGCCGGAGCCGTTGGCGAAGCTCGCGTGGAGGTAGCCGACCAGGGCGTGGGCCGGGAGGTCCGTGCCGCCGCCGCCCGGTCGGGCCGGGGTCGTGGCCGTCACCGTGGCCGACTTCGCCGACTCGCCCGCGTCGTTCACCGCGGCGACCTGGAAGCCGTACGCCGTGGAGGGTGAGAGCCCGCCGATCGTGGCCGAAGTGCCGGTCGCCGTCCGGACCTTGGCGCCGTCACGGTAGACGGCGTAGCTCGTCGCACCCGGCACCGCCGACCAGGACAAGGCGACGCTGGACGAGGTGACCGTCCCCGTCCTCAGACCGGTCGGGGCGGCCGGCGGCTGACCGGCGTCCACAGCGGGTCCGACGAGGGAGATGTCGTCGGCGTGGTAGGCCCCGGTGCCGTACCAGCCGTGGGTGTAGAGGGTGACGCGGGTGGTGGAGGGGCCCGTCCGGAAGGTCGTCGTGAGCTGCTGCCAGCCGGGGGCGGACTGGGTCCAGGCGGAGACGTCCGTGGTGCCGGTGCCGCTGGCGCCGAGGTAGACGTACGAGCCGCGGACGTATCCGGACAGGGTGTACTGGGAGTCCGGCTTCACGGTGACGGTCTGGGCGCACCGGGCGTTGTCGCTGCCGGCCGGAGTGGCCTGGAGAGCGGAACTGCCGCTGCGTACCGGTGAGTCGACGGTGGTACCGGCCGTGCAGTTCCAGCCGTCGAGGCCGGCTTCGAAGCCGCCGTTGCGGGCCAGGTCCGCGTCGGCCGCACGGGCGGCCGACGAGAGCGCGGTGACGCCGGGCAGGGTCAGTGCCGCGGCGGTCAGGAGGGCGAGAGGTCTGAAGCGATCCACAAGTGCCTCCAGGGCTGGGGGATTTGGAGGGGTGGAGCGCAATCAACTTGGTCCAGACCAATCTGGGTTGTCAAGATGTTCGGCGGCTCCGCAACGCCCCCTAAGGGGCGCGGGGAACTGCGCGACCAGCCACAACACCCTCGCAGCCGACAGACGACCCATCGCGGCAATTCCTCAGTCCTCGGCCAAGCCGGCGGCAGCCTCATGCATGGCCAGTTCGAGAAGCGCCGGGTCGGTGAGGGTGCCGGTGCCGTCCGGTGGGACCAGCCAGCGGGTGCCGCCGGTGGCGCGGCCCGGGTACGGAACGACGATCCAGGTGCCGGCCCCGGCCGTACGGATGCCGGTGCCGAGCCAGCGGGCGGCCGTGCCGGGCGGCACGAAGAAGCCCATGCGCGCGTCACCGAAGTCGACGAGGACCGGGCCCGGTTGGTCGATGACCCGGGTGAGCACATCGAGGGTCGGATAGCCGAGCTCGCCCGGCAGAATGAGTACGTCCCAGGCCTTGCCGGCCGGCAGCAGTGCGACCCCGAGGGGGTTGCGCTCCCACTCCCAGCGGCAGGCTTCGGGATTCGGCGCAACGGATGCCAGCCACTCGACCGCCGTCTTCGCCCCTGTCATGACGGTGACCTCCCTTTTCCTTGTGGACGCCGATCGCGTCACAGGGAAGAGGGAGGTCCACCGCAGGCATTACGCGGGTTCTCACCACCAGTTTCGAGTGCGCTGAGTCACCTGCACTGTGGGGGCATCAGCTGTCGAAGCCGAGGCCCAGCCGGTCCATCGCCTTGAGCCACAGATTGCGCCGCCCGCCCTGCGCGTCGGCCCGGGCCAGCGACCACTTGGTGAGGGCGATACCGGTCCAGGCGAAGGGCTCCGGAGGGAAGGGCAGTGGCTTCCTGCGGACCATTTCGAGCTGCGTGCGCTCCGTCTGCTCCCCCGCCAGCAGGTCCAGCATCACGTCCGCGCCGAACCGCGTCGCGCCGACGCCGAGGCCCGTGAAGCCCGCCGCATACGCCACGTTGCCCTGGTGGGCGGTACCGAAGAACGCCGAGAAGCGCGAGCAGGTGTCGATCGCGCCGCCCCACGCGTGCGTGAAGCGGACGCCCTCCAGCTGCGGGAAGCAGGTGAAGAAGTGCCCGGCGAGCTTGGCGTACGTCTCCGGACGGTCGTCGTACTCGGCCCGTACCCGGCCGCCGTACGGGTAGATGGCGTCGTAGCCGCCCCACAGGATGCGGTTGTCGGCCGAGAGGCGGAAGTAGTGGAACTGGTTGGCCGAGTCGCCGAGGCCCTGGCGGTTCTTCCAGCCGATCGACGCGAGCTGGTCCTCGGTGAGCGGCTCGGTCATCAGGGCGTAGTCGTAGACCGGGACCGTGTACGCGCGGACGCGCTTGACCAGGTTCGGGAAGATGTTCGTGCCGAGGGCGACCTTGCGGGCGCGGACCGAGCCGTACGGAGTGCGTACGGCCATCCCCGCGCCGTACGGCTTCAGGGTGAGGGCGGGGGTGTGCTCGTACACGCGGACGCCGAGGTCGAGGCACGCCTGCTTCAGGCCCCACACCAGCTTGGCCGGGTTGAGCATGGCCACGCCCCGGCGGTCGTGGAACCCGGCCTGGAACGTCGGTGAGTCGACCTGTGCCCGCACCGCCTCGGCGTCCAGGAACTCGATGCCCTCGGCGAGGCCCTTGTCCTGCAACTCCTCGTACCAGTCGCGCAGTTCCCGCGCCTGGTACGTCTCGGTGGCGACGTCGATCTCGCCGGTGCGTTCGAAGTCGCAGTCCAGGGAGTAGCGGGCGACCGCCTTCTCGATCTCGTCGAGGTTGCGGGCGCCCAGCTCCTCCAGCTTGTGGATCTCGTTCGGCCAGCGGGTGAGCCCGTTGGGCAGACCGTGAGTGAGGGAGGCGGCGCAGAAGCCGCCGTTGCGGCCCGAGGCGGCCCAGCCCACCTCGCGGCCTTCGAGCAGCACGACATCCCGCTGCGGGTCGCGCTCCTTGGCGATGAGCGCGCTCCACAGTCCGCTGTACCCGCCGCCGACGACCAGCAGGTCGCAGGTCTCGGCGGTGGTGAGGGCGGGTTCGGGGTGCGGGCGGCCGGGGTCGTCCAGCCAGTACGGGACCGGCTGGGCGTCGGAGAGTGCCTTCGTCCAGTGATTGCCAGAACTCATGGCGCTTGGGGCCATGATTTCAACTCCCTACAGGGGTTTATGCCTTTTGCTTCTTACGGCGGTTTCCGATGGCCATGGAGGCCAGGACGAACAGTACGGCGATGATGAACATGGCCGTACCGATGACATTGATCTGAACGGGCGTTCCGCGCTGGGCCGAGCCCCAGACGAACATCGGGAAGGTGACGGTGGAGCCCGCGTTGAAATTGGTGATGATGAAATCGTCGAAGGAGAGCGCGAAGGCGAGCATCGCGCCCGCCGCGATTCCCGGGGCGGCGATCGGCAGGGTGACCCGGACGAACGTCTGGAAGGGGCCGGCGTACAGGTCCTGCGCGGCCTGTTCCAGCCGCGGGTCCATCGACATCACGCGCGCCTTCACCGCCGTCACGACGAAGCTCAGGCAGAACATGATGTGCGCGATGAGGATCGTCCAGAAGCCGAGCTGAGCGCCCATGTTGAGGAACAGGGTGAGCAGCGAGGCGGCCATGACGACCTCGGGCATCGCCATCGGCAGGAAGATCAGAGAGTTGATGGCGCCCCGCGCGCGGAAGCGGTACCGGACCAGCGCGAAGGCGATCATCGTGCCCAGCAGCGTGGCGCCGATCGTCGCCCAGAGTGCGATCTGGAGGCTGACCGACAGCGAGCCGCACAGGTCGGAGACACCGCACGGGTCCTGCCAGGCGGCCGTGGAGAACTCCTGCCATTCGTAGTTGAAGCGCCCCTTCGGTTTGTTGAAGGAGAAGATCGTCACGATGACGTTGGGCAGGAGCAGATAAGCGAGCGTCAGCAGTCCCGCGATGACGACGAGATTGCGCTTGAGCCAGTTGACGAAGGTCATTTTTAAACCAGATCCTCCGTGCCGGACCTGCGGATGTAGACCGTCACCATGACGAGGATGGCGGCCATGAGGATGAAGGAGAGAGCCGCGGCCGTCGGATAGTCCAGAATCCGCAGGAACTGCGTCTGGATGACGTTTCCTACCATACGGGTGTCCGTGGAGCCGAGCAGGTCCGCGTTGACGTAGTCACCGGCCGCCGGAATGAAGGTCAGCAGCGTGCCGGAGACGACGCCGGGCATCGACAGCGGGAAGGTGACCTTGCGGAAGGTGGTGATCGGCTTGGCGTACAGGTCGTTCGCCGCCTCGTGCAGCCGTGGGTCGATGCGCTCCAGCGAGGTGTAGAGCGGCAGGATCATGAACGGCAGGAAGTTGTACGTCAGACCGCACACCACCGCGAGCGGCGTGGCCAGCACGCGGTCGCCCTCGGTCATGCCGAGCCAGCTGGTGACATCCAGGACGTGCAACGTGTTGAGGGCGCCGACGACCGGGCCGCCGTCCGCGAGGATCGTCTTCCAGGCGAGGGTGCGGATCAGGAAGCTGGTGAAGAACGGCGCGATCACCAGGATCATGATCAGGTTCCGCCAGCGGCCCGCCCTGAAGGCGATGAGGTAGGCGAGCGGGTAGCCGAGGACCAGGCACAGGATCGTCGCCGAGCCGGCGTAGAGCACCGAGCGCAGGAACTGCGGGTAGTAGTCGGTCAGGGCGTCCCAGTAGGTCGCGAAGTGCCAGGTGACCTTGTAGCCCTCCTCCAGCGAGCCCGTCTGCACGGACGTGGAGGCCTGGTAGATCATCGGCAGCGCGAAGAAGACGACCAGCCACAGGATGCCGGGCAGCAGGAGCCAGTACGGCACCAGGCGGCCGCGTCTGCGGGGCGGCTTCTTCTCGGGGGCGGTCGGGGTGAGAGGCGGGGGCGCCTCAGTGAGTGTCGCCATCAGACCGCCGCCTCTTCCTGGATGCCGGCGTCGATGTCCTGGGCCGCGTCGAGCCCGAAAGTGTGCGCCGGGTTCCAGTGCAGGACGACCTCGGCGCCGGGCACGAGCCGGGTGTCGCGGTCGATGTTCTGGGCGTAGACCTCGAACTCGGGACAGACGGGGCTGTCGACGACGTACTGCGTGGAGACGCCGATGAACGAGGAGTCCGCGATCCTGCCGGTGATGCGGTTGCGGCCCTCGGGTATCTCGCCCGCCTCGTCGGCATGCGTGAGGGAGATCTTCTCGGGGCGCACGCCGACCAGCACCTTGCCGCCGGTCGCCGTGGCCGCGCTGCACCGCGCCTCGGGCAGGACGAGCTTGCCGCCGGCGGCCTTCAGCACGATGTCGTCGCCGCTCTTGGAGTCGACCTCGGCCTCGATGAAGTTCGAGGTGCCGAGGAAGTTGGCGACGAACGTCGTGCGCGGGTTCTCGTAGAGGTCGGTCGGCGAGCCGAGCTGCTCGACGCGGCCCGCGTTCATCACGGCGACCGTGTCGGCCATCGTCATGGCCTCCTCCTGGTCGTGCGTGACGTGGACGAAGGTGATGCCGACCTCGGTCTGGATGCGCTTGAGCTCCAGCTGCATCTGGCGGCGCAGCTTGAGGTCGAGGGCGCCGAGGGGCTCGTCGAGGAGGAGCACCTTGGGGTGGTTGATCAGCGCGCGGGCGACGGCCACCCGCTGCTGCTGGCCACCTGACAGCTGGTGCGGCTTCTTGCGGGCCTGCTCGCCGAGCTGGACGAGGTCGAGCATCTCCTCGACCTGCTTCTTCACGCTCTTGATGCCGCGCCGGCGCAGGCCGAAGGCGACGTTCTCGAAGATGTCGAGATGCGGGAAGAGGGCGTAGGACTGGAAGACCGTGTTCACCGGCCGCTTGTACGGCGGGAGCGCGGTCACGTCCTGGTCGCCGAGGTGAACCGTGCCGGAGGAAGGTTCCTCCAGGCCGGCGATCATGCGCAGGGTGGTGGTCTTGCCGCAGCCGGAGGCGCCGAGCAGGGCGAAGAAGGAGCCCTGGGGCACGGTCAGGTCGAGCGGGTGGACGGCATGGAAGGAGCCGTAGGTCTTGCTGATGCCGGAGAGGCGGACGTCGCCGCTGGTGTCGTTCGTCATGGTGGTCACGCCCCTGTGAGCTTCGCGAACTTCTCTTCGTAGGCCGTCTCTTCCTTCGAGCTCAGTGAGCGGAAGGCGCGGGACTGGGCCTGCATGGCCTTGTCGGGGAGGATCAGCGGGTTGTTCGCCGCGTCCTCGTCGATCTTCGCGAGCTCTTCCTTCACGCCGTCCACGGGACAGACGTAATTGATGTAGGCGGCGAGCTCGGCGGCGGGCTTCGGCTCGTAGTAGAAGTCGATGAGCCGCTCGGCGTTCGTCTTGTGACGGGCCTTGTTGGGGATCAGCATGTTGTCGCTGGACGTCATGTAGCCGCTGTCCGGGATGAGGAAGTCGATGTCCGGGCTGTCGGCCTTGAGCTGGACGACGTCACCGGCCCAGGCGAGACAGGCCGCGAAATCTCCGCTGGTGAGGTCGGAGGTGTAGTCGTTGCCGGTGAACCGGCGGATCTGCTTGTTGTCGACGGCCTTCTGGAGCCGGGCGATCGCCGCGTCGTAGTCGTCGTCGGTGAACTTGGCGGGGTCCTTGCCCATGTCGAGCAGGGTCATCCCGATGGTGTCGCGCATCTCGGTCAGGAAACCGACGCGGCCCTTGAGCTTGGGGTTGTCGAGCAGGTCGGAGACCGTCTTCACCTCGACGCCGTCGAGCGCCTTCTTGTTGTAGGCGATGACGGTCGAGATGCCCTGCCACGGGTACGAGTACGCCCGTCCCGGGTCCCAGTCGGGGTTGCGGAACTGCTGGGAGAGGTTGGCGAAGGCGTGCGGCAGGTTGGACGGGTCCAGTTTCTGGACCCATCCCAGGCGTATCAGGCGCCCGGCGAGCCAGTCCGTGAGGACGACGATGTCGCGCCCGGTCTCCTGGCCCGCCGCCAGCTGCGGCTTGATCTTCCCGAAGAACTCGTTGTTGTCGTTGATGTCCTCGGTGTACTTGACCTTGATGCCGGTCCGCTTCGCGAACTGCTCCAGCGTCGGGTGGTGCTTGCCGCTGTCGTCGACGTCCATGTACTCGGTCCAGTTGGAGAAGCTGACCTGCTTCTCCTTCGCCGAGTGGTCCTCGGCGGACGTGCCGCCCTCGGTCTTGCCGGCCGCGGGGATCCCGCAGGCACTGAGCGCCCCAAGTCCGCCCACCGCGAGAGCGCCGCCGGTGGAGGCGCGCAGCAGGGAACGGCGGGTCATGGCGGCCCGGCCGTTGCGCAGGCTGCGCCGCATGGCGGCCACTTGGGCCGGGGACAGGCGGTCGGGCTCGTACTGCTCCATGCGCGTGGTGCCCTTTCGGGAGATCGGGAGGGAGGGGAGGCCGGCCGCGGGAGGGGCGAGGCGGCCGCGCCGATCTGATCCGGTCCGGTCCGGCGTCCCGCCTGGTCCGGTCCGCTCAGGCCGGGGCCGGTCCGGTCCGGCTATCGGTCCCCGAAGACGGTGCGATGCCAGTCCTTCCTGGCAACCGCCGTGTTGTCGAACATGACGTGCTTGATCTGCGTGTACTCCTCGAAGGAGTACGCGGACATGTCCTTGCCGAAGCCGGAGGCCTTGTAGCCGCCGTGCGGCATCTCGCTGATGATCGGGATGTGATCGTTCACCCACACGCAGCCCGCCTGGATCTCGCGGGTGGCGCGGTTCGCCCGGTAGACGTCGCGGCTCCAGGCGGAGGCGGCGAGCCCGTACGGGGTGTCGTTGGCGAGCCGGATCCCGTCATCGTCGCTGTCGAACGGCAGCACGACAAGGACCGGCCCGAAGATCTCGGACTGGACGATCTCGCTGTCCTGGGCGGCGTCGGCGACCAGGGTGGGCCGATAGTACGCACCCTTCTTGAGGTCGCCCTGCGGTGCCTCACCGCCGGTGACCACGCGCGCGTAGGCACGCGCACGGTCGACGAACCCGGCGACACGGTCGCGCTGGACGTGCGAGATGAGGGGCCCCAGATCGGTGCCGGGGCTGAAGGGGTCGCCGAGGCGGACGCTCTCCATGAGGGCGGCGGTGCGCGAGACGAACTCTTCGTAGAGCGGCCTCTGCACGTACACGCGTGTGGCGGCCGTGCAGTCCTGCCCGGTGTTGATGAGCGAGCCCGCGACCGCGCCGTTGGCGGCGGCCTCCACGTCGGCGTCATCGAAGACGACGAAGGGCGCCTTGCCGCCCAGCTCCAGGTGGAGCCGCTTCACCGTGGCCGTGGCGATCTCGGCGACGCGCTTGCCCACGGCGGTGGAGCCGGTGAAGGAGGTCATGGCCACGTCGGGATGGCCGACGAGATGCTCGCCGGCCTCCTTGCCGGTCCCGGTGATGATGTTGATGACACCGTCGGGGATGCCGGCGTCCGTGGCGGCCTGGGCGAAGAGGAGCGAGGTCAACGGGGTGAGCTCGGCGGGCTTGAGCACGATGGTGTTGCCCGCGGCGATCGCCGGCAGGACCTTCCAGGCGGCCATCTGGAGCGGGTAGTTCCAGGGGGCGATGGACCCGACGACGCCGATGGGTTCGCGGCGGACGTATGAGGTGTGGTCGCCGGAGTACTCCCCCGCGGACTGGCCGGCGAGGTGGCGGGCGGCGCCCGCGAAGAAGGACGTGTTGTCGATCGTGCCCGGTACGTCGAACTCACGGGTCAGTTTCAGCGGCTTCCCGCACTGCAGGGACTCCGCGCGGGCGAAGTCCTCGGCGCGCTCGGCGAGGACGGCTGCGAAGCGGTGCAGCGCGTCCGAACGCTCGCCCGGGGTGGCTGCGGCCCAGGCGGGGAACGCCTCACGCGCGGCGGCGACGGCGGCGTCGACGTCCTCGGTGCCGGCCAGGTCGTAGGTGTAGACCTCCTCGCCGGTGGCGGGGTCGACGACCGCGTGCGTGCGACCCGAGGTTCCCTTCACCAGGCGGCCCGCGATGAACTGCGCGCCGTCCGCGAAGCGGTCTTGGGCCGGGAATCGTTCCGGGGTGTCGGTGCCCGGGTTGTGCATGTCGCTCTCCTCCGTGTCCCCCTGGAGGGACCGCAGTGGGGTCGGCGTGGGGTGGCGTGGCTCAGGCTCGATTTGAGTGCCGATCCTGACAGAGCAGGAAGGGTCCAACAAGTGATTCCGTTGTTGCCTTTTGGTTACGCAACGGAATCTGTCGACCAGGTGTCGAGTTGGCCTTGAAAACCCGGGACGGATTGTCGGTGGTGCGTGCCAGACTCGGCCACATGGCGAAGATCGATTCTTGGGACGTCCTGATCAGGGAGGTCCGTGCGGGGACGAGGGTCAAGTATCTGCACTTCTGGGGCCACCGGCCACGACCGGACGGACAGGTGAGCGCGAGTTGCCTGAGCCAGTGGTGGCCGTCGCCGTTCACGGTGGCCGGCGTGTCGTACGCGACCGCCGAGCACTGGATGATGGCCGAGAAGGCCCGGCTCTTCCGGGACGCGGAGGCGGAGCGGCGGGTGCTGGGGGCGGGGCATCCGTCCGAGGCGAAGAAGGCCGGGCGGCTCGTGCGCGGCTTCGATGACGCGGTGTGGGAGCGGGAGCGGTTCCGGATCGTCGTCGAGGGGTCGGTCCACAAGTTCTCGGCGGACGCGGAGCTGCGGGGGTTCTTGCTGGGGACGGGGGATCGGGTGCTGGTGGAGGCCAGTCCGGTGGATCGGGTGTGGGGGATCGGGCTCGCGGCCGGGGATGACGGGGCGGGCGATCCGGAGCGGTGGCGGGGGCCGAATCTGTTGGGGTTCGCGTTGATGGGGGCGCGGGAGCGGTTGCGGGGGTAGGGGCGGCAGGAAGCTGAATTTCCAGCGCCGGTCCAGGCAATCCAGCCCGTCCGGCGTTTGAGGACGAGGCCGTTCAGGCCGACAGCGGGGGTCCGGGGCAGCAGCCCCCAGGTACGGGACGGGTAGGGGCGGCGGGGGCGAAGCCCCCGCTCACTACACCGTCGAGATCAACACCGCCAGCATCCCCAACCCCAGCACCAACCCCACCGCCCCGCAGATCATCCCCGCCAGGGCCTGCCCCGGGTTCGTCGCCTCCCCCCGCCGTGCCTTCCCCCGCCCGATCGAGCCGAAGATCAACGCCAGCGCACCCATCACGATGGCCACCGGCCACAGGCAGAAGATCGCCGCGGAGATGATCCCGAGCACGAGCCCCGCCGTGCCCATCCCATTGCTCGGCATGGGCTGCACCCCGGGCCACCCGTAGTAGCCCCCCGTACCGGGACCCACACCCCCACCCGGCGGCGGGTAACCGTGGACAGGCCCGGGATAGCCGTACGCAACCTGCCCCGGCCCGCCGGGCGCGATGGGCGGCGGCGGAACGGGCTCACCGTGGGCGGCGTAGGGAAGGGACGCCGTCGGAGGCGCGAAGGGCCCGGCCGGCGAGTGGGGCGGCGTGGACCCCGGCGCCGCGAAGGGATTGGGGTTCGACCCGCTCGGCGGCACCGCAGGGTTCGGCCCGGTCGACGGGTTCACCCACGACGGCGGCGTCGGCATGCCCGAGGACGGCATGGACGTCACCGTCTGCTGGTCGTGCACGGATGGTGCGGGCCAGGTCAGCGGGTCGTTCGAGGCGACGGTGTAACCGGCTCCCCCGGGCGCGGCCGGAGCGGCGGGAGCGGGGGCGGAACCCTGCCCGCCCTCGACCGGAGGCGCCCACGGGTCCCGTTCGGCCGAGGACGCGGCACTCCCCGTCTTCTCCAGCGAGGTCCTCGCCCCCGTCTCCGACGCCCCCGGCGAAGCCAACCCCCCAGCCGCCGCATCCTCCGCCGCCCCCGGCGTCTGCGCGTCGTCGGACATGCCCGGCCCCCCTCCGTCGTTTGTGCCGTCATGCTAAGGCCCGGGCATTCCCGGCACGGCCCCGGCATACGATGATCCGGAGTCACCGATCAGCCGATCACCCGCGTCCCGCCGACCACACATCCGGCCGGAGACGCCGTTCCTGGGGAGGAACCTTGACCGACAACCTCGTCGACGCCCGCGTCCCGCGCGATCTGCACGCCTTCATCGCCGGACTGCCCAAGGCCGAACTGCACGTCCACCACGTCGGCTCCGCCTCCCCCCGCATCGTCGCGGAACTCGCGGCCCGCCACCCCGACTCCAAGGTCCCCACCGACCCCGAGGCCCTGGTCGACTACTTCACGTTCACGGACTTCGCGCACTTCATCGACGTGTACCTGTCCGTCGTGGATCTGATCCGCACCCCGGAGGACGTACGGCTGCTGACGTACGAGGTGGCCCGCGAGCTGGCCCGGCAGCAGGTGCGGTACGCCGAGCTGACCATCACCCCGTTCTCCTCCACCCGCCGCGGCATCGACGAGAGCGGCTTCATGGCGGCGATCGAGGACGCCCGCAAGGCGGCCGAGGCCGAGTTCGGGACCGTACTGCGCTGGTGCTTCGACATTCCCGGCGAGGCCGGACTGGAGTCCGCCGCGGAGACCGTGCGGCTCGCCACCGACGACCGGCTGCGCCCGGAGGGCCTGGTCTCCTTCGGGCTCGGCGGGCCCGAGATCGGCGTACCGAGGCCGCAGTTCAAGCCGTACTTCGACCAGGCCATCGCCGCCGGACTGCACTCCGTGCCGCACGCCGGCGAGACC
Source organism: Streptomyces sp. NPDC111606 (assembly GCF_055656945.1). Taxonomy (NCBI): domain Bacteria; kingdom Bacillati; phylum Actinomycetota; class Actinomycetes; order Kitasatosporales; family Streptomycetaceae; genus Streptomyces; species Streptomyces sp. NPDC111606. Next base: position 136,051 of record NZ_JBVKBY010000011.1, read on the forward strand.
ACCGGCCCCGAGACGGTCTGGGACGCCCTCACGCACCTGCGCGCCGAGCGCATCGGGCACGGCACCAGTTCGGCGCAGGACCCGAAGCTGCTCGCGCACCTCGCCGAGCACCGGATCCCGCTGGAGGTGTGCCCGACCTCCAACATCGCCACGCGCGCGGTCCGCACGATCGACGAGCACCCGATCAAGCAGTTCACCGAGGCCGGCGTCATCGTCACCATCAACTCCGACGACCCACCCATGTTCGGCACCGACCTCAACAACGAGTACGCGGTCGCCGCTCGCCTCCTCGACCTCGACGAGCGGGGCCTGGCCGACCTGGCCAGGAACGCCGTGGACGTGTCCTTCCTCGACGAGCCGGGCAAGGCCCGGATCAGGGCCGAGATCGACACGTACACCACCGACTGGCTCGCCTCCTGAGCCGGCGGCGCCCACCACGCCTCGACCCGTCCACGATGGCCCCCGCCCCCGACCGGAATGCCCTCATGCAGAACGTGACCGCCGTGGCCCACCGCGGCGACCCCTACCGCGTCCGCGAGAACACGCTCGCCTCCCTGCGCTCCGCGCTCGAACGGGGCGCGGAAGCGGTGGAGATCGACGTACGGCTCACCAAGGACGGCGTGCCGGTGCTGCTGCACGACGACACGCTGAAGCGGCTGTGGGAGCAGGACCGTCCGCTGCGAGTGCTGTCGGCTGCCGAGGTGCGCGGGCTGACGGCGGGCGGGGTGCCGACGCTGCAGGAGGCGCTGACGGCGTGTGCCGGGAGCCGGGTGCTGCTCGACCTGCCGGGCACGCCCGACGTGCGGGCGGCGCGCCGGGTCGTGGACGTCGTACGCGAGTGCGGGGCGCAGGACCGCGTGTACTACTGCGCGGGCGCCCCGGCCATGCTCGCCGTGCGGGCCGCCGACCCGGCCGCCGAGATCGCCCTGACCTGGACGACGCTGGCCCCGCCGCGCCCCGCCCTGCTGGATGCGGTGCGCCCGCGTTGGCTCAACTACCGTTTCGGCCTGGTCGACCACGCCCTCGCCGAGCGCGTCCACCGTGGCGGTCATCTGCTGTCCGTCTGGACCCCGGACACCCGGCGCTCCATGCGCCGCCTGCTGGACCTGGGCGTCGACTCGATCACGACCAACCGCGTCGACGTCCTCCTCGGCCTGCTCGCCGCCCGGTCCGACGGCTGAGGCCGCTAGACGCGCGAGCGTTGGGACACCGTCGCCGGATCGGCCGGGGTGCCGCGGGTGACGTACTGCGGGACCGGTGCGGTGTCCTTGCCGTTGTCGCGGACCTGGCCGTAGCGGATCGCGCCCTGGTCGGGTCCGGTGCCCACGTCCTTCTCGGCCGCCTCCCAGGTCGACGGGAAGACGATGACACCGTAGTCGGCGCCCCGTTCGTTCTGGTTGAGGGTGACCGAGCCGTCGACGTAGAAGTACTCGTTCTGCCACATCTGCTGGGTGCCGTCCGACAGGACCGTGTAGCCGGTGTCGGGGCCGCCCATGCCGGTGGTGCCGGGGCCGGTGGTGTCGTCCATGCGGCGGCCGCCGCCGGAGGCGACATGGAAGAGCCTGCCCTTGAGGCCGGTCCAGGTCGGCATGACCAGCGCGCCCGGCCGTGACTGCGGGGAGATCTGCCAGCGCACCAGGACGTAACCCTGCCCGCTGAGCGTCACCTTCTCGCCCCGGTGCTGCATGACGGCCTTCGCGCCCCAGGTGCTGGTGACGCCGGACTCACGGCGGTGCGGCAGGGCGGCGGGCTCGGCGTTGGGGTCCGGAGCCTCGTCGACGGCGTCGACGACCGTGCCGTACAGCCCGGTCTTCCGCGACGGTGACGGAGACGGCGAGGGGGAGGATGACGGTGAGAGCGTGGCCGTCGGGGTGACGGGCGGGGTCCGCGCGGGCGGGCGGGCCGTGCTCGCCGCGGTGGGGGCGGCCGCGCGCGGCGGGGCCTGCGGGGTCTGGGTGACGACGTACGCGCCGCCCGCGACGAGTGTCGCCCCGGCCGTCACCGCCACGGCGGGCTGGGTGATCGCGGCCATCATCTTCGCGGACCAGCCGACGGAGGCCGCCGTCGCTGTCGCCGCGACCGCCGTCTTGCCGCCCAGTGCCAGCGACAGCGTGAAGCCGACCGGGATCGGGACGAGCGCGATGCCGACGAGGAGGCGTTCCGCGGGGACGACGGCCTCGTGGGTGTCGCCGCAGTAGCCGCAGCCCCTGATGTGCCGGGCCAGTCGCTTGCGCCAGACGGAGTCCGGGCGTCCGTTCCAGCGGGCGGTCAGTTCGCGCAGGTCGGGGCAGGCGCCGTCGAGTGCGCGGACGATGCCGCGCGCGGTCTCCAGCCGTTCCTTCACCCGCTGGACGCGCACCGCGGCGTGCTGCCGGCTGATCCCGGCCGCGGCGGCCAGTTCGCGCCGGGTCAGCTCGCCCGCGACCTCCAGCCACCACAGCGACAGCAACTGCCGGTCCTCGTCGTCCAGCCAGCGCACCGCCTCCGCGACCTCGCGCCGCTGCCCCTCCAACTGAAGTCGCAGGACCGTGAGTTCGGCGAAGTCGGTGGCCTCGTACGCGGCGGACTCGTCGAGGTGGGCGGGCTGTCTGCGGCGCGCCCGGTCCCGGATCTGCCGCATGGCGATCGCGACGAGCCAGGAGCGGAAGCTGTCCGGGTCCCGCAGCGAGCCGAGGTTGTCGACGGCGCGCAGCATGGTCTCCTGGACGACGTCGTCGACGTCGGCATGGCCGTTCAGGGCACGTCCGACGACGTTGTAGACCAGCGGCAGCCAGCCCTCCACCAGCTCGTCCAGCGCCTGCCGGTCACCGGCCTGCGCCGCCGCGATGGTGGAGCGCCACTGCCTGCCGGCTCCCTCGTCCACGTACGCCCTCTCCCGGCTCATGCGCTGCCCGTACGCACCTTCTCAGCCTGACCGGCACGGTTGGCTATATCGGAGATCACATTCCGGGAGTGGAGACGCAGTGCCGGGGTCGGCGATAACACTTTTTCGCCGACCGGCGCCCCGTGCGGGCGATCCCTCACAACCATCTTGTTCCGCAGGGCACTTGCTCAGGGATCCCCCAGGTTCGCAGCCCGGGGGCGACGGCCTGGCCATCGTCCAGCGCTTCGCCTTCCCGGCGTTCAACCGCTGACGGCGACGGCGGCGGCTGGAGGTGCCGGTGCATCCGTCAGCGCCTCCAGCTGCTTGATCTTCTTCCTCACGAGATACAGCGGGATCACCCCGAAGACGCCGAACGACATGTCGATCACCGACCACCACAAGGGGATGCCGCGGATCGGCCCGCAGATCAGGGCGAGCGGGATGATGCCCGCGCAGGCGATCATCCCGAACTCGACGACCCAGATGTTGCGTACCGGGTCGCGGTAGGGGCCGTAGAAGGCGACGGCGATGACGAGATGGGCGAAGGCGAGCCAGTCCGTGCCGTAAAGCAGGAAGGGGTAGTCGGCGTCGGCGGTGTCGAGACCGCGCCGGACGCGCTCGATCCAGTCCATCAGGCCGGGGAGGTGCTCCGGCACGGACAGGGCGCGCAACAGGTCCTCGGTCCAGCGCAGTTCGTGGACGAGGGGGAAGGCCGTGGCGCCGCTGAGCACCAGGCAGATGACGAAGAGGGCCAGCCAGACGCGAATGCCCTTGAGCAGGGCGGCTCTGTCGCTCATGGGAGCAGCGTACGCTTGGAGTTGAACACGTTCAAAGCGGGTTCCCGTCGTGGAGCCCGAACCGACGGCCGCCATGCGGCCCGCACCGGCCCGGCCCTACGATGTCCGCCGACGAGGGAGGATGCATGGGCCTGGACCTGAGCGAACGGGCTTACCGGGGGCAACGTTGGGCGGCACGGGCCTCGCTTGCCGCAGCGGGGCTCGCGGTGCTCGTCCCGCTCGCCTACGGCGGGGTCGGCGGCGTGCTGCTGCTGGTGGCCGGTGTGGCGGGCCTGGGCATCGGCGCCGTCGCGGTGTGGTGGACGCTGACGCTGCGCGGACCGGTGCGCTGGTTGGCGGGGGTCGTGGCCCTGGCCGTACCGGCCGCCGTGATCACGTTGTTCGCTGCCACCCTGTTCTGGGCGCTGCTGGCGTCCGTGGCGCTGTGGACGGTGGCCGTATGGAGCGGCCGGTACGCGCTGCGGGGCACCGGGAGCTCACGGGTGCGGGTGATGCGGGGGCGCAAGGCGGCGCCACCGCGGCGGGCGATCCTGATCATGAACCCCCGCTCGGGCGGCGGGAAGGTGGAACGCTTCGCGCTCAAGGAGAAGGCCGAACGGCTCGGCGCCGAGGTCGTTCTCCTCGACCCCGAGGAGCATCAGGACGTCACCGCCCTGGCCCGCAAGGCCGTTTCGGACGGTGCGGATCTGCTCGGTGTCGCAGGCGGGGACGGCACCCAGGCACTGGTCGCGGCCGTCGCCGCCGCGTACGACATCCCGTTCCTGGTGATCTGCGCCGGCACCCGCAACCACTTCGCCATGGACCTGGGCCTCGACCGCGAGGATCCCGCCGCCTGCCTCGACGCGCTCGTCGACGGCGTGGAGCTGCGCGTCGACCTCGGCTTCGCCGGCGGCCGGCCCTTCGTCAACAACGCCTCCTTCGGCGCGTACGCGGCCATCGTGCAGAGCCCCGGCTACCGCGACGACAAGATCGGCACCAGCCTGGAACTGCTGCCCGACCTGCTCACCCGCCAGCAGGGCCCGCTGCTGACCGTCCGGGCGGCGGACACGACGCTGCACGCCCCGCATGCCGTGCTGGTCAGCAACAACCCCTACCGCACGGACGATCCCTTCGGGCTCGGCCGCCGCGACCGCCTCGACGCCGCCGTTCTCGGCGTCCTCGGCATCAGGGTGGACAGCGCGGCCGAGGCCGCCGCACTGCTCCTCGACCCCGCGCCGCCCGGCCTGAGCATCCTCAGCGCAACCGAAGTGGTCATCGAGGCCGACCGTGAGGAGATCGAGGCCGGCATCGACGGCGAGGCCCTTGTCCTGCCGGCCCCGGTCCACATCCGCATCACTTCGGGCGCCCTGCGCGTCCGCGTCCCCCGCAAACGCCCCGGCGTCCCCCAGCGCGGCCCCCGCCTGGACTGGCGCCGACTGCGCAAACTGGCGGCGACGGTGGGGCGTACGGCGGTGCACCGGCAGGGTCACTGGTAGGGGGCACAGGCGCCGTGGGGGCCGCCTACAACCCCGCGATCGCGTTCCACCGCCGGGCGAAGTCCACCCGCTCATCCGACGTGATGTCCCGAGCGATCGCGAGACGCCGGCGCATCGCCGTGTCCGGGAAGATCAGCGGATCCTCGGCCAGGGCGGCCGTCTCCTCGTCCTTGGCCGAGGCGAGGACGTCCTGGGCGGCCGGGACCGGGCAGACGTAGTTGACCCAGGCGGCCAGTTCGGCGGCGACCTCCGGGTCGTAGTAGTAGTCGATCAGCCGCTCGGCGTTGGCCTTGTGGCGGGCCAGGTTCGGGACCATCAGGGACTCCGACCACAGCTCGGCCCCCTCCTCGGGGACGACGAAGCGGATATCGGGGTCGTCCGCCTGGAGCTGGATGACGTCGCCCGAGTAGGCCTGGCAGGCCAGGACGTCGCCGCTCGACAGGTCCTTGATGTAGTCGTTGCCGGTGAACCGGCGGATCTGGCCCTTGCGGACCTGCTTGTCGACCTGGTCGCAGACGGTGTGGAAGTCGTCCGCCGTCCAGCGGGTGATGTCGACGCCGTTGCCCTGCATGAGCAGCGCAAACGCCTCGTCCAGACCGGAGAGCAGGGTCACCCGGCCCTTCAGGTCGCTCGCCCACAGCTCGGCGACGCTGTGGATGTCGCGGCCCAGCCGGCGGCGGTTGTACGCGATGCCCGTGATGCCCGACTGCCACGGCACGGTGTACTTGCGTCCGGGGTCGAAGGCCGGTGAACGCAGCAGCGGGTCCAGGTACTTCGTCACGTTCGGCTGGCGCGCCCGGTCCATCTCCTGCACCCAGCCCAGCCGTACGAACCGGGCGCACATCCAGTCGCTGATGACGACGAGGTCGCGGCCCGTGCGCTGATGGTTCATCAGGGCGGGGCTGACCTTGCCGAAGAACTCGTCGTTGTCGTTGATCTCCTCGACGTAGTCGACGGAGATGCCCGTGCGCTTCTCGAACCCCTCGAGGGTCGGCCGGCGGGTCGCGTCCTCGTCGTCCGTGTCGATGTACAGGGGCCAGTTCGCCCACGTCAGCCGCTTGTCGGTGGCGGAGACATCGGTGGCGGCCCGGTCGCCGGGCGACACGTAGGCGGGCCGTACACCGCAGCCGGCGAGCCCTCCCAGCGCAGCGCCCGCACCGAGGGTGCGCAGCAAAGTCCGGCGGGACAGCGGGGAGTTCATCGGTGGGAGGGCCATTGCCGCAGCATGCCGCTGCTGACCGCGGCCGATCAATCGACGCCATGTCGAGCGGCAGCCCCGGACGGTACTCACTCCGTCCGGGGCTGCGACGCCGCGAAGGGCGCGGGGAACTGCGCGACCGGCCACAACGAACCCGCAGCCGTGAGACGGCCACGACCCGCGCGGCGCCTAGCGCAGCGTCACGCGTCCAGGGACGTCATCACGTGCTTGATCCGCGTGTAGTCGTCGAACCCGTACGCCGACAGATCCTTGCCGTACCCGGACTTCTTGAACCCGCCGTGCGGCATCTCCGCAACCAGCGGGATGTGCGTGTTGATCCACACGCACCCGAAGTCCAGCGCCTTGGACATCCGCATCGCACGCCCGTGGTCCTTGGTCCACACCGACGACGCGAGGGCGTACTCGACGCCGTTGGCCCACTCGACGGCCTGCGCCTCGTCCGAGAAGGACTGCACGGTGATGACCGGGCCGAAGACCTCCTTCTGGACGATCTCGTCGTCCTGCTTCAGGCCGGACACCACGGTCGGCGCGAAGAAGTACCCCTTGTCACCGACCCGGTGACCGCCGGCCTCGACCTTGGCGTGGGCGGGCAGCCGCTCGATGAACCCGGAGACCTGCTTGAGCTGGTTCGGGTTGTTGAGCGGGCCGAACAGCACGTCCTCGTCGTCCGGCTGCCCGGTCTTGGTGTCGGCGGCGGCCTTCGCGAGCGCCTGCACGAACTCGTCGTGGATGGCCTCGTGGACGAGGACACGCGTGGCGGCCGTACAGTCCTGCCCGGCGTTGAAGAAGCCCGCGACCGAGATGTCCTCGACGGCCTTGGCGATGTCGGTGTCGGCGAAGACGACGACCGGCGCCTTGCCGCCCAGCTCCAGGTGGACCCGCTTGAGGTCCTTGGAGGCGGACTCGGCGACCGACATACCGGCCCGCACCGAACCGGTGATGGAGGCCATCGCCGGAGTCGGGTGCTCGACCATCAGCCGCCCGGTGTCACGGTCGCCGGTGATGACGTTGAAGACGCCCTTGGGCAGAACGCCTCCGATGATCTCGGCGATCAGGACGGTCGACGCCGGAGTGGTGTCCGACGGCTTCAGGACGACCGTGTTGCCCGCCGCGAGGGCCGGCGCGAACTTCCATACGGCCATCATCATCGGGTAGTTCCAGGGCGCGACCTGCGCGCAGACGCCGATCGGCTCACGGCGGACGATGGAGGTCAGGCCCTCCATGTATTCACCGGCCGAGCGGCCCTCCAGCATCCGCGCCGCGCCCGCGAAGAAGCGGATCTGGTCGACCATCGGCGGGATCTCCTCGGACCGCGTGAGTCCGATCGGCTTGCCCGTGTTCTCCACCTCGGCCGCGATGAGCTCTTCGGCCCGCTCCTCGAACGCGTCGGCGATCTTCAGCAGGGCCTTCTGTCGCTCGGCGGGGGTCGCGTCACGCCACGCGGGGAAGGCGCGCGCGGCGGCCTCCATCGCGGCGTCGACGTCCGCCTGCCCGGACAGCGGTGCGGTTGCGTACGCCTCGCCCGTCGCGGGGTTGACCACCTCGGTGGTCCGTCCGTCGGCGGCGTCCCGGAACTCACCGTCGATGTAGTTGCGCAGACGACGCAGCTCGGTGCTCACTGCCGGCCTCCTGTCAGGTCGAACTGTCCATTCTCTGAGACACCCACCCTAATCGGCTGACCCACGTTTTCAACACCCCCACTAGGGCCCCTTCTGCGAAATCCGCAGGTCTCGGTCGCATAAACAACGAATTTCATCGCATCGACCTTGCGGAACTATCGAGACGTCGTGCAGAGTGACGTCGTGGCCAGTCGAAGCGCAGAGCACAGGGACTCCCGCGAGTCCAGGAACGGCGGTCCCCAGCTGGACGCCGTCTCCCTTGCCATCATCGAACAACTTCAGGAGGACGGCCGCAGGCCGTACGCCGCCATCGGCAAGGCCGTCGGCCTGTCCGAGGCTGCCGTGCGCCAGCGCGTCCAGAAGCTGCTCGACCAGGGCGTCATGCAGATCGTCGCCGTCACGGACCCGCTCACCGTGGGCTTCCGCAGGCAGGCGATGGTCGGCGTGCATGTCGAGGGCGACGTGGAGTCCGTGGCCGACGCACTGACCGCCATGGCCGAATGCGAGTACGTGGTGATGACGGCCGGGTCCTTCGACCTGATGGTGGAAATCGTCTGCGAGGACGACGACCACCTCCTGGATGTCATCAACCGGCGCATCCGCGCCGTCCCCGGAGTGCGCTCGACGGAGAGCTTCGTCTACCTCAAGCTCAAGAAGCAGACCTACATGTGGGGAACCCGATAACCGTGAGGACCCGATAACCGTGAGCACCAACAGCCCTCAGGACCTCAGCAGGACCGCGTACGACCACTTGTGGATGCACTTCACGCGTATGTCCTCGTACGAGAAGGCCCCCGTCCCGACGATCGTCCGGGGCGAGGGCACTTACATCTACGACGACAAGGGCAGGCGCTACCTCGACGGGCTCGCCGGCCTGTTCGTGGTGCAGGCCGGGCACGGCCGCGTCGAACTGGCCGAGACCGCCTTCAAGCAGGCGCAGGAGCTGGCGTTCTTCCCGATCTGGTCCTACGCGCACCCGAAGGCCGTGGAGCTGGCCGAGCGCATCGCGGACCACGCGCCGGGTGACCTCAACAAGGTCTTCTTCACCACCGGCGGCGGCGAGGCGGTGGAGACCGCCTGGAAGCTGGCCAAGCAGTACTTCAAGCTGACCGGCAAGCCCACCAAGCACAAGGTCATCTCGCGCGCGGTCGCCTACCACGGCACCCCGCAGGGCGCCCTGTCCATCACGGGCCTGCCGGCCCTCAAGGCCCCCTTCGAGCCGCTGGTCCCGGGCGCGCACAAGGTGCCGAACACCAACATCTACCGCGCGCCGATCTTCGGTGACGACCCGGAGGCCTTCGGCCGCTGGGCCGCCGACCAGATCGAGCAGCAGATCCTCTTCGAGGGCCCGGAGACCGTCGCCGCGGTCTTCCTGGAGCCGGTCCAGAACGCGGGCGGCTGCTTCCCGCCCCCGCCCGGCTACTTCCAGCGGGTGCGCGAGATCTGCGACCAGTACGACGTCCTGCTGGTGTCGGACGAGGTCATCTGCGCCTTCGGCCGGCTGGGCACGATGTTCGCCTGCGACAAGTTCGGCTACGTCCCGGACATGATCACCTGCGCCAAGGGCATGACCTCGGGCTACTCCCCGATCGGCGCCTGCATCATCTCCGACCGCCTGGCCGAGCCGTTCTACAAGGGCGACAACACCTTCCTGCACGGCTACACCTTCGGCGGTCACCCGGTGTCGGCAGCGGTGGGCATCGCCAACCTCGACCTCTTCGAGCGCGAGAAGCTCAACCAGCACGTCCTCGACAACGAGGCCGCCTTCCGCACGACGCTGGAGAAGCTGCACGACCTTCCGATCGTCGGCGACGTCCGCGGCAACGGCTTCTTCTACGGCATCGAGCTCGTCAAGGACAAGGCGACCAAGGAGTCGTTCAACGACGAGGAGACCGAGAGGGTTCTGTACGGCTTCCTCTCCAAGGCCCTGTTCGACAACGGCCTGTACTGCCGTGCCGACGACCGCGGCGACCCGGTCGTCCAGCTGGCGCCGCCGCTGATCTCCAACCAGGAGACGTTCGACGAGATCGAGCAGATCCTGCGCGCGACGCTCACGGAGGCGTGGACCAAGCTCTAACCTCACGAGGTTCGTGCGACGGCGGGGGTGCACCCGTAGGAGTGAGAAGGGTGCACCCCCGCCGCGTGCTGTCCGTCGTTGCGCCCCCGGATCCTTAGCGTGCCTTGTAACCGATCGGCCCTGTCTTCGTTCCCCCGCACGGGGGAACGGCCCGGGAACTACGGATCTGACGAGGTGTACGCCCATGGAGGCTCCGCCGGACAACGACGTGCTCTGGGCACGCGCGCTGCACTTCACGCACCGCGACGGCTCCCCCGCGCTCGGCGGGGTCTCGCTGGGTGTGCGTGAGGGTGAGATCCTCGCCGTCACCGGTCCCCGCGGCAGCGGCAAGACGGCTCTCCTGCAGTGTCTGTCCGGCCTGGCCCCCGCCCGCAGCGGCGAGGTCTGGTTCAACAGCGTGCCGGTGCACACCATGACCCCGATGGCGCGCGAACGGCTCCGCCGCGACCGCTTCTCCTGGATCGACCCGGCCCCCTCGCTCGTCCCCGAGCTGAACGTCTGGGAGAATGCCGCGCTCCCGCTGATGCTGCGCGGCACCAGCCGTCGCCGCGCCAAGACGACCGCGCTGGAGTGGCTGAACCGCCTGGACGTCGGCGAGGCGGCCCGCAAGCGCCCGCACCAGCTGGTCCAGGCCGAACGCCAGCGCGTGTGTCTCGCCCGTGCCCTGGCCCCCTCCCCCACGGTCCTGTTCGCCGACGAGCCGACGGCCCCGCTGCACCGCGCCGACCGCGCGCACGTCCTGCGCACCCTGACGACAGCGGCCCGCTCGCACGGCATCACCGTCGTCCTGGCCACCCACGACGCGGAGAACGCGGCCTTCGCCGACCGCACCCTCGCCCTGCTCGACGGACGGCGCGTGAACACGGTGCACCTGCCCCCGGTCACCGCGACGGAAGGCCGGGCCGCGTGCTCGCTCTCCGTCTGAGCCGCGGCGCCCAGCCCGCCGTACAGCTGCGCCGCCTGCTCCTGGCCGCGGCGTCGGCGGGCACGGGCTTCCTGCTGCTGTGTGCGCTGGGCTACGCCATGTCCCACGCCGACTCGGCCTCGTCGGCCCTGCGTCTTGCCTGGTGCGTGCCCCCGATGGCCGCGACGATCCACTTCGCGGTGGCGGTGGCCCGCACCGACCCCGGTACCAAGCCGCGCCCGGGCCTGTCGGCGATCGGCCTGGGCCCGGCCCGCCTGATGCTGGTCTCGGCCACCACCACGGCCCTGTCCTGCGCTCTCGGCTCGATGCTCGCCCTGCTCGTCTTCCTCCACCTGCGGGGCGACCTGACCGGCATGCCCTTCGACGGCGCCGCCTCGCAGTTCCTGGCGGCGAACGCCCCCCTCCCCCTGCCGGCCGCCCTGACCCTGCTGACCCTGACCCCGGCCATCGCGTCGACGACGGTGGCGCTGGCCCTGCGCCCGAAGGAACCCGGGCCCACCGGGGCGCGGGGCGCGGGGCGGCCGTTCGGGGGCCAGGTGAGGCGGGGCCGCGCGGCCGCGGAGGACAGCGAGGGCGCTGCCGCGCCGTCTGCGGACAGTCGTGCCGCCGAGGCGGAGCCCGCCCCGGAGGAGGACGGCACCCCACCGGCGCCCGGCCACCCGAGCGACGCCCCGGCCGCCGTCGACGACACCTGGCAGACGCCGGTCCACGCGACCCATCTGCCGGCTCCCGGCAAACCTCCCGTCGGCCTGCCCTGGGGCATCGCGGTACTCGCCGCCGGCATCGCCGTGGAGGCCTACGCCGGCCGCGCCGCCACCCCCACTCCCCTCACCGTCCCTGCCGCCCTCCCCACCGGCCCCGCCGGAGTCCTGGTCGGCTGGCTCCTGACCGCCCTCGGGCTGGCCCTCGCCGCCCCCGGCCTCACCCACCTCTGCGGCCGCGTCCTGCAGGCCGTACGCCCGGGCGCGGTACGCCTCCTCGCGGGCCGCGTCCTGATGGCGGAAGCCACCCGCATCGGCCGCCCCCTCGGCGTCGTCAGCGCCGTGGCCTCGGCGGCGTACGCCATGGCGCCCCTGTCCGCCCCCGCGGCCACCGACGCCATCGGGCCCCTCACGGCCGTCGGCGCCACCGTGGTCACCGGCTGTGCCGTGGCCACCCTCCTCACCGCCGCCGTGGAGGCCAAGCAGGCCCGCGCCGACACCACGGCCGCGCTGCTCCGCCTCGGCGCCCCCACCACGTTGCTCCGCAGTGCGGCAGCCTTGCGCGCCGGCGCGCTGCTGGTCTTCTTCTGCCCGCTCACCCTGATCGTGGCCGAACTGGCCGCGGCGCCCCTGGCCCGCTGAAGCCTCCCGACGGGTCCGGCAGGGCCGGTCGAAAAACTCGTAAGAAAAAATCTCCGCAAGGCGATGACTTCCGCTCGGACCCCCGGTCTATCCCACCGAACAGCAGCGAAAGCAGCAGCCACCCGAGGGAGAGACCACGATGACCGCCCCCGCCTACCAGCAGATGATCTTCCTGAACCTGCCCGTGAACGACCTCGGCGCCTCGAAGAAGTTCTTCACCGAGCTCGGCTTCGCGATCAACGAGCAGTTCAGCGACGACACCACCGCGTCGGTCGTGATCAGCGAGACCATCGTCGCGATGGTGCACACCCACGAGAAGTACGCCCAGTTCACGAAGAAGCAGATCGCGGACGCGACGAAGACGAGCGAGGTGCTGATCGCGCTGAGCTCGGAGAGCCGCGAGAAGGTCGACGAGCTGGTCGAGAAGGCGGTCGCCGCGGGCGGCTCCGTCACCGGCGAGACCCAGGACCACGGCTTCATGTACGGCCGCGCCTTCGACGACCTCGACGGCCACACCTGGGAGGTTGTGTGGATGGACCCGTCGGCCATCGAGGGCTGATCCCCGCCGTCCGTTGCCCGGTGCCTAGCATGGGCGGGTGCAGACGATGCCCGCCCATGCGGCCCACCACAACGACCGTGAGATAGAGACGCTGGAGGAGTTCGACGCGACCGTCTCGGCGCGCGGCTCCCTGGCCGGATTCCGTGTCCAGGCCGTCGACCTGACGGACCGTACGCGCGAGTTGCTCACCACGGACACGGCGGGCGCCGTCTTCCTCGGCTGCCCGATGCGCGAGGACGCGGCCGCGAAGATCCGCACGGACGGCGCCCTGGTCTTCCCGCCGGTCCCCGACCTGCCCTTCGACCCGTACCGGGGTCTGGTCTACTCGCCCGACGATCTCTTCGCGTCGCTGGCGGACGGCTACGAGAACACACCCGACGCCCACGCGTACGCCTGGTTCCAGCGGACCAAGGCGGACCGCGACATCCACGCCTCCATGCTCCGCGCGATCCACGACGACTCCATATCGGACGCGCTCGACGAACTCCTGTCCGGCACCCGGGTGGTGGGCGTCATGGGCGGCCACGCGATGCGGCGCGGCACGGAGGCGTACGAGGGGGCCGCGCGGCTCGGCCGGGAACTCGCCCGCGCCGGCTTCACGGTCGCCACCGGCGGCGGCCCGGGCGCGATGGAAGCGGCGAACCTGGGCGCGTACGCCGCCCCGCACGACGACGAGATGCTCGGCGACGCCCTCCGACTCCTGGCGAAGGCGCCCCTGTTCACGCCCTCGATCACCGACTGGGCGACGGCCGCCTTCGAGGTGCGCGCCCGCTGGCCGCAGGGCGGCCGCTCCGTCGGCATCCCGACCTGGTTCTACGGCCACGAGCCGCCGAACCCCTTCGCCTCCCACATCGCGAAGTACTTCGCCAACGCCACCCGCGAGGACGGCCTCCTGGCCCGCTCGAACGCGGGCGTCGTCTTCCTGCCGGGCGCCGCCGGCACCGTGCAGGAGATCTTCGACAATGCGACGCCCAACTACTACGAGTCGCGCGGCGAGCCCACCCCGATGGTGCTCGTGAACAGGGCGCACTGGACGGAGCAGTTGCCGACCTGGCCGCTGTTGCAGGCCCTCGCCCGGGATCGGTCGATGGAGTCCCGTATCGCCCTGGTCGACCGGATCGAGCAGGCTCCGCAGGCGCTGAAACGCCTCAGCGGGCAATAAGAGGGCAAAGGCAACGTGCGTGGGGGGCGTACGCGTTGACACTGCTTATGCCACGCTTATAAACCTGTGAGACTCCTGGGGACGGTGATGTCGCATCGCCGCCTCGTTCAACCCCCCTCAGTGGTGCAACTCGTAAGGACAAACGTGTCCATAAACCGCCGTACTGTTGCGCGCTCCGTGCGCGCTCTTGGTGTTGCGTCCGCCTCCGCCGCCCTCGCGCTCGGCTTCGCGGGCACCGCCCTCGCCTGCAACATCAGTGAATTCTCAGCCGAAGCCAAGTGCGACGGCAAAAAGGGCGTCATCACGGTCACCGACGTGGACCCCAGCGGCATCCCCGCGACCGTCAGCGTCTACCTGCAGAACAACGGCGCAGACCTGAAGAAGGTCGGCGAGCAGGTGGTCAAGGGCTCCCGCGAGGGTGTCACCATCACCTTCGCCGAGAACTGGAAGCCGGACGCCGAGTACCGCGTCCACGTCAAGGCCGCGGGCTACGTCGACGAGGACATCAAGCCGAACCTGACGACCCCGTCGACGGCCTGCAAGAAGGAAGAGGAGGAGCCGCCGGCTCCGTCGGACACCCCGACCCCGTCCGACTCCGCCTCGACCCCGGCCGAGGAGACGCCGGCCCCGGCGCCCTCGGAGAGCGAGAGCACCGCTCCCGCGGCCACGGCGAGCAGCGCCCCGTCCCCGGCGACCGATGACTCCAACCTCGCCGAGACCGGTGCGAACTCCAACACCGGCCTGATCGCCGGCATCGCGGTCGGCCTGGTCGCCCTCGGTGGCGGCGCGGTCTTCTTCGGACTGCGGCGCCGCGGGACGAGCAGCGACCGCTGACGCGCCCGTAGAGCAACTCCGCTGCGGCCCGTCCCCTTCCCCCGGGGGGCGGGCCACACGCCTGCTCCACAGGACTGCCACGCCCCACGTCTGTCAGCCGAACGTCGCCCGCTCCAGCCAGAACTCCAGCAGCTCCCGCTCGCCGAGGACCTCCAACTCGGGGCTGTCCAGCGGCAGCCGGCGGTAGAAGGCGAGCAGTACGGCGGTGAGCGGGCCGCGGAGCGCGACGGTCGCCTTCTCGTGGCCGCGCCGCCAGGCGACGACTTCCTGGTCGAGGTCGACAAGCCATTCGGCGTTCAGCTCGGCGGTACTGTCCGTGGCGTGCAGATGGATGCTGCTCCCGGGCCGGCACAGCTCCCGCGCCGGGTCGTCCGGCTGCGTCCGCTGCGCCCATTCGACGATCTCCAGCCACTCGTCGATCGCGTCGGCGGCGATGTCGGGCGCCACCTCGTAGGGCAGGCCGGCGGCGAGTGTCGCGTCCGCGCGGTGGATCGTGATCTCGTGGGTCATACGCCGGGCCCAGAATCCGGCGTTCAGCACGCCGGCCCAGCCCCACACCTTGGCGTCGGGACCGGCCTCCCGCAGCGTGCCGACGATCATCTCGCCGGTCTCCGCGAGCCAGGCGTCGAGCGCGGCGGCGTCACCCTCGCCCTCGGGACCCGCGATGCCCGGCACCTGCTCCTCCGGGATCTCCTCCTCGGCCCGCGTCCGCACGGTCAGCTCCACCCAGCGCAGCGCGCCGCCCGTGTGCCGGACGAGCTGTTCCAGCGACCAGTCCGGGCAGGTCGGCACCGTGGCCGTCAGGTCGGCGCCCGAAGTCACGACGGCCCTCAACAGGCCGATCTGGTGGGCGATTTCGTCGCAGTGACGATCGTGCGGGAGTGACGTCATGCCCGCACCCTATGTGCGGGGTGATCAGCCCAGCAGCACAATTTCCGCCGCGTCGAACTCCACGCCGACGGCGTCCCCGACCTCGGGCGCCTCCCGCAGCGCACACGCCGCCTCCAGGCGCGGCGCGTCCTCCGGCTGGAGGTGCACGGCGACGTGCGTGCCCTTGAACGTGCGCGCCGTGACCGTGCAGCGCAGCCCCGAGTCCGGGGCCACCAGCCGCACTCCGGCCGGCCGTACGAGCAGCGTCCGGGTGCCCTGCGGGGCGTCCTCGCCCACGGGCAGCTTGCCCCAGGGGGTGTCCGCGGCCTCGCCCGCGACCGTGCCCTCGACCACGTTCTCGAACCCGAGGAAGCGCGCCACGAACTCGTCCGCCGGACGCTGCCACACCTCGAGCGGCGTACCGGTCTGGGCGATCCGCCCGTCCCGCATCACCACGACCCGGTCGGCGAGCGCGAAGGCCTCGCCCTGGTCGTGCGTCACGGCCAGCACGGTGGTGCCCAACCGGCCGAACAGCTCCCGGAGTTCGACCACGAGCCGCTCCCGCAGCGAGCGGTCGAGCTGACCCAGCGGCTCGTCCAGCATCAGCAACCGCGGCCGCGGCGCGAGCGCACGGGCCAGCGCCACCCGCTGCTGCTCACCGCCGGACAGGGAGGCGACGGCGCGGCGGGCGGCTCCCGGCAGTCCGACCAGATCGAGCAACTCCCGTACCCGATCGGCCTGTTCGGCCTTCGAGGCGCCGTGCATCCGCGCCCCGAAGGCCACATTGCCGCCGACGTCCCGCTGCGGGAAGAGCTGATGGTCCTGGAACATCAGCCCGACCTCCCGCTTGTGCGCGGGCACCCCCTCCTGGTCCCGCCCGTCGAGCAACACCCGGCCCTCGTCCAGCGGCTGGAGCCCGGCCACCACCCGCAGCAACGTCGACTTGCCGCTGCCGCTCGGCCCCAGCACGCACACGATCTCGTGCTCGGCGACGTCGAGGCCGACCGCATCCAGCACGGCACGCCCGCCGAACCGTACCGTCGCGTCCGCAAGGCTCAGCAGCATCTAGAACTCCCCGGTCCGGTCGGTGCGCAGCCGCTCCAGCACCAGCAGCGCCACCGCGCACACGATCATCAGAATCGTCGAAAGGGCCATCGCCTGCCCGTAGTTGAGTTCACCGGCCCGCCCGAGCAGCCTCGCCACGGCCACCGGCAGCGTCGGGTTGTCGGGCCGTGCGATGAACACGGTCGCCCCGAACTCGCCCAGCGACACCGCGAAGGCGAACCCGGCCGCGATCAGCAGCGCCCGCCGCACCATCGGCAGATCCACCTCACGCCAGACCCGCCACGGCGACGCCCCCAGCACCGAAGCCGCCTCGCGCAGTCGCTGGTCCACGGCGCGCAGCACGGGCAGCATGGTCCGCACGACGAAGGGCACGCCGACCAGCGCCTGCGCGAGCGGGACCAGGATCCACGTACTTCTGAGGTCCAGCGGCGGCTCGTCCAGGGCGATCAGGAACCCGAAGCCGACCGTCACCGCGGACACCCCGAGCGGCAGCATCAGCAGCGCGTCGAAGCCCCGTACGAACCGGCCGGCGTCCCGTCGGGTCAGCGCGGCCGCGGCGAGACCGCCGATCAGCACGGCGATGGCGGTGGCGACGACGGCGTACTGCAGCGAATTACCGATCGCCTCGATGGGCGGGACGAGGAAGACACCGCCGTCGGCACTGGTCAGCGCCCGGTAGTAGCCGAAGTCGGGCGCGTCCAGCGACCGCTGCACCAGCACGGCCAGCGGGAGCACCAGGAGTACGGCGATGACGACCAGGACACCGGCCAGCAGCGACCACTGCCCTACCCCGCGCGGCCGCCGCGCGGTCACCGACGCGTCCACCAGGCGCAGGGCGCTCTCCCGCCGCCGTACCGTCCAGGCGTGCACGGCGAGGATCGCGCCGACGGCGAGGAACTGGACGATCGTCAGGACGGCCGCCGTGGACAGGTCGAAAATCTCCGACGTCTGCCGGTAGATCTCGACTTCGAGCGTCGAGAAGGTCGGGCCGCCGAGGATCTGCACCACACCGAAGGAGGTGAAGGTGAACAGGAAGACCATCAGCGCGGCGGCGGCCACGGCGGGCCCGAGCGCCGGGAGGGTGACGGTCCGCCAGGCGGTGAGACGTGACGCGCCCAGCATCCGCGCGGCCTCCTCCTGCCCCGGGTCGAGCTGCGACCAGAGCCCGCCGACCGTCCGTACGACGACGGCGTAGTTGAAGAAGACGTGCGCGAGCAGGATGGCCCACACGGTGGTGTCGAGCCGTACGCCCCACAGCTCGTCGAGGAGTCCGCCACGGCCGACCAGCGCGAGGAAGGCCGTACCGACGACGACCGTCGGCAGCACGAACGGGACGGTCACCACGGCTCGCAGGATCTGCTTGCCGGGGAAGTCGAGGCGGGCGAAGACGTAGGCGCCCGGCAGCGCGATCAGCAGGGTCAGCGCGGTGGAGGCGAGCGCCTGCCAGGTGGTGAACCACAGGACGTGCCGGATGTCGGACTGTCCGAGCACGTCCAGGAGGCGCCCGAACTGCCAGACCCCGTCGACCTTCAGGCCGCGCGCGACGATCGCGGCGACGGGAAGGGCGAAGAAGACCGCGAAGAACGCGACGGGCACGGCGATGAGGCCGAACCGCACCGCCGCGCTCCGCGCGCGTCCCCTGCGGAAGGTGCCCTTGCGGGGGGTGCCCTTGCGGGGGGTGCCCTCGTGGGGGGCTACTTCAGTACGAGCGAGGTCCACGACTTGACCCAGTCGTCACGGTTGTCAGCGATCTTCGCCGGGTCCAGGGTCTCGGGGTCCTTGGCCTGCGGTCCGTACTTCACGAACTCCGGCGGGACCTGGGCGGCCTCGCGCACCGGGTAGACGAACATGTTCAGCGGCATGTCGTCCTGGAACGTCTTGGTCAGCATGAAGTCGAGCAGCGCCTTGCCGCCCTCGGCGTTCCGGGCGTTGCTGAGCAGGCCGGCGTACTCGACCTGGCGGAAGCAGGTGCCCTGGGCGACCCCCGTGGGGGCCGTCGTCGGCTTCGGGTCGGCGTAGATCACCTCGGCGGGCGGTGAGGAGGCGTACGACACGACGAGCGGCCGGTCGGCCTTGGCCTTCTTGCCGCCGGCGGAACCCGAGAACTCCTCGTTGTAGGCCTGCTCCCAGCCGTCGACGACCTTCACGCCGTTGGCCTTCAGCTTCTTCCAGTAGTCCTGCCAGCCGTCGTCGCCGTACTTGGCGGCGGTGCCGAGGAGGAAGCCGAGGCCGGGCGAGGAGGCGGAGGCGTTCTCGGTGACGAGGAGGTTCTTGTACTCGGGCTTGATCAGGTCGTCGAAGGAGGTGGGCGGGTTCAGCTTGTGCTTGCTGAAGTACGCCTTGTCGTAGTTGACGCAGATGTCGCCGGTGTCGATCGGGGTGACCCGGTGCTTGTCCTGGTCGGCCAGGTACTCGGCCTTGATCTTGTCCGAGCCCTTCGGCTCGTACGACTGGAACAGCCCGTTGTCGAGCGCCCTCGAGAGCAGGGTGTTGTCGACGCCGAAGAAGACGTCGCCCTGCGGGTTGTCCTTGGTGAGGATGGCCTTGTTGACGGCCTGCCCGGCGTCGCCGTCCTCCAGGACCCTCACCTTGTAGCCGGACTGCTTCTCGAAGGCGGCGAGGACGCTCTTCGAGACGGCCCACGAGTCGTGGCTGACGAGCGTGACGGTCTTGGATCCGCCGTCGTCGCCGCTGCCGGCATCGGACGACCCGCACGCGGACAGCGCGGGCAGCGCGACGAGGCCCAGCCCGACGGCCAGGGCCATGGTCTTCACCGTGGACTTCTTGGTGATGCTCACTAATTCCTCCTGGGGGTGACCAGGAAGAGACGCGGCCCTGCCCGGAACCCTTGGGAAGGCTCCGGGCAGGGCGCAACAGCTCGAGTGGTGACCGATCTCCCTACCCAGAATGACCTGGGCCAGGTTCGGAGGGTCTGCGGCCGATGCCGCACTCTCAGCGCTGTGGCGCTCCCCTGTCGGAATATGAAGATGTATTTACGCCATATGAAAATGTACCTACGGCGCTCAGACTACCGTTCGGTCGCGGCGAGCTGCCCACACGCCCCGTCGATCTCCTGACCGCGGGTGTCCCGAATCGTCACCGGCACACCATGGGCGGCGATGGCCTCCACGAACGCCTTCTCGTCCTCGGGGCGGGACGCGGTCCACTTGGAGCCCGGAGTCGGGTTCAGCGGGATCAGGTTCACATGCACCGGCTTGCCCTTGAGCAGCCGCCCGAGCCGGTCACCTCGCCAGGCCTGGTCGTTGATGTCCCGGATGAGCGCGTACTCGATGGACAGCCGACGGCCCGACTTGGCGGAGTACTCGAACCCGGCGTCGAGCACCTCACGCACCTTCCACCGCGTGTTCACGGGGACGAGGGTGTCGCGCAGCTCGTCGTCGGGCGCATGCAGCGAGATCGCGAGCCGGCACTTGAAGCCTTCGTCGGCGAACCGGTGGATGGCCGGGACGAGGCCGACGGTCGAGACGGTGATCCCGCGCTGGGACAGCCCGAGCCCGTCCGGCTCCGGATCGGTCAGCCGCCGAATGGAGCCCACGACCCGGTTGTAGTTGGCGAGCGGCTCGCCCATCCCCATGAAGACGATGTTGGACAGCCGGGCGGGCCCGCCGGGCACGTCCCCGTCCCGGAGCGCCCGCATCCCGTCCACGATCTGGTGCACGATCTCGGCGGTCGACAGATTCCGGTCCAGCCCCGCCTGCCCCGTGGCACAGAACGGGCAGTTCATCCCGCATCCCGCCTGGGAACTGATGCACATGGTCACCCGGTCCGGATACCGCATCAGCACCGACTCGACGAGCGTCCCGTCGAACAGCCGCCACAGCGTCTTGCGCGTGGTGCCCTCGTCGGTCGACAGATGCCGTACGACCGTCATCAGCTCCGGGAACAGCTCCTCCCGCAGCCTGGCCCGCGACCCGGCCGGGATGTCGGTCCACTGCTCCGGCTCGTGCGCGTACCGCGCGAAGTAGTGCTGCGACAGTTGCTTGGCACGAAACGGCTTCTCGCCGATCGCAGCGACGACGTCCTTGCGCTCAGCAGGCGTGAGGTCGGCAAGGTGCCGCGGCGGCTTCTTGGCTCCGCGGGGGGCGACGAAAGTGAGTTCTCCGGGTGCAGGCATAACTCCCCCAGTGTCGCAGATCCACTTGGGTGACCTGGGGCTGTCGGTAGCTACGACCTTCGTTAGTGGTCGCCTCCGGTCACCACCGAGCGGCGTCGGACGGCCCAGAGACGGCCCGGCTCTCCGTGCGCTTGTAGGCATCCGCGCTGGTTAACTGCCCGACTGCCCCTCGGCTACTGGTGGTGTGCTCCGAGTAGGAGACCGCCGGGCGGTCCAAAACTGTCCGCTACAAGCCGCAGGCTCTGGGCGACAACGAAGCCGCTCACATAAGTGAGCGGCTTCGCCGGTTTGTGCTTCTACGCGTCAGACGTCGAGACCGTAGCGGTCCCTCCCTACCTTGCGTCGCCAGCGCGTGCAGAAGATCACGCCGACAACCTGGGCCACCGAGAGACACACGATCCAGGGCCACGCGAGGTCGAGCCAAGCGGCGATGAGCCCGATTACTCCTTCCAGGAGCACAGAACCGACGAAGGCGAAGTCGTACAGCCGACCGTGGTAGTAGAACAGCCAGGTCCACGGATGCGGGCACATGGCGTTCGCCGAGGCCCGCGCTCCGTAGAGCGCCAGCGACAAGGCGAACGTCATGCCCTTCCAGTAGCGGACGAGCTTGCTCTTCCTGTGGTCGTCGAGGTGTGCAAGAAGATCAGGCACCCAGACCTCGGAGTACAGGTAGTCCCGTTGGTCGCGAGGGACCCGGAACCTGGCGACGTGCAACAGAAGGTAGGGAAACTGCTGCGTCGCCTTCTGCCTGAACATGGTGAGCCAGCCCAGGATCGGAGGGACGATCATCGCTGCGATGAACGCCGCGACCCATTCGGCCTGGGTCACCCCGAGCACGGTAAGGCCGTGCTCGGATTCCCCAAGGAGGGTGGCTGCGCGATTGATTCCGCTCACCTCGGTGTGCCTCTCGTGATTAGGTTTGCTTTGCGGGCTTGGCCCGCCCGGTAGATCGCGTGGAGACCCGAGCAACTTCGTACAACTCGGCCAGGGCCTGACGGGCAGCGGTACGGCCCGTCTGCGTGAGCAGGTAGTTCTTCCTGCGAGGCCGTCCCTCCGCGGCCGGGTCGATGTCCTCCTCCGACACCTCGAGCCATCCCTCCTTTTGCAGGCGGATCAGGATCGGGTAGAGGGTTCCGCTCGCGAGACCTGTCTGGCCCATCAGGGCCATGCCGTACTGGGGGGCATCCGGGTCGCGAAGGAACGCGGCGAGCGTCTTGGCAACGGTCGTGGTCACGCGGATCGGCATGCGGTCTCACCTCGATCCACGTCACTGAGCTCGAACACGTCGGGGCACATGATGATCTTCTTCCTTGGTCATTTGGAGCCCCCCTGCCACGGCCAAGTGAGTAGGGGGCTCGCTCTGGCGAGTGTCTGTACGAGGCCCCGCCGCCAAGCGGGGCCTCTCGCTGATAGAGACTCTACATAGGGCTATGTAGAGTTGCAAGCAGCCTCGGGCGTCAGGCGGTGACCACGCCGTTCTCCCTGAGGCCCTACGACGACAGGCTCCGGCGCGCACCCACTGTCACCCTGATACGGAGCTGGTTCTACAGACCAGCGAGCGTGCGGTCGGCGGCTACGCGCGCATCGGGCTACACAGGAGACCGAGCCGGTGCCATGCCTGCGGCTTCCGTGCCCTCGCAGATGTCACACGCGGTCGGTGGAGCGGCTTTGGGCTGGAGCTGCTTTGGGGCGAGTGATCATGGCCCCTTAAGCTTCCGGCGAGTCGGGCAGTCTGTGGACCTGCCCGTTAAAGCACGACGTTGGGGCCATGATCTTAGAGGCTCGCCCCAAAGTGGCTGCCTAAAGCCGTGGAGCCGACCGCCCCAGCCACAGAGGGTGTCTCCCACTTCATGCCCGCAGCCGCCGAGCGCGCCGCCTGGCGCGGCCAGCCGGGGCGCAGACAAGAGGCAGGCCGCGCCGCAGAGGCGGCGCGCGCCCGCGCCGTGCGCGGGCTCTTGATGAAGTAGGGAAAGTTCTATCCCGCTGGGATGAGGCGTATGCCGTTGTGGCTCCGTACATGGGGGCCGTTGCCGTCCAAGGCATCCAAGACTCTGACCGCGAAGACCTCCGACATGAGCTCGTGGACTTCGTCGGGTGTGAGCCACTCGACGGCGGAGGACTCATCGGATGTGCGCTCGGTGCCGGCCGATGGCTCGCAACGGAAGACCAAGGCCACGACGCCCAAGGTCATGTTCTTGTAGACGCCGGTGAGTTGGCGGACGTCGACCTTGATACCGGTCTCTTCGAGGACCTCGCGTACGACACCCGTCTGTGGGTCCTCATGGAGTTCTAGTACGCCGCCGGGTGGCTCCCAGGTGCCGTTGTCCGCCCTGCGGATAGCGAGAATCCTGCCGTCGCCGCGAACAGTGATCCCTGCGACAGAGACCGAGTGTCTGGGGCTCTCTGGCACTCCCCGCACTCCCGCTCTACGCGGCTACTTCGCCCGGCGCTTGGCCGTGCTCAAGGTAGACCGGTGCGCTCTCGGCTCGGGCTTCGATCGCCGCGAGGATCCGGCGGGCCAGTCGCGGGATAGTGCGGTCTGCGATCTCGTTCGGGGGAACGAACCTGATGGCCTTCAGCTCGTCGGCCTGGAGGTCGATGCCCTCCACCGTCTCCGGCGTGAGCTCACCGCCGTCGAACAGGTACAGCACTTTGTCGCCCTCCGCGCCGTTGGGCGCCCAGTCGACGGCCAGAAGGCGGCCGAGCACGGGCGCGATCGCCAGCTCTTCGCGCACCTCACGGCTGGCAGCTTGCAGCGGCGATTCGCCGGTCTCGACGTACCCACCAGGGATGTCCCAGTAGTCCTTGTACGTGGGCTCCACCATGAGGACGCGCCCGTCTTCATCAAAGAAGAGCGCACCCGCGGCCATACGCGGATGCGCCATCTTCGCTTCGTGCTCGTTCGCTGCCATGCAGCCGAGCGTACCTACCTAGACCACATGCAGCCGATCCGCCAGCCCAGCCATCTCCTGGCTCGGGCGTCCCCTGTGGTTCCGAACCCACGTAAGGACCAGCTCTCGCGCCAGATAGTGGCTACGCACCTGTTCTGGAGCCCAAGACTCGGCCTCAAGGATCATTGCCAGTGCGTCGTCGATGCGGTTGTGCGCACTGAGAGCGCGAGCGACCTCGATGTTGTGTCGCGTCCGCCGCTCTGTCGGGAGGCTACTGGTATCGATCTGCGGGCCAAGGTCAATAGCGACTTGCATGTCGCCCAGCTCGGCCGCGCTGGCCACACGGTGGATGTCGACATTGGTCGGGCCGAAGGCCGTCCACATGTGGTTCGCATCCCGCCCGAGCTGGCGGGCCGCCTGGTCAGCCTCGGCGAGGAACTCGCGCACGGTCGAGCGGTCGTCTGCTCGTGCCCCTGCCATCGAGCCAGCGAGAAACAGCGTTCCGTAGATCGACAGGAAATCAGGGCTGGCGCCGGTGAGCCCGGGTCGAAGGTAGTCGGCTGCGTCGCCTACCAGCTGTACGGCAGCGTCGAAGCGGCCGGTCGTGAGAAGGCAATGAGCCACGGATCGGAAGAGCGATCCGGTCACCGCCGGGTTGCCGGATTGCTGTGCCGCGCCCAAACCGCGATCGGCTGCAATCCATGCGAGGTCGACCTCGCCCACCTTGCCGAGCACCATGGCGGCGCTCTGATAGGTCAGTGCCAACAGCTCGTTGGCCTGTTCGCGATCGGTGCCCTCGTACGCCTGCGCAGCAATGAGTGCATCCGTAAGCAGCAGCGGCAGGCGACGGGTCGCAAAGCCATAGCGGGAAGCCTGGTAGGCGTCCATCACCTCGGCGACGTTGCTTCGGAGTTCCTCCAGCTGCGTGGGCTCGCCCTCTGTTGGGAGCCCCAACAGCGGTGTGAGTTGGCGGTAGTTCATCAGCGCCGACCGAAGCGCCGGCACCGTGCGCGTGCCGCTGTCCTGGGTCCAGTCCATGAGGGTTGGTTCGGCGAGCAGGTCTCCGAGAGACACGTCAAGCGCGTCCGCCAGGGACTTGATGACCGAGAGGCGGTCCAGCTCAAGGCGGTTGTTCTCGGCCTTGCTCAGCCAGTCGACCGTACGGCCGACGAGCCCCGCCAACACCTCCTGGGGCATGCCGCGCCTGCGGCGGTACCAAGCGACTCGCTCACCGATCGTCAGGTTCGTCGTCATTCCTCGCATGGGAAGAGCGTCCACCCGTCTCTCAGTACGGCCCCGGAGAGTTTTTCCGGGGTGGTGAGTCGGTCCGGTCCTAGCGTTGAAGACAGGCCGAGGGGCTGTCAGATCGAGAGGGCGACGAAAGGGCCGTGATCATGCTGAGCCCGGCAGAGCGACGAGAACTGATCCAGCAGATAAGGGGACTTGGCGATGAGCTGGCAGAGGTCGCACGCCGAGCCGAAGTCCTGGTCATCGCCCTTGCGCCTGCTTCCGAACCAAGTCCTCCAACTGGTCCATCCGCTCCGCAAGACGGCGTACGTCCCGACGAACCTCCGACAGGTACTCCGTGATCTGCTCGAACTCAGGGCTGCGCTTGCTGGGGCCGCCTTCCCCCGGCAGTGCTGCGAAGCTGCCTTTGCCCTGGTGAGAGATCGCGTAGCCGTCTTCGCGGAGCCGCGAGATCGCCTGCCGGGCGACGGTTCGAGACACGGAGTGCTGCGCCATCAACTCAGCCTCAGACGGCAGCTTCTCCCCCGGTGCTAGCTCTCCGTCGCGGATCCGGCGCTTGAACTCGTCAGCGATCTGCAGGTACGCGGCGCGCCCGGCGGTGAAGTCGGCCATAGCCCCTCTCATGGGTTGTCGTACCCAGTGCAGCACATTGCTCGGACAGCCGTCGAGACAATCACTTGACACACCAAGTAGTACAGGTTCATCCTCTAACTCAAGATGACGTACTAAGTACGTCAAGTGCATCGACTCTTGGAGTGCACCATGCGTCAGATTCCCGTCGACACCACCAACGCGACCGTGATGGTCGCCAAGGCCCCGCAGCCCAAGGTCAAGGACCGCCGTACCGGGGAGATCGCCCTCGACAAGGACGGCGTCACGCTGATGACCGTGGAGGTCATGTTCTCCACGCCGGATGAGGTCGAGATCCTCAAGCTCACCGTCCCGCAGCCGGGCGTCTCCGAGGAGCTGACCATGGGTACCCCGGTCGCGCTGACCGGCCTGGTCGCCTCGGCGTGGGAGAACGAGTTCAACGGTCAGAAGCGGCACGGAATCGCCTTCCGCGCGGTGGCCGTGACCTCGCTCGCGGGTACGGCTTCGCAGGCTGAGGCTGCCTGATCATGACGTGGTTCATGGTCGCTCTGGTGCTGGTCGTCGCTGCCGCAGTGTTCCTGCGGTGGCGGCGCCCCGCCTGGTACTGGCTGACCTTCGGGGTCACCCTCGCCACGCTGCGGGTCCTGGTCCGCTACGCCTCGGTCATGGATGCCTGCGGCCTCACCGTGCCGCCCTCCCGCTGGCGCCTGGCCCTGGCCCGGGTCACCAACCGACCCGTCCCCGAGTCCCGTCCGCCGCGCATCCTGCGGATCCGCCCGACCCGCACCGGTCTGGTCCTGCGGCTGGGCCTGCGTCCCGGGCAGGATGCCTTCGACGTCGCGGCGGCCTCGGACCGGCTGCGCCACTCCTTCAACCTGTACGGCGTCACCTCACGTGAACTGCGCTCAGGCGTCGTCGAGTTGCGCATGACGGGCTATGACGTCCTCAAGCGGGTGCAGATACCCGCCAGGACCGACGGCGGTCCCATGCGGGTGCCGGTCGCCCTGCGGGAGGACGGTGCTGTCCACTACCGCGACTACCGGGCGGTTCCGCACGGGCTGACCCTGGGGGCCACGGAGTCGGGGAAGTCCGTCTATCAGCGCAACCTGGTCGCCGGGTTGGCTCCGATGGATGTCGCGCTGGTGGGCATCGACTGCAAGCAGGGAGTGGAACTCTTCCCGCTGGCCCGCCGGTTCTCCGCGCTCGCCGACAACCCGGACACCGCCCTCGACCTCCTGGAAGCCCTCGTCTCCCACATGGCGGAGGTCTACCAGCTCATCCGCGCCCAGCAGCGCATCAGTGTCGCGATACCGGATGCGGAGATCGCCGCCGACATCTGGGACCTGC
The DNA here is from genome assembly GCF_055656945.1 of Streptomyces sp. NPDC111606. Lineage (NCBI taxonomy): Bacteria > Bacillati > Actinomycetota > Actinomycetes > Kitasatosporales > Streptomycetaceae > Streptomyces > Streptomyces sp. NPDC111606. The sequence continues at coordinate 163,071 of NZ_JBVKBY010000011.1, forward strand.
CCACCGACCTGCGCCCGGTCCCGGTCGTGGTCCTGGTCGACGAGGTCGCCGAACTCGCCCTCTTCGCCACCAAGGACGAGGAGAAGCGCCGGGACCGCATCATCACCGCCCTGGTCCGCCTCGCCCAGCTCGGCCGCGCCGCCGGCATCTACCTGGAGATCTGCGGGCAGCGCTTCGGCGCCGAACTCGGCAAGAGCATCACCATGCTCCGCTCCCAGCTCACCGGCCGTACCGCCCACCGCGTCAACGACGAGACCTCCGCCAACATGGCCTTCGGGGACATCTCCCCTGATGCCGTACTGGCGGCCGTCCAGATCCCCACCGACATGCGCGGCGTCGCCATCGCCGGGGACTCCTCCGGAGGCTGGGCCCGCATCCGCGCCCCGCACACCTCGCTGCGCGAGGCCGTGAACATCTGCAACAAGCACGCGCACCGCGTCCCGGATCTGCCCGCCCTGGCGGCCTTCCGCCCCGCGGTTGCCCCGCCGCTCCCGGCCTGGGCGCCGCTGTCCAAGACAGCCCCCTCCACCGCCTGACCCTCCCCCTGCTCCACCGGTCGGCGCGACCGCTTCGCGCCAGGTCCCTACCCCTGCCATGGCTCATCACCGGAAGGGAGCCGTTATGGCCCGTACCGCCCTCCGTGTCGACGCCGTACTCGTCCAAGCCGTCATCGCCGGAGCTCTCTCCTTCGCCCACCTACACGACCTGGCCGCCGCTGCCGGACAGGACGGCTGGAAGGCGTGGGCCTACCCGGTCTCGGTTGATCTGCTCCTGGTCGCTTCCTGGCGGCGGCTGCGCTCGAACGGGCCGTCCCGGCTGGCCTGGTGCTGGTTCGTGATCGCGCTGGTGGCCTCCCTCGGCGCCAACGTCGCCACCGCCGGACTCCTCGACCTCCAGCAAGTCCCGGCCTGGCTGCGGATCCTGGTCGCCGCCTGGCCCGCCCTGGCCTTCATGGGCGGCACCCTCCTTGCCCACTCCCCCACCGACCACCCGGCACCGGAAGTGCCGGCTGCTGCGCCCGACACCGAATCGGCCGGTTCACCTGAGCCGGAAGCCAAGCCGCCCGCAGTGACCGAGGCCGAGGAAACCCCCGAGCTTCCGGCCGCCGAACCCGTCCCGGCTGCTCCTGCTGTCCCGGCTCCACCGGTCCCGACAGCGCTGGTCGACCACGCCCGCAAGGTCGCCGAGGACCACCAGGCCCGCACCGGCTCGCCGATCGACACCGACACCCTGCGCACCCGCCTCGGCGTCCCGCCCCAGCTCGCCCACGCCATCGCCGCCCAACTCGCCTGATTGGCAGGAAGCCACGGATGACCAGCAACCCCGCCGACCTGACGAGCGCCGACTACCTCGACGGCGCACGAGAGATGCACGCCGCCGGACGCCCCTACCTGGCCCACCTCCTCGCCGAGGAAGCCGCACAGCGCACAACCGACCCGGCCACCGCCGCCGGTATCCGCGCCAGTTTCCCCGCTCCCACCCGGAAGGACTGACCGACATGCCTGCCCGCGACTACTTCCACTCCGTCATGCGGATCGGCCCCGTGCAGATCGGCACCCACCGCGACCGCAACGGCCGCACCCAGCACGCCGCCGTGTGCACCAACGACCGCTGCGGCTGGTCCGCCGACTACTCCAGCCAGAGTGCCGCCCAACTCGCCGCCCGCACCCACCGCTGCACCGTCCGCTAGGAGGCCATGGCCATGGACGTCCCCCTCTGGTTCGCCCTCGCCGCCGTCGGCTACCTCGGCATCAAGCTCATCCGCCCGCCGCTCTGGCTGGTCCTGGTGCTCCTCCTCGGCGGCTACCTCATCGCCGACAGCCTCCTCGCCCCGGTCATCGACACCGCCATCAAGTAACCCGCCCGCGAAAGGAGACCCACCATGATCCGCCCCAATGTCCCGACCATGCCTCAGCCGACCGGCCTGGTCACCCCACCCGCCGTCGTCGAGCCGACCGCCGTCATCCCGCACCAGGACACCGCCCCGGCCCCGGTCACCCCCGCCCCGGCGGCTGCCCGGACCACCGTCCAGCTCACCCCGGGCGCCGTCGTCGCCCTGGTCGGCGGTGGCACGGCCGTGGTCCTGGTCGTCGGCGCCGTCCTGGTCTCGATGCTCCTCGCGGTCGCCATCACCGGCGCATCGGTCGCCATCTGCGCCCTGGTCATCCGCTCGCTCATCAACACCGAGGCCAAACAGCGCTGACCGGCCCCCGGGCGGCCTCAACCGCCAAGTCTCCGCCGCCCGGGAGCCCTGCCCCATTCCGAACCCGAAGGCCCGGAAGGAACCCCCAGCATGACGCACCGCACCACACCGCCACCCCGCATCTGCCCCGACTGCGACGGACACGCCTCCGCCGCCATCACCCTCGGCGGCCGCGACCGGCACGGCCACCTGCGGACCATCACCGCCCACTGCCCGGCCTGCCACGGCACCGGAACCCGCCCCCTCCCCACGCAGGAGGGCGCCCGTGCCTGACCAACTGCTCGACCCGGCCACCCTCGGCGACCTGCTGAGGGTGGCCTCGGCCGACGACTACGACCGCTGGCACGAACAGATCCGCCGCACCGGAGGATGCGCCGACCCCATCCACCTCACCGGCTGGACCCTCACCAAAGACAAGACCACCGGCGAGACCCTCAACCACTACTCCACCGACAACGAGCCCGGCGGACGCCTCCGCCTCGCCTGCGGCAACCGCCGCGCCTCCCGCTGCCCCTCCTGCGCCTTCACCTACGCCGGAGACACCTACCACCTCATCCGCGCAGGCCTCGCCGGAGACGACCACCGCGACATCCCCACCACCGTCCGCGACCACCCCCGCGTCTTCGCCACCCTCACCGCCCCCTCCTTCGGCCCCGTCCACAACCGCCCCGACCACGGCACCTGCCGCTGCGGCACCCACCACCCCACCGACGACCCCGCACTCGGCACCGCCCTAGACCCCACCACCTACGACTACGCAGGCGCCGTCCTCTTCAACAACCACGCAGGCAACCTCTGGCAACGCTTCACCACCCGCCTACGCCGCGAGATCGCCGCCCGCGCCGGACTCTCCCGCCGCGAACTCCCCGACCACGCACGCATTTCGTACGGCAAGGTGGCGGAGTTCCAGAGGCGCGGTGCCCTGCACTTCCACGCGGTGATCCGGCTCGACGGCCCCGAGGGACCTGAGACGGCTCCCCCGGCCTGGGCAACGGTCGAACTGCTCGCGGACTCCATCCGGGCCGCCGCCGTGCACTCGTACACCTCAGTCTCGGTGCCCGCCGTTTCAGACCAGCCCGCCCGCACCTTCCGCTGGGGCACACAGCTCGACGTCCGCCCGGTCAAAGCGTTCGGTGACGGCTCCGACATCACCGAACAGGCCGTGGCGTCCTACGTCGCCAAGTACGCCACCAAGGCCGCCGAGAACACCGGCACCCTCGATCGCCGCATCGGCGAACTATCCGAACTCGACCGCCACCAAGTCCCCGACCACACCCGCCGCCTCATCGAAGCCTGCAAGCTGCTCGACCCGCTCTACCCCGACCGCCGCCTCTGGGCCTGGGCCCACATGCTCGGCTTCCGCGGCCACTTCAGCTCAAAGTCCCGCCGCTACTCCACCACCCTCGGCGAACTCCGCCAGGCCCGCGCCGACTTCCGCGCCGCACAGGAACGCGAAGCCCTCGGCCTGGACGACGTCGAGCCGGACACCGTCCTCGTCCTCGCCGACTGGCAGTACGCCGGACACGGCCACACCCCCGGCGAATCCGCCCTCGCCGCCACCATCGCCCGCGACCTCCAACACAACCGCGAAACCGCCCGCGAAGCCCTACGCGACCAGTCCGCCGACGAAAGGGAGTGGTGACATGACCACCGAGCTGCCGAGCCGCTTCCTGACCCCTGACGACCTGGTGGACATGTTCGAACTGCCCAGCGTCGAAACGGTCTACCAGTGGCGCCGCAAGCGCACCGGCCCCCGCGGCTTCCGCGTCGGCCGGCACCTGCGCTTCGACCCCCACGACGTACGCGCCTGGGTCGACTCCCAGATCGGGGAGGCTGCCTAATGGCCGGGCACATCCAAGACCGCTGGTACAAGACCGAGTCAGGTCCGGACGGCAATCCTGTGAAGGTCAAGACCGACCGCTACGGCAACGGCCTCCGCTACCGGGCCCGGTACGTCGGGCCGGACGGCACGGAGAAGAGCCGATCCTTCCCGGACCGCCAGAAGCGCCGGGCGGAAGAGTGGCTGGCCGAGACGGCTGCCGACATGTCCCGCGGCCAGTACGTCGACCCCAGGGCCGCCCGGACCACCTTCCAGCAGTACGCGGAACGCTGGCTCGCCGGGCAGACGACCGACCTGAACACACGCATCGGAGCGGAAACCCGTCTTCGGCTGCACGCCTTCCCTCGTATCGGGGCGCGTCCGCTCGGGTCCTTCCGTCCGGTCCACATCCGCGAGTTCGTTCGCGACCTGGAGAACGACTCGATAGGCGGCACCTACGCCCGCAACATCTACGCCAACGTCCGCGCGGTGTTGTCGGCCGCCGTGGATGACGGCCACCTTGCCCGGAACCCATGCTCGGCTGCATCGGTCCGCCCACCCGCCGTCTCCACCGCCCGAGTCGCGCCCTGGCTCCCGTCCCAGGTGCGGGCGGTCCGTGACGCCCTGCCTGAGCGCTACCGAGCCATGGTCGACGTCGGCAGCGGATGCGGTCTCCGCCAGGGCGAGATCATCGGTTTGGCCGAGGACACCGCCCAGCTCGACGGTGACACTCTTCGCGTCACCACTCAGGTCAAGCTGGTCCGGGGCGTCGCGGTCTTCGCTCCGCCCAAGGGCAACAAGGAGCGGGACGTACCGCTGCCGTCCTCGGTGGCCTCGGCCCTGCGGCGGCACATAAAGAGCCACCCTCCCGTGGCAATCAAGCTGCCGTGGATCAGGCCAGACGGCCCGCTGACCGAGCGGCACCTGATCTTCACCAACACGGCTGACGGGATCGTCTGGCGAAGCAACTTCAACGTCCACGAGTGGAAGCGCGCCCTCGCGGCGGCCGGTCTCATCCCGACGCCGGAACCCGGCGAGCCGTACGCCTCCGCTCGGCAACACGGGATGCACGCCCTTCGCCACTTCTACGCCTCGGTCCTCCTGGACGCGGGCGAGAGCATCAAGGCCGTGAGCGAATACCTCGGGCACTCCGATCCGGCGATGACGCTGCGCGTATACGCCCACCTGATGCCCAGCAGCAGCAAGCGTGCCCGCCGCGCCCTGGATGGTGTCTTCGGCACGGCCCAGGAGCCCTGACGGCCCAGGGACGGCCCACCGGGCACAAGACAGCCCCCTACTGGCGACAACATCGCTGGTAGGGGGCTTCTTCACGCCCAGAGCACATCAGTTCTCCGGGTGCAGGCATAACTCCCCCAGTGTCGCAGATCCACCGGCGTAGCCCGCCCCACCGTCGACAGGGCAGCCTCTGCCTGCGCCAAAGGGCCCCTGCTCCGACCGAGCAGGGGCCCTTTGGTCAAGCATGTATGGACCCTCAGCCCGAGCCCACGAACAGCACCATCAGCAGCCACACCACCGGCGCCGTGGGCAGCAGCGAGTCCAGTCGGTCCATGATCCCGCCGTGACCCGGCAGCAGCGTGCCCATGTCCTTGATGCCCAGGTCCCGCTTGATCATCGACTCGCCGAGGTCACCCAGCGTGGCGGTGGCCGCGACCGCGAGGCCCAGGAGCAGGCCCTGCCACCAGGTGCCGTCGTCGATGAGGAACTGCATGCACAGCGCGCCCGCCACCATCGCGAAGCTCACCGCGCCGAGCAGGCCCTCGCGGGTCTTGCCGGGGCTGATGCGCGGCGCGAGCTTGTGCGTGCCGAAGCGCCAGCCGACGGCGTATGCGCCGGTGTCGCTGACGACCGTCAGGAGCAGGAACGTCAGGACCCGCCAGGGCCCGTCGTCGGCGGTCAGCATCATCGCGACGAACGTCGCCAGGAACGGCACGTAGAACGCCGCGAAGACGCCCGCGGTGACGTCCTTGAGATAGCCCTCCGGCGGCTCCGTCATCCGCCAGACCAGCACGGCCAGCGAGGTCAGCGCCATCGCCGTCCAGGCGCCTTCGGCACCCCGGGCGTACCCGGCGACCACCATGGCCGCACCGCCGACCGCGAGCGGGACGAGGGGCGCCTTGATGCCCTTGCGCTCCTCGAGCCGCTTGGTCAGTTCCCACAGGCCCACGACCACAGCGACGGCGACCACACCGACGAACACGGCCTTGACGACGAACAGCGAAGCGACGATCACCACGCCGAGCCCGACAGCGACCCCTATGGCCGCACCCAGGTCGCGCCCCGCGCTCTTCTTCTGCGGCGGGGGCGCCGGCTGCGGGGAGTCGTGCATGGGCTCCGGATTCTGCTGCGCCGCCTCGGAGGGCCGCGCCTGCGACGTGTCGTACGGCCGCGCTCGGGGCGGCTGTTCGCGGAACAAGGGGCCGCTCAGCCGAGCGGCCCCCCGATCGTCATCCTGGTCTCCGCCATACGCGGGTACGTCGGGCACGATGGGCATGGGGCGAGTCTGCTGCGCCTCAGGCGCATCGTACGCGGGACCCGCCGGGGCAGCCCCTTGGACAGGTCCACGCGCGGCGGTCCCCCAGTACCCGGCCTGCCCGGCCTGCCCGGCTTGTGGCGGCGCCCCCCAGGAAGAGTCGTTCATCAGACCTCGAGCAGCTCGGCTTCCTTGTGCTTGAGGAGCTCGTCCACCTGAGCGACGTACTTGTGCGTGGTGTCGTCGAGCTCCTTCTCCGCGCGGCGGCCCTCGTCCTCGCCGATCTCGCCGTCCTTGATCAGCTTGTCGATGGCGTCCTTGGCCTTGCGGCGGACGGAGCGGATGGACACCTTGGCGTCCTCGCCCTTGCCCTTGGCGACCTTGATGTAGTCGCGGCGGCGCTCCTCGGTGAGCTCGGGGAACACCACTCGGATGATGTTGCCGTCGTTGCTCGGGTTGACGCCGAGGTCCGAGTCGCGGATCGCCTGCTCGATGTTGCGCAGCGCGCTCTTGTCGAACGGGGTCACGACCGCCATGCGCGGCTCCGGCACGGAGAACGAAGCCAGCTGGTTGATCGGCGTCGGCGCACCGTAGTAGTCGGCCACGATCTTGTTGAACATCGCCGGGTGCGCACGGCCGGTGCGGATCGCGGCGAAGTCCTCCTTGGCGACCACGACGGCCTTCTCCATCTTCTCCTCGGCCTCGAGGAGGGTCTCTTCGATCACCACTTGCTCCTGCGTGTCTTGAGTAAGGCCCGGCTGCGGTTCCTCGGTGAGGCGGTGGCCGGCTGCGTCGCGTCTTCTTCCTGCACGGTTCCCGACCGGCAGGACATTGTCCATCCCCCGGTCAGGGTCCGTCCCGTCCGTCCCCCGGACGGGCTTGTTGTCGGAGCGTCAGCCCCGGCCGCCCTGCTCACCCACAAGCGTGCCGATCTTCTCACCCTTGACGGCGCGCGCGATATTGCCCTCCGCCAGAAGCTCGAAGACGAGGATCGGGAGCTTGTTGTCGCGGCACAGCGTGACGGCGGTCGCGTCGGCGACCTTGAGGTCGCGGGTGATGACCTCGCCGTAGCCGAGGGAGTCGAACTTGACGGCGTCCGGGTTGGTCTTCGGGTCGGAGTCGTAGACCCCGTCCACGCCGTTCTTGCCCATCAGCAGCGCCTCGGCGTCGATCTCCAGGGCGCGCTGCGCGGCGGTGGTGTCGGTGGAGAAGTACGGCATGCCCATACCGGCGCCGAAGATGACCACGCGGCCCTTCTCCAGGTGCCGTACGGCGCGCAGCGGGATGTACGGCTCGGCGACCTGGCCCATGGTGATGGCGGTCTGGACCCGGCTGTCGATGCCCTCCTTCTCCAGGAAGTCCTGGAGGGCGAGGCAGTTCATCACGGTGCCGAGCATGCCCATGTAGTCGGAGCGGGCCCGGTCCATGCCGCGCTGCTGGAGTTCGGCGCCGCGGAAGAAGTTGCCGCCGCCGATGACGACCGCGACCTGCGCGCCGTCGCGCACGACGGCCGCGATCTCGCGGGCGATCTTGTGCACCACGTCCGGGTCGACGCCGAGGCCCCCGCCGCCGGAGAAGGCCTCTCCGGACAGCTTCAGCAGGTACCGGCCGCGTACTTTGCCGTCGTCGCTCTTCTGGGCCTTGGTGGTCATCGAGATCCCGCCTTTGTTACGTGGTGCACATACGAAGAAGGCCATTGCCGGTTGGGGTGTGTTTCGCATCCCATGCGCGGCAATGGCCTCCTCGTCAGATCTGCTGTCGTCCGTCACGCGCGCGTGCGTGGTGACGGCGTCCGCGGACGACTGCCCTCGACCCTATCGGGGTCGGGCGCCGATCGCGGTACGGACTCAGATGCCGACCTTGATGCGCGTGAAGCGCTTCAGGGTGACACCGGCCTCGTCCAGAACCTTCTGGACGGACTTCTTGTTGTCGAGCGCGTACGGCTGACCGAGCAGCGTGGCGTCCTTGAAGAAGCCGTTGAGGCGACCCTCGACGATCTTCGGCAGGGCGGCCTCGGGCTTGCCCTCGGCGCGGGTGGTCTCCTCGGCGACGCGACGCTCCGACTCGACGACCTCGGCCGGCACGTCCTCCTTGGCGAGGTACTTCGGCGCGAAGGCGGCGATGTGCTGGGCGATGCCCTTGGCGATCTCGGCGTTCGGCTTGTCCAGCTCGACGAGGACACCGATCTGCGGGGGCAGGTCGGGCATCGTGCGGTGCATGTACGCGAGCACGAAGCCGTCGCCGTACTGCGCGAAGCGGTCCAGGACGATCTTCTCGCCCAGGTTGGCGTTGGCCTCGTCCACGAACGCCTGGACGGTCTTGCCGGCCTCGATCTCGGAGGCGAGCAGGGCCTCGATGTCGGCCGGGGAGGTCTTCGCGACGTGCTCGGCGATCGCGGTGGCGACGGCCTGGAACTTGTCACCCTTGGCGACGAAGTCCGTCTCGCACTTCAGCTCGACGAGGACACCGGAGGAGTTGTCGTCGGCGATGATCGAGACCACGGCGCCGTTCTCGGCGGAGCGGCCCTCGCGCTTGGCGACGCCCTTCTGGCCCTTGATGCGGAGCGCCTCGACGGCCTTCTCGACGTTGCCCTCGGCCTCGTCCAGCGCCTTCTTGCAGTCCATCATGCCGGCGCCGGTGAGCTCACGGAGCTTCTTGACGTCAGCGGCGGTGTAGTTCGCCATGAGTCTGTGAATCTTTCTCGAAGTCTGGAAGATCGAAGATCTACGGGGTCTGCGGCCCCCATGTAGCCGGGGACCGCTGACCTTTCGTCGACCTACAGGTGAACGGCGGGAGCGGACTTCACCGCGCCGGAGGCGCTATGGGGTGCAGTACCGCTCCCGCCGTCAACCCTGACGCTGACGGTGTCAGGCCTGCTCGCCCTCGGCGGCCGGAGCCTCGGTGGCGGGGGCGTCGGCAGCCGGAGCCTCAGCGGCCGGGGCCTCGGCAGCGGGCGCCTCGGCGGCGGGGGCCTCAGCGGCCGGAGCCTCAGCAGCGGCCGGAGCCTCGTCGGCCTTCTTCTCGCCCTCGAGCAGGTCGCGCTCCCACTCGGCGAGCGGCTCGCCCGCGGCCTTCTCGCCCTTGTCGCCGGTGGCGACGCCGGAGCGGGCGATGAGGCCCTCGGCGACGGCGTCGGCGATCACGCGGGTGAGCAGGGTGACGGAGCGGATCGCGTCGTCGTTGCCCGGGATCTTGTAGTCGACCTCGTCGGGGTCGCAGTTGGTGTCGAGGATCGCGACGACCGGAATGTTGAGCTTCCGGGCCTCACCAACGGCGATGTGCTCCTTCTTGGTGTCCACGATCCAGACGGCGCTGGGCACCTTCTGCATCTCGCGGATACCACCGAGGGTCTTCTCCAGCTTGGCCTTCTCGCGGGAGAGAACCAGCAGCTCCTTCTTGGTGAGGCCGGAGGCGGCCACGTCCTCGAAGTCGATCTGCTCGAGCTCCTTCAGGCGCTGCAGGCGCTTGTAGACGGTCGAGAAGTTGGTGAGCATGCCGCCCAGCCAGCGCTGGTTGACGTAGGGCATGCCGACGCGGGTGGCCTGCTCGGCGATGGCCTCCTGCGCCTGCTTCTTCGTGCCGACGAACATGACCGTGCCGCCGTGGGCGACGGTCTCCTTGACGAACTCGTAGGCGCGGTCGATGTACGACAGCGACTGGAGCAGGTCGATGATGTAGATGCCGTTGCGCTCCGTGAAGATGAAGCGCTTCATCTTCGGGTTCCAACGACGGGTCTGGTGACCGAAGTGGACGCCGCTTTCCAGCAGCTCCCGCATCGTGACGACGGCCATGGCCGTATCTCCTTGAATGTTCTCGGTTGTGCCGCGGATGCCGGACGGCTTCCGCGCCTGACGCCCACATGCGCCGTGCCACAAAGGACCGAGAGGCGCTGATACGGACCGTCTCCGGTTGTCGTATCGGGGCGTGCGAAGTCGACCCGGTGACCCGGATCGCCAGAAGAAGTGTACGGGACCCGCGGGGTACCGGGTGACGCCCCTGTCCACAACCCGGGAGTTATCCACAGATCCCGGCCGAGATCGGCGGGGGTGAGGGACGGTTCTCGCATGCGAGCGAAGCGATGTGCGAGGGCGGCAAGGGCCACGAAGGCCCCGATGAAGGCCAAGACGGCCAGGACGGTTAGGACGGTTAGGACATACGGGCGGATGGTGGTGCTGGTGCTCCTGACCGCGACCGTCCTGCTGTCCCCGGTGCCACGACTGACGCCGACCGCCACGAGCGCCGGCGCGGCGTCGGCCCCGGACCCCACAGTGCCGACGGTCGGCCGAGCATGGCCCGTGGGGTCACCTCCGCCGATCCTGCGCGCCTGGGAACCCCCGGCGACACGGTACGGGCGCGGCCACCGGGGCGTGGACCTCGGCACCCCGGCCGGGACACCGGTACGGGCGGTGGCGGCCGGGCGAGTCTCCTTCGCGGGCCGGGTGGCGGGCAAGGGGGTCGTATCGGTGGAGCTGGCGGGGACCGGGGATCCGCCACTCCGGACGACGTACGAGCCGGTGCGGGCGGTGCTGAAGAAGGGCGCCGAGGTGGCAGCCGGGGACGTCGTGGGGACGGTGGAGGCGACGGGCTCACACTGCACGGGAACGTGCGTGCACTGGGGCCTACGCAGGGGTGACGCCTACCTGGACCCGCTGTCACTCCTGCCACCAGGGCTGCTGCGCAGGGGGCCGTCGAGGTTGCTGCCGGTGTTGGGGGTGCCGCTGCCCTCGTAGTCGACCCGTTCGCCGTAGTCGACTCGTCGTTCGCAGCCGACCCGGCCCCGGAACCGTCCGACGCGCCCCGGCCACACACAGCACCGCCGCACCAGCCGCCCGACCGCGGACGCTCGTTCCGCCCAGGCGCCGGCGCCCGAACGTCGCCCAGCGCGGAGACTCGGGTAGCTGCGGGCACTCGCGCCGATGAGGCTGATCTCGACCGACTGCGGCGGCGCCCCGCCGGTGTCGGACTGCGCCCAATTCCGACCTAGCCCGGGCCCACAGACGCGGCACCCGCCGGACATCCGACCGCACCCAACCCCGACCTCAGCCCAGCCCACAGAGGCGGCACCCCACCGACATCGAGCCGCACCCAACCCCGGCCGCGGCCTCAGCCCCGACGCAGGCCCTTCCAGCACCGCGGTAGCCCGATCACGCCGGCCCCCGCCGGGCCGAACTCAGCCCCGGACACCCCTCAGCGCCATCGAAACAGCCGCCTCCGTGATCGCCGAAGGCTCCTCCGCCGCCCCCAGCTCGATCCGCCGTACGGCCGCGTCCACGACGCCCTGCAACAGCATCGCCGCCAACCGGGGCTCGGCGTGTCCCATCTCCCCCAGCGCCTCGACGATCATCGCGACCAAGCCGCCGTGCGCCGCTCGGATCTTCTCCCGGGCCCCCGCGTCCAGCTCGCTCGCGGAGATCGCCACCACGGCCCGGTGCCGCCGGTCCCCGACCAGCCCGAGCTGCCGCCGGACATACGCCTCGACCTTGCCCTCGGCCGTGGCCTCCCGTTCCATGGCCGCCGAGACCTCCGCGGCCCACACGGGAAAGTCGACCTCGCACAGCTCCTCGACCACGGCGGCCCGCGACCGGAAGTACTCGTACACGGAAGAGCGCGCGAGCCCCGTCCGCTCGGCAAGGGCAGGGAATGTCAGCGCCTCCGTCCCACCCTCGGACAACAGGGATCGAGCCGCGTCCAGCAGGGCGGCTCGCTGCATCGACCGGTGCTCGGCCACGGAGGCCGCTCGAATCCTTGGCACGTCAACCACTTTACGGACGCACCCGCGCCGACGGGAGTCTCTCCGGCCAACCCGACGCCCGTCCCGCCAGGTCAACGACCGAAGCCGGCCAGTTTCGCCCGCAGCTGCAGCACCGACTTGGTGTGGATCTGACTCACCCGGCTCTCGGTCACGCCCAGCACGTTCCCGATCTCCGCCAGCGTGAGCCCCTCGTAGTAGTACAGCGTCACCACGGTCTTCTCCCGCTCGGGCAACGTGTTGATCGCCCGCGCCAGAAACCGCCGCAGCTCCCGGTCCTCGGCGACCTCCACGGGGTTGTCCGCGGCGGTGTCCTCCAGGGTGTCCATGACGCTGAGCCCGTCGCCGCCCTCGCCGCCGACGTGCAGCAACTCCTCCAGCGCCACCACGTTGGCCAGCGACAACTGGCTGAAGACCGAGTGGAGTTCGTCCACCGCGATGCCCATCTCGACGGCCACCTCCGCCTCCGTGGGCGTGCGCCGCAGCCGCGCCTCCAGCGTCGCGTAGGCCCGCTCGACATTGCGCGCCTTCTGCCGCACCGACCGCGGAATCCAGTCCAGCGCTCTGAGCTCGTCGATCATCGCGCCCCGGATCCGCGTGATCGCATACGTCTCGAACTTGATCTCCCGGTCGATGTCGAACTTCTCAATCGCGTCGATCAGCCCGAACACCCCCGACGACACGAAGTCCGCCTGCTCCACATTGGGCGGCAGACCGACGCTCACGCGGCCCGCCACGTACTTGACGAGCGGCGAGTAGTGCAGGATCAGCTGCTCGCGCAGCCGCTCGTCCCCCGTCGCCTTGTACGACCGCCACAGCTCGTCGAGTGTCGAGGGAGCGGGCGGCCGCACGCTGCCACCGTCACGGGCGGCTGGGGGGATCGCCGCCCGGTCGGACCCGGAGGTGTGCTGGGGCATTCGTTGCCTTGTGCCGTTCTGCCGTGAAGTGGGGGCGCCTGGGGGAGCAACCGGTCGGATGTCGTTCTGCTGCCGTTCTGGGGTCGAGGTGCCGGTCTGCGCCGGAATCCTCGTGAGCGTAGCGTGACTGAAGTGTCGCGGTGCGCGAAGGGCGGAGCGCACGCCGTACGCAGATACGTTCCGCTGGACGCCCCGCAGGGTCATACCGGTCGCTCTACGTGATCACCCGAACACCCCAACTGGGGGAATTCTCAAGGGCGTCCGTGTTCCCCCGTACGGCCGAACACGCTCGGTCAGCATCGACTCCGACCGGCGTGAACGGACATCATGGCCTGGCGTGTCAACTTCCAGCTGTCGCCGTGTCGTTCGACGTAACCAAGTGAGCGGAGTTCGTACAGTCTCGCGATCGCGTCATCCTCGGTGGTCTGCGCCCCGCGCGCGACCTCGTCCGCCCTCGCCGCGCGCCCCCCGGGCAGCGCCGCCAGGACTTTGCGCGCCCGAGGCTCCAGCAGGTCGCGGGGCAGGACGGGCCCGCGTCGCTCGGGCGCGAGCTCTCCCATGTCGCCGACGAGTTCGACGACCTCGGCGGCGTCGGTGACCAGGACGGCGTCCCCGCGCAGCAGTTCGTGCGCGCCCGCCGAGAGGCCGCTGGTGGCCGGGCCGGGGACCCCTATCGTGTGACGGCCCAACCGCTGGGCGGCCCGTGCGGTGACCAGTGAGCCGCTCCGATGGGCGGCCTCGACGACGACCGTGCCCCGCGTCAGGGCCGCGATCACCCGGTTCCGGACGATGAACCTGGTGGGCGTCGGATGGTCCCCCGGCGGCAGCTCCCCGATCACGAGCCCCTGCTCCGCGATCCTGTTGATCAGCTGGGTGTGCCCACGCGGGTAGGGCCGGTCGACGCCGCAGGCGAGCACGGCGACGGTGGCTCCACCGGAGCCGAGGGCACCGCGATGAGCGGCACCGTCGACCCCGTAGGCCCCTCCGGACACGACCACCCAGCCTCTCTCGGCGAGCCCGCCGGCGAGGGTGGCCGCCATGTGTGCGCCGTACTCGGTGCAGGCGCGGGCCCCGACGACGGCCACGGATCGCAACGCCCACATCCGCAGACTGGCCCGCCCGCGCACCCACAGCCCGAGGGGCCGGGCATCCCCAAGGTCGTCGAGCTGCCCCGGCCACTCGATGTCCCCGGGGCGCAGGAACCGCACGCCGGCCTCCCGGGCGACGGCGAGATCCCGGTCGGGCTCAGCCCTCAGCCCCCGGGCCCGCAGCCCGTCCCACCGCTTGTAACTCACGCCCGGCAAGGCCTCCGCCCCGTCCCGTAACCGCCGCACCACTTCCCCCACGCCGTACTCCCGCACCCACCGCCCGGCGACCTCGTCCCCCGGCTCGACGACCCGGCTGAGGAAGACCCGGCCGAGCAGTTCGTCGTCCGGATCCTCGGTGCCGTTCACGTCAGCGCCCCGATGGCCATGGGCACGCCGCGCGGCACACCGGTGCGCAGTTGCAGGGCCAGGGCGACGTCCGTCGCGTCGGGCCGGTCGTGGCCGACCAGGTCGGCGACGGTCCAGGCGACCCGCAGCACACGGTCGAGTCCTCGTGCGGTCAGTACGCCGCGTTCCAGGTTCCGTTCCGCCTCGTCCATGGCGCCGATCGCCGCGTACCAGCGGCTGCGCAGCTCCCGTCCGGGGATCTCACTGTTGGTCCGCCACGGGGTACGCGCGAGGCGGTCCGAGGCCCGCTCGCGGGCCGCGCGCACCCGGTCGGCGACGGTGGCCGTGGACTCGCCCCGGGCCCCGCGCTCGGTCAGCTGGGCGCGCGTGACACGGTCCACCTCGACGCGGAGGTCGACCCGGTCGAGCAGCGGCCCCGACAGCCGCGCCTGATAGCGGCGGATCGCCGAGGGCGGGCACTCGCACAGATCGCCCGTCTGGGAGAAACGGCCGCAGGGGCAGGGGTTGGCCGCGAGCACCATCAGGAACTTCGCCGGGAAGCGCACCACGCCGGCGCTGCGCGCGATCACCACATGCCCGGCTTCCAGCGGCTGCCGCAGGGCGTCGAGGGCGTGGCTGTTGAACTCCGGCGTCTCGTCCAGGAAGAGGACCCCCCGGTGGGAGAGTGAAACCGCGCCCGGCCGGGCGATGCCCGCGCCGCCGCCGACGAGCGACTGCATGGTCGCCGAGTGATGCGGTGCGCAGTAGGGGGCCACGTCGATCAGGGGCTTTCCCGGGGGCAGCAACCCCGCCACCGAGTGCACTGCCGTGACCTCCAGCGACTCCTCCCTGCGCAGCCGGGGCAGGATGGCCGGCAGCCGCTCCGCGAGCATCGTCTTGCCCGCGCCGGGCGGCCCCTCGAGGAACAGGTGATGCCCGCCCGCCGCGGCGACCTCCACGGCCGTACGCGCCGAGATCTGACCCACCACGTCGGCGAGGTCGTGCCCGTGGTCGGGCTCGGTGGCACCCATGCTGTGCATGCCCGTGGCCGCCCCGGTGCCCGGCACCCGCAGGCTCGCGAGGAGTGGGTCCGGGCGGCCCTGCTCCTCCGGTTCCTCGTCGGGCACGGGTTCGTCCGCGAGGACGGCGATCAGCTGGCGCAGACTGCGCACGCCGAGTACCGACACGCCCGGCACCAGCGAGGCCTCGGCCGCGGCGCATTCGGGGACGACGACCTGCTCGTAGCCGGCGTCCGCGGCGGCCAGCACCGCGGGCAGGATGCCCCGCACGGGACGCACCCGTCCGTCCAGGCCCAGCTCGCCGATCATCACGATGTCGGCGAGGACCCGTGGATCGATCCGCTCGGCGGCGCCGAGGACGGCACATGCGACGGCCAGGTCGAAGCCGCTGCCCGCCTTGGGCACCGACGCCGGGCTGAGCCCGACGGTGAGCTTCTTCTGCGGCCACTCCCCGCCCGAGTTCACGACGGCCGCCCGTACCCGGTCCCGGCTCTCCGACAGGCTCTTGTCCGGCAGTCCCACCAGGGTGAACGCCGCCACCCCCGGCTCCAGATCCGCCTGGACCTCCACCACAACGCCCTCGACGCCCACCAGAGCGACCGAGCACGTACGCGCGAACCCCATCTCAGGCCACCCCTCGCGCGTGCTCGACCACGGGCGCGCCGCGGCCGGGCAGGATCACGCCGACGAGGTCGATGCGGACGCCTCCGGGTGGAGCCCCGCCGTGGGTGTGGATCCAGTGTTCCGCGAGGCCGCGCAGGCGTTCCGCCTTCTCCGGGGTCACCGCGGCCATCGGATGCTCGAAGGCGCCCGTCCTGCGGGTCTTCACCTCGCATACGACCAGCACATCGCCGTCCCTGGCGACGATGTCGATCTCTCCGGTCCTGCCGCAGCGCCAGTTGCGCTCCAGAACCGTCATCCCGGCCTCGACCAGCCGTCGTGCGGCCAGCGTCTCGCCGTACCTGCCCAGTGCGCTGCGTGCGCTTCCCTTGCTCGTGCTCATGTCGGCACCACCTCCGGCGCCAACGATGAGTGCAGCTCAGCGAGCTATTGGATCTTGGTGGACAAGTCCGCGACTGTGGAAAACTCCGTCACCCCTGCGTGTGAACCTCACCCGCTCGGGAGCTCGAGATCGCTCTTGTTGAGCTCCTCGATGTTCACGTCCTTGAATGTGAGCACTCGGACCTGCTTCACGAACCGGGCCGGCCGGTACATGTCCCACACCCAGGCATCCGCCATGGACACCTCGAAGAACACCTCGCCCTGGACCGAGTGCACCTGCATCTCGTAGTCGTTGGTCAGGTAGAAGCGCCGCTCGGTCTCGATCACGTACTTGAACAGACCGACGACATCGCGGTACTCCCGATAGAGCTTGAGCTCCATCTCGGTCTCGTACTTTTCGAGGTCCTCGGCGCTCATGGCATGTTCCCCTTCAGCCGTGCGATCCCACCATTGTGCGCCAGTCCCGTCCGCACCTAGACAATTTCGGGGTCAAGGGTCACGGGCCCAGCGGGGGGACCTTCGTCGAGCAGTGTGCGCAGTAGCTCGGCGAGTCTGGTCGGATACACCGTCTCATGTGCCTGGGCAAGTTCCCGACACGTCCACCAGCGTGCTCCTGCGACGCTGCGACGCTCCAGTTCGGTGAGGCCCATGGCCCGCGTCGCCGTCTGTGTCGTGCGGGCCAGGTAGTACCACTCGTCCTGGTCCCAGCGGCGGCCGGCGAACGGGAACGAGCACATCCGGTGCCACAGCACGGGGCCGAGCTCGACCTCCGTGATGCCGGTCTCCTCGGCGAGTTCCCGCAGGGCGGCCTGGGCACGGCTCTCGTCGCCCTCGACGCCGCCTCCCGGGGTGAACCACCAGTCGTCGGCCGGATCCTCCGGCTCGTGGCCGTGCAGCAGCAGAATGCGGTCCTGCGGGTCGAGGAGGACGACTCGGGCGACCTTGCGCAGTCCGCCGTCGTACGAGTCGCCGTACGGCCCGTTCCCGAGGCCCGTCCCACCGTACGGACCGTTCCCCACGCCCGTCGCCTCAGCGGGCACCCGCGGGCTCCGTACCGGTCTGGGAGCGCTTGCTCATTCGTTTCGCGATCGGGCCGTAGGCGCCGCCGGCCAGGACGAGCACACCTCCGCCGACGATCAGGGCGACCATCGTCCGCAGCGGCCCCGGCGACGACAGCGAGCCGAGCTGCTCGAAGCTCGCGGCGGGCTCCAGCATGCCGTCCATGGGCCAGACGACGGCGTCCACGCGGGCCGACACGGCACTGCGCGCCACGGTGCCCTTGGCGGCGTCCGTGAGGTGGGCCGTGGAGTCCAGGGAGCCGCTGCGCTCGTCGCCGAGCAGGAAGAGCCTGTCCTTCGGCACCGTCACCGTCGGGAAGTTCTGGATCTCGGCCAAGCCGTCCTTGGCCAGGTAGGGCTCGTCGATCTGCTTGCCGTTGACGGTCAGCTTGCCGTCCGTGCAGCAGGCGACCGTGTCACCGCCGACGGCGACCACGCGCTTGACGACGGGTGCGTTGGTCACCCAGGTCTTGTCGGTGAACACGACCACGTCACCGCGGCGCACCTCACCGCCGTCGACACGCTGGGCCAGCACCCGGTCGCCCGCGCCGATCGTCGGCGCCATCGAACTGGTGGGCACGGTGTACGGCCGGTAGACCACCGCTCCCCAGGCGAACCCGGCCAGGAACAGCACCAGGCCCAGCGCCACGGCCAGTCCGGACAACCGCTCCCCGGTCCGGCTGCCCGCCGGGCCACTGCTCGCGCCACCGCCACGCGGCGCCGTACGTGTCGTGCTCTCGCCACCCATGGGTCCGCACCCTACCCGGCGGTACCGACACCGGGCAGCCCCTCCTGAGCGCCTCGGGCCACGGGCTCGGCAAAGCTTTCCCAAGCTCTCCGCGGCGGGGGCCTCACCCCAGGAAGGGCGTCAGGCGGTCAGCGGGTCTGCTCCGCCTTGATCCGCTGCCGGCGCCACAGCACCAGCGGCACCGCACCTGCGAGCGCAAGGCCTTGCGGGGCGACCGTCAGAGCGGCGGAACGGGCGCTCAGGTTCTGGTCGAAGGTGTCCGGAACCGGCAGGTTGTCCCAGCGGTTGATCGGCCAGGCGATCACGATGGCGCGGCCGACGACCTCGTTGACGGGGACCATGCCGTGGTTCTTGTCGGACTGGTTGTAGCGCGAGTCCCGGGAGTTCTGCCGGTGGTCGCCCATGACCCAGATCTTGCCCTCGGGGACCTTGACCTTGAACTGGCCGCCCTGGTCGTCCTGGCTGCACGGGGTGTTGCCCGGGTAGACGTACGGCTCGTTCAGCGCCTTGCCGTTGACCGTCAGGGGGCCGGTGCCCTCGCACTGGATGGTGTCGCCGCCGACGCCCACGACGCGCTTGATGAGGTCCTTCTCCTCCGCGGACGGCATCAGGCCGATCCAGCTGAGGAAGGTCTGCAGGGCGTTGGGGTCGGGGGTGGGCTCACCGGCCAGCCACTGGTCGGGGTCGTGGAAGACGACGACCTCGCCGCGCTCGGGCTCGGAGCCGAACCAGGGGGTGAGCTTGTCGACCAGGACGCGGTCACCCTGCTGGAGGGTGTTCTGCATCGAGTCGGAGGGGATGGAGAACGCCTGCACCAGGAACGTCTTGATCAGCAGCGCGAGAACGAGCGCGATACCGATCAGGATGGGCAGCTCCTTCCAGAAGGAGCGCTGCTTCTTCGACTGGGGGGATGCCCCGCCCGACCCCTGACCGTCGGTCGGCGGCCGTCCGCCGGACCCATCGCCGTCGCCCGCCGCTCCGGGGTCATTCCCGGAGGTCACGGCGCCGTCCGCGGCCGGGTCGGCTGCGCCCACGGGGCGTCCGCGGTGCTCCTCGCCGTCGTGCCCGGATCGTGCGCCAACCGCCACATCCCCCACGCCAACTCCTCACTCTGTGCCGCTGCCTGCCCGAGAGACGGTGCAGGCCCACCACTCCCATAACGAGCGGGAGTTCCGCAGGGCTCGGGAGCTGAATCGTTCTGATCGATTCGTCGGAAGCAACCCTATGCGACTGCTGGGCGGCCGCGGTCGACCCGGTCGCCGCGTCGGACACCGATGCGTAAGTTTTCGGTTCCTCGAGTGAGTTCCAGTGACCGAAGGGCCAGGCGATGACCATGGCCCGTCCCACGACCTCGCCCTCGGAGACCGTGCCGCCGTAGCCCTGGTTCTGGTGTGCGCGGGAGTCCGCGGAGTTGGCGCGGTGGTCGCCCATCACCCACAGCCGGCCCTGCGGGACGGTGATGTCGAACTTCGAGTCGGAGGGGGCGTTGCCGGGGTAGAGATAGTCCTCGTTCAGGGGAACGCCGTTGACGGTGACTCGCCCTTGCGTGTCACAGCACTTGACGCGGTCGCCGCCGACCCCCACGACGCGCTTGATGAGGTCCTTCTCGTCCTCGGACGGCAGCAGGCCGATGAAGGTGAGCGCCTCCTTGACCTGCTTGATGACGACGGGGTCCTCCTTCTTCACCGTCGTCTGCTCGTCCTGGAGCCAGCCGCCGGGGTCCTTGAAGACGACGACGTCCCCGCGCTGCGGCTCGGAGCCGAACCAAGGGGTGAGCTTGTCGACCAGGACGCGGTCGCCGATCTGGATCGTCTGCTCCATCGAGCCGGACGGGATCACGAAGGCCTGGACGAGAAACGTCTTCAGGACCAGCGCTATGAGGACAGCGACGCCGACGAGGAGGGGTATCTCCTTGATCGCGGAGCGCCTGCGGCGGCGCTTGACCTTGCGCTGGAGCTTGCGCCGCTCCGCGCGTGTACGACCGCCGGCGGGGCTGGCGGCGCGCCGGGAACCGGTGGGCAGCAGATTCTCGGCGGGGCTGCTCGCGACGCCCCGCGGTTTGCCACGGTTACCCATGCGCGCCCTCCGCGGCGGGCACGCGCGCGTAGGCGTCCGGACGGTCCAGGCGGGTCCAGTGGGCGGTCGGCCATACGATCCAGTCGACGCGGCCGATGACGTCGTCGAGCGGGATCATGCCGCCGCCGGGCGAGCCGAGATGGTCGCGGGAGTCACTGGACTCGCTGCGATGGTCGCCGAGGACGAACAGGGTGCCGTCGGGAACGACGACGTCGAAGGGCACCGTGGACGGGCTGTCACCGGGGTACAGGAACGTCGACTCGTCGACAGACCGGCCGTTCACCTGGATCCTCCCCTCCTTGTCACAGCAGACCACGCGGTCTCCCCCCACACCCACAACGCGCTTGACGTAGTCCGCATCCCCGAAGTACCCAGTTCCGTCGAACACGACAACATCGCCGCGTCGCGGCTCGGCACCGAAACGGTACGCCAACTTATTTACGAGAACGCGGTCGCCGATCCTCAATCCGGACTCCATGGATCCGCTGGGAATCTCGAACGGCCGCAGCACGAACGTGTTGAGCAGCAGCAGAAAGACCAGGAAGACCAGCAGGGTCAGGCTGATCCGCCCGCCCGGGACCCATGCGGTGATCCGCGACACCAACGCGAAGCGCGACCGTCCCTCCTGTCCCTCGGTGTCCGAGATCGCCTCGGATTCGGAAGGGCGGGAGGAGCGGTCGCGCTCCGTCGGCTGTGCTTCGGTGTCCATCGGGGCCAGATGTTATCCGGCCCCGCTCGGGACCCCGCGGGGGCTAGCCCCCTGAAGCGCTCAGTTCTCGCGCTTCTCCTTGATCTTCGCCGCCTTGCCGCGCAGCTCACGCAGGTAGTACAGCTTGGCGCGACGCACGTCACCGCGGGTGACGAGCTCGATCTTCTCGACGATCGGGGTGTGCACCGGGAAGGTGCGCTCGACGCCGACGGAGAAGGAGACCTTGCGGACCGTGAAGGTCTCGCGAACGCCGGCGCCCTGGCGGCGGATCACAACGCCCTTGAACTGCTGCACACGGGAGCGGTTGCCCTCGATGACGCGGACGTGGACGTTGACGGTGTCGCCCGGGCGGAAGGCCGGGACGTCGCTGCGCAGCGACGCGGAGTCGACCGAGTCGAGCAGGTGAGACATTTCGTCTGCTTTCTTCGCCCATGCCACAGGTCATAGGCGGGAGATAGGTTTTTCGTGAGGTTGCTGTTCGCGTCGGGGCGGGCGTCGTGTCCCCCTGTGGCAGGGGCGCATGCCGGACGGCGCACAACAGCGACCTATTGTTCCACGCCCTCGGTCCTGCGCCAAAATCGGCCGAACCGCTCCCCCTCCGGGTCGGGCATCCAGCCCAGGATGGAGAGCATCTCGCGGTCCTTCTTGTCGAAGGCCTTGGGGTCGCAGCGCTCGATCAGGTCGGGCCGGTTGGCCGTCGTACGCCTGAGAGCCTCGTCACGCCGCCACCGGGCGATCTTGCCGTGGTGGCCGCTGAGCAGCACGTCGGGGATGTCCCGGCCGCGCCACTCGGGCGGCTTGGTGTAGACGGGGCCCTCCAGGAGGCTCGCCATCGCGCCGGGCGCGAAGGAGTCGTCCCGGTGGGACTCGGCGTTGCCCAGGACGCCGGGCAGCAGGCGTGCCACGGCCTCGGTGATGACCAGTACGGCGGCCTCGCCGCCGGCGAGGACGTAGTCGCCGATGGACACCTCGTGCACCGGCATTCGGGTCGCGTACTCGTCGATGACCCGGCGGTCGATGCCCTCGTAGCGGGCCGGCGTGAAGATCAGCCAGGGCCGCTCGGAGAGTTCGACGGCGAGTTCCTGGGTGAAGGGGCGGCCGCTGGGGGTGGGGACGATCAGACAGGGCCCGCGGGAGCCCGTCTCGTAGCCGTCGGCCAGGACGGAGTCCAGCGCGTCGCCCCAGGGGTCGGTCTTCATGACCATGCCGGGGCCGCCGCCGTACGGGGTGTCGTCGACCGTGTTGTGGCGGTCGTACGTCCAGCTACGCAGGTCGTGCACCTGGACGTTGAGCTGCCCACGCGCGCGTGCCTTGCCGACGAGGGAGACGTTCAGGGGCTCCAGGTACTCGGGAAAGATCGTGACGACGTCGAGCCGCATCAGCCCTCGGCCTCCGCGTCACGCGAGGAAGCGATCTCGGCGGCGTCGTCGATCAGACCCGGCGGCGGGGCGATGACGGCGCGCTGCTCCTCCAGGTCGATCTCGGTGACGATCGCCTCGACGAAGGGGATCATCACCTCGCTCCCGTCGGGCCGCTCCACGATGAAGAGGTCCTGGGACGGCAGGTGCGAGATCTCGGTGATACGACCGACCTCGACCCCGTCCACGGTCACCACGTCGAGGTCCATGAGCTGGTGGTCGTAGTACTCGTCCTCTTCCTCGGGCAGCTCGTCCGGGTCGATCTCCGCGATGAGGAGCGTGTTGCGCAGCGCCTCGGCGCCGGTGCGGTCCTTGACCCCCTCGAAGCGCAGGAGGAGGCGGCCGCTGTGGACGCGGCCCGTCTCGATGGTGAGCGGCCCGGTGGCGGCCGGGTCGGTGGCCAGGACGGCGCCGGGGGCGAGCCGCAGTTCCGGCTCGTCGGTGCGAACCTCGACGGTGACCTCGCCCTTGATGCCATGGGCGCGGCCGATCCGTGCGACTACCAGCTGCACTGTGCTTGCTCTCCTGTCATGCGACTGGCCGTACGGCGGCCATGAACCGCCTTACGACTACGGGCCGGGGACGGCCCAGTGGCCCTCCCCGGCCCGAGCCGGTGCTGCGTTCGGCGTCAGCGGACGTGGTCCACGTCGACTAGGTCGACGCGGACACCGCGGCCGCCGATGGCGCCCACGACGGTGCGCAGAGCGCGTGCGGTACGGCCGTTGCGGCCGATCACCTTACCGAGGTCGTCGGGGTGGACCCGGACCTCCAGCACACGCCCGCGACGCAGGTTGCGCGAGGCGACCTGCACATCGTCCGGGTTGTCGACGATGCCCTTCACGAGGTGCTCGAGAGCCTCCTCGAGCATGCTCAGGCCTCGGCCGACGCGGACTCGGCGTTGGCCTCGTCCTTCTTCTCCGCCTTCTTCTTCTGGGTGATCGCCTCACCCTTGCCCTCGTCCTCGCCGCTGAGGGCCTCGAACGTCGGGCGCGCCTTCTTCGGCTCGGCGACGAGCAGCGGAGCCGGGGCGGGCTCGCCCTTGAACTTCTGCCAGTCGCCGGTCTTCTTCAGAATGGCGAGGACGGGCTCGGTCGGCTGGGCGCCGACGCCGAGCCAGTACGCCACGCGCTCGGCGTCGACCTCCATCACCGACGGGTTGTACGTCGGGTGGTACTTGCCGATCTCCTCGATCGCACGGCCGTCACGGCGGGTGCGGGAGTCGGCGACGACGATGCGGTAGTGAGGCGAACGGATCTTGCCCAGACGCTTCAGCTTGATCTTGACTGCCACGGGAGTGGGTTCTCCTGGTTTTGACGTGGTTGGGCACGGCGAGACTGCCGCGTGGGGTTGCGGTACCCGAGTGCCCGATGGACGCGTCAGCCGGAGGCGAGAGGGTTCCTGTGCGGCTGTCGAGTACAGCTAGCCATTGTGCCACACCCTGCGGAGCGCTTTTGAGCCGAGGGGGCCGGGAGGGTGCCCGGGCATGACTGAGAGGCACCCGGCGACAGGGATGCCGTCGGGTGGGGCGCGCAGGCCGACGCTGCTGGGGTGCCGTCGATACGGCTGCGCAACGGCACCCCGGCGTCCACGCCACGTACTGAACCGGCAGCCACGAGATGCCGGTGTCCGACGAGGCGTCGCTACGCCGCTCCGACCACCTCGGGAATCCGGAACGGCTTCCCGCAGCCGCCGCACACGATCGGCGCCTGCGCCAGCACCGACGGGACGACCCGGACGTTACGGCCGCAGTCGCAGACCGCCTTGACTCGGACGCCGCCCCCGGAGGAACCGTGACGGGCGGCCGGGCCCCGGAAGGTCCTGCTCGTGTCGGCGGAGGTGGCCGCCGTGTGGGCCTTCAGGGCGCGCTGGAGGCGTTCGATGGTCGGGCGGTAGCGGCGCTTGGCCTCGGGGTTGAGCGTGACCAGGGAGAAACCGCTGCTCGGGTGCGGCTCCTCGGGGTGGTCCAGGCCCAGCTCCTCGGCGACGGCGAGGAATCTGCGGTTGTGGTAGCGGCCGGCCCGGGATGTGTCGCGGACGCCGCGTGCGGCGGCGATGCCATGGACTGCCTCGTGAAGCAGTCGCTCGAAGGAGAGCTCGTGACCGCACGCGGACGACGACTCCCCGATCAGGGACTCTGGCGCGGCGAGATCCGGCAGCTCGGGGTGGTACCGCTGAATGTCGGCCCACGCCTGCGCCAGCTCTGCGGCGAGTACAGGTGGTGTCTGTGTCGTGCTCACGTAATGACAACGAGCCGGAGTGCCGCTGTGTTCCGATTCCGGGGCATCCCAAATAATTTGCACGTACCCGTCAGTTGCGAATGATGCGCCCGGACGAGGGCGGGTGCGCTGATCTGCGGAGAAGCCTCACAGCTCATACCAAGCCGGTGCGTAGTCTGACGTACGCCCCGGCGCGTACGCCCCGTCCACGCGCCGGTGCGACTGTGGTCCGCGAATGCGCAAGAGGCGTTTCGGCCGCTCTCGTTCCACACGGGCGTCGTCTCAGTATGCGCGCGCCAGGACGGCGACGTTACCGGGTGCGTCATCGGCGTCCGGCACCGACCCGCCCTCGGCGACCAGACACCGTACGGACACCGCGTGCTCGGCCAGCCTGGCCTCGCCCTCTTCGCCGAGCGTCGCCCACGGGATGCGCGCCCAGCCGCCGGCGACGGCCGCCTCGACGGCCTCCTCGATCGTCGTCACGTCGGTGGTGCGGGACTCGCGGCGCTCGCGGGCCTGGGTCAGCAGCAGCGCCTGGTCCTCCTCCAGGACGGCGGGGAGCAGTCGTACGAGATCCTCGATCGCGATCGGCGTCTTGCCGCCGGGGATGCGGCGGGCCAGCATCGCGGTGCCGTTCTCCAGGTCACGGGGCCCGACCTCGATGCGGACGGGCACGCCCTTGAGCTCCCAGTCGACCGCGCGGCGGCCGAAGGGGGTGTCGGTGCGGTCGTCCACGTGGACGCGGATGCCGGCCGCCTTCAGCCGGTCGCCGATCTCGCGGACCTTGGCCAGAACCGCCTCGTCGCCCTTGATGGCGAGGACGACGGCCTGGATCTGCGCGAGGCGCGGCGGGACCCGCAGGCCGTTGTCGTCGCCGTGCATCATCACCAGGGCGCCGATCATGCGGGTGGTCGAGCCCCAGGAGGTCTGCCAGACCAGTTCCTGGGTGCCGTCCTTCGACAGGTACGAGGTGTTGAAGGCCTTGGCGAAGTTCTGCCCCAGCTCATGGCTGGTGGCCATCTGCAGGGCCTTGCCGTCACCCATCATGCCTTCGAGCGTGAGGGTGTTGACGGCGCCGGCGAAGCGCTCCTTGACGGTCTTGCGGCCGGGGACGACGTCCATCGCGAGGACGTTCACCATGAAGTCCTCGTAGACCGCGCGGTGGATGTGCGCGGCGAAGTCGCGGGCGTCCTCGTAGCCGGCGTGCGCGGTGTGGCCCTCCTGCCACAGGAACTCGGTCGTGCGCAGGAAGAGGCGCGGCCTGAGTTCCCAACGGACCACGTTCGCCCACTGGTTGATCAGCAGGGGCAGGTCGCGGTAGCTCTGCACCCACTTCGAGAAGTAGTCGTTGACGATCATCTCGGAGGTGGGGCGGACGACCGCCGGCTCCTCGAGCTCCTTGCCACCGCCGTGCGTGACGACCGCGAGCTCCGGCGCGAAGCCCTCGACGTGGTCCGCCTCGCGCGTGAGATACGACTGCGGGATGAGGAGCGGGAAGTACGCGTTCTGCGTGCCCGTCTCCTTGATCCGGGAGTCCATCTCGGCCTGCATCCGCTCCCACAGCCCGTACCCGTACGGCCGGATGACCATCGTGCCGCGCACCGGGCCGTTGTCGGCCAGCTCCGCCTTGGCGATCAGATCCTGGTACCAGCGCGGGAAGTCGTCCGCCCGTGGCGTGAGTACGGGTGCCTTTGCCATGGCGCGATGGTACGGGTCCACGTTGCCGGAATGTGAATTTTGGCCACGGACGCAGGGATCTCACAAGCCGGGCTCCGCGACCCCTGGACGCAACGACGGGTGCGGAGTTTCCTGGCATACGGGGGGATGTGAGCGCATGTCACGGGGGCCACGGAATCAGGTACAGCGGCAACTCACGGCGATTGGGGCGCTTTAGATGACACCTACGCTCGTGCGGCAGCACCCACCTCATGCGGGCGCGACGCCCCGCGTGAACCCGAGTGCACGCGCGCGTGACTGGTCCGAGATCCAGGAGCGGATGCTGGTTCCGCTCTACGAGGCCGTCTACGAGCGAGTGGAAGTGGGCGCCGGCACCCGGCTGCTGGGTCTGGGCTGCGGCAGCGGCCTCGCCCTGCTGATGGCGGCGTCCAGAGGCGCGGCCGTCACCGGTGTCGAGTCCTCCTCCCACGAACGGCTGGCCCTCGCGCGGCAGCGGCTGCTGCCCGAGGCGTGGGGCACGCGCGCGCAGGGCGAGGCCCGGCTCGTGGACGGCTCGCCCGGCGACCTGGCCGCCGCGGCCGACGCGCGGACGCCCGCGTACACCCTGGTGACCGCGTTCGAGCCCATCGGGTGCCTGGCGGGTGACTCGGAAGGGCTCGGTGAGGCGCTCGCGGCCGTGACGCCGCTCGCCGAGCGGGGGGCGCCCGTGGTGCTCGCCGGCTGGGGCCCGCCGGAGCGCTGCGCCACGTCGTCCGTGTTGCGGGTGGCCACCAAGCTGGCCGATCCCCTGCGCAGTACGGGCAGTTGGCGCCCCGCCCTGCGCGACGACCTGGAGGAGGTCGCCCAGCGCGCGGGCCTCAGGCCCGACGGTTCCGGGCGGGTGGCCTGCCCGTTCGGGTACGCGGACGTCGACAGTGCCGTACGGGGGCTGCTGTCGACGGGGCTGTTCGACGCGGCGATCGCGGCGACCGACCAGGCTCAGGTGGACAAGGAGGTGACGGAGGCGCTGCATCCGCACCTGCGGCAGGACGGCACGGTATGGATGCCGAACGTGTTCCGGTACCTGATCGCCCGCGTGCCCTGAGCCCTACTGGGCGTCGTCCTTCTTCAGCCGCGTGATCCCGGCGATCCGGTACGCCTCGGCCTCCTCCAGCGTCTCGTTCTCCAGCAGCGCCTCGGCCAGGGCGTTCAACTGCCCGCGGTGGTCCTGGAGTTTGCGGCAGGCCTCCTCGTAGCACTCGTCGACGATCCGGCGCATCTCGGCGTCGATCACGTCGAGGGTCTGCGGGGCTGCCGCGAGCCCGTACGCCTGCTGGGCGTCGCTGGGCAGGGCGGACAGCCGGCCCACGCGCTCGCTCATGCCCCAGCGGGCGACCATGGCGCGCGCGATGTTGCTGACCTGTTCGAGGTCGTTCTCCGCACCCGTGGTGACGACCTCGTAGACCACCTGTTCCGCCGCCATGCCGCCCAGGGCACCGATGATCCGCCCGCGCAGGTACCCCTCCGAGTGCGCGTACCGCTCCACCTCGGGGGTCGACATCGTCACCCCGAGCGCCCGGCCGCGGGGCACGATGGTGATCTTGCGTACGGGGTCGGCGCCCGGCTGCAGCATGCCGAGGAGGGCGTGTCCGCTCTCGTGGTACGCGGTGCGCCGGCGGTCCTCCTCGGGCATCACCAGGGTGCGCTCGGCGCCCAGTTGCACCTTCTCCAGGGCCTCGGACAGGTCCGGCTGGGTCACCTGGTCCTGCTTGCGCTTGACGGCGAGGAGCGCGGCCTCGTTGGCGAGGTTGGCCAGATCCGCGCCTGTCATGCCCGGGGTGGTGCGGGCCAGCTGGGCCAGGTCCACGTCCTCGGCGAGCGGGATCTCGCGGGTGTGGATGCGCAGGATGGCCTCGCGTCCGCCGCGGTCCGGCGGTGCGACGTTGACGACCCGGTCGAAGCGGCCGGGCCGGGTCAGCGCCGGGTCCAGGATGTCGGCCCGGTTCGTCGCCGCGATGACGATCACGCCCTCGGAGCCGGAGAAGCCGTCCATCTCCGTGAGGATCTGGTTCAGCGTCTGCTCGCGCTCGTCGTGGCCGCTCACCGACGCCCCGCCGCCGCGCATCCGTCCGATGGTGTCGATCTCGTCGATGAAGATGATCGACGGTGCCACCTTGCGGGCCTCGGCGAACAGTTCCCGGACGCGGGAGGCGCCGACACCCACGATCATCTCGATGAACTCGGAGGCGGAGGCGGAGAAGAACGGCACGCCCGCCTCGCCCGCCACCGCGCGGGCCAGCAGGGTCTTGCCGGTGCCGGGCGGGCCCGCCAGCAGCACGCCGCGCGGCATCTTCGCTCCCATCCTGCGGTAGGCGTCGGGATGCTCCAGGAAGTCGACGACGTCGTCCAGCTCGCCCTTGACCTCGTCGATGCCGGCGACGTCGGCGAAGGTCGTGCGCTCCGTGCCCGGCTGGAGCTCCACCGGTTTCGGGGGCGCCTTGCGGCCGAGCATGCCGCCCGCGCCGCCGAGGCCGGCGCCCATCCGCCGGGCGACGAAGATCCAGACGGCGAGCAGAAGCACGATCGGGATCAGGGAGAAGAGCAGGTTGGACAGGACGCCGCGCTCCCGCACGACCGGCTCGGCGGTCACCGTCACATCGCGGCTGCTCAGGTCCTGCCAGAGCTCGTCGTCCGCGAAGGCGGGGCGCTGGGTCTTGAACTTGGTGTAGTCGCCGTCTCCGTCGGGGTTGTCCCGGGCGCTCTTGAGTTCGCCCTGGATCGCGTCGCCCTTGGAGTAGATCTTGGAGACGTTGCCGGCGTCGACCTGCCTGCTGAACTCCGTGTACGAGATCGTCGGCTCGTTGCCCCGGTCGAGATAGGTCAGCCCCACGTAGGCGAGCAGGAAGACGATCACCGCGGTGAGGAGCAGGCCCCACCAGCGACCGCGCATCCGTCGACCGCGGGGGCGCCCGGGCGGCTCGTCCGGCGTGCCCTCGGTGCGCCACGGCTGGTCAGGAGCCTTGCGCGGCGGCGCGGCATTGCTCATATCTGGACGTTACGGCAGATACCGAGCCGTGGCATGCGCTGGGGGCGCCCCCCAGAGCGAGGGGCGCCCCCAGTGACGCAGGAGACGGGATGGCCGTACGGGACGAGTCAGCCGTACGAAACGAACCGTCAGCCCATGAACTTCTTGAACTCGTCCGGCAGCTCGAAGTCCTGCCCGGCCTGCTGGCCCGGCAGCCCGAAGGCGCCGCCCTCAGCGGCGGCGGCCCGGCGGGCGGCCTCCTCCTGCTCCTGCTGCTTGCGCTTCATCGGGTTGCCGGAGCGCTGCTTGCCCTTGGCCTTCTTCGGCTGCTTCTTCGTCCGGCCGGGACCGCCACCCATGCCCGGCATCCCCGGCATCCCCGGCATGCCGCCGCCCTGCGCCATGCGGGACATCATCTTGCGGGCCTCGAAGAACCGCTCGACGAGGTTCTTGACCGCGCCGACCTCGACACCGGAACCGCGGGCGATACGGGCGCGCCGCGAGCCGTTGATGATCGTCGGTTCCTGGCGCTCGGCCGGGGTCATCGACTTGATGATCGCGGCCGTGCGGTCGACGTCCCGCTCGTCGAGGTTGTTGATCTGGTCCTTGATCTGGCCCATGCCCGGGAGCATGCCGAGCAGCTTGGAGATGGAGCCCATCTTCCTGACCTGCTCCATCTGGGCCAAGAAGTCGTCGAGGGTGAAGTCCTGGCCCTTCTTGGAGGCCAGCTTCTCGGCCATCTTCTGGGCTTCGGCCTGGTCGAACGTCTTCTCCGCCTGCTCGATCAGGGTGAGCAGGTCACCCATGTCGAGGATGCGGGAGGCCATCCGGTCCGGGTGAAAGGCGTCGAACTCGTCGAGCTTCTCGCCGTTCGACGCGAACATGATCGGCTTGCCGGTGATCTGCCGGATGGACAGGGCCGCGCCACCGCGGGCGTCACCGTCGAGCTTGGAGAGCACCACGCCGTCGAAGCCGACGCCGTCACGGAAGGCCTCGGCGGTGTTGACCGCGTCCTGACCGATCATCGCGTCGACGACGAACAGGATCTCGTCCGGCGAGACCGCGTCCCGGATGTCGGCGGCCTGCTGCATCATCTCCTGGTCGATGCCCAGGCGGCCGGCGGTGTCCACGATCACGATGTCGTGGACCTTGGCCTTGGCGTGCTCGATGGAGTCCTTGGCGACCTTGACCGGGTCACCCACGCCGTTGCCCGGCTCGGGCGCGTAGACCGCGACGCCGGCGCGCTCGGCGACGACGCTCAGCTGGTTCACGGCGTTCGGGCGCTGGAGGTCACAGGCCACGAGCAGCGGCGAGTGGCCCTGCTCCTTCAGCCAGTGGGCGAGCTTGCCCGCGAGGGTGGTCTTACCGGCACCCTGCAGACCGGCCAGCATGATCACGGTGGGCGGCTGCTTGGCGAACCGCAGACGGCGGGTCTCGCCGCCGAGGATCGTCACGAGTTCGTCGTTGACGATCTTCAGGACCTGCTGGGCCGGGTTCAGCGCCTTGGAGACCTCTACGCCGAGCGCGCGCTCCTTGACGTTCTTGATGAACGTGCGGACGACGGGCAGCGCCACGTCCGCTTCGAGGAGGGCGATGCGGATCTCGCGCGCGGTCGCGTCGATGTCCGCCTCGGAGAGCCGTCCCTTGCCGCGCAGGTTCTTGAAAGTCGCTGAGAGGCGATCGGAAAGAGTATCGAACACGGCGCTCGCGGTCCTCGGGGTCGGTGGCGGCTGGCAATCGCCCTCCAGGGTATCCCGGCGGCACAGGTTGCCGGGATCCCCCGTTCAGCCCCGCAATGTCTCCTCCAGCTTGCGGGCCACGGATGCCGCCTCTTCCCTGGGCAGCGGCGCCCCCTCCGGCCCTGTGACATAGAACGCGTCGACGGCGTTGGCGCCCAGGGTGCTGACATGGGCGCTGCGCACCCGCACGCTCGCGTCCTCCAGCGCCCGGCCGATCCGGAACAGCAGCCCGGGGGCGTCCTGGGCCCGTACCTCGATCACCGTGGCCAGCCGGGAGGCGGCCGGGTGGACGGACACCCTCGGTGGCGGCGCCACCACGCCCCGGCGGCGCGGGTACGCCGCGTCCCGCTCGGCGAGACGGCCCGCGATGTCCAGTGAGCCGTCCAGGGCGCGTACGAGGTCGGCGCGCAGTCGGGCGGCCTGCGGCAGGGAGCCGTACTCAGCGGCGACCCGCCAGTTCAGCAGCAGGACGGAGCCCTCGACGCCGACCGGGAGATCCAGAGCGCGCAGTTCCGCGGTGCGGACGGTCAGTCGGTGCATCGCCAGGACGCCCGCCACCGCCGGCAGCACGCCCGGCTGGTCCGGTACGGCGATGAGGAGCTCCACGCCGAGCGGCTCGGGGTCGCCGGCAGGCTGCTCCTCGGTCGGCGGCTCGGTCTGCGCGCGCAGCGCCAGCACCGGGCTTCCGGTGGCGATCGCCTCCAGGGCGAGCCGCTCCTGCTCGGCGGTCGGCGCGGTGGCCTCGGGCTCGTCGGGGTCGTCCCCGGCGAGTACGGCCGCGACCCGTTTCACCAGGTCGGCGACCAGGGATCCGCGCCACGACGACCAGGCCGCCGGACCGGTGGCCATGGCGTCCGCCTCGGTCAGGGCGTGCAGCAGCTCCAGCGTGCCCTGCGAGCCGACGGCCTCGGCGACCGAGCGCACGGTGGCCGGGTCCTCCAGGTCGCGCCGGGTGGCCGTGTCCACGAGGAGCAGGTGATGGCGTACGAGGGTGGCGAGCACGGTCACGTCGTCGCGGTCGAAGCCGATGCGCCCGGCCACGTCCCTGGCGATGATCTCGCCGGCCACCGAGTGGTCGCCGGGCCAGCCCTTGCCGATGTCGTGCAGCAGTGCGGCGACCAGGAGCAGGTCGGGGCGGTGGACGCGGCGGGTGAACTCGGAGGCGCGCACGGCCGTCTCGATCAGATGCCGGTCGACGGTCCAGATGTGCACGGCGTTGCGCTGCGGACGGCAGCGGACCCGCTCCCAGTCGGGCAGCAGGCGGGTGATCAGCCCCTCGGCCTCCAGCGCCTCCCAGACGTCGACGGTGGGGTTGCCGGATCCGAGCAGGGTGACCAGTTGCTCGCGCGCCTCGGCAGGCCAGGGCGTGGGCAGCGGGCGGACGGTGGCAGCCATGCGCCGAACGGCGTGCAGGGAGAGCGGGAGTCCTGCCTGCGCGGCGGCGGCCGCGGCGCGCAGCGGGAGCACGGGGTCGCGTTCGGGGCGCGCGGCGCGGGCGAGCACCACTTCCCCGTCCTGCTCGACCACGCCCTCGGCCAGCGGGGAGCGCTCGGTGGTCGGCTTCCCACTACCCAGCATGGCGCGCAGACGGGGCCGCACGGCGCGCGAGCGCAGTACACGCCCCACTTCACGCCAAGTGACATCACTCGCATACGAGATGACCCGCGCCGCCTCGTACACCTGCCGCAGCAGGGTGTCGGCGTCGAGCAGACCGAGCTCGGCGGCGACCTGATCCTGCTCCTGCAGTGCGAGCCGGTCGGTAGCGCGCCCGGTGGTCAGGTGCAGGGCGTCCCGCACGTCGAGCAGTCGGCGCCGGGCGTCGTCGAGGCCCTCGCGCGGGGCGTCGGCCAGCCAGGAGGCGGCGACGGCGCGCAGGATGGTGGCGTCCCGCAGGCCACCGCGGGCTTCCTTGAGGTCGGGTTCCAGGAGGTACTGCAACTCGCCCTGCCGCTCGGCGCGCTCGGCGGACAGCTCCTGGAGTTCGGGCAGCCGCCTGGGCGCCTGGTTGCGCCAGTCGGCCAGGACCGCCGTCCGCAGCCCGGCCGTGAGTCCCAGGTCGCCCGCGATGTGCCGGGCGTCCAGCAGGCCCAGCTGGACCTTGAGGTCCTCGCCGGCCGTCTTGCGGGCCTCGGCGGGGGTGCGCACGGAGTGGTCGAGGGCGAGGCCGAGGTCCCAGACCGGGTAC
The DNA here is from genome assembly GCF_055656945.1 of Streptomyces sp. NPDC111606. Taxonomy (NCBI): domain Bacteria; kingdom Bacillati; phylum Actinomycetota; class Actinomycetes; order Kitasatosporales; family Streptomycetaceae; genus Streptomyces; species Streptomyces sp. NPDC111606. Next base: position 196,534 of record NZ_JBVKBY010000011.1, read on the forward strand.
CAGATGCGGTCGGCCAGCGCGGCCACCGCCGTGCTGTCGCCGCCGTCGTGCAGCAGGAGCAGGTCCAGGTCGCTGCGCGGGGACAGCTCGCCGCGGCCGTAACCGCCGACGGCGATCAGGGAGACCCCGCGCAGCCCCTCGGCGCCGGCGGCGAACAGGCCGGTCAGCCAGTCGTCGGTCAGTTCGGCGAGGGCGGTACGGCGCGGCGGCCCGGACCGCGCCCCCTCGGTGAGGAGGCGCAGCCGGGCCGCCGCATAGCCGCTGGGTCCCGAGTCCTCTGCATCCTTACGAACGTCCGTACCCGTCACCCAGCGACTCCTGTTCTGTTGCCCTGCTTCAGAGCGCGTCCGGGCCGCGCTCGCCGGTGCGGACCCGTACGGCCGTCTCGACCGGGAGGGACCAGACCTTGCCGTCACCGATCTTGCCGGTGCGGGCGGCCTTGACGATGACGTCGATCAGCTGCTCGGCGTCGTCGTCCTCGGCCAGGACCTCGATGCGGATCTTCGGGACCAGGTCGACGGTGTACTCGGCTCCGCGGTAGACCTCGGTGTGGCCCCGCTGACGACCGTAGCCGCTGGCCTCGGTGACCGTCAGGCCGTGCACGCCGAAGGCCTGCAGGGCTTCCTTGATCTCGTCGAGCCGGTGGGGCTTGACGACGGCGGTGATGAGCTTCATGCGTCCACCTTCTTGCTCGCCGCCGCGGCAGCCGGTGCCGGGCCGGCGGCGGTACGGGCGGCACCGCCACCGGCGCCACTGAAGTCGTATGCGGTCTCGGCGTGCTCGGCCTGGTCGATGCCGGCGACCTCGTCGTCCTCGGGGACCCGCATTCCGATGGTCTTGTCGAGGATGAAGGCGAGGAGCGCGGAGACGATCAGCGAGTAGGCCAGGACTGCGAAGACACCGGCGCACTGCTTCCAGAACTGGGTCAGACCGCCGCCGTAGAAGAGGCCCTCGACCGTGGACTGGCCCTTGCCGCTGGCGAAGAGGCCGATCAGCAGGGAGCCGACGACACCGCCGACCAGGTGGACACCGACGACGTCGAGCGAGTCGTCGTAGCCGAGCTTGTACTTCAGGCCCACGGCCATGGCGCACAGCAGACCGGCGATGGCGCCGACGGCGATCGCGCCGAGCGGGCTGACCGCGCCACCGGCGGGAGTGATCGCGACCAGACCGGCGACCGCGCCGGAGGCGGCGCCCAGCGTGGTGAACGCGCCGTGGCGGATCTTCTCGTAGATGAGCCAGGCCAGCATGGCGGCGGCGGTGGCGACCTGCGTGTTGACGAACATCAGCGCGCCGACGCCGTCGTCGTTGCCGAGCCACGAGCCCGCGTTGAAGCCGAACCAGCCGAACCACAGCAGACCGGCGCCGAGCATGACCAGCGGGAGGCTGTGCGGACGCATCGGGTCCTTCTTGAAGCCGACGCGCTTGCCGATGACGAGGATCACGCCGAGCGCCGCGGCACCCGCGTTGATGTGGACCGCCGTACCACCGGCGAAGTCGATCACGCCCAGTTCGAAGGCCCAGCCGCCGGCGCCCCATACCCAGTGCGCGACCGGGAAGTAGACGACCGTGGCCCACAGGGCGATGAACAGCGCCCACGCGGTGAATTTCACGCGGTCGGCCAGCGCGCCGCTGATCAGGGCCGGCGTGATGATCGCGAACATCAGCTGGAAGACCAGGAAGACGAAGATCGGGATGGTGTAACCGTCCCACAGCTGCGTCAGGCCGATGTTGCTGAGGCCGACCCAGTCCGAGTTCCAGCCGATGAGGCTGCCGGAGTCGGTGCCGAACGCCATGGAGAAGCCGTACAGCACCCACAGGATGGTGACGATTCCCAGGCTGATGAAGCTCATCATCAGCATGTTCAGGGTGCTTTTGACGCGGACCATGCCTCCGTAGAAGAAGGCCAGGCCCGGGGTCATGAGCATCACCAGGGCGGAACAGATGAGCATGAAGCCTGTGTTGGCGGACGACAGCGTGGGTGCGTCCGCCGCAAGCGTGATGGCGGCTGATGCCATCGGCGTCTCCTCGTCGATTGGTACGGCCCCGTGCGGGCGAAGCCTGAGCGGAATGAGGGGTGGGCCGGTTATGCGCCATGAGATTGGCGCAGCGCCGTTTCGGTGGAAGCCCCTCATTGTTTCGCCGCCGTGACGAAGGCGCCTTGCGTGTTACGCATCAATGAACTGCCGGATCTCCGGCTGTCGGATCGTTATCGTGGCGCAACCTTCACTGAAGGTACGCAGGACCGGCCGCGGGCGGCCTTCCGATGACCTGGCATGGGGGAGCCGAGTCGGGCAGTTCGGGAGGGCCGGCCGCGGCCGGGGTTCTGGGGTTTCGCGGGATTCGCCCGCGGTCGTCAGACCGCTTCCGCGGTCTCCGGCAGCTCCACGGCGAGCTTGTCCGTCAGGTCCACGACCTCGGCGAGATCCCCGAAATCGCGTACGGCCGTGTCCACCGTCTTTCGAATACGAGTGTTGACGCGCTCGGAGCGCACCTTTTTGGCGATCTGCATGGCGTGCTCGGCGTAGACCGCGCTCTGCTCGGGCTCGCGCCGCAGCAGATGCACCGTGGCCATGCCGATGAGGTTCAGCGCATACGACCGCTGGTGCTCGCCGTCCTTCGCGAACAGGTCCACGGCCTGCTGCATGACCGGCTCGGCCAGCGAGGCGTACGTCGGGCTGCGGCCCGCGACATAGGCGAGGTCGCGGTAGGAGTGGGAGTTCTCGCCGTACAGCTCGGCCTCGGAGAAGAAGCGGATCCAGTCGGGGTCCGGCTCGTCCCACTCGTCGGACTCGGAGAAGGTGTCCTCGGCCATCCGGACCGCCCGCTTGCACTTGCCGGGCTGGCCCATGTTGGCGTAGGCGCGGGCCTCCATCGCATACAGCATCGACTGGGTGCGCGGGCTCGCGCAGTCCCGGCTGCCGTACTGCGCGAGGTGGATCAGCTCGAGGGCGTCGTCGGGCCGGCCGAGGTGGATCATCTGGCGGCTCATGCTGGACAGGATGTACGAGCCGAGCGGCCGGTCACCGGCCTCCTTGGCGGCGTGCAGCGCAAGGACGAAGTACTTCTGGGCGGTGGGCTGGAGTCCCACGTCGTACGACATCCAGCCGGCCAGCTCCGCCAGCTCGGCGGCGACCTTGAACAGCTTCCTGGTGGTGGCCTCGGGCTGGGGCTCCTGGAGCAGGTCGGTCACCTCGTGCAGCTGCCCCACGACCGCCTTGCGGCGCAGGCCGCCGCCGCACTGGGCGTCCCACTGCCGGAACATCACGGTGGTGGACTCCAGCAGGTCCAGCTCGGGCTTGGACAGCCGGCCACGCGCGCGGGAGGACGGGACGGGCCGGGACTCCTGGCGCGGGGCGGACGGCGCGGGGACCAGCCAGCGCTGCATCGGTTCGATGAGGGCCGGGCCCGCAGCAAGGGCCAGCGAACTCCCGAGGAAGCCGCGCCGCGCCAGCATCAGGTCGCTGCGCGAGAACTCGCTGAGCAGGGCCACCGTCTGCGGACCCGTCCAGGGCAGGTCGACCCCGGACACGGAGGGTGACTGGCGGGCGGCGCGCAGGCCGAGGTCCTCGACGGAGACGACGCAGCCGAACCGCTCCGAGAACAGCTCGGACAGGATCCGCGGGATCGGCTCGCGGGGGTTCTCACCGTCGAGCCAGCGGCGTACCCGCGAGGTGTCGGTCGAGATGTGGTTGGCACCCAACTGGCGTGCGCGGCGGTTCACTTGGCGGGCCAGTTCGCCCTTCGACCAGCCGCTGCGCACGAACCAGGACGCGAGCAGCTCGTTCGGGCTCTTGGCAGCGTGCGCTGCGCCACCGGCGCTCGTACCGCTTCCGCTGTTGCCGCTCACTGGAACGCCCCCATCCCTTGGACCACTTGTCACCGAGTGCGCCAAGCCCTATCAGAATGCCGGTAAATACGGTCTCCCGTCCGGCAGTTGTCACCCTTCGAACGGAAAGCCGACTTGCCCCCGGCATACCCACGAGTGCATGTGCCCCGAAGGTCCGTGCACACACGGTAATCCTACGATCACGCCTCCAGCCATGGCGATCCGGGAAACGCCACCATTCGCCACCCCTTCGAATGAACTAACGTACGCCGCCACGCGATTCACTTGACATAGGACGACCGGAAGTGGGCGGAGCGAAGCACCCTGAGGCGCGCGTCGCCGAGTCCACAACCCTGGATGCTTCCAAGCGCCGCGTGAACCGAGCGGCGCCGGAGGGTAACCGGCTTCCCAGGAACACACAGGGTCACGTTCCGATTTCGCGCCGTAACCACCGGCGCGCTGGACCCGTTGGAGGGGGCATGGGCTTCACGATCGGCGGCATCCGGGAGATCCGGTCCGGCACGCGTCGACGCGGCCGCACCTCGGAGTGCACCGCCGTCGCCGAGTTCACCGGGCTGTGGGGCTGGGACGTGGCGCCCGGCGCGCGAGCCGCCGCGGGCGCCTGCTCGTGCGGCCGCTCCGACTGCGGCGCGCCCGGCGCACACCCCCTCGACTTCGCGCCGCAGATCCCGGCCGGGGCCACGCTCGACGAGGTCGCCAAGGCATGGTCGGAGTTCCCGGGTGCCTCGGTGATGCTGCCGGTCGGCCGGGCGTTCGACGTGATCGAGGTGGCCGAGCCGGCCGGACGCCGGGCGCTGGCCCGGCTCGAGCGGATGGGTCTCCCCCTCGGCCCGGTCACCGCCACGCCCGAGGGCCGCGCACAGTTCCTCGTCGCCCCCGGCGCCGCCGCCGAGCTCCCCGAGCTCCTCTACCGCATGGGCTGGGACGACCCGACCCACCTCGACCTGCGTGGCCTCGGCCCCGGCACATCCATCACGGCCCCACCGTCCGACCGGGGCGGACTGGGGCCGGTGCGCTGGCTGCGGGCCCCCCAGCTGGACACGGCCACGAAGCCACCCGCCGCGCGACTGCTGCTCGGGACGCTGGCCTACGTGGCGCATCGGTCGCGGGCCTAGCACGTACCAACGGGCACAACCGTCACAGTCGTACACAGCGAAGCGCCCGTCCCCCAACTGCACCTTGGGAGGCGGGCGCTTCTTCGATTCGAGCAGGTACGAATCGAGCAGGTACGAATCTCGTAGGTCACTCTCCGATAAGGGCATCCACGAACGCCTCCGGCTCGAACGGCGCCAGGTCGTCGGCGCCCTCGCCGAGTCCGACCAGCTTCACCGGCACGCCCAGCTCGCGCTGGACCGCGATCACGATGCCGCCCTTGGCCGTGCCGTCCAGCTTGGTGAGCACGATGCCGGTGATGTCGACGACCTCGGCGAAGACACGGGCCTGGACCAGGCCGTTCTGCCCCGTCGTCGCGTCCAGCACGAGCAGCACCTCGTCGAGCGGCGCGTGCTTCTCGACGACCCGCTTGACCTTGCCGAGCTCGTCCATGAGGCCGGTCTTGGTGTGCAGGCGGCCGGCGGTGTCGATGAGGACGACGTCCGACCCCATCTCCTTGCCCTCCTTCACCGCGTCGAAGGCGACGGAGGCGGGGTCGCCGCCCTCCGGCCCGCGCACGGTGTAGGCGCCGACCCGCTCGCCCCAGGTCTGCAGCTGGTCGGCGGCGGCGGCACGGAAGGTGTCGGCGGCGCCCAGCACAACGCTGCGGCCGTCGGCCACGAGGACGCGGGCGAGCTTGCCCGTGGTGGTGGTCTTGCCGGTGCCGTTGACGCCGACGACCATCACGATGCCGGGCTTGCTGGTTTCCGGCTCGGTCTTGACCACGCGGTCCATGTCCGTGCCGATCAGCTTGAGCAGCTCCTCGCGCAGCAGGCCGCGCAGCTCGTCGGGGGTGCGGGTGCCGAGGACCTTCACCCGCTCGCGCAGCCCCTCGACCAGCTCCTGGGTGGGCTGCACGCCGACGTCGGCGGTGAGCAGCGTGTCCTCGATCTCCTCCCAGGTGTCCTCGTCGAGGTGCTCGCGCGACAGGAGCGTGAGCAGCCCCTTGCCGAGGGCGGTCTGGGAGCGGGAGAGCCGGGCGCGCAGCCGGATCAGGCGGCCGGCGGTGGGCTCCGGTACCTCGATCTCGATCGGCGGGGGCTCTTCGACGACGGGCGGTTCCTCGACGGCGACCCCGGTCGAGCCGTCGGGAAGATCCACCTCCTCTATGGTCCGGCGCTCTTCGTCGCGCGGTGTCTCGGCCTCGTCGCCGACATGCGGCTCGGCCGGAGGGGCGGTGATGTCGGGGGCGGCGGGCGGCGGCGGGGGCAGCTGCTTCTTGCGCCGGCTGCCGATGATGAGCCCGCCGAGCGCGCCGAGCACGACCACGGCGATGACTACAGCAAGGATGACGATGTCCATAACCCGTCCAGTATCGGCCATGGAGCCCGGCGACACCGCTCTGGATGTCTGACACACCGTCAGCTAACGTCCGCCTTCACACCCGCCCGGTGAAGGGGGACCCCCATGCCCGTCACGGTCGTACGCTTCAACCTCGTCGAGCCCGACGCGACCCCCGCCTCACTCGCCGCCCGCTACCGGGCGGCCCTGGAGATGGCCGCGTACGCCGACGAGCACGGCATCACCACCGTGCAGACCGAGGAGCACCACGGCGCCGACAACAACTGGCTGCCGTCACCGTTCGCCTTCGCGGCCGCGGTCTTCGGCGCGACGCGACGCCTCGCCGTCACCGTCTCGGCGATCATCGGCCCCCTGCACGACCCGCTGCGGCTCGCCGAGGAGATCGCCGTACTGGATCTGCTGAGCGGCGGCCGGCTGGTGACGGTCGCCGGGATCGGGTACCGGCCCGAGGAGTACGCCCTGTTCGACGTGGACTGGAAGCGGCGCGGAAAGCTCCAGGACGAACTGCTGGAGACGCTGCTGAAGGCCTGGACCGGCGAGCCCTTCGAGTACCGCGGCCGTACGGTACGGGTCACTCCGCGCCCGTACACCGATCCGCACCCGCTCCTGCTGGTGGGCGGCTCCTCGAAGGCCGCCGCCCGCCGGGCCGCCCGGCTCGGCCTGCCGTTCTTCCCCAGCGCGCATCTGCCGGAGCTGGAGGCGTACTACAAGGAGCGGCTCGTCGAGTACGGCACCGAGGGCTGGACCATGATGCCGGCGGCCGAGACGCCCCTGCTGCACGTGGCCGAGGATCCCGACCGGGCGTGGGCGCAGTACGGGAGGCACTTCCTGCACGAGGCACGGACGTACGCCTCCTGGCAGTCCGGCGACATCCGCTCGGCGGTGAAGTCGGGGGCCTCGACGGTGGAGGAACTGCGCGCGGAGGGCGTGTACCGGATCGTGACGCCCGAGGAGTGCGTGGCGCTGGGCCACGCCAACTACGTGCTGCACCCCTTGTCCGGCGGGATGCCGGTGGAGGAGGGGTGGCGGAGCCTGCGGTTGTTCTGCGAGCGGGTGCTGCCGGGGCTCGACGACTGATCCCGACGCATATGAGGTCGTGTCCCCTCGCACACGACACCGCCGCCCCGGCTCGGGCAGTGGCCGAGCCGGGGCGGCGGCGGGGTTACGGGGAGAGGGGCAGCGGGGATTTGGCCCTTCCCCCCGAGTTCGGGGAGCCCTGGAGGCTCAGCCCATCTCCTCCAGCTTCTTGCCCTTGGTCTCGGGCACGAACTTGAGGATGAAGGGGATGGAGAGGAAGGCGAACACCGCGTACATGACGTAGGTGAGCGACAGGTTCCAGTCCGACAGGTCCGGGAAGGTGATCGTGATCACCCAGTTGGCGATCCACTGGGCCGAAGCGGCCACACCGAGGGCGGCGGCACGGATCTTGTTCGGGAAGACCTCGCCGAGCATGACCCAGACGACCACGCCCCAGGACAGGGCGAAGAAGAGGACGAAGGCGTTGGCGGCGATCAGCGCGACGTAGCCCTGCGCGGTCGGCAGCGGGTCGCTGCCGTTCTGGAAGGAGAAGGCCCAGGCGGCCGCCGCGAGCGAGATGCCCATACCGACGGAGCCGATGAGGGCCAGCGGCTTGCGGCCGATGCGGTCGACGAAGATCATCGCGATCACGGTGCCGATGATGTTGATGATCGAGGTCTCGAACGAGTAGAAGAACGAGCTCGAGGGGTCGACGCCCACCGACTGCCACAGCAGGTTCGAGTAGTAGAAGATGACGTTGATGCCGACCAGCTGCTGGAAGACGGAGAGGCCGATACCCATCCACACGATCGGCAGCAGGCCGAACCGGCCGCCCAGCAGGTCCTTGAACGTCGACTTGTGGTCGCTCTTCATGGCCTGCTCGATCTCGGTGACGCGGCCGTCCAGGTCCACGCCGCCCTCGACGTCGGCGAGCACCTTCTTCGCGTCCTCGGTGCGGCCGACGCTGATCAGGTAGCGCGGGGACTCGGGGATGGCGAACGACAGCAGGCCGTAGACGATGGCGGGCACGAGCATCACGCCGAGCATCCACTGCCAGGCCTCCAGGCCCGCGACGGTCCCGCGCTCCTCGCCGTCGGCCATGTTGAGGATGGCCCAGTTGACGAGCTGCGAGACGGCGATGCCGATGACGATGGCGGCCTGCTGGAAGGAGGCGAGCCTGCCTCGGTACGCGGGCGGGGCGACCTCGGCGATGTAGGCGGGGCCGATGACCGAGGCCATACCGATGGCGATGCCACCGAGGACACGCCAGGCGGCGAGGTCCCACGCGGCGAACGGGAGGCCGGAGCCGACGGCGCTCACAGCGAACAGCACCGCCGCGATCTGCATGACGCGGATGCGGCCGATGCGGTCGGCTATGCGGCCGGCGATTGCGGCGCCGAGGGCGCTGCCGAGCAGGGCACTGGCGGCGACGGTACCGGTGACGCCGGAGCTGAGGTCGAACCGGGCCTGGATGCCGCCGTTGGCTCCGTTGATGACGGAGCTGTCGTAGCCGAACAGGAAGCCGCCCATGGCGGCCGCCGCGGTGATGAAGACGACGTGCCCGAGATGTTCGGGGTGCGCCGTCCTCGCTCCTGACGTGGATGCCTGCGCTGTGCTGGTCACGTGTACTCCTCGGGCGCCGGCAACGCTGCCGGGTGGGGGGGTCAGCCGCTCCAAGTAGTGATACCTGAAGTTAAAAGCAACGTTGCAGAGACTATGCCTTCAAGTATCGAAGTCAATAATCCGGGAAGCTGTGACCTTGGAGACTCGACTAAGTGAGTTGTGTTCACTTCTTGAAGTGAAGGTGAAGGCAAAGGTGGGGGCAAGGTGGAGGCGAAAGTTGAGCGCGCCCGAAGATCGGCAGTGACCGGCGTCAACGCAGTCGCTGGCTGATGACCTTTGACACCCCGTCACCCTGCATGGAGACGCCGTACAGCGCGTCGGCGACCTCCATCGTGCGCTTCTGGTGGGTGATCACGATCAGCTGCGAGGCCTCCTGCAGCTCCTGCATGATGCGGATCAGCCGCTGGAGGTTGGTGTCGTCGAGGGCGGCCTCGACCTCGTCCATGACATAGAACGGGCTCGGGCGGGCCTTGAAGATCGACACCAGCATCGCGACGGCGGTGAGTGAACGCTCACCACCCGAGAGCAGCGACAGCCGCTTGACCTTCTTGCCGGGCGGGCGGGCCTCGACATCGACACCCGTGGTGAGCATGTTGTCGGGATCGGTCAGGATCAGCCGTCCCTCGCCACCGGGGAAGAGCCGGCTGAAGACGCCCTCGAACTCCCGGGCGGTGTCCCGGTAGGCCTCGGTGAAGACCTGCTCGACGCGCTCGTCGACCTCCTTGACGACCTGCAGCAGGTCGGCGCGGGTCTTCTTCAGGTCCTCCAGCTGCTCGCTGAGGAACTTGTGCCGTTCCTCCAGCGCCGCGAACTCCTCCAGCGCGAGCGGATTGACCTTGCCCAGCTGCTGGTAGGCACGCTCGGCGGACTTGAGCCGCTTCTCCTGTTCGCCCCGGACGAAGGGCTTGGGCTGGTTGCGGGGATGCTCGGGGTCCTCGGGGAGCTGCTCGCCCTCGGCGGCCAGGGACGGCGGTACGAGCTGGTGGGGCCCGTACTCGGAGACGAGCCCGGCGGGCTCCACGCCCAGTTCCTCCAGCGCCTTGGTCTCCAGTTGCTCGATCCGCATCCGCTTCTCGGCGCCGAGGACCTCGCCGCGGTGGACGGAGTCGGTCAGCTTGTCGAGCTCGGCCTTGAGGTCGCGGCCCTCGTTACGGGCGACGGTGAGCTCCTGCTCGCGGCGCGCCTTGGCCGCCTCGGCGGCGGTGCGCTCCTCGTCGGCGCGGGTGAGGGAGACCTCGACGTGCGCGAGGAGCTGCCGGGCACCGGAGGCGACGGCTTCCGCGACGGCCGCCTCGTGGCGCAGCCGTGCCCGCCGCTGCTCGGCACGCGCGCGTGCCTCGCGTTCGGCGCGGGCGGCACGGTCGAGGGAGTCGGCCCGTCCGGCGAGCCCCTTGACGCGCTCCTCGTGCGTACGGACCTGGAGCCGGGCCTCCATCTCGGTCTGCCGTGCGTTGGCACCGTCGGCGGCGAGACGGTCCCGTACCGACGTGTCGGGCTCCTCCTCGACCGGCATCTCCTCGGCGACGGCCAGCCGCTCGGCCAGCTCCTCGGCCTCCTGGTGAGCCTTGTCGAGCGAGTCCTGCGCCCGCGCGGCGGCGGCGACGGAGCGCTCCGCTTCGCCGGCCGCGCCCCTTGCCTGGCCTGCGAGCCGGCCGAGCTGCTGGGCGACCGCCGACTTCTCCCGGTCGGCCGCCCGGCGCCGCTCCCCCAGCTCCTCAACCAGCCCGGCGCACTCCTTGCGCCGCTCGGCAGCCGCGTGCTGGGCCTCGGCGAGTTCCTCGCACCGCACTGCCAGCTCTTCCAGCTCGGCGGCGGCCTCGTCCACAGAAGCCTGTACTTCCAGGAGGCTGGGGGCGCCGGCGGAGCCGCCGTGGGCGAAGTGGGCGCCGAGGAGGTCGCCTTCTGCGGTCACGGCAGTGAGGTGGGGGTGGTTGTAGACGAGGTCCTCGGCGTCTTCGAGCGTGCCGACGATGACGATGCCGTGCAGGAGGCGTCGTACTGCCGGCATGAGGTCGGAAGGCCCGCGGACCAGATCTGCCGCGTGTTGTTGTGTGGCGTCCGTGAGCTCGTTGTGGCCGGTCGCGCCCTGCGGCGGAGCCGCGGATTGATACAGCCCCGAGCCCCTTTGGGGCGCCTCCGGTGACCCGGCGAGCAAGAGTGACGCCCTTCCGCCGTCCTGCTTCCGCAGCATGCGGATGGCGTCCGCCGCCGCCGAAGGTGACGTGACCGCCAGCGCGTCCGCCGCCGCGCCGAACGCCGCCGCCAGTGCCACCTCGTGGCCCGGCGTCACTGTCAGCAACTCCGCCGCCGGGCCCAGCAGGCCGGTGAGGCGGTCCCTCGCGCCCAGCAGCGCGCCCGTGCCGTCCTTTCGCCGCAGGCCGAGCGCCAGCGCCTCGTGGCGGGCCTGCGTCGCGGCGCGGCCCCGTTCCGCCACGGTGGCCGCCTCGCGGGCTGCCGTAAGGGCCGCCTCGGCCTCGGCGAGCTGCTGCTTGGCGGCCTCGTGCTGCTCGGCGAGTTCCGCGTCGCCGGCGTCCAGGCCGTCGACCTCGGCCTTCAGCGCCTCGTACTCCTCCTGGGCGGCGAAGGCCCGCTCCTGGGCCTCGTCCCGTGCCGCGGCCAGGCGGTCGATCTCGGCCTGGGCGGAGGCCGCACGGGAACGGGCCGCGTTGACCTGCCCGTTCAGCCGGGCGAGGCCCTCGCGGCGGTCGGCGATGGCGCGGGCGACGTCCTTGAGACGCCGTTCTTCCTGCGTGAGTTCGCGCTCCAGCTCGGCGCGGTGCGCGACCGTGTCCTCCAGGGCTCGCTCGGCCGCCTCCAGGGCCGCTTCGAGCTCGGCCTCCTGCTCGCGGATGCGGGCGGCCTCGCGCTCCATGTCCTCGGGGTCGCGGCCCCGCCGTTCCTCCGGCGGCGCGGAGGTCGCGCTCTTCACGCGTGCGTCGGCCAGCGAGATCGTGCCGCGCACCCGCTCGGCGAGCTGGGACAGTTCGTACCAGGTCTGCTGGGCCCGCTGCAGGCGCGGCGTGAGCTGCCGTACCTCGTCCTCCAGGAGTCCTTCGCGCTGGAGCGCCTTCTTCAGCTCCTGCTCGGCGGCTTCCTTGCGCTCCTTCAGCGCGGCCTCGTCGGCGACCTCGGTCTGGAGCGCCTGCCGGAGCCGTACGAGATCGTCGGCGAGGAGGCGGAGACGGGCGTCGCGCAGATCCGCCTGGATGACGGCGGCCCGGCGCGCCACCGCCGCCTGGCGGCCCAGGGGCTTGAGCTGTCGGCGCAGCTCGTCGGTCAGGTCCTGCACGCGTGCGAGGTTGGCCTGCATCGCGTCCAGCTTGCGGAGCGCCTTCTCCTTGCGCTTGCGGTGCTTGAGGACGCCGGCCGCCTCTTCGATGAAGGCGCGGCGGCCCATGGGGTCGGCATGCAGGACGGAGTCGAGCTGGCCCTGGCCGACGATGACGTGCATCTCGCGGCCGATGCCGGAGTCGGAGAGCAGTTCCTGGATGTCGAGGAGGCGACACGTGTCGCCGTTGATCTGGTACTCGCTGCCGCCGTTGCGGAACATGATCCGCGTGATGGTGACCTCGGCGTACTCGATGGGCAGTGCGCCGTCCGAGTTGTCGATGGTCAGCGAAACCTCGGCTCGGCCAAGTGGCGGACGGCCGGTCGTGCCGGCGAAGATGACGTCCTCCATCTTGCCGCCGCGCAGCGACTTGGCACCCTGCTCACCCATGACCCAGCTGAGTGCGTCCACCACGTTGGACTTGCCCGAGCCGTTCGGTCCGACGACGCACGTGATGCCCGGCTCGAACCGGAGCGTGGTCGCCGAGGCGAACGACTTGAACCCACGGAGGGTCAGGGCCTTGAGGTGCACGCCGCTGGACTCTACCGTCCGCCTGTATCTCGCTCCATGAACCCGCGGTTTCACCGATGAACGTGCAGGGCACACCAGACGTTAAAGAGGGTGAAAGGATGCGCGGGGCAGTAAGCCGGGGGCAAGAAAGATAAGCCGGGGGCAAGAAAGAAGGGACGCCGAAGCGTCCCTTGCAACTTCTGACGACTGGCTGACCAGTCGCCTGACAACTACCTAGCGGTTGGATATGAGCCGCCCAAACCACTGCTTGTGCTGTCGTGGAGCGGTGCAGTGATCAGGTGAGCGCAGGCTCCGCCTGGTGTGCGTCGATGCTCTCCATGATCCTGTCGTGAGAAGCGGCAGCCGTCAGCGCGTCGTTCTCCGCCTGGATCCGTCCGAGCTCGGATTCCAGGTCCTGGACACGCTGCTGGAGCCGTCGCATCTCGGCGAGGAGTCGAGGGTCGGAGCCGCCGACGTAACCGAGAAGCGCCTTTGCCATGATGGATGGTCCTCCACAATGAGTGACCGACCGAAGCGGTGTGGGTCGTGAGGGAATCGCACCCGCGGTTGCTTGGCAGGACCGGAGTTGTGCTGCCGTTCAGCCACGCCAAACAGCTAAGGTGCGCGGGGCTTTCAGCGTCTCACCAAAAAGTTTGACGGTCAACACGATCACGCCCCGTATTGGCGGGCAAACCCGGGGGCACACGGCCTTCAGACGGCTGCGCGGCGACTCCTGCGGGCCCTTCGGGGCGTGGCGATCATCCTTGAGTGCGGAGCCTGCCATCGCGAGCCGTTCTTGGCAACCACCTGCTCATTTCTGCTTGGGGCAGTTGCCGGTGGCAGGTCCCTCCGCTTGCGCCAGGGCTGCTTTACAGAATCGGCTCAGCGGATGGCGAAGCCGTCGTAGCCCCCTCGAGGTGTGTCCCAGATCTCGGTGACACCGTCCACCCGCCCGGGCGTGTCGTCTCCCTGGAGCCAGTCGAGGAGTCCTTCACAACCCTTGCGCGGACCCTCCGCGACCACTTGGACCCGGCCGTCGGCCAAATTGAGAGCAAAACCACTCAGGCCGCCGATCTCTAGGGCCTTGGCCCGCGTGAACCAGCGAAAACCCACACCTTGGACACGTCCACGCACCCAGGCGACCAGCCGTACATCCTCGCTCATGACTGCAACCTAACGGGCCAATGTCTCTCCGGACACTTCCTCCACTGGCGCCATGCGGTACCGTCCCCACCCAATGAATCTCATATGAAACTCACACGATCGAGTGAGTTCTGTGAGGACGTTGAGACCGCAGGGACGAGGAAGGCCAGAACATGGGACGCCACCGACGCTCCGCCGCCGGACGCGCCGCCACCGGCCGCGCCACGGGGGTCACACATACGGACGGCTCCTTCACGGAGCGCCACGACCCGCTCAACTCGTACGACGGCGACCGGCCCACCATGGGCATCGCGCCGTATCTCAACCCGGAGGCGTACGCCGAGGCCTACGCGAAGAGTGACGCGTACCTCTTCGCCGAGGACGACGACTACGACCGGATCACCAACACCGCGACCTTCCCGAGCGACGCCGGCTCCATGGGCGCATCGGCCTCGGGTGTGGACACCGCGGTCTTCCGCAGTGACGGCTTCACGCCCAGCTCCGGCTCCCGTCGCCCCGGGAGTGGCACGCACCGCCGCCGTAAGAAGAAGGCTGTGGCGCCGGTGAAGACCGGTCTGCTCGGCGTCTCCGCGGCGGTCGCCCTGGGCACGGTCGCGGTCGCCACCGGTGTGGTGCCCGGCATCGACAACTACAGGCTCGGCGGGGGCAACGGCGCGGACAAGGTGCAGGCCGCCGACACCCCGACCAACTCCCCCAACGAGCAGGGCGGCACGTCCGGCAACGCCGACAGCCACGACAACGGCTCCTCGACGAGCCGCGACAACGAACGCCCCACCTCGCCGGCCCCGTCGACCTCGTCGGCCGCACCGACGAAGACCCCGTCGAAGAAGCCCTCGGCCACGCCCAGCCAGAAGCCGAAGGACACCCCTTCCCGCACGGCCACGAAGACGCCGGAGAACAAGCCCGAGAAGAAGCCCGAGAAGGAGCAGACCAGCGCTCCCGTGGCGGTGTCCGCGCAGGCCGCCGCCGCGGCCGAGGTGCTGAAGCTCGTCAACGAGGAGCGCGCTCAGGTCGGCTGCAGCGCGGTCGCCGCCAACAGCTCGCTCACCGAGCTGGCCCAGGACTTCAGCGCGGACATGGCCAAGCGGGGCTTCTTCGACCACACCGACCCCGACGGCGCGTCCCCGTGGGACCGGGCCGCAAAGGCCGGCATCACCGACCTCGGCGGCGAGAACATAGCCCGCGGCCAGTCCGATGCGGCCGCCGTGATGGAGGCCTGGATGAACAGCCCGGGCCACAAGGCCAACATCCTGAACTGCGACTTCAAGACCCTCGGCGTGGGCGTGCAGCTCGGCGCCGGCGGCCCTTGGTGGACGCAGGACTTCGGGTACTGAGACAGCCGGCCGCAGTCGCGGCCGGTGGGCGCGCGCTCGGGTCAGGCCGTCCGGCCGTCGCCGGCCTCCCTGTGCCTGCCCGCGCACAGGGCCCGGACGACGAAGAAGTCAAGGATGTCGGCGAGCGCACCCAGCCCGGCCACGAAGACGCCGCTACCCAGCCGAGCGCGGCGGTGGTCTCAGCGCCAGTCGTCGATCACATACGCGTCGGGGTGGCTGTACCCGGGTTCGTTGGGCCTGTGCATGGTCACGCCTTGCAACCAGGTGCGGAAACCGCGGTCGATCATGCGCCGGTAGGCATCCGGGCGGCCCAGGTTCATGCCGGCGTCCAGTTGCCCCAGGCCGCGCTCGGCGGCCAGCAGCTCGCACGCGTCGAGCAGTCGATCGAACCGGTCGGCGGCCCCCGGACCAGGACGTACGGCCCCGAATTTGACGAAGCACACGTCCGCGCCGGCCTCCGACCCGGCTCCGCAGTGGCAGACCGCCAGGCCGTCGAGCTCGGAGGCAGCGCCCTGGAGCAGGATGGTGTCACCGAGTCCCTGCGCGTGCGCGGCCACGATCTCGCGTTCCAGGCTCAGGCCCTCGTACACGGCTCCGGTCAGTGCGCGACAGAGACTCAGCGCGTCAGGCCGCTCGGCAGCGGGCAGTTCGCCGTAGAGAACCCGGCCGGGGACTGCGGCACCGTCTCTGACCTGCTTCTTCATGATGGCTGTGAGGAATCGAGGCCAGAAACCGTACCGGCGGTAGAGCTCAAGATGCTTGGGACTGTGCGCGAAGGTGAACAGGCCGAGGTGGCGGTTCCCCCAGGCGTCGAAGCAGTCCATGACCGGCTCCATCAGACGCCTGCCGATGCCCTGGTCCCACAGATCCGGATGCACGGTCAGCGGTCCGAAAAACCCGATGCTGCCCCAATTGGTGGCGAAGTTCGATCCGACTACTTCGCCCTCGACCGTCGCCGCGAATGCCGCCCGCGGATCGGCCGCCCAACGCGTACGGACATAGTCGACGGTCCCGAAAGGATCAGGGACCCCCAGGAACGTACCGAAAGCGGCCCTGCAGATCTCATCGGCCCGGTCCAGGTCCGCCTCACCCAGCGGGCGGGCTGATACCGGGGCCGCGTCACTCTTGTGCTCCGCTGCTGGTGGGATCATCGCTCTTTCCCTCCGACGCCCCTTTCCATCGCAGCACGGAGGTGCGCTGCAGGCGAGGCGAGCGGTCCGGCGACCGCCGGCGATCACCGGCTGAGGTCGCCATCACCCGGATTCGAACCGGGGGCGCGCCCACCGGCCGCGCGTCAGGCCGTCCGGCCGTCGCCGGCCTCCCTGTGCATGCCCGCGCACAGGGCCCAGACGACGAAGAGGTTGACGGCGACCAGCGTCAGTGCCCATAGGGGGTAGTACGGCACCCACAGGAAGTTGGCGAGCGCGCCCAGCCCGGCCACGAAGACACCGAAGAAGCGTGCCCACAGCGCTCCGCTGAGTACGGAGCAGCCTGCAATGACAAGGAGGATTCCCATAATCAGATGGACCCAGCCCCAGCCCGCCAGGCTGAACTCGAACACATAGTGACGTGTCGCGAGGAACAGGTCGTCCTCAGCAATGGCCGCGATTCCCTCGAAGATCGCCATTGCCCCACCGAAGATCATCAGTGCTGCCGCGAGGACGGTGGTACCGGACGTGGGCGCATGCCAGGGGCGCGGTTCGGCGTTGGCCCATTCGGGTTGGGGGACGTCACGGGCCATGTCGGCCTCCTTGGGTCGCAAAGCCATCCGGCCAGCCGAGCTTCCTGGACTGACTCGATCCCCTGATCTCAGCGTGGCACGACGGCACTCCGTCGGCATTCCGGCGCCGTGGCGCCGACTGCGCGGGAACGGCAGTGGCCGGTGGGCAGCTGACCCCAGGTGCGCCCAGGTAGACGCTGCGCAGGTCAGTGCCGCACCCGCCTGCCCTCGCTGCCAGGCACCCCGGCCCCGGCCCTCAGTCCTCGGCAAGCCCCAAGGGGCGCATGGCCGACCTGTAGTCGCCGGTGGTGACGAGGTTGTCGATGACGTGGACCATGGCGGGGATGCCGGGGTCCCGGACGATGAGGTTGTCCCAGCCGTAGAAGTACCGGCCCCCGAGCGACTCCCCGGTGTCCTTCCAGCGGTCCATCAGGCGGCGCGCCTGGTCGAGGGTGCAGACGGACCCGGACCACCGCTGTCCATCGGCGAACGTCACCCACATGTCGACGTCGCAGACCGCGTCGAGATCCTCCCCCGCGCCCACTACGAAGCAGATTTCGTACCCGTCCCTGCGCACCCGGTAGAACGGGCCGTCCCACATGCTTCCCCCAAGACACCGTCCCCCGCGGCCGGCTCGGTCGGCAGGCTACAGCGAGGACGGCGCCTCGGGCGCGCTCATTGCGGCGTCGCTCAGGCGGCCACGCGACCCCGCGCGAACGCCTTCGCCGTCTCCGCCACCCGGCGCCCCAGGTGCTCGGCGGTCGCCACGTCGGCCTTGTGGACGGCCTCCGGCCCCTGGTCGGCGTTGGTCTGGGCGGCGGCCCCCGTGAAGACGCCCAGGCGGTTGAGGTCGTTCTCCGAGCCGACGCTGCTGTTCCAGCCGGGGAGGAGGCCGAGGTTGATCCAGTGCATGCCGAGCTGGGCGGCCAGGATCTGGAAGAACTGCAGGGTGTGCAGCTTGTCGCCGCTCTTGGAGGCGGAGTTGGTGAAGCCGGCGGCCAGCTTGTCCGTCCAGGCCTGGTCGGCCCAGCGCTTCGAGGTGGCCTCGGCGAAGACGTGGAAGGCGCCGGAGGCGGTGCCCATGTAGGTGGGCGAACCGAACACGATCGCGTCCGAGGCGTCGAGGGTCGCCCACTGCTCCTCGGTGATCTCGTCCACCTTGATCAGATGCACCTCGGCACCGGCCTCGACGGCACCGGAGCGGACGGCCTCGGCGATGACGGCGGTGTGGCCGTAGCCGGAGTGGTAGGCGATGGAGACGACGGGGGTGGTCACTTGGGCACTCCTGAACGTAGGCAGCCCAGCGAGAAGCGGCTCGCTGGCGATGACGAAAGGAAAGCACTAACTTCTGGTTAGTGCAACCTGCCAGTTAGCGCTGCGTTCGAGTACGCTTGAGGGATGGACACCACGCAGGAGCGCACGGAGGCGCAGGACCTCCCGTACAACGTGTTCGCCAAGGCCTGTCCCTCGCGCGGCACGCTGGAGCACGTCACGGGCCGCTGGGGCGGGCTCACGCTCGGCGCTCTGTACGAGGGCTCGCTGCGCTTCAACGAGCTGCGCCGCCGCGTCGACGGCGTCAGCGAGAAGATGCTGTCCCAGACACTGCACGCCCTGGAGCGGGACGGCCTGGTGCACCGCGATGCCCAGCCGACGAACCCGCCCCGCGTCGACTACGAACTGACGCCCCTGGGGCGCGAGGTGGCGGAGCGGCTGCTGAACCTCATCCACTTCGTGGAGGGGCAGATGGACGACGTCCTCGAAGCACGTGTGCGCTACGACGAGACGCGCGGCGCCCTCTGACACTTCGGGCAGAAGTAGCTGGACCGGTTCATCCAGGCCCGCCTGCGCATCGGCGTACCGCACCTCTTGCACGGCAGCCCTTCACGGCCGTACGCGTCGAGCGATCGGTCGAAGTAGCCCGACTCACCGTTGACGTTGACGTAGAGGCTGTCGAAGCTGGTGCCGCCCACCGCGAGGGCGGCGTTCATGACGTCCCTCACGTGGCCCAGGAGTTCGAGGCTGCGCGGGCGGGTGAAGGTGGCGGTCGGGCGGTCGTAGTGGAGGCGGGCGCGCCAAAGGGCCTCGTCCGCGTAGATGTTGCCGACGCCGCTGATCAACGACTGGTCGAGCAGGGCCCGTTTGATGGTCGAGCGCTTGCGGCGCAGGGCCTGGTGGAAGGCCTCGTCGTCGAAGAGCGGGTCGAGGGGGTCGCGGGCGATGTGCGCGATGACGTCGGGCAGGCCGTCGGGGGTGTTGTCGTGCAACGACAGGCCGCCGAAGGTGCGTTGGTCGACGAAGCGCAGTTCGGTGTCGAGGGCGTCCGCGAACCGCACCCGGATCCTGAGGTGCTTCTCGTCGGGCGCGGTGCTCGGCTGGACCAGCAGCTGGCCGCTCATGCCGAGGTGGGCCAGGATCGACTGGTGCGTGTCCTCCAGGGGCAGCCACAGGTACTTGCCGCGGCGGCTCGGCGTGCCGATGCGGTGGCCCTTGAGGCGGTGCGTGAAGTCGTCGCCGCCCGCGATGTGCCGGCGTACGGCACGCGGGTGCAGCACCTCGGCATCGGCGACCGTACGGTGGGCGACCCACCGCTCCAGTCCGCGCCGTACGACCTCGACCTCGGGCAACTCGGGCATGGGGATCCCCCGTAACACCTGGGCGGCCCGGCAGAGCCGCTCAATGGGCCGAGCGCCCGCCCCACGGCGGGGTACGGGCGCTCGGATCGCGCTGTTCGGTCAGGCGGAGGCCGACGACGCATCTGCGTCGGGCTCGGCGGCATCGGCCGCCGACTTGCGGGCGCGCTCGTCCGCGGCGGCCTTGATGGCCCGCCACGCGGATTCCGCGGCCTGCTGCTCCGCCTCCTTCTTGCTGCGGCCGGTGCCGGTGCCGTACGAGACGCCTCCGACGCGGGCGGCAGCAGTAAAGGTCTTCTCGTGGTCGGGGCCGGTCTCCGTGACCAGGTACTCGGGCACGCCGAGCCCCTCGGTCGCGGTGAGCTCCTGGAGACTGGTCTTCCAGTCCAGGCCGGCTCCGAGGTTCGAGGACTTCTCGATCAGGGGATCGAACAGGCGGTGCACCAGCTCCGCCGCCGAGTCCAGGCCCTGGTCGAGATAGACCGCGCCGATCACCGCTTCCAGGGTGTCGGCAAGGATGGACGCCTTGTCCCGGCCGCCCGTGCCCTCTTCACCGCGGCCGAGCCGGATGAAGGAGCCCAGGTCGAGCCCGCGGCTGACCTCCGCCAGTGCGCGCGAGTTGACCACCGCGGCCCGCAGCTTGGCCAGTTGGCCTTCAGGCAGGTCGGGGTGGGTGCGGTACAGCGTGTCCGTGACAACGAGGCCGAGAACGGAGTCCCCGAGGAACTCCAGGCGCTCGTTGGTGGGCAGGCCGCCGTTCTCGTACGCGTACGAACGGTGGGTCAGCGCACGCACCAGAAGGGCGGACTCGAGCTTGTACCCGAGCCGCCCTTCCAACAGCGTGTGGGACGAGGCCTGGTTGTCCGCCTTCTTACGGGCGTGTGGGTCCGCCTTGGCGTCTTCCGCCTTCTTGGCAGTGGACACAGTGCCTCTCACCAGCCGCTCAGACCTCGAGGACCTGGCGCTTGTTGTAGGTGCCGCAAGACGGGCACGCAATGTGCTGCTGCTTGGGCTCGTGGCAGCGCTCGCACGCAACCAGGGGGGTGACCGCAGCCTTCCACTGCGACCGGCGGTGGCGCGTGTTGCTGCGCGACATCTTCCGCTTCGGAACAGCCACGGCTACTTCTCCTGCTTCTCGTCGACGCCCGCTTCGGCGCCGCTCATCTCGTCCTTCTCGCCGTCCGTCATGGTCTCGGCGAGTCCCTGCAGTGCCGCCCAACGGATGTCGACGGCGTCGTGGTGGTGGTCCGGGTCGTCCGCGAGACGTGCTCCGCACTCGGCGCACAGTCCAGGGCAGTCGTCCTGGCACACCGGCTGCATCGGCAGTGCGAGCACCACCGCATCACGCAGCACTGGTTCGAGGTCGAACAAGCCGTCCTCGAGAAAGAGCCTGTCCTCGTCGTCCTCGGCGTCGTCGCCGGGTTCCGTGCTGTGACGGCCCCGGTCGTCGGCGTCAGGGTACGAGAACATCTCCTGGAATTCCGCTTCGACGTCGAGCTGAAGCGGCTCCAGACACCTTACGCACTCCCCCTCGGCCTGTGCACGGCCGGTGCCTGTGACAAGCACACCTTCCATGACCGACTCGAGTCGGAGTTCGAGCTCAACCGGGGCACCTTCCGGCACTCCGATGACCTTCTGGATACCGAGATCCTTGGGGGCGTCGACCGTGCGGGTCAGGCGCTGCAGCGCACCGGGCCGCCGACCCAGCTCGTGCGTGTCGAACACGAGAGGGTTGCGGTGGTCGAGGCGGGCTGTCACGCCATTCCTGCTTTCGATCTGCTGAGCTCAGGGGGTTACTGCCCTTGGATGTTCCCGGGCAGCGTTGATCGCGGACGTACACGCGACCGAAGAGCCAGGATACTGGACCTTTCGCTCACGGCCCAATCCGGTGGCTTCTTACTGTCCGCGCCCCTGCTCGTAGGCCCGCAACTGCTCCGCGCTGATCATGCTCGTGTCGAAGAGACTGGTCTCGTCGAGGGCGTAACCCTGGCCGCCCTGCGCGGCCTGCTGCGGGACCTGCTGCTGGGCGTGCTGGGCCTGGTGCGGGTCGTAGGCCGCCTGCTGGGGGTCGTAGCCCTGGTAGGCGTAGGGATCGGCCTGCTGGTAGCCGTAAGGATCCTGCTGGGCCGCGTACTGCTGCTGATAGCCGGCGTACGGGTCCGCGGTCTGCTGCTGATAGCCGTACGCGGGCTGTACGGCCTGCTGGTCGTACTGCTGCTGTGCCGGTACGGCGGGCTGCTCGGCCGGCGCCGGCGGAGCCGCCGCGGCGTCCTGCTCCGCGAGCGCGGCGAGGTCGGCGAGGTAGTCGGCGTCGCTGGAGTGCTGGACGGTGCTGGTGTCGTCGGAGAGGGCGCCGAGGTCGTCGCTGGCGATACGGCCGTGCAGCTTCTGCCGGCCGCGGCCGACCGCCTCCAGGGTCTTGGCCAGGACCGCCTCGAAGGCGCCCAGCTTCACGTCGACGTATCCGTCGGCGTTGCGGCGCAGGGTCTCCGGGTCGTGGCTGCGCTCGGGGGCGTCCTCGTCCTCGTAGCCGTGCTCGTCGGTGCCGGGTCCGGTGCCGAGGAGCTTCTCGCGGCCCCGGCCGACGGAGCCGAGGGTCTTGGTGAGGACGACCTCGAAGTTGGCGAGCTTGGAGTCGACGTAGTCGTCGGCCTCCGCGCGGATGTCCTCGGCGTCCTTGCGGGCCTCGGCGAGGATGCGGTCGGCCTCGGCCTGGGAGCGGCGGGCGACCTCGGTGTCGGAGATCAGCGAACCGCGCTCGGCGTGCGCGCCCTGGATGATCCGGTCGGCCTCCTGGCGGGCCTGCTCGACCATCTGCTCACGGCCGCCGATCAGCTCCTGGGCCTGGGCGAGGGAGCCGGGCAGGGCCGCACGGACCTCTTCCAGCATCGAGAGCAGATCCGCGCGGTTGACCACGCACGAGGCCGACATGGGCATCGACCGGGCACCCGAGACCGAGGAGACGATCTCGTCGAGCTTCTTCTGCACGTCCACCGTGTGCTCGCCACTCTCTACTGCTGTGATGGAGACGGACGGGACGACTGTAGCCCCATCAGTCCTTGCGCAGGCGCTTGTTGAGGGCCTCCAGAACCACCGGCGGCACGAGGTGGGAGACGTCGCCGCCCCAGGTCGCCACCTCCTTGACCAGGGAGGAGGACAGGAAGCTGTAGGTGGGGTTGGTCGGCACGAAGAGCGTCTCCACGCCCGACAGGCCGATGTTCATCTGGGCCATCTGCAGCTCGTAGTCGAAGTCGCTGACGGCACGCAGGCCCTTGACGATGGCCGGGATGTCGCGCTGCTTGCAGAAGTCGACGAGGAGGCCGTGGAAGGCCTCGACGCGGACATTGCCGTACTCGGCCGTGACCTGGCGGATCAGGTCGAGCCGCTCGTCCACCTCGAGCAGGCCCTTCTTGGCCTTGTTGATCATGACGGCGACGTAGACCTCGTCATACAGCCTTGAGGCGCGGGAAATGATGTCGAGGTGTCCGTTGGTGATCGGGTCGAACGACCCGGGACATACAGCGCGGCGCACTTGTGATCCCTCGCTCTCGGGTCCGGTCATCGTGCGTCTTCGCACGTTGAGGCGGCGCGACCGTACCAAAACGTTCCCTCGCCGTAACGACGGGCCCGGATCCCTTCGAAACCGTCCGGCCACCGGAACTCTCCGCCTCTGGTGCTGCGCTCCACGGTGACGAGCGCTTGGGCCGCGAGCCAGCCCCCCGAGCGGAGTGTGAGGAGAATCTCCCGAAGATCGTCGTCAGAGACGGCGTACGGGGGATCGAGGAAGACGAGGTCGTACGGCTCGGCCGGCGCCGGGGTCTGGATGATCTGTTCGGCTTTGCCCGACCTGACCTCGGCGCCGGGGAGTCCGAGGCTCTTCACGTTCTCGCGGACGACCCTGGCGGCTCGGGCGTCGGCCTCGACCAGGAGGGTGTGCCCGGCGCCGCGGGAGAGCGCCTCCAGGCCGACGGCGCCCGAACCGGCGTAGAGGTCGAGGACGCGTTCGCCTTCCAGCGGGCCGCCGAGGAGGGACTGCCAGGTGGAGAAGAGACCTTCGCGTGCGCGGTCTGATGTTGGCCGGGTTCCCGTGCCTGGCGGCACGGCTAGACGACGTCCGCCGGCTGCGCCGGCGATCACGCGGGTCATCTTTGGTCCTTGGGTGTGAGCGGCTTTGGGTTCAGTGTGGCTGGTCGTGCCCCCGCGGCGGTAGCCGCATGGTCCATACAGCCCCGCGCCCAGGGGTCGGCATCCCTCACCCCTTCTCCAAGTACTGTTCCCTCTCCTCGTCCAGGAGCGCGTCCAAGGCGGTGCGCAGACCCGGGAGGTGCTCCAACTCCGGATCTGCCGCCACCAGCGCCGTCGCCTCGTCCCGTGCCTCGGCGATGATCTCCTCGTCCTCGATGACGGCCAGGACGCGCAGCGAGGAGCGTGCCCCGGACTGGGCCTGGCCCAGGACGTCGCCCTCGCGGCGCTGTTCCAGGTCGATGCGGGAGAGTTCGAAGCCGTCGAGGGTGGCGGCGACGGCGTTGAGGCGCTGGCGGGCCGCGCTGGCCTCCGGCATCTCCGTGACCAGGAGGCAGAGGCCGGGGGCGGTGCCCCGGCCGACCCGGCCGCGCAGCTGGTGGAGCTGAGAGACGCCGAAGCGGTCGGCGTCCATGATCACCATCGCGGTGGCGTTGGGGACGTTCACGCCGACCTCGATGACCGTCGTGGCGACCAGGACGTCGGTCTCGCCGGCGGCGAACCGGCGCATCACGGCGTCCTTGTCGTCGGGGTGCATACGACCGTGCAGGACCTCGACCTCGAGGCCCTGGAGAGGCCCCTTGCCGAGCTGGTCCGCCACGTCCAGGACGGCGAGCGGCGGGCGCTTCTCCGCCTCGTCCTCCGGGGACTTCTTCTTGCCGGCCTTCTTCGGGTCGTCCTCCTCGTCCCCGATGCGGGGGCAGACGACGTACGCCTGATGGCCATTGCCCACCTCCTCGCGCACGCGTTCCCACGCGCGGGCCAGGAAGTGGGGCTTGTCGGCGGCCGGGACGACATGGCTGGCGATCGGAGAGCGGCCGGCCGGGAGCTGGTCGAGGACCGAGGTCTCCAGGTCGCCGAAGACGGTCATGGCGACGGTGCGCGGGATGGGGGTGGCCGTCATGACCAGGAGGTGGGGCGGCTGCTTGCCCTTGCTGCGCAGGGCGTCGCGCTGCTCCACGCCGAACCGGTGCTGTTCGTCGACGACGACCAGGCCCAGGTCGTGGAACTGCACCTTGTCCTCGATCAGCGCGTGTGTGCCGATGACGATCCCGGCCTCGCCGGTGACGAGATCGAGCAGCGCCTGCCGGCGGGCGGCGGCGCCCATGGACCCGGTCAGCACGACCACCTTCGTGGCCTGCTCCGCCCCGCCCAGCATTCCGCCCTCGGCGAGCTCTCCCATCATCTCGACGATCGACCGGTGATGCTGCTGGGCGAGCACTTCGGTGGGCGCGAGCATGGCGGCCTGCCCGCCCGCGTCGACGACGGTGAGCATGGCGCGCAACGCGACCATCGTCTTCCCCGAACCGACCTCTCCCTGAAGCAGCCGGTGCATCGGATGCTCGGTGGCCAAGTCGTCGAAGATCTCCTTCGAGACCTTCTGCTGGCCCTCCGTGAGGGTGAAGGGGAGCCGGTCGTCGAAGGCGGTCAGGAGGCCGTCGGGCTTGGGTTTGCGGGCGACCGCCGGGAGTTGGGCGTCGGCGTGACGGCGGCGGGCCAAGGCCACCTGGAGGACGAAGGCCTCGTCCCACTTGAGGCGGGAGCGGGCGTCCTCGATGTCCGCCTTGGTGTGGGGGCGATGGATCTTGAGGAGCGCTTCGGGGAGGGGAACCAGGCCGCGGCCCTCGCGGAGAGTGGCCGGGACGGGGTCGACCGCCTCCTGGGCGCTGGGCAGGACCGTCTGGATGGCCTTGCCGATCTTCCAGGACTCCAGCTTGGCGGTGGCGGGGTAGATCGGGATGAGGGCGCCGGCCCACGTCTCGACCGCTTCCTCCGAGTCACCGCGCAGCAACTCGTATGCCGGGTGCGCCAGTTGGAGGCGGCGGTTGAAGACGGAGACCTTGCCCGCGAACATCGCGCGGGTGCCCGGCAGGAGCTCCTTGTGGGGCTTGTGAACGCCGTTGCCGAAGAAGACCAGTTGGAGCCGGCCGCTGCCGTCGGTGATCGTGACTTCCAGGCGCTGGCCCTTGCCGCGCGGGGCCTTGCTGGAGGCGAAGGTGTGCAGGCGCGCGTCGGCGACCATGGCGACCACCGTGACGTGCTCGTCCATGGGGAGGTCGGCGAGGTGGGTGAGCTGGCCGCGCTCCTCGTATCTGCGCGGGTAGTGGTGCAGAAGGTCGCCGACGGTGTGCAGGCCGAGGTGCTCGGCCATCACCTTCGCGGTGGGAGGGCCGAGCACCTTCTTCAGTGGTTCTTCCAGTGCGGGCACGAGATCCATTCCACACCACGGCACTGACAATGCCGTAGAGGTCAGCGCGGCAGTCCGGGTAAACGTCCCGGAAAGCCCTGGTCAGACGGTTCGTTTCGGCCCTAGGATGGCGCGCTCCGGCCATCCTTTCGCGGTCACCGCCTCACCGGGACCGCCCGACCCCGCGCCGTCGCGAAGTCCCCCCACCGGCGCAGCGACGATGGACTCCCAGACCTCACAGTCATCCCAGGCACCTCAGCCGTCCCAGTCACCTCATACGTTCCAGGTCGACCTTCGCGGTCTGGTGGACCTGCTCTCTCATCACCTCTACTCCAGCCCGAAGGTCTACCTTCGCGAGCTGCTGCAGAACGCGGTCGACGCCATCACCGCCAGACGCGCCGAAGAGCCGGGCGCACCCGCCAAGGTCCGGCTGTACGCCGAGTCGGGCGCCCTGCGCGTCGAGGACTCCGGAGTCGGGCTGACCGAGGCGGACGTGCACAACCTCCTCGCCACCATCGGCCGTAGCTCCAAGCGTGCCGAGGGGCTTCAGGAGGCCCGGTCCGACTTCCTCGGTCAGTTCGGCATCGGTCTGCTGGCCTGTTTCGTGGTCGCCGAGCGCATCCGGGTGGTCAGCCGCAGCGCCCGTACGCCGGACGCGGCGCCCGTGGAGTGGACGGCGACGGACGACGGTTCGTACACCGTGCGGACGCTGCCGGACGACGCCCGCGCCGAACCGGGCACCACCGTGCACCTGGTGGCGCGCGCAGGGGCCGGCGAGTGGCTGGCGCAGGACCGGGTGCTGGCACTGGCGCGGGACTTCGGCTCGCTGCTGCCGTACGACGTCCGGGTCGGCGACGAGGCGGTCACCGACCTGCCCGCGCCCTGGGACCGGCCCTACCCCTCCCCCGCCAACCGCAGGGTGGCCCTGGCCCGGCACTGTCACGACCTGTTCGGCTTCACGCCGCTGGACTCGATCGAGCTGGACGTGCCGCTCGCGGGGATCCGTGGCGTGGCGTACGTCCTTCCGTCGGCGGTCAGCCCCGCCCAGCGGGCCGGCCATCGCGTCCACCTCAAGGGCATGCTGCTGACCGAGCGCGCCGAACAGCTGCTGCCCGACTGGGCGTTCTTCGTGCGCTGCGTCCTGGACACCGACAGCCTGCGACCGACGGCCTCGCGCGAGTCGCTGTACGAGGACGAGACGCTGGCGGGCGTACGGGAAGCGCTCGGCGAAAGGATTCGGTCCTGGCTGACGGGGCTGGCGGCCGGTGATCCGGAACGGCTGGCGGCGTTCCTGTCCGTGCACCATCTGGGCGTGAAGTCGCTGGCGCGGCACGACAAGGAGATGCTGCGCACGATGCTGCCGTGGCTGCCCTTCGAGACGACCGACGGGCGGCTGTCCCTGGAGGAGTTCGCGCAGCGGCACCCGGTGGTGCACTTCACGCGGACCGTAGAGGAGTACCGGCAGGTCGCGCCGATCGCGTCCGCGCAGGGCGTCGGGGTGATCAACGGCGGTTACACGTATGACAGCGAGCTCGTCGAGGCGCTGCCGTCGGTGCGGCCGGGGACGGTCGTCGCCGAGCTCGACGCGGACACCGTGACCGCCCATCTGGACTCGGTCGACCCGGCCGAGGAGCTGGCCCTCGCGGGCTTCCTGGCGGCCGCGCGGGCGAAGCTCGACCCGCTGGGCTGTGACGTCGTCCTGCGCGCCTTCCATCCGCTGTCCGTGCCCGCGCTGCACCTCGACGACCGGGCGGCCCGGCACGAGCAGGCGCGCGCGGAGGCCGAGGAGCAGGCCGACGACCTGTGGGCGGGCATCCTCGGCTCGCTGCGCGGCAGCGCGCCACGCGCGCGTCTGGTGCTCAACCACCTCAACCCGCTGATCCGGCGGATCAGTTCACTGGGCGATCCGGAGCTGATCGGCACAGCCACCGAGTCCCTCTACGGGCAGGCCCTGCTGATGGCGCAGCGCCCGCTCAGGCCGGCGGACTCCGCACTGCTGAACCGGGCCTTCATCGGCCTGCTGGAGTGGGCCACGAACGGCGAGGAGGGCCGCCGATGAGCGGCGTCACTGACTTCGACTCGCTGCGCCGGGCGATGGCGGAGAACTCCGAGGAGCCGGAGGGTCCCGCCCGCAACGCACGCGCGGAGCAGCTGCTCGCCGAGGCCGAGAAGCTGGGCATCCCGCTCGCCGTGATCGAGGCGCTCGGACACCAGCTGAAGGTCTACAACTACAGCTCCGAGAAGGACAAGATGTTCGTCCCCTTCGCGCGTCTGCTGCGCATGTGGGACGAGCGGCCCGAGGACTTCGACGAGTACGAGACGCACTCGCTGCACTGGGTCTTCAAGTGGATGTCGTCCGGCATGCTCGACCAGCCGCACATCCCGCTCGCCTCGATCGAGAAGTGGCTCGGCGAGATGGAGCACCGCTACCGGCTCGCCGGGCACTCCGAACGGGCCGTGCGCAGCGCCGAGTTCAGTGTGGCCGCGCATGTCGGGGACGTGACGCGGGCCGAGCGGGCCTACGGCGCCTGGCTGGCCGCCGACCGGGACAGCATGGCCGACTGCCACGCGTGCGAGCTGCACGGGCAGGGCTGGTGGCAGTCCGAGCGGGGCCGGGACACGGAAGCGCTGGAGTTGTGGGCGCCGGTCCTGGAGGGCGAGTTCGCCTGCGCCCACGAGCCGCACACGGTCCTCGCGTCCTCCCTGACGCCGCTGCTGCGCCTGGGCCGCGTGGACGAGGCCCGCGCCAACCATCTGCGGGGCTTCAGGCTCGTACGGGCCATGGAGAGCATGCGTGGCGCCTACGCGGACCACGTCGAGTTCTGTGTGCTGACCGGCAACGAGGCGCGCGGCCTGGAGCTGCTCGCGGAGCGGCCCCCCTACTTCACGGACGCCGGACATCCGCGCAGCAAGCTGGAGTTCATGGCGGTCGTGGCCCTGCTCATGGACCGCCTCACCGAGCTGGGGCTGTCCGAGCAGCGGGTTCCGGGGCCGGCGGGCCGCGACTGGACCGCCGGTGAGCTGGCCGCACACGCGCGTGCGCAGGCCCTCGCGCTGGCGGCGGGCTTCGACGGGCGCAACGGCACGGAGCACGTCAGCGAGCGGGCACGCGCGCGTATGGAACAGCGGCCACTGGTGGAGCGGCTGCCGCTGGGGGTGCGTACGGCTGCCCGCCCGAAGGCGGTGGCGATGCCCGCACCGGCTGCGGCCGCCGCACCCGGCGGTTCCGAAGGGGCCGACACGGAGGCCGGCCTGCCCGCGCTGCTCGCCGAGGCACGGCGGCTGTCGGACACCCTGCAGCCCAACGCCATCGAGGCCTGGGCCGCCGTCTCCCGCGCCGCCGAGGGCGTCGAGCTGCACGCCCTCGACCGCGCGGAGATCGTGGACCACCGGGCGATGGACCTGGGCCCCGAGGGCATCCCACTCTTCGAGGAGGCCGCCGAGCTGTACGCGGCGGCGGGCGACCCCGGGGAGGCGCTGGCGGCACGCGCGCGTGGCGCGTACGTAGGCGCTCTCACGGGCGAGGTGCCGCAGGCCCTCACGGCGATCGCCGACCTGTACGACCGGGTTCTCGCGCTGTACGCCGAGGACGGCACGGGCGTACGCCAGACGGCGGCCGTGCTGATGAGCCGGGCGCGGATTCTGATGCGGCGGGTGCACGAGGCGGACGACGCGGTGCCGGAGGCTGTTCTCGCCAACGCGGAGACCGCCGCCCGTGAGGTGCTCGCGCTCGTCGACGGGCGGGCAGGGGACGACGTACGGCTGGCTTCGCGGGCCGCGGAGGCGCAGGCGATGCTCGCGGAGCTGGCGGCGCTCACCGGGGACGTGGAGGGAGCCGCGGAGCTGTTCGCGCGGGCTTCGGCGGAGTTCGTCGGGGCCGGGCTGCCGTGGTTCGCGGTGGAGTACGAGGCCCGGCTGGCCGGACTCGCGCACCATCTCGGCGACACCGCGGAGGCCGAGCGGGCGCTGCGGGCGGCCCTGGAGCACGGCGGGCCGCACCTGGAGGCGACGGGGCGGGCCCAGCTGCATCTTCAGCTGGCCGAGGTGCTCGGCGGCCGTGGGCTGTCCGAGGAGGCTGCCGAACACGCCCTGGAGGCCGCGCACTGGGCCGACGAGGCGGGCGAGAGCCGGACGCTGGGCGCTTGGGCGCGGCAGCAGCTGGGCGGGTTCCTGCTGCGGCAGGGACGGTTCGCCGAGGCCGCCGAGGTGCTGGAGTCGGCGCTGCCCGACCTGACCGCCGAGACCCACGGCGACGGCGCGGTCGTCCAGACGCAGTGGTGGCTCGGCGACTGCCTGAGCGAGCTCGGCGAGCACCGCGAGGCGGCCGAACGCCGGTTGCAGGCGGCCGAGATCGCCCGGCACTGGCCCGAGCAGCACGACCACGCCACGCTGGCCCACCTCGCCGCCGAGTCCCTCGGCCACGCGGGCCTGCACGGCGAGGCGGACCAGGCGTACGCGCGCGCGGGTGCGCTGTGGCGCACCCTCGGCAATGTGCACGGCCTGGTCCGCTCCCTGCGTGCCCGCGCGTGGCTGGCGCTGCGGGTGGAGGACGGGGAGGACGGGGCGGATACCGCGTCCCGGTTGATGGCGAGCGCGGTCGAGGAGTGCGGGGCGGCACTGGAGGCCGTCGAGGACGACGAGGCGCGCGAACGACTGAGCGCCGAACTCGGCCAGACCCACCGGCAGTTCGGTGACCTGCTCGCCCGGTCGGCCACGGAGGACGCCGAGGACGAGTCGATCCGGACCGCGCTGGAGGAGGCCCTGTCCCAGATGACGCGGGCCGTCGCGGTGTTCGGCTTCCTCGGCGAGGACGCCCTGCACAGCCGCACCGGCGCCGAACTCGCCGCGGGCTGGCTGGAGGCCGACCTGAGCCGCCCGGCCGAGGCCGCGGCACGCGCGCGTGCGGTGCTGGTGGCGTACGACGGCCACGACGAGGACGACGAGGCGGCGCAGGAGCGGCGGGCGGAGGCCGGGCAGATGCTCCAGGTGGTGCAGGAGCAGGCCGACGCGGAGCAGGACAGGGCGTAGCCCCGGCCGGGCGGGCCCCTTCGGGCGTGGCCTACTCCACGCCGATGAGCAGCAGCGCTCCCTGCCGCCCGCCCCGGTACACCACGGTGTCGACGGCGAGATACGACTCACGCACGCGTGCTTCGAGGTGCTCGGCGATCGTCTCGGGCGCCTCGTCGCCGAGGACGAGGGTGACGAGTTCACCGCCGGCCGAGAGCATGCGGTCGAGGACCGTCCCGGCGGTGGTCGTGACGTCCGTCCCGATCACGGCCACGTCGCCGTCGATGAGGCCGAGGACGTCGCCGGCCTGGCAGATGCCGGCCATGGTCCAGGACTGGCGCTCGGCGACGGCGACCTCGGCATAGCGGGTCGCGCCGGCCGCCGAGGTCATCGACACGACGTCCTCGTCGAAGCGGCGGTCCGGCTCGTGCACGGCGAGCGCCGCGATGCCCTGGACCGCGGAGCGGGTGGGGATCAGTGCCACGCGGATGCCTTCCGTGCGGGCCTGCTCGGCCGCCGCGGCGGCGGTGTGGCGGAGTTCGGCGTCGTTGGGCAGCAGCACGACCTCACGCGCGTGGGCACGCCGTACGGCCTGCACGAGCTCCCCGCTCGCGGGCGGCTCCCCCGGGCGCGCGAGGACCGTGGTCGCGCCGGCCTCGCTGTACAGCCCGGCCAGGCCCTCGCCGGGCACGACGGCGACGACGGCACGCTGGGCCCGCTCCCGGGGCGGCCGCTCGGCACCGGTGGTGTGCACGTCCCCGGCACCGAAATGGGTGATGCGGATCCGGTACGGCCGCCCCGCCTCGACACCGGCCTCCACAGCGGCCCCGGCGTCGTCGACGTGCACGTGCACGTTCCACAGCCCGTCACCGCCGACGATCACGAGCGAGTCCCCAAGGGCGTCGAGCCGCCCCCGCAGCCGCGCCACGGCCGCGTCCTCGGCCTCCAGCAGGTAGATCACCTCGAATGCGGGCGCGTCCGCCCCGGCGGCGTCGGTGCAGTCCTCGACGTCGGCGAGGGAGGTCTCGTCACCGGGTGAACCGCTCTGCACGCGCGCGTGCATTCCGGAGGCCTGGTGGGCCACCGGGGCCGCCGCCTCACCCGTGAACGTCTCCACCAGCGCGCCCAGCACCGCCAGCAGCCCCCGCCCGCCGGCGTCGACGACCCCCGCCCGCTCCAGGACCGCCAGTTGCCCGGGCGTCTCGGCCAACGCCACGCGCGCGCCCTCGTACGCGGCCCGCGCGACGGCCCCGCAGTCGTCGTGCTCGGCCCCGTCGGCCGCGTCGGCGGCCGCCGAGGCGACCGTGAGGACGGTTCCCTCGACGGGGTGGGCCACGGCCTGGCGGGCGGCGTCCGCGGCCTGCCGCAGGGCGAGGCGGAGACCGGTGCCATCGGTGTGAGCCGACTCACCCTCGGCGGCGAGCACCTGAGCCATGCCACGCAGCAGCTGGGCGAGGATCGTCCCGGAGTTGCCCCGGGCGCCGATCAGGGCCCCGTGCGCCATCGCTCGGGCGGCGTCCGCCAGGGTGGGCTTGCCGACGTCGTACGCGGCGAACACGGCCTCCACCGCCGCGACCGCCGACTCCACCGTCAAGTACAGGTTCGTCCCGGTGTCCCCGTCGGCCACGGGATAGACGTTGATCGCGTCGATCTCCTCACGTGCCCGGCCGAGTGAGTCGAGCGCGAGGCCGCACCAGGTGCGCACCGCGAGAGCATCGAAGAATGTCTGCGGCACCTGCGCCACCTGCGCCTCCTTGAGCTGCCGACCGTGGCACGCAGCGTAGACCCAGGGACGGTGCGCGCCGGAAGCGGGCCGGGAGCGGGCCCCTGATCAGGCATGGTAGTTTCGTTGGACTGGCGCAGTCGTTGTATGCTGCTCCGGTTGCCCGATGAAAATCGGGCCGTTCCCCTGGCAGCGCCACTCAGATCTCTCATCGTAGATCTCGATCCCGGCATGCCGGGATTATCCGTAAGAGCATCTGAAGTCTTTGGAGTGACCCGTGGCTGCCAACTGCGACGTCTGCGGCAAGGGGCCGGGCTTCGGCAACAACATCTCGCACTCGCACCGCCGTACGTCCCGTCGCTGGAACCCGAACATCCAGCGCGTGCGTACCGTGGTCGGCGGGACGCCGAAGCGCGTGAACGCCTGCACCTCGTGCATCAAGGCCGGCAAGGTCTCGCGCTGACGCACAGCTAAAGCGCGCGGCCACAGCTGGTTCGCTGCAGTAAGCCGGTCCACCGCAGGGTGGACCGGCTTTTTGCATGCCCGTGGACCGGCCTTTTCGCCGTACGCGAGGCAAGGTTCCCCGCGGCGTCAACGGGCCGTGGTACCCCGCGTGAGCGCCCAGCCGTGATCCACGGGCCCGATCCCCCCGCCGAGTGCGAACCCGGCGGCGATGGCGCCCGTGACGTACTCCTTGGCGGCCGCCACCGCATCCGGCACCGACAGCCCCTTCGCGAGGTGCGACGCGATCGCGGAGGCGAGGGTGCAGCCCGTGCCGTGGGTGTGGCGGTTGTCGTGGCGCGGAGCCCGCAGCCAGTGCTCCTCGGAGCCGTCGGTGAGGAGGTCCACGGCGTCGCCGGCGAGATGGCCGCCCTTCACCACGACCCACCGCGGCCCGTAGGCCAGCACGGCCGCCGCGGCCCGCCTGAGGTCGTCCTCCGCCTCGACGTGCACTCCGGTGAGTTGAGCCACCTCGTCGAGGTTCGGGGTCGCCACGGTCGCCACCGGCAGCAGCTTCGTGCGTACGGAGTCCAGCGCGGACGCCGCCAGCAGCGAGTCGCCGTGCTTGGACACGCCCACCGGGTCGATCACGGCCGGCACGTCGGTGCCGGCGATCAATTCGGCCACCGTCTCGACGAGTTCGGCCGACGCGAGCATGCCCGTCTTGATCGCCTGTACGCCGATGTCGTCGACGACGCTGCGGTACTGGGCCCGTACCGCCTCCACAGGCAGCTCCCAAGCGCCCTGCACACCAAGGGAGTTCTGGGCGGTGACAGCGGTGATCACGCTCATGCCGTGCACGCCGAGTGCGAGCATCGTCTTCAGGTCGGCCTGGATGCCCGCGCCGCCGCCGGAGTCGGAGCCGGCGACCGTAAGGACGTTGGCGATCATGACTCGATGTCCCCTCCGAAGTGGTCCCAGCCGCCCTTGCGGGTCCACGGTGCCCCGTCCACCGTCACCTGGGGCAGCGCCGAGGGGTTGAGGACCTCGCCGATGACCTTCCAGCGGGCCGGCAGCTTCACATCCGGCGGGAAGGTCGCCACGATCGCGTGGTCCTCTCCCCCGGTCAGCACCCACTGCATGGGATCGACACCGACGGCCTGCCCGATGTCGTTCATCTGGGAGGGGATGTCGATCGCGCCCGAGCGGATGTCGATACGGACCTTGCTGGCCTCGGCGATGTGGCCGAGGTCGGCGATCAGCCCGTCGCTCACGTCGCACATCGCGGTCGCGCCGAGCCCGGCGGCGGCCGGACCCGCGTGATACGGAGGCTCGGGGCGCCGGTGTGCCTCGACGAAGGCGCGCGGCGAGCGGAAACCGCGGGCGAGCACGGCGTATCCGGCCGCGGACCAGCCCAGCCAGCCCGTCACGGCGACGAGGTCGCCGGGCTGCGCGCCCGCCCGGGTCACCGGCTCCTGGTTGCGCAGATCGCCGAGCGCGGTGATCGACACCATGATCGTGTCGCCCCGTACGACGTCCCCGCCGACCACGGAGGCACCCGCGACCTGGCACTCGTCGCGCAGGCCGTCCATCAGCTCGGTCGGCCAGGTCACCGGGAGTTCGGCGGGGACCACCAGGCCGAGCAGCAGGGCCGTCGGCACCGCGCCCATGGCGGCGATGTCCGCGAGGTTCTGCGCGGCGGCCTTGCGGCCCACGTCGTACGCCGTGGACCAGTCGCGGCGGAAGTGCCGCCCCTCCAGCAGGATGTCGGTGCTGGCGACCACCCTGCGGTCGGGCGCGGCCACCACCGCGGCGTCGTCGCCGGGGCCGACCCGGACCGCCGGGGTGGTGGTCAGACGGGAGGTGAGCTCCCTGATGAGCCCGAACTCGCCGAGCTCACCAACAGTGCCCTTCATTGCCCTTACGCCCCTTCTGTCCCTGTTCGCACCCGGTCGCGCGTCACTACTGTCCTCGCTACGGTCGACGTGTACGTCAACTTCTGTCGTGCCTGCACCCCGGCGCGCAAGCCCCGGCCACCGCAGGTCTCCCCGCGGCGAGCGGCGACGCGATACCGTGGCGTTCCTTTTCCCCACATGATCCTCGTGGCCGCCCTGGAGGTTCCGTGGTACAGGCGTACATCCTGATCCAGACGGAGGTCGGCAAAGCGTCGACCGTCGCCGAGACGATCAGCAAGATCCCTGGAGTCATCCAGGCCGAGGACGTCACAGGACCGTACGACGTCATCGTGCGCGCCCAGGCCGACACCGTCGACGAGCTGGGTCGTCTGGTGGTCGCCAAGGTCCAGCAGGTGGACGGCATCACCCGCACCCTGACCTGCCCCGTAGTCCATCTGTAGCCCCCGTCTACCCTTGGCCGGTGAACTCTTTCCGTCACCGGCACATTTCTGTCCTCGGGCTGCCCGCGCTCGTCCTGCTGATCACCGCAGCGGGCTGCTCATCAGCAGACGGCAGCGCGTCGGCGGCGGTTCCCAGCCCCGGCGCGAAGGCCGGGCAACTGTGCCGGAACCTCGACAAGGTGCTGCCGGCCAAGGTGGACGGTGAGAGCCGTGAGGACCCCTCGCCCGCGTCCACGCTGACCGCGGGCTGGGGGGACTCGGCGATCATACTGCGGTGCGGTGTACCGCAGCCGCCGAAGATGGTCGATCCGAAGGTGGCCGAGGGCCGGGATCCGGACGCGGTGGCCGGTGGCGTGGAAGACGTCAAGTGGCTGATGGAGAAGCAGGACGGCGGCGAGTACCGGTTCACGACCGCCAGTCGTCTCGCGTATGTCGAGGTCAGCGTGCCGGAGGGCCGGGACAGCTCGGGTGTGCTGATCGATTTGGCCCCGGCCATCAAGAAGGCGATCCCCGAGGGGATCGCCAACTGAGCTGTACCGGTTTGACGGGAACGGACCGGAACCGTCCGGCTCCTACCGCAGACCCGTCGACCTGCGCAGAGCCGCCTCGATCAGCCGGTCCACCAGGTCCGGGTAGCTGATCCCGCTCGCCTGCCACATCTGCGGGTACATCGAGATCGGCGTGAAACCGGGCATCGTGTTGATCTCGTTGATCACGAACTCCCCGTCCTCGGTGAGGAAGAAGTCCGCCCGCACCAGCCCCTCGCACGAAGCCGCCTCGAAGGCGTCCACCGCCAGGCGCTGGACCTCCGCCGTCTCCTCCGGCGTCAGCGGCGCCGGCACGATCCCCGGCGTCGAGTCGATGTACTTGGCCTCGAAGTCGTAGTACGCGTGCGCGTCCGGCGGCGGGATCTCGGCGGGGACGGAGGCGCGCGGGCCTTCCTCGAACTCCAGCACCCCGCACTCGATCTCACGGCCGCGCAGGGCCGCCTCGACGAGGATCTTCGGGTCGTGCCGCTGGGCCTCGGCGATCGCCTCGTCCAGGCCGGACAGGTCCTCGACCTTGGTGATGCCGATCGACGAACCCGCACGCGCGGGCTTCACGAAGAGGGGCCAGCCGTGCTCGCCGGCGAGGTCGATGATCTTCTTGCGGGCGGCGGACTCGTCCCGCTCCCATTCGCGGGGCCGGATCACCACATACGGGCCCACCTTGAGCCCGAACGAGGTGAACACCCGCTTCATGTACTCCTTGTCCTGGCCGACGGCCGAGGCGAGCACTCCCGCGCCCACGTACGGCACCCCGGAGAGCTCCAGGAGGCCCTGGAGGGTCCCGTCCTCACCGTAGGGCCCGTGGAGCACCGGGAAGACGACGTCGATCTCGCCCAGCGCCTTGGGGACCGATCCGGGCTCGGTGTAGACGACTTCGCGGTTCGCCGGGTCGACGGGGAGCACCACGCCACCCTCGCTCGACTCGGCCAGCTCCTCGACGTTGGGCGTACGGCGCTCGGTGATCGCCATGCGCTCCGGTTCGTCGGCCGTGAGCACCCAGCGGCCGCTCTGCGTGATGCCGATCGGCAGGACGTCGTACTTCGTCCGGTCGATCGCACGCAGTACGGCGCCGGCGGTGACCATGGAGATCCCGTGCTCGGAGCTGCGGCCGCCGAACACGACGGCCACGCGCGGCTTGCGCGGCTGCTGGTCAGGGCTCTGGGGGAGGTTCTCGGTGCTCATATCGCGTTGAGGGTACCCGGTGGTAGGGGCCGGAGTCAGCGTCCGTTGACGGCTGGCGGTTCGCGCAGCGTCCCTTTCTGGGGGCGCGGGGAACTGCGCGACCAGCCCCCACCGGGCCGCACCCGGACAACAAACCCGCCCGGTACCCCCAGCGCAGCGCCTAGCGTCGCTCGGGCTTCGCGCTGCGCGACATGAGCTCCTTCAGGGCGACCACGGGCGGCTTGCCCTCATGCACGATGCCGACGACCGTCTCCGTGATGGGCATGTCGACGCCGTGCCGGCGGGCCAGATCCAGCACAGACTCACAGGACTTGACGCCCTCGGCGGTCTGCTTGGTGACCGCGATGGTCTCCTGCAGGGTCATGCCCTTGCCGAGGTTCGTGCCGAAGGTGTGGTTGCGCGACAGCGGCGAGGAGCAGGTCGCCACCAGGTCGCCGAGGCCGGCGAGTCCGGCGAACGTCATCGGGTCGGCGCCCAGCCGGACTCCGAGCCGCGCGGTCTCGGCGAGGCCGCGCGTGATGAGCGAGCCCTTGGCATTGTCGCCGAGCCCCATGCCGTCCGCGATGCCGACGGCGAGCCCGATGACGTTCTTCACGGCACCGCCCAGCTCACAGCCCACCACGTCGGTCTCGGTGTACGGCCTGAAGTACGGCGTGTGACAGGCGGCCTGGAGGCGCTGGGCGACGGCCTCGTCGGTGCAGGCGACGACGGCCGCGGCGGGCATCCGCGCGGCGATCTCACGGGCGAGGTTCGGTCCCGTGACCACGGCGATCCGGTCCGAACCGACCTTGGCGACATCGTCGATGACCTCGCTCATCCGCATCGCGGAGCCGAGTTCGACACCCTTCATCAGCGAGACGAGGACCGTGCCGGGCGCGAGGAGCGGTGTCCACTCGGCGAGGTTGCCGCGCAGCGTCTGCGAGGGGATCGCGAGAACGGTGAAGTCGGCGCCGTCCGCGGCCTCGGCGGCGTCGGGCGTCGCCCGCAGGTTCTCCGGGAGCTCGACACCGGGGAGGTAGTCGGGGTTCGTACGGGTGGAGTTGACCGCTTCCGCGAGTTCGGGACGGCGGGCCCACAGGGTCACCTCGCAGCCCGCGTCGGCGAGGACCATGCCGAAGGCGGTGCCCCACGATCCGGTGCCCATGACGGCCGCCTTGACGGGCTTGCTCACGTGCCCTGCCCCTCTTCCTGCCCGGCCTTGGGCTGCACCGGCGTCTGCCGGTTCTGCGCGGCGGTCCGGCGCCGCTGGTCGATGCGCTCCTGACGCGGATCGTACGGCGTCTCGGGTGCCTTCTCGCCGCGGATCTCCTCCAGCTGGCGAGTGACGGCGGCCATGATGACCTCGGTCGCCTCCTTCAGCAACTCCGGGGTCATCTCCTTGTCGTAGAAGCGCGCGAGGTCGACCGGCGGACCCGCGAGCACCCGGTGGGTCTTGCGCGGAAAGACATCGGCCTTCTTGGCGTACGGCGGCAGCAACTCGTTGGCGCCCCACTGCGCTACGGGGATCACCGGGCACTTGGTCTGCAGGGCGACGCGGGCGGCACCGGTCTTGCCCGTCATGGGCCACTGGTTCGGGTCCCGGGTGATGGTGCCCTCGGGATAGAACGCCACGCATTCACCGCGCTCCACGGCGTCGATCGCGGCGCGGAAGGCGCTCAGCGCGTCCGTGGTCTCCCGGTAGACGGGGATCTGGCCGGTACCGCGCATCGCGGCGCCGACGAATCCCTTCTTGAAAAGCCCGCTCTTCGCCAGGAATCGCGGAACCCGGCCGGTGTTGTACTGAAAGTGCGCGTACGCGAAGGGATCGATGTGCGAATTGTGGTTCACCGCGGTGATAAATCCGCCCTCGGCCGGAATGTGCTCCATTCCACGCCAGTCCCGCTTGATCAGAACCACCAGCGGCGGTTTGCAGAGCACCGCGGCGAAGCGGTACCAGAAGCCGATTCTGCGGCGGGGCACGCGGAGCACCTTCCTCTAGGAATCAAGGACATCGGACCCGGGAGCCGCACAAGTGTCGCCCCAGGCCGCCAGTCTGTCGAGAACACCGTACGCCCGCCCGTCTCCCGCC
The DNA here is from genome assembly GCF_055656945.1 of Streptomyces sp. NPDC111606. Taxonomy (NCBI): domain Bacteria; kingdom Bacillati; phylum Actinomycetota; class Actinomycetes; order Kitasatosporales; family Streptomycetaceae; genus Streptomyces; species Streptomyces sp. NPDC111606. The sequence continues at coordinate 235,919 of NZ_JBVKBY010000011.1, forward strand.
CCCACCCTTGCATGGAGCTTCGTACCCCTCCCATTGCCGCGGCTGCCAGATGGCCCCGGTGACGGCTGAGTGACAATGGCCGCGACTAGAGAGGGACGGAACGCGCGTGCAGTGGACCTTGGTCATACCCCTGAAACCCTTGGCGCGGGCGAAGAGCAGGCTCTCGGACACCGCCTCGGACGGGCTGCGCCCCGGCCTGGCCCTCGCATTCGCCCAGGACACCGTGGTGGCGGCGCTGGCCTGCCCGGCGGTGAAGGATGTGGCAGTCGTCACGGGCGACACGCTGGCAGGCCGCGAGCTGGGCGCACTTGGCGCGCACATCGTCCCTGACGAGCCCGGCGGCGGCCTGAACGCGGCACTGGCACACGCGGCGGCAGTCGTACGGTCATCCCGTCCCGAAAGCCCCGTGGCGGCCCTGAACGCCGATCTCCCCGCTCTGCGCCCGCTGGAATTGGCCCGCGTCCTGGACGCGGCGGCGGAATTCCCCCGCGCTTTTCTCCCGGACGCCGCGGCAATCGGCACCACTCTGCTGGCCGCTGCCCCCGGACATGAATTGCGGCCGGCATTCGGCGAGGATTCCCGGGCCCGCCATCGTGAGTCGGGGGCAGCGGAACTGTGCATCGACGAGGTGGATTCCGTACGCCAGGACGTGGACACCGGCGAGGATCTGCGGGCCGCACTGGCCCTGGGCGTGGGCCCGCGAACGACGGCGGCCGCTGCACGTCTGCTCATCGCACCGCACCCGAACCACAACCCGTCGTAGGGTTGCAACCATGCAGGCCACCGCTTACACCTACGACGAAGCCACCCGCTCCGGCAGCGTCCTCCTGGACGACGGCACCCCCGTCCCCTTCGACGCCCCGGCGTTCGACGCGGGCGGCCTGAGGCTGCTGCGCCCCGGGCAGCGGGTCCGCATCGAGACGGAAGGTGACGGCGAGGCCCTGCGGATCACGCTGGTGACGCTGCAGACGCTCTAGAACGCGCCGCGGGCCGGACTCCACTCGGAGTCCGGCCCGGCGCGTGAGTGCCCTGCGGTTCTACCTGTGACCCGCAGTTCTACCTCTTGCGGGCGGTGGCCTTCTTGGCCGTGGTCTTGCGAGCCGTCGACTTCTTTGCGGGCGCCTTCTTGGCCGTCGCCTTCTTCGCCGGGGCCTTCTTGGCCGTCGCCTTCTTGGCCGTGGTCTTCTTCGCCGCGGTGGTCTTCTTGGCGGCAGCCGTGGTCTTCTTGGCCGTCGTCTTCTTCGCGGTGGTCTTCTTGGCGGCAGCCGTGGTCTTCTTGGCCGTCGTCTTCTTCGCGGTCGTCTTCTTCGCCGCCGCCTTGGTGGTCTTCTTCGCGGCGGCCTTCTTGACCGTCGCCGAGGCACCACCGGTCAGGCTGCCCTTGGGCGCCTTCTTGACGGCGACCTCGCCGCCGCGGGGGAGCTTCTTCGAGCCGCTCACCAGGTCCTTGAAGCCCTGACCCGCACGGAAGCGCGGAACGGAGGTCTTCTTGACCCGAACCCGCTCGCCCGTCTGAGGGTTACGGGCGTAGCGAGCAGGCCGGTCGACCTTCTCGAACGAACCGAAGCCGGTGACGGAGACCCGCTCACCCGAGACGACCGCGCGGACGATGGCGTCCAGTACGTGGTCGACAGCCTCGGCGGCCTGCTGGCGGCCGCCCATCTTGTCGGCAATCGCTTCTACGAGCTGCGCCTTGTTCACGTCTTCCCCTTCGGAGACATCGCCAGAACGAAAGTGTTCAAGCTTTTTCGCACGTTAGGCAGATATATACCGCAAATCAAACACGAAACGGGCTAATCACCCTTGTGCCGCAACAGACTCGACAGTCTCGAAGGTGTTCAGCGTTCCTCTTCGGGGAATCGCCCCGCGTCGAGGTCCGCCATGAACCGCTCCAGACGCCTTGTCGCTTCGGCGACGTCGTGCTTGGCCGCGGCCGTAATGACCAGCAGCTTCCGGGTCAGCGCCATCCGTACGCCCTCCGGGACTTGCAGTGCGCGCACCCTTCCATGCGCTTCCTTGAGTTGGTCCGCGACTGCCGCATAGAGCTCGAGTTGGCCGTCGTGTTCCATGCACAGATTGTGCCATCTGGGGCGAGTTGTCGCCTGCCAGGGGTGCAACTCCGGCCTCAAATGGCCTTCCGGGCACTTGCGGAAGCCGCGATGACAACACTCGCGTACCCCTTCAACATCCTTCGTAACGTGGGAAGTTGAGCGCGACCGGCGAGCGGCGCAGGGCCGTTCGGGTGCAGACATGGCAGTACCCCCGATCGGGCTGATCGGGGGTACTGCGGGGGTGTTGTGGTGGCCGAAAGTGGCCTTGTTTCGAAGTCTCGGCTCGCGCCTCGGGGTCAGGCCCTCGGATCAGGACTGAAGGGTGCGCGGCTTGAAGGACGGCCGCTTCGCCTCGTAGGTGGCGATGTCGGCCTCGTTCTGCAGGGTGATCGAGATGTCGTCGAGGCCGTTCAGCAGCCGCCAGCGGGAGTTCTCGTCCAGCTCGAAGGAGGCGGTGATGCCCTCGGCGCGCACCTCACGGGCCTGAAGGTCGACGGTGACCTCGGCCTGCGGGTCCTGCTCGGTGAGCTCCCACAGCGCGTCCACGATCTTCTGCTCCAGAACCACTGTGAGCAGGCCGTTCTTGAGCGAGTTGCCGCGGAAGATGTCCGCGAAACGCGAGGAGATGACGGCCTTGAAGCCGTAGTTCTGCAGCGCCCACACGGCGTGCTCACGGGAGGAACCGGTGCCGAAGTCGGGACCGGCGACCAGCACCGTGGCGCCTTCGCGCTCGGGGCGGTTGAGCACGAACTCCGGGTCCTTGCGCCAGGCCTCGAAAAGCCCGTCCTCGAACCCGTCCCGGGTCACCTTCTTGAGCCAGTGAGCAGGGATGATCTGGTCGGTGTCGACGTTGGAGCGGCGCAGCGGGACGGCCCGGCCGGTGTGCGTGGTGAATGCTTCCATGGCTGATCAGACTCCAGCGGGCGTACGGGTCTCGGCGTCGGACAGGTCGGCCGGGGAGGCCAGGTGGCCCAGGACCGCGGTGGCCGCCGCGACCTGCGGCGACACCAGGTGCGTACGACCGCCCTTGCCCTGCCGGCCCTCGAAGTTGCGGTTGGAGGTGGACGCGGAGCGCTCACCCGGGGCCAGCTGGTCGGGGTTCATGCCCAGACACATCGAGCAGCCCGCGTGCCGCCACTCGGCGCCGGCCTCCTTGAAGACGACGTCCAGACCCTCGGAAACGGCCTGCAGACCCACCCGCGCGGAGCCGGGGACGACCAGCATCCGTACGCCGTCGGCGACTTTGCGGCCCTTCACGAGCTCCGCGGCGGCGCGCAGGTCCTCGATGCGGCCGTTGGTGCACGAGCCTACGAAGACGGTGTCCACCTTGATGGAGCGCAGCGGCTGACCGGCCTCCAACCCCATGTATTCCAGGGCCTTTTCGGCGGCGAAGCGCTCCGAAGCGTCTTCGTACGAAGCCGGATCGGGGACGGCCGCCGAAAGCGGCGCACCCTGGCCGGGGTTGGTGCCCCAGGTGACGAACGGCGACAGTTCGGCGGCCTCGATCACGACCTCGGCGTCGAACTCGGCGCCCTCGTCCGTCTTCAGCGTCTTCCAGTACGCGACGGCCGCGTCCCAGTCCTCGCCCTTGGGGGCGTGCGGACGGCCCTCGAGGTAGTCGAAGGTGGTCTGGTCGGGGGCGATCATGCCCGCGCGGGCGCCGGCCTCGATCGACATGTTGCAGATGGTCATCCGGGCCTCCATCGAGAGCTTCTCGATGGCGGAGCCGCGGTATTCCAGGACATAGCCCTGGCCGCCGCCCGTACCGATCCGGGCGATGATCGCCAGGATCAGGTCCTTGGCGGTGACGCCGTCGGGCAGCTCGCCGTTGACCGTGATGGCCATGGTCTTCGGGCGGACCAGCGGCAGCGTCTGGGTGGCCAGCACATGCTCGACCTGGGAGGTGCCGATACCGAACGCCAGACCGCCGAAGGCCCCGTGCGTGGAGGTGTGCGAGTCACCGCAGACGACGGTCATGCCGGGCTGCGTCAGTCCCAGCTGGGGGCCGACGACGTGCACGACGCCCTGCTCCACGTCGCCCAGCGGGTGCAGGCGCACACCGAAGTCGGCGGCGTTCTTGCGCAGCGTCTCCAGCTGGACGCGGGAGACCGGGTCCGCGATGGGCTTGTCGATGTCGAGGGTCGGGGTGTTGTGGTCCTCGGTGGCGATGGTCAGGTCGAGCCGGCGCACCTGGCGACCGCTCTTGCGGAGGCCGTCGAAGGCCTGCGGGCTGGTCACCTCGTGCAGCAGGTGCAGATCGATGAAGAGGAGGTCGGGCTCGCCCTCGGCGCGCCGGACGACATGGTCGTCCCAGACCTTCTCCGCGAGTGTCCTACCCATCGCTTTCCCTCCGGCCGGCTTACGGTCTGCCGGCCCAACTAGAGATCTTGAGAAGGCGACCTGCGCCCGCGCCCCTGCTTCCGGGCGTCCGCCGCCAGGCCCGCTCAGGTTTACGGGCCGCTCTGCCTTCGTTCTTCCAGAGTGGCGTGTTCCACGGAAAATTGAACTTGCGTTTCACAGAGTGAGACGCGAGTATCGTTTCATGGACAACAGTAGCGGCGTCGGCGTTCTGGACAAGGCAGCCCTTGTCCTGAGCGCCCTGGAGTCCGGTCCGGCCACCCTCGCAGGGCTCGTCTCGGCCACCGGACTGGCACGACCCACGGCCCATCGACTGGCCGTGGCTCTGGAACACCACCGCATGGTGGCGCGTGACATGCAGGGCCGTTTCATTCTCGGCCCGCGCCTTTCGGAACTGGCCGCGGCGGCCGGTGAGGACCGCCTTCTCGCCACGGCGGGCCCGGTCCTCACCCACCTCCGTGACGTGACCGGCGAGAGCGCACAGCTCTATCGCCGCCAGGGCGACATGCGCATCTGCGTCGCCGCGGCGGAGCGTCTGTCCGGCCTGCGGGACACGGTCCCGGTCGGCTCGACGCTCACGATGAAGGCGGGCTCCTCGGCGCAGATCCTCATGGCCTGGGAGGAGCCGGAGCGCCTGCACCGGGGCCTGCAGGGCGCCCGCTTCACGGCGACGGCCCTCTCCGGCGTACGACGCCGAGGCTGGGCCCAGTCGATCGGCGAGCGCGAGCCGGGCGTCGCGTCCGTCTCCGCGCCGGTACGCGGCCCGTCGAACCGCGTGGTGGCCGCCGTGTCGGTCTCCGGCCCCATCGAGCGCCTCACCCGCCACCCCGGCCGTATGCACGCCCAGGCGGTCATCGACGCGGCAGCCCGTCTCTCCGAGGCTCTGCGCCGCTCGGGCTGATCAGTCGCGGGGCGTCGCGTCCCCGCCGGAACAGGACCAGCCTCAACGCCGCGGCAGGTTCTCGACCGACGGGAAGACGACGCCCCGGGCTCGCACACGACCGGGCCCTCAACTGCTGCTGGCGTACGCCCGGTTGAGGGGCGCCGGCAGAGCCTCAGACGCAGCGAAAGGCCCTCCGCCTGAGCGAAGGGCCTTCGTTTTGTACCCCCGACCGGATTCGAACCGGCGCTACCGCCTTGAGAGGGCGGCGTGCTAGGCCGCTACACAACGGGGGCCTGGACACTGCGTTTCCGCAGGTCCGAGCTGGTCTACCTGGACTCGAACCAAGACTAACTGAACCAGAATCAGTCGTGCTGCCAATTACACCATAGACCAATGTGGTTTAGACCAGTCAGTACCCCCGACCGGATTCGAACCGGCGCTACCGCCTTGAGAGGGCGGCGTGCTAGGCCGCTACACAACGGGGGCCCTAGCGATCCTGCATCGAAGTCGGTGGGAGCTACCCGAGCCGTCCTCGCGGGAAGGATCTGTACCCCCGACCGGATTCGAACCGGCGCTACTGCCTTGAGAGGGCAGCGTGCTAGGCCGCTACACAACGGGGGCTTTGCGGATGAGATCCGCGACGCAGATGAGCTCTGCGAGCTGGCCTACCTGGACTCGAACCAAGACTAACTGAACCAGAATCAGTCGTGCTGCCAATTACACCATAGGCCACTGGAACGCAAGCCCCTGAGGGCGATGTCGTTCTAGTTTGCTCCCCCGGATTCCGGCCTTTCGGCCCGCTCTCCGGCGGCGCAGGAAGAACATTACCCGAAGGTGGACGGGGCTCCAAAACGGGTATCCGCGCCGAGGAGCGCGGGGAGTTCACCGAGGGAGGCGATCCGGTGCGGCCCGCCGGGGGCGTCATCGCTGGTGTACACGCCGTCACGGTTGATCCACACCGACAGCAGTCCGGCGTCGGCGGCACCCCGCCCGTCGATCTCCGGGTGATCACCGACATACGCCACCTGGTGCGGGGCCAGCTCCAGTGCCGTGCAGGCGGCGTGGAAGGCGCCGGCCTCCGGTTTCGAGATGCCTAGCTCGGCGGCGCACAGGATCGCCTCGAACCGGTCGTGGACCCCGAGCACCCGCAGCTTGCGGTCCTGGACGACGAGGCTGGAGTTGGACAGGACGGCGTGCCGATGACTGGTCGCGAGGGCGTCCAGGACGGGCAGGACGTCCGGGAACAGGGCCCAGGCGGCCTCGTAGTGCGTGATGTACCGCCGGAACCACGCCTCGGCCTCGGCGTCCGTCAGCTCCTCGCCCAGGAAGACCCGTACGCGATCACGCCGCTGGCCCTCGAAGGTCGCCTCCCCCGCCGAGAACCGTGCCCACTGCTGATCGGTGACCTGCCGCCAGCGCACGAGGGCCTGCTCGACGGTCTCGTACCCGTCGAGCAGGCCCTCGGCCAGCAGGTGCTCGCGCATTCCGGCGCGGTCGGCCGCGGTGTAGTCGAAGATGGTGTCGTCCACGTCCCAGACCACGGCCCGAATGCTCATGATCCGACGGTAACCCGGACGGCAGGAGGCTGTCCGTCAGTTGACCGCGGTAGTGCCGGTGACGGTGAGGGCGGGGCCCACCTCGTCGTGCGCCTGGGCGGTCAGCTTCCAGGTGTACGTGCCGGTGACGCGGCGGCCGTCGGTCCCGAAGCCGTCCCAGGCGGCGCGGACGGCGGCGCCCTCGGTGCCGCCGGTGAGGCTGCGCACGACCGTACCGCCGCTGTTGGTCAGGGTGAGCGTCCAGTCGGCGGGCTTGTTGAGCTGCCACACGGGCTGCCAGGGGCGGGACTTCGTGGGGCCGCCCGGTACCGCGTCGGTCTGGGCCTCCATCTGCGCGAGCGCCGAGGCGGGGACTCCGCTGCGGACGATCGACACCTCGCCGTAGGTGCCGTTGAGGTAGGCGATGTGGCCGCCGAACCGGTCGACGGCCCAGCGGCCGTTGCTGCCTCCGGTGTTCTGGTCCGTGGTGGGCAGCTTGACCAGGGTGCGGGTGGCGGCCGTGCCGGTGTGGAAGTCGGTGAGCAGGAGTTCGTGGGTGGTGCGGTTCTCGCGGAGCAGGAAGCCGTCGGCGAGGCGGGCCGGACCCTGGTCGGCGGGGACCGTGATCCTGCGGTTCGTCGCCCGGTCGTAGACGCCCGCGGTGGAGCCGCAGGACCAGTACAGCCAGGTGTTGACCGCCTGGATGTCGCTCGGGGTGCAGGGCGCGCCGGTGGCCAGGGTGGCCACCGGCTGGCCGGTCTTGAGGTTCTTTCCGACGACCGAGCCCTGGGTGCTGCCGGGGGTCCACATCGTCTGGCCCCAGACGGCGGCTGCCGTGCGGGCTCGGCTGAGGGGGGTCTCGGCGTCGGTCGTGCCGCTCGGGAAGTCGACGACCCTCTGGGTGCCGGAGCCGCCGTTGTAGAGCACGTAGCGGCCGGTGCCGCTCGGGATACGGCCGGCGGAGTCGCCGCCTCTGGGCTCGTTGCGGCTGGTCGTCGTGGCGTCGAGGCCGACGTTGTGGACGAATTCCTGGCCCTCGGCGTTGGTCCACAGGTAGGCGACCCGGCCGTCGCCCAGGGCCTCCAGCTGGGGGCAGGCGGCGTCGCCCGGGAGGCAGGTGACCTGGGTCAGCCCCGGGCTGCGGGGGGTCTGCTCGCCCGTGGGCATGCCTGTGGCGTCCAGCTGGAAGCTGCTGAACCGGGAGGACGCCCCCGGTGTCGAGCCGTACAGGAACAACTCGCCGCCGGCGACGGCCAGTCCCTGCACCCCGACTGCGTACGCCGGGATCTGGGCCACCTTCTTCGTGGTGACCGTGCCGTCCTCGATAGGGGTGATCCGGTGGACGTTCCAGTCGAGGCCGGACCGGCCTGCGGTAGCAAGCGCGCCGCCGTCCAGGGTCGGGCCGATCCCGCCGAAGGACGGGCTGAGCACCGTGGTGTAGGTGCCGGTCGTGAGGGAGTGGGCGATCAGTGCGGGCTGGGTTCCGGCCTCGACGAAGTCCCAGTTGCCGATGAGGAGTTGATCGCCGACCACGGCCGCGGCCTGAGCCCCCCACCGGGGGTGCGTGGTGGGCTCGGTGCCGGGCTCGGAGTCGATCCGTATCGACTTCCAGTCGGCCACGAGCCAGCGGTCGTTGAAGACGACCTCGGGGGCGTCGATCACGCCGGTGACATACGTGCGGAAGGTGCCGTCCGCGAGGTCGATGAGACCGACGGACGTCGTGCCGTCGACCTTGTAGACGACGCCGAGCCGGCGGACCGAGCCGGCCGCCGGGTAGGCGGTGGGCTGGGCGCCCGCCGGGAGGCCGGAGACCGGCAGGTCTGTGGTGGTGCCGTCGGGAGCGGCGCGCAGGACGTGCAGGCCGCCGGAGCCGTCCCGGGTCAGCACGCTCCAGCCCACGGCGCCCTGATAGGTCTGGCCGGACGGAAGTGTGAGGGTGACGCTCACGCCGGTGGAGCGGTGCTGCTGCGTGGCGGTCGCACCGCTCATCGTGGTGACGACGTCGGTGCCGGTGGCGAGGTCGTCCGGACCGGCGTGCGCGGGCGGGACGACGTCCGGGTAGTCCACCCAGGTCGTGGAGCCGCCGCTGACCGTGCGGTACCGGAACCCGGACGCGCCGGCCCAGACGTACCGGATCTCCTGCCGCTTCTCCGTGCTGAGCCGGACGGTCCCCACCGGCGACTCCACGGCCTGCGCGGGCGTGATCGGCAGGGCGCACGTCAGCGCCATCGCCCCGCCGAGCGCCACCGTGGCAAGTCTTCGTGAACGAGTCACGTTCCCCTCCCCCTGTAACAGGGTGCACACGCACCTCATGCGCACAGGGAGCATCCAACGTCCACCACGGAAGCGACGGTTGCCCGGAAGGGTGAACTCCGAGTGACGTCTGGGCGGACACGCGAAGGGCGGCGCCCGAACCGGACGCCGCCCTGTTGTGAACGCGCTATGCGGCCAGCTTGGCCAGCGCCGCGTCGATGCGGGCCAGCGTCTGCTCCTTGCCCAGGACCTCGAGGGACTCGAAGAGGGGCAGGCCGACCGTGCGGCCGGTGACGGCGACGCGGACCGGGGCCTGGGCCTTGCCGAGCTTGAGGCCGTGGGCCTCGCCGGCGGCCAGGACGGCCTCCTTCAGGGACTCGGGGGAGGTCCAGTCGGCCGCGTCCAGCTTTTCGCGGGCGGTCGTCAGGAGCGCGTCGCTGCCCTCCTTCATCGCCTTCGTCCAGCTCGGCTCGTCGAACACCGGCTCCGGGAGGAAGAGGAAGTCGACGTTGTCCGTGATCTCGGAGAGGACCTTCAGACGCGTCTGGGCGTGCGGGGCGATCGCGTGCCACTTGGTCTCGTCGAACTCCTCCGGCGCCCAGGGGGCGAACGGGGCCTTCAGCCAGAGGGCGCAGCGCTCCGTGAAGTCCTTCACGTCGAGCAGGCGGATGTGGTCGCCGTTGATCGACTCGCACTTCTTGAGGTCGAAGCGGGCCGGGTTGGGCTGCACGTCCGCGATGTCGAAGGCCGCGACCATCTCGTCCATCGTGAAGATGTCCTGGTCGGCGGAGAGCGACCAGCCGAGCAGGGAGAGGTAGTTGAGGAGGCCCTCGGGGAGGAAGCCGCGCTCGCGGTAGAGGTTCAGCGACGACTGGGGGTCGCGCTTGGACAGCTTCTTGTTGCCCTCGCCCATCACGTACGGCAGGTGGCCGAACTGCGGGATCTGCTTGGCGATGCCCAGCTCCGTCAGCGCCTTGTACAGGGCGATCTGGCGGGGCGTGGAGGAGAGCAGGTCTTCGCCGCGCAGGACGTGGGTGATCTCCATCAGGGCGTCGTCGACCGGGTTCACCAGGGTGTACAGCGGGGCGCCGTTCGCGCGGACGATGCCGTAGTCCGGGACGTTCTCCGGGGTGAAGGTCAGCTCGCCGCGGACCAGGTCCGTGAAGGTGATCGTCTCGTCGGGCATGCGGAAGCGGACGATGGGCTCGCGGCCCTGGGCCTTGTACTCCGCGACCTGCGCGTCGGTCAGCGCACGGCAGTGGCCGTCGTAGCCGGACGGCTTGCCGGCGGCGCGGGCGGCCTCGCGGCGGCTGTCCAGCTCATCCTGGGAGCAGTAGCAGCGGTAGGCGTACCCGCCGTCCAGGAGCTTCTGGCCGACCTCCTTGTAGAGGTCCATGCGCTGCGACTGGCGGTACGGCGCGTGCGGGCCGCCGACCTCGGGGCCCTCGTCCCAGTCGAAGCCCAGCCAGCGCATCGAGTCGAGCAGCTGGTTGTAGGACTCCTCGGAGTCGCGGGCCGCGTCGGTGTCCTCGATGCGGAAGACGAGCGTGCCCTGGTGGTGCTTGGCGAACGCCCAGTTGAACAGGGCGGTGCGGACCAGGCCCACGTGGGGGTTACCGGTGGGCGAGGGGCAGAAACGTACGCGGACGGGTGCGCTAGCCACGCTTGACAACCTTGTTGGTGAGAGTGCCGATGCCTTCGATGGTGACGGCGACCTCGTCGCCGACGTTGAGGGGGCCGACCCCTGCCGGGGTGCCCGTGAGGATCACGTCGCCGGGGAGCAGCGTCATGGCCTCGGAGATGTTGACGATCAGATCCTCGATCCGGTGGATCATCTCGCTGGTGCGGCCGAGCTGGCGCTGTTCGCCGTTGACGGTGAGCTGGATCGTCAGGTCGGACGCCTTCTCGAGGTCCAGGTCGGTCTCCACCCAGGGGCCGAGCGGGCAGGAGGTGTCGAAGCCCTTGGCCCGTGCCCACTGCTTCTCGCGCTTCTGGACGTCGCGGGCAGTGATGTCGTTGGCGCAGGTGTAGCCGAAGATCACGTCCTTGACGCGTTCGCGCGGGACCTCACGGCACATGCGGCCGATGACGACGGCCAGTTCGGCCTCGTGGTGGAGGTCCTCGGTGAAGGACGGGTACTGGATCTCGTCGCCGGGGCCGATCACCGCGGTGGAGGGCTTGAAGAAGGCGAACGGGGCGTCGGGCACCTCGTGGCCGAGTTCGCGGGCGTGCTCGGCGTAGTTGCGGCCGAAGGCCACGACCTTGTTGGGGAGCACCGGCGGCAGCAGCCTCACCTTGCCGAGCGGGACCTTCGTACCGGAGAGCTCGAAGTCCGCGAACGGGATGCCCTTGATGATGTCGAGGACGAGCTCGTCAGGCTTGTCGCCCTCGACCGCGCCGAAGGCGACGTTCCCGTCGATGGAGAATCTGGCGATGCGCACGGGATCCCTGCGCCCCTCACTTGAGCCGGCTGGAGTCTGACGCTCCAGGCTAACGCGGCAAGGGGCAGGTGCCTCGCGCATTACCTCGGGTGAGGGCGCCTTGAATGATCCGGGGCCGGCGCGCGTACTACTGGGCGACGGAGGCCGTGGCGGGGACCTCCATGAGGATGGTGCGCCTGGGGTTCGCGGTCTGCGCCGGGAGGTCGACGGAGTGCTCCTGCTCCGGGGTCTGCAGGGCGTCGGCGTCCTCGAGGTGCGCCAGCGTCGTGCGCCGCGGGTTGGCTATGTTGTGGAACATCATCGTCGTCTTCACGGTTGTACGTGACCCTGTCGTGTTCGGGCGCCGGTGGAGGCAGGGGGCCTCACGCGGGCGCGGGTTGTCAAAGTCTTACATCATGTAAAGCGCGGGCTAAACCTGGTGTTCCCCTTCACAGGCGCGCAGACCCTGTGTTCCGCATGTGAGTTTGCTCACGACTCTGCGCACGAATCGGGCAATTCAGGCCTGCAATTCACCCCCACGAAACGGACATTGCCCCCCTGAAGCCATCATTCCGCTCCTGATCATGGCGACTGGGACACCTCCCGCGCCCGAGCAGCTCGCGGGCAAAAGTCCGATATGGATGGGATAAGTCTCTACGGCAGGTAATCTCGCCATCACGTGGTGTCACGTATGTCACGGCTCGACATACGGGCCTTGTTGGAGATCCGGCACTGTGCTGGAATCTCACGGACCGCCGCAGGATCGAGCCGGCGCACAGGGGGCGCAATCGAGCGCCGTGCGGCGGCGAGGAGGGGGAGCCAGCGCCGGTCACTCACGACCATCAGGGAGCGTGTTCAGGACGCTCCCCAATACGCCGACACCGTGTCCGTCCGTTCACGCGGAGGGGCGCCTGGTCCAGAGGTTGCGACGCTAGTGCAGGGACGTTTCAAGAGGGATGGCAGCGCTTCGGCGGAGCCGGAGCACGGCGGGACCGACCGAGGTCCCTCGCCCCAGCACGCCCAGAACCCGGGCCCGGCCGTGTCCGTCGACGGCAGCGAGCGCTCCGGGCGCCCCGCCGTGTCGGCCTCCCCGGGGACGACCGGCGCTTCCACGCCCCCACCGCCGAAGAAGGCCCCCAAGTCCGCCACCGGTCCGGGCGCGCGAATAGCCCTGCGCAACTGGCGTATCTCCACGCGTCTGGTGGCGCTGCTGACGCTCCCGGTGGTCGCGGCCACCTCGCTGGGCGCCCTGCGTATCAGCGACAACATGGACGACATCCAGCAGCTCGACAACATGAAGCTGCTGACGGACATGACCAAGCGGGCCACCGAGCTCGCCGCCGCGCTCCAGGAGGAGCGCGACCAGTCCGCCGGTCCCCTCGCGCACGGCGCGAAGGCGACGGACTACACGGTCAAGGGCTACCGGGACAAGACGGACCGGGCCAGGGACAGCTTCATCGAGGCGTCCGAGGAGATCGACGACAGCAGCAAGGACGGCAACCTCAAGGGCGTCCGTGACAACCTCGTCCAGCTCGTCGGCGACCTGAGCGACATCGCGAAGATCCGCAACACCGCCTACCAGGCCAAGCAGAACTCCACGCAGACCGTGGAGGCCTACCACCGCCTGATCACCAACCTGCTCGGTCTCTCGCAGGACATGGCGGAGGCGACCAGCAACCCGGAGATGATCCAGAGCACGCGTGCCCTGGCGGCCTTCTCCACCGCCAAGGAGTACGCGTCCATCCAGCGCGCCGCCCTCGCCGCCGCGCTGCCCGCGAACAACGACACCGCGGGCCGTCTCTCCGAGAACGACCGGCTCTACGCCGAGTCGGCCCTGACGAGCCAGCGCTCCGAGCTGAAGAGCTTCCGGAGCATCTACGGCATCCAGGGCGCAGCCGACCTGCTGCAGTCGATCGAGAAGGGCAACCCGACGATCACGGCGAGCGACAAGTACGCCACCCGTGCCCTCGGCAACCCGAACGCCCTCGACGACCTGGAGAAGCGCTCCTACAAGGACTGGGTGGACGACAGCACCACCAAGATCCAGCAGATGCGGGCCATCGAGACCACGCTGCTGGAGGACATGGAGCAGAAGGCCCGCGAGCTGCGCAACGAGTCGGAGCGCGAGGCGATCATCTCCGGCGCGCTGATCCTGCTCGTGCTCGGTGTCTCGCTGGTCGGCGCCTTCGTGGTGGCCCGCTCCATGATCCGCTCGCTGCGCCGCCTGGAGGAGACCGCCACCAAGGTCGCCCAGGACCGTCTGCCCGAGCTGGTCAAGCAGCTGTCGGAGTCGGACCCGCAGGACGTCGACACCTCCGTCGAGTCGGTCGGTGTGCACTCCCGGGACGAGATCGGCCAGGTGGCCGCGGCCTTCGACGACGTGCACCGCGAGGCGGTCCGCCTGGCCGCCGAGCAGGCCCTGCTGCGGGGCAACGTCAACGCGATGTTCACCAACCTCTCGCGCCGCTCCCAGGGCCTCATCCAGCGCCAGCTCTCGCTGATCTCCGAACTGGAGTCCCGCGAGGCCGACCCGGACCAGCTGTCCTCCCTGTTCAAGCTCGACCACCTCGCGACGCGCATGCGCCGTAACGGTGAGAACCTCCTCGTCCTCGCCGGTGAGGAGCCCGGCCGCCGCTGGACCCGCCCGGTCCCGCTGGTCGACGTGCTCCGCGCCGCCGCGTCCGAGGTGGAGCAGTACGAGCGCATCGAGCTGTCCTCCGTGCCGACCACCGAAGTGGCCGGCCGGGTCGTCAACGACCTCGTGCACCTGCTCGCCGAGCTGCTGGAGAACGCGACGTCGTTCTCCTCCCCGCAGACCAAGGTCAAGGTCACCGGTCACGCGCTGCCCGACGGCCGCGTCCTGATCGAGATCCACGACACCGGCATCGGCCTCTCCCCCGAGGACCTCGCCGCGATCAACGAGCGGCTCGCCTCGCCGCCCACCGTGGACGTCTCCGTCTCCCGCCGCATGGGCCTCTTCGTGGTCGGTCGGCTGTCGCAGCGGCACGGCATCCGCATCCAGCTGCGCCCCTCCGACTCCGGTGGTACGACCGCGCTGGTCATGCTGCCCGTCGATGTCGCCCAGGGCGGCAAGAAGCCCGCTCCGGGCAAGCCCGGCCCGGGCGGTCCCGGTGCCTCCGGTGGCCCGGCCGCAGCGGCTGCCGCCGCCGGTGCGGCTGCCGCCCGTCGTCAGGCCGGCGGCGGCTCCCTCGGCGCGGGCGCGCCGGGTGGCGGTGCGCTCGGTGCCGGTGCGTCCGGCGGAGGCCGGCTCGGTGCCGGTCAGGGACCGCGGGCCGCACTGCCGGGGCGTGACGGTGGCGGACTTCCGGGTGGCCCCGGCGCACCGCGTGGACCCCAGGGTCCGGGCGCGCCGTCGCAGGGCCGGCCGGCTCCCGCCGGTGCGGGTGCCGGGTTCGGCGGCCAGGCTCCGGGTGCTCCGCAGGGACTGCAGGCCGCGGGCACGGGTCAGGATCCGTTCGGTGGCGGCCAGGACGCCTTCGGCGGCTCCCGCGGCGGCTCCCCTCGTGAGCAGTCCCGTCCGGGCGGTTCGTCGCAGCAGAACCCGCCCGCCGAGAAGGGCCGTCGTGGCCGTCAGCCGCAGCTGCCGCCGCGCGGTGGCCCGCGTGCCGAGCTGCCGGGCGGCAGCCAGCCCTCGCGCCCCAGCTGGAGCGACGAGAACGCGCAGCCGCCGGTGCCGCGCGCCTCGCTCGACACCCCGCGCGGGCACGACGAGGACTCCGCACAGACCTCCCGGATGCCGCGGATCGACGACCGTCAGGGCGCGGGCTCGGCCTCCGAGTTCCCCCGCCCGGACTTCGACGCCACCTCGCCGGGTTCGTACAACCCGCAGAGCACGGGTCAGTTCGTCCGCTCGGACGTCTTCGGCTCCTCGGGTGCCGGGCAGAACAACGCGTCGCAGACGGGCCAGTACCAGGCCCCGCAGGCCTACGACAACAGCTCGACCGGCCAGCACGCCCTGCCCGGCCGCCAGAACCCGGACTCCACCGGACAGTTCCAGCGGCCCCAGGGCAACCCGCAGGGCGGGCAGAACAACGCGTCGCAGACGGGCCAGTACCAGGCCCCGCAGGCCTACGACAACAGCTCCACGGGCCAGCACGCCCTGCCCGGCCGCCAGAACCCGGACTCCACCGGACAGTTCGAGCGGCCGCAGGTCAACGGCACGTACGGCGGCGGTTCCGGCTACGGCGCCACGCAGCCCCCGGCCCCGCAGCGTCCGCAGCAGCGGCCCACGCGGCAGGAGCCCGAGGCGCTGCCGCCGGCGACGGGTCCCGGTGACGGGCGTACCCCGCTGTACGACACGCTGGAGACCAACTGGTTCCACGGCGGTCCGCAGGGGCAGCAGCCCGAGGCGGGCGGCCAGGCTCCGGCGTCCGCTCCGCGGGAATCCCAGGCTCCTGCGGCGCCTCCTCAGCCGTCCTCCGCTCCCCAGCGGAGCGCATCGACCGCCTGGCGCAGCTCGCCGAACGACGACCTCGTCCGGCAGGCAGAACGCGTCCGGCAGCCCGCCGCGGGCGGGGTCACCACCTCCGGCCTGCCGCGCCGGGTCCCCAGGGCGAACCTCGTCCCGGGTACGGCTCAGCAGCAACAGCACCAAGCCGGTCCGCAGGTCTCGCGTGCGCCTGATGACGTACGCGGTCGGCTGACCAATCTCCGTCGGGGTATCGCGCAAGGTCGCCAGGTCAACAACGGCCAGACCGGCAGCTTCCCGAACCCCACTCACCAGCAGGAGCGTTAGTTGAGCCAGATGAGCCAGGCGGCACAGAACCTCAACTGGTTGATCACCAACTTCGTGGACAACACCCCGGGTGTGTCCCACACCGTCGTCGTGTCCGCGGACGGTCTGCTGCTGGCGATGTCGGAGGGCTTCCCGCGCGACCGAGCCGACCAGCTGGCGGCCGTCGCGTCGGGCCTGACCTCACTGACGGCGGGGGCGTCGCGGATCTTCGACGGCGGCAGCGTGGCCCAGACCGTCGTGGAGATGGAACGAGGATTCCTCTTCCTCATGTCCGTCTCGGACGGTTCATCCCTCGCCGTCCTGGCGCACCCCGAATGCGACATCGGCCTCGTCGGCTACGAGATGGCGCTGCTGGTCGACCGCGCGGGCGCGGTACTCACCCCGGACCTGCGTGCCGAGCTCCAAGGCAGTCTGCTCCACTGATCGCCCCCGGATCCACCCGTCTCACCAAATCACCGTCCGGCCGCCACAATCCCCCCACTGGCCCCTTACCAGACGGCTTGACTGACCGACTTGCTGTCCCAGCCCGGAGGATTCATGACCCCGCCCACCGCCTCTCATGATCCGTACGCGGAGCCGTACGAGGATGAGGGCGACCAGCCGCTGGTTCGTCCGTACGCGATGACCGGCGGCCGGACCCGGCCGCGCTACCAGCTGGCCATCGAGGCTCTGATCAGCACCACGGCCGACCCGGCAGCCCTCATGGGACTCCTCCCGGAGCACCAGCGCATCTGCCACCTGTGCCGTGAGGTGAAGTCGGTCGCCGAGG
Organism: Streptomyces sp. NPDC111606; assembly: GCF_055656945.1. NCBI lineage: Bacteria > Bacillati > Actinomycetota > Actinomycetes > Kitasatosporales > Streptomycetaceae > Streptomyces > Streptomyces sp. NPDC111606. The sequence goes on from NZ_JBVKBY010000011.1 coordinate 252,944, forward strand.
TGTCCGCGCTCCTCTCCATGCCGCTGGGCGTGGCCAGGATCCTCGTCGCGGACCTCGCGGAGGCCGGCCTGGTCGCCATTCACCAGCCGGGTGGCGACGAGAACAACGGTGGCGCTCCGGACGTGACGCTGCTCGAAAGGGTGCTCAGTGGACTTCGCAAGCTCTGAACCGGGTCGGGCGACCACCTCCGCCAAGATCGTGGTGGCGGGTGGCTTCGGCGTGGGCAAGACCACGTTCGTCGGCGCCGTCTCGGAGATCAACCCGCTGCGCACCGAGGCCGTCATGACGTCCGCTTCCGCGGGCATCGACGACCTCACGCACACCGGGGACAAGACCACCACCACGGTGGCGATGGACTTCGGTCGTATCACCCTCGACCAGGACCTGATCCTGTACCTCTTCGGTACGCCCGGCCAGGACCGCTTCTGGTTCATGTGGGACGACCTGGTGCGCGGCGCCATCGGCGCCGTCGTCCTGGTGGACACCCGCCGTCTCGCCGACTGCTTCCCCGCGGTCGACTACTTCGAGAACAGCGGGCTCCCGTTCGTCATAGCCCTGAACGGCTTCGACGGACACCAGCCCTACACGCCCGACGAGGTGCGCGAGGCGCTGCAGATCGGCCCGGACGCGCCGATCATCACCACCGACGCCCGGCATCGTGCCGATGCCAAGAGCGCGCTGATCACGCTGGTGGAGCACGCCCTGATGGCCCGGCTGCGGTAGCGCAAGTCGGGAGCTTCATACGGCAGTTGTCGTAGATGTACCGGAGCCGGCTGTGGCCTTTGACACGGTCGGCTTCGTTGTTCATAACGTTTCGGCAGAGGAATCGGGTGGTACGGCCACTCGTCGCGGTCAAGCGGTGTCGCTGCGCGCACAAACGCCCCGTCTTTTGGCGGGGCTCGCTCTTTATGACCGTTTTATCTAGGGCTTACATCATGCGGAATCCTCGACTTCCACTGTTTGGAAGAGCGCAGGCCGACGTGCTGGAATGCGAGAACTGCCTAATAGTCAAAGACGTACTCAGCGGTACTGCGTACTCGATGGCGAACTGGGCTCTGAGACACAGCGGCACATACGTAGGTGCCGACCCCGCCGGAAGGTTGTTGGTCGAGTGAGGCGAAGCAAGAGCAGTCCCGAGCCGTCGGCCCGGGGCAACTTCACCCCGCCGCCGCGCGGAGCGGCGCCCGCCCATGTGCCCGGATCGGAACCAACGGCCACGCCGGCCCCGAGCGGCGGCCGTCTCTCCCCGCGCAACTGGCGCGTGCCGACCCGGCTGAACGCGATCCTGCTCATACCCGTGATGGTCGGCCTCGTCATGGGCGGCTTCCAGGTGAAGAGCTCGATCGACACCTGGCAGGAGGCCGAGGACGCGGAGAACACCGCGCGCCTGGTCGCCGCCGCCCTGACCTACGGCGACGCTCTGCTGGAGGAGCGCGACCAGACCGCGGCGCCCCTGCTGGCGGGCAAGGGCGAGGACGACCCGACGGTCGTCAAGGCCCGCGCCACCACCGACAAGGCCGCCGACGCCTTCGACGAGGCCGCCCAGAACATGCCGGACCGGCCCAACCTGGTCCGCCGTCTGGACCGCTTCCGTGAGGTCGAGCCCGACCTGACCAAGCTCCGCGCGGCCGCCTACACGAGCAAGCTCAAGGGCGTGGAGACCGAAGAGGGCTACGTCGGGGTCGAGCACCGACTGCTGGAGTTCTCCAACGAGCTGGGCCTCGGCACCGGAAACATCACCAGCTACGGCCGTACGGTCTACGCCATCTCACTCACCAAGGGCGCGCTCTCGCTGCAGCGCTCCATCGGTATGCACATGCTGACCCAGCCGGGTCCCAAGGCCGAAGACCTCGCCAAGCAGCGCGTCGCCCTGTCGTCGTACGCCTACCTGGAGGGCATCGCCATCCAGGAGTACCAGAGCGGTGGCACCGAGGCGGACAACGCCAAGCTGGTGCAGGCCTCGAAGGACATCAAGGCCGAGGGCGCGGCCCTGGCGGCGGCGGCCAAGCAGAAGAACCCGGACTACGTCCCGCCGCCCACCAAGGACAACGCGATGGTCTCGGCCATCGCGCAGCTGTCCTCCACGGACCCCAGTGACCGCCAGGCCCTCGCCACGCAGGGCGTCACCAGGGACAACTGGTGGGCGGTGAACACCCTCAAGTACAACGCGTACCGCGACATCGAGAACGACCTCGCGAACACCGCGGTGAACGAGGCCGCCGCCATCTCGGACGACGCCAAGCGCGACGCTCTGATCACCGGTGCCGTCGTCGTGGTCGCCCTGCTCGCCGCGTTCATCCTGGCCGGGATGGTCGCCCGCCAGATGAGCCGTGCGATGCGCCAGCTGCGCAACGCCGCCTTCGGTATCGCCGAGCAGCGGCTGCCGATGCTGGTCGACCAGCTCTCGCGCACCGACCCGGGCCGCGTGGACACCCGCGTCCAGCCCATCCCGATCAACACCCGCGACGAGATCGGCGAAGTCGCCCGCGCCTTCGACCAGGTCCACCGCGAGGCCGTCCGGCTCGCCGCCGAGCAGGCCCTGCTGCGGGGCAACATCAACGCGATCTTCACCAACCTGTCGCGCCGCAACCAGTCGCTGATCGAGGGCCAGCTGACCCTGATCACCGACCTGGAGAACAACGAGGCCGACCCGGACCAGCTGGAGAACCTCTTCCGCCTGGACCACCTCGCGACCCGTATGCGCCGCAACGGCGAGAACCTCCTGGTCCTCGCCGGCGAGGAGCCCGGCCGTCGCTGGGACCAGCCAGTCCCCCTCGTCGACGTGCTGCGCGCCGCCTCCTCCGAGGTGGAGCAGTACGAGCGCATCGAGCTCTCGGGCGTCCCGGAGGCCGAGATCCACGGCCGTGCTGTGACCGACCTCGTGCACCTGCTCGCCGAGCTGCTGGAGAACGCGACGACGTTCTCCTCCCCGCAGACCAAGGTTCGCGTGACCGCCACCCGTCTCCCCGACGGTCGGGTCATGATCGAGATCCACGACAAGGGCATCGGCCTCACCGCCGAGGACTTCGCGGACATCAACCACAAGCTGGCCAACCCGCCGACCGTCGACGCCGCGATATCCCAGCGCATGGGCCTGTTCGTGGTCGGCCGGCTGTCCGACCGGCACGGCATCCGCGTCCAGCTGCGCCCCTCCGGCGAGCAGGCCGGCACGACCTCGCTGGTCATGCTGCCCGACGCCATCACGCACGGCGGCGGCGGCGAGCACCAGCCGTCCCAGGACGAGTTCACCGTCTCGCAGATCATCCCGGAGCAGAACTTCCAGGGTGGCGAGAGCTTCGGCCCGCCGATGCGCACGGCCGCCGAGCTGGGCTTCGACGACAGCCGCTACACCGAGGTCCCGGACGACCTGCGCGACCTGGACCCGGTGGGCCGCTCCCTGATGCGCGAGGAGCGCCGCGCGGCCCTGGAGGCCCAGAACCACGGCCCGGACAACCCCGAGGCGTCCGGGTACGACGACTTCACCGGTCAGCCGGCCTACGACGGCCACAACGGCTTCCCCGAGCAGCCGGCCGGGTACGACCCGCAGCCGTCGTACGAGGAGCAGCGGCAGACGTCGTACGAGGAGCAGCAGCGGTCTGCGTACGAGGAGCCCCAGCGGGCGTCGTACGACGACACGTACTACGCGCCGAACGGTGGCCTGCAGCAGAACGACACCTTCTCGTCCGGCGGCGGCTACCCCGAGACCTCCTATGCGGAGCCGGTCCGCGAGGAGCCCGCAGCTCCGAGCGCACCCGCCCCGGAGTCCTTCCCAGCCTTCGAGCAGCGGCGCCACCAGGACGACTGGCCGCAGCAGAACGGCTACCGCAACGGCTACCAGGACCAGTACGCTCCGGAAACGGAATCTGCGCAGGCCGATGACTCGAACGAGCGCGACCGCGTAGGCTTCGACCGTCCGGGACCGGCCTCCTCCGCGGCCCACGCAATGACCGACGCCGGGCTCCCCCGCCGCGGATCCGGCGCGAGCGGCAGCAACGGCGGACGGCCCGCGCGGCAGGAACCGTCGGCCCCCACGCCGGAGAGCAACGGCGACAGCAGCTGGCGTTCGGCCAACGACGACCGCTGGCAGCAGGCCTCGCAGCTCCGGAAGCCCAAGGCGGGCGGGGTCACCTCCTCCGGCCTGCCGAGGCGGGTTCCCAAGGCCAACCTGGTCGAGGGAGCCGCTGAGACCACCCCTCAGGGAGGTCCACAGATCTCCCGTGCTCCCGAGGACGTCCGGGGCAGGCTGAGCAACCTGCGCCGCGGTGTCCAGCGGGGACGCAGCGCGGGAAGCGAAACGAACGGCCAGGCCACTAGGAATCACCACAGTGGTCCTGACAGCACCTACAACCAGGAGCGTTAGTGTGAGCCCGATGAGCCAGGCGGCACAGAACCTGAACTGGTTGATCACCAACTTCGTGGACAACACCCCCGGGGTGTCGCACACGGTGGTGGTCTCCGCCGACGGACTCCTTCTGGCGATGTCCGAAGGCTTCCCGCGCGACCGCGCCGACCAGCTCGCGGCCGTCGCCTCCGGTCTGACGTCTCTGACGGCAGGCGCCTCCCGCATCTTCGAGGGTGGCAGCGTGAACCAGACGGTTGTGGAGATGGAGCGGGGATTCCTCTTCATCATGTCCGTCTCCGACGGTTCCTCACTCGCAGTTCTCGCACATCCGGAGGCGGACATCGGCCTCATCGGGTACGAGATGGCGCTTCTGGTGGACCGTGCCGGTACGGTCCTGACGCCGGATCTGCGTGCGGAGCTCCAAGGCAGCCTGCTCAACTAACAGACAGTCGGTGCGTTTTGGCGTCCCGTGGCCGTAAGGTTTCGGGACGCGGCTCCACAAGATGGGTGCCAGGCACGGTCGGAGGAGGAGAGAAAGTGGCAACACCCCCAGACGGTTCGTCATCGGGCAACTGGTCGTACGGCCCTGGCCAGGGGCATGGCGACGGTTCCCGGAACCGGTACAACTTCCCCTCCACGCCCAGCCAGCGGCAGCCGTACCCCCCGCAGGGCCCCGGGCCCTCTCCGTACGACCAGCCGCCGGCGCCGCGCATCCAGCCGGTGCAGCCGCAGCGCCGCGCCCCTGAGCCGGCACCGGCAGGGTCGTCGTCCAACCCCTTGGTTCGCCCGTACGCCATGACCGGCGGCCGGACGCGCCCGCGCTACCAGCTCGCCATCGAGGCGCTGGTGCACACCACCGCGCAGCCGCACCAGATGCAGGGCCAGTTGCCCGAGCATCAGCGGATCTGCAACCTCTGCCGTGAGATCAAGTCGGTCGCCGAGGTCTCGGCCCTCCTGACGATCCCTCTCGGCGTGGCCAGGATCCTCGTCGCCGACTTGGCGGAGGCGGGCCTGGTCGCCATTCATCAGCCCGGCGGCGACGAGAACGCCGGCGGCCAGCCAGACGTGACACTGCTCGAAAGGGTGCTCAGTGGACTTCGCAAGCTCTAGCGGCGGTCCTTCCCGCTCCACCACCTCGGCGAAGATCGTGGTGGCGGGTGGCTTCGGCGTGGGCAAGACCACGTTCGTCGGGGCCGTCTCGGAGATCAACCCGCTGCGTACCGAGGCCGTCATGACGTCCGCTTCCGCGGGCATCGACGACCTCACCCACACCGGAGACAAGACGACCACGACGGTCGCCATGGACTTCGGTCGTATCACCCTCGACCAGGACCTGATCCTGTACCTCTTCGGTACGCCCGGCCAGGACCGCTTCTGGTTCATGTGGGACGACCTGGTGCGCGGCGCCATCGGCGCGATCGTCCTGGTGGACACCCGCCGTCTCGCCGACTGCTTCCCCGCGGTCGACTACTTCGAGAACTCGGGTCTGCCCTTCGTGATCGCCCTCAACGGCTTCGACGGCAACCAGCCGTACAACCCGGACGAGGTCCGTGAGGCCCTCCAGATCGGCCCCGACACCCCGATCATCACGACGGACGCCCGGCACCGGGCGGACGCGAAGTCGGCGCTGATCACCCTGGTCGAGCACGCGCTGATGGCACGCCTGCGCTAGCACTGCCGCACGCACGACAGCAGAAGGGGCCCTCTCCGCATCGGAGGGGCCCCTTCTGCTGTCGCCTGCGTCCCCTCTGCGGGGACGGCAGACGAAAGGGGGCCCACCCGGGCGGGTGGGCCCCCTTTCGAGGTCCTACGGGCCGTCAGCGCCAGCTGTGCGGGGCGCGGAAGCCCGGCTCGCGCTCCAGGCGGCGCCAGCCGGCCTTGGCGCGGCCGCGGTGGGCCGGGGCGGCGTCGGTCGGCTGGGCGGCGGCACGCGCGAGCAGGATCGCCGTGATGGCGGCGACTTCCTCGGGCTCGGCGTGGCCCTTCTCGACGCGGATATCAGGGAGGTTCATGGGTGTCAGTCTCCGTGAGAGAGGTTTCCGCAGGGGTACCGGTGGGTTACTGCGGGGGGTTGCCGTGCTTGCGGGACGGCAGGTCGGCGTGCTTGGTGTGGAGCATCGCCAGGGACTTGACGAGCACCTCGCGGGTCTCCGCGGGGTCGATCACGTCGTCCACCAGGCCACGCTCGGCCGCGTAGTAGGGGTGCATGAGCTCGGACTTGTACTCCTTGACCATGCGGGCCCGCATGACCTCGGGGTCCTCGGCCTCGGCGATCTGGCGGCGGAAGATGACGTTGGCCGCACCCTCCGCGCCCATCACGGCGATCTCGTTCGTCGGCCAGGCATAGGTGAGGTCGGCGCCGATGGACTGGCTGTCCATGACGATGTACGCGCCTCCGTAGGCCTTGCGCAGGATCAGCGAGATCCGCGGCACGGTCGCGTTGCAGTAGGCGTAGAGGAGCTTCGCGCCGTGCCGGATGATTCCGCCGTGCTCCTGGTCGACACCCGGAAGGAACCCGGGAACGTCCAGGAAGGTGACGATCGGGATGTTAAAAGCGTCACACATCTGGACAAAGCGCGCAGCTTTTTCCGATGCCTCGATGTCCAGCACACCGGCGAGGGACTGCGGCTGGTTGGCCACGATGCCGACCACCTGGCCGTCGAGGCGGGCCAGCGCGCAGATGATGTTCCGCGCCCAGCGCTCGTGGACCTCCAGGTACTCGCCGTCGTCGACGATCTCCTCGATGACCTTGGCCATGTCGTACGGCCGGTTGCCGTCCGCCGGGACCAGGTCCAGCAGCACGTCGCTGCGGCGGTCCGGCGCGTCCGTGGACTCCGCACGGGGCGGGTTCTCACGGTTGTTCTGGGGCAGCAGCGAGAGCAGGTAGCGCACCTCGGCGATGCACGTCTCCTCGTCGTCGTACGCGAAGTGGCACACGCCGGAGGTCTCGGCGTGCACGTCCGCGCCGCCGAGGCCGTTCTGGGTGATCTCCTCGCCCGTCACCGCCTTGACCACGTCCGGGCCGGTGATGAACATCTGGGACGTCTCGCGGACCATGAACACGAAGTCCGTCAGGGCGGGCGAGTAGGCCGCGCCACCCGCGCACGGGCCGAGCATCACGCTGATCTGCGGGATGACGCCGGACGCCTTGGTGTTGCGCTGGAAGATGCCGCCGTAGCCGGCGAGCGCCGAGACGCCCTCCTGGATTCGGGCGCCCGCGCCGTCGTTCAGCGAGACGAGCGGAGCACCCGCCGCGATGGCCATGTCCATGATCTTGTGGATCTTGGTGGCGTGGGCCTCGCCCAGGGCGCCGCCGAAGATGCGGAAGTCATGGGCGTAGACGAAGACCGTGCGGCCCTCCACCGTGCCCCAGCCGGTGATGACACCGTCGGTGTACGGCTTCTTGGACTCCAGGCCGAAGCCCTGGGCCCGGTGCCGGCGCAGTTGCTCGACCTCCCGGAAGGAACCCGGGTCCAGGAGCAGCTCGATGCGCTCCCGGGCGGTCAGCTTGCCCTTGGCGTGCTGCGCCGTGGTCGCCTTCTCGCTCGGGCCGGCCAGCGCCTGCGCACGGATCTCGTGCAGCTCGGCGGTCCGCCCGCGGGCGTCGATCGGCTCACCCGGTGCCTCATCCAAAACGGTCATGTAGTGACCTTACGAAGGACACCGAGGAAAGCGAGCCGTTGACTCCGTACAGTCTCCGGAGCCATTTCCTGGTACCACTGAACAGAACCGTCGTGGCATGCAGCCCTTCTGACTGCTCAGAGGGCGTGCGGGTTGTTGGGGTCGTACAAAGCCATCAGGCGAGAGCCACCTCACATCGATGGGTCGCGCATACCATCCCCGGAGTGACACGGACGCCCAGTCGGCGTCCCGTCGAGAGGATCTCGACCGAGTCGTCCTTGCGCAGGACCCGGCGTACCGGGTGGTCCCAGGTGATCTCCAGCGGCTCGCCCGAGCGCGGCGGCTCACTCACGCAGAGCGTAGCGGTACGGCCCCGGCGGCGGAGCAGCACGCTCGCGCCGGCGCCGGCGGTGAGCGGGCCCGCCGTACCCGGCTGCCAGAAGTTGGCGGCGGTGAGGCCCAGGGAGCGGACGTGGACGGCCTGGCATGCGCTGTCGTTGGCGAGGACCGACAGCCAGCGGGTGCCCAGGGCGGCCCGGGCCGCCACCTGATGCCGGCCGGCGCCGGGCATGAGGACGTAGACGTAGGTCGCGTCCGTCGGGTCCGTGCCGTGGTCGAGCCAGAGGGTCTGCCAGCGGCGGGTGCGGCGCTCCGTCGTGCTGGTGGTGTTGATGTCGGCCCAGGCGCCGGTGCGGTCCTCGCGCAGGGTGCGCAGTTCGCCGTACGGCACCACCCAGCCGCCGTGGCCCTCCAGGTGGGCCCAGCCGGGGCCGCGTACGAAGGTCCGGGTGCCGCCCTCCCCCAGGTTGCGGTTGTCGACGACGGTCTCGACGGGGACCGCGTCGGCGCAGGTGATCCCGGCTCCGAGGCAGATCACGGCGTCCGCGGTGCAGAACCACGACTTGCGGGCCTCCAGGGTCGAGCCGAGGCCCTTCAGGTGCTGCCCGATCGCCGCGTACTCGCCGTCCGTAGCGCCGCCGACCCACCGCACGTCGGGCCTGGGCTCGCCCCACTCGCCGCCGGCCTTGTCGGGAAGGCGCCTGGTGGAGACCGTCGTACCGGGGAGGCGGTACCAGTCCACGGTCGGCCAGTACCAGTCCGTGTACTGATCGCCGAGGCCCGGCGCCCACCAGGAGAGCATCCCGGCACCGGTGTGCCAGCCGCGCGGGTTCTCGCCGTTGCCGCACTCGTAGTGGGCGATGCGGTCACTGGCCATGGCGATGTTCGCGACGAAGCCCGGGCGGCGGTGGACGGCCCGGTCCATGGCGGCGAACAGGTGGTGGCCGACCGGGTCGGGGGCTGCGGCGACCGGCGACTCGGTGACGGTGTGCAGCCGGGCGAGGTCGGCCACCCCGAATTGACGGGCTGTCAGGATCGGTGTGACCGCGTCCCGTTCGATCCAGCCCTTGACGCGGCCGTACCAGCGCTCCCGCTCCGCCGCGCTCGCGCCGCCCGCGAGCAGGGCGATGGCGGCGATGATGCCCTGACCGTGGAAGTGGTCGCTGCGCATCACGTGCCGGTCGTCGCTCTTGAGGTAACCCCGGCTGATGGCACGGCCGTTGACGCTGTCCATCATCAACCCGTCGTGGATGAGCGGGGCGTAGGCGTGCTCGACGCTGTCGAGGACGATCTGCCTGTTCGGGTCGGTCACCTGCCACTCGGATCCGGCGAGCAGGGCGAAGAGGCGGCCGAGGCCGTCGAGGAGGACCTGCCCGTAGGTGCCGGAGTAGGCGACCCAGGTGTGCTGGACGAACGACCCGTCGACGTAGAGGCCGTCGCCCTTCGTGACGTACGGGAAGACCGGGGAGAGCGCGTCACGGGCGAGCGCGATCTTCGCCGGGGCCCGGCCGAGGATGCCGCGCAGGGCGACGCTGCGGCACAGGTCGACGCGGTTGGCGCCGGTGGAGGTGCCGGAGTAGTCGGTGAGCATCGCGTCCGGAATGAAGTGGTCGACGGCCGCGCAGGCGGCACCGATCCGGGCCTCGCCGAGGTGGTCGTACAGGGCGGCCGTGATGTCCGTCAGCAGGCGCGGACTGCCGATCTGCCATTCCCACCAGTTGCCGTAGCGGGTGGTGGAGGGGTTGTAGACGGTGGCGGAGAGGTGGTCGAGGCCGCGCAGGATGTCGGCGAGGAGGGCGGGGTCGGCGGTGGAGCCGGTGCCCTGCTGGACGTAGGCCTGGGTCATGGTCCACAGGCGGCCGTAGCTCTGGGTGATGCCGGCGGGCGGGTCGTAGGGGTGGCCGGGCCACAGGGAGGTGGGGGTGGGGGCCATGGTGACCCGGAAGCCGCGGGCGAGGGTGCCGGTTTCGGCCAGGCGCGCGGCGTACGGCTCCGCCGCGGGGTCGTAGCCCGTACCGAGGGCGATGTCGAGCCAGCGGAGGCGGAGGGTGTCGTAGGCGTCGGCCGAGGCGGTGCGGGCGGCGGGAGCGGCGGTGGCCAGGAGCGCCGCAGCGAGCAGGACGGCTCGGCGGGTGGGTCTGGTGAGCCCGGTGCGCTGAGAGGTCATGTCATGGGCATCTACCACCTCAGGGTAATCACGCCAACACTTTGCGGATGATGTTGAATCTCGAACGGAATAGGTCTACGGTCGGTCGCGTTGATGTAGTTCAAGATTCAACATTGGCGGCCGCGAGGCCTCCTCACCCCTAAGGAGCACATCATGGCGAACCCCGACCTGACCGCCCTGACCGGCGAGTACACGATCGACGCGGCCCACTCCACCATCGGCTTCACCGTGCGGCACGCCATGGTCACCAACGTCAAGGGCAAGTTCCTCGACTTCAGCGGCTCGCTGCAGCTGGACGGCGCCGACCCGGCCGCGTCCAAGGCGTCGATCGACGTCAAGATGGACAGCATCGACACCGGGTCCGCGGACCGCGACGGGCACCTCAAGAGCGCGGACTTCTTCAAGATCGAGGAATTCCCCACGATGACCTTCCGCTCCACCAAGGCGGAGTCCCTCGGCGGCGACGACTACCGCATCACCGGTGACCTGGAGATCCTCGGCACCACCAAATCGATCACCATCGACCTGGAGTTCAACGGCGCCGCGAAGGACCCCTTCGGCAACGAGCGCGTCGGCTTCGAGGGCAAGGCGGAGATCCTGCGCTCGGAGTGGGGTCTCACGTGGAACGCGGCGTTGGAGACGGGTGGCGTGCTGGTCTCCGACAAGATCAAGCTGCACTTCGACATTTCGGCGATCAAGAACGCGTGACCCTTCCCTGAGGTGACCCGATGGCACAGCGCCGGTGAGTCCGTCACTCACCGGCGCTATGTCAGTTGCCGCAGGATCGCGGCGACCTGAGCCGCTCGGCTCTGCGGGGTCCGGGCGCGCAGGAGCCCGAGCATGAGCTGGTAGCGCTCGGTCCTGCCCAGCTGCTCGAAGGCCGCCAAGGCCCGGGGGTCCTCCGCCAGCGCCGCGGCCAGCTCGTCCGGGACCTGGGCGTTGCGCTGCGACTCGTACGCCCCCTCCCACCGCCCGTCCGCCTTCGCGGCGTCCACTTCGGCGAGACCCGACGGGCGCATCCTCCCCTCGGCGGACAGTTCCGCCACCCGCCGGACATTGACCATCGACCAGAGGCTGCCGGGCCGGCGCGGGGTGATCCGCTGTACGTAGTACGACGCGTCGAGTCCCTTGCGCTGCCCCGTGATCCATCCGTGGCACAGGGCCACGTCGTTGACCTCGGCGGCTGTGACGGAGGGAATGCCGGAGTCCTTCTTGGCGACCCTGACCCAGAGGCCGGGGTGCGGGGCCGGGTGCTCCGCCAGCCAGGTGTCGAGGGCGTCGGCGGAGGCGAAGGCGCGGGGTTGCGGGTCGCGGTGCGGGCTCATGACGCAAACGTAGGGGCGAAGTAGGTCAGGAAGTGTCCGCCATCACCGTGCTGTCGGGCCGGCGGCCCGGATCCCAGGTCAGTAGACGACGCTCGGGTACCAGTCGCCGCGTCCCTTCGGCAGCAGGTCGAGGAGGGGCCAGACGGGGGCCAGCAGGTCGATGCCCCGCTCGCCGATGTCGTCGGACATGCGCGGGTGCGCTGAGTAGAAGTGGCGCATCGTGCCGTCGGCGTCGCGGGTGAACACGGAGACGGTGGAGTCCTGAGCGCCGTCCTTGTCCTCGCTGCCCGTGTCGTACTTGAACGTGCTGTCGCCGCAACTGAGCAGCCGCAGCCGGTGCCAGCCACGGTCGCGCGCGTGCTGCCGCAGGACGGGCGGGTCGGCGGCCGCCGCGATGACGAAGTCGGCATTGCGCGTGACGTGGTGGCGGATGTTGCTGAAGCCGTCGATCCACATGGTGCACATCGGGCAGGGGTCGGTATCCGCCTTGCCGTACATGAACTGGTACATGAGCAGCGGCCGTTCGGGGGCGGTGAACAGCTCGCTCAGCCTCACCTCGCGGACGGGTTCGTCGCCGGCGTCGAGGTCGGCGGGGCCTTCCAGGAAGACGTAGTCGTCGACCGGCGGCCCGGGCGGGAGCGCGCGTCGGCGGGCGGCGACCTCCTCGCCCTGACGCATCAACTCGATCTCGGCGAGGCGCAGTTCCTCGCGGGCGGCGAGGTACTCGGCGGATTCTCCTGGCAGTCGGGTGTGCCGGAACATCGCGTCCTCCCGGGTCGGCTCCCGTCCCCCGTGCCACCTTCAGTCTAGGTCGGGGGCCTTGATCGCTCACCTTCGCAGCGGCCCCCGGAGCGACGGGCTCACGGCTGCCCTTCCGGTGCCTGGAGGAGGGCCGCGGCCTGGTCACGGGCGTGTGCGATCGGGTCCGGGAAGGTGTTCAGACCGTGGGCGACGAGCGCTCCCTCGTGAAGCAGCATCAGTGTCCGGCCCAGGCGGTCCGCGTCGTCCGGGGCGACGTCTCGCGCGAGACGGGTGAACAGGGCGAGCATCCACTCCTTCTGCCCGGCGATCACCGGATGGGCCGGGTGGGCGGGGTCGCTGATCTCGGCATGCGCGTTGACCATGCTGCATCCCTTGGAGCCGTACTCCGCCGACCACGCGCGTGAGGCGTCGAACACCGCCAGGACGCGCGCCTGCGGTGTCGTGTGCGCCGTGTCGAGGTGGTCGTCGAGGTACTGCGCGAGGAAGGCCCGCCAGCGCTCGTCGCGGCCGGTCAGGTACTCCACGACGATCCGCTCCTTGGAGCCGAAGCGGTCGTAGAGGGTCTTCTTGGTCACCCCCGCCTCCGCGGCGATGAGGTCCACGCCCACGGCGTGGATGCCGCGCTCGTAGAACAGCCGCTCGGCGGCTTCCAGGACGCGTCGTGCGGCGCGCGTCATCGTGACGCGCTGCGGCTGCTGCTCTGCGGTGCCCATGGCATCCGAGTATACCGATCTGTATACTTTCCGGTGCGAGCAAGGTATACCGATCTGTTTACTGGAAGTGGTTGGCGTGAACGCCCTGCTGTCCATCGCCTTCGTCCTCAGCTGGAGCTCCGGGTTCATCGGGGCCAAGCTCGGCGCCGGGAGCGCGTCCGCGGTGACGATCCTGATGTGGCGGTTCCTGCCGCTCGCCGTGATCCTCGCCGTCGTGGCCGCTGTACTGGGTCGCGCGTCGTGGCGGGGTCTGACCCGGCGGGACATCACGCGCCAGGCCGTGATCGGCACGCTCTCGCAGAGCGGCTATCTGCTCACCGTCTACTACGCCATCCAGCTCGGCGTCTCCAGTGGCACCACGGCCCTGATCGACGGCGTCCAGCCCCTGGTCGCCGGTGCGCTGGCCGGGCCACTGCTGCGGCAGTACGTCTCAGGCCGGCAGTGGCTGGGGCTGTGCCTGGGGGTGAGCGGCGTCGTCATCGTCACCATGGCCGACGCCACGGCGGCGACCGGCGTTGCCGCGTGGGCCTATCTCATCCCGTTCCTCGGCATGCTCTCGCTGGTGGCGGCCACGTTCCTCGAGAGCCGCTCCCGGACGCCCGTTCCGCCCGCGGTGGCGCTCACCGTCCACTGCGCCGCCAGCGCCGTACTGTTCACGGCGTTCGCGATGAGCACCGGAGCGGCCGTGCCGCCCGCCGAGGCCGGTTTCTGGGCCGCGATCGGCTGGCTCGTCGCGCTGTCCACGTTCGGCGGGTACGGGCTGTACTGGATGATCCTGCGGCGCTCCGGAGTCACCAAGGTCAACACCCTCATGTTCCTCATGGCGCCGGTCACGGCGGTGTGGGGAGCGTTCATGTTCGACGAGCCGTTCGGTGCGCAGACCGCGATCGGCCTGGTCGTCGGCCTTGCCGCCGTCGTCGTCGTGTATCGCGGGAGCGGCACATCCCGTGCGCGTGCCATCCGGCCGCGCCCGAAAACCGGTGACTCTCCTCGGCAGGGCCCGCATGGCCTGCCCGCGTGTCCAGCGCCGAAGCCTCCAGACTCCGGCCACCGGCTCTCCGGTGGCTGCTCGTGATGTCCCTCTGATCAGCGTTCGCTTCCGCTTCCGGGCTCACTCCGCTGCCGGACGGCCGTTCGACGTGCCGTTCCGTCTTCACCTTCTACTTCGAGTTGCGGAGTTTCTTCATGCCGTTCGCTCTCTTTCTGCTGGGCGTCGCCGTGTTCGCGCGGGCCTGGCTGCGGGAGCGCGGCATCGATTGGATGCCGTTCGAGGCCGGTGAGGTCCGCTGGGATCGCGTGTGCGCGCCGGGGGCCGACGGGCGGCGGGCGGCGGCGGGCGTGGATCACGGTCCATGTCGCCGCCGGTGCCCTGTGGCGGCTCGGGTTGCACCCCGGTCAGCCGACCTCCGTCGCCAACGGGCCGTCCCCGCCCGGCTGGTGGCATGCCGCCGGGGAGCGGTACGCGCACGCGACGCGGGCTCGGGCGGGAGGCACGGGGCCTGAGCAGGCGTGGCCGGAACGGGACGAGGCCTGAACCCGGCGTGGCTGGAATTGGCCCCTTGTGGGGGCGGTCACAGGATTCCCATAATCCAGCAAAGGAATTGACCGGCGCATGTCAGCAGAAGGTCACTCCCCCTTGCTTGGCATGCCCCCTACATTTCAGTGCTCTCTCCACGTTCGTATGTCCAACCCCCCACGGAAGGCATCACGTTGAAGAAGCTCCTCACCGCCCTCAAGAGATGCGCGGTCCTCGGCGCCGCCGCTCTCGCGATCGTCAGCCTTCAGCCCGTCTCGGCCGCGCAGGCCGCAGACTCGCGCGTCGTCGGCGGAACCCGTGCCTCGCAGGGCGAGTTCCCGTTCATGGTCCGGCTCTCCATGGGCTGTGGCGGCGCGCTCTACACCCAGCAGATCGTGCTCACCGCCGCGCACTGTGTGGGCGCGACCGGCCCCAACACCAGCATCACCGCCACCGCCGGCGTCGTGGACCTGCAGTCCACCAGCGGCCGCGTCCAGGTCCGCTCCACGTACGTGTACCGCGCCCCCGGCTACAACGGCGACGGCAAGGACTGGGCGCTCATCAAGCTCGCCCAGCCGATCAACCTGCCGACGCTGAAGATCGCCACGACCACGCAGTACAACACCGGCACCTTCACCGTGGCCGGCTGGGGCGCGGCCCGTGAAGGCGGTGCCCAGCAGCGCTACATGCTCAAGGCCAACGTGCCGTTCGTCAGCGACGCCCAGTGCCGCTCCTACAGCGGCTACAGCGGCCTCATCGCCAACGAGGAGATCTGCGCCGGCTTCCCGTCCGGTGGTGTCGACACCTGCCAGGGCGACTCCGGCGGCCCGATGTTCCGCCGCGACGCGAGCAACGCCTGGATCCAGGTCGGCATCGTCAGCTGGGGCATAGGCTGCGCCCGCCCGAACGCCCCCGGTGTCTACACCGAGGTCTCCACCTTCGCGTCGGCGATCGCCTCCGCGGCGTCGTCCCTGTGACGTCCCTGCACGTCTGAGCTTGCTGTACCACGGGCCCGGTGTCCTCGGACGCCGGGCCCGTGCCGCGCCGCAGGTACCTCGCTCACCCCGTTTCGGCCGTCACCCGGACCGGAGCGGCCCGGAACCTCGCCCGGTACTCGCTCGGCGTCGTGGCGTGCCGGCGGCGGAACGCCCGGATGAGGGTGTCGACCGTGCCGAACCCGCAGACGGTGGCGACCCGCTCCAGCGTGGCGTCGGTGGTCTCCAGCAGGTTGCCGGCCAACTCGACCCGCGCCGACTCGATGTAGGCGTGCGGCGTCATGCCGAGTTCGGACTTGAAGATGCGGGTCAGCTGGCGGTCACTGACATGCGCGTACGCGGCCAGGTCCGGGACCGTGAGGCGCTGGTCGATGTTGTTCAGGATGTGATGCCGGAGGTCCTCGATGCGCCGGGTCGTGGACACCGGCTCCAACGGCACGCTGAACTGGGACTGGCCGCCGGGCCGCTTGAGGTACATCACGAGCTGGCGGGCGACGCGCAGCGCGACCTGCTCGCCGAAGTCCTCCGCGACCAGGGCCAGGGACAGGTCCAGGCAGGCACTGATCCCCGCGCCGGTCCAGATCTCGCCCTCCTCGCGGATGAAGATCGGATCCGGGTCGACCCGCACCGCCGGATGGTCGGCGGCGAGCCGCTGAGCGGTCGACCAGTGCGTGGTGGCGCGCTTGCCGTCGAGGAGCCCCGCGGCGGCGAGGATGTGCGCGCCGACGCACACCGAGGCCACCCGTCGGGCACGGCCGGCCAGCTCCTTCACCCGGGCCACCGTGCCGGGCTCGGTGACGGGGTGGATGCGGCGCTCGCCGTCCATCTCGACGGAACCGGGGACCAGGAGCGTGTCGATGGCCCGTACGGCGACTTCGTCGAAGGTGGCATCGGGCAGGATCCGCACGCCCGCCGCCGTCGTCACCGGCGCGGTCGTCTCGGCGGCCAGGACGATCTCGTAGCCGACGCCCTCGGTGGTTTCGTGCGGGACGAGGGAGAACACCTCCGGCGGGCCGGTGACGTCGAGAAGGTCGACGCCCTCGAACAGCACGATCACGATCAACCGGTTCACGGTCCCCACCCTGTCCCCCCTGCCTCGCTCGCGGACGCGGGTGTCGGTTTCTGCGAACAGCGCGTCATTGCCGACAGTCCGGTGCGGGCCATAGCGTCGCATACGTGTTCAACAGGCTGTTGAGCAACGGTTCGACTCGTTCGACGAGTCCTCGGAACCTCAAGTCCCCCAACCCCTGGAGAAGTCCTGTGGCCAGCAAGACGCTGCGCGAACTCGGCGGTGCCGACGACACCCCTGCGGCCCTCGCGTCCTCGACGCTGATCCTCGTCGATTACCAGAACACCTACACCCGCGGTGCGATGGAACTCGACGGCTGGAAGCCGGCCCTCGAAGCGGGGTCGGATCTGCTGTCCCGGGCCCGCGAGGCGGGAGCCGCGGTCATCCACGTCCAGCACGACGACGGCGAGGGTTCGCTGTACGACATCCGCACGGAGATCGGCCGGATACACCCCGCCGTCGCACCCATCGAGGGCGAGTCCGTGGTCGTCAAGCGGGCCCCGGACTCCTTCCACGGGACCGACCTCGGCAAGCTCGTGGATGAAGCAGGGAACGACTCCGTGATCGTCGCGGGGTTCATGACCCACATGTGCATCGCGTACACGACGGCGTCCGCGGCCCTGCGCGGCAACAAGCCGACCGTGCCGGCGGACGCGTGCGCCACCCGTTCGATCGTGGATGTCTCCGCCGACGAGCTGCACCGCAGTGCGCTGGCGGCCATCGCCGACGCGTACGGCGTCGTCGTCACGTCCGGAAGGGAGCTGGCCTGACACGGTGCCGACCGGGCGCGCGTCCGGCCCCTTGATCGCGGCGGAAGGCGAGGCTCCTCAGAACCCGCCGCCGTCGAACCCTCCTCCTCCACCGAAGTCCCCGCCGCCGAATCCGCCACCGAAGTCCCCGCTGTCGAAGTCCGCGCCGGAGACGTCACCGCCCTCGTAGCCGCCACCGCCGTAGCCGTAGCCCGCTCCGTAGTCGGCGGCGTAGGCGGGCGTGGCCATCATGCTGCCGAGCAGGGTGCCGATGAGGAGGCCGGGCAGGATGCCGCCGCCGAAGTAGCCGCCTGCCCAGGGTCCGTAGGCCGGGCCGGCGTCCCAGTACGGGCGGCGGCCGTACTCGGTGTCGACCTCGCGGATCACGGGGTCGCGGCCCTCGGAGAGGCGGGTGCGGTCGGCCGCGCAGACCGGGACCTCACGGGCGGTGCCGCCGGACGGGGTCCAGGTCTCGTCGGCCACCGCCGGGCCGTGCCGCGGGTCGAAGAAGCACGGCGGCCGGCGTTCCGGAAGAGGCCGGTGCTCCCGGCGGGCGGCCAGCTGGGTGAGGGAGAAGCGGCCGTCCGCCAGGGCCTGGGTGACTGCCTTGACGTCCTCCGGTTTGCGGGCGGAGTCCATCAGCCGTTTCGCCTTTTCGTAGGCGTCCAGGGCGCTCTCGTAGTCCGCGCGCATCGCGTCGTCGGCACCGGCCTCGCCCGGGTGGAAGTCCAGCCGGTCCAGTTCCTCACCGAAGGCGGTGATGTCCTCGTCGACCACGACCCGCAGCTTCTCCAGCGCCGCCCGCTGCTCCGTCTCGTGGCGCCGCCGGTTGCGCTTGACGAGCGCGTACGCGCCCGCACCGCCGGCCGCCAGCACCACGCCGATGGCGATCAGACCGCCGGCGTCCACACCGTCGCCGCCCCCGCCGTCGCTCCAACTGGCCGGTGCCGTGCCGTTCACGTTGCGCAGGGCCGAGTCGACGAAGTCGTTCAGCTGGGCCTTGGGGTCACCGGCGCTCTGCACCGAGGAGACCAGGTTGTCCACCGCTTGCCTGGACATCACCGAGGAGTCGGCCGCCGCGTCGAACCGGTCACCGACACGGACGCCGTACAGGCCCGTCACACCGGTTTCCGTGCGCAGGTTCAGCAGTAGGTTCCTGGTCGGCTGGTCGGCCGGCAGGACGGCGATGAAGACCGGCTTGTCGGCATCCTTGATCTTGTCGGCGAGCGCTTCCGCATCGGCCGACGACAGCTGGTCCGAGGCTGCGGGATCCACGTAGACGGGATCATCGCGCAGCGCCTCGGCAACCCGGGAAACATCCGTGGCCGCATGTGCGCCGGGCGGGCCGGCCACGAGCACCGCCGCGGTCGCGGCGACCGGCACGATCAGCAAGCGCATGAGTCCCCGGAAGAGCGGAGTCCTCATACTCTCGACGCTACCTGATGGGACGGGCAAAGGCGCCGGTCCAGGTGGCTGGATTCCCACGGGGACCGGCGCCCCACGGCAGCCGCCGCGTACCGTACGGCGGCTCAGGCCGCGCGGTACGCCGCGTTCCGCCTCGCCACCGCCTCGCCCCCGCCTCTCCACCGCCTCGGTGATCCCCGCGCCGACGGGCCCGCTTATGACTTACCTCACGCCTTGAGTTAACTGCGGGGTGCCGATTGGCGTCAAGACTTCACGTCAGAGCCGGTGCGCACTCAACTCCCGCCCGGAGCAGTGCCGTTGTCCCTTCACCTCATGAACGCGCGACCCCTTGACGCGCATACGAAGCCGTCATTTACTCACGCCTCGCACGCCCCATCCCCCACCGACAGAAGGGCGGCGCTCCATGAGGAGATCCACTCGATCCACGCCATCCTCTCGGTCCACCCGGACGCTCGGACTGCTTCTCGCCGGGCTCCTCACCACGGCCGGCTTCACGGCGGCCACACCCGCGCAGGCCGCCGGCGAACAGGTCACCGCCTGGCTGACCACGACGGACGACACCGGCGGACGCCATGTGACCCGCGGGCTCCAGCCGCAGACTCCGTTCGCCTTCCAGGCCGGCTCCGGCGGCAGCGGGGAGAACATCACCGTCGACGAGAACACCCGCTACCAGTCCTTCACCGGCGGCGGCGCGTCCTTCACGGACACCGCGGCCTGGCTGATGGACGGCAGCGGCGCGCTGTCGCAGGCCACGAAGGACGAGACGATGCGCAAGCTGTTCTCCCCGACGGAGGGCATCGGGCTGTCGTTCCTGCGCAATCCCATGGGCGGCTCGGACCTCGCCCGCTTCGGTTACACCTACGACGACATGCCGGCCGGGCAGACCGATCCGGATCTGTCCGAGTTCTCGATCGCCCACGATCTCCAGGACGTCGTACCGCTGACGAAGCAGGCACGTCAGCTCAACCCCTCGCTCACCGTGATGGCCTCGCCGTGGACGGCGCCCGCCTGGATGAAGGACAACGGGCAGCTCAACGGCGGCTGGCTGAAGGCGGAGCACTACGGGGCGTACGCCTCGTACTTCGTGAAGTACGTGCAGGCCTACCAGGCCCAGGGCATCCCGATCTCGTACGTCACCGCGCAGAACGAGCCGACCTGCTGCTCGGGCTATCCGTCGATGAGCTGGAACGCGAGCGGGCTCGCGTACTTCACGAAGAACGAGCTGCTGCCGAAGCTCCAGAACGCCGGGCTGTCGACGAAGGTCATGGCGCACGACTGGAACTGGGACACCTACGACGCCTACGCCGCGCAGACGGTCGACGACGCGGCGGTCCGCAACCACCCGAACTTCGGCGGGATCGCCTGGCACGGCTACGGCGGTGACGTGGCCGAGCAGACCCAGGTGCACAACCGGTATCCGCAGCTGGACGCGTTCGGCACCGAGCACTCGGGTGGCACCTGGATCGCGAACCAGCAGCGCGAGGACATGATGAACATCATCGACTACACCCGGAACTGGGCGAAGTCGGTGACCAAGTGGTCACTCGCGCTGGACCAGAACCGGGGTCCGCACAACGGCGGCTGCGGGACCTGCGACGGCCTGATCACCGTCCACAACGGGGACTCCCGGCACGGGCAGGTCGACTACACCGTCGAGTACTACACGATGGGCCATCTGACGAAGTTCGTGAAGCCGGGCGCGCAGCGCATCGCGTCCACGGCGTCGTCGTCGGTGCCGAACGTGGCGTGGCGCAACACGGACGGGTCCAAGGCGCTGATCGCGTACAACGATGCGTCGAATGCGAGGACGGTGACGATCAACTGGGGTTCGCAGCACGCCACTTACTCGCTGCCCGGCAAGACGTCGGCGACGTTCACCTGGTCGGGCACTCAGACCGAGGGCCCGTCGCAGTCGGGGTCGCTGGTGGGCCTTGCCGGCAAGTGCCTCGATGTGGCGGGCGGTTCGTCGGCCGACGGTACGGCGGTGCAGCTCCACGACTGCAACGGCTCGACCGCCCAGCGGTGGACCGTGCAGGCGGACGGGTCGGTGCGGGCGCTGGGCAAGTGCCTGGACGTCACGTCCGGCGCGACCGCGAACGGCGCGAAGGTCCAGCTGTACGGCTGCAACGGATCGGGTGCGCAGCAGTGGTCGTACAACGCGACGACGGGCGATCTGGTCAACCGCGCCGCGGACAAGTGCCTCGACGTGACGGACAACTCCTCGGCGAACGGGGCCCGCGCGCAGATCTGGAGCTGCACGGGCGCCGCGAACCAGAAGTGGCGTCTGCAGTAGCGGTTCAGGCGTAGGGCTGACCGATGCCCAGCAGGTTGCCCTCACTGTCGTGGAACCAGGCGGCGCGCTCTCCTCGGAAGCCCTTGCTGGGGTAGTGCCCCTCGACGTCGGCGACGCCGTCGACCGTCCGCAGGCCCGGCACGTCGACGTCCTCGAACTCGACGCCGCGCCGCCTGAGTTCCGCCACGACGGCGTCCACGTCCTCGACCTGCCAGCCCATCTGGGTGAAGGTTCCGGGAGCTGCTCCGGTGGACTGGAACAGGGCGAACTCCGTGCCGCCGCAGCGGTACAGCAGCCCGCCCGGCCGTTCGTCGACCGGGTCCAGACCGAGCTTCTCGGAGTAGAAGCGCCGGGCCCGCTCCAGGTCCTGGGCGGGCAGCCGGGTCGCCACCTGCCCCCGGGCGAGGAAGTGCCGGGCGTCGGTGTCCTTGTCGTCCATGGCTCCACTGTGCCGTGGACGGCCGGCCCGGGGGAGGCGACGAGGTCCGTTCGGCCTACTCCGCCGGGATCACCCCGGCCCGCAGGAGCCCGTACGTGTACGCGTCCTCCAGCGCCTGCCAGGACGCCGCGATGACGTTCTCGGCGACGCCGACCGTGGACCACTCCCCCGCCCCGTCGGTCGTGGAGATCAGGACGCGGGTCGTGGACTGGGTGCCGTGCACGCCCTCCAGGATGCGGACCTTGTAGTCGACGAGGTCCAGCTTGGCGAGCTGCGGGTAGATCTTCTCCAGGGCCACCCGCAGGGCGCGGTCGAGGGCGTTGACCGGGCCGTTGCCCTCCGCCGTGGCGACGATGCGCTCGCCCTTGGCGAAGAGTTTGACCGTGGCCTCGTTGGCGTGGCTGCCGTCGGGGCGGTCCTCGACGATCGCGCGCCAGGACTCGACCTGGAAGTACGTCAGCGGCTTGCCCTCGACCTCGGTGCGGAGCAGGAGTTCGAAGCTGGCGTCGGCGGCCTCGTACGTGTAGCCCTTGAGCTCGCGCTCCTTCACCCGCTCGACCACCCGGCCGACCAGCTCCCGGTCGCCGCCGAGGTCGATGCCGAGTTCCTTGCCCTTGAGCTCGATCGAGGCGCGGCCGGCCATGTCGGAGACCAGCATCCGCATGGTGTTGCCGACCTGCTCGGGGTCGATGTGCTGGTACAGGTCCGGGTCGACCTTGATCGCGGAGGCGTGCAGGCCGGCCTTGTGCGCGAAGGCGGAGACGCCGACGTACGGCTGATGGGTGGACGGGGTGAGGTTCACGACCTCGGCGATGGCGTGCGAGATGCGGGTCATCTCGCGGAGGTGGCCGTCGGGCAGGACCTTCTTGCCGTACTTCAGCTCCAGGGCGGCCACGACGGGGAACAGGTTGGCGTTGCCGACGCGCTCGCCGTAGCCGTTGGCCGTGCACTGGACGTGGGTGGCGCCCGCGTCGACGGCCGCGAGGGTGTTGGCGACCGCGCAGCCGGTGTCGTCCTGGGCGTGGATGCCGAGCCGGGCGCCGGTGTCGGCGAGGACGGTGGAGACGACCGCCTGGACCTGGGCCGGGAGCATGCCGCCGTTGGTGTCGCAGAGGATCACGACGTCGGCGCCGGCCTCGGAGGCGGTGCGTACGACGGATTTCGCGTACTCGGGGTTGGCGCGGTAGCCGTCGAAGAAGTGCTCGCAGTCGACGAAGACGCGCCGGCCCTGCTCGCGCAGGTACGACACGGTGTCGCGGACCATCTCCAGGTTCTCGTCCAGGGTGGTACGCAGGGCGAGCTCGACGTGCCGGTCGTGGGACTTGGCGACGAGGGTGATCACCGGGGCGCCGGAGTCCAGGAGCGCGTTGACCTGCGGGTCCTCGGACGCCTTGCCGCCCGCGCGGCGGGTGGCGCCGAAGGCGACCAGCTGGGCGTGCCTGAAGGAGATCTCCTGCTGGGCGCGCGCGAAGAACTCGGTGTCGCGGGGGTTGGCGCCCGGCCAGCCGCCCTCGATGAAGCCCACGCCGAAGTCGTCCAGGTGACGGGCGATGGCCAGCTTGTCGGCGACGGTGAGGTTGATGCCCTCCCGCTGGGCGCCGTCGCGCAGAGTGGTGTCGAAGACGTGGAACGAGTCGTCGAGCTCGCTGGTTACCGACATGGTCGTAAGGCTCCTGTATTGGATCTCGGTCTACCGGAATGACCGGCTCCACCGCCCCCACCTATGGTCCCTCACGCTCTCCGCCCGGCTGCGGGTGGGCCGGGAAACAGAAAAACCTCTCGCGGGTGCGAGAGGTCTGCGCGCGGGTCGAGGACGACGGTGTCCACCCGTACCTGGTCGTACGTGGTGGTCACTGCGGACCGGCGCGCCTGCTGCCAATAATCATGGCGAACGAGAGCACGGGGGCAGTCTGGCACAAGTCACCCCCGTGCTCACCGTCCGTCTCAGGATGCGAGCACTGTGCTGATCACCGCAGGTGGCGGACGTAGACGTGCGTGGTGTCGGCGGTGTCGTCCGGCACCAGGTCGGCGCCCCGGCTGCCGAAGGCGACCGTGCGGCCGTGCCGGTCGATCACCGGGTACTCCGCGTAGTCGGCGCTCGGGCCGCCCTGTGCCGCGGCACTGACGAGCTCCGTGCGTCCGGTGCGCAGGTCGCGCACGTACACCTGACGTGCGGTGTTCGGGGCTGCCGAGCCGAACGCGAGGTACCTGCTGTCGGCACTCAGCCGGGCAGAGCCGGTGTAGGCGGCCGGGTCGGCGGCGTCGATGCGGCGCAGGTCCCCCGTCTTCAGGTCACGGACGAAGGCGTTGTGGGTGCCGTTGGTGTCACCCGGCGTCAGCTTCGAGTCCAGCGAGTTGAACACCGCGTACCGGCCGTCGGCGCTGACCTGCGGGTACTCGGTGTGCCCGTCGGACGCCGCGCCGTCCGGCGCCTTGTCGACGTGGGTCAGCTCGCCGCTGCGCACGTCACGGACGTAGGCGTCGCTCCAGTCGCCCCGGGTGGGGTACGGCACGAAGAACTGGTAGCCGACCTTGTTGCCGTCGGCGCTGATGGTCGGCTGGGTGGCGGCGGACTTCCAGGCGCCCTCGCCGGGGACCTGGCTGATGCGGACCCGCTCGCCGGTGACGCGGTCGACGCGGTAGACCCGGTTGGAGCCGTCGCCCGCCTGCCCCGTGTCACCGGTGCGCAGGGCGACGAAGGCGACGTAGCGGCCGTCGGCGCTGAGGGCGGGCATGCTGCCGGCGGTGTAGCCCGAGTCGACGGTGTCGTCGATGCGCTGCAGGGCGCCGGTCCTCAGGTCCTTGACGAAGATGTGGTTGTCGGCGGTGTTGTAGGTGGGGTTGGAGGTGAACGCCAGGTACCGGCCGTCGGCAGTCAGCGATACGTCCAGGACGTTGGCGTCCCCCGGGGCGCCGTCCGCCGAGGTGCTCGCCAGGCGGGTGACGCCGGTCCTCAGGTCGCGCACGAACGCGTCGGCGACGCCGTTGGAGTCGCCCGCGACGAGGTTGTCGGCGTCGGAGACGAAGGCAAGATGGCGGCCGTCGGCGCTCAGGCTCTGCCCGTCGGAGCCACGGTTGCCGTCCGTGCCGTCCGGGGCCACGCTCGCCTTCTCGGTGTACGGCGCCCTGTGCGCGGCGCCCGCCGACGTCCCCGACAGCGTCGCCGTCGCGGCGGCCAGGGCGATGGCGAGCGCGACAACTCGCTTGGTGCTGTGCATGGTTGTTCCCCCGTTGATGGTTGCTGTCATTGAACTGTCCTCAGGAAGACGTCCGACACCCCGTTGGTGTCCCCCTCCACCAGATCGGGTGACGCCGACTCGAAAGCGACGACAGTGCCGTCGGCGTTGACGGAGGGGTGCCGGGCCGGCAGGTCGTTGCGGCCGCCCCAGCGGTCGACACTGACCAACTGCTTCTCCCCGGTGGCGAGTTCGAGCAGGTACACGGCGTCTCGCGAGGTGTACGCGAGGTGCGTACCGCTGCCGGAGAGCGAGGGCTCGGCGCCCCTGACCCGCGTGGTGGTGCCCGCGTCGAGGTCCCGGACGTGGATCTCGTCGCCCTGCCGGAAGGCGACCCGGCGGCCGTCCTCGCTCAGGGAAGGAGCGACGGCACCGCCGGCTCCGGCCTGGTCCAGGACGCCGGTGTCCAGGTCGCGGACCTGGATGGCGCCGCCCTGCTCGAAGGCGACGTACCGGCCGTCGTAGCTGATGGACGGGTTGCCCGCCGCCTCGCCCGTGGGCGCGCTGACGACGTCGGTGGTGCCGCCGTTGAAGCGGAAGCGGTAGACGCGGGGGTGCGGATGCGGGTCGGCGTCGGTCGCGGGCAGCGTGGCGGCGTAGGTGATCCACTGGCAGCCGGGGTCCACCGCGGGCTGTCCCATCCAGGTGAAGCGGACGCCCTGGTAGGAGCCCAGGCTGGTCAGCTTGCCGACCGAGCGGTTACGGATGTGGACGCCCGGACCGCCGTCGGGGTCGTAAGGGGCCGCATAGCCGACCATGCGTCCGCTGGAGCAGGGCGTGCCCTCGGACGACGGCTTCTGTGCACTGGAGTTGACCTGGCCGATGCCGCCGGCCGCGTTGACGAACACGTCGTCGTCCGACGTGAAGGCGACGACCTTGTCCGCCCCCATCACCGGGTCGTACGACGCCCCGGGCCGCTGCTGTCCGTCCCGCGTCATGCTGATCCGCTCGGTGACGGACGGCATCGGGGCAGGGTTGTGCCGGAGTTCGCCCGCGAAGACGAACACGTCCGACTCCGCGTTGGTGTCGCCCGGCACCAGGTGGGACGCCGTCGAACCGAACGCCACCGCACGCCCCTTGTCGGCCAGCGCACCCTCGGTCAGCTGGGCGCTCGGCGGGAGGGCGGCGCCGCGCGCTCCCGTCCGCAGATCGCGCACACGGTTGCCGTCCGCGCCCGAGACGACGGCATACCGGCCGTCCGCCGTGGCGGAGGACGTCGCCCCCTCGGCCACCCGCCGCGAGGCGCCCGTGCGGAGGTCGTGGACGTAGAGGCCACCCTCCGCTTCGAGGAGGACGCGACGGCCGTCCGCCGTGATGCGGACCAGGAACGCGGCGCCGAGGCCCGTGTCGACCTGGGTCCGCTCGCCCGTCGCCCGGTCCTTGACGAAGACGTCGGCCGGGTCCTCCTCGGAGTCGCTGCGGACGGAGTAGGCGACCCGTTCGCCGTCGCCGCTGACCGACGCCCCGGGCTTGTCGCCCTCCGCGGCCGGTGAGATCAGCTCGTCGGTGCCGGTGGCCGTGTCGCGGACGTACAGCAGCCGGAAGTTCTCCGAGCCGTTGCGGTTGCCGATCGTGTAAGCGACATGCGTGCCGTCCGGGCTGATGGACTGCACGCGCCCCAACTCGTTGGAGCCGGGCGGGTTCTCGGGCCACAGCCGCTCCGAGCGGCCGGTGGCGCGGTCGTACAGGTAGGGCGCGAGGAACCGGGTGCCCGCCGAGAAGGCGATACGGCTCCCGTCCGCACTCGGCATCGGCGAGCCGTAGGTGTAGCCGCTGCCGAGGTCGATCCTGGTGACCCCGGCTCCGGCCAGGTCCTTCACGAGCAGGCACGGGGTGAAGTGCGCGCAGCCGAAGCTCGGCGCGGTGGAGACGAACGCGGCATGGCGGCCGTCGGCGCTGAGCGCGGCGTCGTTCGAGGGGCCGTCGGCCTGGGTGCCGTCGGCGGCCGTGCTGACGCGTTCGACGCGCGGTGGGTGTGGCGCCGCGCCGGCGCTCGGGGCCGCCGTCCCGGCGAGCGCGAGCAGCAGCGCCGCGCCTAACGAGGCTCTGGACACACGTGCGACTCCGGACATGTTCCCCCCTGTGGTCCCCGCCGACGCTTCACCCCCGGCCCCCGCCGGGAGTTCGCAACGAGGCAAACGCATCACCGGCCACAGGGTCAATCGGTCTTATTGCGTACAACCCGGGCGGGAGGTCAGGCGTCCGCGAGGAGGCCCTCGTCCAGGAACTCCCGTACGTGGCCGAGAATCGTCCCCCGGTCCGTGCCCCGCAGCCCGATGGCCACATGGATGGAGAAGCCGTCCAGCAGGGCCCGCAGGCGGGCGGCGAAGCGGTCCGGGTCGACCGCTCGGAACTCGCCCCTCGACACCCCCTCCGCCAGCAGCGCCACCAGGTCCCGGTGCCAGGCCCCCTCGATCGCGGCCTGGCGGTCGCGGGCGTCGTCGTCGGCGTTCTGCGAACGGTTCCAGACCTCCAGCCACAGCGTCCAGTGGGGGTCGCGGTGGCCGTCGGGGACGTACAGGTCGACGTACGCGTCCAGGCGCTCACGGGTGGAGGCGGTCCGGGTGAGCAGCCGCCCGCGCTCGGCGCCGAGCCGGCCCTCGCTCCACTCCAGGGTCCGCAGCAGCAGCTCGTCCTTGGAGTGGAAGTAGTAGAGGAGATGGCCGCTGCTCATGCCGACCTCACGGCCGAGGGCGGCCATGGTGAGCTTCTCCAGGCCGCGTTCGGCGATCATCTCCATGGCGGCGGCGAGAACGTCCTCGCGGGGAGGGGCGGGCGTACGGCGCCGGGCGGGGGTCATGCGACGGCCTCCACGCGGACGGCGTCCGGGACGAGGCGGGTCTCGTAGCCGCTCGTGCAGTCCGCGGCGACGATCGCCACCTCCGCCCCGCAGCCGCAGACGTGGTTGACCCCGGCCTCACCGTCCGGCCCGCAGCAGCCGATGAGCCGGTACGGGTCGGGGTGCGGGGCGATGTCCACGACGTCGTCCGGGTGCAGGACATAGGTGCCGCACGGCCCGGCGGAGACCAGGAAGCCCCGCTCGTCGGACTTCCACCTGCCGCCGGGCACGACCCCGTCGTACTCCTCGTCGGGACCGATCGGCTCGAACGGCGCCCCGAACGGCAGCGGGTCGACGACGAACGTCCCGCGCGGCAGGCTGGGCGGGCCGTGCCGCCGGCCGTCCGGGCCCGGGAGCCCGTCCCAGCCGGGATACGGAGGCATCGCAGCGAGCTGCCGGACCGGCTCGGTCAGCCGGGTTCCGCAGGAGGCGCAGAGCAGTACGTTCACCCGTACGTTCTACCTGACCCCGGCCCTCGGCTGCTGCTGGGTGATGCAGTGGATGCCCCCGCCACCGGCGAAGATCGTCCGGGCGTCCACCAGCGTCACCGTCCGCTCCGGGAACAGCCGGCGGAAGATGCCGGCCGCCATCTCGTCACGCGGGTCGTCGAAGCCGCACAGCACCACGCCGCCGTTGCAGAGGTAGTGGTTGATGTAGGAGTAGTCGGCCCAGTGGCCGTCCGCCTCCAGGACGGTCGGGGCGGGCACCTCGACGACCTCCAGGCGGCGGCCGCGCGCGTCCGTCTGCGACTTCAGCAGGCCGACGATCTCCTTGGTCACCTCGTGGTCGGGGTGGGCGGGGTCCGGCTGCACATGGGCGACGACCACGCCGGGCCGGGCGAACGCGGCGACGATGTCGACGTGGCCGAGGGTGCCGAAGCCGTACGGGGGATAGTCGCCGGTCAGGCCGCGCGGCAGCCAGATCGCCTTGCGGGTGCCGAGGTGGGCGTGGATCTCGGCCTCCACCTGCTCGCGCGTCCAGTGCGGGTTGCGCTCCGGGCCGAGCTGGACCGTCTCCGTGAGCAGGACGGTGCCCTCGCCGTCGACGTGGATCGCTCCGCCTTCGTTGACCAGCTTCGAGGCGTACGTCTTGACCGACCCCGCCAGGTCGGAGACGTGCGCGGCGACCTTCGCGTCGTGCTCCCAGCGGGCCCAGTCCTGGGCGCCCCAGCCGTTGAACGTCCAGTCGACGGCGGCGAGTTCGCCCTTGGCACCGGTGAGGAAGGTCGGGCCGATGTCACGCATCCAGGCGTCGTCGAGGTCCCGCTCGACCGTCTCGACGCCAGGGCCGAGCAGCTCACGGGCCTCGGCCGACCGGCCGGGGCCGCACACCACCGTCACCGGCTCGAAGCGGCGGACCGCACGGGCGACGGACGCCCAGGCGATCCGGGAGGCCGCGAGGTCGTCCGGGTCCTCGAAGGTCGGGTTGGGTCCCGGCCAGGCCATCCAGGTGCGCTCGTGCGGGGCCCACTCGGCGGGCATGCGGAAGCCGTCGGCGGCGGGGGTCGTCATGGCAGGTCCTTGTCTGAACGTCACAGGAAATAGAGGCGGTTGAGGGAGACCGAGTCGGCCGGCTCGGAGCGCAGCGGCTCGCCGTCGAGGGTGACCAGGCCGGTGCGCTGGTTGACGTCGACCGCTCCGGTACGGGAGTTGAGGCGCAGATCGGCCGGCCCGATGCCGCGCGTGCCGCGCACGGCGACCCGGCGGCGCCGGGTCGGCATGGAGTCGTTGCCCTGGTCGACGGCGGCCTGCGCGACGAAGGCGACGGAGATGTCGGCGGGCGTGTCGCCGTACGCCCCGAACTGCGGCCCCAGGACGAGGGGTTCGCAGGTGTCGGTGGCCGCGTTGGGGTCGCCGACGACGCCGTAGGCGGGGAAGCCGGACTTCAGCACCAGCTGCGGCTTGGCTCCGAAGTACTCGGGCCGCCACAGCACGATGTCGGCGAGCTTGCCGGCCTCGATCGACCCCACCTCGTGCGCGAGGCCGTGCGCGATGGCCGGGTTGATGGTCAGCTTGGCCATGTAGCGCAGGACGCGCTCGTTGTCGTCGCCGTCGTCCGGGGCGCCGAACTCGGCCTTCATCTTCCCGGCCATCGCGAAGGTACGGCGGACGGTCTCACCCGCGCGCCCCATGCCCTGCGCGTCCGACGAGGTGATGCCGATCGCGCCCAGGTCGTGCAGCACGTCCTCGGCGCCCATCGTCCCGGCGCGGATGCGGTCGCGGGCCATGGCGGCGTCGCCGGGCAGGTCGGTCTTGAGGTCGTGGACGGAGACGATCATGCCGTAGTGCTCGGCGACCGCGTCCCGGCCGAAGGGCAGGGTCGGGTTGGTGGAGGAGCCGATGACGTTCGGGACGCCGGCCATCTTCAGCACGTTCGGGACGTGTCCGCCGCCGCAGCCCTCGATGTGGAAGGCGTGGATGGTGCGGCCCTCCAGCACACGCAGGGTGTCCTCGACCGAGAGACACTCGTTCAGGCCGTCGCTGTGCAGGGCGACCTGGACGTCGTGCTCCTCGGCGACGCGCAGGGCCGTGTCCAGCGCCCGGGTGTGGGCGCCCATGTCCTCGTGGACCTTGAAGCCGGAGGCGCCACCCTCGGCCAGGGCCTCGACCAGCGGGGCCCCGTCCGACGAGGAACCGCGGCCCAGGAAGCCGATGTTGACGGGCCAGGCGTCGAAGGCGTTGAACGCGTGCCGCAGCGCCCACGGCGAGTTGACGCCGACGCCCCACACCGGCCCGAACTCCTGCCCGATGATCGTGGTCACGCCGGAGGCCAGCGACGCCTCCATGACGCGCGGCGACAGCAGGTGCACATGCGTGTCGACGGCCCCGGCGGTGGCGATGAGCCCCTCGCCGGACACGATCGACGTGCCCGTGCCGACCACGACGTCGACACCGTCGAGGGTGTCGGGGTTCCCGGCCCGCCCGATCGAGCAGATCCGGCCCTCCCTGATGCCGATGGAGACCTTCCGGATCCCCAGCGCCGCGTCGATCACGACGACGTTGCTGATCACCACGTCACAGGTCTCCCGCACGGCGGCGGCCTTGAGGTGCAGCCCGTCCCGGGCGGTCTTGCCGAACCCGGCGAGGAACTCGTCACCGTAGCGCTGGGAGTCCGACTCGACGCGGATGGTCAGGCCGGAGTCGCCGAGGCGGATGCGGTCGCCGGCGCGGGGGCCGTGGGTGGCGGCGTACTCGTACGGGGTGAGGCGGCGGGCCTGTGCGGGGTGCCCTCCGGGACGGCTCATCGTTCGGCCTCCTGCTCCTGATCGGGTATTTCCGTCACGCCGAGATAGCCGCAGGCGGCGGCGCGGCGCAGTGCCTCCTCGCGGGCGCCCGGCGCGTCCAGCGCCCCGTCGACGAGCCCCGCGAACCCGATCGCGATCCGCTCGCCGCCGATCGGGAGAAGCCCGACCTCGACGCTCTCCCCCGGCCCGAAGCGCGTCGACGACCCGGCCGGAACGGCGAGCCGCATGCCGTAGGCCGCGCCGCGGTCGAAGTCGAGGCGCGGGTTGGCCTCGAAGAAGTGGAAGTGGGAGGTGACGGAGACCGGCACGGTGGCGGTGTTCGTCACGATCACCCGCAGGACCGCCTCGGGCTCGGCGTGCTCGGGCGCCGGCAGCAGCGCTCCCGGGCCCTGGTCCGCGAGCCCGCCGCCACCGATGGGGTCGGACACGACCGCCAGCCGCGACCCGTCGTCGAAGACGGCCTCGACATGCACCTCGGTGACGACGTCCGCCACGCCCGGCAGCACGTCGTCCGGCCCGAGCACGGACCGGGCACGCTCGATCGCCTCGGCGAGCCGGGCTCCGTCCCGGGCGGCCTCGCAGACGGTGTCCGCGATGAGCGCGGTCGCCTCGGGCACGTTCAGCCTGAGCCCTCTGGCCCGGCGGGCCCGGGCCAGTTCGGCGGCTCCGAAGAGCAGCAGCCGGTCACGTTCCGTCGGGGTCAGTCTCACGACGCGGCACCTCCTTGTCTTCCTCAATTTAGAGCATCACTCTAAACACCGGATTGATGCAACCGAAAGCTTGACGGCAGAGGTTAGGACACATCACATTGAACGTCGTTCTAACCGAGGGAGACCAATATGCCGATGGAACAGCGCGGAGTCGACACCATCCCCGACGGGGAACGCACGAGCGGGCCCCGGGATCTCGTCTCGATCCTGCTGGGGTCCAACCTCTGTCTCGGAGTGATCGTCTTCGGCTGGCTGCCGCCGTCGTTCGGCCTGGACTGGTGGGCGTCGGTGAGCTCGATCGTGGTCGGCACGGTGGCCGGCACGGCCCTGACCGCCCCGCTCGCCCTGATCTCGCTGCGCACGGCGACGAACCTGTCCACGTCCTCGGGCGCCCAGTTCGGCGTGCGCGGCCGCCTGGTCGGCTCGGTGGTCGGCCTGCTGCTGGCCCTCGGATACACCGCCCTGACCGTGTGGATCGGCGGCGATGTGATGGTCGGCGTACTGGGCCGGCTGGTCGGACTGCCGGCGAGCGGGATCTCCTACGGCGTGGTCTACGCGCTGCTGGCCGCGGCGACCGTCGCGGGCGCGGTGTACGGCTACCGCGTGCTGCTCGCCATGTCCCGCGTCCTCGCGATCGGCATGACGGCCCTGCTGGTCCTCGGCGTGATCGCCTACGCCCCGCACTTCACGACCGGCGCGCTGCCGGAGGCGGGCGGATATCTGCTGGGCGGCTTCTGGCCCACCTGGTTCCTGGCGACGGTGGCCGCGGGCCTGTCCGGGCCGATCGCCTTCATCACGCTGCTCGGCGACTACACCCGCTACATCTCCCCGGCCCGCCACTCCTCACGCCGGGTGCTGCACGCGACCTGGCTCGGCCTCTCCCTCGGCCTGCTGATCCCCCAGCTCTTCGGCACCTTCACGGCGTACGCGGCGGGGGCCGCCCTCGACTACGCCGGACCGCTGGTCTCCGCCTCCCCCGGCTGGTACCTGGTCCCCCTGCTGCTGGCCGCGTCCGCCGGGTCGGTCGGCAACGCGGGCCTGATGCTCTACTCCATGGGCCTCGACCTGGACGCCATCCTGCCGCGCGCCTCCCGGGCGACGGCCACGTACACGGTCGCCGTGATCGCCACCGCCTGCGTCTTCGTCGGCCACTACTACTCGTCCGCGCAGGACGCTATGACGTCCTTCGTCCTGCTGCTGACGGCGATCGGCACCCCGTGGGCGGTCATCACCCTGATCGGCTTCGCCCGGTGCCGTGGCCTGTACGACGCGGAGGCCCTCCAGGTCTTCAACCGCCGGGCGCGGGGCGGGATCTACTGGTACCGGGCCGGCTGGAACATCCCGGCGACGGTGGCGTGGGCACTGGGGGCGACGGTCGGCCTGCTGGCCGTCTCCCTCCCGTCGTACGAGGGGCCACTGCTGTCCCTGACCGGCGGGGTGGACTGCAGTTTCCTGCTGTCGGGGCTGGTGGGGGGTGTGGCGTACGTGCTGCTGACGATCGCCGACGCCGCTCTCGTACGTGAAAGGGCCGCCGCGGACTCGGAGGCCACGGCGGCCCTGACGGTCAAGGCCGAGAGTTAACCCAGCCTGTGCATCCAGCTGTGCTTGTCCTCGGCCTTGCCCCGCTGGACGTCGAGAAGAGCCTGGCGCAGCTTCATCGTGACCTCGCCGGGCTCCCCGTCGCCCTGCTGCCACTGGGCGCCGGTGCGCTTCACGGTGCCGACCGGGGTGATGACGGCGGCCGTACCGCAGGCGAAGACCTCCGTGAGGGTGCCGTTCTCCGAGTCGCGCTGCCACTGGTCGACGGAGATGCGGCCCTCCTCGGCCTCGTAGCCGAGGTCACGGGCGACGGCCAGGAGGGAGTCGCGGGTGACGCCCTCCAGGATCGAGCCGGTGAGGGACGGAGTGACGATCTTGTCGCCGTACACGAAGTACAGGTTCATGCCGCCGAGTTCCTCGACCCACTTGCGCTCGACCGCGTCCAGGTAGCAGACCTGGGCGCAGCCCTCGGCGGCGGCCTCGGCCTGGGCCAGCAGGGAGGCGGCGTAGTTGCCGCCCGTCTTGGCGTCGCCCATGCCGCCGGGCACCGCGCGGACGTGGTCCTCGGAGACCCAGATGGACACCGGCTTGACGCCGCCCGGGAAGTAGGCGCCGGCCGGGGAGGCGATGACGATGAAGAGGTACTCGCTCGCGGGCTTCACGCCCAGACCGACCTCCGTCGCGAACATGAACGGACGCAGGTAGAGGGACTCCTCGCCACCGTGCGTCGGCACCCACGCCCGGTCCTGGCTCACCAGCGCGTCGCACGCCTCGATGAACGTCTCGACCGGCAGCTCGGGCATGCCGAGCCGGCGGGCGGAGGACTGGAAGCGCTGGGCGTTCTTCTCGGGACGGAACGTGGCGACGGACCCGTCGGGCTGCCGGTAGGCCTTGAGGCCCTCGAAGATCTCCTGCGCGTAGTGCAGGACCATCGTGGCCGGGTCGAGGGAGAGCGGCGCGTACGGCACGAGCTGGCCGTCGTGCCAGCCGCGGCCCTCGGTCCACTTGATCGTCACCATGTGGTCGGTGAAGTGGCGGCCGAACCCGGGGTTGGCCAGTATCGCCTCGCGGTCTGCGGCGGCGAGCGGGCTGGCGGACGGCTTGAGCTCGATCGTGGGCGTCGTCATGAGTAGATGTCCTTCACCGGTTTCGTTGTGGCGGGCCGCGATCACGCCAGTACTGCCTGTGGCCAGTGCTAGGACGTCCGAGCATTCCTTCGTATCGCGGCTCCGCGTTCGATTATCTCAAGCGGGTGCCGTGGAAGAAATCGGCCTGTTCGACGTGATCGGCGCGAAATCGCGATCCAGGGGTTGATGGTGTCACCCGGCGGCGGACATGGGGAAGCCGCCGGGTGCGAGTGACCCGGCGGCTTCGAAAGTTGTTTCGAGTAGCGCGACGGGTGTCAGCCGGCTACTCGTACGGCCAGCGCGTCGCCGATCTCCGACGTGCTGCGGGCGGGCTTGCCGGTGCGCTCCGCGAGGTCGGCGGAGACCGCCTCGTCGATGCGGGCGGCCTCGGCGTCGTAGCCGAGGTGGCGCAGGAGCAGGGCGACGGACAGGACCGTGGCGGTGGGGTCGGCCTTGCCCTGGCCGGCGATGTCCGGGGCCGAGCCGTGGACCGGCTCGAACATGGACGGGAACGCGCCGGACGGGTTGATGTTCCCGGACGCGGCGACGCCGATGCCGCCGGAGACGGCCGCGGCGAGGTCGGTGATGATGTCGCCGAAGAGGTTGTCGGTGACGATGACGTCGAAGCGCTCGGGCTGCGTGACCAGGTAGATGGTCGCCGCGTCGACGTGCATGTACTCGGTGGTGACCTCGGGGAACTCCTCGGCCACCTTGTTGAAGATGTTGGTCCACAGGTGACCCGCGAAGGTCAGCACGTTGTTCTTGTGGATCAGCGCGAGCTTCTTGCGCGGGCGGGCCTGCGCGCGGGCGAAGGCGTCGCGGACCACGCGCTCGACACCGAAGGCCGTGTTCACGGAGACCTCGGTGGCGACCTCGTGCTCGGTGCCCTTGCGGATGGTGCCGCCGTTGCCGGTGTACGGGCCCTCGGTGCCCTCGCGGACCACGACGAAGTCGATCTCGGGCTGTCCGGCGAGCGGGGTGGCGACCCCCGGAAGGAGCTTCGACGGACGCAGGTTGACGTGGTGGTCGAAGGCGAAGCGGAGCTTCAGCAGGAAGCCGCGCTCCAGGACGCCCGACGGCACGCCCGGGTCGCCGATCGCGCCGAGCAGGATCGCGTCGTGCTTCTTCAGGGCGTCGAGGTCGGCGTCGGTGAGGGTCTCACCCGTGGCGTGGTAGCGCCTGGCGCCGAAGTCGTACTCCTTGGTCTCCAGCTTCACATCCTGCGGAAGGACGGCGGAGAGGACCTTCAGGCCTTCGGCCACGACCTCCTGGCCGATGCCGTCACCGGGAATCACTGCGAGATTGAGGCTGCGAGACATGTCGGCACCCTACTCCTCGTCCCATGGGATGACACACGATGTCCGCGATACGGACACCCTGACGAGGGACGGCGTCTGGGTGTCGACCGGCGTTCACCCGCATGTATGCCGGGTGTTGGCCGTTGCTGGGAACTTTCCCAGCATGGACCTCCCCGACTTCGGCATCCCGCCCCAGCTCGCCCGCCGTATGAGCATGGCGGAACAGCACGAGTACCTGCGTACGAAACTGACCCGGCGCCGCACGCTGGTGACGGCGGGCGCGGTGGCGGGCGGTCTGCTGACGGGCTGCTCGGGGTCGGGGCCGGGCACGCCCGGTACGAAGCCCTCCGTATCGGCGCCCGCGTCCACCCTGACGAAGGTGCCGGGCTCCGCCGTCGCCCCGTTCGGCCGCCATCTCGCCTTCGGCGCCGACCCGAAGTCGCAGATGCGGATCACGTGGCAGGTCCCGGCCGCGGTGAAGAAGCCTTACGTCCGGATCGGCCTGCGGCCCGACGACCTGAGCCGCAGGATCGACGCCGAGATCCGCGATCTGTACACCCCCGAACTGCAGGGCATCCGCGCGGCGTTGGAGCAGTACTACGTCCACGCGGCACTGGACTCCCTGCGCCCCGGCACGACGTACTACTACGGCGTGGGCCATGACGGCTTCGACCCGGCGGCCCCTAAGAACCGCGCGACGATCGCCTCCTTCCGCACGGCTCCCGCGAGCCCGGAGACCTTCACCTTCACGGCCTTCGGCGACCAGGGCGTCAGCGAGGCGGCCGCCGCCAACGACAAACTCCTGCTGGGCCAGAACCCGGCCTTCCACCTCCACGCCGGCGACATCTGCTACGCGAACGTCAAGGGCCAGGGCAAGGAGTCGGACGCCTACGACCCCGGCTTCTGGGACGGTTACCTCAAGCAGACCGAGTCGGTGGCCAAGTCGGTGCCGTGGATGGTGACGACCGGCAACCACGACATGGAGGCCTGGTACTCGCCGGACGGCTACGGCGGCCAGCTGGCCCGCTGGTCCCTGCCGGACAGCGGCTTCGATTCCCGTACGGCCCCGGGCGTGTACTCCTTCACTTACGGCAACGTCGGCTTCGTGGCGCTGGACGCGAACGACGTGTCGTACGAGATTCCCGCCAACCGGGGCCACACGGACGGCCGCCAGACGAAGTGGCTGGACGAGCGGCTCGGTGAGCTGCGGGCGGCGAAGGGCGTCGACTTCATCGTCGTCTTCTTCCACCACTGCGCCTACTCGACGTCCTCGCACGCGTCCGACGGGGGTGTGCGGGCCGAGTGGGTGCCGCTGTTCGCCCGCCACCAGGTGGACCTGGTGATCAACGGGCACAACC
This sequence comes from Streptomyces sp. NPDC111606, assembly GCF_055656945.1. NCBI lineage: Bacteria > Bacillati > Actinomycetota > Actinomycetes > Kitasatosporales > Streptomycetaceae > Streptomyces > Streptomyces sp. NPDC111606. The sequence continues at coordinate 290,050 of NZ_JBVKBY010000011.1, forward strand.
ACGTCTACGAGCGGACGGACGCCATCAAGAACGGCGAGGTCGGCCGGCAGGTGCCCATCGGCGCCTCGACGGACCCGACGCGGGACGGCATCGTGTACGTCACGGCGGGCGGGGGCGGCAAGGAGCTGTACGGCTTCCCCGCAGGCGTCGAGGAGAGCTACGAGGGGCATGTGACCGAGCGGGAGTCGGTCGACACCTTCAAGTGGACCAAGTCACGCGCCACCAAGGCGGAGAGCGTGCAGTGGTCGCGGGTGCGCTACCGGGGCTTCTCCTTCCTCACCGTGGAGGCGGAGGGCGGCGCGAAGCCCCGGCTGAAGGTGTCGGCACTGGCCCAGGACGGGGAGCGCATCGACCACTTCGAGGTGCGGCGAGGCGGCTGATCGGCCTGAGGTCGGTACGCGGCACGACGGCGGAGCGCTACGCCGCCTGGTGGCCGGTGGCTCCGCCGTTGTCCCTGCGGTCGAGGGCGCGCTGGAGGGCCGCGGCGGCGTTCTTGCGGTCGGACTCGCTCGTGCGGGAGAGGTGACGGACTCGGCGGCGGGCGGTCGTCTCGGCCATGGAAATCGACTCCTTCGACAATCCGGGAGTGCAGACAGGGGATACGAGACGCCGGATGGGGCGGGGAGCGGTGCCGCAGGGGTTGCCTGCAAGGGGCCCGGCTCACGACCGCCATTCGCTTGATCGAGCGAGACGTTCGGCTTCTACAAAGCTAAGGGAGGACGGCGCGTCTGTCTCCACAATTACTCGGACTTCCTACTATCTGAGACGGCCGAGTAGGTCACACCCCACTGACCTGGGCTTTCCGTCATCGCCCCCGTCAGAGCACGTCCCCGTCCCGCCAGTCGAAGACCAGCTCGAAGGCGGGGTCGAGCACACCCGCGAGCGCGGGCCGCACGAACGTCGTGCCCTCCTCGTCCGGCAGATGCACGACGCCCTCCGGTCCCAGCGCGCAGACCCGCCCGCGCCACACCTCCCAGCCGCGAGCGGCGTACAGCGCGGCCCCCTCGTCGCTCGCGGACAGCATCCCCGCGTCGTACGCCCGGTCGATCACCCGCTCCAGCTCCGCCATCACCCGGCCCCCGAGCCCGCCCCGCCGCGCATCGGCCCGCACGGCGACCGCCTCGACGTAGCCGACGCGCAGCCACCGGTCCCGGTACCGCACCCGCCGCATGATCACCGAACCGTGGGCGACGATCCGCCCGGCGTCGTCCTGGACGAGGGCATGCATGCCGCCGAGCCCGTGCTCGAAGTCCTCGTCGGAGAAGTCCCCCTCGAAGGCGTCGTCCAACAGGGCGCGGATCTCGCTCAGTTCGGCGGGGGTGAGGTCGGCGGTGTGCGCGGTGCGCGGGGTGCCCGCCGGTGCGTCGGTGGTCATCCCACCAGTATTCGGCATCGCCCACTCGGCTGATCCTCCGCGCCGCCCGGGAGACGGAGTCACGTCGAGGGGAACGGTGAGGTCATGAACGACACGTCGAAAGTGTTCCTCGAGGGCGGCCCCGAGGATCTGCCCGAGCGGATCGTCGGGGCCCCGTCCCCCGGTCCGGATGTGAAGATCAAGCTCCGCGGTGGATACGAGCACTTCAGGCCGACCTCGCGCCAGGAGAACACCCCGGAGGGCGCGCTGCCGGTCTACGAGTGGTGGGAGCGCACGGAGATCGCCGAGTAGCGCACTCGCCCCGCACGGCAAAGGGCCGGGTCCGTCAAGACCCGGCCCTTTGCGTTGAGTTGGGGTGTCAGCCCATGTGCGGGTACGCGTAGTCGGTCGGCGCGACCAGCGTCTCCTTGATGGCGCGGGTCAGCGTCCAGCGCATCAGGTTCTGCGGGGCGCCGGCCTTGTCGTTGGTGCCGGAGGCGCGGCCACCGCCGAAGGGCTGCTGGCCGACGACGGCGCCGGTCGACTTGTCGTTGATGTAGAAGTTGCCGGCCGCGTAGCGCAGCTTGTCCATCGTGTACGCCGCAGCCGCCCGGTCGCCCGAGATGACCGAGCCGGTCAGCGCGTAGGCGGACACCGACTCCATCTGCTCCAGCATCTCGTCGTACTTGTCGTCCTCGTAGACGTGCACGGCGAGAAACGGGCCGAAGTACTCGGTCGTGAAGACCTCGTTCTCCGGGTCGGTGCACTCGACGACGGTCGGACGGACGAAGTAGCCGACCGAGTCGTCGTAGGAGCCGCCCGCGACGATCGTGCAGGTCGGGTCCTGCTTGGCCCGGTCGATCGCCGCCTTGTTCTTGGCGAACGCCCGCTCGTCGATGACCGCGCCGACGAAGTTCGACAGGTCCGACACATCGCCCATGGTGATGTAGTCGACCTCCGCCGCGAACTCCTCCTTGAAGCCGGAGTTCCAGATCGACGCCGGGATGTACGCCCGGGAGGTCGCCGAGCACTTCTGGCCCTGGTACTCGAAGGCACCGCGGGTCAGGGCGGTCTTCAGCACGGCCTTGTCGGCGCTCGGGTGGGCGACGACGAAGTCCTTGCCGCCGGTCTCGCCGACGATACGCGGGTAGGAGCGGTACTTCTCGATGTTGTTGCCGACCGTCTTCCACAGGTACTGGAAGGTCTTGGTCGACCCGGTGAAGTGGATGCCAGCGAGGTCGCGGTGCTCCAGGGCGACCTTGGACACCTCTATGCCGTCACCGGTGACGAGGTTGATGACGCCCTTGGGCAGACCGGCCTCTTCCAGCAGCTGAAGCAGCAGCACGGCGGCGTGGGTCTGCGTCGGGGACGGCTTCCAGACCACGACGTTGCCCATCAGCGCGGGCGCGGTGGGCAGGTTGCCGGCGATCGCCGTGAAGTTGAACGGCGTGATCGCGTAGACGAAGCCCTCCAGCGGGCGGTGGTCGAGGCGGTTCCACACGCCCGGGGAGTTCGCCGGGGGCTGCTCGGCAAGCAGGTCACGGGCGTACTTGACGTTGAAGCGCCAGAAGTCGACCAGCTCGCAGGGCGTGTCGATCTCGGCCTGCTGGGCGGTCTTCGACTGGCCGAGCATGGTGGAGGCGGCCAGCGTCTCGCGCCACGGGCCGGACAGCAGCTCGGCGGCGCGCAGGATGATCGCCGCGCGGTCGTCGAAGGACATCGCACGCCAGGCCGGCGCGGCGGCGAGGGCCGCGTCGATGGCGTCCTGGGCGTCCTGCCGGGTGGCGTTGCCGTAGGTGCCGATGCGGGCCTTGTGGTTGTGCGGCTGCACGACGTCGACGCGCTCGCCACCGCCCAGCCGTCGCTCGCCGCCGATGGTGCACGGCAGGTCGATCGGGTTCTCGGCCAGCTCCTTGAGCTTGACCTCCAGCCGGGCGCGCTCGGGCGAGCCGGGGGCGTAGCCGTGCACCGGCTCGTTGACGGGGGTGGGGACCTGGGTCACAGCGTCCATGAGTTCCGTAACTCCTTACTGAGCGGTGGTGGTTCAGCCCTTGGTGATCATGCTTCGTACGAAGAACCGCAGGTTGGCGGGCTTCTCCGCGAGCCGGCGCATGAAGTAGCCGTACCAGTCGGTGCCGTACGCCGTGTAGACGCGCATGCGGTGGCCCTCCGCGGCCAGCCGCAGATGCTCGTCGCTGCGGATCCCGTACAGCATCTGGAACTCGTACTCGTCCAGCTTGCGCCCGGCACGCCGCGCGAGCTCCTGGGCGATGGAGATCAGTCGCGGGTCGTGGGAGCCGATCATCGGGTACCCGGCACCCTCCATCAGAACCTTGAGGATCCGGACGTACGCCTTGTCGATCTCTTGTTTCTGCTGGTAGGCGACCTCGGCGGGCTCCTTGTAGGCGCCCTTCACCAGGCGCACCCGGCTGCCGTTCGCGGCGAGACGGCGGGCGTCGGCCTCGGTGCGGAAGAGGTAGGCCTGGATGACGCAGCCGGTCTGCGGGAAGTCCTTCCGCAGCTCCTCGTGGATGGCGAACATCGAGTCGAGGGTCGTGTGGTCCTCCGCGTCCAGCGTGACCGTCGTACCGATGGCGGCGGCGGCCTCGACGACCGGGCGGACGTTGGCGAGCGCGAGCTCGTGTCCGCCCTCCAGCGCCTGGCCGAACATGGAGAGCTTGACGGACATCTCGACGCGCTCGCCGAGCTCGAGGTCCTTGATCCGGTCGACGAGCGCCAGGTAGGCGTCCCGCGCGGCCTCGGCCTGCTCGGGGCGGGTGATGTCCTCGCCGACGACGTCCATCGTCAGCTCCAGGCCGTTGCCCGTGAGCTCCTCGATGATCGGCACGATCTCGTGGACGGTCTCGCCGGGGATGAACCGGTCGACGACCTGTTTGGTCACCGGGGCCGCCGAGATCAGGCGTCGCATCCGGTCGCTGCGCGACGCGGCGAGAATCACGGGACCCAGCACGGGGCACCTCCACAAACACTGCCGAATGACGGCCGACTCCCCGGTAAGTGATGTTCCGGGTACGGCACGGAGAACCACCGTGAAACCTAAGGATCCCTCCGAACGGCGGCCATCGACAGCTGTCACGCATCCGTGCCTCAGATCTCAGACAGATGTATGAAGGCTGCGCGAAAATGCGGGAGAATGCCCGGGTGACGCCGGAATTCAAGGACCACAAGGACCACAAGGACGACTACCAGGAGCTGGTCGACGAGATCTCCGAGCTCCTGGGCGCGCCCGCCACGCTGGAGAACCGCGACTTCGAGCTGATCGCCTTCGGCGCCTACGACAGCGAGGGCGATCTCGACGCGTCCGCCCTGGATCCCGTACGTGCCCGCTCGATCCTGACGCGGCGCTCCACGGCGGCGGTGCGGACGTGGTTCGAGGGCTTCGGCATCACCCGGGCGACAGGCCCGGTACGCATCCCGCCCACCCCGGAGGCGGGCGTCTACCGGGGACGCGTCTGCCTCCCCGTACGCCATCGAGGGGTGGTCCTGGGTTACGTCTGGCTCCTGGACGACGATCCGGGCCCCACGGACCAGCAGTTGTCGGCCGCCATGGAGGTGACCGCCCGGATCGGCGCACTGCTCGCCGACGAGGCGCAGCACGGGGCGGATCTGAGCCGGGAACTGCGGGCCGCGCTGACCGCGGAGCGGGGCTGGCAGGGGGACCAGGCGCTGGCGGCCCTGCGCACGGCCCTCGGCCCGCGCGGCGAGGGCACGCACACCGTGGTCTGCGTGGCCCCGTGGCCGTCCGCCGACCCCGACGACGCCCCGTCCGTCCGTACGGTGCCGCACGCGACGGCGCTGTGCACGGTGCCGTGGGGCGGGGGCACCTCCCACACTCTCAAGGCGGTGGGGGAGAGCGGCCAGAGCCTCGCCATCCTCGTCCGGCTGCGCTCGCCGGAGGTACGGACGCCGGCCCAGGCGGCGGCGTCCCGGCTGCTCAAGGAGGGCGCGGTACAAGCAGCCGCCGGCATCGGCGCACCCCGCTCCGGCCTCGCCGACCTCGCCGCCACCTGGCAGGAGGCATCGGCCGCGGCCCGCGCCGCCCTGGCCGAACCCCGCCTCGGCCCGGTCGCCGAGTGGGCGCACATCGGCCCGTACCGCCTGCTGACGTCCCTCCCCCCGGACGCCGCCCGGGACCCCGCCATCACGCAGCTCCTCTCCCCCACCCACCACGAACTCGCCCGCACCGCCGAGATCTACCTCGACCGCGCGGGCCAGGCCGGCCGCACCGCCGCCGAACTCGGCATCCACCGCCAGACCCTGTACTACCGCCTCTCCCGCGTCGAACAAATCACGGGCCTGGACCTGGACGACGGGGAGGACCGGTTGCTGCTGCATATGGCTTTGAAGGGCGCACGCCTGTAGATCGAGCACGTCATCGGCGCCATTGGCGTCATCTCCCAGGGCTGACGGTCCACTCCCAGCTATTGGAAATGATTGTCATCATGCTACGGTCACGGCAACCGCTCTCTTGACCACCCTTTTACCCGGAGGGCCCCGTGCGCCTGCCCACCCGCCATCTGCTCCCCGCCGCCGCCCTCACCGCGGCCTCCGCGCTGCTCACCGGCTGCTTCGCCGGTGCGGAGTCCGCCGAGGACGTGGGGGCCGGTGGCAAGCGCGTCCGGGTCGCGATGATGCAGCCCCCGCGCTCCGGGCTGTCCCCGCTGTCCGACGACGCGTTCAAGCTGTCGCGGTGGTCGACCGCCGAGACCCTGGTGAAGCTCGACGAGGACGGCGACGCGCAGCCCGCGCTCGCCACCGAGTGGGAGCAGTCCGGCCGTACCTGGACCTTCGAGATACGCGACGGCGTCACCTTCCACGACGGCACGAAGCTCACCGCCGAGGCGGTCGCCAACTCCCTCACCAGGGCCGCCACCGCCTCCCCCAAGCCCCGCATCCTCGACGGCGTCGACCTGACCGCCAAGGCCACGGACGCCGACACCCTCACCGTCACGACAGCCGCCGAGGACCCCCTGGTCCCGCAGCGCCTCAGCTCCCCGCAGTTGTCTGTCCTGGCCGCCAGGGCGTACCGGGGGAAGACGGTCGACCCCGTCGGCGCCGGCACCGGCCCCTTCGAGCTCACGAAGGTCAACGGCACCGCCTCCGCCGCCCTCGACCGCTACGACGCCTACTGGGGCGACAAGGCCCAGGCACCCGGGATCGACGTGACCTTCGTCCCCGACGGCACGGCACGCGCGGCGGCACTGCGCAGCGGCGAGGCCGACATCGTCGAGGCGATACCGGTGTCGCAGGCCGCGGTCCTCGACCAGGATCTGATCACCGAGGTCCCGATGCCGCGCACCAACACGCTGTACCTGAACACCGGGAAGGGCCCCTTCAAGGACGCCTCGCTGCGGGCGGCGGCCCGCGAGGCGATCGACGCCGAGGCACTCGTGAAGGGCGTCTACGAGGGCCGCGCCGACGTCGCCGAAGGGCTGCTGGGGCCTGCCCTTCCCTGGGCCGCCGAGTTGCGCGGGCCGGTGCCGCGGGGCGCCGAGGCCGGGGCGCCGGACGGCGAGGCGATCACCATCGGGACGTACACGGACCGGGCCGAGATGCCCGAGGTCGCCGCCACGCTGCAACAGCAGCTCCAGAAGGCCGGGTTCAGGGTGAAGCTCGACGTCCGCGAGTACACCAACATCGAGGCCGACGCCCTCGCGGGCAGGTTCGACGCCTTCGTCCTCTCCCGCGCCACCGTCCTCGACTCCGGCGACCCGGCCGCCTACCTCTACAGCGACTTCGCGTCCGACGGCACCTTCAACCTGTCCCGGTTCGCGGACCAGGACGTGGACGCGGCCCTGAAGAAGGCCTCCGACACCGAGGTGGGCGATGACCGCCGCGCGGCGGTCATCGCGGCCGAGGCCGCCGTGCTCGCCGCGGACGCGGCCGTGCCGATGCTCCACGAGCGGGTGATCCAGGGTGACGCCGCCGGTGTCGTCGACGCCGCCCACGACCCGCGCGAGCGGGAGCTCGTCACGGCGGACACGTACGTCAGGTGAAGCTCCGTCTGCGTCAAGTGCAGTCCACCGCACGGAAGTCGATCGGCCCCGCCGCCCTGACCCGCCTCGTCTGCCTGGTCGCCGTCCTGGCCACCGTCGGCCTGCTCCCCTGGCTCTCCCACCAGGACCCGGCGCTCACCGTGTTGCGCGCCCGGTCGGCCGAGCGGGAGGCGACCGACGAGGCCCTGTCCGCGATCCGCGAGGACCTCGGCCTGGACGCGGGCCCCCTTTCCCTGCTGGGGAGTTGGGCCTCGGACCTGCTGCGCGGCGACTTCGGCACCTCCTGGGTGTCGGGCACCGACGTGCTGCCGTCCGTCGTCGCCGGCCTCCAGGTGTCGCTGGGCCTGATGGGCGCGGCGCTCGGCGTGGCGGTCACCCTGGCCGCCTTGCTGGTGGCGCCGGTGCTGGTGCGCGGTCGCGGGTCGGCCGGTGCCTTCGCCGCCATGCTCGCCGCCGTACCGGAGTTCCTGCTGGCCACCGTCGCACTGCTGGTCTGCGGGGTGTGGCTGGGCTGGCCGCCGACGGCCGGCTGGGCGGGCCCCGCGTACCTGGTGCTGCCCGCGCTCGCCCTCGGCGTCCCGGCGGGCGGCCTCCTCGGCCGGCTCGTCGCGGACGCGCTGCCCGCCGTCCTCGACGAACGGTGGGTGGAACTGTGGCGGGGCGCGGGAGTGAGCCGTACGGCGATCTCGGCGGCCGCCCTCAGGCGCGTACTGCCGTCACTGGTACCGCAGTTCGGCATGGTCGCCGTCGGCCTGACCGGCGGCGCGGTCGCCGTGGAGCTGGTGTTCGCGGTGCCCGGCATCGGCCGTACCGCTCTGGGCGCGGCCAAGTCGCAGGACCTGCCGCTGCTCCAGGGCTCGGTGCTGGCACTGCTGCTGCTCGGCCTGGTCGCCGGCGCGGCCGCGTCGCTCACCCGGCGCCGGCTGCTCGGCCCCGCCCTGCGGGACGCCGGACTGACACTGCCCCCGGCCCGCCCGGTCCGTACCCACCCGGCGACCCCGTCGGCACTGCTCACGGTCCTCGCCGTGACCATCGGCTGCGGCCTGCTGCGCGACCCGTACACGGTCGATACGGCCGCCCGCCTCGCCACCCCCTCCTGGGCACACCCGCTCGGCACCGACGCCCTCGGGCGTGACGTGCTCGCCCGGCTCGGGCACGGGGCCGCTTCGACCGTGGGCACGGCCGCCGCCATCTGCGCGCTGAGCCTGCTCCTCGCGCTCGCGCTGGGCTTCCTGCCCGGCATCGCGGCGGGCTCCGCGGACATCGCCAACGCCCTGCCCCCGGTGGTCGTCGGCATCCTCGTCGCGGCGGCGACCGGCCCCGGCGCCGGCGGCGCGGCCCTGGCCGTCGCGCTGATCTCGTGGCCCGCGCTGTCCGCGCACGCGGCGGCCCTGGTGCAGGAGGTACGCGCGTCGGCGTTCCTCACCGCCCAACGGGCCATGGGCGCGACCCCGTTCTGGATCCTCACCCGGCACGTCCTGCCGTCCGTCGCCGTCCCGGTCGCCCGCCACGCCCTGCTGCGCCTGCCCGGTATCGCCCTGGCCCTGGCCTCCCTCGGTTTCCTGGGCCTGGGCGCGCAGCCGCCGGCGCCCGAGTGGGGCCTGCTGCTTGACGAGTCCCGCGCCTACGTCGAACGCGCGCCGTGGGCGGCCCTCGCCCCGGCCGTCGCACTGGCCCTGCTGGCGGGGCTGGCGGTGACGGGAGCGGCGGCGGTACCGGGCCGGGGAGCGCGTGCCGTACGCAAGGAGGCCCCCGTTGCAGCCTGAGAAAAGCCCCGAGGTGCTCCTCTCGGTACGCGAGCTCCGTATCGCCTTCGACGGCGTCGAGGCCGTGCGCGGCCTGTCCTTCGATGTCCGCCCGCGCGAAGTCCTCGCGATCGTCGGCGAGTCGGGGGCGGGCAAGTCCCTCACGGCACGGGCACTGCTGGGCATGCTGCCGCGGGGCGCGACGACGGGCGGGACGATCGAGCCGGATCTCTCGGCCCACCGCGGCCGCCGCATCTCGCTCGTCCCGCAGGACGCCCTGTCCGCCCTCTCCCCCGTGCACCCGGTCGGCGACCAACTCGCCGCCGCCGTACGCTCGGTGGCCCGCGTCTCCCGCAAGGAGGCCCGGGCCCGGGCGGTCGCCGCACTCGACCGGGTCGGCATCCGGGACGCCGCCCGCAAGGCGCGGGCGTATCCCCACGAGTACTCCGGCGGCATGCGGCAGCGCGCGGTCATCGCCATGGCGACGATCAACGAGCCCCACGTAGTCGTCGCCGACGAACCCACCACCGCCCTGGACGAGGAGCACCGCGACCAGGTGCTGCGGGTGCTCGCCGAGCGACGGGAGGCCGTCGGTGCCGCGCTGGTCCTGGTCACCCACGACATGGACGTTGTACGGGACCACGCGGACCGCGTGCTGGTCATGTACGCGGGACGTCTCATCGAACTCGGCCCGGCGGCCGAGGTGCTCGGCCGCCCCCGCGCCCCGTACACGGCAGGTCTGCTGGCCTCCCTCCCCCAGCACGCACCCCCCGGCCGCCGCCTCACCACCCTGCACGGCACCCCACCCGCCCCGGGCACCCTCCCACCGGGCTGCGCCTTCGCCCCGCGCTGCCCGTCGGCGGCGGATCCCTGCCATCGGACGGAACCAGCACCGCAGCACGTGGAGGGACGCCTGGTCGCCTGCCACCGATGGCCGGAACTCCCGTATCCGGCATGGGAGTTGTTCCATGAGTGACGCTTTGCTGGACGTCCGCGAGCTCGTGGTCCGCCACGGCGACACGACCGCCGTCGACCACGTCTCCTTCGCCCTGGCCGCCGGCGAGACCCTCGCCCTGAACGGCCCCTCCGGCTGCGGCAAGTCGTCGACGGCCCTGGCGGCGCTGCAGCTGCGCCGCTCGGATGCCGGTGAAGTCCGCTTCGAGGGACGCGAGTTGACGGCCCTGACCGAAGCCGAGCTGCGCCCGATCCGCCCGCGCATGCAGCCCGTCTTCCAGGACCCGTACGGCTCCCTCAGCCCCCGCCACCGCATCCGTGACGCGGTGGCCGAACCGTTGCGGGTGCAGGGCCGCTGGAACGCCGCCGACGGTCCCGCGCGCGTCGCCGAACTCCTCGACCGGGTCGGCCTGGACCCGTCGTACGGCGACCGCCGCCCGCACGAACTCTCCGGCGGTCAGTGCCAGCGCGTCGGAATCGCCCGTGCACTGGCCTCACAGCCCCGCCTGCTGGTTCTCGACGAACCGGTCTCGTCCCTCGACCCGTCGGCGCGCGCCGGCGTGCTGAACCTGCTCGCCGAACTGCAGGACGATCTCGGCCTCGGGTACCTGTTCATCTGCCATGACCGGGCGGTCGTACGGCACTTCGCGGACCGGGTGATCGAGATGCGGGACGGGCGGGTCACTTCCGAGTGGCGGCCTCGATCACCTGGCGCAGGCCCTCGCTGAGCTGATCCGCGTCGGGCGCGGTCTTCGGGTCGAACGTCCACTGCGCGATGAGACCCGTCATCAGGGTCACGTAGAACCTGCCGAGGGTGTCCAGGCTCTCGTCCGGGACGTCCTCCTCCCGTCCGCCCATGAGCAGCGGAATCAGTCCGCGACAGGCCTCCCGCTGAGCCAGCGCCAGATGGTCGCGGACTTCCGGCAGTTGGTCGCCCATCACGACGATCTCCATACTGAGCCGCCACATGGAGCCGGGCCCGCTCATGGTGCCGATGATGTTCGACCACACCTCACGGAACCGTTCGATCGAGCCGGGCTCGGCCGTGATCCCGGTGGCGCCCTCGAAATCGTCGCCCATCCCCTCGACCAGCGACACATAGGCCTGGGCGAGCAGCGCGTCCTTCGAGCCGTAGTGATAGCCGATCGAGGCCAGGTTGGTCCCCGACTCCTTGACGATGTCCCGCGCCGTCGTGCGCGCGAACCCCTTGTCGAGCAGGCAGCGCTTGGCGCCCTCGAGCAGATCCTCACGGTGTCCCATGCCTCCACCCTACCGCCGATCCATACAACCGTCCTATACAGCCGTTCTAGACAAGCGTTTAAGACGCGCGTACATTCACCGCCATGACAACGAACCCGACGAGCACCACCACGCCTCCTTCCCCCGGCGCCGGACGCCGCGAATGGACCGCTCTCGGCGTGCTGATGCTGCCGCTGCTGCTGGTCTCGATGGACGTCTCCGTCCTCTACTTCGCCGTCCCGTCGATCAGCGCGGACCTGGAGCCGAGCGGCACCCAGCAGCTGTGGATCTTCGACATCTACGCCTTCGTGCTGGCCGGCCTGCTGATGACGATGGGCTCGCTCGGCGACCGCATCGGCCACCGCCGGCTCCTGCTGATCGGCGCCGCCGCCTTCGGCACCGCCTCGCTGCTGGCGGCGTACGCGAACAGCGCCGAGATGCTGATCGCGGCCCGCGCGGTCCTCGGCATCGGCGGTGCGACCCTGATGCCGTCGACGGTGGCCATGCTCCGCACGATGTTCACCGACCCCGCCCAGCGCGCGAAGGCGATCGGCGTGTGGTCCGGCGTGATGACCGCCGGGATCGCCCTCGGCTCGGTGATGAGCGGCGTGCTGGTCGAGCACTTCTGGTGGGGCTCGGTGTTCCTGGTCAATCTGCCCGCGATGGCGCTGCTGCTGGTCCTCGGCCCGCTGCTGCTCCCCGAGTCGAGGAGCTCTTCCCCCGGCCGCTTCGACTGGCTGAGTGTCCCGCTGTCGATGGCGGCGGTGCTCCCCGTGATCTACGGCCTGAAGGAGATCCCCTCCGAGGGCTTCGACGTCCGCTACGTCGTCTCGATCACCGTCGGCCTGCTGTTCGCGACGCTCTTCGTGCACCGCCAGCGCACGGCCGTCTCACCGATGATCTCCCCGGCCCTGTTCCGGGGGCGGGGCTTCGCGCCGTCGGTCGTCCTGAACCTGGTCTGCATGTTCGGGGTGATGGGGTCGGCCTACTTCACCACGCAGTACTTGCAGTCGGTGCTGGGCAAGGGTGCGCTGGAGGCGGCCCTGTGGGCGCTGCTGCCGTCGGTGCCGATCGGCGTGGCGGGGCCGGTCGCGACCCAGCTGGTCCAGCGGGGCGTCAATCGTGCCTACGTCGTCACGGCGGGCTTCGCGATCTCCGCGGCCGGGTTCGCGCTGCTCGCCCTCGCCGGGACGGACTCGCTGTGGCTGGTGCTGACCTCGTGCGCGGTCCTCGCCGTCGGGGGCGTCATCGTGATGTCCCAGATCATGGACCTCGCGCTGGGCACCGCCCCGGTGGAGCGGGCAGGCTCGGCGTCCTCCCTGATGGAGACGGCCGGCGAGTTCGGCGGTGCCATGGGCATGGCGCTGCTCGGCTCGATCGGTACGGCGGTCTACCGCCACGAGATCCCCGCGTCGGCACCGGACGTGGCCCACGAGACGCTGGGCGGAGCGCTGGCGGTCGCCGACCGGGTGCCGGGTCTGGCCACACTCGCCCGGGAGGCGTTCACCAGCGGGATGCAGGGGGCGGCGATCGCGGGCGCGGTCCTGCTGGCGGGGGCGGCGGTGCTGGCCGCGGTCACGCTGCGCCGGGCCGAGCTCCGGGAGCCGGCATGCGAAACGCCGGACGAGCCGAGCAAGCTCAGCGCGTCCGGCGTTCGATAGGCCTCGGTGTGCGACGGGCCTCAGGCCAGGTTCACCGCACGGGCCGACGTCGCCCCGATCTCCTCGGCGACCTCGGTCAGCACCCCGGCGGGCACCGTGTCGTCGACGGTCAGGACGGCCAGCGCCTCGCCACCGGCGACGGCACGCGAGACCTGCATGCCGGCGATGTTGATGCCCGCCTCGCCGAAGACCCGGCCGACCGTGCCGACGACACCCGGACGGTCCTCGTACCTCAGGACGACCATGTGGTCGGCGAGCGCGAGATCCACGTCGTAGTCGCCGACCGCGACGATCTTCTGCAGGTGCTTGGGGCCGGCCAGCGTGCCGGACACCGACACCTCCTCGCCGCCCGCGAGCGTGCCGCGCACGGTGACGACGTTGCGGTGGTCGGTGGCCTCCGAGCTGGTCGTCAGCCGCACCTCGACGCCGCGCTCCTGGGCGAACAGCGGGGCGTTGACGTACGACACCGTCTCGTCGACGACGTCCTCGAAGACACCCTTGAGGGCGCTGAGCTCCAGCACCTTCACATCGTGCTGGGTGATCTCGCCGTACACCTCGACGTCGAGGCGGACCGCGACCTCGCCGGCGAGCGCCGTGAAGATGCGGCCCAGACGCTCGGCGAGCGGCAGACCCGGCTTGACGTCCTCGGCGATGACGCCGCCCTGGACGTTCACCGCGTCGGGCACGAGCTCACCGGCGAGGGCGAGGCGCACCGAGCGGGCCACGGCGATACCGGCCTTCTCCTGCGCCTCGTCGGTGGAGGCGCCGAGGTGCGGGGTGGAGACGACCTGGTCGAACTCGAACAGCGGGGAGTCCGTGCAGGGCTCCTTCGCGTACACGTCGAGACCGGCGCCGGCGACCCGGCCCTCCTTGAGGGCGGAGTACAGCGCCTCCTCGTCGACGATCCCGCCGCGCGCGGCGTTGACGATGCGCACGCTCGGCTTGACCTTGCGCAGCGCCTCGTCGCCGATCAGGCCGAGGGTCTCGGGGGTCTTGGGCAGGTGGACGGTGATGAAGTCGGAGACCTCGAGCAGCTCGTCCAGCGACAGCACCTTGACGCCCATCTGCGCGGCCCGCGCGGGCTGCACATAGGGGTCGTAGGCGACGACCTTCATGCCGAAGGCCGACATGCGCTGCGCGACGAGGGCGCCGATGCGGCCCAGACCCACGACACCGAGGGTCTTCTCGGCCAGCTCGACACCGGTGTACTTGCTGCGCTTCCACTCGCCGTTCTTCAGCGCGGCGTTGGCCTGCGGGATGTTGCGGGCGGTGGCGAGCAGGAGACCGCAGGCGAGTTCGGCGGCGGTCACGATGTTCGAGGTGGGGGCGTTGACGACCATGACGCCGGCCTTGGTGGCGGCGGAGACGTCGACATTGTCCAGGCCGACGCCGGCTCGTGCGACGACCTTGAGCTTGCGCGCGGCTGCGACGGCCTCGGCGTCGACCTTGGTGGCGGAGCGGATCAGGATCGCGTCCACGTCGGCGATGGCCGGGAGCAGGGCGGCTCGGTCCGCTCCGTTGCAGTGGCGGATCTCGAAGTCGGGGCCAAGAGCGTCAACGGTGGCGGGCGACAGCTCTTCAGCGATGAGTACGACGGGTTTCGAGCTCACGTGAGTCCTCACATGTCCAATGCGGACGGCCGTCCCGACGGCCGCAGGCGGTGGAGGGTACTGGCCGCGTGGAAGACGCACGACGCTGTGGGCCTGACGCGTATGTTGTGCGCCAGTGTAGTGGCGCGGCGGAAGTCGTCTTACGCCTCCGCGGAAGGATCACTCGTCCGTGGCTGGACGAGGTGGACAACGGGGCCGGAGCAGCTGCTCCGGCCCCGTGGCCTTGAGGCTTACGCCTCCTCGTTCACCCAGCTCATGAGCTTGCGCAGCTCCTTGCCGGTGGTCTCCAGCAGGTGCTCGGAGTCCTGCTGCTTGTACTCGTTGTACTTCTTCAGACCGCCGTGGTACTCGTCCATCCAGGCCTGGGCGAAGGTGCCGTCCTGGATCTCGGCGAGGACCTTCTTCATCTCGGCCTTGGTGGCGTCCGTGATGATGCGCGGGCCGGTGACGTAGTCGCCCCACTCGGCGGTCTCGGAGATCGACCAGCGCATCTTCTCCAGGCCGCCCTCGTACATGAGGTCCACGATCAGCTTCAGCTCGTGCAGGCACTCGAAGTACGCGATCTCCGGCTGGTAACCGGCCTCGGTCAGCGTTTCGAAACCGGCCTTGACCAGGGCGGCCGTACCACCGCAGAGGACGGCCTGCTCACCGAACAGGTCGGTCTCGGTCTCCTCGGTGAAGGTCGTCTTGATGACGCCGGCGCGGGTGCCGCCGATGCCCTTGGCGTACGACAGGGCCAGCGCGAAGGCGTTGCCGGAGGCGTCCTGCTCGACGGCCGCGATGCACGGAACGCCGCGGCCCTCCTCGTACTGGCGGCGCACCAGGTGGCCCGGGCCCTTCGGGGCGACCATGCAGACGTCCACGCCGGCCGGGGGCTTGATGAAGCCGAAGCGGATGTTCAGGCCGTGGCCGAAGAACAGCGCGTCGCCGTCCTTCAGGTTGTCCTTGATGTGGTCCTCGTACACCTGGGCCTGGATCGGGTCCGGGACGAGGATCATGATGACGTCGGCCTCGGCGGCGGCCTCCGACGGCGTCACCACGCGCAGGCCCTGCTCCTCGGCCTTCGCCTTGGACTTGGAGCCCTCGTGCAGTCCGACGCGGACGTCGACACCCGAGTCACGGAGCGACAGCGCGTGGGCGTGGCCCTGGCTGCCGTAACCGATGACCGCGACCTTGCGGCCCTGGATGATGGACAGGTCGGCGTCGGCGTCGTAGAACAGCTCGGCCACTTTGGGTTCTCTCCTTGGTGTGCAGGTGTTGCGTCCCACCGTATGACGGGGGGCGGAAGGGAAGTTTCGGGGTCTCGCCATACGGGCGCTGTCCGGACGGCCGGTGTCACCCGGCCGTCCGAACGCGTCCTAGGCCGAGCGGTCGAGCGCGCGCAGTGAGCGGTCCGTGATGGAGCGGGCGCCGCGGCCGATCGCGATCGTGCCGGACTGGACGAGCTCCTTGATGCCGAAGGGCTCCAGCAT
Source organism: Streptomyces sp. NPDC111606 (assembly GCF_055656945.1). NCBI lineage: Bacteria > Bacillati > Actinomycetota > Actinomycetes > Kitasatosporales > Streptomycetaceae > Streptomyces > Streptomyces sp. NPDC111606. The sequence continues at coordinate 306,102 of NZ_JBVKBY010000011.1, forward strand.
CTTCAGCATGGCCTCCAGCTTGTCGCTGGAGCCGGTGGCCTCGATGGTGACGGCCTCCGGGGAGACGTCGACGGTCTTGGCGCGGAACAGCTGGACGATCTCGATGATCTGGGAGCGGGTCTCGTTGTCGGCGCGCACCTTCACCAGAACGAGTTCGCGCTGAACGGCCGAACCCGGCTCCAGCTCGACGATCTTCAGCACGTTGACGAGCTTGTTGAGCTGCTTCGTCACCTGCTCCAGCGGCAGGTCCGCGACGCTCACCACGATGGTGATGCGGGAGATGTCGGGGTGCTCGGTGACGCCGACCGCGAGCGAGTCGATGTTGAAGCCGCGGCGGGAGAACAGGGCGGCGATCCGGGCCAGGATGCCGGGCGTGTTCTCCACCAGGACGGAGAGCGTGTGCTTGGACATGATCTTTTACGTCTCTCTCGCTCAGTCGTCTTCGTTGTCGCCGAAGTCGGGGCGGACGTCCCGGGCGGCCATGATCTCGTCGTTGGAGGTGCCGGCGGCGACCATCGGCCAGACCATCGCGTCCTCGTGGACGATGAAGTCGACGACGACGGGGCGGTCGTTGATGGAGTTCGCCTCTTCGATGACCTTGTCGAGGTCCTCCGGCGACTCGCAGCGGATCGCGTAGCAGCCCATGGCCTCCGACAGCTTCACGAAGTCGGGGACCCGGGTGCCGGCGCTCGGCTGCTTGCCGTCCGCCTCCGGGCCGCTGTGCAGCACGGTGTTGGAGTAGCGCTGGTTGTAGAAGAGGGTCTGCCACTGGCGGACCATCCCGAGGGCGCCGTTGTTGATGATGGCGACCTTGATCGGGATGTTGTTCAGGGCGCAGGTGGTGAGCTCCTGGTTGGTCATCTGGAAGCAACCGTCACCGTCGATCGCCCAGACCGCCTTCTCCGGCGCGCCGGCCTTGGCGCCCATCGCGGCCGGAACGGCGTAGCCCATCGTCCCGGCACCGCCGGAGTTCAGCCAGGTGGCCGGCTTCTCGTACTGGATGAAGTGCGCGGCCCACATCTGGTGCTGGCCGACGCCCGCGGCGAAGACCGTGCCCTCCGGCGCGAGTTGACCGATGCGCTCGATGACCTGCTGCGGGGACAGCGAGCCGTCGCCGGGCTGGTCGTAGCCGAGCGGGTAGGTGTCGCGCCAGCGGCTCAGGTCCTTCCACCAGGCGCTGTAGTCGCCCTGGTGGCCCTCGGCGTGCTCCTTCTGCACGGCCTGGACCAGGTCGGCGATGACCTCGCGGGCGTCACCGACGATCGGCACGTCGGCGTCGCGGTTCTTGCCGATCTCGGCCGGGTCGATGTCGGCGTGGACGATCTTGGCGTACGGGGCGAAGCTGTCCAGCTTGCCGGTGACGCGGTCGTCGAAGCGGGCTCCGAGGGCGACGATCAGGTCGGCCTTCTGCAGCGCGGTGACGGCGGTGACCGCACCGTGCATGCCCGGCATTCCCACGTGCAGCGGGTGGCTGTCGGGGAATGCGCCGAGCGCCATCAGGGTGGTGGTGACGGGCGCTCCGGTGAGTTCGGCGAGGACCTTCAGCTCGGCGGTGGCGCCGGCCTTGAGGACGCCGCCGCCGACGTAGAGGACGGGCCGCTTGGCGGCGGTGATCAGCTTGGCGGCCTCGCGGATCTGCTTGGCGTGCGGCTTGGTGACGGGCCGGTAGCCGGGCAGGTCCATCACGGGCGGCCAGGAGAACGTGGTCTTCGCCTGCAGGGCGTCCTTGGCGATGTCGACCAGCACCGGGCCCGGGCGGCCGGTGGAGGCGATGTGGAACGCCTGCGCGATCACCCGCGGGATGTCCTCGGCCTTGGTGACGAGGAAGTTGTGCTTGGTGATCGGCATCGTGATGCCGACGATGTCCGCCTCCTGGAAGGCGTCCGTACCGATCGCCTTGGAGGCCACCTGTCCGGTGATCGCCACGAGCGGCACCGAGTCCATGTGTGCGTCGGCGATCGGCGTGACCAGGTTGGTGGCGCCGGGTCCCGAGGTGGCCATGCAGACACCGACCCTGCCGGTGGCCTGCGCGTAGCCGGTGGCGGCGTGACCTGCGCCCTGCTCATGGCGGACCAGGACGTGGCGCACCCTGGTGGAGTCCATCAGCGGGTCGTACGCCGGAAGGATCGCACCACCCGGAATGCCGAATACCGTGTCGGCGCCGACCTCCTCGAGCGAACGGATGAGGGACTGCGCACCCGTGACGTGCTCGGGGGCGGACTGGTGTCCTCCGGATCGGGGCCGGGGCTGCGGGTGATGGGCCCCGGTGGCCTGCTCGGTCATCGGCATTCTCTTCTCGATGCTGAGGGTTTTTGCGAAGTTTGAGCGGAGTTTCGGTGCTGCACGACAGGCGCCTGTGCAACAAAAAACCCCTCGTGCCATAAGGCAAGCGAGGGGAGCGCGCCGGGTGTGGTCGCTGGGAGTTCCGGGTCGGTCCGGACGTCACCAGCTTCAGCCGACGCGCTTTCCAAGTACGAGAATTCGGGTGCGCATGGCACAGACCCTCCCCCCGGCACGCACCCACTGTCAAGTGGGTGGGACGGGAGTCTCATTATGTGAGCGCAGGCCACTTCCGCCTCCGAGAACAGCGGGCACACCACCGGTGTACACCCCCGCACCCCTCTCCATGGCTCGTTCACCTCTCACGCCGCCGGCGAACGCGGGCTCCGCCGGTCCCTGCGGCACCGGATAGTGGCCGGAACTCAGCGCCCGTCGCAGCCGGTACTCGTCCAGCGGCCCGGAGAACGCCATGCCCTGCCCGTGCGTGCACCCCATCGCGCGCAGGGCGACGACCTGTTCCGGCAGGTCCACGCCGTCGGCCACGGACTGCACCCCCAGATCGCCGGCGATCCTCAGCAGTCCACCGGTGATCTTGTGCAGCCGCGCGGACTCGACGACACCCTCGACCAGACCTCGGTCGAGCTTGAGTACGTCGACGGGGAGCCGGCGCAGGGCCGTGATCGCCGCGTATCCGCTGCCGAAACCGTCCAGGGCGACCCGGACACCGAGCCGGTGCAGACCGCTCAGGCGACGCTCCAGTTCGTCCAGTGAGACGCGCGGGTCCAGATCGGACAGCTCGATGATCAGCGATCCGGACGGCAGCCCGTGCCGGGTCAGCAACGCCTCGATCGAGCCGAGCGGCATCGACCGGTCCAGCAGCCGGCGCGCGCCCACCCGCACGGCGACGGGTACGGCGAGCCCGGTCGCGGTGCGCTCGGCGGCCTGCTCCACGGCCTCCTCCAGCATCCAGCGGCCCAGCTCGGCGGTCTTGTCGCTGTCCTCGGCCACCCGCAGGAACTCGGCGGGCGTGAACAGCACCCCTTGCGAGGACCGCCAGCGCGCCTGGGTGACGACGGAGGCGATCCGGCCGCTGTCCAGACACACCACCGGCTGGTGCAGCAGCGCGAACTCCCCGTCGTGCAGCGCGGCCCGCAGACGCGTGGCCAGCTCCGCCTTCCGTACGACGTCCTGCTGCATCTGCGGCTTGTACAGCTCGACCCGGCCCTTGCCGCCCGCCTTCGCGCGGTACATCGCCAGGTCGGCGTTGCGCAGCAGCTCCCCCGCGCCGAGACCGGGCTCGGCGAAGGCGACGCCGATGGAGGCGTTGACACGGACATCGTTGCCGTCGATGAGGAACGGCTGCGACAGCGTCACCCTGAGGCGGTCGGCGAGCTCCAGGATGTGTCGTTCGCGGGCGGTGCGGTCACGGGTGTTGTCCCCGGCGATCAGGGCCGCGAACTCGTCGCCGCCCAGCCGGGAGGCCGTGTCCCCGCCCCGGACCGCGTCCTGGAGTCTGCGGGCGGCCTGGACAAGCAGTTCGTCCCCTGCCTGATGTCCGATCGTGTCGTTGACGCCCTTGAAGCCGTCGAGGTCGATGAACAGGACCGCGGTGTTGCGCAGGGCGATGCCCCGGTCGGAGGCGCGGCGGCCGGACAGGGCCTGCTGGACCCGCTTGGTGAACAGCGCGCGGTTGGGCAGGTCGGTGAGCGGGTCGTGCTCGGCGTTGTGCTGGAGCTGCGCCTGCAGGCGCACTCTTTCGGTCACGTCCCGGCTGTTGAAGATGAGGCCGCCGTGGTGACGGTTGACGGTCGACTCGACGTTGAGCCAGCCCTCGTCGCCGGACCGGAAGCGGCACTCGATGCGCGTAGTGGGTTCCTCAAGTGGGCTGGCGGCGAGGAAGCGGCGCACCTCGTGCACCACGCAGCCCAGATCCTCCGGGTGGATGAGATTGGCCAGTTCCGTGCCCACCAGCTCCTCCGCGGAGCGGCCGTAGACCCCGGCGGCGGCCGGGGAGACGTACCGGAGGATGCCGTTCGGCGCGGCGATCATGATGACGTCGCTGGAGCCCTGCACCAGGGAACGGAAGTGGTTCTCCTTCTGGGCCAGTTCCTGGGTGAGGGTGATGTTGTCGAGCAGCATGATGCCCTGGCGCATCACGAGGGCGAGCACGACGGTGCCGCCGGTGATGAGCACGACCCGGTCGACACTGCGGCCGTTGAGGACGTTGTAGAGGATCCCCAGCGTGCAGACGGCGGCCGCGAGGTACGGCGTGAGGGCGGCCAGGGAGCCGGCGATCGGCCGGGTGACCGGGTACCGGCTGTGCTCACCTCCCTGCGCGGGCATGTGGTGATGGCTTCCGCCACGCTGTCCGGGTACGTGCTCGTGCACCACGCGCGTGTGCCCCGTGCTTTCCTGCCGCTCACAGTCTCCGTGCCGGGGCGCGGCCCACGGGGCGTACGCCAGGAGCAGCGAGCCGGCGAACCAGCCCGCGTCGAGCAACTGGCCGGAGCGGTAGCTGTTGTGCATCAGCGGCGAGGTGAACAGGGCGTCGCACATCACGGTCAGTGCGAGCGCGCCGATCGCGGTGTTGACCGCGGTGCGGTTCGCCGACGAGCGGCGGAAGTGCAACGCGAGCACCATGCTGACCAGGGCGATGTCGAGCAGCGGGTAGGCGAGCGAGAGCGCGGTGTGCGCCACGCTGGCCCCGCCGTTCGAGTCGATCTTGGCCGCCTGGGCGAGGGCGAGGCTCCATGCCAGCGTCAGCAGCGAGCCGCCGATCAGCCACGCGTCCAGCGCGAGGCAGACCCAGCCGGCCCTCGTCACCGGCCGCTTGGCGAGCACCAGGAGTCCCACGATGGCGGGCGGCGCGAAGCACAGGAAGAACCCGTCGGCGTAGGAGGGGCTGGGTACGGGTCGCTGCAGGACGACCTCGTACCATCCCCAGACCAGGTTGCCGAGGGCGGCCATCGCCGAGGAGAGCGCGAACAGCAGCCAGGCGGGTCGAAAGCGGATACGGCGGCTACGGGCGTAGCGGAAGCAGGACACGGCGGCGGCGCCCGCCGCGGCGGCCAGCCCGAAGTCGCCCATGATCAGCGCGAGTTGCTCCGAACCCCAGCCGAGTGCGGAACCGGCGGCGTATCCCGCACACACCAGGGCCAGAACGAGCTGCGGAACCAGCCCCGAGCCGCCGCCGAAGGACGACGGACGGGGCAGCAGCGCCGTCGACGAGGGCTGACCCCGCAGCCCCGCGTCCAGCGTGGTCGTGGAGGGCGGTGGCGAGCTCACCGGGCCCTCCCGGTCCGCGCCGCTCGCGGGTCCCGAGGGTCCCGGTGCGCTGGGTGCGCATGCCGCCTGCGGCTGCTGTGCCTGCGGTGGTGATGGCTGTGACGACAGCCGTGAGTGCCGTGGTGGCCGCGTCTGCGCGCGGCCGTTCGCCAGGGTCGCCGCCGACGGCCCCGCCGCGTCGGATTGCTCGTCCATAGGCCGTGCATCGCCCGTCGCCCCCCTCACAAATCTGCAATATCCATCCCCGGCGCCGAAAGGTGCACGGCGCAGCCCCTGTCGGGGACGATACACCAGTCTCGTCACTCAGGGACATAGCATCTCTACGCTCCGTAACGATCAGCGCATATGCGAGTACGGACCGCTTTCGGAAGGTTGCGGACGGTACTCGAAACGGGTTTCGGACCTGTTGCGCGCGGCGCACACGGCACCCGCGGAAAGCTCAGCCCGCGAGCGTCACGCGCGTGCCGCGCCCGTCGTAAGGATCACGTTGCGAAGGGGCTCACGGTTCACGTAACGAGTGAGCTGGTCCACCAGCAACCGCTTGGCGCGCGGCAGGAATGCCGACGTGGGTCCGCCCACGTGCGGGCTGATGAGTACGCCCGGCGCACGCCACAGCGGATGCTCCCTGGGCAGCGGCTCGGGGTCGGTGACGTCCAGGGCCGCGGTGATGCGCCCGGCCTCCAGTTCCGCCAGCAGTGCCTTCGTGTCCACGACGCCGCCACGTGCGACGTTGACCAGCAGCGCGCCGTCCTTCATGCGGGCGAGGAAGCCGGCGTCGACCAGGTGCCGGGTGGCCGCCGTGAGGGGCGTGGAGAGGATGACAACGTCCGCTTCCGGAAGCAGGGCGGACAGTTCGGTGAGCGGAAGCACGGGTCCGCGCGCCGTGGTGCGCTCAGAGCGCGCGACGCGCGCCACCCGCGCGAGTTCAAAGGGCGCGAGCCGGTCCTCGATGGCGGCGCCGATCGAGCCGTATCCCACGATGAGGACGTTCTTGTCCGCCAGCGCGGGCCGGAATCCGCTCAGCCACTCCCCTCTGTCCTGGGCCCGCACGAAGTCGGGGACGCCCCGCAGCGAGGCGAGGATCAGCGTGAGCGTGAGCTCGGCGGTGCTCGCCTCGTGCACTCCACGCGCGTTGCACAGCCGCACGCCCGGACGCAGGTGCTTCAGGCCCGACTCCACGTGATCGATGCCGGCGGAGAGCGTCTGCACGACCTCCACGGAGCTCATCTCCGGCAGGGGACGCTGTCCGATTCCCGGCGGCTTCATGTAGGGGACGACGTAGAAGGCGCACTCGGCCGGGTCGGCTGGAAACGTCTCCTCGCCGTTCCAGAAGCGGTAGTGCGGGCCCTGCGGGAGGCCCTCGATCTCTTCCGGCGGGATGGGGAGCCACACGTCAGCAGTCATGCCTTGGAGGCTATGTCAGGCGAACAGGAGTGCAGAGGTTAGGTTGGGGTGCCGAAAGAGGGAGGGTTACGGCCAGGTGGAGCGCAGGACGATCGGCGCGGCGGCGCTCGCGGTGGGAGCCGTCGGACTCGGGTGCATGCCGATGAGCTGGGCCTACAGCTCGTCGCGGCAGCGGGGCGAGGAGTCGCTCAGGGCGGTGCACCGGGCGCTCGATCTGGGCTCGACGCTGCTGGACACGGCCGACATGTACGGCCCGTTCACCAACGAGCTGCTGTTGGGGCGGGTGTTGAAGGAGCGCCGCCAGGACGCGTTCGTGTCGACCAAGGTCGGCCTGCTCGTGGGCGAACAGCACATCGTGGCCAACGGCCGTCCCGGCTACGTGAAGCGCGCCTGCGACGCCTCTCTGCGCCGCCTGCAGACGGACGTCATCGACCTCTACCAACTGCATCGCGCGGACCCCGAAATACCGGTCGAGGAGACCTGGGGCGCGATGGCGGAGCTCGTTCGGGCCGGAAAGGTACGGGCGTTGGGACTGTGCGCGGTGGGCGCCCGGGGTGGCCGCCGCTCGGGAACCCGTCTGCACGACACGACGATCCGCCAGTTGCAGCGGGTGCAGCAGGTCTTCCCGGTGAGCGCCGTACAGGCGGAACTGTCGGTCTGGTCGCCGGAGGCGCTGGAGACGCTGGTGCCGTGGTGCGAGGCCCGCGGCATCGGCTTCCTGGCCGCGATGCCACTGGGCAACGGCTTCCTCAGCGGCAGGCTGACCCCCGGCGAGGGCTTCGAACCGGACGACGTCCGCGCCCGCCATCCGCGGTTCACCGCGGAGATGATGGCGGCGAACCAGCCGATAATCGCCGGGCTGCGCCGCATCGCGTCCCGCCACGGGGAGGGCGTCACCCCGGCGCAGGTGGCCCTGGCGTGGGTACTGGCGCAGGGGCGACACGTGGTCACCGTGCCGGGGGCGAAGCAGGAGCGCTGGGTGAGCGAGAACGCGGCGGCCGGGGGGTTGCGGCTGACGGAGACGGATCTGGCGGAGGTGGCGGAGCTGCCGGGGGCGTTGGGGTCGTGGGACTGACGATGCAAGGGTCCTGACCCGAGAATCGCCGGGCTCGGGAAGCGGAGATCGGCCGGACACCCGGATGGGCCGGAGACCCAGATCGGCTGGGGGCCGGGCTGACCTGCGGGCCGCCGCGAACCCCTCCCGTCGGCCGCGCGCCCTGCTGCGGCCTCGTCCCGTCGCGAAGTCCCGGCCGCCTGACCCTGCCCCCGCCGACGCCCGCGCATGGGCTCGACCGCAGGTCACAGGCACCGAATGCCGACCAGACACGGACGGGGCGCCCGCACGGCGGTGGTTCGAGGTTCATGGATCGGGAACCTGTGAGGCGCGAGCGGTGTAAGAAAAGTAGAAGCCGCCGCGTCGAAGGGACCTTGATCGTGCAACGTCGAGTTGTGACGGCCGTGATGGCCGCGGCCGCGCTCGTGCTGACGGCCGGCTGTTCCTCCGACGACGGGGGATCTCCGGCCGAGGGCGGAGCCGCGGCACCGAGCAGTAGTACGGCCGCGGGGTCGTCGCCCTCCGGTCGGGCCGCCGAGGAGACCCCGCCGGCGAAGGGCTCCGTCAAGGTGGTGCGCACGGTCGCCGAGGGTCTGAACACCCCCTGGGGCCTGGCCCCCCTCCCCGACGGCGACCTGCTCGTCTCTTCCCGCGACGAGGCCACGATCACGCGGGTCGACGCGAAGACGGGCAAGAAGACGGAGCTGGGCGAGGTACCGGGGGTGTCCCCGGCTGGCGAGGGCGGCCTCATGGGCCTTGCGCTGTCGCCGGACTACGCCTCGGACCACATGATCTACGCATACTTCACCTCGGCCTCGGACAACCGCATAGTCCGTGTGCTGTACGACGAGGAGCGGCCCACCGGCGAGCAGTTGGGCGCACCCGACACGATCTTCAAGGGCATCCCCAAGGGCTTCATCCACAACGGCGGCCGGATCGCGTTCGGCCCCGACAAGATGCTGTACGCGGGCACGGGTGAGAGCGGTGAGACGGGCCTGTCCCAGGACAAGGAGTCCCCGGGCGGCAAGATCCTGCGCATGACGCCGGAGGGTGAACCGGCTCCGGGCAACCCCGTCGCCGACTCCCCCGTGTACTCGTACGGCCACCGCAACGTCCAGGGCCTGGCCTGGGACGCCAAACAGCGCCTGTTCGCGGCGGAGTTCGGCCAGGACACCTGGGACGAGCTCAACGCGATCAAGCCGGGCGACAACTACGGATGGCCGGAAGTCGAGGGCAAGTCCGACAACGCCAAGTACCGCAGCCCACTCGCCCAGTGGGGCACCGACGACGCCTCCCCCAGCGGCATCGCCTACGCCGAGGGCTCCGTCTGGATGGCCGGCCTGAAGGGCCAGCGTCTGTGGCGCGTCCCCCTCAATGGGACCAAGGCATCAGCCGACCCGCAGGCCTTCCTGGAGGGCGAGTACGGCCGGCTGCGGACGGTTGTTTCGGCGGGCGGCGACAAGCTGTGGGTGACGACGAGCAACACGGACGGCCGGGGCAGCCCGAAGGACGGGGACGACCGGATCCTGGAGGTGCAGGTGACTTGAGCGGCCGCCCTCACCCTTCCCCGTCGCGCGTCCCGTCACCCCCGTCGTCGTCCCCCTCGGCCGACAGGTCGGGGGGCCGTACGACGACCTTCCCGGACGCGAGATCTATCGGTCCGCGCCCGGGGTCGTTGTCCCCGACGTCCACGCGGGTGAGTTCCAGGCGGTTCTTTTCGTCACGGGTGTGCTTACGGCCGGGCGCGAAGAGTTCCTCGAACGCGTTGAACACGCAACCTCCCAGGGCCAACGTCCCTTACAGCGTAAACCTCAGGCTCAGATCCCGGACGGGAGTGATTCGGTCGCGAACATCCCCGTTCGATGCGCAACGGCCGCAGCCTCGCCCCTCCCGGAGACGCCGAGCTTGCCCAGGATGTTCGACACATGGACGCTGGCCGTCTTCGGGGAGATGAAGAGTTCCTCGGCGATCTGGCGGTTGGTGCGACCTGCGGAGACCAGGCGGAGGACGTCTCGTTCGCGGGTGGTGAGGCCGAGGGAGTCGGCCGGGTCGGTCGGGGGCGGGGCTGTCGTGAGGGCGAGGCGGGCTCGCTGGGCCAGGTGTGTCGTGGCGTCGACGAGCGGGCGGGCGTCCAGGTGGGTGGCGGCGGCCCGGGTCAGGCGGAGCAGTTCCGTGGCGCGGGCGCGCTCGTCGTCGCCGCCGATGGCGAGCAGCGCCTCGGCCAGGCGGTGGCGGACCTGGGCGAGGTCGTAGGGGCGTTCCAGGGCTTCGAAGGCGGTGACCACCTCCGACCAGGTGTCGGGGTTGGCCCGGTCCTCGGCGCGGTCGAGTTCGGCCCGCGTCCACTTCTCGTAGGCCAGCCACAGGGGTGCGCCGGTGGTGAGCTTGCGGACGGCGTCGCCGAGCCGTTCCAGGAAGGCGGTGCGGCCCTCCTGTGCGGCGGGCAGTGCCTGGGCGCGGGCGTCCGACTCGGCGATGGCGGCGGCCAGCAGCAGGGGCCAGACGTAGCGCTGGGTGCCGGGCGGGAAGCCGGCGTCCAGGACCCGGTCGGCTTCCGCGCGGGCGTCGAGAAGGCGGCCCTCGGCGGCGGCTGTGCCGAGGGCGAGGCAGGACATGCGCAGGTCGTTCTGCGGCATGGGGTCGTGGGTGCCGTAGGAGGCGCGGCTGGTGGCCAGATGGCGGGCGGCAGCGGCGGTGTCGCCGCGGGCGAGCGCGAGGTGGGCGAGGCTGTTGGAGCCGCCGCCGAGCGGTTTGGCGGACTGTCCTGTGCGCTGGGCGTTCACCGCGGCAGCGTAGGCCTCGTCCCAACGCCCCAAGGAGATCAGCGACTTGGCGAGGTTCGCCCACACCCAGGCCTCGGAGTCGCGCAGGCCCCACTGCTGGGTGAGACGCAGGCCCTCGCGCAGGATGCCGACGGCGTCCTCGGAGCGGCCGATGCCTTCCAGGACGGAGGGCAGGTTCACATGGCTGCGGCCCACCACGGAGGTCAGGCCGCGGGCCAGCACCTCGTCCCTGACCTGGTACATCTGGGCCAGTCCGGACTCGATGTGCCCTGCGTCGACCATGAGGTTGCCGAGCGTGAGGCGTGCGTTCAGTTCGATGTCCTCGGCGCCGACCATGCGTGCGTACTCGACGGCGCGTTCGGCGGCGGACATGGCGTCGGGGCCGGGGGCGCGGAGCATCGACCAGTTGGCGGCGGCGGCCAGCACCTCGGCGTGCACCTCGGACGGGGGCAGGCCACGCACCAGTTGCTGGGCGGTGCCGAGTTCCTTCCAGCCGTCGCCGCGGGCCAGGGACTGGACGAGCCGGGAGCGCTGGACCCAGAACCAGGCGGCGCGCATCGGATCGCCCTCGTCCTCCAGCAGGTGCAGGGCCCGCTTGGTGATCTTCAGGGCGCGTTCGCGCTCCCCGCAGAGCCGTCCGGCGACGGCGGCCTCGGCCATCAGGTCGAGGTAGCGCAGCGGTGTGGTGTCGGGGTCGCAGCCGCAGGGAGGGTAGACCTCGGTGTAGTCGACGGGGCGCAGGGTGGCCCGGATGTCCTCGGGGGCGGAGTCCCACAGCTCCATCGCGCGTTCCAGCAGCCGCAGTTGCTCGGAGCGGGCGTGCCGGCGGCGGGCGGTGACGGAGGCGTCCAGGACGGCGGGCAGGGCCTTGGCCGGGTCGTGGGCGTGGTACCAGTAGCTGGCCAGCCGCATCACGCGCTCGCCGGCGGGGACGAGCGTCGGGTCGGTCTCCAGGGCTTCGGCGTAGCGGCGGTTGAGGCGGGAGCGCTCGCCGGGCAGCAGGTCGTCGCCGACGGCCTCGCGGACCAGGGAGTGCCGGAAGCGGTAGCCGTCGCCGCCGGGCGCGGCGATGAGGATGTTGGCGTTGACGGCGGCCCGCAGCGCCTCGATGAGGTCGTCCTCGGCGAGCTGGCCGACGGCGGCGAGCAACCGGTACTCGACGGTGGAGCCGCCCTCGGCGACGATCCGGGCGACCCGCTGGGCGCTCTCGGGCAGGCCCTCGACCCGGACGAGGAGCAGGTCGCGCAGAGAGTCGGTGAGGCCGACGCAACTGCCCTCGTGGGCGGCGACGGCGAGCTCCTCGACGAAGAAGGCGTTGCCGTCGGAGCGTTCGAAGATCTCGTCGACCTGGGCCGGGTCGGGTTCGGCGGCAAGGATGCCGGCGATCTGGCGGCCGACCTCGGCGCGGTTGAAGCGGCCGAGTTCGATGCGGCGGATCGTGCGCAGCCGGTCGAGTTCGGCGAGGAGCGGGCGCAGCGGGTGGCGGCGGTGGATGTCGTCGGAGCGGTAGGTCGCGAGGACGACGAGGCGGCCGGTGCGCAGCGTGCGGAAGAGATAGGCGAGGAGGTGGCGGGTGGAGGCGTCGGCCCAGTGCAGGTCCTCCAGGGCGACGACGACCGTGCGGCCGGCGGCGACACGCTCCAGCAGGCGCGCGGTGAGCTCGAAGAGCCGCGCCATGCCCTCCTCGTCGGAACGGTCCGCGCCGCGGGTCGGGGCCGTCTCCCCCAACTCGGGCAGCAGTCGGGCCAGTTCCTCCTCCTGGCCGGCGGCCGCGGCGGCCAGCTCGCCGGGCAGTTCACGGCGCAGGGCGCGCAGCGCGGTGGAGAACGGGGCGAACGGCAGCCCGTCGGCCCCGATCTCGACGCAGCCGCCCAGCGCGACCACGGCCGCGCCCTCGCCCGCGGCGGTGGCGAACTCCTCGACGAGGCGGGTCTTGCCGACCCCTGCCTCGCCGCCGATCACCAACGCCTGCGGCTCGCCCGCGGCGGCTCGGGCGAGGGCGTCGTTCAGAGTCTCCAACTCGGTTGCGCGACCGACGAACACGGGACTGACGGACCGGCTCTCCACGGGTCCGAGCATCGCACGCGCCGCTGCGAGTCCGGCATCGGTTTTCCGGAGGCTGCCGCCCCCGGAAAACCTCTGCGCCGGGAGGAGACCGTCGGCCGCCGTGACCGCCGCCGTCACGCGGCACGCGGATGCCGGGACCTGCGGAGGCGGGATGTATGCGATTCCGCCTCCGTCGCGCCCTTGGTGGAGCGCTTCGCGGCGCGGCGGAGGCGGATGGCCTCGCGGACCATGCGCTCGTGCTCGGCCTCGCGGATCAGGTCGGCGGAGCGGATGTGGTGAAGTTCGTACTCGTACATGACAGGACCCTCGTTTTCCCTGGTGAGACGCGATCTCCGACATCGCTTTGTGCGATGGGTCAACCTTCGTCTCCAAGGCGGGTCCGCCACATCGGGAGAGTTCCGCATCTTCGGCGGCCGAGGGGCCTTAGACGCGCCTGAGGGGCCTCAGGGCGCCGTCTAAGGTACCTACGGCGGTCCTGAGGCCCCTCGGGACCTGCGGTGATTCAGGTGGTTCAGCTTGCTGAGGGCAGGCCGAGCAGGGCGTCGGTGTACTTGAGCACCGCCAGCAGCAGGCCGATGACGCCGAGCGCGACACCGCCCCAGGCGACGGACTTGATCCACGGGGCCTGCGGCTTGCCGGGCGCTCCGAACGCGGGACGGGCGAGCACGAAGACGCCGACGATCAGCGCGGCCAGTGCGAACACGCCGGCCCACAGGGCGGAGGTCTGCCAGGCGTCGCCGTAGACCTCCTTGATCTGCTGGGAGACGCTCGCGTTCGAGGCGGTCTCCAGCTGGCCCACGAGGGTCTCGCGCGCGGCGGCGACCGTACCGATCCAGCCACCGGTCAGGGAGACAAGGCCGAGCGCCGCGGAGACGACCGCGGCCGCGCCCTGGCCGACAGCGGAAGGGGTCGCTTCCGTGGCCTGAGCGGTCACCTCGTCCTCGGCCTCGATGTCGTCGTTCTCCTCGACCTCGTCGGAGCCGGTGGCGTCAGTGGCGTCGCTCGCCTTGACGACGTCCACCTTCTCCTCGTCGGTCTTCGCCTCAGTGCCTCGGTCGGCGCCGGTCTCGTCCACTGTCTTCGTTCCCATGCCTCGCACCGTACGGACGCAGTATGAGAGGTCTCTTAATGATCGTTGAGGCCTCTTACTGATCATTGTGGACGGCACGCGTGCGTGCCTCACGCCACTCGGGGGCCAGGATCGACCACACCTCAAGGTCGTGCCGCACCCCACGATAGGGGTAGCTCTCCCTGCGCACGCCCTCGCGGGTCATGCCGAGGCGGCGCGCCACGTTCAGGCTGGCCGTGTTCCCGGCGGAGGCGATCCACTCGACGCGGTGGATGCCGCGCTGCTCGACGGCGAAGTCGACGAGTACGCGCATCGCGCGCGTGACGAGCCCCCGCCCGGTGCCGACGGGTTCCAGCCAGCAGCCGACCTCGCAGTTGGCGTTCTCGGCGTCGAAGTTGAGGAAGAGCACCCCGCCGACCAGCTTGCCCTCCAGCCACAGGCCGTGCAGGGACCCGGTGTCGGCGGCGCGCATGTCGGCGTACCGCTGGAGCACGCCACGCGCGGCGTCCACGTCCGTGGCCGTCGAGCCGAAGGGGACGTACTCGTTGATGAACTCCCGCCCGCGCTCCAGATGGGCCAGGAACTCCTCGGCGTGCCAGGGCTCCAGGGGCCGCAACTCGGCTCCGTCGTCACCCAGCGATATCGCGTACATCGCCCCGCTGCTCCTTCTCCAGTTCCGCCACGACGTCGGTGAGCCTCTCATGGGCGGCGCGGGACTCGGGCGGTTCGATGCTGATGCGGGGCATGCGCTTGTCGAGCCAGCGGGGCAGCCACCAGTTGGCGCCGCCGAGCATGTGCATCAGGGCGGGGACGAGGAGGGTGCGCAGGACGAAGGCGTCGAGGGCGACGGCGGCGGCCAGCGCGATGCCGAACATGGCGATCACGCGGTCGCCGCTGAGGACGAAGGCGAGGAAGACCGAGATCATGATGACCGCGGCGGAGTTGATCACCCGCCCGGTCTCGGCGAGGCCGATCCGCACGGCCCGCCGGTTGTCACCGGTCTCCAGCCACTCCTCGTACATCCGGCTGACCAGGAAGACCTGGTAGTCCATGGAGAGGCCGAACAGCACCGACACCATGATCACGGGGAGGAAGGGCTCGATCGGCCCGGCGCGGCCCAGCCCCAGCAGCTCGCTCCCCCAGCCCCACTGGAAGATCGCGACGACGACACCGAAGGCGGCGGCGACCGCGGCGACGTTCATCGCGGCGGCCTTCAGCGGTATGCCGACGGACCGGAAGGCGAGCAGGAGCAGCAGACAGCCCAGGCCGATGACGACGCCGACGAACAACGGCAGCTTGCCGACGATCACGTCGGCGAAGTCGTCGTAGCCGGCCGTCATGCCGCCGACCTGCACATCGAGCGAGGTGCCGGTCTCGGCGCGCGGCAGAACCTCGGAGCGCAGCCGGTCGACGAGGTCGCTGGTCTGCTGCGACTGGGGCGAGGACTCCGGTACGACGGTGAGGTAGGCGGTGTTACCGCCGCTGTTGTACGTCACCGGGGTCACCGCCGCGACGCCCTCGGTGGTGCGCAGGGTGGCGTCGAGGTTGTCCAGGGCGAGCTTGTCGTCGCCGCCGTCGACCTGGGTGACGAGGGTGAGCGGGCCGTTCACGCCGGGGCCGAAGCCGTCGGCGAGGAGGTCGTAGGCCTGGCGGGTGGTGGCGGACTGAGGGTTGTTGCCCTGGTCGGAGGTGCCGAGGCGCAGGCCGAGGGTGGGCAGCGCGAGGACCGCGATGAGGGACAGGGCGATCGCGCCGAGTGCCTTGGGGTGGCGCTCCACGAACGCCGACCAGCGGGCGGCGAACCCGGTGGGCAGCTCGGGCTGAGGTCCGTGCTCCGCCAGTCGGCGCCGCTCGCGACGGCTCAGGGCTCGCATGCCGATGAAGGACAGCAGCGCGGGCAGCAGGGTCACGGAGGCGGCGACCGTCAGGACCACGGTCAGCGAGGCGGCTATCGCGACGCCGTTGAGGAAGCTCAGCTGCAGGATCAGCATGCCGAGCAGGGCGATGCACACGGTGGCACCTGCGAACACGACGGCCCGCCCGGTGGTCGCGACGGCGTTCGTGATCGACTCGGCGACGGGCAGCCCGCGTTTCAGCCCGCGCCGGTGCCGGGTGACGATGAACAGCGCGTAGTCGATGCCGACGCCGAGCCCGATCAGCATGCCGAGCATGGGCGCGAAGTCGGCGACGGTCATGGCGTGCCCGAGCAGCGCGATCCCGGCGTACGCGGTGCCGACGCTCACCAGCGCGGTGGCGATGGGAAGCAGCGAGGCGGCGAGCGAGCCGAAGGCGAGGAAGAGCACGACGGCCGCCACGGCCACCCCGACGACCTCGGCGATGTGCCCGCCCGGCGACTCGGTGACCCCGACGGCGCTGCCGCCCAGCTCCACCTGAAGCCCGTCGGCCTCGGCGTCCTTGGCCGCGCCCACGACGGCCTGTGCGTCGCCCTCGTCGAGGCTCTCGGCTCCGGCGTGGAAAGTCACGGTGGCGTACGCCGTGTGTCCGTCCTCGCTGATCTGCGCGGCGCCCTGCTTGTCGTACGGGCTGCTCACGGCCGCCACTCCGGGCAGTTCCGCGATCTCGTCCAGGGTGCGCGTCATGGTCTGCTCGACGTCGGCGGCGCGCACGGTGCCGGAGGTGGTGTGCCAGACGACGGTGCCGCTGTCGCCGCCGAGCCCGGGGAAGCCGTCTTCCAGCAGCTGGGTGGCGCGGCCCGATTCGGTGCCGGGGACCTGGTAGTCGTTCGAGTACGCGGAGCCGGTCACGGCGGCGGCCGCACTCACCCCGCCGAAGGCAACGAGCCAGAGCAGTACGGCGACGAGGCGGCGCTGGACACACCAGCGTGCAAGGGCTGCCACGAACGTGCTCCCAGGGCTATATGTGGATCTTTGACCGGGAACAGTCGTTCATGTGAAGTGAACAGCCCGCAAAGAACGCGTGAGCGATGTGAAGCAAACTCTCGCAGGCGGAAATGATCGTTTGCCCCGTTCGTGCGTTTATTCACACGAGTGGGAGGCAGATCACAGGACAGTAACGGTCACTCTGTCACTCACGAGTGCCGCCCTTCACATCAGTCGAACTGATCCCCCAGCGCCATCACCATCACCCCGGTGACGAGCAGCCACAGCGCCCGCCGGGTGCGACCCCGCGAGCCGAGGAACGCGGCCAGCGCGCAGAAGGCCGCGCCGACGGCGTAGGCGGTCGGGACGAGGGCCGGCGCGGTGCCGGTGGCGCGGAGCATCGCGGCGGCCAGCCCGGCAAGGGCGAGCAGTGCCCCGGTCCCGGCCGCAGTCCAGCGGGCCCGCCGCGCCACCTGCGCCGGATCCTCGACGTCGTCCAGGTCGTCGACGTCCTCCGGGTCTTCGACATCCTCCAGGTCCCTGCCGTCGTCCAGGTCCTCGGGCGTCTCGGTCCGGTCCTCCCCCGTCTCGGATATCTCGGAATCACCGCGTCCACTCATGGCGGGCGAGCGTAGCGGGTCACGCCGGGAAACCGGATGCCGGGCCGTACCTGCCACTGCTAGTTTCCGGAGGTCAGCCATGCTGCGGCCCACCGCCGCCGACCTGAGCAGGTGCATTGTTTGAGCGTCCGGCCGAGCTCCTCCGTATCCCATTCCGCCGTCCCGGACTCAAGGAGCCCGTTCACCGATGCCGGACATCACCCCGAGGACCTCGAGTGAGGACCTCACCAAGCGGCTGACCCACGCTCGCTATCCACGCAGCACCAGCTACGACCCCCGCTGGGTCGTGGAGAACCAGATGGGTCCGAACGCCCTCTGGCTGCTGGAGTGGCTCGCCCCCGCCCTCGGCCTGGACGCCCTGCGCCCCGGCGCGCGCGTCCTCGACCTGGGCTGCGGACGGGCGATGACCTCGGTCTTCCTGGCCAGGGAGTACGACGCCCAGGTCACCGCGGCCGACCTGTGGATCAAGCCCGACGACAACGCCCGGCGCATCGCCGAGGCCGGTTTCGCCGACCGTGTGCTGCCCGTGCACGCCGAGGCGCACGACCTGCCGTTCGCCGAGGGCAGCTTCGACGCGATCGTGAGCGTCGACGCGTACCAGTACTTCGGCACCGACGATCTCTATCTGCCCACCCTGACGCGGCTGTTGAGGCCCGGCGGGCGGATCGGCGTCGTCGTGCCCGCGCTGCGGGAGGAGCCGGAGGGGCTCGAGCCGCCGGAGCATCTCGAGCCGTGGTGGGAGCCTGACTACTGGTGCTTCCACGCCGCCGACTGGTGGCGACGCCAGTGGACCCGCAGCGGCGCCGTCGAGGTCGAGGCCGCCGACTGGCTGGACGACGGTTGGCGTGACTGGCTGCTGTGGTGCGAGGTGATCGCCGAAGAGAGCCCGGAGGAGTGGCATCGCACGATGGCCCGCCAGGTCGGCGAGATGCTGCGCCATGACGAGGGCCGCGCGCTGGGCTTCGTACGGCTCGTAGGACGCCGTAAGCCGTAGCGCTGCGCAAGGCGACGGCCCCGGAGGACTTGCCTCCGGGGCCGTACGCGCTTCGGCTCAGCCCTCGCTGACGCCCAGCTGCTGAAGGATCAGCTCCTTGACGCGTGCCGCGTCGGCCTGGCCACGGGTGGCCTTCATGACGGCGCCGACCAGGGCGCCGGCCGCGGCCACCTTGCCGCCGCGGATCTTGTCCGCGATGGCCGGGTTGCCGGCGATGGCCTCCTCGACGGCCGTGGTGAGCGCGCCCTCGTCCGAGACGACCTTCAGACCGCGCTTGTCGACGACCTCGTCCGGGGTGCCCTCGCCCGCGAGAACGCCCTCGATGACCTGGCGGGCCAGCTTGTCGTTCAGGTCGCCCTTCGAGACCAGCTCGGTGACGCGGGCCACCTGCGCCGGCGTGATGGCCAGCTCGTCGAGCGCCTTGCCCGACTCGTTGGCGCTGCGGGCGAGTTCGCCCATCCACCACTTGCGGGCGGAGGCGGCGTCGGCACCGGCGTCGATCGTCGCGACGATCGGGTCCAGCGCACCGGCGTTGAGGATCGCCTGCATCTCGACGGCCGAGATGCCCCACTCCGCCAGGAGTCGGGTACGGCGGACCAGCGGCAGCTCCGGGAGACCCGCCCGGATCTCCTCGACCCACTCGCGCGAGGGGGCCACCGGCACCAGGTCCGGCTCGGGGAAGTACCGGTAGTCCTCGGCCTCTTCCTTCACGCGGCCCGAGGTCGTCGACCCGGTGTCCTCGTGGAAGTGCCGCGTCTCCTGGATGATCGTCCCGCCACCGCTCAGCACGGCGGCGTGCCGCTGGATCTCGTAGCGGGCCGCGCGCTCCACGGACCGCAGCGAGTTGACGTTCTTCGTCTCGGACCGCGTGCCGAACTTCTCGCGACCGTGCGGGCGCAGCGACAGGTTCACGTCGCAGCGCATCTGGCCCATCTCCATACGGGCCTCGGAGACGCCGAGCGCCTTGATGAGCTCGCGCAGCTCACGCACGTACGCCTTCGCCACCTCGGGGGCACGCTCGCCCGCACCGACGATCGGCTTGGTGACGATCTCGATGAGCGGGATGCCGGCGCGGTTGTAGTCGAGGAGCGAGTGCGAGGCGCCGTGGATACGGCCCGTGGCACCGCCGACGTGCGTCGACTTGCCGGTGTCCTCCTCCATGTGGGCGCGCTCGATGTCCACGCGGAACGTCTCGCCGTCCTCCAGCTGGACGTCGAGGTAGCCGTTGAAGGCGATCGGCTCGTCGTACTGGGAGGTCTGGAAGTTCTTCGGCATGTCCGGATAGAAGTAGTTCTTCCGGGCGAAGCGGCACCACTCGGCGATCTCGCAGTTCAGCGCGAGACCGATCTTGATCGCCGACTCCACGCCGATCGCGTTGACGACCGGGAGCGCGCCGGGCATGCCGAGGCAGGTGGGACAGGTCTGCGTGTTGGCGTCCTGACCGAGTTCGGTCGAACAGCCGCAGAACATCTTGGTCTTGGTGCCGAGTTCGACATGGACCTCAAGGCCCATGACGGGGTCGTACGACGCCAGCGCGTCCTCGTACGACACCAGGTCGGTCGTGGTGGTCACGGTGAAACTTCCCTCTCAGCCCAGCAGGACGTCGTCGTCGCCCAGCCGCTTCAGCTCGCGGTAGAGGATGGCGAGGCCGGTGACGATGGCGGCGGCGGACACGGTGGCGTCGATCA
Source organism: Streptomyces sp. NPDC111606 (assembly GCF_055656945.1). Lineage (NCBI taxonomy): Bacteria > Bacillati > Actinomycetota > Actinomycetes > Kitasatosporales > Streptomycetaceae > Streptomyces > Streptomyces sp. NPDC111606. Next base: position 326,186 of record NZ_JBVKBY010000011.1, read on the forward strand.
GGACCAGCGTGTCCTTCTCGGCGCGGGCCGTCTTGAGCCGCTTTGCGACGCCGAACGCGCCGAACGCGGTGGCGGCCATGGACAGGTACGTACCGGACTTGGACTTCTTGAAGCCCTTGGCCTTGGTCAGTGCACTCACAGCGACGGAGCCTCCTCGATCAGCGGGTGCCCCCACCTTTCCACGAAGGCGGCCTCGACAGCAGCGCCGACCTTGTAGAGCCGGTCGTCCTTCAACGCCGGAGCGATGATCTGCAGGCCGACGGGGAGGTTGTCCTCCGGGGCGAGACCGCAGGGCAGCGACATGGCCGCGTTGCCCGCCAGGTTGGTCGGGATGGTGCAGAGGTCGGCGAGGTACATCGCCATCGGGTCGTCGGCACGCTCGCCGATCGCGAAGGCGGTGGTCGGCGTCGTCGGGGAGACGATCACGTCGACCTGCTCGAAGGCCTTCTCGAAGTCGCGGGTGATGAGCGTGCGGACCTTCTGGGCGCTGCCGTAGTACGCGTCGTAGTACCCGCTCGACAGGGCGTACGTGCCGAGCATGATGCGGCGCTTCACCTCGGGGCCGAAGCCGGCCTCGCGGGTGATCGACGTGACCGCCTCGGCGGAGTTCGTGCCGTCGTCGCCGGTCCGCAGGCCGTAGCGCAGGCCGTCGAAGCGGGCGAGGTTGGAGGAGCACTCGGAGGGCGCGATCAGGTAGTACGCCGAGAGCGCCAGGTCGAAGGACGGGCAGTCCAGCTCGACGATCTGCGCGCCCAACTCCTTCAGCAGCTCGACGGACTCGTCGAAGCGCTGGATGACGCCGGCCTGGTAGCCCTCGCCGCGGAACTGCTTGACGACGCCGACGCGCATGCCTTCGACGCTGCCGTTGCGGGCGGCCTCGACGACCGGCGGGACCGGCGCGTCGATCGAGGTGGAGTCCATCGGGTCGTGCCCGGCGATGACCTCGTGCAGCAGGGCCGCGTCCAGGACCGTACGGGCACAGGGGCCGCCCTGGTCGAGGGAGCTGGAGAAGGCGACCATGCCGTAGCGGGACACCGCGCCGTACGTCGGCTTCACGCCGACCGTGCCGGTGACGGAGGCCGGCTGGCGGATGGAGCCGCCGGTGTCGGTGCCGATGGCGAGCGGGGCCTGGAAGGAGGCGAGCGCGGCGGAGGAGCCGCCACCCGATCCACCGGGGATCTTGGTGAGGTCCCACGGGTTGCCGGTCGGGCCGTAGGCGCTGTTCTCGGTGGAGGACCCCATGGCGAACTCGTCCATGTTGGTCTTGCCGAGGATGACGACGTCGGCGGCCTTCAGCCGCTTGGTGAGCGTCGCGTCGTACGGCGGGATCCAGCCCTCGAGGATCTTCGAACCGACGGTCGTGGGCACGCCCTCGGTGGTGAAGATGTCCTTCAGCGCGAGCGGGACGCCGGCCAGCGGGCCGAGCTTCTCGCCCTTGGCCCGCTTCTCGTCGACGGCGCGGGCCTGCGCCAGTGCACCCTCGCGGTCGACGTGCAGGAAGGCGTGCACCTTCTCGTCGACGGCCTCGATGCGGGCCAGGTGGGCCTCGGTGACCTCGACCGCGGTGAGCTCGCCGGAGGCGATCTTCGCGGCGGTCTCGGCGGCCGTGAGCTTGATGATGTCCGTCATGGCGATTAGTCCTCCCCCAGGATCTGCGGCACCTTGAAACGCTGCTGCTCCTGGGCCGGGGCGCCGGAGAGCGCCTGCTCGGGGGTGAGCGACGGACGGACCTCGTCCGCCCGCATGACGTTCGTCAGCGGGAGCGGGTGCGAGGTCGGCGGTACGTCTTGGTCGGCGACCTCACTGACGCGTGCGACCGCGCCGATGATGTCGTCCAGCTGTCCCGCGAAGTGCTCGAGCTCTTCGGGCTTCAGCTCCAGACGCGCCAGCCGGGCGAGGTGGGCGACCTCCTCGCGCGTGATGCCAGGCATGCAGCGATCCTCTGGGGTGAGTGTGTGTGGTTTGGCCCAATCCTATGGGTCGGGGACCTGTGCCCGTGAAACGGTTTCCCAGGGCCTCGTCCGTCAGTGCCGGCGCCCCTCCCAGACCTCGCTCCTGAGGAAGTGGTTGTCGTACAGCTCCTGCACCTCCAGCAGGCTCTCCGGGGTGGCCTCGCCGAGGGCGATGCGCTGGAGGTGGCGGAAGTACTCGAAGCGCTCGACGCCGGGGGTGATAACGATCAGAAGGTCGGCGTCGGCGCCCGGCACGGCGCCGAAGGCGTGCGGTTTTCCGGGGGGTACGACGACGAGGTCGCCGGGGCCGGCGGTGACGACGTCGTCGCCGGAGAGGATCTCGGCGGCGCCGTCGAGCAGGAAGAACATCTCGGCGGAGTTGTCGTGCCAGTGCGGTTTGGCGCCGTCGGCACCGCTCGCGAGCGTGACGCGCTGGGTGGACAGCGCACCGCCCGTCCGGCTGCTGTCGGCCAGCAGACGCATGGTGGTGGGCGCGCGGCCGACGACCTCCGCCTCGGCCGCGCGGACGATCACGGACTCATCGAACTTCGGAACGGACAGCGACATGCCGAACCCCCGGTGACGGTCTTGACGTACTCGGACGAGGTCAGACGAGGAAGAGCAGGGCGGCGGTAATCAGGACGACGACCGCCGTGGCGAAGTGGATCCCGAACGCGACAGCCTTCGTTCCGCCGTGCCGCAGCACTATCAGTGTGTCGCAGAGCGGCACGATCGCCACGGCGAGCATGAACCAGGCCTCGGCGCGGGCGCCCACGAAGAACAGGAGCGCCAGGCCCAGCAGACCAAAGGTGCCGTCCCTCAGACCCTTGATCGAGAGATAGGCGCCGGCGTCGCCGTCCGGTCGGGCCGGGACGCCGTAACCGGTGGCGGCGGAGGCGGGCTGGAACAGGAACCGGTACCCGAGGAACACGCAGAACAGGTTGAGCACGACGGCCAGGGTGTAGGCGGTCACGGTCATGTCTTCACTCCTCGCTAGCACTGCTAGAGACAAGAGCGAGGCTAACAGAGCATCGACAGCCGTGCTAGCACTGCTAGAATTCCTGGCATGTCGATCCAGACGCGCAGGGAGCGCGAACGAGCGGAACGCGAGCGGTTGATCGTCACGGCCGCGCGGGAACTCGCGGAGGCCGAGGGCTGGGACGCGGTGACGACCCGCCGACTGGCGGCGGAGATCGAGTACAGCCAGCCGGTCCTCTACAGCCACTTCAAGGGCAAGGACGCGATCATGGCCGCGGTCGCGGTGCAGGGATGCGCGGATCTGGCGGACGAACTGCACGCGGCACGTACGGCGGCGAAGGGCACCAGCGCGGCGCTGACGGCGGTGGGCGAGACGTACACGGCCTTCGGCCGACGCCGACCGGCGCTCTACGACGCCATGTTCACGTACCGGGTGGACCTGCCGTTCGCCACGGCCGAGGCGCCGGAGCCGCTGAAACGAGCCTTCGGGGAGATCGCGGCAGCGGTGGAGCCGATCGCCGGGGCGGGCGAGGACCTGGGGGTGCTGACGGAGACGTACTGGGCGGGGCTGCACGGTCTGGTGACCCTGATGCGCAGCGGGCGGCTACCGGAGAGGGATCATGAGCAGAGGTTGGCGCTGCTGATAGGACACTTCACGGCAGGCGCGAGTCGCTGAACCGATTCGGTGGCAGCGTGCGGCTGGAAACGCCCTGAGGGTCGCGGGGAACTGCGCGACCGGCCACGACGGCGCCGCAGCCGCCGCACCACCCCTCGCGGCACTCGCGGGAGACCTACTCGGCGGCCGGCAGCGCCGCCCGCGGCCGCTGCCACCCGCGCGATCCCCGCGCCAGCAGCCAGGCCGTGGTCTCCTCGGGCGGCATCGCCGCGGCGACCAGCCATCCCTGTACGGCGTCGCAGCCCAGATCCCGCAGGCGTTCCCAGGTCTCGTCGTCCTCGACGCCCTCGGCGACCACGAGCAGGCCCAGCGAGTGCGCGAGGTCCACGGTGCAGCGCACGATCTCCGCGTCCTCGTTGTCCACCGCGAGCCGGGCCACGAACGAGCGGTCGATCTTCAGTTCGCTCACGGGCAGCCGTCTGAGGTGCACGAGGGACGAGTACCCGGTGCCGAAGTCGTCCAGGGACATCTTCACGCCGTGGCCGGTGAGCCCGGCGAGCGTGTCCGCGGCCCGCTGCGGGTCCTCCAGCAGGACGTGTTCCGTTATCTCCAGTTGGAGCGCTCCCGCGGGAACACCGTGGCGGGCGAGCCGGGCGGCGACGGAGCCGGCGAATCCGGGGGTGTGGACGTCACGCGGCGAGACGTTCACGGCGACGGGCACGAACAGCCCCTGGGACCGCCACCGGGCCACCTGCCCGAGCGCCGTCTCCAGCACGTACTCCGTCAGATGCGGCATCAGCCCGGACGACTCGGCGATCGCTATGAACTCGTCCGGCGGCACCTTCCCGCGCTCGGGATGCACCCAGCGGACCAGGGCCTCCAGGCCGGCGACCTGTCCGTCGAAGCGGACCTTCGGCTGGTAGTGCAGCTCGACCTCGTGCGCGTCGAGCGCCCGGCGCAGATCTCCCAGCAGGCCCAGCCGGTCCGGGGTGTTGGAGTCCCGCTTCGACTCGTAGACCTCCACGCCGGTACGGTCCCGCTTCGCCTGGTACATCGCCACGTCCGCGCGCCGCAGCAGCCCCTCGGCGTCGAGCGCGTGGTCGGGGAAGACCGCGACACCGGCGCTGGCCTCCAGGACCAGGGTGAGGCCGTCGAGGTCGAGCGGGGAGCTGAGGGCGGCGACGAGGCTGCGGGCCACCCGGGTCGCGGACGTGGTGGAGTCGGCGACCGGCAGTAAGACGGCGAACTCGTCACCACCGAGCCGCGCGGCCTCCGCTCCGCGCGGCAGGGCGAGCCGCAGCCGGTCGGCTATCTGCAACAGCAACCGGTCACCGGCGAGATGACCGAGCGTGTCATTGACCGACCGGAAACGGTCGAGGTCGATCAGCATCAGGGCGGACCGGGCGCCGATGCGCTCGGCGTCGTCGAGCGCGGTCCAGATGCGCTCCAGCAGCCACTGCCGGTTGGGCAGCCCGGTCAGCGGGTCGCGCAGTTGCTCCTCCGCCCGGGCCCTGGCGATCCACAGGGTGGAGTCGAGGGCGACGAGGGGGATGGAGAACAGCGGCAGCAGCAGGGGCTTGGCGGTGGCGACCACGCACACCAGCGGGGCGATGCCGAGCAGCGCGACCGCGACCAGTCCCTGTCTGACCAGGGCGGTGCGGGCGACGGTGGGCAGGCCGCCGCGCGGGGCGTGCAGGTACCAGAGCAGGACCCGGGTGACCGCGAGATAGGAGACGGCGACGAGCACCACGCCGGGGGCGGTGTAAAGGGTCCAGGTGTCGGGGTCCCAGGGGTGCTCGACGGTCGGCACCCGGCCGAAGGCGGCCAGCACGAGGGCTCCGGCGGCGATGCCGAGGATGTCCACCGCGCCGTGCAGCACACCCTGCAGCCAGCGCCCGCGCCGGGCGATGCCGACCAGAACGACGACGGTGAGGCTGACCATCCCGGCGGGCACCCAGCCGTACAGCATCAGTACGGCGAGGGTGAGGGCGGCGCCGGATCCGGTGCCGCCCCACCAGCGGGCGCGGCCGAGGGCCACCAGGTGGCCGACGATGATGCCGGTCAGCACGGCCAGGGACCAGCCGACGGTGCCGGACGGGAAGAGGGCGTGGTCGCCGGAGAACGCCCGGTAGAACCCGGCGCCGAGAACGAAGCCGGCCGCAGCGACGACCGCCGCGGGCAGCGCGGGCCAGGACAGGTGCCGTTCGTGATCCGCGCCGGGCAGCCCGTCGGCGCGCTCGGCGTTGAATGGCACGGCGGTGCGATCCTCCGTCATGGCCTTCCGGCCGGCGGCGCTCCCCGCACCTCTTTCCGCCCGCGAACGCTCCGCGGTCCGTGCCGCCCACCCCCGCCACGCGCCGGCCATCCGGCGCAGCCGTGAGTCGGGGGCGGCGCTCTCGGTCGGTTCCATTCCCGTCCCTCTCACAGCCGGCGGTGCCCACGCCACGCGGCCCGATGCCCGACAACAACCTTCAACGGCACCGCGTTGGAAAACCCTTCCCCTCGCCCTTCAAAGCTCTGCAGAGCCAAGGGGATGCCCCGACCGCAGCTGGGCACGGCAGGCGCACACCTCAACAGTAGGCCGCAGAAGGCTTCCACGGGCAGCGGTCGTCGACGGTTGCCCGAATGCGCCCCAGCCACCCGTATGCATCTGATATGCGCCGATCGGGGAGGCTTCAACCGCTACTCCTCTGCGGGTAGCGCAACTTCGGCCGCCGCGTCGGGCCCCTGCTCCAGGAGGACGTTGAAGCCGTCCTCGTTCAGAACTGGCACCTTGACCTGCATTGCCTTGTCGTACTTGGACCCAGGGTTGTCACCTACGACAACAAAAGATGTCTTCTTCGAAACGGAACCGGTCACTTTCGCTCCGCGAGTTTGCAGCGCCTCCTTGGCACCATCGCGGGTGAAGTGCTCCAGAGTGCCGGTGACGACGACAGTAAGCCCTTCCAGCGGACGCGGTCCCTCGTCCTCCCCGGAGCCCTCCTCCTCCGTGCGTACGCCGGCCGCCTTCCACTTGCGCAGGATCTCCTGGTGCCACTCCTCGGCGAACCACTCCTTCAGCGAGGCGGCGATGATCGGGCCGACGCCGTCGGTGTTCGCCAACTCCTCCTCGCCGGCCTGCTCGATACGTTCGATGGAGCGGAATTCGCGGGCCAGCGCCTCGGCTGCGACCGGTCCGACATGGCGGATCGACAGGCCGGTGAGGATACGGGCGAGCGGACGCGCCTTCGCTGCGGCGATGTTCTCCAGCATCGCGACCGCGTTCTTCTTGGGCTCGCCCTGCTGGTTGGCGAAGATCGTGACGATCTTCTCCTCGCCGGTCTTCGGGTCGCGCTTGGGCAGACCGCTGTCCTGGTCCAGGACGTACGCCTTGATGGGCAGCAGCTGCTCGACGGTCAGGTCGAACAGGTCACCCTCGTCCAGCAGCGGCGGCTCGGACGGCTCCAGCGGCTTGGTGAGCGCGGCGGCGGCCACATAGCCGAAATGCTCGATGTCCAGCGCCTTGCGGCCCGCGAGATAGAACAGGCGCTCACGCAACTGGGCCGGACAGCTGCGGGCGTTCGGGCAGCGCAGGTCGACGTCGGCCTCCTTCATCGGCCTGAGCGCCGTGCCGCATTCCGGGCACTCGGACGGCATCACGAACTCGCGCTCGCTGCCGTCACGCAGGTCCACCACGGGCCCGAGGATCTCCGGGATCACGTCACCGGCCTTGCGCAGCACCACCGTGTCACCGATGAGGACGCCCTTCGCCTTGACGACGTCCTGGTTGTGCAGGGTGGCGAACTCGACCTCCGAGCCCGCGACCGTGACCGGCTCGACCTGGGCGTACGGCGTGACCCGGCCCGTACGGCCCACGCCCACACGGATGTTGATGAGCTTGGTGTTGACCTCCTCCGGCGCGTACTTGTACGCGATCGCCCAGCGCGGCGCGCGCGAGGTCGAACCGAGGCGGCCCTGGAGCGGGATCTCGTCGAGCTTGACGACGACGCCGTCGATCTCGTGCTCCACGGAGTGGCGGTTCTCGCCGTAGTACGCGATGAACTCCCGGACGCCGTCGAGGCCGTCGACCACCCGGGCGTGCGTGGAGGTGGGCAGGCCCCAGCTCTTGAGCAGGTCGTAGGCCTCGGAGAGGCGGGTCATGCCCTCGTACCCCTCCAGGGCGCCGATGCCGTGGACCACCATGTGCAGCGGCAGCGTGGCCGTGACCTTGGGGTCCTTCTGCCGCAGCGAACCGGAGGCGGAGTTGCGCGGGTTGGCGTACGGCTTCTCCCCGGCCTTCACACGCCGGGCGTTGAGGTCCGCGAAGGCCTCCATCGGGAAGTAGACCTCGCCGCGGATCTCGACGAGCCGCGGCACACGGTCGCCGTGCAGCCGATGCGGGATCTCCGCGATCGTCATGACGTTGGGCGTGATGTCCTCGCCGATCCGTCCGGTGCCCCGGGTGGCGGCCCGGGTGAGCCGGCCGTCCTCGTACGTCAGGTTCACCGCGAGCCCGTCGACCTTGAGCTCGCACAGCAGGTGGTAGTCGGGACCGCCGACGTCCCGGGCCACTCTCTCCGCCCAGGCCGCGAGGCCCGCGTCGTCGAAGACGTTGTCCAGGGAGAGCATGCGCTCGCGGTGCTCCACCTCGGCGAGGTCCGTCTCGTACTCGACGGCGACCTTCTGGGTCGGCGAGTCCGGGGTGCGCAGCTCCGGATACTCGTCCTCCAGCGCTTCGAGCGAGCGCAGGAGCTCGTCGAACTCCGCGTCGCTGATGACCGGAGCGTCCTTCACGTAGTACCGGAAGCGGTGCTCCTCGATCTGCTCAGCGAGCTTCGCGTGCTTCTCCCGTGCCTGTGCGGGCACCGTCGTCTCCGCTTGCTTGTCGCCGGCCACCGTATGGTCCTCCCGTTACTCTGGGTTGTCCGCGAGGGATCTCGCCGCCCGGGCGCAGTGCGCGAGTGCCTTGCGCGCGTACTGCGGAGAGGCCCCCGCGAGTCCGCACGACGGCGTGACCGTGACCGCCTCCGCGAGAAGCCCCGGTGACAGCCCCAGCCTGCGCCACAACGTCCTGACACCCATGACGCTACCGGCAGGGTCTGACAATGGGCCGTCCGTGCCGGGGACGACACCTGCGAAGAGCCGGGTGCCCCCTTCCACGGCCTCACCGATCGCGTCGTCGTCACGTTCGGTGAGGAGCGAGAAGTCGAAGGAGACCGCCGCCGCGCCCGCCCGGCGCAGCAGGGCGAACGGGACGTCCGGCGCGCATGAGTGGACCACGACGGGGCCGCCGCCGTGAACCCCGACGACGTCGCGGAGGGTGGCCTCGACGATCTGCCGGTCCACGGCACGGTGGGTCCGGTAGCCGCTGGCCGACTTCACGTGCCCGCGCAGTACGGCGACGAGGGAGGGCTCGTCGAGCTGGAGGACGAGCTGCGCGCCGGGTACCCGGCGCGCGACCTCCTCCAGGTGCTGCCGCAGCCCCTCGGCGAGCGAGGCGGCGAGGTCGCGGCAGGCGCCGGCGTCGGAGAGAACGACCTCGCCGTTCTTCAGTTCCAGGGCCGCGGCCAGGGTCCAGGGCCCGACGGCCTGGACCTTGAGCAGCCCCTCGTATCCCTGGGTGAACTCCTCCAGTGCGTCGAGGTCCTGCCCCAGCCACGACCTCGCCCGCCTGGTGTCCCGCCCCGGCCGGTCCCCGATCCGCCATCCGCTGGGCTCCACTCGCGCGTACAGCTCGACGAGCATCCCCGCGGTCCGCCCGATCATGTCCGCGCCGGGGCCGCGGGCGGGCAGCTCGGCGAGGAACGGGAAGTCCTCGAAGGACCCGGTGACGGTCTTGGCGGCCTCACGGGCGTCGCCGCCGGGCATGGAACCGATGCCGGTGGCTCCGCCGAAGGCGGCCTGGGTGGTGTTGTCGCTCACCCCCGAAGCCTACGTAACCCCTCCGGGGGTTCCTGCGCGGTGAGCACGCGCGGTGGGACCGTGCCTGGGGGCTGCCGCCCCCAGACCCCTGCTTCGGCCCTGCGGGCCTCGTCCTCAAACGCCGGACGGGCTGAAGTATCCGGGCGGTGCCGTCAGCTGCCCGGCCGGACCGTCAGGTCGTTGACCTCCGCGTCCCTCGGGAGGTCCAGGGCCATCAGGATCGTCGTGGCGACCGACTCGGGGTCGATCCACTGCGACTCGTCGTACTCCTTGCCCTCCTGCTGGTGGACCTTCGCCTGCATCGGGCTGGCGGTGCGGCCGGGGTAGACGGACGTGACCCGGACGCCGTTGCCGTGCTCCTCGTTGCGCAGGGAGTCGGCCAGGGCCTTCAGGCCGTGCTTGGACGCGGCGTATGCGGACCACTCGGCGCTCGCGCGCAGGCCCGCGCCCGAGTTCACGAAGATCACGTGGCCGCGGGCGGTGCGGAGCTGGGGAAGGAAGTGGCGGGTCAGTTCCGCCGGGGCGATCAGGTTGACGTTCAGCTGATGGCGCCAGGACTTCGGGGTCAGGTCGCCCACCGCGCCGAGGTCCACGACCCCGGCGATGTGGAGCAGGGAGTCCACCCGGCCCGGGAGCGTCTGGTGGGAGAAGGCCCAGGACAGCTTGTCCGGGTCCGCCAGATCGCCGACCAGCGTCTTCGCGCCGGGGAACTGCGCCACCAGCTCCTTCGCCCGGCCCGCGTCGCGCGCGTGGAGGACGAGATCGTCCCCGCGCGCGTGCAGACGGCGGGCGACGGCCGCGCCGATGCCGGAGCCCGCTCCGGTGATCACATGAGTAGCCATGCCCGCCATGCTCGCATCAGTGCCCGGTCACTCCACTCCCTGGCTCTCCTCCAGGTACGCCAGCGCTCCCACCGGCTCCTCCGCGAAGAACACCAGGTCGGTCAGAGGGCGGGGCAGGAAGCCCTCGTCATCCATGCGGCGGAACTGCTCCTTCAGGCCGTCGTAGAAGCCCGCGGTGTTGAGCAGGACCACCGGCTTGTCCGTGTGGCCGTGCTTCTTCAGTTCAAGGATCTCCGTCGCCTCGTCGAGGGTCCCGGTGCCGCCGACCATGATGACCACCGCGTCGGCCTTCTCCAGCAGCAGCTTCTTGCGCTCGGCCAGGTCCTTCGCGATCACCATCTCGTCGACGCCCGGCCGGACCTTGGAGGCCAGGAACTGCACGGAGACCCCGACCAGCCGGCCGCCCGCTTCCTGCACCCCGTCGGCGACCACCTTCATCAGCCCGACGTCGGAGCCGCCCCACACGAGCGTGTGCCCGCCCTTGCCCAGCAGTTTCGCGAACTCGCGCGCGGGTCGCGTGTAACGGTCGTCGAGGTCGGCGGCGGAAAGGAAGACACAGATACGCATGCAGCCACCGTACGCGGGAAGAACTGGGGGCCCGCGAGCGCTTTTCCGATATGGCTCAAGGACACACGATCACGATCGAGCAGGGCACGCGACGGGTGCGGGTCGTCCGCGGCGACCAGATCCTGGCTGAATCCGACCGCCCGCTCCTCCTGCGGGAGACGGGTTGTCCCGTGCGCTACTACATCCCGCCGGAGGACGTACGCCTGGACCTGCTGACGCCCTCGGAGACCCATTCCTACTGCCCCTTCAAGGGAACGGCCTCCTACTGGTCGCTGCCCGACGCGGCCGACCTCGTCTGGGCCTATCCGGACCCGAAGCCGGACGTGGCCGAGATCAAGGACCATCTGTGCTTCTACGAAGTCGAGGTGTCGTAGACGATTAGGAGCGCCCCATACGGCAATCTCCACAGGCATGGACAAGAACACCATTTCGCACGACGGCACCTCCATCGCGTACCAGAGCAGCGGGCAGGGGCCGGCGGTGATCCTGGTCAGTGGGGCGATGTCCACCGGGGCCACTGTCGCGCCGCTGGCCGTACCTCTCGCGGACCGCTTCAGGGTCGTCTCGTACGACCGTCGCGGGCGCGGCGAGAGCGGTGACACCCAGCCGTACGCGGTGGAGCGCGAGGTCGAGGATCTTGCCGCGCTGATCGAGGCGGTGGGCGGCGAGGCGGCGCTCTACGGTGTCTCGTCGGGCGGCGCCCTGGCGCTCGAGGCGGCGGCGAGCGGGCTGCCGGTGCGTCAGGTCGCCGTGTACGAGGTGCCGTTCGCCGTCTACGAGGGCGGCGCCAAGGAGCGGGCGGAGTACACCGAGCGGCTGACCGAGGCGCTGGCGGAAGACCGGCGCGGGGACGCCGTCGAGCTCTTCCTGCGGCTCACGGGCATGGCCGAGCAGATGATCCAGGGTGCCCGCCAGTCGCCCATGTGGCCCGGTCTGGAGACCATCGCGCCGAGCCTGGCGTACGACGACGCCGTGATGGGCGACGGTCTGCTCCCCCAGGACCGGCTGGCCTCGATCGGGGTGCCGGTGCTGGCGGTCGCGGGCAGCCTGAGCCCCGCGTGGATGCGTGAGGCGACGCGGGCGGTCGCGGAGACCGTGCCCGAGGGGACGTACCGGAGCCTGGAGGGGCAGACCCACATGGTGGAGCCGGACGTTCTCGGGCCGGTGCTCGCGGAGTTCTTCGGGGCGTGATCGCGGCCGGATACCGGCACACGCGTGTGCCTGGAGTGCGGCTCCACCCGGGCGCCTCGCCTCAGACGGCCGCTGTCGTCGCCCGCTGAGTCGACGCAATCGTCGCCGAGCCCACCACGCGCGTGCCGTCGTACAGGACGATCGCCTGGCCGGGGGCCACTCCGCGGACCGGGTCCGTGAAGCTGACCTCCAGGGTGCCGTCGACCAGCTCGGCGGTCACCTCGGTCTCGCCGCCGTGGGCGCGCAGCTGGGCGGTGTAGGTGCCGGGGCCGGTCGGGGCGGTGCCGCACCAGCGGGGCTTGATGGCGGTGAGGGCGCTGACGTCCAGGGAGTCCGCCGGGCCGACGGTCACCGTGTTGTTGACCGGCGAGATGTCGAGGACGTAGCGAGGCTTGCCGTCGGGGGCCGGGGTGCCGATGCGCAGGCCCTTGCGCTGGCCGATGGTGAAGCCGTACGCGCCCTCGTGCGTGCCGAGCTTCGCGCCCGCCTCGTCGACGATGTCGCCCTCCGCCTTGCCGAGGCGGTTCGCGAGGAAGCCCTGGGTGTCGCCGTCGGCGATGAAGCAGATGTCGTGCGAGTCGGGCTTCTTCGCGACCGCCAGGCCGCGGCGCTCCGCCTCCGCGCGGATCTCGTCCTTCGTCGTCAGGGTGTCGCCGAGCGGGAACATCGCGTGTGCGAGCTGCTGCTCGTCCAGGACGCCGAGGACGTACGACTGGTCCTTGGCCATGTCGGAGGCGCGGTGCAGCTCGCGGGTGCCGTCCTCGGTCAGCACGACCGTCGCGTAGTGGCCGGTGCAGACCGCGTCGAAGCCGAGGGCCAGGGCCTTGTCCAGCAGGGCCGCGAACTTGATCTTCTCGTTGCAGCGCAGGCAGGGGTTCGGGGTGCGGCCGGCCTCGTACTCGGCGACGAAGTCCTCGACCACGTCCTCGCGGAAGCGGTCGGCGAGGTCCCACACGTAGAACGGGATGCCGATGACGTCCGCGGCGCGGCGGGCGTCGCGGGAGTCCTCGATGGTGCAACAGCCCCGCGCGCCCGTGCGGAAGGATTGGGGGTTCGCGGAGAGCGCGAGGTGGACGCCGGTGACGTCATGGCCGGCCTCGGCCGCGCGGGCGGCGGCGACGGCGGAGTCGACCCCGCCGGACATGGCGGCGAGGACACGGAGGGGGCGGGAGGGCTGCGCGGTGTCAGTCATAACCCTTCCAGGGTACGGGGGCGTGGGAACCAGGACCCGCGAGTATCCGTTGACGATCACATGGGACAGCGGAAGGCTCCGAAGGACGGCGACCGGAAGGTCGGCCGTCGCGCATTGCTGATCGGTGGGGCAGTGGCGGCGGCGGGCTCGGCCGTGCTGGCCCGCGACGAGCTCGCGCGGCTGTGGTGGCGGGTGCCGGGCGTGGAGAAGCCGCGCAAGGAGGGCGAGGTCGACTACACCGGCGCGCGGTGGGTGGCGGCGTCGGACGCGAACTGGCGGCGGGCGGACCGGCCCGACGACTACGGCATAGACATGGTGATCATCCATGTCACCCAGGGCAGCTTCGACAGCGCGGTGAAGGTGTTCCAGGACCCGGAACACGGGGCGGCCGCGCACTACATCGTCCGCAAGGACGGCCACGTCACGCAGATGATCCGCGAGCTGGACGTGGCGTACCACGCGGGCAATCGCGACTACAACGAGCGCAGTGTCGGCATCGAGCACGAGGGCTTCGTGGAGCGGCCGCAGGACCTCACGGACGAGATGTACGAGGCCTCGGCGCGGCTGACGGCCCGGATATGCGCGCGCTATGACATCCCCGTCGACCGCGAGCACATCATCGGGCACGTGGAGGTGCCGGGGACCGACCACACGGACCCCGGGAAGCACTGGGACTGGGACCGGTACATGAAGCTGGTGCGGGCGGCGCGTACGGCGCCCGCGTAGCGCTCTATGTGAGGCCGGCCGCCCGCGCGCGTTCCACCGCCGGGCCGATCGCCTTGGCGACCGCCTCGACGTCGGCCTCCGTGGAGGTGTGGCCGAGGGAGAAGCGGAGGGTGCCGCGGGCCAGGTCGGGGTCGGTGCCGGTGGCCAGGAGGACGTGGCTGGGCTGGGCGACGCCCGCGGTGCAGGCGGAGCCGGTGGAGCACTCGATGCCCTGGGCGTCGAGCAGCAGGAGCAGGGAGTCGCCCTCGCAGCCCGGGAAGGTGAAGTGCGCGTTGGCCGGGAGGCGGCCGCCGGGTGCCGGGTCGCCGCCGAGGATCGCGTCCGGGACGGCCGTACGGACCGCTTCGACCAGGGCGTCGCGCAGGGCGCCGATCTCCCGGTCGAACCACTCGCGCTGCTCGGCGGCGAGGCGGCCGGCGACCGCGAAGGAGGCGATGGCGGGGACGTCGAGGGTGCCGGAGCGGACGTGGCGTTCCTGGCCGCCGCCGTGCAGGACGGGCACGGGGGTGTGATCACGGCCGAGCATCAGGGCGCCGATGCCGTACGGGCCGCCGATCTTGTGGCCGGAGACCGTCATCGCGGCGAGGCCGGAGGCGGCGAAGTCGACGGGGACCTGGCCGAAGGCCTGGACGGCGTCGGCGTGCAGGGGGATGTCGAACTCCTTTGCCACGTCGGCCAGTTCGCGGATCGGCATGACGGTGCCGATCTCGTTGTTGGCCCACATCACGGTGGCGAGGGCGACGTCGTGGGGGTCGCGGGCGATGGCTTCGCGCAGGGCGTCCGGGTGGACCCGGCCGTGGGAGTCGACCGGGAGGTATTCGACCTTGGCGCCCTCGTGCTCGCCGAGCCAGTGGACTGCGTCGAGGACGGCGTGGTGCTCGACGGGGCTCGCCAGGATGCGGGTGCGGGTGCCGGCCGGGTCGGCGTCTCGGCGGGACCAGTACAGGCCCTTGACCGCGAGGTTGTCGGCCTCGGTGCCGCCGGAGGTGAGGACGACCTCGCTGGGGCGGGCGCCGAGCGCTTCCGCGAGGGTCTCGCGGGCCTCCTCGACGGATCGCCTCGCGCGGCGGCCGGATGCGTGGAGGGAGGAGGCGTTGCCGGTGACGCTCAGGTGGGCGGTCAGGGCCTCTGCCGCCTCCGGGAGCATGGGGGTCGTCGCGGCGTGGTCGAGGTAAGCCATGGTGAGCCCGATTCTACGGGCGCCGCCACGTGGCCTCGTGCCCAGGTTGCCGCGGAGTGTGGCTGGATTGCGCCTTGCCCGCGTTCCGGACGCCTTCGGTGGCGACCCAGCCGGCACTGCGGCCCGTGCCCACGCGTTCCGCCCTACGGAACGACTGCCCACGGGGGTGACGGTTCGACCGACGGCGGTCAGCGCGCGAACCACTCCCAGAGCGGGGGCAGCCCGGTCAGCGATCGACCGACGGCCCGCGGCGGCCGGCCGGCGCCGGCGCGTGAACGACGGAGGGCAGGCAACGCCTGGTGGGGCCGACGGCGGGCGGCAGGCAGCGCGCGAAACACTCCCGCAGCTGCCGGCTCCCGCAGCTCCGGCGGCTTGGCCAGCGGGCCGCGCCGGTCAGCCGACGGCAGACAGTGGGCGGCGCCCGGCGGACCGTCCGCGGCTGCGGCTCGTCCCAAGCCGCTTGCCGGCGGATGCGGATGCCGGTGCTCCGGAACCCCTAGAAGCTCCAGGACAGCGTGTTGTCCACCTGCACGAAGGCCAGCAGGACCAGCAGGTCGGCGACGCCGAGGCCCATGCCCAGGTAGGCGCGACCCCTGCGCTGGGTGCCTCGCCACAGGGAAGCCGCGGCCAGGACGATCGCGGTCGGGCCGAGGAAGAGGTTGAAGACGAGGAGGCCGAGGAGGCCGAGGATGAAGGACGCCACGGCCATGCCGTCGGCGTCGCGGGTGCGGGTGCCGGGGCGCGTGGTGGCCGGTGCGGTGAGGTGCATGGGGTGTCAGCTCCCGAGAAGTCGGTTCGGATGACGAAGTCGATTCGGACGACGGAGTCGGTCAGTTGCGGCGGGCGTGACGCTCGCGGGCGGCGAAGATGCCCAGCCAGACGGCGATCACGGCGGCGGCAACAGCGGTGAAGGCGAGCGGTGCGTGGGCCACGGTGCCCAGCAGCACGCCCAGCAGCAGGAGCGCGGCGACGAGGAACAGCATGGAATGGAGCCCCCTTCGAGATCCCTCTCGCTGGAGATCTCTCTCGTTACGTTTGGGTGAACAGTTGTAGTAACAGTTGTTCACTGACTCCAAGTCTAGCGCGCCCCACGGCTTTTCAATTCCAGAGAACAGTTGTTAACTGCATGGTATGAGTCACACCTTCGGTATCCGGCAGGCCCAGAAGCAGAAGACCCGCCAGTCCCTCCTGGACGCGGCGCTCGGACTGCTGGAGGAGCAGAGCCTGAGCAGCCTGGGCCTGCGCGAGGTCACCCGTGCCGTCGGCGTCGCCCCCACCGCCTTCTACCGGCACTTCCGCTCCACCGCCGACCTCGGAGTCGCCCTCGTCGAGGAGGCGTTGGGCAGTCTGCACCCCATGATCCGTACGATCGTCAGCTCCGCCGGCGACAGCGACCAACGCATCGAACGCGCCGTCGACCTGATCGCCCGGCATGTCGAGACCCACCCTGCCCACGTCCGCTTCATCGCCCGGGAGCGGCACGGCGGCGTGCAGTCGGTGCGGGAGGCGATCCAGGACCAACTGGCCCGTTTCGCCGAGGAGGTGAAGGTCGCGCTCACCAAGGACCCGGTCTCCGAGGGCTGGAACGACGACGACCTCCTCATGCTCGCCAACCTCTATGTAGACCAGATGCTGATGACGGCCTCACTGTTCCTGGACGCCCTGGAGGCGCCGGAGGAGGAGCGGCGGCGCGTCGCCCAGGTCGCGACCCGCCAGATGCGGTTGATCAGCATCGGCCGGGAGCACTGGCTGGACTGAGGACCGGGGAACGGCACGACGCCACAGGGGCGGCACCCCCGTTCACCGGGGGTGCCGCCCCTGTCGTACGGCTCGTACGGCGTCCGTACGGCGTCCTACGTCAGCTCTTGGTCGCCGTCGCCGCCGCGCTCGGCGCACCGCTCGGCACCCCGCTGGGAGCCGCCCCGCCGCCGGGACCACCACAGCCACCCTGACCCCCGCCGGGGCCACCCTGCCCTCCACCGGGGCCGCCACTGGGCGCCCCGCTCGGCGCGCCCGACGGCGCCCCGGAAGGCGCACCGGACGGCGGCGAGGCCGGCGCACCCGACGGCGCGCCGCTGGGCGCCCCCGACGCAGCCCCACTCGGCTGCCGGCACGACGACTGCTGCTGCCCGGAGTTGCCGTCGTTCGACGTCGACGACGAGGAGTCGCCGGACCCGCAGGCCGCCAGGGCCAGGGGCGAGAGCGCCAGCAGGGCCACGGCGGGGAGGAGACGCGCACGCTTCATGAGAGACAGCTCCAAGGAAGATGAGGAAACTGAGGAAGTCCTGGGCGGGCACTCAACCAACGCCGCTTAGGGCTCCCTTGAGGCCCGGCTGTCGAGGGCCTGTGCGCCGGGCAAAGCGCACCTCAACACACGCCGCTGACCTGCAAACTTCCTTGGAGACTCAACCAACTCGCCGGTACAGGGCCGTGACACGGCAAAGCCGATCGCGACACGCCCCCTGCACCACCGGACCAGCTTCAGCCGAGCCGTACCCTCGCCAGCTGCCTCGACTGCGCCACCAACCGGTCCGCGCTGTCCCACACTTCCGCGTCCTCCTCCAGGAAGCCGCCGGCGAGGTTGCGGGTGGTGATGGACACGCGCAGGGGGCCCGGGGCCGGGCGGCACCGGATGTGGACGGTCAGTTCGACCGTCGGGACCCAGCCGGAGATGCCGATCTCGAAGGCCGTCGGGGGCAGCGCGTCGACGGCCAGGAGCAGGGAGAGGGGGTCGGCGTCGCGGCCGTCCGCGAGGCCGAACCAGGCCCGCATCTCGCCCTTGCCCGAGGGCTGGCCGAGTGCCCAGCCGAGGGTGGACGGGTCGAGCTTGAGCATGAGGCGGTCGGCAATGGCCGAGCTGCCGTCGACGGGGGCGGGGCCGTCCTCGGGGCCGAAGCAGTGGTCCATCGGCGGGATCGCGGGCGGCTTGGCCGTCGTACGGACGTCGTCGGGGAGGGCGCCGAGGTCGCCGTAGGAGGCGAGGACGCGGATGCGTTCCACCTCGCGGCCCTGCTCGTCGTACTGGAAGAGCGAGGCCTGGCCGGTCGACAGGGTCCGCCCGGTGCGCACCACGTCCGTGCGGACGACCGCCGGGCCCGGCTGGGACGCGGTGAGATAGTGCGCGGAGATGGTGAACGGGTCGCCGTGCGGGAGCGCGTCCGCGAGGGCGCGGCCGAGGACGGCCAGCAGATAGCCGCCGTTGACGGCGCTGATGATCGTCCAGCCGGCGGACAGGTCGATGTCGTAGACGCCGGGCTCGCGCAGGGTCAGCGCGGTGTCGCGGTCGAACTCGCTGTCGCCGATCGTGGCCCGCGGGGCCGTCGGGGCAGAGGCTGCTTCTGGCATGGATGAACGGTACAACAGCTAACTACTAAGCGGTAGCTTTTTCTCCCTGTGAGGGCTCGCACCCGTTCCCGCAAGAGCGCACACCTGTCGGACGAGATGTGCGCAACTTTTCGGCAAGTGCCCCGGCTCGCCCGAAACCCGAAGCCCGCTCTGCCCCTCTATGAGGACATGAGTCTCACCGGGACCCCGTTCCTCTACACGCTGATCGCGCTGTGCGTCGTCGCCGTCGCGCTGCCGCTGGTCCTGTGGTCGCGAGTGCGCGGGCCCAAGGTCGTGCGGGGTGCCGCCCGAGTGCTGATGCTGCTGTTCGCCCAGGCCACCGCGGTCGCCCTGGTCTTCACCATGGTCAACAACTCCAACCAGCTGTACGACAGTTGGGGCGATCTGCTCGGCACCAGCGACCATGTGCACGAGGCCGCCGACCTCGGGGCGAGCGGCACCGGCGGGATCGCGCTGGAGAAGCTGCCCAAGGTGCGGCAGACGTTCAAGCCGGCCAAGGGGCCGGGCATGCGCGCGGAGGGCGGCGTACTCGTCACGCACCTCAAGGGCCGGGTCTCCGGAGTGCACGCCGAGGTCAACGTCTGGCTGCCGCCGCAGTACCACGAGCCCGCGTACCGCAATCACCGGTTCCCGGTCGTCGAGGTGCTGCCGGGCTTCCCGGGCTCGTCGAAGGCCTGGTACGGGACGATGGACGCGCCCCAGCAGCTGGCGCCGCTGATGCGCAGCGGGCAGATCGAGCCGTTCATCATCGTCTCGCCGCGCACCTCGCTGCTGCCCGGCGTGGACACCGGCTGCGCGAACATACCGGGCAAGGTGAACGCCGACAGCTGGCTCAGCGTCGACGTGCCGAGGATGGTCATGGACAACTTCCGCACCCAGGCCGCGCCGGACGGCTGGGCCGTCGCCGGGTACTCGGCGGGCGGGCACTGCGCGGCCAAGCTCGCCGTCGCCCACCCCGACCGCTACCGGGCCGCGGTCAGCCTGTCCGGCTACAACGACCCCGCCGCCGTACCCCAGTCGCTCGCCGCCAAGTCCCCGGCGCTGCGGGCCGCGAACAACCCGTACGCCCTGCTCAAGAAGTCCCGTGTCCCGCCGCGCGTGGCGCTCTACCTCTCCGGTCAGCCGAAGGACGGCTACGAGGCGGCCATGGCCGTCGAGCGGGCCGCGAAGGCGCCGACGACTGTGAACGTGGTGTTCATCCCGAGCGGCGCGGGCGGTCACACCATGGCGCTGTGGAAGCCGCAGGTGGTCCCGGCGTTCCGCTGGCTGAGCGAGGTGATGGGGCCCCGGCAGCAGACCCGTACGGCACCGGGGGCTACTCCTCTCGCACCGTCGACCGCCGGTTCCAGGCCCGCGGAGCTCGCCAGTGGAACCGCATCGCGAGCAGCCGCAGCACGAATGCCGTGACGACCGCGAGCGTGCTGGTGAACGAGTTCAGGGCGCCGTAGTGGATGCACAGGACGACCATCGTGGCGCCGACGATCGCCGGAACCGCGTACAGGTCGCGGTCCCAGCGCAGCAGTGACGGCACTTCGTTGGCGAGGACGTCACGCAGCACGCCGCCGCCCACGGCGGTCGCGAGGCCCAGCGCGGCCGAGGCGGTGAGGTTGAGGCCGTAGTCGTACGCCTTCGTCGTCCCGGCGACGCAGAACAGGCCGAGGCCCGCCGCGTCGAAGACGTTCACGCCGGTCTGGATCCGCTCCACGTGCGGGTGGAGAAAGATGACGAGCAGCGCGGCGAGCAGCGGGGTGAGGAAGTACCCCAGATCCGTGAAGGCGGCCGGGGGTACGGCGCCGATGACGACGTCCCGGAACAGCCCGCCGCCCAGGGCGGTGACCTCGGCGAGGACGGCGATACCGAAGACGTCGAAGTTCTTGCGGACCGCCAGCAGCGCGCCGGAGATGGCGAAGACGAAGATGCCGATCAGGTCGAGCGTGTGCTGGACGGACGGGCTGAACAGTTGCTGGAGCACCCGCACATTCTCGCTCAGCACAAGGCCCCCGCCTTGCAAAGGAAGGCGGGGGCCCGGGCTGGGTTACTTCTTTTCGTCCGGAGTTTCCGCGGAGGACTCCGCGGGAGCCTCAGCCTCGGGGGCCTCCTCGGACGCGTCGTCCGCCGGGGTCTCCTCGGAAGCCTCAGCCCCAGCCGCAGCCGGCACCCGCGCCTCCTTGGAAACCGGGGCGTCGGCGGTCTGCTCCGTCGGCACCAGCTCCGCGGCCTCCTTGGCCACGGTCAGCAGCACCGTGTCCTGCGGCTGCTGGTCCTCGAAGTTCTCCGGGTGGTGGCAGGCCACCCGCTGGCCGGGCCTCAGCTCCAGCAGCGGCGGCTCCGTCGTCCGGCAGACCTCCGTCGCCTTCCAGCACCGCGTGTGGAAGCGGCAGCCGCTCGGCGGGGAGATCGGCGAGGGCACGTCGCCGCGCAGCAGGATGCGCTCGCTCTTGGCGCCCCGGCGCTTGGGGTCCGGCACCGGCACGGCCGACATCAGGGCCTTGGTGTACGGGTGCATCGGCGCCTCGTACAGCGAGGTGCGGTCGGCCAGCTCGACGATCTTGCCGAGGTACATCACCGCGATCCGGTCCGAGACGTGCCGGACGACGGACAGGTCGTGGGCGATGATCACGTACGTGAGGCCGAGCTCCTCCTGGAGGTCGTCCATCAGGTTCACGACCTGGGCCTGGATCGACACGTCCAGCGCGGACACCGGCTCGTCCGCCACGACCAGCTTCGGCTTCAGGGCGAGCGCCCGGGCGATGCCGATGCGCTGGCGCTGACCGCCGGAGAACTCGTGCGGGTAGCGGTTGTAGTGCTCGGGGCTCAGACCCACCAGCTCCAGGAGCCGCTGGACCTCCTTCTTCACCCCGCCCTCGGGCTCGACGCCCTGGAGCCGGAACGGCGCCGAGACGATACCGCCGATGGTGTGCCGGGGGTTCAGGGAGCCGTACGGGTCCTGGAAGATCATCTGGATGTCCCGCCGCAGCGGACGCATCCCGGCCGTGCTCAGCCGCGTGATGTCCTGGCCCTCGAAGTGGATCGAGCCGCCCGTCGGGTCCTGGAGCCGCGTGATGACCCGGCCCATGGTCGACTTGCCGCAGCCGGACTCGCCGACCACACCGAGGGTCTCGCCCTTGCGCACCTCGAAGTCGATGCCGTCGACCGCCTTGACCGCGCCGACCTGACGCTGAAGGACGCCCTTACGGATCGGGAAGTGCTTCTGCAGGCCCTCGACCTTGAGCAGCACCTCACGCTCCGCCAAAGGAGCCGACGCCTGTGCCGGGACGGTCACGTCCGTTTTCTTCGTCTCACTCACAGCTTCGGCGCAATCTCTTCGGTCCAGATCCGCGTACGGTCCTCCGCCGAGAGGTGGCACGCGGAGAAGTGTCCACTGCCGACCGGCTGGAGATCCGGGCGCACGGTACGGGTGACATCGCCCTTGGGGATGTCCGCGTACGGGCAGCGGGGATGGAAGGCGCAGCCCGAGGGGACGTTGATGAGGCTCGGCGGCTGGCCCTTGACGGGGATGAGCCGTTCGGAGGTCTCGCGGTCGATGCGCGGCATCGAGCCGAGCAGGCCCCAGGTGTACGGGTGTTGCGGCCGCTCGAAGACGTCGTCGACGCTGCCGCGCTCCACACACCGGCCGCCGTACATCACGAGGACGTCGTCGGCGATCTCGGCGACCACGCCGAGATCGTGGGTGATGAGGACGACCGCGGAGCCGAACTCCTTCTGCAGGTCCCGGATGAGGTCGAGGATCTGCGCCTGGACGGTCACGTCGAGGGCGGTCGTCGGCTCGTCCGCGATGAGCAGTTCGGGGTTGTTGACCAGCGCCATGGCGATCATCGCGCGCTGGCGCATACCGCCGGAGAACTCGTGCGGGTAGCTGTCGACGCGCTTGCCGGGCTCGGGGATGCCGACCCGGTCGAGCATCTCGACGGCCCGCTTGCGCGCGGTCTTCTTGTTGACGTCGTGGTGGACCCGGTACGCCTCCACGATCTGGTTGCCGATCGTGTAGTACGGGTGCATCGCGGACAGCGGGTCCTGGAAGATCATCGCCATCTCGCGGCCGCGCAGCCGGCGCACCTCGTCCGGGTCGGCGGAGATGAGCTCCTTGCCGCCGAGCCAGATCTCGCCGGACATCCGGACGTTCTTGCCGCGTGCCCCGAGCCGGTGCAGGCCCATGATCGCCAGCGAGGTGACGGACTTGCCGGAGCCCGACTCACCCACGATGCAGAGGGTCTTGCCCTTCTCCACCTGGAAGTTGAGCCCGTCGACGGACTTGACCAGTCCGTCGTCGGTGGGGAAGTGCACCTTGAGGTCTCGGACCGAGAGGAAGGCGTCGGAACCGTTCGAGGGTGAGCTCGTCGGCTCGCCCACGGCGGCACCGGTCTTGGAGAGTTCGGTCACGAGAGCCTCACGCGCGGGTCGGCGGCGGCGTAGAGCAGGTCCACCAGGAGATTTGCGATCACGACGAAGAAGGCGGCCAGCAGGGTGACGCCGAGGATCGGGGGCAGGTCGTTGTCGGTGATGCCCTGAACCGCGTACTGGCCGATGCCGGGCAGCGAGAACACGGTCTCGGTGATCACGGCGCCGCCGAGCAGCAGGCCCAGGTCCATACCGAAAACGGTGATGATCGGGGTCAGCGCGGCCCGCAGCCCGTGCCGGGCCACGACCTTGCGCTCACGCAGGCCCTTGGCACGGGCCGTGCGGATGAAGTCCTCGTTCATCGTCTCCAGCATCCCCGAGCGGGTGAGCCGCGCGTAGATGGCGGAGTACAACAGGGCGAGCGAGCACCAGGCGGGGAAGAGCGTGTTGGCCCATTGCGCCGGATTCTCGGTGAACGGTACGTAGGTGCGGCCGAAGATCGGCCACTGGAAGGTGAAGAGCAGCAGCGCCAGGTTGCCCGTGAAGAACATGGGCAGCGAGACACCGGCGAGCGCGACGCCCATGAACGTGCGGTCGAAGAAGCTGCGGGGCTTGAGCGCGGAGATCACGCCGATCAGCACACCGGACACCAGCCACAGCACGGCGGCGCCGCCGGCCAGCGAGATGGTCACCGGAAGGCGCGAGGTGAGCTGCGGCCACACCTCGACGTGGTTCTTGAAGGAGTAGCCGAAGCACGGCGCGTTGCACTGCGTCGTGGTGGGGCCCAGGTCATAGGTGGCGCCGGCCACGATCCCCTTGATGAAGTGCCAGTACTGGACGTACAGGGGCTGGTCCAGACCGAGGTTCTGCTTGACCGCGGCGATGTCGGCCTTCGTCGGGCTCTTTCCGATGTACTGCTGCGCGAGCTGGTCGGCGGTCTGGCCGGCCATCCGTGGCAGCAGGAAGAAGATCGCGAAGGTGACCGCGGTGACGACCAGCAGCAGGATCACTGCCGCGAGCGTCCGACGGAGGATGTACGAGATCACGGGGACCGGCGCTGGTGCCCGCGGGCTGAGCCCGCGGGCACCAAAGCCTTCACCTGCCTTCCGGGGCTACTTCTTGGTCGTGCCGATGTTGAGGTAGTCGTACTGACCGCTGAAGGCCGCCGTGGACACCAGGTTGGTGAAGTTGGCGGGGCGGTACAGCAGGACCTTGAAGTAGGTCAGCGGGACGAGGACAGCCTGGTCCATTGCACGCTTGTCGATCTCGGCGTACATGCTGTTGCGCTGGGCCTCGTCCTCGGTGGCGATGGCCTTCTCCAGCATCTCGTTGATCTGCTTGTCATCGATGTACGAGAGGTTGGTGTTGCCCGAGGCGCCGATCGCGTCACCGTGCAGGATCTGCTGCAGGAAGCCGTAGCCGCCCGGCCAGTCGGCACCCCACTGCATCATGTGCAGACCGATGTTCTGCTTCTTGTCGAACGCCGGCACACCCGCGTAGTCGGTGAAGTACTTGCCCGACGGGTACTGCTTCAGGCTGGCGTTGATGCCGACCTTCTTCAGCGAGGCGATGATCGCGGTGGCCGCGTCGATCTCCTGCGGGCGGTCGCTGCGCGCCGAGATGTTGGTGGTGATGGTCGACTTGCCGCAGGCCTTCAGCTGGTCCTTGGCCTTGGCCGCGTCGCCCTTGTTGCCGTCGGTCGCGTAGACGTCCGCCTTCTTGTAGCCCGGGATGTCCGGCGGCAGGACGGTGGTGGCGATGTCACCGCGGATCGGGCCGCCCTCGGCGGTCTGCACGGAGACCTTGTCGATGGCGTACTGGACGGCCTTGCGGCACTCGACCTTGTCGAACGGCGCGACCTGGGTGTTGATC
The DNA here is from genome assembly GCF_055656945.1 of Streptomyces sp. NPDC111606. NCBI lineage: Bacteria > Bacillati > Actinomycetota > Actinomycetes > Kitasatosporales > Streptomycetaceae > Streptomyces > Streptomyces sp. NPDC111606. The sequence goes on from NZ_JBVKBY010000011.1 coordinate 350,907, forward strand.
GCCATGTAGACCAGACGGCCACCGTAGGTGTTGTCGGTGTTGGCCTTCAGGTCGGCGCTGTTGACGACCTTCGCCTGCGTCGCGGCCTGGACACCGGTACCACCGAGGTCGATCGCGTCACCGGACTGGACGTCCTGGTCGATCGTCTCGGCGTTGACCTTGAGCTTGACGACGATCTTGTCCGGGTACTGCTTGCGCAGCGGGTCCGTCTTCGGGTCCCAGTTCTTGTTGCGGACGAGGACGGCCTGCTTGCCCTCCTCGTAGCTCTCGAACTGGTACGAGCCCGAGGACACGATGCTCTTGACGTAGTCGATGCCCTTGTCCTTGGCCTGGGGCACCGGTGCCGTCTGCGGCGTCGCCACCAGGTAGTCGAACTCCTGGAAGGCACGGTTGAGCTTGAAGACGACCGTGGTGTCGTCCGGCGTCTCGATGGACTTCAGACCCTCGGCGCTCTTGTCCTTGTACGGACCCTTGTACTTGTCGCCGCCATCGAGGAACTGCTGGAAGTAGTTCGGGCCGAGGGAGAGCACGTCACGCGCGAAGTTGGAGCGCGCGACGGCGTACTTGACGTCCTTCGAGGTGATCGGCGTGCCGTCCTGGTACTTCAGGCCCGAACGCAGCTTGTACGTCCACGTCTTGCCGCCGTCGCTCGGCACGCCCGCGCTCTCGGCGAGGTCCGGGACCAGCTTGTTGCCCTCCTCACCCGGACCGGGCGCGAAGGTCATCAGCGGGCGGGCGTACAGCCGGCTGAGGTTGTACATGTACGCGTAGTACGTGTTGCCGGGGTCGAAGGAGTCCGGGACGTCCGAGTACTCGTACGTGACCGTCCCACCCTTCTGGGTGGAGGCGTTGACGACACCCTTGGTCGCTGCGTTGGCCCCAGCCGACTTGTTTCCGTTGTTGTCCGAGTTGTCATCGGCCTTGCTGCAAGCCGAAAGCAGCAAGCTCGCACTGCCGATGGCCGCTACCGCGGCCAGCGCTGACCTTCGCATGATGGTCTGCTTCCCCTCCATTGTAGGAATTTTGGGACTCTCGCTGCGGCCGCAGATCAGCGGCTGCGCGGGTCGAGAGCGTCACGGAGACCGTCGCCGAGCAGGTTGAATGCCAGGACGGTCACGAAGATGGCGAGACCGGGCACGATCATGAACTGCGGGTCGACCTGGTAGTAGTCGACCGCCTGGTTGATCATGCCGCCCCACGAAGCCTGCGGGGGCTGGATGCCGACCCCGAGGAAGCTCAGGGACGCCTCGAAGAGGATGTTGGTCGGGATGAGCAGCGTCGAGTAGACGATGATCGGACCCACGAGGTTGGGCAGCAGCTCCCGGAAGAGGATGTACGGCCCCTTGGCCCCCATCCCCCGCGAGGCGTCGACGAACTCCCGCTCGCGCAGGGCCAGTGTCTGGCCCCGGACAATGCGGCCCAGATAGGGCCAGTTGAAGAAGCCGATGACGAAGATCAGCACACCGATGTGCAGCGGCAGGCCTTCCAGGCCGAAGGCACCGCCCTGCAGGGTGGCGGAGATGGCGATCGCGAACAGCAGCAGAGGGAACGCCAGGAAGGTGTCCATCAGACGGCTGATGATCGTGTCGACGCGTCCGCCGTAGTAGCCGGCCACGACGCCGAGGACGGCGCCGATCGTGTTGGACAGGATCGTGGCGCCGAAGGCGACGACCAGCGAGACCCAGGAGCCTTCCAGGATGCGGGTGGCGATGTCCCGGCCGAACTTCGGCTCCACACCGAGCGGGTGCTCCCAGCTCATACCGCCGAAGTCACCCTTGGGCAGCGACGTGTTGGGGTCGATCAGATCCTGGTTCAGCGCGTTGGGGTCCAGGCCGAACATCGCCTGGATGGGGCGGGAGAGGATCGCGAGCAGGATCAGCAGGATCACGATGACCCCGCCGGCCACAGCCACCTTGTCCTTCTTGAACCGGGACCAGGCGATCTGTCCGAGGGAACGCCCCTCGATCTGGCTCTTCTCGACGCCGGAGAGAACGGCCTCGGGCTGCGCTCCGGCCTCCGCTCCGGTTGTCTCGATCGGTGCGGTCACAGTGAGATTGACCCCTCTCGGCCGGCGGTTGCCGACCCCCCTGGCTGCCGCTGTAGCGGTTGCTTCCACTCGTACACAGGACCGACCGGCCCGTGTCTTGCCGGGAGTCTTCAATGCTTTGGCGATCTGTTGCCAGAGCTGGCGGGGAAAGGATGCGCAACCGTGATGCTGTCTGAGGGGTTCCGTTATCCGAACAGTGGGTATCGGCCGCCGGACGGGGGCCAGTTGGGGCGTAAGAGGGCGGACCGGGACCTTCCGATCGCATCTACGCGCGGAGATCGACCTGGGAAACCGCAGTCCAAGACCCTTTGCACCTACGACAGTCGGGTTGCCGACCGATCAGCAGGTTAGCCGACCAATGATCAGTAACGGCCCTGTGCCGGTGGGTAGCCGTAGCCGGCCGCCGGTGCCTGCGCGGGGGCGGCGACGTGTGCCTCGCGGTCGTAGAACGGGCGGGCGCTCGCTCTCATCCACATGGCGACCGGGTCGTCCTCGTCGGACATCGCCACGGTCGAGACCGGCAGCCCGTCCGGGACCGCGCCGATCGACTGCGACATCATCGAGCGCACCGAGTCGACCGCGGGCGGGCTGGTGTCGTACACGTCGAGCCCGATGGCGAGATACGGCGCACCGAGCGCCGGCTGCACCCAGGCGCGGCGCAGCGAGCGGACCGCCGGGGTGCGGTGGGCGTTCTGCGCGAGGAGGGCGTAGAACTGCGGGATCTCGATGCCGGGTTCCGACAGGCGCAGCGGGCCGGCGGGCTGGCGGTCCAGGCCGGTGGCGATGCGGCGCAGGTCGAGCCACGGGATGCCGACGCCGCCGCCGGGGGCGTGCGGGTTGAGCCAGAGGCCGTAGTGGTCCGGGTAGAGGGTGCGGGCCACGTCGACTCCGTCGACGACTTCGTAGCTGCGGTTCCAGCCGCTGGCGGACAGCTCCTGGGCGGAGGTGACGCACGGGGCGTAGCCGTAGCCCTCGACGTCCATGTTTCCGTACTGGGCGTCCGGGGAGCCGCCCTGGCCGTGCCACAGCAGCATCCAGACCTGGCCGGAGGACGGGGTCGCGAGCGCGCGCAGGAGGGCCTCGTAGGCGTCGTAGCGCCCGGGCGTCACCTGGCGCAGCATGTGCTCGACGCTGCCGCTGAGGCTCGCGCTCACCTGTAGTACCGCCCCTTCTAAGAGTTGCCCCGCATTGGGTGACAGCTTAGGCGCCCAGTACCTCGGGCCTTGTTCTGCCTGCGCGAGTGCGGGTGCGTGGTGGCTGGTCGCGCAGTTCCCCGCGCCCCTTTCAGGGGCGCTGCGCCCTGGGAACGTTCAATGGCCCCGCTGGTAGAAGGGGCGCACCTGCCGGCGCATCCAGGCGATCACCGGGTCCTCGGCCACGTCCAGCAGGACCAGGTTGACCGGCCACGGGACCGGGGTGCGGCCGAGGGCTCGGGCCAGCGCGTCCATGGGGGCGGCGCGCAAGTCGCCCTCCCAGAGGGAGAGTTCCACACCGATGAACATCACCGGGGTGGCCGTCTCGATCGACGCGAGGCAGCGGCGGGCCGTCGTGACCACGCCGGTCTCGGCGAACTCGGCGGCCGCCACCGCGAGGAAGTCGATCGGGTCGTCCTGCCAGTCGGGCTCGTAGAGCTTGACGCGGCCCCCGGACGTGAGGCCGTCCAGCGGGGTGCGGCCCACGCGGCACAGCTCGGCCACCGCCGCCGGGGGCAGCGGGACGCCGACCACGCCGTCGGGATTGACGGCGATGCCGACCTGCGGCGGCAGACCGCGGGCGAACTCCACCGCGGGGGCGATGGTGAACGACATGTGGGAGCCGACCACCTGGCGGAACTGTTCCTCGGAGCTGAAGACCGGCACGTACGCCTGGCCCTCGATCTCCACCGTGGGCAGGTCCAGCGGACCGGTGTCCCGGCCGCCGCCGCCGGGCAGGGGCACCCAGACGAAGCTGCGGCCCAGCACCTCGATGATCCGGCCGCCGGCCGAGGGGAGGCCGAGGGAGGCCGAGAGCACCTCCTCCAGTTCGTTGCCTGGCCACCCGCCGTGGGAGTGGAGGTGTGCCCCTGCCGGGAAGTCCGCGGGGAGTTCCGCCGGGATGTCCATCTACTTCTCAACCGCCTGCTGTGAACCGCTGCTGTGGCTCAAAAGGCTAGCGGGTGACCGCCTCGTACAGGTCCTCGGCCGGTCAGCCCGTGAACCCGATCCGGCGCAGTACGCCCGCCGCATCCCGGTCGATCAGCACCGCCGAGCCGCATCCCGGCGGCAGGTGGCCCTTCTCCACGGAGCGCAGCAGGTGGGCCGCGGCCCTGCGGTGGCGCAGGAAGGCGTACCGCGAGACGCCCCGGCCGCGCTCGCGCTGGCCCTCCAGGGCCGTGTCCGGGTCGACGTCGAGCAGCAGCAGGTGCAGGGTGCCGCCGCGGCGGCGGGCCTCGCGGGCCAGCCAGCCGCGCACCCAGGCCTGCGTGCCGCAGTCGTGCACGACGACGCCCTCGCCGGAGCGCACGGCGCGGCGCAGGCCGGCGTAGTGCGCGAGGCGGACCAGGGGGCGGTAGAAGGCGTAGGGCAGGAAGCCGGGCATGCGGGCGTCCCAGCGGTCCCGGGTGTCCTGGGAGTCGATGCGGGCGCCCGTCACCGTCCGCCGCATCAGCGTGGACTTGCCGCTGCCGGGCAGCCCCGTGATCACGACGAGGTCCTCGGGGGCGAAGAGCAGTGCGTGCGGGCTGTGGCCGGAGCGCTCGCGGAGGTCACGGACCACCGGTGCGACGCGCGTGCCCGGGGCCTCGACGGCCGGGGCCGCGGGCTGCTTGGGCAGCGCGACGCCCGACGTCGTGGCGTACGCCGTGGTGCGCTTCACCGTCATCGTCCTCCTCCGGTTCAGGATTCCCCATCCCCACTGAGCGTAAAGAGAAGGTAATGGATGATCTCCCGCATTTTCGTTCACTTACTGCCACAACCCCGTTACAGACGTGGCCTGCCGAAGACGGGCCGGGCGTGCAATGATGTCCGCGCCAACTGCATACCGGCCGTTCGAATCCGCGCGGGAGAGTTCCCAGCAGTTCATCGCTGGGGCGCCGAAGGAGCAAGTCCCTCCCTTGAATCTCTCAGGCCCCGTTACCGCGCGGGCGAGGCACATCTGAAAAGCGAGTCCCCCTCTTCGCCGAGAAGAGGCGTGGGCTCCACCCAAGGTGCAAGCCGTGACCCGGCCCTCAGCCGGTCATGGCGAACCTCTCAGGTTCCGATGACAGATGGGGAGGAACGACCTCGCCCGTCATGCCTTGGGAGAAGACCGTCCGATGAGCAGTACAGAAGAACTCCGTCACACCGCGCTCGATGCCCTGCATCGCACGCTCGGTGCGACGATGACCGACTTCGCCGGCTGGGACATGCCCCTGCGCTACGGCTCCGAGCGCGACGAGCACAACGCCGTGCGCACCAAGGCCGGCCTCTTCGACCTCTCCCACATGGGCGAGATCACCGTCACCGGCCCCGCCGCGGCGGCCTTCCTGAACCACGCCCTGGTCGGCAACATCGCCTCCGTCGGCGTGGGCCGCGCCCGCTACACCATGATCTGCCGGGCCGACGGCGGCATCCTGGACGACCTGATCGTCTACCGGCTCGCCGAGACCGAGTACATGGTCGTCGCCAACGCCTCCAACGCCCAGGTCGTGCTGGACGCGCTGACCGAGCGGGTCACCGGCTTCGACGCCGAGGTCCGTGACGACCGGGACGCGTACGCCCTGCTCGCCGTGCAGGGTCCGGAGTCCTCCGGCATCCTCAAGTCGCTCACGGACGCCGACCTGGACGGCCTGAAGTACTACGCCGGTCTGCCCGGCACCGTCGCCGGTGTCCCCGCCCTCATCGCCCGCACCGGCTACACCGGCGAGGACGGCTTCGAGCTGTTCGTGAAGCCGGAGCACGCCGTCGAGGTGTGGCAGGCGCTGACCAAGGCGGGCGAGGGCGTCGGCCTGATCCCGTGCGGTCTGTCCTGCCGGGACACCCTGCGGCTGGAGGCGGGCATGCCGCTGTACGGCCACGAGCTGTCGACCTCCCTCACGCCCTTCGACGCCGGGCTCGGCCGGGTGGTGAAGTTCGAGAAGGAGGGCGACTTCGTCGGGCGCGAGGCGCTCACCGAGGCCGCCGACCGTGCCTCGCAGAACCCGCCGCGCGTCCTGGTCGGCCTGATCGCCGAGGGGCGTCGCGTCCCGCGCGCCGGGTACCCGGTCGTCGCCGGCGGCGAGGTGATCGGCGAGGTCACCTCCGGTGCGCCCTCCCCCACGCTGGGCAAGCCCATCGCGATGGCGTACGTCGACGCCGCGCACTCGGCGCCGGGCACGGCCGGGGTCGGCGTGGACATCCGCGGCAGCCACGAGCCGTACGAGGTCGTGGCGCTGCCCTTCTACAAGCGGCAGAAGTAACTCCAGAAGTAGAGACTGGCAGCGGCCCCTGCGTGAGCCTGCGCACATTTGTGCTGCTCACGCACGTTTCCAGCAGTCCCCCCTTCCTCACCACTCCCGCGCGTACAGGAGAATTCAGGCCATGAGCAACCCCCAGCAGCTGCGCTACAGCAAGGAGCACGAGTGGCTGTCGACCGCCGAGGACGGCGTCTCGACGGTCGGCATCACCGAGTTCGCGGCCAACGCGCTCGGCGATGTCGTCTACGCCCAGCTCCCCGAGGTCGGCTCGACCGTGACCGCGGGTGACACCTGCGGCGAGCTGGAGTCGACCAAGTCCGTGTCGGACCTGTACTCCCCGGTCACCGGTGAGATCACCGAGATCAACGAGGACGTGGTGAACGACCCGGCGCTCGTGAACTCGGCCCCCTTCGAGGGCGGCTGGCTGTTCAAGGTACGCATCACGGAGGAGCCGGCCGACCTGCTCTCCGCCGACGAGTACGTCGCCCACACCGCCGGCTGAGGAGTTACACCCCCTTATGTCTGACAAGTCGCTTCTGAACACGCCCCTGCACGAGCTCGACCCGGCGATCGCCGCCGCGCTCGACGCCGAGCTGGAGCGCCAGCAGTCCACCCTGGAGATGATCGCCTCCGAGAACTTCGCGCCGGTCGCGGTCATGGAGGCACAGGGCTCGGTCGCCACGAACAAGTACGCCGAGGGCTACCCGGGCCGCCGCTACTACGGCGGCTGCGAGCACGTCGACGTCGCCGAGCAGATCGCCATCGACCGGGTCAAGGAGCTGTTCGGCGCCGAGTACGCCAACGTCCAGCCCCACTCGGGCGCCTCCGCCAACCAGGCCGCCCTGTTCGCGCTGGCCCAGCCCGGCGACACCATCCTGGGCCTGGACCTGGCCCACGGCGGCCACCTCACGCACGGGATGCGGCTGAACTTCTCGGGCAAGCAGTTCAAGGTGGTCCCGTACCACGTGGACACCGAGACCGGCCTGGTCGACATGGCCGAGGTCGAGCGGCTCGCCAAGGAGCACCGCCCGAAGGTGATCATCGCCGGCTGGTCGGCGTACCCGCGGAAGCTGGACTTCGCCGAGTTCCGCCGGATCGCCGACGAGGTCGAGGCGTACCTGTGGGTCGACATGGCGCACTTCGCCGGTCTGGTCGCGGCGGGCCTGCACCCGAACCCGGTCGAGCACGCGGACGTGGTCACCTCCACGACGCACAAGACGCTGGGCGGCCCGCGCGGCGGCATCATCCTGGCGAAGAAGGACTTCGCGAAGAAGCTGAACTCGTCCGTCTTCCCGGGCTTCCAGGGTGGTCCCCTGGAGCACGTGATCGCGGCCAAGGCGGTCTCCTTCAAGGTCGCCGCGAGCGAGGACTTCAAGGAGCGCCAGCGCCGTACGGTCGAGGGTGCGCGGATCCTCGCCGACCGTCTGACCGCCGCCGACGCCCGCGAGGCCGGTGTGAACGTGCTGTCCGGCGGCACCGACGTGCACCTGATCCTCGTGGATCTGCGCGAGTCGGAGCTGGACGGCCAGCAGGCCGAGGACCGCCTCCACGAGGTCGGCATCACGGTCAACCGCAACGCCGTCCCGAACGACCCGCGCCCGCCGATGGTGACCTCGGGTCTGCGGATCGGTACGCCGGCGCTGGCGACCCGCGGTTTCACGGCCGAGGACTTCGCCGAGGTCGCGGACGTGATCGCCGCGGCGCTGAAGCCGTCCTACGACGCGGACGCGCTGAAGGCCCGGGTCAAGGCGCTCGCGGACAAGCACCCGCTGTACCCCGGTCTCAACAAGTAGTTCCTTTTTGTGGGGTGTCCCGCACACTCGTAGGTGAGCGGGACACCCCACCCCCCTGTTCCACCCCGTATTGAGGAGTCCCCCGTGGCCATCTCGGTCTTCGACCTGTTCTCGATCGGCATCGGCCCGTCCAGCTCCCACACGGTCGGCCCGATGCGCGCGGCACGCATGTTCGCCCGCCGTCTGCGCAACGAGGGTCTGGTGGACTCCGTCGCGTCCGTACGGTCCGAGCTGTACGGCTCCCTGGGCGCGACCGGCCACGGACACGGCACCCCGAAGGCGGTGCTGCTCGGCCTGGAGGACGCCTCGCCGCGCACGGTGGACGTGGAGAGCGCCGACGAGCGGGTGGAGGCGATCAAGAGTGAGGGCCGGCTGCGGCTGCTCGGTGAGCGCGACATCCCGTTCTCCTTCGACAAGGACCTGGTCCTGCACCGCCGTAAGACGCTGCCGTACCACGCGAACGGCATGACGCTGTGGGCGTACGACGCGTCCGGCGGGGAGCTGCTCTCCAAGACGTACTACTCGGTGGGCGGCGGCTTCGTCGTCGACGAGGAGGCGGTCGGCGCGGACCGCATCAAGCTGGACGACACGGTCCTGAAGTACCCCTTCCGCACGGGCGACGAGCTGCTGCGCCTGACGCAGGAGACGGGTCTGTCGATCTCCGCGCTGATGCTGGAGAACGAGCGGGCCTGGCGCACGGAGGAGGAGATCCGCACGGGCCTGCTGGAGATCTGGCAGGTGATGCGGGAATGCGTCTCGCGGGGGATGTCGCGGGAGGGCATCCTGCCGGGCGGCCTGAAGGTGCGCCGCCGGGCCGCGAACACGGCCCGCAAGCTGCGCTCCGAGGGCGACCCGAAGGCGCTCGCCATGGAGTGGATCACGCTCTACGCGATGGCCGTGAACGAGGAGAACGCGGCGGGCGGCCGGGTCGTGACCGCCCCGACGAACGGCGCCGCCGGCATCATCCCGGCGGTCCTGCACTACTACATCAACTTCGTGCCCGGCGCGGACGAGGAAGGCGTGGTCCGCTTTCTGCTGGCCGCCGGCGCGATCGGCATGCTCTTCAAGGAGAACGCGTCCATCTCCGGCGCCGAGGTCGGCTGCCAGGGCGAGGTCGGCTCGGCCTGCTCGATGGCGGCGGGCGCGCTGGCGGAGGTGCTCGGCGGCTCCCCGGAGCAGGTCGAGAACGCCGCCGAGATCGGCATGGAGCACAACCTCGGCCTGACCTGCGACCCGGTCGGCGGCCTCGTCCAGATCCCGTGCATCGAGCGCAACGGCATGGCCGCCGTGAAGGCCGTCACGGCGGCACGGATGGCCATGCGCGGCGACGGCTCGCACAAGGTGTCCCTGGACAAGGTCATCAAGACCATGAAGGACACGGGCGCCGACATGTCCGTCAAGTACAAGGAGACGGCCCGGGGCGGGCTGGCGGTCAACATCATCGAGTGCTGATCCCGCGCTGAGCGAGAGCTAGACGAAGAGCATCAGGGCGATCCCCAGTAGTACGGCGATCACGACGAGGCTGCTGCCGATGAAGCAGCCAGGGTTGTTCATCAGGTCGGAGATCCGTGCCGCGACGGTCAGCGGCGCCGGCGTGAAGGCGGACGGCTGCGCGGGTGCCGGGGGCGCCAGCGGCACCGTCGTGGGGCGGGGCAGGGCGGGTGCGGGTGGCGGCCCCTCGCTGCGGCTCATGGCGTCGCGCAGGAGCTGCCTCCACAGCACCGGCGGCAGGTCGGGGATCTTGCCGTTCGCCGGTTCGATGATGCTCTGCCGGAGCCAGTTGCCCGTGGTGGGGTGGGGGTCCCGGCTCATGCGGTACAGCAGTTCCTGCAGATCTCGCAGATAGCGTTCGTCGCGGGCCAGCGGGGCGACGGCCCAGGTGAAGAGGTCGGCCGAGAGGTCGGTCATGGCCTTCCTCGACGGGTGTTCCCCGTTCGCCGTCTGCGGGGTGAAGTACAGGTTCTTGCGCAGCACCTCGGCGCACAGCTCGTGGCGCACCTCCAGGTGCCGCAACTCGACACGGTCCGGCCTGCCCAGCTCGTTCAGCAGCAGTTCCACCGAGTCCCGCGGCAGCTCGCCGGAACGCAGCTCGCCGAGAAGCACCTCGTCGGACCGCGTGCGCAGGTCCGCCATCAGGATGCTGCGCCGGCTCCCGTCCCCGCGCCGGTAGTCGCGCAGGTCCCGGCGCAGGGCAGGGGGTGCTGACGGTGGAGGCGGCGCGACTGCCGGGCTCGCATACGGTTTTCCGTACGGCTCCGGTGGGGGCTCGGTGTACGTCTCCGGGCGTGGCTGCGCGTACGGCTCGGCGTAGGTCTCCGCGTGGTGCTCGGCGACAGGGTGGGGGTAAGGCGCTGTCCGCGGCTCCGGGGCGACGGTGGCCCGGGCGGCGGCCGGTGTCGGGGGCCTCTCAGGGGCCGGATCCCGATCCCGCGCTCGCCCGGCTTCCCGATCCCGCTCCTGCTCCCGTTCCCGCTCCTCCCCCAGGATTCTCCAGAGCCGGTCACGGCGTCGCTCCCAGTCCAGGGCCGCGCCGTCGGGGAGTTCCTCAACGAGCTGCGGTACGCCGGGGGCCGCCTCCCGGTGCGCGAGGAGGTGGTCGACCAGCCGGTGTGCCGCCTTGTGTTCGAAGCGTGGTTTGCCGTGCGGGCGGCCCATGACCCTGGCGAGCGGGCCGGAGCCGCCCGGATCCGGCTCCCAGCGCGGAACGGCCATCAGCCGCAGGGCGTGGGTGTCGACGGAGTCGCAGGTGGCGAACGTCCACTCCTGCCCCAGCCAGCGCCCGAACAGCAGGAAGAGGCCGAGATACGCCAGCGGTACGGCGTCCCGGTCCGGCCAGTCGCGCGGGGTGTCCTCCTCCAGGAGCAGCGACACCCGCTGCGTGGGATCGCGCAGCAACTCCGCGGTGGTGAGGATCAGCGCGTGCGCGACCTTCGGCAGCCGCTCCAGCATTTCCGGCAGCCGCTTGTGCGCGAGGTCGTCGAGTCTCGCGGGGTCGATCTCGGGCAGCCGGCCCGACGCCTGCTCGGCCTTCTCCTGCATGCGCCAGCCGCGGTACGCCAGCCCCAGGCACTCCCGGACGCCGAGGGTGCCCCGGTCGCCGATGAGGACATGGCTGACCGTGCTGGGCCGGCCGCCCCGGTCGGTGGTGGGCCAGCGCTGCACGAGCAGCACGTCACCGTCGCGGGACACGGTGCGCACGACGCTGGGCCGTGCCGCCGCCGCGCCGGACACCCACAGCAACGGGCCCAGTTCCCGGCCGAGTTCCTCGGCGCGCCCGGGCTCGCACGAGTGCGCGACGGCGTTCATGCCGGTGCCCTGCCGGCCGTGGTTGCCGTCCCAGCGGAAGACGGCCTGGTGGACCGGGCCCCGGTCCTGGAAGTCGCTCACCGATGTTCTCCTCCCTCGGATCCCTCGGGCTCCTCGGGCCCTTCAGACCTCTCGAATCCTGCGGACGTCGCCTCGTGTCCCCCGGCTTCGTCCCACGGCACCGCCTCCAGCGCGGGCGCCTCGCCCACGGCCAACGCATCGGCGCCGCCCGGCACCTGGATCAGCCCGTGCATCGCCAGCAGCGCGACGAGCGGCTCCAGCACCCGCCGGGGGCCCGCGCCCGCCGGATAGCGGCCCTGATCCTCCTGGCCGCCGGTGGCGGACGCGATGTGCAGGGTGCAGCGGCGGAGCGCGTCGAAGGGACGCAGCCACGCCTGGCCGGCGTGCCGGCGCAGCAGCCCGTGGACGTCCCGGCTCTCCTCGCGCATCAGTGCCGGGTCGAGGGAGGCGGCCGGCGGGCGGGTCAGCCATCGGTCGACGGGCGGCTGGAACCTGAGCAGGTCGGCCTTGCCGAGCACCATCGCGGCCGGCACGTCCACGTACGGGCCGTTCTTGGGCAGCCGGTCCAGGACGGTGCCGAAGGCGAGGTCGCCGTCCCGGTTCACCTCGACTCCCCAGCGTTCCCTGGCATGGTCCAGCTGCGGCAGCGGCAGGGCCAGCGCCGGGTCGACGACGAAGACCAGGGCGTCGACGCCCAGCAGGAACCGCAGCGCCGCGTCGGTGCGTACGAGGTCCTCGCCGCCGAGGTCGAAGAAGGCGACCGGGCGCACCTGCCCGCGGGCGTCGGTGATCAGCAGGGACTCCACGAAGCGGGCGAAGTCGTCCAGACCGAGCGCGGCCGTGTGGTCCAGGACCTTGCCGTTGCGCAGCGGCTGCACCCGCTCCCGAACGAACCGGGCGTGCTGCTCCGGATTGACGGACTGCCACTTCAGGCCGTACGGCTCCAGTCCGCCGTCGGTGATGGCCGCGATCATCTGGGTCAGCAGATGGCTCTTGCCGGTGGAGGACTGGCCGACCATCGCGACGGTCAGCGGGCGGCCGTACGTCAGATAGGGCACCGGGATGAAGTGCTCGGGGAAGTCCGGGTCCGCCGTGCACTTCTGGACGGCGCCGCGCATGATGTCGGTCCGCCGCACGGGGTTGGTGATCCCTGCCAGGTCCAGCGGCTTGTACTGCATGCGGCTGTCGGTGACGAACAGTTTGGTGAGGTCGAGCTGGATGGTCTCCAGGCAGTACGGGCACAGCACTTCGCCGTCGCCGCGGGCCGCGCCGTCGCTCCGCCCGGCCGGTGCCTCGCGCTTGAGGCGCAGCGCCTCGTCGAAGGCCTCATGGTGCGGGCGCGTCTCATCGGGCGGCACTGCGAGCCGGACGCGGCGGGCGGCGCCCGGCTTCACCAGGTCGAGCACCTCGGCGGGCGTCGGCCGGTCGGCGGCCCGCGGCGCGAAGGCGTCCCGCAACGTCCGGTCGAGCCTGCGGTGTTCGGCGAGGTCGGGGGGTGTCCGGTCGGCCGGCCCGGGCCGGCCGGTCACCAGCTGGTAGAGCACCTGGGCCGCGCTCCACACCGCGTCCCGTGAGTCGGCGAGTCCCTCGCCCCTTCGCTGTTCCGGCGGGCAGAACGGTGTCCGGCCCCACGGGCGCCTGGGCCGGCCGGTCCGGGTCACCGACTCCAGCCCCCACAGCTGTACCTTTGCGCCGTCCCAGCGCACGGAGTTGGGTGAGATGTCGCGCGGTACCAGCCCCTGGCCCTCCAGCAGGCACAGGGCCAGCATCAGATCCCTGGTGAAGACGTCCTGGTCGGTCGCGGACATCACGTGGATCCGTGCCACCGGGGTTCCGCGCGGCGGGTCGTACAGCAGGAACGGCTCGGCCGTGTCCAGCTCGTAGCCGACGATCCTCGGGAACAGCGCCGCGAACTCCGTGTCGCCGAGCAGTTGTTGCAGGAGCAGGGCGGTGCCCGCCTCCGTGTCCAGCAGGGCGCGCGCCGCCGGGTTCGCCGCGTCCTTGGCGCTCAGGCGCACCTGCACGCACTGCTGTCCCTCGTCGTCGAGCCTCGCCTTGCGGATCAGCAGGGGCAGTGGCCGGTCGCGGCGGACCTCCCGGCCCACGCGGACCGGGGTGACCCGGCGCCGCCCCGAGGGCACGGTGAACGCGAGCTTGTCCGGAGGCGGGCCGCCCGGCCCCTGCGGGGGATACGGGATGCTGCTCACCGGCGGTCCTTTCGTTCGTACGTGAGCACCGGGGTGTGCGGGTGCACCCGGGCGGGGTGCGGGAGACGGGTCACCAGGGGTCGCCGTCCCCTCGGTCGCCGGCGTCCGGTCGGCCGTCCGTGTCGGGCCAGTCGTACGTCTCCGCCGTCCGGTCGGGGGAGTTGGTGCGCTCGCGGCGGTTCACCGGCCTGGCCCGGTCGTACCCGTTCGTCGTGCCGTACGTCTCCAGCGCGTCGTCCGTGTCCAGTGCCGCGTCGCCGTCGGGCTCGGCGCCGTGCCGGGGGCGGACGGTGTGCACCACGCCGATGCGCAGCGGGGTGAGCCGCACCAGGCCGGCGTAGCGTCCCGAGGACGTCCACAGGACCTCGTCCGGGTGGACCGAGCCGCTCGACCGCCAGGCCTTCTCGACCTCGTCGCGTACGGCCCTGGGGGCGAACCTGAGCCACACCGCGGCGGCCGGATCGCGGCTGAGCAGTGCGCCCTGTTCGGGCGAGGACAGCTGCACGACGGCCTGCCGGTCGGCCTCGGCGCCGACCAGGTCGGCCGGTCCGTGCGGGTCGGTGCCGAGGAGGCTGGCCGAGGTGGCGCGGACGCGGCGGGGCGCGGCGAACGGGGGCGGGGCCAGCACGCCGTTGAGCTGCAGGTGATGACGGGCCGTCGACAGCAGCGCGCGGACCCGTTCCTCGGTGCGCCGGACGGCGAGGGTGCCGGCCTGGCCGCGTTCGACGGCGCCCCAGTAGGGCTTCATCGCCTCCAGGGCGGCGTCCGTCAGATCGGCCGACAGGGTGGCGACCAGGTCGGGCCCGCCCTCCCCGCTCTCCCGGTCCAGCCAGCGCGGAACGCCCTTGGAGCGGTCCCGCGACGGGGCGGCACAACTCTGCTCCGGGCCCGTCTCGGGCCCCTTCTCCTGCGCGGGCTCCTCCCACGACGGACCGTCGTCCCAGGCGTACACGCTCGCCCAGTCGCTCTCACCGTCGTCGGACCCGGCGCCGGTGTCGTCCGGCCCGAGGTCCAGGTCGTCGGAGAGCCAGTCGTCGTCGGCAGGCGTGCGGGCGCCGGGCGCGTCGAAGCCGCCGGGCACCCCGGCCGCCGCGAGCCGCGCCGGCTCGGGCACCGCCTCGGCCTCCGCCGCTGCCGCCGTCGCCCGCAGCATGCCGGCGACGGAACGGGCGGCGTCGGCGCAGTACAGGCGCTCCTCGACGGCCCAGTGCTCCCGGACCGCCTCGGCCAGCAGGGCGTCGAGCCCGTCAAGGGCCCGGCGCAGTACGGCGGTCGTGTGGCCCGGCGCCCAGTCGGCGGCCGCCGCCCGCCAGAGCCGGCGTACCGTCTCCAGCGCGACGCCGAGGCCGAGCAGCAGCCCGATCGTGCCGAGCCAGACCGGGGGTTCGGTGGCGTACGAGACCCCGGCGCCGACAGCCGCGCCGCCGACCGCCGCGACCCTGGGGGCGACGGCCCAGCGGCCGGGTCGTCCCGCACCGCGCAGCCGGGCCGACCCGAGGATCGCCATACCGACGAACAGCAGCGGCACGACGACCGCCAGGGCGAGCAACGGCCCCGCCCACAGCGCACCGAGCAGGCCCGCCCAGGCCGCCGCCAGCGGTCCGGCCACCGGGAGGCGGGCTGCCGCGGCGTCCGTCGTCCCCGTCTGCCGGGCCACCGCCTCGGCGGAGTACGGGGCGAGCCTGGGCAGCAGCGCCGTACCCGGCAGTGGCTCGGCGCGCCCGGCCAGGCCGGTGAAGCGCTGCGCCACCGACCGCAGGGCGAGCCCCTGGGCGAGCAGTTTCTGGGCGAACTCCTTCAGTCCCTCGCCGATCCGCTCGCCCATGCCCTCGGCCGACGGCACCCGCAGTCCGAGGGCCGCGAGCCGGGTCGCCGACTCGGCGGCGGACGCTGCCGTGCCGCCGCCGCTGCGCAGGGCCGTGGCGACGAGATCCCGGTAGTTGTCGAGCGCGTGGCGTGCCTGGTCGACGTCCGCCTCGAAAGCCTCCCGGCGCGAGGCGCGCAGCAGCCCGGGCAGGGTCCGCAGCCCGGCCAGGGCGTCCTCGGCGTGGTCGAGGGCGTCCGCGCACGCGCGGTGGGCGTCGTCCGCCACTCCGCCGGGCTCCCGGTGTCCCAGGTCCTGGCCGCCCCGGCCCACCACCAGGCGGCGCAGCGGCTCCGGCAGATCGGCGCCGGAGGAGGCGGTCAGCAGGACGTCCGGGGCGAGTTCGGTGTCCTCGCCGGCGAACCGGGTGAGCGCGTCGCGCCAGGCCCGGTCGCGCACCTGGGGCGGCAGGTCCTGTTCCAGCAGCCGTACGCCGGGCGCGGCGACGGCGTCGGGCAGCGACTGGATGCCGTGCAGCACGCTGAGGTAGACGTCCGGGACCGACAGCACGTCGACCAGGACCGCCAGCGCGTCCGGGTCGTCGGCCGTGGGCTGCTCCAGCGCGGTGCGGGCGGAGCGCAGGTCGCCGGCCCACAGCAGCCCGCTGCCCGGCGCCCGCAGCACCGAGGGGCGCAGCAGCCGGCGGTCGGGCTGGAAGCCGCCTTCCTCGCCCGCGAACGAGCCCGGCGCGCTGCCGACCAGCAGCACCAGGAGCCTGACCTCGCCCACGGCCCGGTAGCCGGTGACGAGTTCGTACTGCGGCCGGTGATCGGTCAGCCCGGCCGGGGTGTCGACCACCAGGAACAGCGGATCGTCGGGTTCGGGCAGCCCGGCCCGGCCCAACTCCTGGGCGACCCTGGCCCGCAGCGCCGACGGGCTGTGCAGCGCGGCTGCCCCGGCCCGCAGGTCGAGATGGATGACGGCACCGAAGTCCTGCGGCATGCTCACAGCACGTCTCCGTCCCAGGAGCCCCCGCGCCGGGCGGAGTCGTCGTCCCACGGCGCCGGAGGCAGGTCGTCGCGCTCCCGGGCGGTGGTCCGGCTGCCGTACTCCTCGCCACGCTCCCGCCGCCGAGCGCCCGGTGCGTCGCGGTCCTCGTCGTCCCGCGGGTCGTCGCCGCCGCTCTCGTCGTGGTCGCCATGTGCGCCGCGACGGCCCCCGCCGCCGCCGTCACGGGGCTCACCCCAGAAGTCCCGCTCCGCGCCCGGTTCTTCACGACGGCGCCCGCTGCCGGGCCGGTCGTAGTCGTCGTAGCCCTCATGACGGCTGTCGCCGCGTTCGCCGCCGTACGGGCCGTCGTCGTCGCCGTACCGGCCCCCACCCCGCGAGCCCCGCGCGTCGGCGTTCTCGTCCCGGTCGCCCTGATCGCGCCGATGGGTGCCGAGGGAGTCGAAGGAGTCGACCGGAGCGGTGCCGAAGTCGTCCTCCTGGGGGCGGCGGCGGGGTTCCGCGAGGCCGTCCGGGGTGCGGGGGCGGGTCGGCGTGCCGCCTCGGACGTGTTCCAGCAGGGTGCGCAGGGTCGGCTGGACGGCACGCTGGTCGCCGAACTCGGTGTCCAGGGCGGCCGGGAGGGTCTCCGCCCAGAACTCCCACAGCGGCCGCACCCAGCCCTCGACCCGCTCGCCGCCCTGTTCCCGGCGGTCCGCCAGCAGCTCCAGCTGGCGCGGGGCGATCTTCTCGACGAGGTCGACGAAGAGGGGGTGCGGTTCGCTGCCGGTCCGGGCGAGGCCCGACGGCTGGGCCCCCATCAGCTCACGGCAGTAGTCCTCGACGGTCCGCTCGTCGTCGAGGACCGTCCAGCGTTCGTACGCGCGCAGCAGCTCGGCCCAGCTGGACACACCGCCGGGGTAGTCCCCCAGCCGCAGCCGCACGCCGGGGACATGGGCGCCCTTCTCGGGGAACAGCCGCAGCCGCACCCGCTCCGGCGACGCGGGGTCGCCGTCCACCACGTCGACCTGGCCGTTCCACATGCAGCACAGCAGCCGGTGCATGATGACGCGCCGGTCCTCCTCGCTGCTCACCATCCAGCTGTCCCGGAAGCCGAGCCGCTGCCGCCACCGCAGGACGTCCTGGGCCTGCTCGGAGTCCTTCGCGCGGGCCCACTGGCGCAGCACCTTGCGGGCCTCGGGCACCTGGGTGAGGCTCATCTCGCTGCGGAAGAGGACCACGGTGACGGAGTCGCTCTCCACGCCCCGGTACTCCACCGAGTTCTTCGCGTCCGTCGGCAGCCGCAGCGTCTTGCCGAGGTACTCCTGCACCTCCTCCACGGCCTGCACCCGAGGATGGGTCACCAGCACCCGCAGCAGTCCGGTGCCCTCCGGGGTGAACCCGACCGGCAGCAGCCCGGCGAGCTTGCGGCCGAAGAGGTCGAGGGCCTCCTTGCTGACCTGTTCGGTGGCGTCCGCGTCACCCGCCGCGGCGGCCAGCAGCATGCCCATCGACGGCAGCAGCGGCCGCTCCTCCAGGTGCGCGCCGCTCTCCGCGAACAGCCGGGTGATCCGGGCCTCCAGCTGCCCCTTGACCCGCGCCACCGCGCCCTCCGGGTCGCGCCGGCTGAGCGTGTGGACCTGACGCCAGGTGTCGCCGTCGACCAGCTTCAGCAGCAGCGCGGCCTCGTCGTCGTTCTCCCGCAGCCCCTCGCGGCGGATGAGCCGGGTGACGACGTCCTCGTAGAAGTGGTTCAGGGTGCGCTGCGGCGGCAGCAGATACGAGATCCCGGTGCGGTCCTCGTACAGTTCGCGGCCCTTCTGCTCGGCGGTCTTGCGCTCCTGGTCGCTGTGCGTGCGGAAGGCGTTCACCAGGCGCACGATGTCGGCGCCGGCCGCGTCCGCGTGGGGCTGCCAGTGCTGTTGCTGCTCCCGCCAGGCCTCGTGCCACACCGTGCGGCAGCGCCACTGGTACCAGGCGTCCTGCTCCTGGATGGCCGCCTGGACGTCGTCGTCGCCCCAGCGGGCCGGTGCCAGGCCGCCCAACTGGCCCTTGATCCGGGGGATCTTGGGCGGCTGCTCCTTCACGCCGGGCGGGCGCTGCGGGGTGCGGGCGCGGTTGTCCAGCATGCCGAGGAAGCCGAGCCGGGCGATCGGCTCGTCGCTGTCGGGGACGCCCCTGACGACACGTTCGGCGAGGAAGGGGTCCACGCTCTGCAGCAGTTTGTCGATGGCGGGGCGCGGCGCGAACCGGTCGGCCATGGCCGTGGCCGCGCGGTCGGCCTCGGCCCGCAGGTCGGACAGCAGCCGCTGCATGTCCGCGACGCGCTCGCCCAGCGCCTGCTCGATGTTCTTGCCGCCGCGGGGCAGCGGATCGGGCTCGGGCACCGGCAACTGCCTGCGTTCCCACAGCTCTTCGAGGTGGGAGTCGGCGAACAGCTCCCGGATCATCGGCACCGCCCCGTCCCGCAGGGCGGCCCGCGGCCGCGCCACGAGATCGGTGACCGCGAGCCGCAGCAGCCGCCCGCCCACCAGGTCGGCGAGCTGGTCCATCGGCGCGGTCATGGACGCCACCAGGCTGGTGGAGACGCCCTGCCGGCCGATGCCGGTCGGGGACACGGCGCTGCGCTGCACGCCCCGGTTGATGAAGCTCGCGGCGAAGGTCGTGAAGTCGTCGTCGGAGGCCTGCTTGCGGCCCTGGACGCGGCCGTCGCCCAGTTCGGTGCCGATCAGCGACATCACCAGGGAGACGATGGAGCGGCGCAGGTCGTCGGCGCGGATGCCGGCGGTCGGGCTGAACAGGAACGCCGTGGGCAGGATGCCGGTGCGCAGCCGGATCGGCATCATGCCCGGGTAGCGGATGCCGAGGCCGACCTCGTGGTCGAGATCGCCGATCTCGGCGCCCTCCGACGGCGCGTTCTGCGTGTCGACCAGCCGGAACAGGTCGACCAGCGCCCGGGCCGCGTTGAGCTCGGCCTCCCTGCCGCCACCGGTGGCGGCGGAGAACGACGACGGCATCACGACCAGCGGGTAGATCTTCACGCCGTCGAAGCGGCGCAGTTGGAAGGCGTGGTTGATCAGGTGGAGGTAGTCCAGGAAGATCCCGGCGCCGGTGCCGCCGGCCACCGAGAAGGCGACGAAGACGTCGCAGCCGTTGACCTTGCCGCCACCGAGCTCGCTCAGCTCGCCCGCCGCCCTGGCCATCGAGTCGATCGCCTGCAGGAGCGGCTCCAGGACCGGGGCCAGGCTGTGCCTCAGGGTGGCGAACAGGGCGGCGCGGCCGACGGTGGGCAGCTGGCCCGCGCCCGAGTGCAGCGGGGTGACCTTCGGTTCGTCGATGCGCGGCGGCAGCCAGTCGGTGACCTCGTCGCGCAGAACGGCCCGGAGCATCTTGGTGACTTCGGGTGAGGCGTCGAAGTTCGGCAGCAGGTTGTGGGTGGCCCGGGAGGTACGGGCGTACGCCGCCCGCAGCGACGGATCCACATTGAACTGGGGCAGCCGGTGGAGGTCGCTCTCGCTGTAGTCCGCGTACACGAACTGCAGGCAGTCGGGCAGTTGGAAGGGGGCGTGGCCGTTCTGCCGGCTGAGCGCCATGCCGTCGGGGCCGCACAGTTCGGCGCGCAGTCTGCGTTCCAGTTCGGCGCCGACCAGGCCCCCGGTGCCGCCCAGGCCGACGAAGAGCATCGGCTGGAAGATCTTCATGGGTTTCCTCCCCGCTCTACGGCCGACACGGCCGCAGGTTCGTGCTGGGTACGTCCGTGGATGTGCGGGTCACAGGTACGAGGTGAAGGGGCTGTCGTTGCCGCCGTCGCCGGGGCCGGTCGAGGAGCCGGCGCCGACGGTGGCCCCCGCGGCGGTCGGCCTGCGGCGATTGCCGCGGCCCGGCCGGGTGTCCTCGCCCAGGGCGAGGCTCAGCGTGTCGGTCAGCTGGACCTGGCCGCCGGTGGTCAGCGCGGTGCGGCCGGCGCCCTTGGTGCGCAGCACCGCGCCGCCCTCACGGCTGCGCTGCACGGCGTACTGGCCGTGCGGGCGCCGCTCGATGCGCGGGCTGCGATGGGCCTCGACGACGGCGAACTCGTACCAGTGCTTGCTGTTGCCGTGGCCCGCCGGGTGCTCGTTGAGGACCCGGCCGTCCTCCGACACCAGTTGCAGCATCAGGCCGTAGGGGTCCTTGCGCCGGTTGCGCAGCTGCCGCCAGGCGACCAGGGCCGCGCCGGCGAGGGCGATCAGGACGGCGGCCGACACGAACGCCCACCAGTACTTCTCCCAGATCCCGGGCTCCGGCACCACGCGCACCGACAGCGGTGACCGTACGAGGGTGCGGTCGCCGTCGGTGGTGTCGACGGCGGTGACGGTGCCGGCGAGCTCCAGCCCGTCGTCGCCGAGGCGGTCGCCGAAGACGTCCGCGGGGGCCACCTCGACCTGCACCTCGCGGGTGCCGGACTCGCCGGGCTTCAGCGTGATCTCGGCGGGCTTGACGGTGAGCAGCCCGGACCGGAGGTCGGCCACGGACAGCCGCAGGGTGTGCGGGGTCTCGGTGGTGTTGTGCACGGCAAGGGTGCCGGTGACCGTGGCGCCGGGATGGGTGTCGGCGGCGGGCAGTTCGAGCGCGGCGGTGACGGGCAGCTCGCCGGGCGCGACCGTGCTGCCCTCGCTGCGGGTGTCGGCGCTGAGCCCGGAGGCCGTGAGGGTGGCGCTCACCTTCAGCTCCCCGTCGGCGTCCTTCGGGATCGTCACGGTGCCGGTGAAGGAGCCGTCGCTCGCCTTCGGGTCGGTTCCCTTGCCGGCGTCGGCGAGGTCGAGTGCCAGCGGGGAGAAGCCGTCCCCGGTCAGCTCGCTGCGTACGCGCAGCCCTTCGTAGTCGCGCGGGTCCTTGATCTCGTAGCCCTCACGCGTCTGCAGCCGCATGGTCACGGTGACCTTCTCGCCGGCCTGCGGCGAGGGCGGGTCCATGGTGATCGCGCCGCGCAGCTCGCCCTGCCACAGCACGCTGACGGCGACGGGCAGCGAGCGATGTCCCTCCGGGGCCTCGGCCTTCACCTTCCAGGTGCCGGGCAGCGGATCGACGATCTTCAGCGCCTCGACGGGTCCGGTGCCGCCGGCCAGCTCGAAGCGGGACTTCTTGTACGTCCCCGAGGTGGGGACCTTGTCGCCGCTGGGGTCGATGTAGCTGATCTTGACCTCGGGGTCGCCCTTGTCTACGACGATGCTGCCCACGGTCGCCAGCGGGGAGATGCCGATCTCCAGGGTGGCCGGGGGCCGTTTGCTGGGGCCCTCCTCGTGGCGCAGGCAGTGGGCCGCGGCGAAGATCCGCTCCAGGGTGGGGCCGACGTCCTTGGCCCCGTTGACCTTGTGGGCCTTCGGGGTGGCGGAGGGCAGTTCGACGCAGCCCTTCTGGTAGCCGCCGGCGGCGATCTGGTCGAGCTGCCCCTTGTCCGGGTCGGGCCCGAAGCCCAGCGGCCAGATCTGGACGTTCTGCGCGGCGGCGTCCTTCAGCGCCTGCTCCAACTGCCGTTCGCCCTCGGCCTGGCGGTGCGCGGGGTCGCCGTACTTGGGGCTGTCCTTGACGTCCAGCTTCCCGTCGGTCAGCAGGAACAGCACCCGGGGCTCCGAGGCGTCGGAGCCGTCGGACAGGTCGTGCACACCCTGCCGGATGGCGCTCGGGAGGTCGGTGCCGGTGCCCTCGCTCTCCTTGCGGCTGCGCAGCTTGCCGACGCACCTGCCGATCGTCTCGCGGCCCGCCGCGTCCAGCGCGGTGCGCGGGCAGACCGGGTCCACCGCGCGCTGGTCGGCGTTCTCGGCAGCGGCGAAGCCGAAGACCGTGACATGCGAGGACGAGGAAACGTCGCCCAGCGCGATGCGCGCGGCGGCGGCCTTCTCGGCCTTCATGTCCTCGGGCGCGAGGCTGGCCGACTCGTCCACGGCCACGGCGTAGTTGACCGCCGGGAACGCCGGTTCGGAGTCCGCCGCGGGCACCGGATCCTGACCGGCCGGCGCCAGCAGGGACGCGAACACCGCGGTGCCGCCCAGCACCGAGACCGCGGCGCGGCGCGCCCGGCCCCTTCGTGATTGCCGTCTTCCCGTGACTCTTTCCACGGCCGTCCCCTGATTCTCGGAGAGTCTCTGCTCTGCGTTGCGTCGGTTGCGTCGGTTGCTTGCGTTGCTTGGGGTGCTTGCGTTGCTTGCCTTGGCCGGCCGGTCGCGCGTCAGCGCGCGGTCAGCCCCCAGACCACGGCCAGTGCCGCCGAGGGGGCGAGCGAGCCCACTCCCCAGCGGATGGCCCGGTACTTGGCGGTGAGGATCGAGCTGACGTCCACGGCCTGGACGAGCAGCCACGCGGCCGGGTCGCGCCCGGCCTCGGCGACCCGGGCGGACAGCTCCGCCAGGTCGCGGGCGGCCACCAGATCGCCGAAGTACGTCACCTCGTCCTGGCCGCGGACCGTGCCGGTGCGCGGCATCAGCGCCCCGACCAGCGCGGACACCGCGACAGCCCAGAGCACCCCGGAGAGGATCAGCGTCACGTCGGCGAACCCGTCCCACCTCGGGGTGCCGTGCCAGCCGACCAGGAACGCGGGCAGCGCGAGCGTCCCCGAGAGCAGCACGGCCGCCTTGGAGTCGGCCCGGCCGACGTCCTCCCGGACGGTGTTCAGCAGCCGTTCCGCGATGTGCTCCCCCGCCCGGTCGTGGCGGTGCCGACCCCCGTCCGGCACGGGCACGACCGGGTCGGGGGAGGTGCGTGCCGCCCCGTCGGCGCTCATCGGTCCTCTTCCGCCCAGGACCAGCCGTCGTCCTCGGCACGTCGGCGTCGGCGCGGCGGCTCCCGGTCGTCGTCCACCGGGTAGAGCTCGGGCCGGTGCGTCTGGCGCCGGGCGGCCCGGGTGCGCGGGTCGTCGTATTCGGGTTCGTCCTGCGGGTGGTAGGGCTCCGGCCGGTAGGTCTGCCGGGGCGTACGGGAGCGCGGGTCGTCGTCCTGGAGGTCCGCTCCCGGGTACGGCTCGGGCCGGTAGGTCCGCTGCCGGGCAGGGGCGCGCGGCTCGTCGTGGTCGGCGTCGTCGCGCGGGGAGTAGGGCTCGGGCTGGTACGACGGACGCCGCGCGGGGACGCGCCGGTCGTCGTGGTCGTGGTCGTCCGCCGGGTAGGGGTCGGGCCGCTGAGTCCGGCGCTGGACCGGGGCGCGCTCGTCGTCGTGACCGCGGTCGTCCCCCGGGTAGGGGTCCGGCCGGTGGCTCGCGCGCCGCGTGCGGGCGCCCCGGGGGTCGTACTCGGCGTCGTAGTCGGCGTCGTAGTCGGCGTCGTAGTCCTCGCCTCCCCGGTACGGCTCCGTCCGGTCAGGGCCTCGGCGGTCGGGCCCCCGTCGGTCGGCGCCTCGGCCGTCGGACCGCCGGTCGGGCTCGCCCCGGGAGGGCTCGGCCCGCGGAGGGCGCCGCCTGGGTGGTTCGTCCGACGCCCAGTCCGGGTTGAACGGGCGGCCGGAGGACGCCTCCAGCTCCCGGGGCCGACGGGCCGGCACGGTTCCGATGGGGCCCACCATGGGCCGTCCGTCGCCCTGGTTCAGAAGGTTCAGGACCTGCGTCTCCACGTCCACGGTGGCGAGTTCGCCCCGCTGGGCCATGGCGAACAGCCGGGCGACCCGGTCCTTCTCGTCCTGTCTGCCCTCCTGGCGGATCTTCTCCAGGAAGTCCTTGGCCCCCTCGGGGTCGGCCGCGAGCATGAAGCTGAGCTGCTCCAGCTCCCCGCCCTGCAACATGCGCCGGTACGACTCCTGCCGCAGCCGGATCACCTTGGCCTGGGCGTGCGCGTCCCGTTCCTCGTCGGCGTGCTCGATGGTCCGGTCGTCCACGCGCAGCCGGACGTACAGCCGGACCCGCAGGCCGAGTTCGGAGCCGAGGTCGGCCCAGCGGCCGCCGGCGCACTCGCGTGTGATGGCGCGGTTGGCCTGTTCGGCCTCGGTCACCCGGTAGGTGGTGGTGACCTCACGCAGCCGTTCCAGCACCGGGGAGGTGAGCCGATTGGCGACGTCGGTGACGACCTCCAGGGCGGCCAGGTGCGGGTCGGTCACGGCCCACTGGATGTCCACCTCGGCCTTGAAGAAGGTGGTGCCGCCGGCAGCCGGGAGTTCCATCTGGAGCGGCGTCACATAGGTGCCGAGCGCGATCTCGCACATGCTGTGCGTCCGGGCCAGCACCGGCCTGTCGACATGCTGGACCCCGGAGGCCCTTTTCACCGTGTAGCCGCCGTTCCGGTAGAACTGCACCAGCGCCGACCGGGGGCTCACCTTGGGGAACCCGTCCGTCAGCGTGTTGAAGTCCCGAAGGAACGGACCCGCGGGCCCGGCGGGGTCGGGGCCGACCGCCTCGTCCCCGTCGCGCGCCTCGTCCTCGTTCTCAGCCATACCGCTCCTCCTCGCGGGTCCTCTCCCGGCGCAGCCGGTCCTGTCGCGGCCACTCCTGACGCGGCCTGTCCGGGCCCGGCCGGTGCGGACCCGGCCACTCCTGACGCCGCCGGTCCTGGCGCGGCCCGTCCTGCCTCGCCCGCTCCTCCGGCGCGACGGCGAGCCACCACAGGTCGCGTGCGTCCGCGTCGGGGAGCGGCTTCTCCGGGTCGCTCATCATGCGGCGCAGCAGCCAGTCCAGCCGCCGCCGGTCGTGCTCCTCGGTCGCCAGCGCGGGCAGCAGCTCCGCCAGCCCGGGCCGGGTCCACTCGGTGCCGTCCTTGCGCACGGCCGACCGCAGCAGTTCCTCCAGCGCGTCCATCGCCACATCCTTCGACCGCGCCGTGTTCAGCGCGGTCCACATCAAGTCGGCCATCGGCTCGACGAGTTCGGGCCGGATGGCGGCGAGGGCCAGCGCGACCGGCCAGTCCCCGCGGTCCGTCCAGGGGGAATCGCTGTCGTCGTCCCCCAGGGAGTCGGGGTCCATCAGCAGCTCGTCCACCGTCGTCAGCGCCAGCCGGACGGTGGCCGCGAGCCCCAGGTCCTGGTACGGCTCGCGCTTGTGGTGGGTCCACTCGGCCATCCGCGCCAGCACTTCGGCGGCGTCCGGCAGCACCAGCAGCCGTACGACGTTGTGGGAGGCGACCGTGACCAGTTCCCCCTCGTCACGGACCCCGATGCGGGCCAGGGCGTCCAGGATGTCGTCCGTGGTGGCCGCGGCGTTGCCGTAGCCGAGCGCCCAGGCCGCGCTCCAGCGCTGCGACGGGGTGCCCTTCTTGCTCCAGTCGCCGATCAGCCGGTGCACGGCCTTGCGGTGCGAGGCGTGGCCGGCCGCCTGGTCCAGCGTCGTGGCCGCGAAGATCAGCCGGCGGTTCGTGGTCGCCTCGGCGAGCGGGCGGATCAGTTCCGTGTAGCCGTGGTCGAAGTCCCGTACGCACAGCTCCCCGGCCGCGACCGCGGCGCGCATCCACACCTGGTCGCGCGGGTCGTCCGCCAGCAGCCGCAGCCAGCGCACCACCGGCGCCCGGACCGGGAAGTGCCGGTCCCACAGCTCGGTGAGCACCGCGGACGGCAGGGCGGAACCCCGGTACCAGATCAGCCGGGCCGGCACCTCGTGCCCGTCCACCTCGACCTTGCCGTCGGTGAGTTCGGCGCGCGAGAGCGCCCGGTCGGCTTCCGGGTCGTCGCAGAACAGCGGGCGGGCCGGGGTGCTGTCCGGGTCCGACTGCACGGACAGTTCCCAGGTCAGCAGGTGCGCGGCGGCGGCCACGGCACTGTGCGAGGCCCCGCCGAGGACGGCGAGGGCGATCCGGAACGCCACCGGGTGGAACAGCGTCGCCGTACCCGACCGTCCCGGGTTCCGGTCACCGCGCTCCGCCTCGGCCGTCCGGGCCGTCAGCGCCCGGTCCACGCCGGCGAACCACTCCTGGGCCTGTACGGCGGCCAGGCTCCGGCAGCCGTCCAGCAACGCGTCGCGGGAGATGTCCCCCAGCACATGCCCGGCCAGCAGCGATGCGAGCAACTCGGCCTCGGCGGGCCGCAGATCCTTCAGCCCGACGGCGTCCTTGACCTCCGCCCGGTCCGCGAGCCGCTCGGCGCGGGCCAGCAGGTCGGCGGGCGCGGTGTCGTCCGCCCCGGTCCCGGCGGCGTGCTCCTCCAGCCGCTCACGCAGCCGGGTTGCCAGGAGCTCCTCGGTCGGCGCGGGCGGGCAGATCATGCCGTACCGCCCGGCCAGCAGCGGATTCGCCGCCGACCCGACCGTCACGACGATCACCGCGAAGGCCTCGCAGCGGGCCAGGGCGGCCGCGAGCTCGTCCAGGTCCATCTCGTCCGGGGGCAGCGCCCCGGGCCGGGTGAGGGACAGCTCCAGCAGATACCCGACGCCGGGCCGCGCCTCCTCGCCCTCACCGCCCCGCGACTCGTCCAGCGACGCGGCCAACTGCCGTACGCCGCCGTCCGGATCGACCCTGAGCACCCGGGAGCCGGCCGACGGCTCCGCGGCCGGGCAGGTGCCGGTGCCGTTCGCCGCGGAGGTGGTGATTTCGTCGAGGAGCGACAGCGCGGTACTGGTACGTCCGGTACCGGGCGCGGCACCGAGGACCAGCAGCCGCTGGGCGCGGAGCGCGGTGCGCAGCTGGACGTACCCCTCGGGTTCGACGTGGGCGCGGCGGAGCCTGCGCAGTTCGTCCTCGGGCACGGGTCCGCTGCGCATGCCCGCGCCGGACCGGCGGGCGCCGAGCCGCAGGTTGATGTCGCCGATGTGGGCGTTGTTGAAGTACGAGCGGTCGAAGCGGTGCAGGTCCCGGCCGACGTCGAACAGCAGCCGGGTGGCCCGGCGGGTGCGTGCGGCGGCGGCGAGGTCGGTGGGGCCGTCCTCGCCCTGGTCCTCGGCGAGGGGATCGCGGGTGTACGCCTTGAACCGCCCGGCGGCGCGCTCCCGTTCCTTCTCGCGCTCGTCCTCCTCGTCGTCCGCCTCGTCCTCGGCGGACTTCTCGTCGTCGTCCTCGCCCTCGTCGTCCCGGCCCTTGTCGTCCCGGGCCTGCTTCTTGCCGTCCCTGGCCGGCTTCTTGTCGTCGCCGGACTTCTTGTCGCCGGCCTTCCTGTCCCCCGCCTTCCTGTCCCCGGACTTCTTGTCGTCGGCCTTCTTGTCGTCGGCGTCGGACGACCGGCCGCCGGCCGGCTTCTCGGGGGCGTCGTCGGCCGCGCCGCCCGCCTGCTCGTCGTCGCTCACCCGGCTCAGCCCCTCCCCTGCTCGGCGTCGCGGTCGGTGTTCCGGCCGATGTGCACGTCGCCCCGGTAGTCGTTGTGGTGGTGATGGGACATGTCGCCGATGACGTTGTAATGAATGCCGACGCCACCGGGCCGATGACCGGACATGCCGTCGCCGACGACCTCGAACTCGTCGTTGTCGTCGAAGCCCTCGCCGTCGTCGAACTCGTCGCCGTCGACGGCGTGCAGGGGGCTGCCGACGGCAGCGGATGACGACGGCGAAGGTGACGGTGACGGCGAAGGCGAAGGCGGTGCAGGCTCGGGCTCCGGGATCACCGGAGCGGTCCGCCCGGGCAGATGGAACCAGGCGGTGACCTCGCCCTCCTTCAGCTCCAGCCGGGCCGGCGAGTAGTGCGCGGGCTCGATGAACTTGCCGCCGGCGCCGACCACGTCGTCGTACAGGGACTGGGACGTCACCAGCACCAGGTCGGCCTTCTCGGCGTCGAGCAGTCCGCGGGCGACGGAGGAGTCGGCCAGCCGGCAGGCGAGGTCGACGGCACGTCCGCTGATGCCCCGGCCGTCGTGCCGGACCGGTCCGACATGCATGCCGATGCGCAGCCCGAGGGGCACGGCCAGGCCGCGGTTCTCGTCCCGCAGCTTCTCGTGCACCTCGATCAGCCACAGGCCGAGCAGCCGGCTCGCCGCGATCCGGCCCGGCACCGACAGCAGCACGCCGTCGCCGCGGTCCTCCAGGTGTACGGCGTCCCGGGCCACCTTGGCGTGGGTGAACGCCGTCTCCAGCACGCGGTAGATGCGCTCACGCATCCGCACCTTGTCGACGTCGTCGTAGGCGCCGGAACGTCTGGCGTCGACGCTGATCACCAACTCGTAGTGCGCTTCGGTGATGTCCAGAGCGTCGTGGTTCACCCGTGCCCCCTGCATGTTCCGTCCTTGCCGAAGAGTGGTTCGTCGTGCCGAAGAAGTGGTTCGTGGTGCCGAAGAGAGGTCGTTCGCCCCGGCGAAGAGGTCGTGTGTCCCGCCGGGAAGTGGTTCGTCCCGGCGAAGGCGTCGTCCGTCCTGCCGGAGAAACGCTCCGTCCCTTCAGCGTCGGGCCGGGGAGGAGTGGCGTCTGTAGCCGTTTACACACGGCGGGGCGGGGGTTTACTCCTGATGACCGTCCGCGAGCAGGGCCAGCAGGGCGGGGTCGAGGATCTCGACCATCCGGTTGCCGGTACGGACGATGTGCTGCGTGCGCAGGAGGCGCAGGGCCTTGGCGACGGCTTCCCGGGTGGCGCCTATGGTGGCGGCCAGCTCGTCCTGGGCCAGGTGCACGACGGGGCCGGAGGCCGAGGGGTCACTCGAAGGACCCGCGCGGGAGGGGGTGTACGGGCCGGCGCGTTCGGCTCCCGAGAGTTCGATGAGCCGGCTGGCCAGGCGCTGGAGCACGGTGAGTGAGGCGAGCGCGGACCGCTCCTGGTCGGCGCTGCGGAGGCGGAAGGTGAGCTGACGTATCACCAGGCCGCTGACCCTGGGGTGCAGGGCGAGAAAACGGCGAAACGCGTCCCCGGATATGACCTGGGCCTCTATCGCGCCCAGCGCACGCACGGTGGCGCTGCGGGGATGCGGGTCCAACGCGGCCATCTCCCCGAGGAGTTCACCCGGGCCGCGCAGGCCGAGTATCAGCCGGGTGGCCCCACGGTCCGTCACCACGGACACCGTCACCCACCCCCGAATGATGATCACGACATGACTGGACCGGTCGCCCTCCGTGAGGAGATGGGCGTCGGCCGGGAAGTCCTTCCGGCTGCCGAGGGCCATGACGCTCTCGCGCTCCTGAGCAGTCAGAGCCTGAGCGAATGCCAGCTCATTGCCGAGCAGTCCCATGGCCGGTCCCCCGCCGCATTCCGGACGCCTGGATTTTCGATGGGTGTTGATGCTGGCAGAGCGATGTTCCGGCTCGAGTGAATTGCGCCACACCGGGGGTACTGACCGGTACTTGAGGAATGCCAGGTAGATCACCCTGTCCTCGACATCGCGCTCCACCCCACTCAGGGGGCGCACATCATGGAGCGTGCGCCCCCTGTCTGCGCCTTTGGGAATGACCTTGAGGTCAAACCCGGCGCACGAACGATCGTTCAACCTCAAGGCCGATAATCGGCCGACCGAGGAGGAGTTGGCGCAAACTCGGGTTTGTGGCGCGGATGCCTTGGTGGCGAGGTGAGGGCGATGTGAGCGGACGGTGAGTCGACCGATCCGGGGACGCCCGCCCAAGGCCCCTTCTAGGCTGGGCACTTCGAGCGCGAGGGGGTGAGCGGCATGGCAGGACGACCGGAGAGCGCCGCCGGGGTTGTGGCGGCGGTGCAGCGGATCTTCCGGGGCGGGCTGCTGAGCGGGCAGTCGGCCCTCGGGCGGGACCTGGAGTCGTGGACCGCGGCGACCGCCTCCGACTTGCGGGCCCGCTTCGTGGACCGGCCGGACTCATCGTCGGACACGTTCCTCGTCAAGCTGCGGCGCCAGCTCGACGGCGCACCCGCGGCCACGATCGCCCTCGCGGCCGAGCTGCTGTTCGTGAACATGGCCCCGCTGGTGCCCGAGCAGATCGGGATCAGGAAGAAGCTCCAGATCCTGGACGAGGTCCTGTCCTGGGCCGGCCTGGACGCGGCGACGATCGACGTAGACCTGGAGACCTCACTGGCAGGCTTCCTGCACGGCGGACAGGGCTTCCTGAACTACCGGTGGGCGCAGTTCCAGATCCTGGTCCTGCTGGTGGAGCGGATCGCCGCGAGGCCACTCCCGGAACGGGAGGCGCTGCTGAACGACCCGTGGACGCTGCGGGACGAGTGCCTCGACGTGCAGCGTTCGGTGGGTCACAAGAAGGGCCGCGCCCAGATCCACGTCCTGCTGTACACGCTCTTCCCGGACACCTTCCAGCCGATCGCCAGCGCCTACCACAAGCAGGAGATCGTCAAGGCGTTCGCGGGCGAACTCCCGCAGCCCTCCGGCGACGACGACCGCGACCTGCTGGAACTGCGCAGGACACTGGAGGAACAGACCGGCGAACGCGTCGACTTCTACGACGAGCCGTGGGTGCGCCGATGGCGCGCGGGCACCGTCGAGCACGAGCAGCGCGGCTGGCTCGTGCGCGGCTACAACGTCGACGGACGCAACTTCATCCCGGCCTGGATCGAGCAGGGCTACTGCTCGGTGTCCTGGCGCGAGGTACCGCAGATCCCCGCCGACTCCACCAAGCAGGAGGTCCAGCGGGCGGTCGCCGACGCGATGCCGGACGCCAGCACCCAGATGCGCGGCCAGGCCGCGTACCAGCTGCACGTCTTCCTCACCGTCATGCAGCCCGGCGACCTCGTGGTCACCGTCACCCCCGACGAGGTCCACGTCGGCACGGTCCAGGGCCCCGCGACGTACGACCCCTCCGACGGCCTCGACAACGCCCGTCGCCGCCAGGTGAGTTGGGCGACCGCCGGGCGGCCCCTCAACCGCGCGGAGCTGCCCGAGACGGTGCAGGCCCGGCTCCCACTGCCGCCCACGGTGTACGACATCAGCAGCGTGGCCGCCGAGCTGGCGGAACGCGCGGGGCTGGAGGACGTCGTGGCCGAGGAACTCGTCGACGTCGATGTCACCAAGCCACTCGAGCTGCCACCCGTCACCGAGGAACTCGCCACCCGGCTGCTGATGCCGCTCGACTGGCTCAGGGAGACGGCCGAGCAGCTCCGCGACCAGGGCCAGCTCGTCCTGCACGGCCCGCCCGGCACCGGCAAGACCTACCTCGCCCGCGCCCTCGCCCGGCATCTGGCCGGCCCCGACCGGGTGGAGCTCGTGCAGTTCCACCCCTCCTACACCTACGAGGACTTCTTCGAGGGGTTCCGGCCCGTGCGGGGCGAGGACGGCTCGGTGGTGTTCGACGTCCTGCCGGGCCCGTTCAGGCTGCTTGCCGAGCGTGCCGCCAAGGACCCGGCGAACCCGTACATCCTGATCATCGACGAGATCAACCGGGCCAACCTGGCCAAGGTCTTCGGCGAGCTGTACTTCCTGCTGGAGTACCGCGAGGAGCCGGTCACCACCCAGTACAGCCCGCACGACCCCTTCCACCTGCCGGGCAACCTCTTCCTCATCGGCACGATGAACACCGCCGACCGCTCGATCGCGCTCGTCGACGCGGCCATGCGGCGCCGCTTCGCCTTCCGCCGGCTCTCCCCCGAACAGCCGCCGGTCCACGGCCTCCTGGACCGCTGGCTGCGCGACCGCGGCCTCCCCTCCGCCCCCGCCCGGCTGCTGGACGAACTCAACGCGCGACTGGGCGACGCCGACCGGGCCATCGGACCGTCGTACCTGATGAGACGGGGCGTGGACCGGCCCGAGGTGCTGGATCTCGTCTGGCGCACCCAGATCCTGCCGCTGCTGGAGGACCAGCTGTACGGCACGGGAGTCGACGTGGAGAAGGAGTACGGCCTCGACTCCCTGCGTACGGCGCTCGGCTCGTGACCCACCTGGACCTGGAGGTACGGGAGACCGGCCCCGGCACCGTCCGGGACCTGACCGCCGACCAGGTCGCCGGCCTCATCGGCGTGCCGGGGCTGCTGCGGCTGACGCCGGCGGCAGGCGGCCGCTGGCGGCTGACCGGCAACCAGAAGGTCGGCCTCGTCCGGCTGCGCACCCCGGCCGGCGAGGCGATCCGGCTCCACCTGCGCCCCAAACTGGCCGTCAGCGACCTGCTGTTCCTGCTCACCCACTCCCCGACCGACCCCTGGCACCCGGACGAGGTCACGGCCGCCACCTCGAACGACCTGCTGCCGGCCCTGGCGGAACTGCTCGCCCGCACCGCACGCCGCACGCTGGACGCCGGAGTGCTGCACGGCTACCGCACGGTCGAGGAGGAACTGCCCCTGCTGCGCGGCCGGATCCGCACCGCCGACCAACTGCGCCGCGTGGGCATGCCGCTCCCGGTAGCCGTCCGCTACGACGACCACACCTCCGACATCGCCGAGAACCGCATCCTGCTCGCCGCCCTGCACCTCGCCGCCCGGCTCCCGGGTGTCCCCGTCGGCACCACCCTCGCCCTGCGCCACCTCGCCGACCACCTCTACGGCGTCCGGCCACTGCACCCCGGCGCACCACTGCCGCACTGGACCCCGACCCGCCTCAACTCCCGCTACCGACACGCGCTACGCCTGGCGGAGCTGCTGCTGTCGGCACGTTCCGTACGTCCGGACGGCGAGGCGAGCGTGACGGTGGACGGCTTCCTGCTCGACATGCCGAAGGTCTTCGAGCGCTTTCTGGAGGACACCCTGCGCGCGGCCCTCTCCCCCCAGGGCATCCGATGCGCCGCCCAGGAGGGCCACCACCGCCTCGACGAGGCCGGGCAGGTGCGCTTCCGGCCGGACCTGGTGCTGTACCGCTCCGGCCGCCCGGTCTCGGTCGTGGACGCGAAGTACGCCCACCTCGACACCACGCCCCGCACGGAGCACATGTTCCAACTGCTCGCCTACTGCACGGCCCTCGGCCTCCACCAGGGCCACCTGGTGTACGCGGCCGCGTCCCAAGGCTCCCCGAGCGCCCCCACGCACCACACCATCCGCCGAGCCGGCATCACGATCACGACCCACGCCGTCGACCTGGCCCAACCCCCCGCGGACCTCCTCAGGACGGTCACGGAGCTGGCGACACGAATGGTGATGTTCCGCCCCCACGAAGCAGGGGCATACACCAATTCCAACTCCTATCCCCCCACTGACACTTGAAGGAGTCTCCCCCCATGCTCCGCGGCATCGATGTAAGCGCGTACCAGTCCTCGTCCTACGACACGGACGGCCTCTCCTTCGTCTTCATCAAGGCGACGGAGGGCCGCTCCTACATCAACCCCAAACTCACCGCCCAGACCAAACGCGCCCGCGACGCCGGCCTGGTCGTCGGCTTCTACCACTTCCTCTGGCCCGGCAACCTCTCCGCCCAGGCCGACTACTTCGTCAGCAAGGCCCCCGAGAAGGCGGGCGACATCCTCGCCGTCGACTGGGAGACGACGAGCGAGGGGACACATGCGAGCAACGCGGAGAAGGACCTGTTCATCAGGAAGGTGAAGGAGAAACGACCGAACAATCCGGTCGTCCTCTACGCAAATCGCCACTACTGGCTCAACGTCGACACCACGTCGTATGCCGGCGATGGGCTCTGGATCGCCGACTACGTGACCGCAGGCAAGCCCCGCATCCAGGCGAAGTGGCGCTTCCACCAGTACACGGACAACCCGCTGGACAAGAACGTCGCGAACTTCGCGAGCAAGGCCGCTCTGCGCGAGTGGGCCGAGAACGCCTGACCACACTTCCGGCGGCGGACATGGCGAAGGGGTGCCCTCCGCCGCTCGGGCGGAGGGCACCCCTCCCGCACGTCACTTGTTCAGGTAGGACCAGAACTCGTCGAACGACAGCAGCTTGTCGCCGTTGAGGTCACGGCTCTTGATGATCGCCTCGGCGACCGCCTCGGTCACGTTCCAGTCGCCGCCCTGAGCCAGGGCGGACTTGAATTCGGCGGCGGTGATGGTGCCGTCCCCGTCCGCATCGATGCGCTCGAACTGCTTGCGTGCTTCCTCGATGTCGATGTGCGTCACCGGTCCGCCCCTTTACTCGCGTCTGCTCGCGTCTGTCGTGTTGTGCTGGCTTACTGCCGCAGGTCAGATTAACCGTCCGCCCACGCCTCCAGCCCGTCGACCACCCACCGGACTCCACGCGGCGCCCGGTGCCGGCGTCGGCGATGTCTGGGAGTGTGGGCCCAGTAGTGGGTGACGGCTCAGGGAGTGGGACGGGGGCGGCCGTGGCGGAGACCTTGCGGGAGATTCTGGAGGCTGTGGCGCGGGGGATCTTCCCGCCCGCGGACGGCCGTACGACGGTAGTGCCCCAGCCCTCCGCCCGGAACGCGGGCGTCCTTGCCTTCACGGCGCACTCCGTCGTCTTCACGGACGAGGATCCTGACTGGGTGTACGCCGCCCTGCGCGACGTCGGCTGCGACGCCCTGGCCGCGGCGATGAATCCGCGCTTCCTGGCGGCGCTCATGGAGCGGACGGGGCGGGCGTCGGAGACCATCGACGCGGTCCTGGTCGGCTCCCCGCTGCCGGGTGAGCCGCCCATCGCACTGAAGGAGATCGAGGACGCCGAGCATCCCCGGGTCGTCTATGCCCGACGCCGGCGGGACGACGTACGCGCGTGGGCGGCGGACGGTGGCGTGCTGGTGACGGGGCGCGGGGTCGCGGGCCGCCTGGAGGTCTCGGTCGAGGTGGACGAGGGCGTACGGCACCGGGGGCTGGGGCGGCTGCTGGCGAGCGCGGCCCGGCATCTCGTCGAGGAGCCCCTGTGGGCCCAGGTCGCGCCGGGGAACGCCCGCAGCGCGCGGGCGTTCCAGGCGGCCGGCTACCGGCCGGTCGGCGCGGAGTTGCTCCTGCACGCCTGGTAGGGGGCAGGCCGTCAGCTCCAGACCGTCAGTGCCAGGCCTCGAAGTGCGGGTTGCTCCGGCAGTCGCTCATGATCTCGACCTTGGTGGCTTTGTCCACCGGGCAGGCGCCGATGACGTACGTCCGGTCGATGCCGCCGGGGAAGGCGACCTCCACCTGGTCGGCCCATTTGTGGGTGTCGCCGATGGTCTTGTTGACGTCGATGCCGCCGGGGGCGTCGATGTAGTAGTTCCAGCCCGACTTCCACCACGTCTTGTACAGGTCGTGGTCGTAGGTCGTGGAGACGTACGGGGAGGGCTGGTTGACCAGGACGTACTGCTCCAGGTCGTACTGGCCGTCGACGACGTCCCTGGGCCGGAAGCCCTCCTCGAAGACGATGTCCGGGCCGCGGCCGTCGGCCCGGTAGAGCGTGCCGCAGCCGGTGCGCCAGGCCGGGGCGGGGGTGATCCGGTCGACGTCGACGCGGCGGTCGGCGGCGGCCTTGAGCCTGTCGTCGTACTGGACGGGACAGGCGACCGGGGCGACGGCCCTGACTGCGGCCGGGCGGGCCGGGGCGGGGGACTGCGGAGCCGTGGCGGCCGTCGTGGCGAGGATGGCCGAGAGGGACAGGACGGCGGCAGCGGCCCGCCGCCGCAGGCGAGTTGTGATCATGGGAAGCACGATCCCGGGCCCGTGACGGCGCGGCACGCATCGTCACCCGTACGGCGGCGTGTCCGCTGACCGCCGGTCAACCGGCCGCCCACCGGCGGAAGATGCCCGTGTGGCCGAGGGATTAGCGGCCCGGCCGCGGGTAGACGGCGAGGCCGTGCGGGCCGCTGCCGACGGAGATACGGGCGAGCTGTTCGCCGGTGCGGGTGTCGAGGGCATCACCACCCTGACGCCTCCCCCATCGGGCGCCGGGCCGAGCCGTCGTCGCGGCGACGGCCTGACGGGCTGGGGTGCCGGGTGTCGGCGTCGGGAGAAGGCGAGTCGGGTGGTGGGTGGGCATCGGTGCCGGGGAGGGTCAGGGGGCGGAGCCCCTTGGTACGTCGGCGGCAGGGGGATGGGCCGCCGCAGTCGGCTCAGCCGCCGGAGGTACGCGTCAGCGGTCCGCCACCCGCATCTCGAACCATGTCGTCTTGCCGCGCGGCAGCAGGTCCACGCCCCAGCGGTCGGAGAGTTTGTCGACCAGGAACAGGCCCCGGCCGCTGATGTCCATCTCCTGGACCGGCATCAGACAGGGCAGCCCCCGGGACGGGTCGCGGACCTCGATGCGGATCCAGCCGCGGCGGCGGCGCATACGGAGGCCGAAGACGCGGGCGCCGGTGTGGCGGACGGCGTTGCCGACCAGTTCCGAGACGAGCAGGACCGCGTCCTCCGTCATCTTCGGGGTCAGGCCCCACTGGCGCAGGACCACAACCTGCGTCAGTCGCCGCGCCGTGGCGGCGGACTCCGGACGGGACGGGAGCGGAACCTCCGCCTCCGTGGGATTGCCGAACAACTCCAGCGCCTTCGCAGCAGTTTCGTCCTCGACCGTCGGCGACCAGCGCGCCGCGGTCGCACGGCCGTGTCCCCGCGGCTGTTCGATACCCTCCAGCCCCGCCATGCCCCCATCATGGCCGCCCGCGGGGCCCTCCGGGGCCGTTCCGCAGGAATACTTCCCCCGGAAGCGGTCATTCCGCAGGGCACGGTTGGCATATGACGGGGGCAGTTCGGAGCCGTCCGCAGCCCACCTGAGCTGCGGCGGAGGGTCCGCTTGAGGCAATCGACAGGCTCCCTCGACAAGGCACGCTTAAGGCTGCCTTAAGGCTGCCATAAACCGCCCCATCGAGGGACCCGGATCAGACGTCCTGTCAATTGCAAGTGGTTCGACGGAGTTTCAGACCGGGAATTTCCCGACGCTCAGAGGAACTTGGCCTTGCCCGGCCCCTCCTCCACGAAGCTCCGCATCCCCCGCTCCCGGTCCTCCGTGGCGAACAGGCCCGCGAACCAGCCCCGTTCCACCGCAAGGCCCGTCTCGATGTCCGTCTCCAGACCGGTGTCGATCGACTCCTTCGCCGCACGCAGCGCGATCGCCGGACCCTGCGCCAGCTTCGCCGCCCAGGCGTGCGCCTCGGCGTAGACCTGGTCCGGCGCCACCACGCGGTCCACGAGGCCCAACTCCCGCGCCTCGTCCGCCTTCACCATGCGGCCCGTGAAGATCAGGTCCTTCGCCTTCGAGGGGCCGATCAGCCGGGCCAGCCGCTGGGTGCCGCCGGCGCCCGGGATCAGGCCGAGCAGGATCTCCGGCTGGCCCAGCTTGGCGTTGTCCCCGGCGATGCGGTAGTCCGCGCACAGCGCCAACTCGCACCCACCGCCGAGCGCGTAGCCCGTCACCGCCGCCACGACCGGCTTCGGGATGCGGGCCACCGCCGTGAACGACTCCTGCAGGGCCCGGGCGCGCAGGACCATCGCCGCGTGGTCCATGGCCTGCATCTCCTTGATGTCCGCGCCCGCCGCGAACACCTTCTCCCCGCCGTAGATCACCACGGCCCGTACGTCGTCACGACGGCCCGCCTCCTCGGCGAGCTCCTTGAGCCGGTCCTGGGTGGCGACATCCAGCGCGTTCATGGGCGGTCGGTCGAGGCGGAGGGTACCGACACCTTCGGCGACTTCGAGATTCACGGTCATGCCAGCAGGTTAACGGGGACTAACGGGTACGGCCCCGGTGCCGTACCTCACAGTCGAGGCCGTGCACCAGGGCCGTATGTCAGCGTCGGGGCCGTAGGCCCATCACTGCGGCACTACGCCTTCCACTTCTCCCACGACATGTTCCAGCCGTTGAGGCCGTTCTCCGGAGCGACCGTCCCGTCGGCGGAGTTCTTCACGACCACCACGTCACCGATCATCGAGTGGTTGTAGAACCACGCCGCCGGGGTGCCCTTGTCCCACGCGCCCTTGACGTCGCGCAGGCCGATGCACCCGTGGCTGGCGTTGGTGTTGCCGAAGACGCCGCCGCCCCAGTAGTTGCCGTGGATGAAGGTCCCGGAGTCGGTCAGGCGGGTGGCGTGCGGGACGTCCTTGATGTCGTACTCGCCGTCGTAGCCGACCGTGTCGCCGTTCATACGGGTCTGGACGAACTTCTCGGTCATGACCATCTGACCGTTCCAGGTCTCGTACCCGGGCGCGCCGGTGGTGACGGGGATGGTCTTGACGACCTTGCCGTCCTGCGTGACCTTCATCTTCTTGGTCTTCGCGTCGACGATCGAGACCTGGTTGCGGCCGATGGTGAAGGTGACCTTCTTGTCCTGCTCGCCGTAGACGCCGTCGCGGCCCTCGACGCCGTCGAGGTTGAGGTCGACCGTGACCTTCGTGCCTTCCTTCCAGTACTTCTCGGGCCGGAAGTCGAGGCGGTCGTTGCCGAACCAGTGGCCCTCGACCTCGACGGCCGGCTCGGTCTTGATGGTGATGGCCTTCTCGACGTCCTCGGGGTTGGTGATGCCCCGGTCGAAGCGGAGGGAGAACGGCATTCCGACGCCGACCTTGGAACCGTCCTCGGGGGTGAACCGGCCGAGGAAGGTGTTCTTCGGGGTCAGGGTGGTGAAGTCGGCCTCCTTGGCGGCCTCCAGGCCGTCGGAGTCCTTGGCGACCGCGTGCACCGAGTACTTCGTGGCGGCGGCGAGGTGCGTGGACGGCGTCCAGGCGGCGCCGTCGCCGGATATCTTCCCGGCTATCGCGTTGCCCTTGGTGTCCTTGACCTCGACGTCCGTCAGCCTGCCCTTGGCCGCGGTCACCTTCAGCGCCCCGCTGGTCTCGACGGACTTGGCGCCGTCGCCCGGAGCTATGGTCACCACCGCCTGCGACTTCTTGGCCTCCGCCGTGGAGGAGTCGCCGCCCTTGCCGTCACCGGCCCCGGAGTCCGATCCGCCGCTCCCGCCGCACGCGGTGACGGCGAGCAGCAGCACTCCGGCCATCGCCGCCAGCCCCTTGCGCCCACGCCTCCCGCGCGCGTCAACCGACGCCCCCGATATCGGCCGCACGTTCAAGTCCTTCTCCCCTCCCCCGGGCCTGGTCAGGCCCGCGCCCCCGCGCATTTGCCGCGCTCATCGGCGCATATTAACCACAAGGCCAGGGCGCCGACGCCGCGCGTTTGTCACCGTTCCGTTCCAACATCGACGGACGGTCGGCCGGTCGGGCAACCGACCCCCCTGTCCTGTTACTTCACCGCACTCCCGGCCTTCCACTCCTTCCAGCCCATATTCCATCCTCCGAGGCCATTGTCGGGAGCGACCTTTTTGTCATTGCTGCGGACGACCTCGACGACGTCCCCGACCAGGCTGCGGTCGAAGAACCAGCCCGCCGGCGTCTCCGAACCGCCGCCCTTGACGTCCCTGAGCCCCACGCACCCGTGGCTGACGTTGCTCCGTCCGAAGATGGAGGCGTCCGCCCAGTAGTTGCCGTGCAGGAAGGTGCCGGAGTTGGTCAGGCGCATGGCGTGCGGGACGTCCGGGATGTCGTACTCGCCCTTGCCGTTGGCCTTCTTGAAGCCGACCGTGGCGCCGTTCATCCGGGTCAGCTCCAGCATCTCGGTGACGACCATCTTGCCGTTGTAGGTGGTGGTCTTCGGGGAGCCGGCGGTGACCGGCACGGTCGTCAGCAGCTCGCCGTCGCGCCGGACCTCCATGGTGTGCTTGGCCGCGTCGACGACGGAGACCTGGTGGCGGCCGACGGTGAAGGAGAACGTCTTGTACTGCTGCCCGTACACCCCGGGCGCCCCCTCGACGTCCCGCAGCCGCAGCGCGACGGTGACCTGGGTGCCGGGCTTCCAGTAGTGCTCGGGACGGAAGTCGAGGCGGCCCGCGCCGAACCAGTGCGGGCGGATCTCCACGGCGGGCTCGGCGGTGACCTCGATGGCGCGTTCGACGGCGGCGCGGTTCTGGATCTCGCGGTTGAAGTCCAGCGAGACGATCATTCCGGTGCCGACGGTGGAGCGGTTCTCCGGGGCGACGTATCCGATGAACCGCTCCTCGGGGACGTACGTGGTGAAGGTCGTGTGCCGTGCGCTGCGGCGTCCGTGGCCGTCGACGGCCACCGCGTCGATCGTGTATTCGGCGGCCAGCGCGAGCCTGGGGTCCTCGGGCTCCCAGCGCCGGCCGTCCCCGGAGATCCGCCCGGGCACCGGGGTGTCCTGGGCGTCCTGGGACTTGACGACCTTCACCGACTCCAGGCGTCCGCTGAGCACACGGACAAGCAGCGGGTCGTCGGGGCGTGCGCCCTTGGTCTCGTCGTCGGGCGTGACCCGGATGACGTCCTCGGGCGCCCGGGGTTTGCCCGGCGTCCGGTCCGCGCCA
This sequence comes from Streptomyces sp. NPDC111606, assembly GCF_055656945.1. Classification (NCBI taxonomy): domain Bacteria; kingdom Bacillati; phylum Actinomycetota; class Actinomycetes; order Kitasatosporales; family Streptomycetaceae; genus Streptomyces; species Streptomyces sp. NPDC111606. Next base: position 391,387 of record NZ_JBVKBY010000011.1, read on the forward strand.
CCGCCGTCCGAAGTACAGCCGGCAGCACCGGCCAGCAGTCCTGCCCATGTCAGTACGGCGGCCAACACGGCCCCCGCGCGCCGCGCGCGCCCTTGTACGTGCCTCACGAAGACCCCAACGACCGGGGTGGCCCTGGGGAAACGTGAGTGCGAGCCCGGCGGTGGGCAGAACAGTGGGGAGGACGACGCGATGGGGAGCCGCGGACCGGGACACCGTGGGCTCTCTTTCCCTGTGCGTGGGGTCCATGAGCCGTGGGAGGCCGACAGGTGTCGAGCGCAGCCGAGCAGGAGGCGGTGGCCGGGGCGGTCGCCGCTGAGGAGGGGCGCCCGGCCGCCGTCGTGAACGGGGCGCAGCGCAAGACCCCGGCCGTGCCGGTGTGGCCGGGCGCGCCGATGCCGCTCGGCGCCCGCTTCCGGGTCGGCCCGGACGGGGTGGCGGGCACCAACTTCGCGCTGTGGGCGGGGGGAGCCGAGGCCGTCGAGCTGTGTCTGTTCGACGCGCAGGGCAAGGAGACCCGGGCCCGGCTCACCGAGCTGACGCACGAGATCTGGCACGGCTTCGTGCCGGGTGTCATGCCGGGTCAGCGCTACGGCTACCGGGTGCACGGCCGCTGGGACCCGTGGACCGGGGGCCGCTGGAACCCGGCCAAACTGCTTCTCGACCCGTACGCCCGTGCGGTGGACGGCGACTTCAGCCTGCCGCCCGAGGTGTACGGGCATGTCCGCGACTGGCCGCAGCAGCATGTCGCCGACACCGTGCGCGACGACCGGGACTCGGCGCCGTACGTCCCGAAGGGCGTGGTCGTCCACGACGACGCCCCCGACGACGAGTGGATGGACGACCGGCGGCCGAAGACGCCGTGGGCGGACTCGGTGATCTACGAGGTGCATGTCCGGGGCTTCACCGAGCTGCATCCGGGGATACCGCAGGAGCTGCGGGGCACCTACGCCGGTCTCGCGCACCCGGCGGCCGTCGAACACCTGGTGAAGCTGGGAGTGACGGCGGTGGAGCTGCTGCCGGTGCACCAGTTCGCGCACGAGGACCATCTGCTGCGCAAGGGCCTGCGCAACTACTGGGGCTACAACTCCATCGGCTACTTCGCCCCGCACGCCGCCTACGCCGCCTCCGGCACGACCGGTCAGCAGGTCGGCGAGTTCAAGCGGATGGTGCACGCCCTGCACGCGGCCGGGATCGAGGTCATCCTCGACGTGGTCTACAACCACACCGCGGAGGCGGGCGAGCTGGGCCCGACGCTGTCGCTGAAGGGCATCGACAACCGCGGGTACTACCGGTTGCAGTCGGACGCCCGCAGGTACGCCGACTACACGGGCTGCGGCAACACACTGCACGTCGTACAGCCGCACGTACTCCGCCTCATCACCGACTCCCTGCGCTACTGGGTGACGGAGATGGGCGTGGACGGCTTCCGCTTCGACCTGGCGGCGGCGCTGGCCCGCTCCATGCACGACGTCGACATGCTCTCGCCGTTCCTCGCCGTCATCGCGCAGGATCCGGTGCTGCGCCGGGTGAAGCTGATCGCCGAGCCGTGGGACGTGGGCTCGGGCGGCTACCAGGTGGGCGCGTTCCCACCCCTGTGGACGGAGTGGAACGACCGCTACCGCAATGCCGTACGGGACTTCTGGCGGGGCGCGCTGCCGGACGTACGGGATCTGGGGTACCGCCTGTCGGGGTCGAGCGACCTGTACGCGTGGGGCGGGCGGCGGCCGTACGCCTCGGTCAACTTCGTGACGGCGCACGACGGTTTCACGCTGCGGGACATGGTGTCCTACGAGCGCAAGCACAACGAGGCGAACGGCGAGGGCAACCGGGACGGCTCGAACGACAACCGGTCCTGGAACTGCGGGGCCGAGGGCGAGACGGACGACGAGCGCGTCCGGGCGCTGCGGCGGCGGCAGTTGCGGAACCTGCTGACGACCCTGTTGCTGTCGACGGGCGTGCCGATGCTGGTCGCGGGCGACGAGCTGGGGCGGACGCAGCGGGGCAACAACAACGCCTACTGCCAGGACAACGAGATCAGCTGGCTGGACTGGGGGCTGCTGGAGGACCCGGGCTGGAAGGCCCTGTTCGATCTGACGGCCCGGCTGATCGAGCTGCGCCACCGGCATCCCGTGCTGCGCCGCCGCGCCTTCTTCTCCGGGCGGGCCCATTCGGCCGACGGCCTGCGGGACCTGGCCTGGTTCACCCTGCGCGGCGCGGAGATGACGGAACGGGACTGGTACGCCCCCGCCGCCACGCTGGGCATGTACCTCTCCGGCCGGGACATCCCGGGCCGCGACGAGCGGGGTGCGCCGATCCTCGACGACAGCTTCCTGGCCGTCCTGCACGCCGGCGACCGTCCGGTGACCTTCGTGCTGCCGGGGCCGCCGTGGGCGGAGCGGTACGAGGTGGTCGTCGACACCTCACGGGAGGAGCAGGGGGAGGCGCCGGGCGTGGAGCACCGGGCGGGGGCGGCGATCACGGTGCCGGCGCGGGCCGTGCTGCTGCTGCGGGTGCTCGCCTGAGAGAGGTTTGCCGACGTGGCGTTGCAGTCGCGTGAACTACGCGCCGGTTGCCTGGTCACGGGGCTCGGCCCGCTGATCGACTGAGAGGCATGCCCGAGATCTCCCGCCGTGCCTTCGGTGGTCTCGTCGGCGGCGGCGCCGTGACCGCCGTCGCCGCCACGACCACCGCCGCAGCAGCCGCCGATGCCGTCGAAGCCGTCCCCGCCGAGCGCCCGTTCAAGGCCCGCCGCCCCGGCGCGCCCGGCAGGCGCCCCAACATCCTGGTCATCCTCGGCGACGACCTCGGCTGGGCCGACCTGTCCTCGTACGGCGCCCCGCACATCAGGACCCCGAACCTGGACCGGCTGGCCCGGCAGGGGGTGCGGTTCACGAACGCGTACTCCGGGTCCGCGACCTGCTCGCCGACCCGGTTCAGTCTCTACACCGGGCGCTATCCGGGCCGTACGCCGGACGGGCTCGCCGAGCCGATCGCCAACAGGACGCAGGGGCTGGACCCCAACCACCCCACCCTGGCCTCGCTGCTGAAGAGGGCCGGCTACGCCACCGCGCTGATCGGCAAGTGGCACTGCGGCTGGCTGCCGGACCACAGCCCCACCAAGTCCGGGTGGGACGAGTTCTTCGGGAACTTCGGGGGCGTCCTGGAGTACTTCTCCAAGCTCGGCCAGCTGGGCACGTACGACCTCTACGAGGGCGACGCGGAGTACAAGGACCTGCGGTACTACACGATCGTGCTGACCGAGCGCGCCGTCGAGTACGTGAGCCGGGACCACGACGACACGCCGTGGCTGCTCAATCTCAACTTCACCACCCCGCACTGGCCCTGGCTCGCGGAGGGTGACGAGGACACCGCCGCCGAGATCGAGGCGAGGATCCGGGCGGCGAAGAGCCAGGCGGAGGTCAGCCGGGCGCTGAACCACTACGACGGCGGCTCGGTCGAGAAGTACGCGCAGATGGTGGAGAGCCTCGACGCGGCCGTCGGCGAGGTGCTCGACGCGCTGCGCCGGTCGGGGCAGGAGCAGAACACCGTCGTGCTGTTCGCCAGCGACAACGGTGGTGAGCGCTACTCCTACAACTGGCCGCTCAGCGGGGAGAAGTTCGTGCTGCTGGAGGGCGGCATCCGGGTTCCGTCGATCCTGCGCTGGCCCGCCCGCATCGACGGCCGGCAGGTCAGCTACGAGCCGGTCTTCTCCCCCGACTGGACGGCGACCCTGCTGGAGCTGGGCGGTGCGCGGCCCGACCCGGCGTATCCGCTGGACGGCACCAGTCTCGCGGACTACCTGCTGCGCGGCGCGGAGCTGCCGGAGCGGGACCTGTTCTGGCGGGTGCGGGCCAACCGGGCCCTGCGGCGCGGCGACTGGAAGTACTACCGGGACGACAAGGGGACCGACCACCTCTACGACCTCGGCGCCGACCAGCGGGAGCAGGCCGACCTGGCGCCCGACGAGCCGGAGCTGCTGGCGGAGCTGAAGGCATCCTGGGAGAGGATCGCCTCCGGTCTCCTCCCCTATCCGGGTTAGGACGCAACAGGCCCTAGTAGTGCTTCGTTAGGTCTTTCCGTTGGTGCTGATCAAGAGCATGTTGGTCTGGTGGATGCGCATGAAGTGAACCGATTACGGGCGGCGTT
>NZ_JBVKBY010000012.1:0-59831 GCF_055656945.1 Streptomyces sp. NPDC111606
TACCGGATTGTGTTGACGGGTCATCACATTCTGTGGGACGGCTGGTCGGTTCCGGTGCTGGTGGAGGAGTTGTTCCGGCTGTATGCGGCCGGGGGCGAGGACGCGGGGCTGCCGGCGGTGACGCCGTATCGGGAGTATCTGGCGTGGCTGGCGCGGCAGGACCGGCCAGCGGCGGAGAAGGCGTGGGCCTCGGCGCTCGAAGGGCTGCCCGAACCGACCCTCGTCGCCGCCGGGACCACCCACGACCACAGCCCTGTACAGGACATGGTCCGTACGGAGATGCCCAAGGAACTCACCGGGGCCCTGGCCGCGACCGGGCGTCGGTACGGGGTGACGCTGAACACCGTCATCCAGGGTGTGTGGGGTCTGCTGCTGGCGCGGCAGACGGGCCGGGAGGACGTGGTCTTCGGTGCCACGGTCTCGGGTCGGCCGCCGGAGCTGGAGGGGGTCGAGCGGATGCTCGGCCTGTTCATCAACACCCTGCCGGTACGGGTGCGCCTGCGCCCGGAGGAGCCGGTGATCGGGTTGCTGACCCGGCTGCAGGCGGAGCAGTCGGCGCTGATCCCGCACCACCACTACGGGCTGTCCGACATCCAGCGGCACACCGGCTTCGGCGCCCTCTTCGACACCACCACGGTGCTGACGAACTACCCCCTGGACCCGTCGGTCCTCGACTCGGTTCTCGGTGACCTCGAGGTGCTCGACGTCGACAACGAGGACGCCACCCACTACCCGCTCCGCATGGCCGTCGTGCCGGACGGCGGCAGTCTCGGTCTGCGGCTGGGATACCTGCCGGATCTCTACACGCGCGACGAGGCGCAGCGGCTGCTCGACCGGGTCCTGCATCTGCTGGAGACCCTGGCAGAGGATCCTGAGCGCCCGGTCGGCGGCATCGACCTACTCACCGAACAGGAGCGAAACCAACTCCTCGTGGAGTGGGGAGGCTACTGATCCAACGGTGGCCGGAGCCTGTCACGGATGGCAGTGATGGCAGGCTCCTGCCACAGGTAGAAGTGGACATCAAGTGCGCTGGCGGCCCGTGGAATTGCCCTGAAATAATCGAACACGTCGAAACGAGGGTTGAAAAAGCAACAAGAAAGGTCCGTTGTGAAGGGCTTGAAACGACTGAAGCTCACTTTGCTGGTGCCTATTGTCGCCGTTCTGGCCGCGACGGCGGCGGGGGTCGCCGCGTCCCCGGTGAGCGCACACCAGGCCGGTCAGGTGTCCGGGTTCAGTGCGGAGGACGCTCCCAGTCCGCTGGACAACACCTGGGGACCGTGATCCGCAACCGGACGTCAACCGCGGAGCCAGCCCCGCGCGACGGCAAGCACACCGGCCTGGAAACGACTGGCCGCCTTGAGGCGGTTCATCATGCCGGCCGTCATGCGGCGCACGGTGCGCACGGACACTGCCAGCTTGCGGGCGATCATCTCGTCGGTGAGCCCCCGGGCGAGGAGCTCCAGTACGGCACGCTCCTGCGCGGTGAGCCCGTGTGAGTCCCGGGTGCGGTCCTCGCCGAGGGGGGACGCCTGGTCCCAGGTCCGTTCGAAGAGGGCCTGCAGGGCATTGACCACGCCCACGTCCTCAAGAGCGAGTACGGCGGCATCCGCGACCTGCGGGTTCACGGGGACGATCGCCAGGGCCCGGTCATAGATGAGCAGGCGTGTGGGCAGGTGCGGCACCGTCCGTACCTGCCCACCCTTCCGGGTCAGCCACTGTGCGTACGCCGTGGTGGCACCGTCGTTGCGGACGCTGTCGAGGTAGACGTAGCGCACGCTCACCCCCCGCTCCAGGACTGTGGAGTCGAGCGGCTTGGCCGCCTCCAGGCTCTCGGCCGGCTGGCCACCACCGGTGGCGAAGACGGCGACCTCGGACGTGCAGGTGTCGGCCATGGTCCGGATGAGGGACTGGATCGCCTCCCTGCCCTCCAGCCGCCGGGCCCCCCTGTGTTCGTCGGCCGGGCCGGCCTCGGCCTGCTCGGCGAGCAGCTGGAAGATCACCTGACGGCTGGTGACGATCTCCGCCTGGCGCCGGATCAGCTCCTCCTCCTGGCGGTCCAGGAACGAGATGAGGCTGCGCCTGATCCGGCTCGTTCTGCGCCTCGCGTCCTCGCTTCCGGGATTCAGTGAGGACATGTGGATCAGTTTGTTGAAGGCCGCGGTCACTCTTTCCGGAGACCAACCGAGAGTTTCGGAAAGGCCGGCCACGTTGAGATTCGGTTTTTCCAGCAGTACTTGGTAAACGAATTCTTCGTCGCAGTCTATTTCCAGGTTGTCCGGCATGGTGTTCCCCCGTTTTTCTTGAACACGCAGACGTCCGCGTCGCGTGTCGGCTGGATATTCTGCCCCAACGCCGTGCGGGCAGAATGAGGATCACCCAGTGGCCTTCGGCTCGGCCGCCGTGCGCGGTGTCGCGTCCTGGGGCTCGGGTGGCAGCACCCAGCCGCGCGTTGCCGCCAGTACGCCCGCCTGGAAGCGGCTGCGCGCGCCGAGGCGGTTCATGAGCCCCGAGGTGAGGCGCCGACCGGTGCGGACGGACACCCCGAGCCTGCGCGCGATCACCTCGTCGGTGTCGCCTGCGCACAACAGTTCGAGCAGAGTGCGTTCCTGGTCGGTGAACTCGTCCGCGTCGTCGTCCGCCGTCGAGCCCAGGGGGGTGGCCTGCTCCCACACGTGGTCGAAGAGGGTGAGCAGGGCCCTGACGGCGCCCGTGCCCTGGATCGCCACAGCCTCGGCGTCCGGTTGCGCGGGGTCGATGGGCACGATGGCCGAATAACGGTCAAAGATGATCATTTGGGGCGGCAGATGCCGCGCCGTACGCACCTGTCCGCCCCGGGTGGTCAGCCGGTCGGCGTACTGGACCGTAGCCGTGTCGCTGCGCGCGCCGTCGGGGTAAACGCGGCGGAGGTCGACCCGGCGGTCCAGCATCGCCGAATCGAGTCGCTCGGCGGCCTCCAGACGCTCGGCCGAGGAGGAGTTGTTGACCTCCAGTGCCGCGATCTCCACGTGGCAGGCCGCCGCGAACTGGTCGATCCTCTCCTGCACCGCATCCGGGCCCGGCAGTCGTACGACGTCGGGGCGGTCTTCCGGGGCGTTGTACGCGGCTATCACCTGGGTGACCGCGGTGCTGCTGGCGGCCACCCGCTTGCGGTGGTCGAGCAGAGTGGCCTCCTCGTCGAGGAGCAACGCAGCCAGGGCCAGTTCGGGCCGGACGAGCACCGGCCGGCCGGAGCTGTTCGGGGGGAGCCGTACGAGGGAGCGCCGGGCCAGGCGGTTGATGGCGGCGGAGACTCTGCCGGTGGGCCAGCCGAGGTGGGTGGCGAGCTCGGTGACGCTCATGTGGGAGTTCGTGAGCATCGCCCGGTACGCGGACTCCTCGTCCGGATGCAAGCCGAGACTGTTGGTTAACACCGGCGTCTCCCAAGTGGCCCTGCGTGCTGGCCTGATTGCTCACTGGAGGGGAATCAAGTGCGGGGCTGCACGTCATCCAGAAGATTCCATCCCGTGGCAGCTGTAGATAGGTCGTGTGATCGGCGTAGATCTCCTACGGATTGTAAATCAGTCGGTTCGATCTTGTGACGGTAAATTTCACAACTTCACTATTCAGGAGATTTCCTGAATAGTCCCCGTAGCGAGTTCTTCGAAAGGTCAGTCAGCGGCCGGAACGAGCCAGGTCAGGTCGGCGTCCACGGCGGCGGCTGCCCGGGCGAGCGCGGTCGTGGGGACAGGGGCGTCGACGCAGAAACCGGCCAGCGCGGTGGTCCGGCCGGAGTCCCGGGAGACCTGCATGGCGGCGATGTTGACGCCCTCCGCGGCGAACTCACCGCCGATCAGGCCGACTGCCCCCGGCCGGTCCGGGTAGCGCAGGAAGCAGAGGTCGCCGGCGAGCGGCAGGTCCAGCTCGTGACCCAGCGCCTCGACCAGCCGCTCCTGAAGACGCATTCCGGCGAGCATGCCGGTGACGGTGACGACACGGCCGTCGGAGAAGATGCCGTGCAGGGTGATCGTGGAACGGTGGCCGCCGCCGTCCTGGCAGGTCGTCAGCCGCGAGGCCAGACCACGCTCCCTGGCGACCAGCGAGGCGTTCACATGGCTCACCGCGCTCGCGGCGGCTCCGTCCAGCACCCCCTTGAGCGCAGCGAGTTCCAGCACCGGCGTGGCCGACTCCGCGATCTCGCCCGACAGCCGGACCTCCAGCTGGACGGGGGTGCCGCCCGCGGACCGGGTGAAGACCCGGCCGAGCCGCTCGGTCAGCGCAATCCACGGACGCACCGCCTCCGCGACCGGGCCGCCCTGGACGTTGACGGCGTCCGGCACATGTTCACCCGCGAGCGCGAGCCGGACGGAACGGGCCGCGGCCACGCCCGCCTTCTCCTGGGCCTCCGCGGTGGAGGCCCCCAAGTGCGGTGTGACCACCACGTTGTCGAGCGCGAACAGGGGCGAGTCGGTGCACGGTTCACTGGCGTACACATCGAGTGCGGCGCCCGCGACGCGGCCCTCCTTGAGTGCCGCGTACAGCTCGTTCTCGTCGATGATGCCGCCACGGGCCGCATTCACGACGCGCACGGTCGGCTTCACCTTGCGCAGGGCGTCGAAGCCGATCAGGCCCGTCGTCTCCGGAGTGCGCGGCAGATGGACGGTGAGGAAGTCGCACTGGGCGAGGAGTTCGTCGAGGGACAGCAGCCGCACCCCGACGGCGGCCGCCTGGGCGGCGGTCACATACGGGTCGTAGGCCACCAAGTCCATCCCGAAGGCGGCCATGCGCCGGGCCACCAGGCCGCCGATGCGGCCGAGGCCGACGATGCCGAGGACCTTGCCGCTCAGCTCCACGCCGGACCAGCGGCTGCGCTGCCAGGAACCGCTCTTCAGCGCGGTGTCGGCCTGGGGGATGTTGCGGGCGACGGCCAGCAGCAGACCCACCGTCAGCTCGGCTGCGCTGGTGACATTGGAGACCGGCGCGTTGGCGACCACGACACCGGCCTCGGTGGCGGCAGGGATGTCGACGTTGTCCAGGCCGACCCCGGCCCGGGCGACGATCCTCAGCCGCGGGCCGGCGGCGATCGCCTCCCGGTCCAGCCGGGTGGCGCTGCGCACCAGCACCGCGTCGGCGTCGGCGAGGGCGGGCAGAAGGGCGGCGCGATCGGAGCCGTCGACGTGGCGCACGTCCACATCGGGGCCGAGGGCGTCGACGGTGGCCGGGGACAGCTCTTCGGCGATCAGGACGACGGGGTGAAGCGTCACGGGGGACTGGCCTGTCTGTGCGGGCCGGGCAGGTCCGCCCGGCGGGAGGTCGGGGGAGGAAGGCCGCCGCACTCGTGCGGATCACGGTGCGGCGGCGGCCGTGGAAGTGAGCGGGGCCAGGGCCGGTGATGTACCGGGCCCTGGCCCCGCTGCGGGCTGGAGTCGGAGAGCGCTCAGTCCGACATGGCGACGAGGACCCGCCGCGGCCCGGTGAACGGGCGGCGCCCGTGGCCCACGAGCAGGTTGTCGATGACCAGCAGATCGCCCTCGTGCCAGTCGACGTCGACAGCGTGCTCCAGGCCCCGGTCGCGCACCTGGAGCACATATGCGTCAGGGATCGGGGAGCCGTCCGCAAAGGTCACGTACTGCGGCAGTTCGCTCGCCGGCATGATCTGGGCCAGGGCCTTGGCCGTCTCATCGCCGAGCGAGGCCGGGTGCCACTGGTCGGACTGGTTGAACCAGACCTCGGTCCCGGTGTCCGGGTGGCGGACCGTGGAGTGGCGCACCTGGCTGACCATCAGGCTGTTGCCCGGCCCCCAACTCCAGTCGGCCCCGGCATCCTTGAGGAAGGCGTCGACCTCGTCCTGCTGCTCCGTCTCGAAGGTGTCCTGCCAGCTCTTGCCGAGTCCCTTGCCGCCGTGCAGGTTCTGCGTGTAGCGCACACCGCTCCGGAAGGCCTCGCGCACCTCGTCGTCCAGGGACTCCAGCCACAGCGCCGCGTCCACGACCGGAGTGGCGCCGCCGGTCGCGGGCGCGACCGCACAGTAGAAGGCGAGGCGGGTGGGCCAGGCGTGGGCGTACGACATCTCGTTGTGCATCGAGATGGTGTACTCCGGCGGGTACTCCGTGGAGGTGTATACGTTCGAACCCACCTTGGTACGCGGCGAGTTGCCGTGCACATAGGCCAGGCGGCGCGGCAGCAGGCGGTCGAGCACCGGGTCGAGTCCGTCGGCGGGCACCTTGAACCCGCGGAAGACCACGGCCTTCTCCCGGACGAGCAGTGTGTCCAGGTCGGCGGAGTTCAGGTGCTCGACGAGTGCCTCGGGTGTGCCGTCGGCGCCGATGTCTCCCGGCGTCACCTCCAACGGCGCCCAGCCGTTGCGGTCGCTCATGGATCGGTTCCTCTCGTGTGGTGCGGTGTGGATCAGCCCGCGGTCGGCGGGGCGAGCCGGGACAGGTGAGGAGTGAAGGGGCTGAAGACGCCGTCGCCCGAGCTGGTGACGGCGTACAGCGAGCCGTCGCCGGCTTCGGCCAGTTGATCGACGTCCGTGCCCTTGGTGAGCGTGGTGTCCTGCGTCCACGCCGTGCCGTTCCAGCGGAGCAGTTTCGGGTGGTTGCCGAAGCTGTTGACACCGGCGTGGACCTGACCGCCGTGGGAGCCGAACGACACCCCGGCACCGGATTCGCCGGAGACGTCGTGGCGCGTCCAGACGCTCCCGTTCCAGTGGCTCACCCGCTTGCCGGAGGCGACCCACACGTCGTTCGGCCCGTTGCTGATCACATCACGCAGGATGTACATGCTGTCCGGGGTCTCGGGGACGGGGACCTCACGCCAGCCGGTGCCGTCGTAGTGCATGGCGAGCGGCTGGTAGTCGCGCTCGGTGTGGGTGACATTCCTGTCGCGGTACCCGACGGCCCAGATGTCGTTCTCGGACCGCACGTCGATGGCGTCGAACGTGCCCTCGAAGTCGAACTTGGTGGTCTTCCAGCCCTGGCCGTCCCAGTGACTCACGGCGGGGTACCAGCCGGTCGGGGCGCCCTCGACGCGGACACTGCCCGCGCCCCACACGCTGTTCCTGGCGACGGCCTCGGCGTCGGCGACCTCCAGGCCCTTGGGGTCGGGGCTGAGGTTCGCCGACCACGTGCTGCCGTTGTAGTGGTGGATCCGGTTGCTGCCGGTGGACGCCCACCTGGTGCCGAAGACCCACAGGTCGTCGGTGGCGGTGCCGGCCATGACGTCGGGCGCCGCCTCGGCGGGCGGGACCAGCTGCTTGTACGTGTCGCCGGTTTTCTGCCACAGCCGCACGGTGGGCGTGCACTCGTCGAAGCAGATGCTCTGGGTCCGCGCGAAGAGGTTCTGGCCGTCGACGGGCAGAACTGACGTCCTGTGGTTGGCGACGGGCACGGTCAGTGAGTCCCAGCCGGTCGCGGCGCTCGCCGGCGACGCCACGAGACCGAGACCGACGGCTGCGGCGGCGGCCGTGGCGAGGACCGAGGCGACGCGTCGCCCGTGGGAGGTGCTTCTGGTCATGTGTGCTCCCGTGTCGATTCCGGCGTGGTGCGTACGGTCATGACGGGTCGAGATCACGGCAGGAAGCCCTCCACCTCCACACCGAGCCCCTGGGCGCGGGCGGCGGTGAGGACGTCGTCGGCCAGGGCGATGTCCAGGACACCGAGCCCGAAAGGTGCGTAGACGACGGTGCGGCCCGGCGCCGGGACGAACGCCTCGTCGGTGCCTTCGTCGAGGAGCAGCCGGCCGATGGGCGGATCGATGAACTCGCGGTGACCCGCGGCCTGTACGGCCAGGTCCAGCGAGGTGCGCTCGCGCACCGCGTGATCGACGTCGTCGACGATGTTGTGCGCGTCGAGCAGCGACTCGGGCAGCAGGTCGCGCAGTGAGATGTGCAGTACGACCGTGCCCGGCACCGCCGCCTTGAGGTCCAGGTGCGGCTCGATCGCCGAGGTGGCGATGGAGACCAGGCCGTGCGCCGCGAGCGCCTGCTCCGCGCTGTCGAGCGTGACCACCTCGGCACCCGGCAGCACCGCGGCGGCCCGGGCGGCGAACTCGGCGGCCCGCTGCGGGGAACTGTCGTACAGGGACAGCGTCCTCAGACCCGGCAGAGCCGCCCGCACATGGCGCAGGATCTCCATGTTGATGACCCCGCAGCCGACCAGCGCCAGGCCGTCCGGGCGACGGCCGCGGGTGAGCACCTCGGCGGCGAGCGCGGCGCTGGCGGCGGTGCGCGTGGCGGAGATCAGAGAGCCCTCGATCAGGGCCTCGGGCCGCCCCGTCTCCAGCGAGTTGAGGATGATCGACGCGCTGGCCCGCTCGATGCCCCGCTCGATGTTGGCGGGGAAGGAGGCGATCCACTTCATGCCCGCGACCGGCTTCTGCCCGCCCCGGTAGGCGGGCAGGCCGATGATGCGGTTGCGCGGCTGACCGGGAAAGCGGAGGAACACGGAGTGCGGCACCGCGGTGTCGCCCTGCGCGTGCACGCGGTAGGCGTCGGCCACGGTCCGGATGTTGTCGAGTTCACGGCCGTCGAGGATCTGCGCGACCTCGGAGTGCCGCAGGATGAGCATGACGGGATTCAGTCCTTCCACAGGTGCGCGCGGCCGCCCGGGAACAGCAGTCGGCGCCGGCGCGTCGGATCGGAACGGATCGTGTCGGGGTCGAGAGCGCGATCACCGCCGCCCGGCCCGGGAGGCGGACACAGCCGGGGCCGGGGTCTCCCCCAGGCACCGGCCACACGGATCACCGGGTACGACGGTCACCTCCCGCGAATCGATCCTGCGGGGAGCCCCTATCAGGGGCCTATACCGCCGGTATGCCGTCGTCCTCGCGAGCGGACGGGCCCGGGTCGGGGTCGCCCGAGGCCGGATGGGCGGCGGCCCGCACGGCGGGCACCGCGGCCGCCGCGAGCGCGGTCACGGCCATCAGCGCGGCGACCAGGAGGACGGTGCTGCGACTGCCCCAGGCGTCCAGCAGCACCCCGCCCGCGAGCGCTCCCAGGGCGCTGGCGCCGTACGCGAACATGCCCGCGGCCCCGGCGGAACGGCCCAGCAGTTCGTCCGGGGTGATCCGGAGCTGGTAGACGGCGGCCACCACGTTGAACAGCCCGCTGACATAGCTCATGGCCCCGCATGCCGCTCCCATCAGCAGCGGTTCACGCACGACCGCCAACAGCGGCACGAGCAGCGCCCACAGCGCGAGCCCGCCGATGAGCACGGTCCGCAAGTACAGGCGGGGGATCCACCACTGGGCGCTGAGCGCCCCCAGCATTCCGCCGATCCCGCCGGCCGCCAGCACGACGCCGACCGCGACCGGGGACCGGCCGTCCTCCTCCACCAGCGCGAACGGAACGGCCAGCATCATCACTTGGAACAGCACGTTGGTGGCGGCCACCAAGGACACCGCAGCCCGCAGGAACCGCTGCCCGAGAAGCCACGCCACCCCCTCCCGCATCTCCCGGACCAGCGACCGCTTGTCACGCTTCCTTCGGTCCTGGAACTCCCGGCGGATCAGGAGCAGGGCGAGCAGCGACAGCAGCTGCCCGAGGGCGGCGAAGGCAAACGGCAGCCAGCGGGTCAGAGCGAACAGAGCGGTCCCCAGAGGCCCGCCGACCAGCCCCGCCGCCCGGAACCGGGTCTCGTTGCGGGCGAGGGCGGCTCCCAGCTGGTGCGGAGCGACCACATGGCGTACGGCACCCTGCTCGCCCAGCTGATGGACCAGGCCCAGGCTCGTCTCCACCAGGGCCACCGCCATCAGATGCGGCAGCCAGAACCGCCCGGTGGCCGCAGTGACGGCCACGCTCAGCAGTGCCAGTAGCCGGCCGATCTCGCAGGCCACCATCAACCGCTTGCGGTCCCACCGGTCGACCAGCACGCCGGCCGGCAGCTGGACGACCAGGTTCGGCAGCAGCGCGGCGAACGCCACCAGACCGGCGGCCTGCCCCGACCCCGTGTGCCAGAGCACCAACAGCGCGTACCCGGCGGCGCCGGCCCGCGAGCCGAGCACGGAGAGCCCGCTGCCGGTCCACAGCAGCCAGAAGTCCCGGTTGCGGCTCAGCGGGGGTATCCCGTCCACCGCGTCCCGGTCGGCCACGGTGCTCATCGCGCACCACCGATCCGGCGCAGCACGTCACCGAGCGTCCGGCCGATGGCGGCCACAGGAGCGGCGTCCAGCATTCCGGCGTGACTGGACTCGATGCCGTACTCCTCGATCGGTCCGGCCGTGTATGGCTCCCAGGCCGTGACGTCAGGGCTGCCCGGCGGACGTTCCAACAGCGCCGTGAAGTACAGCAGCGGCACATCCAGCGGCTCGGGTACGTAGTCCCGAAGGATCAGGCTGGTGTTCACCGACGTGTCCCACATGGCGCCGATCTGCTCCCGGGACAGCCCCTTCATCACGCTGAGCTCCCTGCGCAGGGTGCGTCCGAGCTCGGATTCGTCCCGGTCGAGCCACTCGAAGTCCGCCGCGTCCACGTCGAAGTCGGCGACCACCTTGTGCAGCCGCTCACGCTCCAGCGCGGGCGTGGGCTTGTCCATCAGGTCGCTGGGGCAGGAGTCGAGCAGCGCGACGAGTGCGACCGGCTCACCGAGCCGACGCAGCCGTACGGCGACCGCGTGCGCCACGTTCCCGCCCACCGACCAGCCGAGCAGCTGGTACGGCCCGTGCGGCTGCACCCGGCGGATCTGCTCGACGTAGTCGTCGGCCATCTCCTCGATCGTCCCGGCCGGGCGCTGCCCGTCGGCGGTGATGCCCCGGGCCTGCAGCCCGTACACCGGGAACTCTTCGCCGAGATACGGCACCAGCCGGCCGTAGCACCAGCTGAGACCGCCCACCGGGTGCAGGCAGAACAGCGGTGTGCCGGTGCCCTGCGGCCGTAGCGGCAGCAGGACGTCGAGCGAGTTGTCGGCCGCGTCGTCCTGCTCGACGAGCGCGGCGAGCGCGGCCGGCGTCGGCGCCTGGAACAGGCTGCGCAGATGCAGTTCCACGCCGAGCACCGCCTGCACCCGGCTCACCAGCCGGGCCGCCAGCAGCGAATGCCCGCCCAGGGAGAAGAAGTTGTCGTCCACCCCGACCCGGTCCAGCCCGAGGACATCGCAGAACAGCTCCACCAGCGTCTTCTCGACCGGCGTGGCGGCGTCCCGGCCCTCGCCGTGAGCCTGCTCCGGCATGGGCAGAGCCCTGCGGTCCAGTTTTCCGTTCGGACTGAGCGGCAGCGCGTCCAGCAGGACGAACGCCCCCGGCACCAGGTGCGCGGGCAGTCGCTCCTCCAGGGCCCGCCGCAGGCCGTCCGCCGTCGGCTCGGCCCCGGGCTCGGGCACCACATATCCGGTCAGCAGCTGCCGCCCCGGTACGTCCTCCCGCACCAGGACACCGGCCTGCGCGACCCCGTCCACAGCCGCCAGCACCGCCTGGATCTCGCCCAGTTCGACGCGGACGCCCCGCAGCTTGACCTGGTCGTCGGCGCGTCCGTGGAACTCGAGCGTGCCGTCGGCCCGCCACCGCGCGATGTCGCCGGTCCGGTACATCCGGGCACCTGGACGCGTTCCGTACGGGTCCGCCACGAACCGCTCCGCGGTCAGCCCCGGCCGGTTGGCGTACCCGTCCGCCAGATCGTCACCGGCGAGATACAGCTCACCCATGGAGCCCGCCGGTACCGGCCGCAGCCACCGGTCGAGCACATAGCAGCGGGCACCCGCGATCGGCCGCCCGATCGGCACCCGAGCACCCTCCCGCGCATCCTCCTCCGTCACCGGATGGAAGGCCGCGGTCATCGTCGACTCGGTGGGCCCGTACTGGTTCACCAGCCGCCAGCTCGCGCCGATCGCCGCGGCCCGCCGCACATGCGCGGCCGTCAGCTCCTCGCCGCTGACCAACCCCATCCGCAGCCACGGCGACGGTACGTCGTCCGCCTCGGCCGCATCCCGCGCCGCGTCCGCGAGCGCGTCCAGCATGGTCGGCACCAGCGCCGGAAGCACGGTCACCCGGTGCCGCAGCAGCAGCCCCAGCAGCGCCGCCGGGGACGTCGCCTCCTCCGGCTCCGCCACGACGAGCCGCGCACCGGCTGTCAACGGCCCGAAGATGTCCCGCACGGACGGGTCGAAGGACACCGAGGCGAGGTTCAGCACCGTGTCGTCGGCGCCGAGTCCGGTCAGCTCATGCAGGTAAGCGAGGTAACTCACCACCGCCTCGTGGCGGATGACCACACCCTTGGGGCGCCCCGTCGAGCCGGAGGTGTAGATGACGTACGCGGGCAGCCGGGCGGCCGTATCCGCGTCCGCCGGGCCGTGCGGGTCGGTAGTGGGCCACGCGCCCGGCTCCCGCACCTGCTCCAGGTCGTCCAGGAGAGCGACCGACTCGACGTCCTCCAGCATGAACGTGATCCGTTCCGCCGGATAGGTGGGGTCGACCGGCAGATAGGCGGCCCCCGACTTCAGGACCCCGAGCAGCGCGACGATCAGCTCCACCGAACGCGGCAGCGATACGGCCACGACAGTGCCGGGCCCCGCCCCGTCGGAGACGAGCCGGTGGGCGAGCCGGTTGGCCCGGGCGTTGAGCTCGGCGTAGGTGAGCTGTTCGGCGCCATGGACCAGGGCGATCCGGTCGGGGGTGGCTGCGGCCCGCACCTCGAAGCGGTGATGGAGGGTGTCGGGGGCCGTCGCGGACGGGGCGCCGTTCCAGTCCGTCAGCAGCCGGTGGTGCTCCTCGGGGCTGAGGAGGTCGTACCGCGAGAGCGGTTCGTCGGGATGCTCGGCGACGGCTTCGAGGAAGCGGACGAGCCGTTGTCCCAGCAGATCGACGGTCTCCTGGTCGAACAGGTCGGCCGCGTACTCGATCGCACCCAGCAGCCCGCCGTCCGCGGCGCCACGCACCGTGAACGACAGATCGAACTTCGCCTGCCCGGCATGCACTTCGACCTCGCTCACCGCGATGTCGTCCGCCAGGTCCAGGACGCCTTCGCTGTTGTTCTGGAAGTTGAGGGCGACCTGGAAGAGGGGATGGCGGGCGAGGGACCGCTCGGGGTTGAGGACCTCGACGAGGCGCTCGAAGGGCGTGTCCTGGTGGGTGTAGGCGTGGAGGTCCGTCTCCCGGGCACGGTGCAGCAGGGTGCGGAAGGTCGGGTTGTCGCGGGTGTCGGTGCGCAGGACGAGGGTGTTGACGAAGAAGCCCACGAGGTTGTTGAGCGCTTCGTCGGTGCGTCCGGCGATGGGCGCACCGATGGGGATGTCCTCGCCCGCGCCGAGCCGGGTGAGCAGTCCGGCGAGGGCGGCCTGCACGAGCATGAACAGACTCGCGCCGGACTCCCGGGCGAGCGCCTCCAGCCTTCCGAGCAGCTCCGCGTCGACATTCCAGTACGAGAAGCCGCCCCGGTGGCTGGCCACCGCGGGCCGCGGCCGGTCGGTGGGCAGGTTGAGCTCGGTGGGCAGTCCGTCGAGTTCGGAACGCCAGTGGGCGAGTTGGTGAGCGGCTCGGCTGGCGGGGTCGTTCTCGTCGCCGAGCAGTTCCTGTTGCCACAGCGTGTAGTCGGCGTACTGGACGGGCAGAGGCTGCCAGTTCGGTGTCTCGCCCTGGGTCCGGGCCCGGTAGGCGCCGGACAGGTCGCGTGCGAAAGGAGCGAAGGACCAGCCGTCGCCGGCGATGTGGTGCACGACGAGCAGCAGTACGTGCTCGTCCTCGGCGAGCCCGAACAGTACGGCCCGCACGGGGAGCTCGGCGGCCAGGTCGAAGGGCTGCGCGACAGCGGATGCCAGCAGCTCCGTCAGCCGATCCCCCGGGACAACCGGCCGCCGCACCAGCACCGGCCTGTCTTGGGTCCCCTCCAACACCTTCTGCAGGGGTTCGCCGTCGTGTTCTTCGAAGGTGGTGCGGAGGCTTTCGTGTCGGTGGATGACGTCGGTGAGGGCCTGTTGGAGTGCCTTGGTGTCGAGGTTGCCGTGGAGGTGCACGGCGAGGGGCATGTGGTAGGTGGGGCTGCCGCCTTCCATCTTGTCGAGGAACCACAGCCGGCGTTGGGCGTGGGAGAGGGGAGTGTGCTCGGGTCTGGCGCGGTGCGCCGTGAGGACCGGCCTGGGCTCGGCTTCGCCGTGGATGCGTTCCACGAGTTGGGCGATGGTCGGCGCTTCGAAGATTGTGCGGAGGGGGAGTTCGGTGCCGAGGGTGGTGCGGATGCGGCTGGCCAGGCGGGTGGCGAGGAGGGAGTGTCCGCCGAGGGTGAAGAAGCTGTCGTCGATGCCGATGGGGGTGCTGGTGCCGAGTGTTTCGGCGAAGAGGGTGCAGAGGAGTTGTTCGTGGGGGGTGCGTGGGGGGCGGGTGTTGCTGGACTGCTGTGTTGCGTTGGGTGTGGGGAGGGCTTTGCGGTCGAGTTTGCCGTTGGGGGTGAGGGGGAGGGTGTCGAGTTCGATGTAGGTGGTGGGGACCATGTGGTCGGGGAGGGTGGTGCGGAGGGTGGTGAAGTCGGGTTCGGCGTCGAGGTTGGTGCTGGGGTTGGTGACGTAGTAGGCGGTGAGGCGGTCGTTGTGGATGAGGACGGCGGCCTGGACTATGCCGGGGAGGTTGGCGATGTGGGTTTGGATTTCGCCGAGTTCGACGCGTTGGCCGCGGATTTTGATTTGGTCGTCGGTGCGGCCGAGGTAGCGCAGGGTGCCGTCGTTTTGCCATTGGGCTATGTCGCCGGTGTGGTACATGCGGCTGCCGGGGGTGCCGTGGGGGTCGGGGAGGAAGGTGTTGGCGGTGAGGTCGGGTCGGTGGGTGTAGCCGCGGGCGAGTTGGATGCCGGCGAGGTAGAGGTCGCCGGGTCTGCCGGTGGGGACGGGTTGGAGGTGTCGGTCGAGGACGTAGACGCGGGTGTTCCAGACGGGCCGGCCGATGGTGACGCTTGGGTCGTCGGGGTGGCAGGGGGTGTGGGTGACGTCGATGGATGCTTCGGTGGGGCCGTAGAGGTTGTGTAGTTCGGCGTGGGGGAGGGTGTCGAAGAAGGCATCTCGTGTTTCGGTGGGGAGGGCTTCGCCGGAGCAGATGACCCGGCGTAGCGAATTGCAGGCACCGCTGTGGCTGTCTGTTTCGCTCAGGAAGACCTGCAGCATCGATGGCACGAAGTGGGCTGTGGTGACGTTGTGTTGGGTGATGAGTTTGCGGAGGTAGGTGGGGTCTTTGTGGCCGTCGGGTTCGGCGATGACCATGGTGGCGCCCTGGAGGAGGGGCCAGAACAGTTCCCAGACGGAGACGTCGAATCCGGTCGGGGTTTTGTGCAGGACTCGGTCGTGGGTGGTGAGCTGGTAGGTGTGCTGCATCCATTGCAGGCGGTTGACGATGCCTTCGTGGGGGATGATGACGCCCTTGGGGCGGCCGGTGGAGCCCGAGGTGTAGATGACATACGCCGCGCAGGCCGGGTCTGTCGTGATATGTGGATCATGGTCGGGCTGTTGGTCGAGCAGGCCCGCAAGGGTGGTGTCGTCGATGACGTGTGCGGCGCGGGCGTTGGCGAGCATGTACTGGCGTCGCTCAGTGGGGTAGCCGAGGTCGATGGGCAGGTAGGCGGCCCCGGCTTTGAGGACTCCGAGGAGCGCGGCGACCATGTCGGTGGAGCGGTTCAGGGCGACGGCGACCACTGACTCCGGTCCCACACCCCGGGCGATCAGACCGTGAGCGACCCGGTTGGCCCTGGCATTCAGCTCCCCGTAGGTGAGCTGTTGTTCGTTGAAGCGCAGGGCGCAGGCGTCCGGTGTTGCTGTGGCCTGCTTCTCGAAGCGCTCGTGCAGGGTGCCGGGGCCGGCGACCTCGACAGCGGTGTCGTTCCACTCCACCAGCACCCGATGCCGCTCTGACTCCTGCAGAACGTCCACGCGGTGGAGCAGAGTGTCGGGCGCTGTTTCGAGTGCGGTGACCACGCGCTCGGCTGTCACACTCACTTGTTCACACATCGCCTGCGGATCGATCGGCGCCGCAGTCTGGGCGGTGATCGTGAACGCGTCGCCGCTGTCGTCCACCGAGACGGTGACCGGATAGTTGGTGCGCTCATGGGCGTGAACCAGCTCGATGCCCTCCAGCACCGTGCCCGTGGTGGATGCTTCGTCGAAGTCCTGGCTGTGGCGGTAGTTCAGCAGCGAGGTGAACAGAGGCGTGCGGGCCGGCACGCCGCTGAGCTGCTGTGCCAGGGACAGCGGTGCGTGTTCGTGGACGATGAGGGCGGCCAGCTGGTCCCGCATGCCGGACACGGCTTCCCCGACGGTGACCGAGCTGCCGCGCGCTCGTACCGGCAGGGTGTTGATGAAGAGGCCGGGTACACGGTCCGATCCGGCTCCGGCGTGCATGCGGCCGAACAGGACGGTGCCGAAGACGACGTCGTCCCGTCCGGACGTCGCAGCCGTCATACGGCTCCATATGACGTGGAACAGCGTGGCCGGGCTGGCGCCATGACGCCGAGCCTGTTCGCGCAGGCGATTGGAGAGCTCGGAGTCCAGCGACAAGGACGCCTCGGCGGTACCGGAGCCGTCGCCGTGGATTTCGAGCACACCGAACGGAGCGGTCGGCTCGGTCACGTCGCCCAGAAGGGAGGAGAAGTAGGCCTGATGTTCCTCCTGCGGCACGCCCAGGCGCGCCTGCGCGACCACGTCGCGGAACGGGAGGGGTGTGGGCAGCTCGTGCTCCCGGGCATCAAGAACGGCCCGGACCTCCTCCAGTACGACGGAGAGTGCGGTGTGGTCCAGGATCAGGTGGTGGAACTGAAGAACGGCGTGCAGTGGCTGACCCTCGTCCGGTTCCGTGACGTGCAGGTGCATCAGGGGCGCCGCGCGCAGGTCCATCACGGACGGACAGGCCGTCAGGATCCGCTCCACCAGGTCGCTACGGCCCTGTTCGGGGCGAACAGTGGTGACAGGGATTTCGGCGTGGCGCAGTACGACCTGGACGGGTTCCCCAAGCCCTTCCCAGAGCACTGCGGTGCGCAGGATGTCGTGCCGATCGACGACCTTCTGCAACGCCGAGTGGAAGCGGTCGAACCGGTCCCGGGAGTCGAAGCGCAGGATCACCGGCAGTACATAGACGTCGTCACCACCGCGCGCGGTCATGAGGTGGTGGAAGTGGATGCCTTCCTGCAGGGGTGCCAACGGGTAGACGTCGGCGATGTTGGACACTCCGCCGGACACCTGGGCGACGATCGCCCCCACTTCCTCCGTGCTCAGGTCCACCAACGGCAGCATGTCCGGAGTGATCGCCACTGCATCCGCGGGGATGAGGTTGGGCGGCACCGCGACCTCGGTCCGCCCGGCCGCAGCGGCCAGACTGGCCACGGTCGGGTGGGAGAACAGCGCCCGTACGTCGATCGACACACCTCGTTCGCGCAGGCGCTGCACCAGGGTGACGCCCAGGAGTGAGTGTCCGCCGAGGGTGAAGAAGTTTTCGTCGATGCCGATGGGGGTGTCGATGCCGAGGACTTCGGCGAAGAGGGTGGAGAGGAGTTGTTCGTGGGGGGTGCGTGGCGGGCGGGAGCTATCGGACCGCTGTGTTGTGTCCGGTGTGGGGAGGGCTTTGCGGTCGAGTTTGCCGTTGGGGGTGAGGGGGAGGGTGTCGAGTTCGATGTAGGTGGTGGGGACCATGTGGTCGGGGAGGGTGGTGCGGAGGGTGGTGAAGTCGGGTTCGGCGTCGAGGTTGGTGCTGGGGTTGGTGACGTAGTAGGCGGTGAGGCGGTCGTTGTGGATGAGGACGGCGGCCTGGACTATGCCGGGGAGGTTGGCGATGTGGGTTTGGATTTCGCCGAGTTCGACGCGTTGGCCGCGGATTTTGATTTGGTCGTCGATGCGGCCGAGGTAGCGCAGGGTGCCGTCGTTTTGCCATTGGGCTATGTCGCCGGTGTGGTACATGCGGCTGCCGGGGGTGCCGTGGGGGTCGGGGAGGAAGGTGTTGGCGGTGAGGTCGGGTCGGTGGGTGTAGCCGCGGGCGAGTTGGATGCCGGCGAGGTAGAGGTCGCCGGGTGTGCCGGTGGGGACGGGTTGGAGGTGTCGGTCGAGGACGTAGACGCGGGTGTTCCAGACGGGCCGGCCGATGGTGACGCTTGGGTCGTCGGGGTGGCAGGGGGTGTGGGTGACGTCGATGGATGCTTCGGTGGGGCCGTAGAGGTTGTGTAGTTCGGCGTGGGGGAGGGTGTCGAAGAAGGCATCTCGTGTTTCGGCGGGGAGGGCTTCGCCGGAGCAGATGACCCGGCGGACGGAACGACAGACTTCGGCATCGGCTTCACGGAGGAAGGCCTGGAGCATCGATGGCACGAAGTGGGCTGTGGTGACTCGTTCTTGGTTGATCAGGCGGGTCAGGTAGACGGGGTCTTTATGGCCGTCGGGTTCGGCGATGACCATGGTGGCGCCTTGGAGGAGGGGCCAGAACAGTTCCCAGACGGAGACGTCGAATCCGGTCGGGGTTTTGTGCAGGACGCGGTCGTGGGTGGTGAGTTGGTAGGTGTGTTGCATCCACTGAAGGCGGTTGACGATGCCTTCGTGGGGGATGATGACGCCCTTGGGGCGGCCGGTGGAGCCTGAGGTGTAGATGACATACGCCGCGCAGGCCGGGTCGATGACGGTGGCCGGGTTGTTTTCCGGCTGGCCTTCCCGGAGTCCGGCAAGGGTGGTGTCGTCGATGACGTGGGCGGCGTGGGCGTTGTCGAGCATGTACTGGCGTCGTTCGGCGGGGTAGCCGAGGTCGATGGGCAGGTAGGCGGCTCCGGTTTTGAGGACTCCGAGCAGGGCGGCGACCATGTCGGTGGAGCGGTTCAGGGCGACGGCGACCACTGACTCCGGTCCCACACCCTGGGCGATCAGACCGTGAGCGACCCGGTTGGCCTGGGCGTTGAGTTCGCTGTAGGTGAGCTCGTGTCCCTCGAAGCGCAGGGCGCAGGCGTCCGGTGTCGCGGTGGCCTGCTTCTCGAAGCGTTCGTGCAGGGTGCCGGGTCCGTCGGTCTCGGCAGCGGTGTCGTTCCATTCCACCAGCAGCCGATGCCGCTCATCGGGCCTCAGGAGTTCGTATTCGGCCAGCGGGCGGTCGGGGTCGGCGGCGACGGCTTCGCAGAGCCTGACGAATCGCTCGGCCATGCCCTGAACGGTTCCCTGATCGAACAGATCGGTCGCGAAGTCGACGGTGCCGCGCAGCGCGCCGTCGGCAGCCGTGACCACGTTGAACATGAGGTCGAACTTGGCCGCGTCGATCGCGACTGCCTCGGCGCTCACTTCAATGCCGGGAAGTTCGAAGGAGGAGGCGGCCAAATCGTCTTCGAGGTTCAGCATGACCTGGAACAAGGGGTGCCGTCCGGCCGAGCGCACGGGGTTGAGCTCTTCGACGAGGCGCTCGAAGGGGATGTCCTGGTGGGTGTAGGCCTGGAGGCTGGCTGCTCGGGTGCGTTGGAGGAGAGTGCGGAAGGTCGGATCGCTGCTGGTGTCGGTGCGCAGGACGAGGGTGTTGACGAAGAAGCCGATCTGCTGGTGAAGAGCTTCGTCGGTGCGTCCGGCGATGGGCGCGCCGAGAGGGATGTCGTGGCCGGCGCCGAGTCGGGTGAGGAGCCCGGCGAGCGCGGCATGGACGAGCATGAAGAGGCTGGCCCCGGACTCCCGCGCGAGCTCCTCCAGTTTCTGGCGTACGCCGGCCGGGAGTTCCCAGGCCACGCTGCCGCCCTGATGACTGGGGTGACGCGGCCGCGGCCTGTCGTAGGGCAGCGCGAGCTCGTCCGGCAGATCGGCGAGCTCACCTAGCCAGTGGGCGAGTTGGCGGGCGGCGCGGCTGGTGGGGTCGTGCTCGTCGCCGAGCAGTTCTCGCTGCCACAGGGTGTAGTCGGCGTACTGGACGGGCAGTGGCCGCCAGTCCGGTGCCGTGCCCTGAGTGCGGGCCCGGTAGGCGGCGGACAGGTCTTGGGCCAGCGGCGCAAGGGACCAGCCATCAGCCGCGATGTGGTGCACGACGAGCAGCAGTACGTGTTCGCTCGGGCTGACGGTGAACAGCGTCGCCCTTAGCGGCAGATCTGCGTTCAAGTTGAAGGGACGTGCCGCGGCGGGCGACAGCAGGTCCGCCAGTCGTCCCTCGGATACGACCACTCGCTCCAGCTCCGGCTGGGCTTCGGCACAGGGCAGCACCTTCTGCAGGGGTTCGCCGTCGTGTTCTTCGAAGGTGGTGCGGAGGCTTTCGTGTCGGTGGATGACGTCGGTGAGGGCTTGTTGGAGTGCCTTGGTGTCGAGGTTGCCGTGGAGGTGTACGGCGAGGGGCATGTGGTAGGTGGGGCTGCCGCCTTCCATCTTGTCGAGGAACCACAGGCGGCGTTGGGCGGGGGAGAGGGGGGTGTGGTCGGGCCGGGGGTGGCGCGCGGTCAGGGGCGGGCGTCGGTCGTCCGCGTCCTCCACATGTTCAGAGAGCAGTGCGGCCGTGGGGGCTTCGAAGATTGTGCGGAGGGGGAGTTCGGTGCCGAGGGTGGTGCGGATGCGGCTGGCCAGGCGGGTGGCGAGGAGGGAGTGTCCGCCGAGGGTGAAGAAGCTGTCGTCGATGCCGATGGTGTCGATGCCCAGGACTTCGGCGAAGAGGCTGCAGAGAAGCTCTTCGCGCGGGGTGCGTGGCGGGCGGGAGCTATCGGACCGCTGTGTTGTGTCCGGTGTGGGGAGGGCTTTGCGGTCGAGTTTGCCGTTGGGGGTGAGGGGGAGGGTGTCGAGTTCGATGTAGGTGGTGGGGACCATGTGGTCGGGGAGGGTGGTGCGGAGGGTGGTGAAGTCGGGTTCGGCGTCGAGGTTGGTGCTGGGGTTGGTGACGTAGTAGGCGGTGAGGCGGTCGTTGTGGATGAGGACGGCGGCTTGGGTGATGTGGGGCAGGTTGGCGATGTGGGTTTGGATTTCGCCGAGTTCGACGCGTTGGCCGCGGATTTTGATTTGGTCGTCGGTGCGGCCGAGGTAGCGCAGGTGGCCGGTGGGGGTCCAGGTGGCTATGTCGCCGGTGTGGTACATGCGGCTGCCGGGGGTGCCGTGGGGGTCGGGGAGGAAGGTGTTGGCGGTGAGGTCGGGTCGGTGGGTGTAGCCGCGGGCGAGTTGGGTGCTGGCGAGGTAGAGGTCGCCGGGTGTGCCTGGGGGGACGGGTTGGAGGTGGTGGTCGAGGATGTAGACGCGGGTGTTCCAGACGGGTCGGCCGATGGTGATGTCGGTGTCTGGTGTGCAGGGGGTGTGGGTGACGTCGATGGATGCTTCGGTGGGGCCGTAGAGGTTGTGCAGTTCGGCGTGGGGGAGGGTGTCGAAGAAGGCATCTCGTGTTTCGGCGGGCAGGGCTTCGCCGGAGCAGATGACCCGGCGTAGCGAGCTGCAGGTACCGGTCTGGCGGTCTGTTTCGCTCAGGAAGACCTGGAGCATCGACGGCACGAAGTGAGCGGTGGTGACGCTCTGTTGGGTGATGAGGTCGCGGAGATAGACCGGGTCTTTATGGCCGTCGGGTTCGGCGATGACCATGGTGGCGCCCTGGAGGAGGGGCCAGAACAGTTCCCAGACGGAGACGTCGAACCCGGTCGGGGTTTTGTGCAGGACTCGGTCGTGGGTGGTGAGCTGGTAGGCGTGCTGCATCCACTGCAGGCGGTTGACGACGCCTTCGTGGGGGACGATGACGCCCTTGGGGCGGCCGGTGGAGCCCGAGGTGTAGATGACATACGCCGCGCAGGCCGGGTCGATGACGGTGGCCGGGTTGTTTTCCGGCTGGCCTTCTCGGAGTTCGGGCAGGGTGGTGTCGTCGATGACGTAGGCGGCGCGGGCGTTGGCGAGCATGTACTGGCGTCGCTCGGCGGGGTAGCCGAGGTCGATCGGCAGGTAGGCGGCCCCGGCTTTGAGGACTCCGAGGAGCGCGGCGACCATGTCGGTGGAGCGGTTCAGGGCGACGGCGACCACTGACTCCGGTCCCACACCCCGGGCGATCAGACCGTGAGCGACCCGGTTGGCCCTGGCATTCAGCTCCCCGTAAGTGAGCTGTTGTTCGCTGAACACCACCGCCGTGTTGTCCGGTACCGCGGCAACTCGGGACTCGAAGAGGCTGGGGAGGGTTGCCGGAGCAACCTCGGCAGCCGTGCTGTTCCACTCCTCCAGCAGTTGATGGCGCTCACCCGGCAGCAGGAGCGGCAGGTCGGCGATCTCTGAGTCCGGACTGTCGGCGAAGGCGGCGAGAAACTCGACGAACCGGCTCAGGTGGGAAGCGAGTTCGGTTTCGCTGTACCGGCCGGGGTTCGCGGTGAGCTGGAGCTGGAGGCCGCCTTCACCGGGCACCGGGTAGACCGCGAACTCCATGTCCTCGATGGGGCCCGCGGTGAGCCGATGTGCCGTGCCGGGGGTGTCGGCGAAGGAGAAGTTCAGGTCGAAGCCGAGGACGTTCACCACGGGGCCGAACTGCCGCCCCGCGCGCGTCGAGCCGGCGCCCGTGGCAGAGGGGGTGGCCTCGCGGAGATCGCGCAGGATCTCCTCGTACCGATACTGCTGGTGACGCAGTGTCTGTCGGGTCTCGTCCAGCGCCCGGCGGATGAGGGAGCGGACGGTCGTGCCCCGGCCCGAGTCGACACGCACCGGAAGGATGTTGGCAGTCATGCCGGGGGTCTGCTTCGCCATGGCGGTGGCGCGGTTGGCCACTGGAAGGCTGAACAGGATGTCATCCCGTCCGGTCATCCGGTTCAGATAGGCGACGACGGCGGCGATGAGGCCGGTCGACCAGTTGGTACGGGCGAGGCGGGCCGTGGCGGTGAGGCGGTCCAGGGTCTCCTGCGGGATACGGCCGGCACAGCGCAGCGGGTTGTACGCGGCTGTCGGTACGGCGAAGGCGCCGTGGCTCAGCGTGGAGGCTTCGGGCAGGTCCACGAGCCGTTCGGCCCAGTGGGCGCGGTCGGCGGCGTACCGTTCTGAGGCCCGGTACGCGGCCTCGGCGGAGTGCAGCTCGGCGAGGCCGGGCAGCGCGCCTTCGGCCGGGTCCCGCCCTTCACGCAGGGCCGTGTAGATCTCCGCGGTCCGGCGCAGCACGAGGACGCCACTGTGTCCGTCGAGGGTGAGGTGATGGGCGCGCTGGTAGAAGAGGTGGTGCTCCGGCGAGATCGCTATCAATGCGTAGGTGAACAGCGGGTCACGGGAGACGTCCGTGGCGCGGGCGAGGTCGGCGCGCATCCAGGCCTGTGCCGCTTCCTCGTCCACGGCCTCGACCACAGGCAGCGTCCAGTTGCCGTCGAGATCCCCGATCTCCTGTGTCGGCCCGCTCTCGTCGTCGTCCGCCACGAACCGGACCCGGAGCGCCTCGGTCTCGGCCACGGCCTGACGCGCGGCCGTACGGAAGTCCCGGAGATCCAGTGGGCCTCTGATGACGGTGTAGAGGCTGACGTAGTACTGCTGTCCGGCGGCGCCCAGCTGCAGGTCGAACCAGATTCCGGACTGCCCGGCGAGGAGCGGGAGGCGACGTGCTGTGTCAGCCGGAGTCGTTACGGGCGCGGGGTCGGGGCTGGACATCGGTCACTCCATCCGGGAACGGGATTCGAGACAAGTGGGCATGCGGCTCAGGGCGACAGGCGGCTGACGTCTGGTGGCAGGCGATCAGCGACTGGCGACCGGGGGCGAGCGCGGAGCCGGGAAGCGAGGGGAAAGGCGGGACTTCGATGCGGCTGAGCCGAGCGGCCACGTCCGTCCTGCGGGCGGAGTCGACGTGGAGTCGCCGAGTGGGCCGGAGCGCGAGACACGGCCCTCGTGATGCACCCGGGGCGCAAGGCGCCGAGCTCAGCAAATGTGGCGGGCGTCGTGCGGGGCCGCGTAGCAGCTCGGCGCGATCCCAGGACCGCCGTAGGTCGGGGCGCGGGCCAGTTCCACCGCAGGTCTGTCGCGCGGGCCGGTCAGTACGGGGCCGCCCGCCCCGGGCGCCAAGCGGTGGCGGTGGCCGTCATGGCGGGGTGGCGGAGCACGGATCCTCCAATGGCGGGCGGTTGTGTGCAACGAGCACCCACCAAGATTCAGGACCGATCTATATCCCGCCTCTTACGAGATGCCTAACTTTGCACCAGCCCGGTCCCGCCAAGTCCGGATCCGCAGCGGGGTGCCGTCGGCGGGGGCGCCGGCGGTCGAGCAACGGCGCGACGTGGCTGCCGGGCTTGAGCGACGGCCTGGTCGCACCCGCCCACCGGTCCGGACAGCACCGGGGCCGCGGCCGAGGACGAAGCCTTCTCGGCCGCGGTCGCTTTCACCGTGGTCCATGAACGGTCAGGCTGTCCGGCGGCCCCGGCACTCGGCACTCGCCGAGCGGCCGTGAACAACGCTGAATGAGACGTCAGTTGAGACGGTTGGGCGACTGCAGGCCGGGTCGGCGCCGCTGACGCCCAGGCCGACCGCTACGCCTTTCTGACGTGCAGCACATTGCCGTCCAGGGGCAGTGGTGACTGGTCCACCAGCGCGAGGCCCGCGTCGGCGAAGAGCCTGCCGTAGTGGTCGGCCTGCCGTTCGCGCCCGCCGACGTTGCACATCATGTGGAGATCCCAGGCGGTGGCCAGCGAGACCGAGCCGTCGGAGGGCAGTACGCGTTCGACGACGAGCAGATCGGCGTGATCGGGCATCGCGCGGGCGCAGTGGCGCAGGATCTCGCGGCAGCGCTCGTCGTCCCAGTCGTGCAGGACGCGGGACAGGACATAGACGTCGCCGCCCGCGGGCACGTCCGCGAAGTCGCCGGCCACAAATGCGCATCGCGTGCCGAGTCCGGCCTCCTCAAGTCGGCGGCGGGCGGCTTCCACAGCGTGTGGACGCTCCAGCAGGACCCCGTTCAGACTCGGGTGCGCGGCGAGGACGCGGCCGAGCAGTTCCCCGTTGCCACCCGCGACGTCGACCACCGTGGCCCCGTCGGGTGCCTCGGCCGCGGCAGTGAGCGCCGGATGCGTGGGGACCGGGTCGAACATGGCGGATCCGGCAGCCATGGACTGGTCGAAGAGTTCCGCGAGTTGAGGGTCGCGGGCGAAATGGTCGAAGTGGTTCTCGCCGAAGAGGTGCTCGAAGGCGACCTGTCCCGTGCGCACCGTGTGCCCGAGTCCGGCGAAGGACTCGTAGAACGGGCCGCCGTACATCAGCGCCAGCGCCCGCATCGACCCCGGGACGCCGGCCCGCAGCAGTGCGCCCAGCTCGGTGAGCCGGAAGCCGTCGCGGCCCTCCGTCACCGCGCCCAGCATCGTGAGATAGCGCAGCAGTGTCGCCAGGTTCCGCGGCCTCGCGCCGACCTCCCGCGCCAGTTCCTCGACGCCGACCCCTCGCTCGACATCCATGGCGTCGGGTACCCGGAGCTGAGTGAAGGTGCTCAGGGCTTGTGTCGTCCACGCCCCGGTCAGCAGCCGCAGGAGCGTTTCGGCGGGCTGCCGGGCGCGATGCTCGTCGAGGTGGGCGGTGAGCAGGTCGCGGTGGTCGCCGGGGACGTACAGCTCCACGCGCCGGTACTCGACCTTGGCTTCGGCGGGCGCGCCGAAGTAGAAGACCGTGCCGTTCTCGTGCGGGTTGTAGCCGCCGCCGTCCGGGGTGGCTCCGTAGCGCGCGAAGGTCGCGCACAGACCACGCAGCACCAGCGGATCGGGCGCTACGACCTCGAAGGCGACGTGTGCCTCGTGCTGCCGCTCCCGCTCGGCCACAGCAATCGCGTCGAGACCCGATCCCGTCGGCACGGTCAGCGCGAGCACCTCGACCGTACGGCGCGCCCCGTCCGCCCCGACCACTGTGGGGCGCAGGATGCCGACGTCCAGCTCAGCCGCCTGTCGCTGGTGTCGCACGGCCAGTCGCCCGCGTACGACAACACTCGGCTGCGGTGGCAGGACCGCGACGAGCCCGCAGTCGGTGAGCATGGCACACAACTCCGCCTCGTCCGACGGGAAGACAAGCAGCGCGGCATGGGAGAAGTGGCAGTACTCCACAAGAGTCCGCAGCTCCGGACCGTCGAGCCCGGGGAACAGGAGCGGAAGCAGGGTGGCGGTGTCCTGCTCCTTGACGAAGTCGACCGTCGAGAGCAGGCGGGACGTGTCGCCCGACAACGTCGTGATCATTGCGGGGTCCTCATTCAGATCTGGGATGACGCGGTACAGGAAGAAACAGGGCGGAGGGAGGGACAGACCTCATACGCCGACGTAGTGCTCGGCGAACCAGTCCTGGTGGCTGCGCGACGTACGCAGCGAAGCGATGCGGGAGCGCCGCAGGGAGTTGTGGAACAGGGACGGCCCGTCCGAGCCGGACGGGCCGTGCAGCAACCGGATCATCCAGTGCGAGAACTCCTGCGCACGCCAGATGTACGCCAGGCACCGCGCGGAGTAGGCGTCGAGCCCCTCGGAGTCGCCGTGGACGAGGTCGTCGACCAGGGCGCCGGCGAGGATCTCCGCCTCCAGGACCGCGAGGTTGGCGCCCTTCGCCGCGGAAGGGCTGATGACGCCGGCGGCGTCGCCGGCCAGCAACAGCGAACCGTGACGCAGTGGTTCGAGCACGTCGGACTCCAGGTCGACGACGGCTCGCTGCACGACGCGGCCGCGGTGCAGCGGGCCGTACTCCGTCCCTCGCATCCGTAGATCCAGCTCGTCCCAGATCCGGTCCTCGGACCAGGCATCGGCCGGGGTGCCGCGCTCCCACTGCACGTAGTAGCGGGTGATCTCGCTCGTGCGCGCCATGTGCCCGGCGAAACCTCGCTCGTGCACCGCGTACCCGACGGCGTCCAGACTGGGCGGCGCCTCGGCGAGCAGTCCGAGCCAGGTCACGCCGTGGTCGCAGTGGTGGCGGCGCACCGAGTCGGGCGGCAGCGATCGCCGGGCCGCGCCGTGCCGCCCGTCGCACCCGGCCACGTACCGCGCCCGCCATCGGCCGGGCCGCCCGTCCGCCTCCCGTACGGTCACCGAGGGCCGGTCGGTGTCGGAGTCGAGGACGGCCACCGCCTCGGTGGTGAAGTCGACCCGCCCGCCGGCGGCCAGGAACCTCGTCAACAGGTCGGTGACCAGCTGCTGTTGGGGATAAACGGTGTGCCGCTCACCGCGCCCGAGTCCGCTGTAGTCCAGCCGGAACCTGCCGTCCACGGTGCGGAACTCGCACGTGCTGTGCGCCTGTCCGTGCCGGTGCAGCCCCTCGGCAAGCCCGTGTCGCTCCAGGATCCGTACGGTGTTCGCCGCCAGGAACCCGGCGCGCGCCCGCGTCTGGATGTGCGCGCGCTCGGCACGCTCCAGGATGACGCAGTCGATCCCGCTGTCCTGAAGGAGATTGCCGAGCACGAGCCCGGCCGGTCCGGCGCCGAGGACGACCACGTCGGTTGCTCTCCGCGTCTGTCTTTCTGTCACGAGACGGGATAGTACGTCCGGTGAAGTGGCTTACTGGGCGGAAAATCACCTGAACGAGGAGAGCCGTAGCAGTGAGGTGGGGCGCGCGGGGCAGAGTGGCGCGCCGACCCGGTGGACGTGCGCGGCCACCGAACAGTCGCGGATGATGCAGACCTGTCAGCCGGTCAGTTGGGCCCGTCCGGGCTCCGGGAGAAGGCCGTGTCGCCGGCCGTCGCCACGATCGCGTCCTTGACGAGCAGCACGCGCGGCGGGGTGTCCTGCGCAATGTCCCCGGGGTCGTCCAGTGCGGGGGTGCGCCATGCCTCCGCTCCGGTACGGCTGTCGAGAGCCAGCAGGCGGCCGAAGCGGTTGGAGAAGTAGACCCGCTTGTATGTCGCTGACACCACGGGCGCGGACAGACTCTCCATGTCCGTGGCCTTCTGCCAGAGTTGTCTGCCGCTGTCCGCCGACACCGCGGTGACCGATCCGTCGGCCCGGACGAAGTAGACGACGCCGTCCACCAGGGTGGCCGCGCCGGTCAGCGGACGTGCCAGCGGTATCCGTCTGACCTGCCCGGTTTCCGGGTCCACGCGCAGCAGCGCGTTGTACGGCCGTTCGTACCCTGACTCGTACACGTCCTTCGCGGTCTGAGGGGCGAGGAACAGGGGTCGCCCGCGGACAGCGCCGAGCGCTTCCGCCTTCCGGGGCAGCGTGGCGGTTTCGGTCATGCTGCCGGGTTCGAGCCTCATCAGGTCGACCGGGGTCTGGCCGGGCTCGGTGCCTGCCTCGCACAGGGCGTGAGGGACGCCTCCCAGCGCCGACGGAGCGCAGTACTGGTCCAGCGAGGGCGCCTGCCACAGTTCCTTGCCGGAGGGCCCGTACGCGATGAACGACGAGGAGTCGGGGGACAGGGTCAGCAGTCCGCCGTTGTACAGGACCGGGTCCGCGGCCTTGTCGATGTCGCGCTGCCAACGCCGCTGCCCGGTACCGGCGTCGAGGGCCACCACGCGCCTGATCGTGTCGTCCGGATCCTCGTACGCATAGACCAGCCCGTCGCGAACGCCGATCGGCTGCACTCCCTGAGGACGGGTGCCGGCCCGCCACAGGGTGCGGCCGGAGGCCGGGTCGATCCTGGCGACGGTGAAGCCCGTACCGCCGCAGAACAGGGCGTTCCCGTTCGCCACGCAGCCGGGGCGCTGGTAGTCGAGGGGGACGCCCTTCACGTCGTCCCGCAGGGCCGTACGCCACGGCTTCCAGCCGTTGGGCAGGGACGCGGCACGGGTGGTGGTCGTGGCGGAGGCGTCGGCGGCGGTGGTCGTGTCCTGGCCCGCCACGAAGACACCCGCCCCGATGCTCAGCCCCATGACGGCCAGTGCCGCGGCGAGGCCGGTGAGCAGCATCCGGGACCGGCGGCCCTTGCCGGTGCCGGTGCCCACCGAGGTGGTGGCCGAGCTCCGGGGAGTGGGTCGGGGCCGGGGTGTGGCGAACTCCCTGGCCTTCAGGGGCGCGGTGGCGTCGGACTCCGGCAGCGCCTGGAGCATGCGATGCAGATCCGCCAGTTCCGGCCGTGCGGCCGGGTCCTTGTCGAGGCAGCGCTCGACGATGCGCCGGAGCGCTTCGGGCACGCCTTCGAGGTCCGGGGCCTCGTGCATCACCTGATAGCCGGTCATGTAGGGGCTGTCGGCGTCGAACGGCCCTGTGCCGACGGCCGCGAACACCATCAGTGACCCCAGCGAGAACACGTCCGAGGCCGGGGTGACGTCCCGGGGCGAGGCGAGCTGTTCCGGCGACATGAAGGGCGGAGTGCCGATCACCCGCCCGGTCACCGTGAGGCTCTGGTTGTCGGCGGCGCGCGATATGCCGAAGTCGATGACGCGCGGCCCGTCGTCGGTCATCAGGACGTTGGCCGGTTTGAGGTCCCGGTGCACCAGGCCCGCCCGGTGGATGTCGCGCAGCGCCTCGGTGAGCCCCAGCCCCAGCGCGCGCAACTCCCGTTGGCTCAGCGGGCCGTCCTTCTTCACGACATCGGCGAGGTTGAGCCCCGGCACGTACAGCGTCGCCATCCACGGCCGGTCGGCATCCGGGTCGGCGTCCACGACCGGCGCGGTGAAGGCGCCGCTGACTCTGCGCGCCGCCGCGATCTCCTGCCGGAAGCGCGTTCGGAACTCCTCCTCCTCGGCGTACGACCCGTGCACGAGCTTGACCGCGACCTGGCGTCCTGACGCGGAAACTCCCAGATAGACGACCCCCATGCCGCCTGCCCCGAGCCGACCGAGCAGGGCGTACCCGCCTATGGACTCCGGGTCCCCGCTGCTCAGGGGCGTCATCGCCGATCATCCTTCCGCGTGCCTGCCTACCTCACGGGGATCAGCGTAGGGCCTGCCGTCGCGGAGGCGGAGTGGCGCCCTACCACGGCGCGGTGTCCCTGCGTCACTTCACCAAGCGGTACTTCAGGTGGGTGGCGAGGGGCGTGGCGACCACCCGCACCGGCTCGAGGGTCCGCCGCCCGGCGCCCAGGCCCTCGAAGAGCCGCAGCCCCGCACCGAGAAGCGCGGGCACCACGTGCAGTTGCAGTTCGTCGATGAGTCCCGCGCCGAGGTACTGCTGCACGGTGCTCGCCCCGCCCGCGATGTCGACGTTCCTGTCCCCGGCGGCGGCCTTCGCCCGGTCGAGGGCGTTGTGGATGCCGTCGGTGACGAAGGTGAAGGTGGTGCCGCCCTCTCTGACCAGGGTGGGCCGGGGGCGGTGGGTGAGCACGAAGACCGGGGCCTTGAAGGGTGGGTCGGCGCCCCAGAACTCCTCACCCGTGTCGTACATCATCCGGCCCATGACCACCGCTCCGGTGGCGTCGAACCACTCGCGCATCAGCTCGGAGTCGCGGTTCTCCACCCCGCCGGTCATGCCCTGGCGCCGCCGCCAGCTCGCCAGGTCGTGGATCCATGCGAAGAGCGGCTCGGCGCCGTCGCCTCCCGGGTTGTCGAGGGTGATGCCGGTGCCGGCGATGAAGCCGTCGAGGGAGATGGCCAGGTCCGCGGTTACGGTCACGACGAGTGCTCCTGAAGTCCTGGGATGTGCTGCCTTCACTCCCACGTCGATCGGGAACGGGCACATTCGACACTCCCGGAGAGACATCGTGGGCGCGACTGCTCCCGCCATGGTGGCGCCGCACATGAGACCGGCCGCGGGCTCTTCACCTGCGGGCGTGCAGGAAGGCGGGAATGTCGTCACGCTTCGGGTAGTCCGGCAGGGGCGCCGGCCTGTCCTGAAGGAATGCGGTGATGACGGCCGCGGCTCGGTCGTCGTTGTCGTCCAGGCCGTTCCACATGTGGTGCCCGACTCCGGGCATGTACTGCGTGCGCCGGACGGCGGGGTCACCGGCAAGGACGGCGGTCGCCCATTGACGGACCTGGGAGGAGCACTCGGCGATCATCAGCATCGCGGGGACCTGGGAGCGCTTCAGCTGTGGGGCGATGGAGGGTGAGTCCTTGGTCGTCCGCTGGACGCGGAGGCTGGCGGCGGGGCTGAAGGAGAAGTTCCGTGCCGTGTCCTCGGTCGGGATGCGGTGCGCGTCACGCGCGCAGTAGGCGGATGCGGTGTCGCTGCCGAGGTCGGCGGCGGTGAACGCGTTGTCCCCTTCGGCCTGTCCGACCAGGCCCGTGTCGGGGGTGAGCAGCCCGAGCCGCATGAGGCCGAATGCGACGGCGTACCGGGGGACATGCGTCGACCGCGGTCCGGTCATCGCCGGAGCGAGGCCGCGCGCCGAGGGTCGGCCCTTGTGCCCGGCGATCCGTGCGGTCGGGCCGTCCATCGGGCCGGGCTCGGCGATGATCGCCCGGTGCAGGCGTGCTGCGACACGCGGGTCGGCCAAGGCCCGGGTGAGCACGACCCCGCCCGAGGAGAATCCGAGCATGTCGACCTTGCCCCTGCCCAGGCGGTCGATGAAGGCGCCGAGGTCACGCACCGACCTCGAGATCGTGTACTGGCCCATGGGCAGCAGGTCGCTCCGTCCGCCGCCGGCCTGCTCGTAGGCGTAGACGTCGTAGCCCTGTCGCGCCAGGCGTTGCAGGAACCGGTGGTCGAGTACCGAAATGCCGCGGACCGGCCCGCCGTTGAGGTACACCAACGGAACGGGGTGTCGGGCGCCGGTCGTCACGGGCGGATAGTGATACACCGCGACCCGGCTGCCTGTGGCCAGGCTCCAGTGCTGCGTGGCCACGAACGGCAGAGCGGGCGGGCGCTGCCGTGCCGTGGGCACGGTCGGGACGCAGACCGACGCGGTCAACGCCGCCGCGACGACCACCGGCAGGAACGGGGCGAGCCGCGCCGCCCGGGTACGACGCCGGCCCCGCCACAGTGCGGCGGCAGTCCCGATGCCAAGGGCCGTCAGCCATGCGGCGAGCCCCGAACCGGCCCCGTCCGTGAGGACGATCGCGACGAGAAAGGCGACGACCAGCGTCGCGACGGCGGCCAGGGTCAGCAGTAAGCGTCCGGTGAGGCGAGCCAGGCGTATGGCGAGGGTGGGCACAGAGGACCTCCGTGGTCGGCATGGTTCCGCAGTTGCGTAACGCGGTTTCAGAACGCTGTTTCAAAACGACGTTATCAAACAAGGTAGGCTTCGTGGCATGGGTAGGCCGAGAACGAACGACGCGACCGTCAAAGCGCGCCTCGTGGAGTGCGCGACCGAACTGCTCGCCACCCGCCCGCAGGAGTCGGTCACCGTCCGCGCCGTGGCCACGGCCGCCGAGACCTCGACGGCGGCGGTCTACTCCCTGTTCGGCGACAAGAAAGGACTGATCGGAGCGGTACGCGACAGATCCGTCGCCAGCCTTTTCCAGGCGGTGACGGTGGTGCCGACCTCCGAGGACCCCCTCGCCGACATCTACGCACTGGCCGCCGCGTACCGACGGTGGGGACGCGAACACCACCACCTCTACTCGGTGTTGTTCGGCGGAGTGCAATCCTTCGAGCCGTCAGGCGCGGTCGGTACCAGTGACCCCGTCCGCCCGCTCATCGCGGCGATCGATCGAGCCGTGACGGAGTCCGTCCTCGACGGCGAAGCGACGACGATCGCTGTCTCGCTCTGGGTGACCCTGCACGGGCTCGTGACACTCGAACTCGCTGGCGCCTTCGACGCCCCGACCGCAGAGACCGCCTTCCGGTCGACGATCCACGCCACGCTGCGCGGCTGGACGACCCCCGAGGTGTTCCGCAGCCTTCGCGAGGACGAACCCGCCTCCTGAAGAGAGGGCTGGTCGTCCAACTCCACGGCGCTGCCGAGCCGTTCGGAGGCAGCGCACATGCGGTTCCGCGCGCGTAATAACCGGAGGACAGTGGGCCGAGGGGCGGGGCACACTGCCGAAGTGACTGATCATGATGGGACCGAGCCGGCCCGTGCTTTCCGCATCAAGCCCACCCTGAGTGGGGAGCTCGTCGTGCTGCGACCGGTCACGGTGGATGACGTGCCCGCGTTGCTGCCCATGTTCCGGGACGCCGAGGGGTCGCGCCTGACCGGCAGTCACGGCGACGAGGAGCCCGACGAGGCGCGCATCCGGGCGTGGTACGACTCGCGAGGTGACCAGGACGATCGGCTGGACCTCGCGGTGGTTGAGCGGGCGACGGGGAACGTCGTCGGAGAAGTGGTGCTCAACGAGTGGGACCCGGACAACGAAAGCTGCGGCTTCCGAATCTCCCTGGTCCCGGGCGCCTTCGGACGCGGCCTGGGAACAGAGGCGACCCGGCTGATCGTCGGGTACGGCTTCGAGGAGCCTGGCCTGGGTCTGCACCGCATCTCGCTGGAGGTGTACGCCTTCAACCCGCGCGCTCGCCGCGTCTACGAGAAGGTCGGCTTCGTCACCGAGGGCGTACTGCGGGACGCTCTGCTGTGGGAGGGCGAGCGGGTTGACGCCACGGTGATGTCCATTCTCAGGCCGGAGTGGCTCCGACACCGGGGGCGGGACGGGGCGGTTGGGCGGGTGGCGTCATAGGGCGGGAGGCCTCATAGGCGGGCCTTGTCGCTTCAGCGCTCGTCGTTGCTCGCTGCGGCGTTCCCGTCCGGGGCTGTCGACTCGGCGGCTTCGCCGTACATGCTGACGCGGAGGCGCTCCTTGGCCGCGTCGAGCCGCTGGGAGTAGTCGGGCATGAAGATCTCGCTCAGCGTCGTGTCCAGCGTTCCCGAGATCGCGTGGATCGGCGACCAGACGGCTCGGTCGCGCACGATCCCCTCAAGGTCGTCGGACTGGAACATCACTTGATGGAGCCAGTCCGACAGCACGAACGCCTGATCGTGCGTGAGCTTGATGGTGATCGCTTCATCCTCCACGAGGGTCAACCTAGCTGCCCCGGTCGAGGGTGTCCGGGCCCAGCCGGACGGAGGCGCGCTCTCGGCTTCAGGGCCTGAGCCGGCCCTGTTGAGGGTCGAAGCAGACCAGCTCCATGGAGTCCGCGAGAGCGGCCGCGTAGCCGGCAACCTCCTCAGCCGTGCTCCATCGCATCGGGAAGTAGACGAGGGGGCCGCACGCCGCTTCGATCAACGGCCCCGTCGACCAGGGCGAGGTGTCCGCCACGTCCTCGGTCAGGTCGCACCACCGTTCCAGGAGCGCGGCGACGTAGGCCGCTATGCGCTCGGTCGCCGGATGCTCCGTATCGGTGTCGACGTAGCGGTCATAGAGGTCCGTGAACGCCCGCCCGGCCGCCTTGTCGTCCGCCGGGCGCTCGCCCTCCCACACAGCCAAGTCGTAGCTCATGCCCGGAGGCTCTCACGCCGCACTGACAGGCCGACCGCGCTACTGGCCCGGAGCTCAGAGCCCGGGTTCTCCACGTCGGGGCCCGAGTGGTCACCACCGCGCTGTTACTCACTTTCGGGTGATGGCCCGATCCCTGCAGGGGTGGCGCACCGCGGCGGGGCGACGTCACACCCCAACGCCCGCAAGGCTTCCCGGCCTGTCAGCGCGTCAATACTCGGCCATAGAAGGCATACATGGATGTTGCATCCGAGAGTCATAGAAATATGGACAACAGGTAACAGACGTGATGCCTTCTCCTGAAGTTCTCCACGACGTGGACAAGGTGTGCGTGCGGCCAGCCGGCCGCCAACCCACACCACACCGACTCCCGGCAGCCCGTAACGGCCTCTCGGGAAGGTGCCCGCACCATGGGAGACCCCTTGTCCGCTTCCGCTTCTGTCAGCGCCCGCCGTCTCGCCGCCGCCGCGCTCGCCGCCGGCGCTCTGGTCTCGGTCGTCACGCTGCCGGCCTCCGCCTCCGACCACGTCCGTCCCGAGCGGCCGAAGGTGAAGATCTCGGACGTCCAGTACGACTCCCCGGGCCGTGACGACCGCAGCAACCGCTCCCTGAACCGGGAGTGGGTCGAAATCACCAACACCACCCGCCGCACGGTCAACCTCGACGGCTGGACCCTCGAGGACGAGGACGGCCGCACCTACACCTTCGACCACTACCGCCTGGAAGGCCGCGCCACGGTCCGCATCCACACCGGCATCGGCCGCGACACCGACAGCGACCTCTACCAGGACCGCCGCCACTACGTCTGGGACAACCGCTCCGACACCGCCACCCTCCGCAACGACCGCGGACGCTTCATCGACAACAAGTCCTGGGGCTACGACCGCCACCACGGCGGGCACCACGGCGGGCACCACGGCGGGCACCACGGCGGGCACCACGGCGGCTACCACCACCACCGCTGACCCCAACACCACGTGCGTGACCTGAACACGTTCCCCACGCACCGCTGAGCCCCTGGCGCGCCCGCCCTCTCCCGAGGCCGGGCGCGCCTCAGCGGTCGGCACCCAACGCGCCAAGCAGGGCCCCTCCCTGACGCGCTGAGTGATGGATCACAGAAAATGCGCGGCCTACGCAGGCAACTGTGCACGTAAGTGCCATTTGTGCGCACGCTGTGCACGCTTCTCCGGCAGAGGCGCGAGAAACCACCTGCGGTCTTGATCAGGCAGGTCATACGATCGCCGCGGCGTCGCCCCGCGTGAGCAGTCCGCAAGCCCGACGCCCAGCGCACCTTTTCGCCACCCGACCAGGGGTCCCTTGTGAAGATTCGCCGTGTTCTCGCGACCGCCGTCGCCGCCGCCGTGACCGCCCCGGTCGTTCTCCTCTCGACCGCACCCGCCTTCGCCGACGAGAAGCCGGCCGCGCAGACGCAGAAGGCGAAGCCGACGATCGAAGAGCTCGAGCAGGCCGTCGAGCTCGCGCAGAAGGAGTACGACGCCGCCGTCATCGCGGTGAACGACGCCATCAAGTTCCTTGAGGAGGGACTGGAGGCGGAGACGTACCCGACCAAGGCCGCGGTCATCGAGACCAAGAAGGCCGCTGAGGACGCCGCCAAGGCCAAGACCGAGGCCGACCAGGCCGTCGTGGATGCCCAGGCCAAGCTGGACGCCGCCACCACCGACGAGGAGAAGGCCGCAGCGCAGACGGTGCTGGACGAGGCCGAGAAGGCCGCCCAGGACGCCGCGGCGGCCAAGACGGCCGCGGACACCAAGGCCGCCGCGGCGCGTACCGCCCACGACGACGCCCGCGTCGCCCAGGCCCGGAAGATCGGCCTGCTGCAGAAGACGAGGGACGAGGCCAAGAAGAAGCTGGACGACGCGAAGAAGGCGCTCGCGGACGCCGAGGCCGAGGAGGGGGAGGAGGAGTCGGGCGGCGAGTGCGTCCCCGAGCCCGAACTCACCGCTGTCGTCAGCGGGTTGGCGGACAAGGTCGTCGGCGGAACCACGGAGA
Organism: Streptomyces sp. NPDC111606; assembly: GCF_055656945.1. NCBI lineage: Bacteria > Bacillati > Actinomycetota > Actinomycetes > Kitasatosporales > Streptomycetaceae > Streptomyces > Streptomyces sp. NPDC111606. The sequence continues at coordinate 35,995 of NZ_JBVKBY010000012.1, forward strand.
ACTTCACGCTGCGCGTCACCAACGGCACCGACAAGACGATGGACGAGGTGTACCCGTACGCGGCCGTCCACGCCTTCGACGACAAGGGCTTCAAGGAACTCGACTCCTACCTCGACCTGGAGTGGTCCACCGCCGCGAACCCGGACTGGCGCGACTTCGACCTGTTCGACGGATCGAATGTCGGCTCCCTCAAGGCGAAGGCCTCGGTCGACGTCAAGCTGCGGCTGAAGGTCGACGCGGACATCCCGGCCGGGCAGGGCGCCGTCTTCGTGTCGGCCGACTACGTCAACGCCGACGACTCCTGCGGCGGTTACCCGGACCTCGACCACCGCGAGTTCCAGATCCTGGCCAAGGCCGACCCGGGCAAGACCGACGAGACCGAGGGCAGGACCGACAACACCACCGAGCAGGGCGGTTCCTCCACCACTCCGGTGAACGGAACCGGCGGCAGCGGCAGCGGCTCGCTCGCCGAGACCGGCTCGAGCGACGTGCTGCCGAAGGTCGCCCTGGCCGGCGGCGCGGCGCTCGTGCTCGGCGCCGGCGCGGTGGTCGTCGCCCGTCGCCGCAAGGCGGGCGCCAACGCCTGACCGGCAGGGTGACACGCGACCGGGCCCGTTCCCCCGAGGGGAGTCGGGCCCGGCTCATGTGCGGCGGCGACCGCGTCGCCCCCGGTCATGTCCGCGACGCCCGTGCTACCGCGCACCTCGGTCGGTCGTGTCGCGGGGCGACGGTCCGCGGGAGGTGAGCGGGGTTTCGGACTCGACGCGGGTGAGTTTTTCCGGGTTGCGGACGTAGTAGAGGCCGGTGACCTGTGCGTTCTCCACGCGGAAGGCCAGCACACCGTCGATCTCGCCGTCCAGGCGCAGAATGAGTCCGGGGTTGCCGTTGACCATCGTGAACTCACCGGTGAGGGTGCCGCCGGCCTTGTTGATGCTGCCGGCCATGTAACGGAGCGCCTTGTCGGCGCCGACGACCGGCTGCAGGGCCGCCAGCTTGAGGCCGCCGCCGTCGCTGACGAAGACAACGTCCGGGGCGAGTACGTCGAGCAGCCCCTGCAGGTCCCCGGTCGCGAGCGCGCGCTGGAACGACTTCGACGCCTCCCGGGCTTCCTCCGGGGAAGCCGGTGTGCGCGGTCGGTGCGCGTCGACGTGTCGGCGGGCGCGGTGGGCGATCTGACGTGCGGCGGCGGGCGTCTTGTCGATCGCGGCCGCGATGTCGTCGTAGCCGAAGTCGAAGACCTCGCGCAGTACGAACACGGCGCGTTCGGTCGGCGAGAGGGCCTCGAGGATGAACATGAGTGCCAGCGACAGGTTCTCGGACAGTTCGACGTCCTCGGCCACGTCCGGCGCGGTGAGCAGGGGCTCGGGCAGCCACGGGCCGACGTAGGCCTCCTTGCGCCGTTTGAGGGTGCGGAGCCGGTTGAGCGCTTGCCGGGTCGTGATCCGGACCAGGTAGGCGCGCTGGTCCCGCACCTGCGCCAGGTCGACCTTGACCCACCGCAGCCAGGCCTCCTGGAGGACGTCCTCGGCGTCCGCCGCCGATCCGAGCATCTCGTAGGCGACGGTGAACAGCAGGTCGCGGTGGGCGACGAAGGCCTCGGTCGCGGGGTCGTTGACGCGGTCGTTCATGTCGTGCGCTTCGCTCTCTCGTGGTCGGCCCCATGGGCTCGAAGCAGGCCGTGGAACATGTACCCGGTCCGGTGCCGGGGTCGTCGGCAGCGGCCTCCCTGCGACCGGGCCGTGCGCGGTGGGCGCGCTGGTGGGAACGGCGTCCCGGCGCCCGGCCACGGCCTGCGCACACCTGGTCGCGGCGGCGTGTCCCGGTCAGTCCGGCTCGGTCCTCCTCGGGCCGGACCGTGCAGTCCGGCCCGAGGAGGACCGGACGGCTAGGCCGCGCGTCGGGTGCCGGACGGCGTCGTGGGGTGTTCCGGCTGAGGCGATTCCGGGCGGTCGGTGCTGTCGCCGCGGGATGCGCGGGAGCCGGCCTTGCGTGCCCCGGACACCAGCTTGTTGAGGGTGAACCGGCAGGCGATCTCCTTGACGCCGGCACCGAGGCCCCCGCTGATGCTGAGCGCGTTCACCTTGTCGTTCGGGTACGAGAACTGGGTGACGCCCTCCTTTCGGCCGAGGCTGAGGCACTGTCCGGCGAAGAACATGCGCACGGGGGCGGTCTTCTTCCCCGCGATCCGGCGCAGGATCGTGTCGGCGGCGGCCGGGCCCAGCTGTACGGCGGCCTGGCAGCTCATCCGGAACGGGTGGTCCGGCATCACCCCCGCGTCCCCTGCGGCGACGATCCGCTCGTCGTCCACGCTGGTCAGCGTCGTGTCGGTGAGCAGGCGCCCTTCGGCGTCGGTGCGCAGTCCGCTGCGGGCGGCCAGGTCCGGGACACGGAATCCCGCGGTCCAGACCGTCACCGCGCCGGGCAGGACGCGACCGTCGTCGAGCCGTACGGCGTCCTGGGTCACTTCCGTCACCTGCGCGCCGGGACCGTCGAGGACGGTCACACCCAGCTTGGCGAGCCGGCGGGCGACCGGGCGGCGAACCCGGGCATGCAGGGAGGGGCCGAGCACGGCGCCGCAGACCAGAGTGACCTTGCGGCCCGCTTCCGCCAGCTCGGCGGCGGTCTCCAAGCCGGTCGGGCCGGCCCCGACCACGGTCACCGGAGCCGACGCGGGCGTCGCGGCCAGCGCCGTCCGCAGTCGTTGTGCCCCTTCCAGATCGGACACCCAATGAGCGAACTCCGCCGCTCCGGGGACGCCTGGATCGGAGGCGCCGCTGCCCACCGCGTAGACGAGGTAGTCGTACCCGACCGTGCCACCGCCCGCGAGGGACACCTGGCGGTCGGCGGCGTCGATCCGGGTCGCGGTGTCGACCACCAGCCGGACGTTTCCGCCCAGGACCTTGCCGAAGCTCTCGACCGCGTCGTCGGAGCCGGTCACGAGCTGGTGCAGGCGGATCCGCTCGACGAAGTCGGGACGCGGATTGACCACTGTCACCGACACGCCATCGCGCCGAGCCAGGCTGTTGGCCGCCGTCACGCCCCCGTACCCGCCGCCGACCACGAGCACCTGCACGTTCCCGTTCATCATGTCTCCCTCGCGTTGTGGTTTCGGCATGGAGACACCGGTGGCGCGGGCGGTGTGACACCCCGCGGATGAGACGTGGCGCACATCGGTTGGCGGCGGGAACGTCGCCCCTTCCGAGGCGAGTGGCGTGACGCGCAGCTGCACCGGGGCCATGCCCCGGGGATGACGACCTGGCGTCCCCGGCGGGGACACGGGTCATCTGGTTCCGGCGGCGCCCGTCGCGACGAGTCCCAGCAGGTTGGCGTGAATCTCGCTGAACCGGGCCCGCACCGCCTCCGCGGCCTTGGCGACATCGCGTGCGGCGGGGTCGCGAGGCCGTTCGAGCAGCAGTTGGACGGTGTCGCCATCACCCAGGTCCTTTCCCGCCCTCCCACCGATACCGGCGACGACCGCCCGGCCGGGCGTCGGTGGCCAGGCACGCCGACCGGGACCGTCATCCAGTCATCCCGTCATCACTGGGAGCCGCCCGTACCGGAAGCCCTCCGTAGCAGCCCCCTCTCCAGTGCCACCACCACCGCCCTCGTGCGGTCGTTCACGCCGAGCTTGGCGAACAGGCGGAGCAGGTGGGTCTTCACCGTCGCTTCGGCGATGACAAGTCGCCGCCCGATCTCCGCGTTGGTCAGACCGTCGGCCACAGCGTTCAGAACGTCCGCCTCGCGGGCTGTGAGCGGGACCTGGGCGGGCTGCCGCATACGGGCGACGAGCTTCTCGGCCACCCGGGGCGCCAGCACCGTCTCACCCCGGGCCGCCGCGTGGATCGCGTCGACCAGCTGCTCGCGGGTCGTGTCCTTGAGGAGGTAGCCGATGGCCCCGGCCTCCACTGCGCGCTCGATTTCCGTGTCGGTGTCGTACGTCGTCAGGATCAGCACCCGGGTACGAGGAAAGCGCGCCACGATCTCGGCCGTCGTGGCCACTCCGTCGAGCACCGGCATCCGCAGGTCGACCAGGGCTACGTCGGGCTCGTACCGCTCGACGAGTTCGAGGGCCGCGCGGCCGTCGCCCGCCTCGCCGACGATCTCGATCGTGATCTCGGAGGCGAGGAGGGCCACTACTCCGGCCCGCATGACGGTGTGGTCGTCCACCACGATGATGCGGATCGCTCCGCCGGACACCCCGGACACTCCTGCAACCCGTCGGTCGGTCACGCCGCCGCCTCGCTTTCACCGGGCGCCTGGGAAGCCATGGGAATCAGCGCCAGCACCCGCGTTCCGTCACCCACCGAACTCGTCACCGTCAGCCTTCCCCCCAGCTCCGCCAGCCGCTTGCGCATCCCGTCCAGACCGAAGCCCCTCGACTCCTCCACCACGAATCCGGCCCCGTCGTCGGTGATCTCCAGCTCCACCCCGTACGCCTGCCGGGTCAGGACCACGCCGACCGTGGTCGCACGCGCGTGCTTGCGTACGTTGGCAAGGGACTCCTGGGTGCAGCGCAGGAGCGCGATCCGGGTCTGCTGGTCGCACACCAGGTCCTCCAGTTCGGCGTCCACGGTGAGCCCGGTGTCCTCCGTGAAGCGGTCCAGGGTCCGGCGCAGCGTCTGCGCCACCGAACCGGCCGCCGACTGGCCCGGCCGGTGCGCCGATCCGACCAACTCCCGGGCCTCGGCCAGGTTCTCCCGGGCCGTGGACTCGATCGACCGCAGCTGTTGGACACTGCGCGCGGTGTCGGAGTCGAGCCCCGCCCGGGCCGCCTCCGCGAGCACGATGATCGAGGCGAAGCCCTGCGCGAGCGTGTCGTGGATCTCCCGCGCCATCCGCTCGCGTTCGTCCGCCGCGCCCTGCCGCTGGTGCGCCTCGGACAGCTGTGCCTGGGTCTGTTCCAACTCGGCGATGAGCCGCGCCCGTTCCGTGCTCTGCGCCACCACCGAGTGCGCCCACAGACCGATGAGCGCCCCCACGGCGACGACGATCAGCGTGGAGACGACCGTCTCGCTGAAGAACTCCACCGTCCAGCCGTCCTGCCGAAGCACGCTCCCGGCCAGGGTGCCGATCGTGGCCAGCCCCAGAAATCCCATCGAGGCTCTCGGTGAGCGCCCGAACATCCAGTAGTGCGGCAGCGTCACCATGAACAGCGCCGCGTAGTTGCCACGCAGATACGCGAGCCCGCCCAACGCCAGCGCCAGCACCGAGAGATAGACGTGCGGTCGTACGACGGGGTTGTCCGGGAAACGGTCGAGTACCGCGTAACACAGCACCACGCTGCCCAGGAGCGCGAGCGCCACGTACCTGCTCCCGCCGGGCCGGTCCATCGCCGCGAGACCGAGGGCCATCACGGCGAACAGCACCCAGCACACCGCGTTCCAGCGTCGCAGTGACGTGGCCCAGAAGGCGTCGGCAGCGGGCCCGGCGAGAGCGGTCATGGCGATCAACGTACGTCGACCGCCGAACGCCGTGTGACCCCTTTTTCCGACCCGCTCGTCACCCGAGGCAAGCGCGAGGGCCACCAACTCGCCTCACCCAGCAGCAGCATCGCCGACGGCAGCACCATGACCCGGACCACGAAGGCATCGAGCAGCACTGCCGCCGCCAGCACGAACCCGATCTGCTTCATCTCGATGATGTGCAGGAAGACGAAGCTGGCGAAGACGGTCGTCATCACGACCGCGGCACTGGTCACCACGCTCGCCGAGCTGCGGATTCCGTCGAGCACCGCCTGACGCGTGGGTACTCCCGCGAGCGCGGCCTCCCTGATCCGACTCACCACGAACACCTGGTAGTCCATCGAGAGCCCGAAAAGGATCACGAAGAGGAACAGCGGGACACGCGATCCGATCGATCCCGTGGAGTGGAAGTCCAGCAGCCCCTCGGCCCAGGTCCCCTGGAAGACCAGGACGAGCAGACCCAGGGCCGCCGCCGCGGACAGCAGGTTCAGTACGACACCGATCAGGCCGAGCATCACCGAGCGGAACGCGTACACGGTCATCGCGAACGTCACCAGCAGCAACGCGCCGAGGACCAGCGGGAGTTTGCTGTTCTGATGGGCGGGATAGTCGGTGTAGCGGGCGACGTCGCCGCTCACGCCGTACTCGGCACCGTCGATCCGGCCGACGGTGACGGGCAGGAAGTCGTCCCGCAGCCGGTCCAGGGAGTCGTACGCCTGCTCGGAGTTGCCGAGATGCGGCACCTTCAGCTCCAGGGTGCTGGTGCGGTGGTCGGCGGACGTCCGTATCCGCGGGGTACCGGCGAACAGCGGGTCGGCGTCGGCGCGCCGGGCCACCTCACTTAGAGCCGAGTCGACCTCGGCGGCCCGGGAGGCGTCGGCGCGTACGACGATCTGGTGGGTGACCCGTTGCTCGGGGAACGCCGCGTTGAGCCGGTCGTACACGCGCATCGCGGGGATGTCGCGGGAATGCGTGTCCCGGCTCATCTCGGTGATCTTCAGTCCGGCCAGCGGCGCGACGAGCGCGAGCAGACCGAGGACCGAGACGCACAGGGTGGCCAGCGGATGCCGGGCGGCGGGCCGCAGCAGCGCGCCCCACACCCGTCCGCCGCCTGCGCCTTCTCCCCGGCCCGGCGTCCGGCGTGCGGGCTTCCCGCGCCGCGCCCGCCGCAGCGCCTTGCGCTCCTCCCGCTTCCCGAGCTTGACGAGGAGCGCGGGCAGCGCCGTCAGCGAACTGGCCACCGAGACCAGGACGACGACGATGGTGCCGGTCGCGAGCGAGGAGAAGATCACGTCGGAGGCCAGATACAGCGTCGCGGTGGAGGCGACCACCGCGAGCCCGGAGACCACTACCGCCCGGCCCGACGTGGCGGCCGCCAGTTCCACCAGTGCCTCCGAGCCGAGCCGGCCGCCGGAGCGGGCCCGCTCCTCGCGCTCACGCTTGAGGTAGAAGAGCGTGTAGTCGACGCCGACCGCGAGGCCGATCATCAGGATGACGTTCGTGCCGACCCCGGTGTCGGGGGAGAGGTGCGAGGCGACCATGGACAGCCCGATCGCCGCCGCGATCGACGACAGCGCCAGCAGCAACGGCACCCCGGCCATGGTGACCGACCCGAACACGACCAGCAGCGTGATCAGCGTGACCGGCAGGGTGATCGCCTCGGAGAGCGCCAGATCGTCGCTGCGCTGCTGGTCGACTCCCTTGCTGATGGACGGGGATCCGGTCTCCTGGAGGAGGCGTCCGGGGTGGCTCCGCTGCACCGCCGTCGTCTGCTCCACGAGCGCGTCGACCTTGTCATCCGCCTCCCGCTCCTCGCCCTTCAGCGTCACCTCGACCATGAGGATCGTGCGGTCCTCGGAGAGCAGTGGGGTTGCCACGCCCGCCACTTCGGGCAGCCGCTGCATCCGCGCGGTGAGATCCTTCGCGGCGGCTTGTGCGGCGGCCCGGTCGAGAGCGCCCGACTTGGCGGAGATCAGCACCTGCTCGGTGGACCTGCGTTCCAGGTGTCCCTCAGCGGCCAGGGCCTCGGCGCGGCCGGCCTCACCGACCCGGTAGTCCGCCGTATTCGCGCTGTTCATGCCGACGGCACTGCCGACCCCCAGGCACAGCACCACGAACACCAGCCAGCCGACGATCGCCCGCCAGGGATGGCGCGCGCTCCAGCGAGCCATGCTCACAGAGATTGATTTCATGCCCAAGAGCCTTGTTGAACAGGGCAGTTGCCCGACAGAGGTACTCGGTTGATCCTGTCGTCCACCGTTCGGTGGACACCGACGCTGGGGAAAACCCCACGCGTGCCGGAGTTCTCTTCCGGGCGCGGTGTCCTTTGCCCGTCCCCGGAGAGATGAGGCGATGCCGAGCCTGGCGGCAATGACGTCCTGAGTAGCCAAGACGCCGCGCCCAGGCCCCACCGAAGGGCAGACTGCGGGCATGAAGGAAGTCGTCGCTGTCGCGCTCATCACGGCAGTAACCACCCTTGCGGCCGGCGCGATCGCCGGTGGGTTCACGTATGGCGCTGCGCGGCGGCAAGCCGCGAATGGCGGCCCGTGACAGTGAGGCTCTGCTGGATGTCCACTCCGTGCAGTACACGGAGTTCACCGACCGCCGCGATGAGCTTGAGCAGGTCTTCGTCGAAGCCGCCAGGAAGGTGCTGGGCGGGGGCGTTGGGGATCCGCCGGCCTGGTGATCAGTCTGGTTGGTCAACCCGTTGGCCGCTGCTCGATCGGGCACGCAAGGGGCACGGTGGCCCTTCTCCCGGCTTCCCGGATGGCGGCCGCCTAAGTCCCGGCCCGATCGAGCCTAGTCGGTCCTCAGGCGGTCGTCCGCGGCTGTCGCGCTGATAGGGCCCTCACTGCTGAGCCCGAGACGAGCACTCCTGACAGAGCGATCAGACTGGTCAGGATGTCCTGGATCTGTGCCGCCGGGGCATAGACGATCACGATGACGATGACCAGGGCCGCCCAGTCCTTCGGGCGAGCGATTGACAGTACGGAGCGGGTTGGAGCCACACTCATAGCGGTACCTCCTGGTACTCAGTGCCCGCCTCACCGATCTTGCCGCCAAGCCCGTTCGGTGGTGCGGGCCTCCTGCTTAGGCACATAGTGGCGTCTCTTTTGTCAGGACGTATCTTGAGCGCCTCGGACAAGGCCTACGGTCCCTCGGACGGGTGATTGCGCGGGCGTGCGCTTGTCGCTCGACCGCCCCAGCCGCACCGGGTTTCGCTCCGCGCCCGCGCGCCCGCAAGGCCCGCGTCACGGCCGGCGGTGTGTGCGCCCGGCGTAGATCCGTTGGCCTACGCTTCGGTTCATGGGGGCGGTGATCCGGAGCGGCGTCCGAGAGCGGGTGGAGACTTCGGCCCGTGCTGAGAGGCGCGGGAGAGCTTCGGCGCATGGGGCATGTACGGGGGAACGGGGCACTACTTCCAGCTTGCTGATCCGCTGTCAGAGAAGGGTGTCGCCGGGGCGGAGGCTCAGTGGGGTGTCTCGCTGCCTGCGGACTACCGGGCCTTCCTCCTCGAAGTCGGCGCCGGCGGTGCCGGACACTTCTATGGACTCACGACCCTGTCCCGCACAGATGACAGGTGGCTGTGGAGGGACCCCGGTGGCGGCACCGTCCACGAGAGACTGCGTTTCCCCTTCCCGGATGCGGAAGAGCATGTGTGTGCTCAGGCCGAGCACGAGCGCAAGGCCCCGTCGAGTCCGACTTCGAGGACGAGTGAGCGTTTCAGGTGGCGTACCGCGCCTGGCTGGAGGAGGACGAGAAGCAGTCCGACGGGTTCTTGTTCGGTGCGGTGTGCCTCAGCCACGAGGGGTGCGGCTACTTCGACTGGCTGGTCGTCTCGGGCCCACAGCGCGGGCAAGTGTGGCTCGACGAGCGTCCGGGGGACGGCTGAGGCTGTCGTACGGCGTGGCCGCTAGGACGGTTGGGCCCTGACGTCCGGACCATGTCGGCGTCGTGGGGCGGCTGGAAGGCGAAGTTCCTCTCAGCCGACCTGGTCCGGACGACGGACCCTGGGCCGGGCACCCTGACAGATGTCAGGTACCCGGGGCCGCCCCCGTGCCCTTCACTGAGGTCAGCACACGCAAACCGCGACCTCTCGGGGGCACGAAAATGATCCGCAGTAAGAAGATGTTCGTCGCAGGTCTGGCCACCACCGTCTCGGCGGCGGCCCTGTCCGTCGGCGCCATGGCCGCCCCGGCGTCGGCCGCGGGTTCGGTCGACTGCCGTGGCGCGGTCCACGGTGTCGACACGGACCGGGGCATCGCCAGCTGCACGAACAACAGCGACCGCACCATCCGGTTCCGCGCCGAGGTCGTCTGCGGCCGAGCCCCCGACGTCTCCGGTGACTGGGTGACCCTGAACCCGGGCCAGTGGGGCCAGTCCTCCGCCACCTGTGCCTGGTACAGCACGGGTGTCGGCAGCGTCGGCTGGACCATCGAGTAGGACCCGGTCGAACGGGGGAGGGGCGGCGGCCGGATGCTCTCAGGAGTACGGCCGCCGCCCCAGGGCTTAGGCCGTTTCCTTCGGATCATCTGATCGTGGGTTTGGTTGTGTGGCTGACTGACGCCCAATGGGCGCGGATCGAACCGCTGTTACCCGATCGGGCGCCGAAGCGGGGCGGGCGTTGGCGGGATCACCGGCAGGTGCGCGACGCGATCGCGTGGAAGCAGCGGGGCTGCCTGATGGCCAGCAGCAAAGGCAGGCCAGTACCGGAGCGTGCGGCCGCGGAATTCATCTCCTCCCACACTGTCGGCCGGTACGAGGCGCGCCATCCGGTGCCGGACGGCGTGATGCGTCCGGCCCCGGTCACCTTCGAGACGACGGCTGACACGGACGACTGGCCTGCCGAGAAGCAGACGGAGATCCGCCGCGGCGAGCGGCGTGATCCTCCAGCGCTGATCTACCAGCACTCTGACGAAGCGCGGCAAGGGAAGGTCGCCGCCAGGCCGGAGCGACGGTTCGGAAGGCTCGTGCCGCCGTGGGTGCGGAGAAGGAGCCTGACAAGCCAGCCGGGCCTGCTGGCCAGCTGGCCTCGCCGCGGTCGCGACGGCCCTCCTGCTGACCGCGGCCCCCGCCGGTGCCGGCTTCTGGCTGACGGCAGCGGTCCCAGCGACGCTGGTTGCCCTGTTCTTGCCGGCAGGGGTCGCGGTGGCGCACACCACCGCGCGCACCACCGCGCGCACCGGCCCGACCGGCTCGCGCTCATGAGATGTCCCCGGCCGATCCGCTGGTGGTCCGGGACGCCCTCTGGGAGGAAGGCGGCCCGGACACGGGTCACTTCGAGACCGTCACCTTGAGCGGGGCCAGATCCGGGCTCGGAACGGGCTTGCCGGTGCTCGCGGACAACGGCTGGGAGGCCGGGCTCTGCGGGAGGGCACCCTTGTAGTACGGGGTGTACGCGTAGGTGCTGTCCACGCCGATGGCCCTGCCGATCAACGGGACCACCTTCGCGTCGACGGAGCCGTTGCCGCCGAACACGGCCACGTGGTTCAGGCTCGCCGACGCGCGCATCATGTACCACTTGGTGTCGTACGTCAGCGAGGTGACGTCGGTCCACAGCAGCGGGCCGAAGGTGGTCATCGCCGACGACGCGGAGACGCCGCCGGTCCAGCTGTTCACCGAGGCCACCGCGGCGTCCGAAGGCGACGACCACCAGAACTCGGCGAGCCTCGCGGCGACCGGCGCCGGACTGCCGCCGAAGCGGTAGTAGCTGTACTTGCTGGGCCAGTGGGGCAGCTTGCCGGCGTTGTACGCCTTGGTCAGCGCCGACTCGGCGTCGCCCCCCACCGTGATGATCTTCGTCGTGCTCGGGCTGTACTTGTTCAGGTAGCCGTACACGGACGCGGTCATGGTCGAGCCCTGGGTCAGCAGTACGACCGCGGTGCCCGATGTGCCCATGGCGCCGGCGGCGGAACTGGCCGCGAGGGCGTTGTGGTAGTCGGTGCCGGTCGCCAGGAACACGTACTTCGGGGCGCTGGTGATCGTCTTGGCCACGGCCACCGAGGTGGAGTAGCGCGAGACGTCGGACAGCCGCTTGGCGACGTATCCGAGTGAGGTCACTTTGGACGCCACCGAGCTGCTGAGGATGCTGGTGCCGCCGACCAGGTAGACGGTCTTGCCCTTGGGCAGCATGCGCTTCAGCTCGGTCTGGACGGAGGAGTCCAGGCCCGTGCGGGAGGTCATCAGCACCGGTCCGTGCTTCTTGCCGGCCAGCGAGGTCGCGGTGGTGGCGTACGCGGAGTCCGACTTGCTGATCAGGACGGCCGAGCTCGCGTTCATCAGGCCCGGCACGCTTTTGCCGAGGGTGTTCCACGTCCACTTGGACGACGCGATGTTGGTGTCGTAGGTGTCGGAGCCGTAGACCCGGGAGATCGCGTTCTTCCGGAGCGGCTGCCAGGCCACGTCGGTCCCGTCGGCCATGGGCACACGCGTCTCCGTGCCCGTGCCGAGGTCGTGGATCCATATCTGCGAACCGCTGGGGCCGGTGTCCGGGCCGCCGGTGAAGTAGGTGTCGTACGCGATCCGGTCGCCCTTGGGCGACCAGGCGGGACGGTTGTGGTCGGCGGGGTCCGTGGTGACCTGGGTCAGCCCGGTGCCGTCGACCTTGACCGTGAAGAGCTGTTTGTGTCCGGCGACGGTCCGGGTGAAGACCAGCGACTGCCCGTCCGGGGACATGCTCGGCTCGTCCGCGTCGGCGGCCACCTTGGTGAACGTCTTGGTGGGGCCGTTGTAGACCCAGACGGCCGGACTGCCGGTGGTGGAGCAGCTCGTGCCGGTGCGCACGAAGGCCAGCTTGCCGTTGACGGCGCCGCCGGCCTTGGAGTCGCAGCCGTCGACGTCGGTGCCGAACAGGGCCGCGGGAGCGCGGCCGCTGTTGGCCACGGCCACCCGCAGTCGGCCTCCGGCGGTGAAGACGATGTCGCCCCCGCCGCCCCAGAACGTCGGATCGGTCGGCTGCCAGCCACTGCCCGCCGGCATGACGATGTCGTTGCCCGATATCGACTCCTGGGCGTACGTCTTCGTGCGGAGACGGCCGTCGGCGGAGCCCACATAGGCGATCTGGCTGCCGTCGGCGGACCAGGCCGCCTGATTCGCGGTCTCGTAGAACTGGGCGCTCTTGGTCCCGTCGGGGTTGATGTAGCGCAGCGAGCCGAGTTCGTTGTACAGCAGCCGGCCGTCCGTGGCCGGCCAGCCGGCGGTGTCGGCGGTCGCGTGGCCCGGGAGCCCGGCGACGAGACCGGCCGCGAGTGCGGCGACGGTCGTGAGCGCCGCGAATCCGCGACGCGCAGGGATGTTCAATGTGCCCCCACAGGTGAATGGATGGCTGCGTTGCCCCTCCCCCGAGGCGAACGGACGGCATCGTGTTCGTCGTCCGTACGGCAGCGGCGAAACTTTAGCGCCGTGCCACGGCATCTGCGGATGCAGGGGCACCGGGTGCCGACGCGCCCGTGGTCCGCTATTGACAGCCCCCTCTCTCCGATTCCTGCACCGGGGGCACTCACCACGGACTGGGCGGACCAACGGGCCGCTCTCACCCAATTCCTGCGCCTGGATCTGTCGCTGGCTCAAGCGTTGTCCCCGACACTGGGATCCTCGCTCCCTTCGCAACCAGCGCTCTGAGCTTGGTGCTACCCGGCGGGTAGTGATCTGGCATGGAACATCGGCTTGCGTAGCTCAGTCTTCTACGGCCCAATGTCGGCTGGCCTGAGGGGAGTGGGCGCCGCGGCTCGGTGGCCGTGGAGCAGGCACCTGTCTTTGGAGGCACCTGAGGGCGCTTTCGTGCATATATCTGCCCCCTCTGTGCGCTGGCGCTCGCCCCATGCGGTGAACTGCACGCCCATCCTCTGGCCGTAACCTCACACGCCCCGTTTCACTGGGCACTCACTCGCTTTCAATGCACGTCACCAACAGGCACGCAGCAGTCATAAGTGATCACCCGGTGCGCCAGGGACAGAAGCAGGGAATGCGGCCCCCTCGGACTGTGCCGCACTCGCCAATGACCGGCCATGACCTGCCGGTTGGGGTACGGAAGCAGCAACGCCGTGTGGGACCACCCGACCATGGCGTCTGCTTCGGTCGGCTCCGCCCAGCCTCAGGGCGGTCTCCCTTCTCACGTCCTGCCCGCTCCCCGGATGACCAAGGTGATCCGTCGGATCAGCCGTTGACCCGCCGGGCTCCGAAGCCCGACATGACGCAGGAGGTTTGTGATGGCACTGGCGCAGTGGACCAACGCCGTGGAGTGGCTGGCCGCCGCCGCACGGGAACCCCGGTTATGCAAGGAGGACTGGCAGCGCGGCACCACCGGCGTCCAACTCCTGGCCGCCGGACGATTCTGGGACGTACTGATCGTCCCCGCCTGCCTCGGCCTGCGCACGGCCGACATCATGGCCGGCATGCCTCGCCTCGAGCCCGGCCCGGCTCTGTTGGACAGCAGGCGGCAGCACGTCGGCTTCTTCCTGCCGCCCGCACCCATGACCATCTGGGTCGGGCACGACATCCGCTACCTCACCACGGGCGGGTGGATCGCCACGCCCGCCCCGCACTGCCGCTGGGGCGATCTGCGCTGGATCTGCCCGCCCGACGGAAGCGGCGCCCTGAACGCACCCGCGGCTCTGGAATTCGCGCTGCATGAATCAATGCTCGAACTGGCCCGCGACCACGGCACCGCACACCACCTCGACGCCCCCCACCGACACGCGGACACACCAGCAGCGCCCCCTACGACCCGCGCCCCACACCTCCCGCGGCCGTGACTGCTCGAACGGCCCCAAGACGGTCCGGAGGGTGCCCAGTGCGTGGACGGCCGCTCCCTCGCCGAGCAAGCGCGGACTTCACCCGCTTGTTGAACACCCACGCAGTGCGTGGGCAGACCCAGGACGCCAAGCACTTGCTCCACCCGCACGTCGGCCCCTTGACGCTCACCTACCAGGCGTTCGACGTACGCGACGCTCCGGGCCGGCAACTCGCCGTCCACCAGGCCGAACCGGGCAGCCCCAGCGCCCAGGCACTGGGCCTTCTCGGATCCATCCACGCCACCTCGAATCAGGCCGCCATACAGCCGAAGTGAACGGCCGGATCCTGCGAGCAATTCGCTTGAGTGGCTGCTCGACTTCGGACACCACTAGTGCGCCAGCCCGGAAACGCCGGGATCCCGTCCGTGCAATCCGATCGGACGGGATCCCGTCAATCACGCAGACTCGCTCAGGCGCCAGCAGTTGACGCGCTCCGTGACGCCCTCCGGGATGCTGGCCTTGATCGCCGCGCCGACGCAGCCGGCGTACCCGCGGCCCGCCTCGTTTTGCCGCGGGGTCGGGTGACGCCGTCCAGCCGGGTGCTGGGCCGCTGCCGAAGCCGGCCGTGCGTGGGCGGGGTGCTGAGGGTTCGGCGTTCACAGCCGGAGGGCGAACCAGGTGGTCTTCCCCCGCTCGTCGGGGCGGACGCCCCAGTTGTCGGCGAGGGTGTCGACAAGGATGAGGCCGCGTCCGGACTCCTCGTCCTGGGCGGCCAGCCGCGGCTGGGGCAGATGCGGGCTGAGGTCGCTGATCTCGACGGCGAGTTCGGCCTCGGTGCGACGCAGGTGGAGGACGACAGGGCCTTCCGCGTGCTGGACGGCGTTGGTGAGAACCTCGGAGACCAGCAGTCTGGCGTCGTCGGCTTTGTCGGCGCAGCCCCAGGCCGCGAGGGTCTCGACTACGAAGGAGCGGCCCGAGGCCACCGCGGAGGCAGTGGCCGGCAGTTCCGTACGGGCACTGTCCAGCGGGGCGGCGGGGAGCTGGGCCAGAAGAAGGGTGACGTCGTCGTCGTGACCCTCGCAATCGGGCAGCAGCGTGGCGAGTACGTGGTCGGCGGCACCCTCAAGGCCGCTGGAGAGCGTGAAGGCGTCGTTGAGGACCTCGGTGAGCTTGTCGATCTCGTACTCGATGTCGCTGCCGGGGGTTTCGACCAGGCCGTCGGTGTACAGCACGAGGGCGGCGCCGGGCGGTATGGCTGCGCTGGACTGCTGGTAGAGGATGTCGCCGACGCCGAGAGGGGCGTTCACCGGCGCGGGAAGCCGACCGACGCCGTTGCCGGGGGTGGCGACGAGGGTGGGCAGATGGCCGGCGGAGCACATGGTGACGGATCCGGCGTCCGGGGCGATGACCAGGTAGCAGCAGGTGACCAACTGGTCCGGGACATCGAGGTCGGCGACGACCGCGTCCAGGGCCTGCATGAGCTGACGGGGCTGCATTCCGGTCTTGGCCAGGGCATGGGCGGCGGAGCGCAACTGACCCATCACGGACGCCGCTTCCAGACCTCGGCCCATGACGTCGCCGATGAGGATGCCGACCCGGCCGGCGCCGAGCGGGATCAGATCGAACCAGTCGCCGCCCACGCCGGCGCCCTGGGTCGCGGGCCGGTAGCGGCTGGCAGCCGCCAGACCGGGGATGGCGGGCGGGGTGCCCATGAGGCTGCGCTGCAGGGTGAGGGCGATGTGCTTCTGCTGTCTGTACAACTCGGTGAGTTCGGCCTCGGCGCGCTTACGGTCGCTGATGTCACGGACGATGGCGCAAGCGCCGACGACCGTTCCGGTGGCGTCCCGGGTCGGCCACAGGGTGACATCGACATCGAGCATGTCACCGGTGCTGGTGACCCGCAGGGTTTCGAAATGCTCGATCTTCTCGTCCTGCCGCAACCGCTCCAGCAACTGGATGATCTCGTCCTTGCGCTCCGGCGTGGCCAGCATGGACACGTGCTGCCCGACGGCTTCCTCGGCCGTATAGCCGTACAGCCGCTGGGCGGCGGTGTTCCAGTATGTGATGCGGCCGTCGAGCGTCTTGGCGAGGATCGCGTCCTGAGAGGACTCGACCAGGGCGGCGAGCTCGGTGATGCGCGCCTCGGCGGCCTTGCGTTCACTGACATCCCGTACGGCCGCGGAGACGAGGAGCCCGTCAGCCGTCTCCAGGGGGCTGAGGCTGATCTCGACGGGGAACTCGCTGCCGTCCTTGCGCAGCCCGTGCAGTTCGAGCCCCGCGCCCATCGGCCGCACCTGCCGGGCGCCGGCGTAGCCGTCCCGGTGCCTGGTGTGGTGGGTCTGGAACCGCTTGGGTACCAGCAACTCGACCGGACGGCCGAGGAGTTCGTCGCGCTGGTAGCCGAAGAGGGCTTCGGTCTGGGCGTTGACGAGTTTGATGGTTCCCTTGTCGTCCACGATCACCATCGCGTCCGGGGCAGCCTCCAGCAGTGCCCGGAACCTTTCTTCGGCGGCCTTGCGTTCGCTGACGTCCCGTACGGCCGCGGAGACGAGGAGCCCGTCGGTCGTCTCCAGGGGGCTGAGGCTGATCTCGACGGGGAACTCGCTGCCGTCCTTGCGCAGCCCGTGCAGTTCGAGCCCCGCCCCCATGGGGCGCACCTGCCGGGTGACAGCGTATCCGTCGCGATGGGTGGCGTGGTGGGCGTGGAATCGGCTGGGAATGAGGATCTCGACGGGATGGCCGAGGAGTTCGTCGCGCTGGTAGCCGAAGAGGGCTTCGGTCTGGGCGTTGACGAGTTTGATGGTTCCCTTGTCGTCCACGATCACCATCGCGTCCGGGGCAGCCTCCAGCAGCCCCCGAAACCGGTCCTCGACTGTTTTGGGCGTGCTCGCACGGCTCCTGGCGCCGCGTCGGCGGCCGGCCTGCTCGGCAGCTCCTGCTCTGCCGGTCGACCCTGATGTGATCGTGTCGCTCATGTCGGCCCCAACTGACTGGCAGGTTGCGGTGAGTCGGGCCATCCCAGCGCATCCCGGTCAAGCCCGCCCCGGTCTGCCCCTTACTGGCCCCGAGACGGCCGTACCTGCCTGATTTGCGACCGGACGCTGTTCCTGTCTGGCGAAACGAGAGGGAGGCGCGATGCCACTGGTCCAAATCGTCCGACCACGTGTTCGACGCATCCCGGCGGGAGCTGTTCATCGATCCCCTGCACCGGCGGGACACCGACGCGCAGAGCGACCGGGAGACCCGAGTGGCGTGCCTGCGCCGAGCCGTCACCGAGGCCAAGAGCAAGCGGCTCATCCGCAACCTGGAGCTCGTCGACACCCCTGCTGGCCGGGCTCCGCCGCAGGGATGTCGCCATCCACATGGAGTTGCAGGCAGGTAAGGGAACGGGCGGGCTCGTCTTCCTCGGCGAGAGGCGCGCCCGTTCCGTCGAGGGCATCCTTGAGACGTCCGTCGACGACGACCTGAGCAGCCGCAACCCATGTCGAATCAAGGGAGCGGGCACGGAGTCAGCCGCTGCACGCCGTATCGCCACCGTCGGTCAGGTCGACGCTCCTGCCGACGCCATCGGGATGCGCTGGCGCCTCATGGTCGACCTCGGCACGTACGGCCCGATGCGGCCGTAGGAACTGGCCGGCCTTCGTCGCAGGGACGTCGATCTCGACAACCTGGTGATCCGTGTCCGCGTCGCCGAGCCGGAGCGGACCAACGGCAAGCGGCCCCTGGCGGGACCAAGGCCGACGCGGGTGTCCGCACCGTCGTCCTCCCAGCCTTCCTCCGCAAGGAAGTGAAGCGGCACCTCGTCTGGTACGCCGAGAAGGGGCCCGGTGGGCTTCTCTTCGTGGTGAGAAGAACGCTGCTTTCCGGCGCACCTCCTTCGGTCGGAAGTGGCGTCATGCAGGCGTAACCAAGGACACGATGGTCCGCGGGATCGAGTCCTCCGAGGAGGCCGCGCTGATCTACCAGCACGCCGACGAGGAGCGGCAACGCGAAGTGACCGCCGGCCTCCACGACCTGGTCCGCACCGAGCGTGCGCGGGACGACCGTGACAATCCTGCGCAACACAACGAGGAGTCCGCCGAAAGCTAATGGTGCGGTTGTGGTGCAGGACTGACCCACCGGTCTAGACAACAAGAAAACCCCCGGGTCCCTGACCTGGGGGTTTCGCATGGAGCGGGTGACGAGAATCGAACTCGCGCTCTCAGCTTGGGAAGCGACGGCGCTCGGGCGAGGACATTCCTTCTGACCTGCGGATATGTGCTCCACGGTAGCGGTGTGATCTTGCGTGGACGCACTCCTGTTGCCCGTGGTTGTCCGCTCCTATGGGCACGCTGTGGGCACGACGTTGCTGAGCAGTCCGGCCAGGAGCACAGGTGGCGCTTGCGCTGGCCGATGCTCGCTGTCTTTCAGACAGATCGGCGCCTTGGTCGCGAGTGCACATGGCAAGGGGCTGCCTGTCTCGGTACCCGTCGACACACGCGCTGCTCACCGCGCCTACAAGGACGAAGCGGTGCTCAGCGCCCCGGCCCGCCGTAGGACGGTCGGCCAGGGCGCCGGGCGGAGGGGGGGTCAGCCCTTCAGGTTGGTGTTGTAGAAGTCGGTTAGCTTGGCGACGGCCTGCAGGACGAACGGGTCCTTGTAGTACAGGTCCATGTGGCTGGCGCCCTCGATGTCGAACAGCTCGGCGGTCGGACCGGCCAGGGCGACCGCGTTCTCGCTGAAGTGACGGGTGTCCGCCTCGGTGCCGGCGATCATCAGCAGCGGCCTGGGGGCGATCCAGTCCTGGTGCTCGAACGGCCGGAAGTGCGCCAGCACGTCGAACTGCAGCAGCCCCCACCCGAGCGAGTTCGGGTGCTTGCCGATGCCGTCGACGTAGTAGTCGTACGACTCACGGAACATGCTCCGCTCCGGGTACGCCTCCGCCTCGGTCGGGGTCCCGGGGTTCACGTGGGTCAGGAACGCCCCCTCACCCTTGCCCGCGAGGTTGCGCAGCACGCCCGCCTGGTTCAGCAGGAACTCGCGCGTCTCCGGGTCCTCCAGCAGCTCACCGGCGGGGTCCACCGCGCTCACCGTGGCGACCGCGCGCATCCGGCGGTCGGTCTGCGCGGTATAGGACACGTAGCTGCCGCCCGCGCACACCCCGAGGATGCCCACACGGTGCTCGTCCACGAAGCTGCGGGTGGACAGGAACGTGACCGCGCTGCGGATGTCCTCGGCACGTTGGAACGGGTCTTCGAGCTGACGCGGCTCACCGCCGCTCTCACCCTGACGCGCCGCGTCGAAGGTGAGGGTCGCGAAGCCCTTCCTGGACAGCTCCTCCGCATACCGGCCCGCGGTCTGCTCCTTGACGCCGCCGGCGGGGTGGGCGACGACCACCCCGGCCAGGGTGCGGCCGTCGTAGTCGTCCGGGATGTACAGGACGCCGGCGATCTCGATGTCGTTGCTGGAGAACGTCACGGAAGTCTTCATGAGCGCTTTTCCTTCGGGGGTTCGTGTTCGGGCGTGGGTGCGGTGAGGGGTTATGCCTTCAGGGCGCTGCCGAAGAAGGCGGCGAGCTTGTCGACGGCCTGCGGCACGTACTCGTCCTTGTCGTACAGGTCGATGTGGCTGGCGCCGTCGATCAGGAACAGCTCCTTGGGCTCGGCGGCCAGTTCCACGGCTTTCTCGCTGAAGGGGAGGGTGTCCGCGTCGGTGCCGGCGATGGCGAGGAAGGGGCGCGGGGAGATCCAGTCGTTGCGGCCCCAGGCGTCGAACTGTGCGGCGACGTCCAGGCGCATCGGGCCCCACTGGGTGGAGCGCAGATGGGCGGCGCGGTCGGTGCGGTAGTACTCCCATGCCTCGCGGAACATGCTCCGCTCCGGGAAGGTCTCGGCCTCACCGCGGGTGGTGGGGGTGTGCTTGGTCCAGAACAGTCCCTCGCCCCGGGCCTCAGCGGTGCGCAGCAGTGCGGCCTGGTCCAGGAGGAAGTCGCGGGCCTGGTCGGACTCGAAGATCGCGGCGGTCAGGTCGATCGCGCTCACCGTGGCCACGGCCTTGATACGGCGGTCGGTCTGGGCGGCGTGGGGCACATAGGAGCCGGAGGCGCAGATCCCGAGCGCGCCGATCGCCTCGGCGTTCACGTCGCTGCGGGTGGCGAGGTAGGAGACGGCGGACTTGATGTCCTCTACCCGCTGGAAGGGGTCTTCGAGCCCGCGCGGCTCGCCCTCGCTCTCGCCCTGGTAGGCGGCGTCGAAGACCAGGGTCGCGAAGCCATGGTCGGCGAGGCGCTCGGCGTACAGGGAGGCGGTCTGCTCCTTCACACCCCCGGCGGGGTGGGTGATGACGACGGCAGGCAGCTCCGCGCCCATCCAGTCGTCGGGCTTGAACAGAATCCCGGCCAGCTCGATGTTGTTGCTGGTGAACGAGACGAACGTCTTCATGGCGGGTGCGGTCCTTCTCCGGTGTCGTGGCGCCGTCCGATCCGATCCGGACGGCATGACATCCACCATCTGTTTTCGACCGAAGCCCAGGCAGACCGGACCGATGCGGGGGCTGGCGAGAGGGGGTACCAACAGGGCCCCTCACGTATGCCTGGCACGGGTGGCGGCGGCGGAGACAGTCCGAGCTCGCCGTGTCGATGGCCCGGGGACCGGGCAGGTCAGCGACGCGGGCGCTCGGCGGCCGGCCTGCCGGGTCCGGGCCGGGCGGCGGGGGCCTCTCTGCCGAGCTCGTCGAGGCGGGTCAGGGCCTCGTGGCTGGGCGTGCCCGGCTCGGCCGCGTAGATCATGAGCTGTTGTCCTGGTGTCCCGTCCAATCGCATGGACTGGAAGGTCAGCTCCACGTCCCCGACCTCGGGGTGGTGGAAGACCTTGACGCCGCGGGATCGGCGGCGCACGTCATAGCGGTCCCACACCCGCGCGAAGTCCGGGCTCTTGACCAGCAGCTCGCCGACGAGCCGGGTGAGGTCCTCGGCGTCCGGCTCGGTCCCGGCCAGCGACCGCAGGTCGGCCACCATGGCGGTCACGTGATCGTCCCAGTCGTCGAAGAGGCCGCGGGCAGCCGGATGGAGGAAGACGTAACGGCTGATGTTCCACTTCTCCGGCGCCCAGTCCTCGATGCCCGGCAGCAGACTCATTCCCGACGGGGTGGCGGCAAGGATGTCTCCGACCCGGTTGGCGACATAGGCAGCGCTGGGACGGACCTGCTCCAGCATCACCCGCGTCGCGGTGCCGACCTCGCTCCGGCGTTCCGGACCGGCCCCCTCGGCTCCCGCGCCGCCATGTTCGGCAGCGGACAGGAGTTCGCGCAGATGGGCGTGCTCATCGGGGTCGAGACGCAGCGCCCGGCCGAGGGAGTCGATGACGGAGGCGCTGGGCCGGGCCTCCCTGCCCCGCTCGATCCTGGTGTAGTAGTCGATGCTGATCCCCGCGATCGCCGCGAGCTCCTCACGGCGCAGGCCGGGAGTGCGGCGTACGCCTGAGCCGGGAGGCAGACCGACATCGGACGGCCGCAGGCGCTCGCGGCGGGCGCGCAGGAAGCTCCCGAGGGCGGTGGCGTGATCAGAAGGGCGATGGGACATGCTTCCAGTTTTCTCATGGTCTCCCGCCGTCGGCAGCGGCGTGAGGGGCCCTGATACACCCTGGCTCGCGACGGCCGACCGTACTCGGCGCCGCTCCACCGTCCGGCAGACCCGCTACCGCCCGGGACGCCTGAAACAGTTCGTCCGCCACGTCACCGGCTCGCCGGGCCCCTCTCGCCGATCGCGGCATCGCAGGCCGGAAGCGGCTCGGAGCAGAGCCTGTGCCACGCGTTGGGCATCATCCGGGTGCAGGTAGATCTCGTCGGTCCACAGCACTGACAGCCGCACGGTGCCGTTCAGCAAGTGTGTTGCTACGTCCACCTCGGCGCCGTTCCCAGTGGCGTCGGTGACGTTCGAGTCCTGGTCACTGCTGTCGACCTGGATGTCCGGCGAGTGGGGCTCGAAGTCATGGGCGCATGAGGGGAGTTCGGTGCCTTCGCGGTGGGCGAGGGGTGTACTACGACCTTCGTCACACCGGACACACAAAGAACCCCCGGGTCACTGACCTGGGGGTTTCGCATGGAGCGGGTGACGAGAATCGAACTCGCGCTCTCAGCTTGGGAAGCTCGGGTTCTGTACGGGCGGTTACACGGCTGACCTGTGGCGGAGACGCGTTGGGACTCTGGGCGTCCCCGGTGTCAGTCCCCGCCGTTCCCCGTGGTTCCCCACTCGATCTGGCACGCGAATGGCACGGCCGTCGCTGGTTGGGTCGGCCGGGAGTCAGCCCACCACCGATCCGCTCCGCTACCGTGGCAGCCCATGACGGTCCTGATTATCGGTGGCAGTGGCTTTCTGGGAGCTGAACTGGTCCGTCAGGCCGTCGCGGCCGGGCACCAAACGACCGCGACGTTCGCCTCCCGGGCCGGCAGGTGCTCGGGTGTCGCCTGGTATCCGCTTGACGTCCGGGACCCTGCGCGCGTCGCCAGGGTGATCGCCGACGTTGAGCCCTCGGTCGTCCTCAACGTGTCAAGTGGCCAGTCTGACTGGGCAGTCACTGCCGACGGCGCGATCCGCGTGGCGCTGGCTGCCGCCGAGCAAGGCTGCCGCCTGGCCCACGTCTCCAGTGACGCGGTGTTCTCCGGTGCGCACGTCCGCTACGACGAGAGCAGCCTGCCCGATCCGGTCACCCCCTACGGCGCCGCAAAGGCCGCAGCCGAGACGGCGGTGCGGCTGTTGGTGCCGGGTGCCGTTGTCGCCCGCACCTCGCTGATCCTCGGACGCGGCCTGTCCGGGCACGAGCGCATGGTGCATGACATGGCGGCCGGCACCCGTGGCGGGGTCCTGTTCACCGACGACATCCGTTGCCCGGTACATGTCGAAGATCTGGCCGCCGCCCTGTGGGAGCTCGCGCTGTCCGACGCGGCCGGGGTGTTCCACCTTGCCGGGCGGGATGCCCTGAGCCGTCACGACCTCGGTGTGCTCATCGCCCGGCATCAAGGGCTTGCCGGTGCGCACCTGCCCGCCGGGCGACGAGCTGATACCAACCTGCCCGGGGCCCTCGATGTACGCCTCGACAGCCGCGCAACGCAGGAGCGATTGCGAACCAGGCTCCGCGGCGCCCACGAGTTCCTCCGCGAAGACGACCGCAGCCTTCAGGGGCCGCTCGTGGCCAACGAAGCAGGACGAGGCGGATAGGGCGGGTCAAGCCCAGGGCTGGCTGAGCACCGCTTTAGGAGTTCGATCCGAGCACGGTCCGGCTGCTGTCCTCGACCGGTGCGACGGCCAGCCAGAGTCGCTGGTGTACGCCCCAGTCCGGCGACGTTGATGTCAGCCGTGGATGTCAGAAGCCTTCTGATCCGTGGTTCTACGGAGATCGGTCGGGGAGGGTCATACCGGTTGCTCCGGAGCGTCTGAAGGGGGTTGGAGTTCGGGAGCGGTCGCTGGGGTTGCTGTATCTGGTTGCTGTACAGCTGCCGCAGCATCGCGGACGCGGGCGAGGTTGTTGCGGGCAGTGAGGGTATCGGGGTGGTCGTCGCCCAGAATCCGCTCCCGGTCGGCCAGGACCCGCTCGCCGAGGTCGAGGGCGTCCTGGATGCGTCCGGCATCGCCGTAGGCGCGGGCGAGGTTGTTGCGGGCGGTGAGGGT
>NZ_JBVKBY010000012.1:59930-63794 GCF_055656945.1 Streptomyces sp. NPDC111606
TGTAGGGGTGGTCGTCGCCCAGAATCCGCTCGTAGTCGGCCAGGACCCGCTCGCCGAGGTCGAGGGCGTCCTGGATGCGTCCGGCAGCGCCGTAGAAGTCGGCGAGGTTGTGGCGGGCCCCGAGGGTATCGGGGTGGTCGTCGCCCAGAATCCGCTCGCAGTCGGCCAGGACCCGCTCGCCGAGGTCGAGGGCGTCCTGGATGCGTCCGGCAGCGCCGTAGGCGAGGGCGAGGTTGTTGCGGGGGGTGAGGGTGTAGGGGTGGTCGTCGCCCAGAATCCGCTCGTAGTCGGCCAGGACCCGCTCGCCGAGGTCGAGGGCGTCCTGGATGCGTCCGGCAGCGCCGTAGGAGAGGGCGAGGTTGCTGCGGGCCCCGAGGGTATCGGGGTGGTCGTCGCCCAGGATCCGCTCGTAGTCGGCCAGGACCCGCTCGCGCAGGCTAAGGGCGTCCTGGATGCGTCCGGCAGCGCCGTAGGAGAGGGCGAGGTTGTTGCGGGCCCCGAGGGTATCCGGGTGGTCGTCGCCCAGGATCCGCTCCCGGTCGGCCAGGACCCGCTCGCGCAGGCTAAGGGCGTCCTGGATGCGTCCGGCAGCGCTGTAGGAGAGGGCGAGGTTGTTGCGGGCGGTGAGGGTATTGGGGTGGTCGTCGCCCAGGATCCGCTCGCAGTCGGCCAGGACCCGCTCGCCGAGGTCGAGGGCGTCCTGGATGCGTCCGGCATCGCCGTAGGCGAGGGCGAGGTTGTTGCGGGGGGTGAGGGTATCGGGATGGTCGTCGCCGTGGATGTCGTTGCTGCGGCGGACGGTGGTCTCGTCGTATTCGATGGCCTGCTGGTAGAGCCCCGCATCCTTGAGGCTTCGGCTGACCTCGTAGATGCACGAGTGGGCTTCGGGCTGCCACAGGGTCGGATGGGTGAGCTCCTCGAGATGGACCGCGTTGGCGCGCAGTGTGGCGACCAGTTCCCGTTCCTCGTGGTTGTGGCGGGGCCACAGGCTCACGATCGCGTCGGCCGCGGTTCGGGCCGTGGCCGCGAGCGTGCCGGACGGGATGGTTTCCCGCACCGAGCGGGCGGTCAGGGCGTGCAGACGGATGGGGGCGTTGGCGGTGTCCTGGGTGATCAGGGCGTAGGTGCGCAGCCATTCCACCGCGCTGCGCACCTCGCCTTCGGTGACGGCCGGGTGGTGGCGGCGCAGCCGGCGGCGTTGCGGTGGGCGTGCGGTGCGCAGATGGCCGAGGGCTGCGGGGGTGGTCCATGCGGTGGCGGGGTGACCGAGGGGGTCCATGAGGGAGGCGAGGTGCAGCAGAGGGCGGGCCAGACGGGTGGTGTCGGCTTCCTCGACGGCGTCGAGGGAGAGCAGCAGCGAGGCGGTGACGGGCCGTCCGTAGCCTTCGGTGTCGGCGCTGGGCGGGAGCAGATCACCCAACCGACTGCTGGTATCGCGCAACAGGGTGAGGTAGTCGGCCATCGTGCGCCGGGTGTTGATGAGATAGGCGGCGGCGTGGCCGAGGGCGAGCGGCAGATCGCCGAGCCCGTCTGCCAGCTCGTCCGCCCGGCCGGGGTCGTGGAGGTGAGCGTGTCCGGCGTCGGTGAGTCGCTCACGCAGATAGGCACCTGTCTCTTCCCGCGTGTAGAGGCCGAGCCGGATCAGGGCGCGACCCTGGCCACTGAGCTGGGCATCCTCGCGCCGGGTGGTGGCCAGGACCCAGCCGCTACCCGCGCCACTGTCCGGCCACCACTCCCCAAGGGGGGCGGGGTCGGTGAGGTCGTCCAGCACGACCAGCCACCGCCGCTGCGTGGCCGTCAGCCACCGCACAAACAGCCGTGCCGCCCCGCCTTCGTCCTCCGGGTCGCCCCCGGAAAGATGCAGTTGCCCGGCTGCTTTCGCATACGCGGTGATGATCTGGTCGGGGCTGACGGCTCTCGCCCACACCAGCACGTCCAGACCGACACCCGCCGTGTGCTCCTGGTCCCGCAGCTGCCGTGCCAGGGACGCCGCCAGCTGGCTCTTGCCCACTCCGCCCGCCCCAGACAGCACCACGTCACGGCCCTCGCGCCGCGCCTCATCGGCCCGGTCCCGGATCTCCGTACGCGGCTGGAACGCCGCCGCGAGCCGCGGCACGTCCCCCACGCGCACCGGCCACTGCACGGACGGGCCGGGCACCGGCGCCTGGTGCACATGCAGGTCCCTCCCCGCCACGATGGCATCCCCGCCCGCCCGCGCCTGCTGACGCGTACGGCGCTGCCCCGAACGCTCCACCACCGCCGGCCCCTCAGGCCCGGTCCCCGCCGACTTGGTCGACGTCACCGCCGCCGCGCGCCCGCTGGCGGATGCTCTCCCGCATCGGCCGACGCCCGGCCCGGCCGGACGCGCCATTGCTTCCCGCGGTCTGCCTGATGTTCCCCGTCGCGCGTGCTGACTGCCGCACCGTGTGCACCGGCACAGTGCCGCCAGGTGCACCGGTCTGGGAGGCCCACCAGCCCAGCGCGGCCAGCACCCCGGCCGCGACCACACCGGCGACCGGGCCGATCACCTCCCACGGGTCCGGCCCACCCGAAGACAGCACCGCCCACGGCACAGCCACGGCAAAGAACGCCGCCACCGAGGCCCCCACCGCCACCACCCACCGGAGCGCCGCCATGCCCCGCCCCCTGTCCGAACCGGTCAACACACCTGGAACACATCATGGTTGCACGTACCCCGCCACCAGAACCGGTCTGCGGAGAAACCAACTCCTCGCACACGGGGCTGTTTGACCACGCGGTCGGTGGAGTCTCAATGACCGAGTCAAAGCGACGGGCGCCGGCCGATGGTGCGGTCGGCGCCCGTATGGGCCAAGGCTTTGAGGTCTGGCCTCATCCTTATCAGGTCGATCACGCCGGATGTGCGTTCTGGGTCACTCGACCTTCAGCCTGGATCGCTGGTCCGCTCAGGTTCAGCATCGACCGGCACTGTTCGCCCCTGTTGGTGTCAGCCACTGGTGTCAGACATCAACGGCGTACTTGACGACTCTCCTCTACAGCAGTAGAGGGGTGACTCCGCAGCTGCGCGCGGACAAGCAACAGCACGATGATCACGGTGACCAGTTGCGTCGCCGAATCGAGGGCTGCGGCAAGGGGCTGGGCTCCAATCACGCAGCTGGCTACTGCTCCGAGCCATACCCATTGGGCGTTGTCAGTGGCTCGTGGAACAGTGGTACTAGCGCCAAGGCTTCCGTGCTGAAGCTGGGCGTTGTGGGTCGGACGGGGCGTGTTCATGGTCCTCCTGGCTCTCTCGGGGCGCACCTGCCTCTCGCCAAAGTGCTCGGGTGCGCCCCGCATCTCGTCTGGGCCTGACCTTTCTACGGCACGCCACTGACAAATGAGAGGCCCAACTCCACTTACGGACACGGGTATTACTTCCGCGCGTCGTTTCACGTGGAACCTGCTCAATGTCAACTGCGTTGCTTAGTAGGACAGTTCCGCCGGTTGGCTTGCTGATAGTGGCACGCCCGTTGTCACCAGCCAATCTGGTTATCCACAGGCCTTGGGTACAACCTCGGTACTCCTGTGGAGACTTGACCCACAGCTGTACGGGACCTGCGGGACAGGCCTGTGGGTAGCTGGCCGCGCCACACCAGAAAGGCCCATTGACCAGCAGGTTTCCTCGTCCCCAGCTGTGCACGAGAAAAACTTCCCTAGCCGGACCAAGATCGCTTCGAGTGGTGTACGGAAGTGCACGCCGCGAGTCGCGGAGTAAGAGCCACTAGTGCATTGCATCTCTTACTTCAGATGGGGTACTTACGATGGCTCGCTACCCAGAGGTTGCCTGGGGGCCTGAACGTCCGTCGGGTCGAAGCGCCTACGCTGGTCAAGCTTCCGCGTCATCTG
>NZ_JBVKBY010000012.1:63893-64021 GCF_055656945.1 Streptomyces sp. NPDC111606
GCTCGAACGGCGTCCGCTGTTCCGCCAGCCTCTGCAGCACCTGCTCGAACGGTGCTCTGTCCGCCGCCAGCTTCCGCGTCATCTGCTCGAACGGCGTCCGCTGTTCCGCCAGCCTCTGCAGCACCTGC
>NZ_JBVKBY010000012.1:64120-378937 GCF_055656945.1 Streptomyces sp. NPDC111606
CTCGAACGGTGCTCTGTCCGCCGCCAGCTTCCGCGTCATCTGCTCGAACGGCGTCCGCTGTTCCGCCAGCCTCTGCAGCACCTGCTCGAACGGTGCTCTGTCCGCCGCCAGCTTCCGCGTCATCTGCTCGAACGGCATCCGCTGTTCCGCCAGCCTCTGCAGCACCTGCTCGAACGGTGCTCTGTCCGCCGCCAGCTTCCGGAGCAAGGTTGCATCGGGAAGCGAATTCCCGCACTCGGTCTGGTGGGGCTCACAGCGCTGGGTGCCACTCAGGCGAGCGAGAGCGGCACTGTAATGGATGCCCTCACGCCGAGCGATCTGACGAGCCTTCTGCTTGAGAGAGTTCTTGCCCCTCTTGGTCACAGCCTTCTCCGACCTTGACGAGACCCACACTCTCATCGGTCCATGGCTGTCGCCGGGGTCGATGAATGAACGTGGGCCCCAAGGGCCTTGACCGTCTGTCACTTGCGGTGTGGGCACAAGAACACTGCGGCTCGGCGTACACGGCTTGCCGTCCCAGCAGTGTACCGAAAAGCCCTGTTCCACCGGAGCAACATCCGTTGTCAGCCTGTACCCACCACCGCCCTCAGCTTCCATCCCGTCCGCCGTCGACCCACACACCGTGGAGCGGGCGTGGTTCATGGCGTCCAGGTGGAGCGCGCCACTGTACGAACGACCTGGACGCCATGGGCCGCGTCTGCTCGGCTTCGCCTGGGTCGACGGTGGACGGGATGGAAGCTCCCCGCGCACGCCACTACGGACCCGCGGTCGGGAACGGCGCCCCCTCCATCCCGGTGCCGGCCGATCCCCCGCCGGAGGCATCGTCTTGACCATGCCGCGCTACGCGGTGATCGACTCATGGCCACCCGGCCCTATCCACATGTGGGCGCGCGTCGGCGGCGGCAGCGCCGAGCGGGCCGAAGGCAGGAGCGCGGGCGCAGCCAGAGCCGGGAAGCGCGCCCGGCGGAGCGGAGCGCAGCCGGGGCTTGAACCCGTGAAGAAGGTTGTTACTCAGTAGTGGATGCGATGTGTCCTACTTCGTTTGATGCTTGACGCGTTGACGTCACTTGATGCTTGACGGTTCCGTCCTCGGTTTGCTGTCTGCGACTGCTGTCGCAGAGGGGGCCGAGGCCGGTGTTAGTGGAGCTGAGCGTGGTCGAGCAGCGCTATCACGCGGTCATGGAGGTGCTGGCCGCCGGTGCGTCGAAGACGGAGGTCGCGGCCCGGTATGGGGTGTCGCGGCAGTCGGTGCACTCCTGGGTGCGCCGTTATGAGGAGGGCGGCCTGCCTGCTCTGGCAGACCGGTCGCATCGGCCGAGGTCGCATCCGTGGCAGATGCCGGCCGCTGTGGAGGCGGCCGTGTTGGAGCTGAGACGGCTGCATCCTCGGTGGGGTCAGCGCCGGTTGCGTCATGAGCTTGCGCGTCGTGGTGTGGAGCCGGTGCCATCAGAGGCGTCGGTGTATCGGATCTTGGTGCGTCACCAGTTGATCGTGCCGGTGCAGCGGCGCAGGCGCCGGGAGGATTACCGCCGGTGGGAGCGTCCGGGGCCGATGCAGTTGTGGCAGCTGGATGTGATGGGCGGGATCTGGCTGGCCGACGGCCGTGAGCTGAAGCTGGTGACGGGGGTGGACGACCACTCCCGGTTCTGTGTGATCGCCTCGGTGGTGGAGCGGGCGACCGGCCGGGCGGTGTGCGCCGCGTTCGGGGCTGCGCTGGTGGCTTTCGGCTGTCCGGAGGAGGTGCTGACCGACAACGGTAAGCAGTTCACCGGCAGGTTCGGCACTCCGGGGCCGTCGACGGAGGTGTTGTTCGACCGTATCTGCCGGATGAACGGCATCAAGCACCGGCTGACCAAACCGCGTTCGCCGACGACCACCGGGAAGATCGAGCGGTTCCATCAGTCGCTGCGGCGTGAACTCCTGGACGACCACGGGCCGTTCACCGGACAGGCGGCCGCGCAAGCGGTCATCGACGGCTGGCGTGAGGAATACAACCTCTCGCGTCCGCATCAGTCGCTGGACATGGCCACCCCGTCCAGCCGCTTTAGGCCCGCGCCGGCCGACGGGCTGAGCCTGCGGCTTCCGGTCCAGCTGACCGTTCCACCGACAGCCGCAGAGCCGGTGGAACGCAGGGTCGAACCTGCCGGGGAGGCAGTGCTGGGCTCGCCGGGGGCGGTGGAGGTGGCACGGATCGTGCCGCCGAGTGGGAATCTGGCGGTGGCCGGTCAGCAGTTCTGGTTCGGGCCGAAGCATGCGGGCCGGGCGGTGACGTTGTGGATGGACAGCACCACTGTCCACGTCAGCCTGGACGGCAAGCGCATCAAGACCGTGCCGTCCCGCCTGAGCACCGCCGACCTGGCTCGGCTGCGGGCATCCGGCGCCCGGCCGGCCGGTCCCGCCCCCGCAGGAAGGGCCCCGGGTCCGCTGGCGGCCCGGATGCCCATCGAGGTGGCTCGCACCGTGAACGCTTCCGGGGTGCTCGGCCTGGCCGGGCAGCAGATCATCGTCGGTGTTCCGCTGGCCGGCCGGCGCGTGACCCTGCGGCTGGACGGGCCACTCATGCAGGTCATCACCGACGGGATGCTGATCCGCACCCTGCCGTGTCCTATCCCGCCCGAGCGGCGGGCCTATATCAGTGATGCCCAGCTCAGCCCGCTGCCGCCGAAGACACCGAAGGAGCCGGTCCGAGTCGGGCGCAAGGTGTCCGCCCGCGGCAGCATCCAGGTATGCGGCCAGCAGGTCCAGGTCGGCATGGTGCACGCCCGCACCGTGGTCACGGTCGAGGTCACCGACACCACCCTGCACGTCTTCGACCACGACGGACACCACCTGCGGACGGTGCCTCGCACCACCAGCAAGGAGGTGACCCGCTTCAAGGCCTACGGCACGAAGAACCGCACGACAGGCTAGGAACCGGAAAGCATCAAGCGACACACATCCGTCAAGCCTCATCTGAAGCTAGACATAGTGGATGCGATGCGCCACAAAGGCGCCTCGTACTGCTCCGGGCGGCTGCTGATCAGCAGTTGGCGCAGGTCTTCGCGTAGGGAGCCGTTGAGGTTCAAGGCCTCGGTGATGCGGCGGAACGTCGTGTGGGTGACTCCGAGGTTCCGGGCCTCGGCTTCGAACTGGTCTAGTCGGGACAGCACGGCCTGCGGGTCGAGCTTCACCGGGGGCTGCTCTTTGAGCCATGCGGCCTTGTTGCGCTCGTAGTCGATCTCCGAGTATCCGCAGACTTCGCGGCTGTGTGCCTCTACCTCGTCCAGGGCGGTGGTCGCCGTGATGGCGCGGGCCAACTGGTTGCGGCTCAGCGCTTCGTCCAGGTCGACTTCATGGACGGTCGGTCCTTCGTCGGTAAGGGGGACTGGGAGTCCGGCGTCGCGCATCTCGCACGTGCCGCGTACGCCTCGGGCTGTCGCCGCGAGCATCCCGGTTGCCTCGGACGGGTGCCACTCCAGGACGGAGCTGATCGGCTCAACGTCCTTAGCCGTGAAGGTGTGGACGAGCGGGCCGAGCATGCCGCGCAGTTCATCGGGCAGCATTTCGCCGTCCAGGCCGGGACCTGTGACCAGGAGGCGGATCGGTGCGTTCACCTGGCAGCAGGCGGCGAGCGTGAGGGCGTCGGCGAGCGGGCTTTTCAGTGTCGGCTCATCGCCTCGGGCAAGGATGTCGCCGCCTACGTCCAGGAGATCGATTGACTCCGGTGACAAGTGGGCTACCAGCTCTTCGAGTTGGCGGGTGATGCCCTCGGCTCCGTGGCGTGGGTCGATCAGCGCGAAGGTGTGCGGGAACTCTGCCGCGAGCCGGGGGAGGGTCGAGCCTGCCGGAGCGATCGGTCGCGCGTCGGCCGGCACTGTCCAGACTGCTGGGGTGAGGTGTTGGAGGCCGGTGAAGTTGTCTGGTCCTCGGGGGCCCGGAACTGGGTCGATCAGGAGGCGGTCCCACGCGTACGTGAGGATCACCGCCTGGTCCTCGTCGCCGTAGAGGGCGGCGTGAAGCATGGCGGCGGCGACTGCGTCGCCCCCTCCTCCTGCTGCGACGATCAACCGCTTCATGCGGCTCAGCCTACGGGGTCGGGAGTTGACCACTCACTCTATAGTGGCCACTGGCCATAGCCACTTTGGACCAGGAGGAGGAGACATGCCTCAGATCGAAGAGGCTCAGCCGAAGTATCTCCAGATCGCGCACTACATCCGTGATCAGATTCTTCGGGGTGACCTGCGGCCGGGCGACGAGGTGCCCTCGGAGCGGCAGTTGGCGGCGGACTGGAAGGTGTCCCGGCCCACCGCCGCACGGTCGTTGGAGGCGCTGAGCCACCAGGGGCTCGTCGAGAAGCGTCAGGGATCGGGCACGTACGTGCGCAGCTTGGAAGTCAACCGGCGGGCACGCGAGTTGTACGGGCGGGCTCGGCAGACCGGGAAGATCTACACGCCCGGTGAGTACGCGGTGATTACCTCGGCGGGTTGGATGGAGGCGCCGGACCACGTTGCCGAGGCTTTGGGCCTGGTCAAGGACCGTCGTGCGGTGCATCGGCGGCGGGTGACGAACAACCAGGACGGCCCTATCACGCTGTCCACCTCGTGGTTTGCTTCGGACATCGGCCAGCGCGCGCCGAAGCTCTTGGAGCCAGAGCGGATCCAGGAGGGGACGCTCATGTATGTCGAGAACATGACGGGGCGTCAAGGCAGTTATGCCGAAGACCGTATGTGCGCTCGCGGTGTGACTGAGGAGGAGGCAGCGGATCTCCAGCTGGAGCCGGGGTCTGCGGTCCTGATCGTTCATCACGTCGTCTTCGACCTCCAGGACCGGCCGTTGGAGTTCGCCGAAGCCACTTACCCGCCGCATCGCTGGGCGTTCGAGCAGGGCTACCCGCTCACCTGATGGTCCGGCAGTTGTGCCGAACCGCTTGCGTACTCCAACTGGCTAATGCCACTATCCACAAAGTGGCTAAGGCCACTTGGATGCAAGGGGGCACGTAGTGACGAGTCAGCGGCCGAACCAGGGCGCGCGTGCAACTTGCCGGGGATGCCGGGGGCGCGGTTGGAAGCGCGTCGGCTCCCGTACGGCTCTGGCGCTCTCCACGGCCAATGACCGCCTCCGTGCCACATCGAAACGGCGCTGCCTCGACTGTGACGGCAGCGGCAAGGAGTGAGTGCGGATGGCCTACACGATCGACCGCTTTCCCTCTGAGGACTCACCGCGGCTCGGTGCCATGACCTTGCACCCTGTCGCGGAGTCTGTGCCTCGGGCTCGGCGCTGGTTCAGGAAGTTCATCGCCCCGTACAACCCGGGCTGCTCGATCGACGACTGTGCGTTGATGATCTCGGAGCTGGTGACTAACGCGATTCTCTACGGGCGGGCGGATGAGACCTGGGCGGTGCGCGTTGAGTGGTACCGCGAGGAGACCTCGCTTCGGATCGAGGTACACAATCCGGGCTTCCCGGCGAACGTGCGCATGCGGCAGCCGGGGGCCAATGACGCCCACGGGCGCGGGCTGCTCCTGGTCGACTCCATCGCCGAGTCGTGGCACTCCGGTCCGAGTCGCTTCGGCGGGACAGTCGTCTCGTTCGTCGTTGCTGACGCGTGGCCGGCCAGCGAGGGATTCGGGCCGATTCTGTTCTGACGGTTCAGTTGTCGCTAGTCTGGTTGACCAGTTGACTTGGCCAATCTCGACAGGCGGCGTTCATGGCGTATGAAGTGGCGGCACCGAAGTACGTGCGCCTCGCGCAGACGATCCAGCGCCGCATCGAGGACGGCACGTATCCGCCCGGCACTCGGGTGCCCAGCGAGAACCAGTTGGTGCAAGCCTTCGGGATGTCTCGTCCGACCGTCGTACGGGCGCTGGAGCTGCTGAAGCGTGACGGCTGGCTGGAGTCTCGGCAGGGGTTCGGCACGATTGTGAGGGGCCGTCCTGAGGTCGTAGAGCACCAGGACCGGCGGGGTCGTGAGGCACTGGAGCGTGATGAGTCGCGGTCCTCGGGGCGCCTGGTTGAAGTCGCTGAAGTCCCTGTCCCGGCGCGGGTCGCCTCCACACTCGGGCTGCCGAAGCGGGCCAAGGTCCTGATGCGCCGCTTCCTGGTGGAGGAGGACGGTGAAGCAGTCGAGTTGGTCTCGTCGTACTTCCCCGCCGGCCTGGTCGAGGGCACCGAGCTGGAGAGCGCCAAAGCACTGACCAGCAGCACTCGCGTACACCTGGAGGCGCGGAAGAAGGTCCGCTTCGACCATGTGACGGAGAGGGTCTCGGCCCGACTGCCCGAACGTGCCGAAGCTGAGCTTCTGAACCTTCCGGACGGCATTCCCGTCCTCAGCGTCCTAGTCGTCGCGTGTGACGCTTCTGGGCAGGCGCTGCAAGTCTCTGACGTGCTGCTTCCTTCCGACCGGCAGGAACTTCAAGACACCTACCGGCTCAACTGACGCGCAATGGTCCGGGCCGCGCCTTGAGCGTCTGACTTGGCCCTGTCTCAAGAGCGTGGCTGTCGGCTGGCAAGCCGGTAGATCAGATAAGTGAGCGCCAGGATGAAGTCGACGGCTACCCACAAGCCGATCATGAGGCCCACTCCGATCGTGGTTCCGGCATCGCCTGCGGCCTCGCACAACTCCAGATCGTCGCCTGTCAGGCCTCGGCACTCGTCGGGCGTGCCGCTGCCGGTTGAGGCGCCGATTATCACCAAAATCAGGAACAGGATCTGGACTGCCAGGAAGACCCAGAAGAAGACACGGTGCCGTTTCCTCGGCGGGGGTGCTGTCCAGCCCTGACCGGGGGGTTGGCCGGGCGGGAAGCCTGGAGCGGGTTCCGACCCGGCGGCTGGTGGAGGTGTTGACTCACTGGGGGTCTGCGGCCCCCACATCTGTTGCTGTTTCTTGGGATGCCGAGCGTGGCGCAGCTTGCTCATGATCCCGCCCTTCTCGATGTTGCTGCTTTCCATCGTGCTCCTCCGAGGGGTCGGCGTGTAGTGGCCAGGCCACCCAAGCCACTTGACAAGTCAACCTGGCATCTCTAACTTCGAACTTGCTAAGTCAACTTGTCAGGTAGCGAGTTGATCGACTCAGAAGGAGAAATCTCTGTGCGTGTGATCCGCATTGACGCCTCGACCGCCACGGTCCTTCTCACCGAAGCTCCGGCGCCGAAGGTGCGCGACCGGCAGACCGGTGAGATCGCCAAGGACGCCGTGAGTGGTGAGGCACTGATGACGATCGGCGTCGTCTACATCGAGGAGGGGGAGTCGTCGCTGATCAAGGTGACGGTTCCTGAGAGCGGTGTCTCCGAGGGGCTGACGCTCGGTGCTCCGGTCGCACTGCCGGGGCTGGTGGCTCGGCCGTGGGAGAGCGTGTTCAACGGCCAGCAGCGGCACGGCATCGCCTACCGGGCCACCGCCGTGGCTCCGGGGGCCTTCCCGATGGCCGAGGCGGGCTGATCGCTGTGACGGACCTGGTGACGTGGGCCGAGCTGGGCGGGTCGCTCGCTGCGATAGGCGGCGCGGTCTACGCCCGGCACGCCCACCCCTCGGCGTACTGGTCCACGGTCGGCCTGCCGCTCGCGGTGGCCCGGCTGTTGGCCTCGTACTCCTCGACCATGGACGCGTGCGGCCTGACGGTCGCTCCGTCCCGGTGGCGGGCACTGGCCGTCAAGGCGACCACTCGCCGTGAGATCCGGCCGATGCCTCCGCGCCGGGGCGTGATCCGGCCCACCACGACCGGCTTGCGACTCCGGCTGCGGCTGGCTCCGGGGCAGGAACCTGCGGACGTGGCAGCCTCGGCCGAACGCCTTCGGCACGCATGGGGCGTTCACGCCGTGTACGTCCGGGACGTGAAGCCTGGGGTCGTGGAATTGCGGCTCGTCGGCTTCGACGTTCTGCGGAAGGTGCGGATGCCTCGCCGGACCGACACCGGACCGCTGCAAGTGCCGGTGGCTCTACGGGAGGACGCAACCGCCTTCGTACGGGACTACCGGACCGTTCCTCACGAACTGGTGCTCGGCGCCACCCTGTCGGGCAAGTCCATGTTCCTGCGAAACCTGATGGCCGGGCTGGCTGCTCAACGAGTGGTCCTGGTCGGGATCGACTGCAAGCGTGGTGTGGAGCTGGCGCCGTTCGCGTCCCGGCTCTCAGCGCTGGCGACCGATCCGGAGCAGGCAGCCGAGTTGCTGCCTGTGCTGGTCAAAGAAATGGAGGACCGATACGACCTGATCAAGGCCCGGCAGGGCATCGCTCCCGGCACCCCGGATGAGGAGATCACCTCGGACATCTGGGGACTCCCTGAGCACGAACGCCCGGCTCCCATCGTGATGTTGGTCGACGAGGTGGCCGAACTCTTCCTCGTTGCCACAAGGAAGGACGAGGAACGGCGGGACGAGATGGTCACCCGACTCATCCGCCTCGCCCAACTCGGCCGCGCGGCTGGCATCTACCTGGAGGTCTGCGGGCAGCGATTCGGGGCCGAGCTGGGCAAGGGCGCGACCATGCTCCGGGCTCAGCTGACCGGCCGGGTCTGCCACCGCGTGAACGACGAAGCCTCCGCCAAAATGGCGCTCGGCGATATCGCCCCTGAGGCGGTCATGGCCGCCTGCGCCATCGCCCCCGAGCTGCCCGGCCTCGCCGTCGTCGGCGACACGTCCGGCGGCTGGTCCCGCATCCGTACGCCGTACCTGTCTCTCGCCGAGGCTGCGGCCACCTGCCGCGCGACAGCCCACCTCGCCCCGGACGTACCGGCGCTCACGCCCTTCCGGCCGTACGTCCCGCCCGCGCCGGTGAAGGCGTCCGGGCCCGTGGCCCCTCCTCAGCCGGTCACCGACTAAACCGCACCGCTCCAACGGCCGGCGCGGCCGTCCCGGGCCACGTCCCTACCCCACCCATGCCTGGAACCGGAAGGAGTCGCGCCGTGCGTGTCATGCCCGTCCGCGTTGACGCCGTGCTCGTTCAAGCGCTGATCGCCGCCGCGCTGTCCTTCGCCCACCTGCACGACCTGGCCTCAGCTGCCGGACAGCACGGCTGGAAGGCGTGGGCCTACCCGGTCTCCGTCGACCTGCTGTTGGTGGCGGCATGGCGGCGGCTCCGCTCGGGGGAGGCGAAGGCGGCCGGGTGGTGCTGGTTCCTCGTCGCCCTGGTCGCCTCCCTCGGCGCCAACGTCGCCACCGCCGGACTGCTCGACCTGGACGACGTACCGGCTTGGCTTCGCATCCTCGTGGCGGGCTGGCCCGCGGTTGCCTTCCTTGGCGGCACGCTCCTTGCCCACGGATCACCGAAGCTGAGCGAGGCTCCGGCGACGGCACCCGAACCGCCCTCGAAGGCCACCGCCCCCGAACCCGCCACCACAGAAGTCGAACCGCTCTTGGCAGCGGCCGAACTCCCCGCCACCGAGCCGGAGTCGGCTACGCCGTCGCCCGCTCCGGTACCGCCCGCCCTCGTCGCTCACGCCCGCAAGGTTGCCGACGAGCACCGCGCCCGGACCGGAACCGCCATCGACACCTCGACCCTTCGCGCCCGGCTCGGTGTCCCGATGCCGCTCGCCGAAGCCATCGCCACCCAACTCACCTGAACTCGAAGGACTTTCCCCTTGCGTCCAACCACGCTCCGCGCGCTGAGGCGCGCTGCCGAGCTGACCCGACAGAACCGCCTCACCGAAGCCGTGCTGATCGCCGAGCCGGTCATCCTCGCCGCCGACAGCTACGAGGGCGACGAGATCTTGCGCTGGCTGGCCGACCACGTCACCGACTTCACCGGCGAAACCGCAGAGGAGAACCCCTGATGCCCGCCAACCGCCGCTTCCGCAACGTCGTCCGCATCGGCCCCGTACAGGTCGCCACCTCCTACGACGGCCCGGGCCGCGAGAAGCACACCACAGCCTGCACGGCACCGCGCTGCGGCTTCTCCACCGACTACGACAGCCGCGCCGCCGCCGAGCTGGCTGCCCGCACCCACCGCTGCCCCGCCCGCTGATCCGCTGAGGAGACCGCCCGTGA
Source organism: Streptomyces sp. NPDC111606 (assembly GCF_055656945.1). Classification (NCBI taxonomy): domain Bacteria; kingdom Bacillati; phylum Actinomycetota; class Actinomycetes; order Kitasatosporales; family Streptomycetaceae; genus Streptomyces; species Streptomyces sp. NPDC111606. Next base: position 74,079 of record NZ_JBVKBY010000012.1, read on the forward strand.
CCGTCAGCCTTCCACTCGTCTTCGTCCTGGGCGTCATCGCCTGGGCCGCGATCAAGTTCCTCGGCATCCGCCTCTGGGTCGCCGTCGTGATCGCCCTGTTCGGCTTCTGGCTCTCCCACACCTTCCTCGCCCCCGCCATCGAGTCCGGCACCCGCTCCGGGGTCGACGTCGTCAACGGCACCAACCGCTGAAAGGAACTCCGCCATGTTCCGCCCCAAGCTGCCCGACGTCCCCACTCCGCCGTCGACCCTCATCCCTCAGCAGCACCACAACCCGGCGCCCACGGTCGGCCGCTCGCTCAGCCCCTACGCGGGCCCGGCCGCCGCTGTCCTGGTCGCCGGTGTCGTTCTCACCGCGCTCCTGGCGGCCGTCGCCGTAACGGCCATCTCCGTGGCCATCGCCGCCGTGGTTCTGCGCTCGCTCGTCAACAACGCCAACAGGCGCTGACCGGCCGCCGGGGCGGCAACAAGCCGCCAAGCATCCCGCCGCCCCGGGGCCGTCCCTCCCAACCGCCGAAACAGCCGAAAGGAACCCCCATCATCACCCGGCAGACTCCGCCTCCGCTGGCGGAACTCTCCATGCTGGCCTCCCTCGGCACCATGCCCGAGCTGGCCCGTCAAATCTCCGGCCTGGGAGGCTGCACCCACCCGGTACGCCTCGACGGCCACCGCACCGAGTACGAGGTCAACAAGACAACCGGCGAGATCGGCCGCGTCCTGCACCGCCTCGACTCGACCGCCCTCCCGGCCGGTCAGCTCCTCATGCGCTGCAACAACCGCCGCGCCACCCGCTGCACGGCCTGCGCCGAGACCTACCGCCGCGATACATACCACCTGATCACTGCCGGACTACGTGGCGGCAAGGGGACCCCCGAGCAGGTCTCCACGCACCCGCGCGTCTTCGCCACCTTCACCGCCCCGAGCTTCGGCCCGGTCCACAACAGGCCCTCCAACGGCCGGGCCTGCCGCTGCGGCATCCGCCACGCCGAGACGGACTCCGCCCTCGGCACGCCCCTCGACCCGGACACGTACGACTACGAAGCGGCCGTGCTCTGGAACGCCCACGCCGGGGCCCTCTGGCGCCGGTTCTCCATCTACCTCCGCCGCGAGGTTGCCAAGCGCGCGGGACTCACCCAACGCGCCTTCCGCGACCACGCGCGTATCTCCTTCGCCAAGGTCGCCGAGTACCAGAAGCGCGGCGCTGTCCACTTCCACGCAGTCATCCGCCTCGACGGCCCGGAAGGTGGTGACACGTCTCCTCCACCCTGGGCTACGGCCGAACTGCTCACCGATGCCATCCACGAAGCCGTCACCACAGCACGCGTCCACGGCCCGCAGATCGACGGCTGGGCTCACATCTTCACCTTCGGCCGCCAACTGGACGTCCGCACGATCCGCTCTGCCGACTTCGACGGCGGCCAGGACCTGACCGAGCGAGCCGTGGCCGCGTACATCGCCAAGTACGCCACCAAGGGCGCCGAGACCGCGACCGGCACCCTGGACCGGCCGCTTCGCTTCCTCGCCGAGCTGGCACAGGCCCGGCTCACCGACCACGCCCGCCGCATGATCCGCACCGCCTGGGCCCTCGGCGCACGCCCCGAGCTGGCGGAGCTCCGACTGCGGGCCTGGGCTCACATGCTCGGCTTCCGCGGTCACTTCTCCACCAAGTCGCGCCGCTACTCCACCACTCTCGGCGCCCTCCGTGACGCCCGCGCCGAATGGCGCCGTGCCCAAGCGACTCCGGTCACCACCCCGCAGGACGGCGAAACCACGCTCGTCCTCGCCCACTGGGTCTTTGCCGGAACCGGCCTCAGTGCTGGTGAGCAATGGCTGGCGGCATCCCTCGAACCCGCCCCCGGAACGGAAGGAGAGCCCACTACATGAACGACCGCTACCTGTCCGTCGACCAGGTCGCCGAGCTGCTCGGTACAACCGCCCGCTTCCCCCGGCGGCTCATCGAGGAGCGGCGCATCCGGTACGTGAAGGTCGGCCGGCATGTGCGCATCCCGGAGAGTGCGGTCGAGGAGTTCATCCGGTCTTGCACGGTGGAGCCGCTGAGGCGGCCTCGCCCGCGCTATGGAAGGGCTGCCTGATGGCCAACAGCAGGGGCAGGCGCCGCCGCTTCGGCGCGATCCGACGGCTTCCCTCCGGGCGGTACCAGGCGCGCTATCCGGGGCCAGACGGCGTGATGCGTCCGGCTCCCTTCACGTTCGAGACGACGGCTGACGCGGATGACTGGCTTGCCGAAAGGCAGACGGAGATTCGTCGTGGCGACTGGCGTGACCCCGATGCAGGCGCGGTGGGCTTCCGGGCCTACTCGGAGAAGTGGGTGGAGGAACGGGAGCTCGCGCCGCTGACGCAGGACCTCTACCGGTATCTCCTCGACAAGCACTTGTTCGCGTTAGCCGACCAGGACTTGGACGAGATCACTGCGCCCCGAGTCCGGGAGTGGCGGGCCGAACGGCTGCGGCTCACGGGTGCCAAGACGATCACGGCCAAGGCGTACCGCCTCCTCAAGGCCATCATGGAGACGGCCGTTGACGATGAGCTGATCACGCGCAATCCGTGCCGGATCAAGGGTGCTGGTAAGGAGAAGGCAGCTGAGCGGCGTATCGCCACCGTCGGCCAGGTGGACGCCCTCGCCAACGCGGTCGGCATGCGGTGGCGGCTGATGGTCTACCTCGGCGCCTATGGCCCGCTCCGGCCGGAAGAGCTGGCCGGCCTCCGGCGCCGGGACGTCGACCTCGACAACTTGCGCCTCCGCGTCGGCCTCGCCGAGCCGGAGCGGATGAACGGGCGCCGCGTCCAGGGCGACACCAAGTCCGAGGCGGGCACCCGGACTGTGATTCTTCCCGCCTTCCTCCGCCGGGAGCTCCGCTGGCACCTGGAGTCCTACGCCGAGCCGGGCCCGGACGGGCTGCTCTTCGTCGGAGAGAAGGGGGCTCCTTTCCGGCGTAGCACTTTCGGGCGGAAGTGGCGGAAGGCTCGGGAGATCGTCGGCATGCCGGAGGGCTTCCGGTTCTACGACCTCCGGCACACCGGGCACACCCTCTCCACGCGTTCCGGTGCCACCCTGAAGGACACGATGGTGCGAGCCGGGCAGTCCTCGGAGAAGGCCGCGCTGATCTATCAGCACTCGGACGAGGAGCGACAGGAGGAGGTCGCCGCCGGACTCGATGCCACGGTCCAGAGGGCTCGGGAAGAGGCCGCCCGGAAGGTCACCGAGAAGCGTTCTGGCACGGATCTGGCACGCGGCGAGTGATCACAGCGGACAGCAAAAGGGCCCAGGTCTCTGACCTGGGCCTTCTTCATGGAGCGGGTGACGAGAATCGAACTCGCGCTCTCAGCTTGGGAAGCTGATGTTCTACCATTAAACTACACCCGCGTAAGACGCCCGCCGGGAAGATCCGAGAGGATCCGGAGGCGGTGTCCGAACGCCTGGTCACTGTACCTCATCACCGGCCCCCGGCGCTGACGCCGCGGGGCCTGAGTGGGTTTCAGGGGGTGGGATCCGGGTGCAGGGGGCCGGAGTTGGGGCGTACGGTGGAGCAGCGTGAGAGGGGCCGGGCGGGGTCGGAGTGCCGCCTGGAGGGCCGTCCCTTTGATCCCGTAATGTGGCCTCTCGTCGTCAGGCAGGCAGCAGCCAGACGCGGCTCTTGGGGAAGGGACTCTTGGACTTGATGGAGCGCACCGTCGTCCGTTGTGCCGATGGGCACGTGTTCAGCACCGCTTCGTTCCCGATGCAGCAGGCCGATCGCCTCGGCCCCGGCCGGCTCCTCCGGTGTCCCCGGTGTGCCCGGCTTCGGAGTGTGGTGCCGGTGACACTGGAAAAGCGGTAGCGGAGCAGCAGTAAGCAGAAGTAGCCGTAACAGGAGTATCAGCAGTCACAGCAGGTGCAGCGCCAGGCGCGCGGCGGCGCGATTGTGGCCGTTCCGCGCGCCTTGCGTATCCTCGGGGCGTGCTTCTCTCAGACAAGGACATCCGGGCCGAGATCGACGCCGGGCGGGTGCGGATCGATCCCTACGACCAGACCATGGTGCAGCCGTCCAGCATCGACGTACGGCTGGACCGGTACTTCCGGGTGTTCGAGAACCACCGGTACCCGCACATCGACCCCTCCATCGAGCAGGCGGATCTCACGCGGCTCGTGGAGCCGGAGGGGGATGAGCCGTTCATCCTGCATCCCGGGGAGTTCGTGCTCGCCTCGACGTACGAGGTCATCTCGCTGCCCGACGATCTTGCGTCGCGGCTCGAGGGGAAGAGCTCGCTCGGGCGGCTCGGGCTCGTCACCCACTCCACCGCCGGGTTCATCGACCCGGGGTTCAGCGGGCACGTCACCCTTGAGCTGTCCAACCTCGCCACGCTCCCCATCAAGCTCTGGCCGGGCATGAAGATCGGGCAGCTGTGCATGTTCCGGCTCAGCTCGCCCGCCGAGTTCCCGTACGGGAGCGAGCGGTACGGGTCCCGGTACCAGGGGCAGCGCGGTCCGACCGCCTCCCGGTCCTTCCAGAACTTCCATCGGACTCAGGTGTGAGCGCCGGGATGGGCGAAGAGCAGACACGCGAGAATCTGACCTACGAGCTGTTCGGCACCGCCGTCCGTGAGCTCGCGCAGACCATCGCCGACGACGGCTACGAGCCGGACATCGTGCTCAGCATCGCCCGCGGCGGGGTCTTCGTCGCCGGTGGGCTCGCCTACGCCCTCGACTGCAAGAACCTTCATCTGGTGAATGTCGAGTTCTATACGGGGGTGGGGACCACGCTCGAGATGCCCGTCATGCTCGCTCCCGTCCCCAACGCGATCGACTTCACCGACAAGAAGGTCCTGATCGCCGACGACGTCGCCGACACCGGCAAGACGCTGAAGCTCGTGCACGACTTCTGCGTCGAGCATGTCGCCGAGGTGCGGTCCGCGGTCATCTATGAGAAGTCCCACTCGCTCGTGAAGTGCGAGTACGTGTGGAAGCGCACCGACGAGTGGATCAACTTCCCGTGGAGCGTCGAACCACCCGTGGTCCGGCGGGCCGGGCAGGTGCTCGACGCCTGAGGTGTGGTGAGAGATGAGAAGGGCCCCCGGCAGCCGTGCCGGGGGCCCTTTCTCGTGCGTGTTCTGCCGGCCGCGGCCCTAGAACGTGCCCAGCTTCACGATCGACAGCAGTGCGACCAGCTGGATCGCGCTCGCGCCCAGGGCCTTCGGCCAGGGGAGGTCGTGGGACTTGGAGACCATCAGGGTGAGGAGGGCGCCGGCTGCGATCCAGGTGGCCCAGCCGAGGGCCTGGACGAAGGTGGCGTCGCCGCCGGCGAACATGGCGAAGACCAGGCGGGGGGCGTCCGTGAGGGACATGATCAGCATGGAGAGGCCGACCGTGGGCTGCCAGGCGCCGTCGCCGCCGAGCTGGCGGGCCAGGGTGTGGGTGACCACGCCCAGGACGAAGGCCGACAGGACCATCGCGACGGCGGTCGTCAGGACGATGGGGACCGCGTTCGAGAGGGTCGCGTTGATCGCGTCCGCCCGCGCGCCGTCGAAGCCGAAGACGGCCAGCAGGCCGTAGAGGAAGCTCACGACGAGGGCGGTGCCCCACATCGAGTAGTCCCGCATCTGCAGGAAGGTCTGCGAGGGCGACAGGACGATGCCGCGCAGCAGCTGCTTCCAGTGCAGGCGGGGGCCGACCGGGGCGGCCGGGGCCGCGCCCGCTCGGTAGGTGCCGCCCTGGCTGTAGGGGTCGTCGTCGACCGAGAACGCCTGGGTGTGGCCCGGGTTGTTCGCCGCGTACGGGTCCGGGGCGCCGCCGCCCGGGCCGTGCGGGTAGCCGCCGTCGCCGAAGTACTCCGGCTCGCCGTGGCCGCCCTGGCCACCGGCACCGTAACCGCCGTAGCCACCACCGCCGTTCGCCTGCGGCCAGCCGCCTGCGCCGCCGCCACGGCCGCCGTGCGGCTGCTGCGGCGGCGGGGGATAGCCGTACGACTGTCCCTGGGGCGCCTGCTGCCCGTACGGAGGTTGTTGGGGGCGCGCTTGCGGGCTGCCGTTGTTCCGGCTTCCGCGTCCGATCCTGAATCCAGCCACGTCTTCGAACGTACCTGGTCCGGGAGAATCGCGTGCCGGGCCCTGCGGTCAGGGCCCGGCTTTGCTGCCGAGCTGTGACATCCCCTAGGGGGCGCCAAGTGTCGGCTCAGGGACATGCCGTACGTGACGTCCCTGTACCTCTGCGTCCTTAGCGGAGCATCACCTGCCCCAGCCTCAGGTAGCCGGACGGCAGGCCCAGCGAGCCCGGGCCGAAGCTGATCGCCTTGCCGGTGGTCACGCCCGAGGCCGCGCCGCGCAGGTTGTAGAGGGAGCCGGCGGGGTGGTTCTCGCCGTCGGCGGCGACGGACAGGTCGGCCCTGCCGTCGCCGGTGAGGTCGGAGAGGCGTACGGACGCGCCGAAGCGGTCGGCGGTCTCGGCGGTGCCGGGGACGCCGGCGGTGTTCTGGGTGAAGGACCGGGCGCCGGTCGCGGTCAGGCCGGAGGCCGAGCCGCGCAGCACGGTCACGCTTCCGGCGATCTTGGCGGTGCCGATGGTCTCGTGGATCGTGCCGACGGCCACCTCCGCCTTGCCGTCCCCGGTGACGTCGGCCACGGAGAGGGCGTTGCCGAACCAGTCGCCTTCCTCGTCCGAGCCGGGGACGCCGGGGGTGTCCTGGGTGATCGTGGTCTGCGGCTGGGTGCGGACGCCGGTCGGGCCGCCGAGATAGGCGCTGACGGAGCCGCCGAGGCTCGTACGGCCCTCGTCTCCGTACGTCGCCGTGACCACGTCCGCGTAGCCGTCGCCGTTGAGATCGCCGACGGCCGCCAGCTCGTAGGCGCCGTTCCTCAGGAATGTCTGGCGGGTGAGGCCGGAGGCGGCGCCCAGGTAGACGAAGGCGCCTTCGTCGTACGTCTCCGTCTGGGTGCCGCTGACGACCAGGTCGGCGGTGCCGTCGCCGTTCAGGTCGCCGGCGGCCAGGCTCTGGGCGCCGTGGATGCTGTAGCCGGTGGTGTACAGGTCGGTGGCGAGCTTGTAGCGGGACGCGGCGCCGCTGGTCCTGGTGAAGCCGCCCTGGTGGATCCAGATGTCGCTGCCGGTGCTGCCGACGGCGAGGTCGGCCCTGCCGTCGCCGCTGAAGTCGCCGACGGCGAGGGACATGCCGTACTCGTTGTGGTCCGCGGGAGCGGGGTCGGGCACGACCTGGCCGCCGGACAGGCCGCTCTTGGCGCCCCAGACGATCACGACGGCGCCGGACTCGGCGTTCTCACCCGTGCTGCCGATCACCAGGTCGGCGTACCCGTCCCGGTTCAGGTCGCCGGAGGCGAGGGCCTGGCCGAACTCGTCGTCCGTCTCGGCGGTACCGGGGATGCCGGCCGTGTTCTGGGTGATGATCGTGCGGCGGGAGGCGCTGATGCCGTTCGCGGAGCCGTAGTTCACGACGACGGCGCCCGCGCCGGTCTTGCCGCCGACCGGGGTGTACGGCGCTGCGGTGGCGAGGTCGCGGTAGCCGTCGCCGTTGAAGTCGTCGGCGTACTTGGCGGGGGCTGCCGCTGCCGGGGCGGCGGTGATCAGCGGGGCGGCCGTCAGCGCGGCGGCGACGGTGGCCGTGGCGAGGGCCAGGGCGGGGAGTCTGCTGTGGTGGTGCCGGAGCATGTGGGGTCCTCCTGCGGTGGGGTGGGTGGTCGAGGGGGGAGGGCCGCCCGCGCGGCGACGCGGACGTGCGGGGCGGCCCGTCGACGGGCGGTCAGCCCGCCAGTACGTCTCCGAAGTACGCGTCGCCCGTCGGGCCGCCCACCGTCGAGGCGCCGAAGGACTTGGAGCCGGTGGCGGTGATGCCGGACGTGCTGGACTTGAAGACCCAGACGGAGCCATCGCCGGTGTTCTCGTGCGCGGCACCCGCGAAGAGCTCCGCGCGGCCGTTGCCGTCGACGTCCGTGAGGTGGACCGCGCCGCCGAAGTTGTCCAGGCGCTCGGCCGTGCCGGGCACGCTCGCGGAGTCCTGGCTGAAGACCTTGGCGCCGCTGCCGGTCAGGCCGGACGCCGAGCCGCGCAGGACCGCGAACGAGCCCGCCTGGTACACCGAGCCGACGGCCTCGTTCTCGATGCCGACCGCGATGTCGACGTATCCGTCGCCGTTGGTGTCGCCCGCCGCGAGGCTCCAGCCGAAGGCGTCGCCCTTTTCGGCGGCGCCGGGTACGCCCGCGGTGTCCTGGGTGATACGGACCGGGGTGCGGGAGCTGATGCCGGTGGAGGCGCCGTACGTGACGGTGAGCGCGCCGCCGGGGCCGCCGTTCGGCTCGGTGGCCGACTTCTCCATGAAGTTGCCTGTGACGATGTCGCCGTAGCCGTCCTTGTCGACGTCGGCGATGACCGCGTCGTAGCCGCCCGCGACCTTGCTGCCGGCGGTCAGGGCGGAGGCCGTGCCCTTGTAGAGGACGCTGCGGGTGCGGTAGCCGCCGGTGAACTCCTCCTGGCCCATGACCAGCAGGTCCGTCCTGCCGTCGGCCGTGACGTCGCCGGCGACGAGCTTGTCGGCGTTGATGCCGGTCTGCTCGAACGTGTCGATGCCGACGAGCTCCGTGGCCTTTCCGGTACGGGTGAACGGGCCCTTGAAGACGTTCAGTTCGGGGAAGGCGATGTTCGAGGCGGCCAGGTCGGTGTCGCCGTCGCCGTCGAAGTCGCCGGTGGCGACGGACCAGCCGAGCTCGTTGCGGTTCTCGGGGAGCGGCGAGGAGATGTCGGTGCCGGACTTGATCCCGCTCGCGCCGCCCCACAGCACCGTGAGGACGCCGGAGTCGTCGGTCGAGCCGATGCGCTCGCCGTGCACGCCGACGACGATGTCCGTGTAGCCGTCTCCGTCCAGGTCGCCGGTGGTGAGGCGGTCGCCGAAGTAGTCGCCCGACTCCGGGACGCCCGGGATACCGGCGGTGTCCTGGCTGATGACCTGCCGCTTGCCGGTGTCCGGACCGCTCGCCGTGCCGTAGACCACGGCGACATAGCCCGCGCCGGTCTTCCCGGCGACCTTGCCGATCGGCGCGGCGATCGCGACGTCGCGGTAGCCGTCGCCGTTGAAGTCGCCGGACAGGCCCGAGGGGGCGGCGGAGGCGCTGGTGGCCGGCAGGGCCGTCAGCAGGCCCGTGGTGAGCGTCGCCGCGAGCAGAAGAGTGCGCTTGCGCATGGTGAAGTCCTTTTCAGGGCTCAGGAGTTGAGGGCCGTGCCGTAGCCGGGGCTGCCCGCCGTGGACACGCCCGTCGTGCCCGGGCCGAAGCTCGTCGCCCCGCCGGTCGTCACGCCGGTCGTGGCGCCGCGCAGGGACCAGACGGCGCCGTCACCGTTCTCGCCGGTCGCGGCGACGGTGAGCTCGGCGCGCCGGTCGCCGGAGTGGTCGGCGAGCAGGACGCGGGCGCCGAAACGGTCGTTCGACTCGGACGTGCCGGGTACGCCCGGGGTGTTCTGCGTGAGGGACTGCGCGCCGGTCGTCCTGAGGCCGGAGGCCGAGCCGTACAGGACGGTCACCGAGCCCGCGCCGGAGTTCTCGCCGGACGCGCCGACGGCCAGGTCGGCGTAGCCGTCGCCGTTGATGTCGCCGAAGGAGACATGGCTGCCGAAGCGGTCGCCGGACTCGGAGGCGCCGGGAACGCCGGCGGTGTCCTGGGTGAGGACGAGCGGGGCGCGGGAGGTGTCCGTGCCGCCGGAGCCGCCGTAGACCACCGTGACCTTGCCGCCCTTGGCGCCGGCCGGGTCCGCGGAGGTCTCGCGCTCGTTGCCGATGGCGATGTCCGCGTACCCGTCCTTGTCGAGGTCGCCGATCGCGGAGACGTAGCCGGACGGCAGCTCCTGCAGCCAGTCGGCGAAGTTGCCGATGGACGGATCGGTCACCAGGTGGGTGACCGCGTCATCGGTACCGGTCCTGCGGCCGTGGACGACCACGTTGGTGTGCCAGGAGGCGGTGACGGGTCCGACGGCCAGGGACGTGATGCCGTACGAGGACGAGTACGGCTGGGGGAAGCCGGAGCCGGAACCGCCCTGGAAGGAACTGGTCCGGGTGAAGGGGCCGTTGACGAAGGCGAGGGTGAACAGGCCGTTCGCGCCGACCAGGATGTCCAGGTCGCCGTCGGTGTCGACGTCTCCCACCGCCACCGACTGCCCGTAGCGGTCCACGTCCCTGTCGTTGAAGTTGGGCACCGTACGCGCCCCCGACAGACCCGACTGGGCGCCCCAGACGACGACGACCGTGCCGTCGTTGGTGTCCCCGTACACGTCCTCGCCGGGCGTGCCGATCAGGAGGTCCGCGTACCCGTCGGTGTTGAGGTCGGCGGAGGCTACGGCGGAACCGAAGGCGTCGTCGGCCTCCGCGGCGCCCGGAACGCCGGCGGTGTTCTGGGTGATCAGGGTGCGCGTCGAGGTCTTCAGCCCGGTGGAGCTGCCGTAGACCACGGAGACGGCGCCCGCCTTGGCCTTGCCGCCCACCGTTGCGCCCGGCGCGCCGATCGCGAGGTCGGCGCGGCCGTCCCCGTTGAAGTCGTACGGCTTGGCGGCCGGGGCGGCGTGGGCCGCCGGGGCGGAGAGGGTGAGCGCGAGCGGGGTCAGGGCCGCCGCGAGGAGGGCGCAGGCGATGCGGTTGCGCATGGGGCGGCTTGCCTCGCAGGGGAGTTGACGGTTGGTCACTGGGAGATCACCGAGCCGAGGTAGTTGCCGGCCTTGAGGGAGATGCCGGCGACGGTCAGGCCCTTGGCGCCCGAGGTGGTCAGGCCGGTGGACGTGCCGCGCAGGGTCCAGACGCCGCCGGTGCCGTTCTCGCCGTCCACGCCGATCGTGAGGTCGGCCTTGCCGTCCTTGGTCACGTCGGTCAGGTCGACGGCGGAGCCGAAGCGGTCCCAGGTCTCGGCGTCGCCGGGGACGCCGGCCGTGTTCTGGGTGTAGGACTTCGCGCCCTTGGTGGTCAGACCGGAGGCCGAGCCGAACAGGACGGTCACCGAGCCCGCTTCCTTCGCCGCGCCGATGTCCTCGCCCCAGGCGCCGACAACGACGTCCGCGAACCCGTCGCCGTTGATGTCGCCGGTGCTCAGGGCCGAACCGAAGGAGTCGTCCGTCTCGCCGGAGCCGGGGACGCCGGTGGAGTCCTGGTGGACGACGGTCGGCGTCTGCGCGGGGTCGGGGCCGTTCGGGCCGCCGTACCAGACGGTGATCTGGCCGCCCTTGTGGCCGCCGGGCTTGTCGGTGTTGGGGTCGGAGGAGTCGCCGAGGACGAGGTCGCCGTAGCCGTCGCCGTCGATGTCGGCGACGGAGCCCGCGAAGCCGTCGGCGTTCACCAGCTCGGAGAACTTGTACCCGGTGGCGGTGTGCCGGTAGTAGAGGATCTGGCCGCCGGAGTCGCCGTCCACGCTGAACGGGTAGACGCGCTCGGCCGCGCCGTCGCCGCTCAGGTCGCCGGCGATCACCTCGAACGTCGTGCCGAGCTCGCCGACGCCGTAGTGGCTCAGCGGACCGCCGGTGCGGGTGAACGGGCCCAGGTAGAGACGGGTGTGGTTCTGGCCGGTGAGCGTCACGTCCGTGTCGCCGTCACCGTCGAAGTCCCCGGTGGCGACGCCACGCGAGAAGCCGCCCCACTCGGCGATCGTGGACGGCTGCGGCAGTCCCTTGCCGCCGGACAGGCCGGACTTGGAGCCCCACAGCACGGTGCCGGAGCCGACGCCGTCCCGGTCGCCGATGCTCTCGCCCGAGGAGCCGACGACGAGGTCGGAGTAGCCGTCGCGGTCGAGGTCGGCGGAGGCGAGGGAGGACCCGAACAGGTCGCCGGACTCGGCGGTGCCGGGTACGCCGGCGGAGTTCTGGGTGAGGACGGCCTTCCGCGTCGCGGAGACGCCCGACGACGAGCCGTACAGCACGACGACGGCGCCGGCGCAGGACGCGGAGCCGACATCGGTGCATACGGCGCTGACGGCCACGTCGCGGTAGCCGTCGCCGTTGAAGTCCCCGGCCAGGCCCGACGGGGCGGCGGAGGCGGTGGCGGCGGGCAGCGCGGTGAGCAGGCCCGTGGTGAGGGTGGCGGCGAGGAGAAGGGGGCGCTTGCGCAAGTGGGTGCTCCTGGGAAGAGGGCCGGGCCCGCGGGGGACGGGCCCGGCCGTTCAGGGCGTACGACGGCCGGGTGCCGCCGTACGGCGATGCAGGCCGGACAACTGCACGGCCTGCCGGACTCAGTCCGCGAAGACCGCGCCGAACTGCGGGGTTCCGGTCGTCGAGAGGCCCGAGCTGCTCGGGGCGACGGAGCGCGAGCCGGACGTGGTGATCTTCGTGCCGTTGGAAGGCAGGTAGGTCAGGCCGCCGTTGCCCGCGTTCTCGTACGAGCCGAGGACGAGGTCGGCCCTGCCGTCGCCGGTGACGTCGTCGAGCTTGACGTCCGCGCCGAACAGGTCGTTCTTCTCGTCGTTGCCGGGGACGCCCGCGGTGCTCTGGGCGAGGCCCTGGACGCCGGAGACGGTGTCGATGCCGCTCGCGGAGCCGTACAGCACCGTGACCTGGCCGGTGTTGGCGACGCCGGCGATGTCCTCGTTCGGCGAGGCGACGACCAGGTCCTGGTATCCGTCACCGTTGACGTCACCGAGGTCCAGGTCCCAGCCGAAGCCGTCGCCCTTCTCCGAACTGCCGGGCACGTTGCCGGAGTTCTGGGTGATGCCGGAGGTGGCGGCGGGCCCGGAGGCGGCGCCGTAGGTGATGTTCACCTTGCCGCCGTCGGAGGCGTCCGGGACGGGGGTGCCGTCGGTGGTGGTGCTGTCCCAGCCGGCGCCGCTGACGATGTCGCCGTAGCCGTCGCCGTTGATGTCGCCGATGGCGGTGATGATGCCGGGCTTGAGGACCTCGGCGGAGGCGACGCTCAGGCCGCTCGCGGTGCCGGGCACGAAGTAGTTCTGGTTCCACCCGTAGTCGCTCTGGGTCTCGTACCCGTCGACGATCAGGTCCGTGCGCCGGTCGCCGTTGACGTCTCCGGCGGTGAGGCTCAGCGGGCCGTAGGGGAAGTCGTTGGTGCCGGTGTGGATGGGCGGCTTGATGGTGTAGCGCCCGCCGGGGGTGCCGGTGGCGCTGAAGCCGCCCTTGAAGACGTGGATGGTGCTGGACGAGTTGCCGACGGCCAGGTCCGCCTTGCCGTCACCGTCGAAGTCGCCGGCGGCCAGGTCCTTGCCCCAGAAGTCGTGCGAGGAGGGGGCCGGGTCCGTGACGGTGACGCCCTTGCCGGTGAGGCCGCTCGCGGAGCCCCACAGGACGGCGACGCCGCCGCCGTTGGTGTCGGTGCCGACCTTCTCCCACGGGGAGGAGACGGCGAGGTCGTCGTATCCGTCGCCGTTGAAGTCGGCGTACGCGGACTCGGCGCCGAAGCCGTCGCCGGCCTCGGCGGTGCCGGGGGATCCGGCGGTGTTCTGGCTGATCGTGGTGCGCTTCGCGGACGATACGCCGGTGGTGGTGCCGTAGAGCACGACGACCTGCCCGGCGCCCGCGCGGCCGCTGACGTAGGAGCCGTGCGCGGAGGCCACGACGTCGCCCAGGCCGTCACCGTTGAAGTCGGCGGCCGACACGTGCATGGAGTCGGCGGCGGTCGCCGACGTGGCCGTCGCGAGCGTGAGCAGCCCGCCCGTCACCGCGGCCGCGGTAGCTGTCGCGAGGGCGAGTCTCAGGTGGTGCTTGTGCATGCGGGTTCTCCTGCTGCATGCGGGGATGCCTGGCGGGCATCCGCAGTCAATGGGGTGCGACCGCCCGTGTTCTCCGGGAGTTGGCCTCGGGTTCACTGGGTGGTCGGCGATCAGGAGACTCACGGTGGGGCGTGAGGGTTGTACGTGAGTTCGAGAAACTTCTGGGGTTCCTGATGCGGCACAGTCGCCCGCGATATCGGTCATGACCCGTGCGTTCGCCGAGGTAGGGCGTTTCGTGTGGATTCCGTGACCTGATGGGGTCACTTCACACGTCCATGGCATCATCGGGCCCATTCGGCCACCGGCGGTTGTTGGCCGATGCGACCGCGAATCGCGAACGGGGAGAAACAGCGTGGGGGACCACTTCAGGACCGATATCGATCAGCTTGCCGCCTTCACCAAGGACCTCAACGGCGCCAACGAATCCCTTGAGCAGGTGCGAACCGCGCTGCAGCACGTGCGGTCCGACCAGATCGGGACGGCGGAGCTGGACGAGGCGTGCGATACGTTCCAGGAGCGCTGGAAGTACGGCAACGAGCAGATCCGCGAGCGCATCGGCAAGCTCACCGAGGGGCTCCAGAAGAACACGGACAACTACCGCGAAGTGGAGACCTCCCTGGAGGAGAGCTTCAAGCGGGCCGCAGCCGCGGGGAAGTGACTGATCGCAATGGCACAGAATCCCTACGTCCACCTCGGCTGGAACCCCGTCCCGGGCCAGCCCGGCGAGGTCGAGAAGCTCCGCACCCAGCTCGTGAACTCGGCGAGCGCGCTGCAGACGGCGTACCAGAAGATCGACAAGCTGCTCGGCGAGTCCAGCTTCTGGGAGGGCGACGCAGCCGTCGGTTTCCGTGAGGCCCTCGACGGTGATCTGCCGAAGTACATGAAGGACGCCCACAAGTCGCTGACCCTGGCCGCCGGTCACCTCGGCAGCTGGCACGGCGGACTGACCGGCCGGCGCGAGCTCGCGCACAAGTACGACGTCGAGGCGGCCGACCACAAGGGCGACCTGAAGACCGCCAACGCTCGGCACGAGACGGCCAAGCAGGATCCGGACCTCAAGCTCGCGGGGCAGACCTTCCAGCAGGGCCCCGAGCTGGAGTCGGCCCAGACCCGCCTGAACGCCGCCAACACCCGGCTCGGCGACGCCGTCACCGCCGTGAACAACGCGCAGGGCGCCCTCGACGACGTACTGCGCAAGGCGCGCGAGCTGGAGGGGACGCACGAGGCGGAGGCGCGGGACCTCGCGAAGAAGCTGAAGGACTCCACGAACGATCTGGCGCCCGAGGAGCCGGGGTGGCTGAGCAAGGCGCTGAGCTGGATCGGGGACAACCTCACCAACATCCTCAGTGTGCTGGCGGCGGTGGCGGGGTTGCTGGCGCTGCTGTGCACGGGGCCGTTCGGGGTTGCGATGCTGCTCGTGGCGGCCGGAGCCAGTCTCGCCACCGCGGGATCCCGGCTCGCCAAGCCCGAGGTGCGGGCCTCCCTCGCGGATGGCTTCACGAAGGGCGAGTTCGATGCCGACTTCTGGGAGAACGCCGTGGGGCTAGCGGGTGACGCGGCGGGCGCGGTGCCGGGACTCGGGGCTGTCACGCGCGGAGCCAATGGCGCCATCCGATCGGCGATCCACGGGGGCGAAGCCGCGGGCGGAGCGCTGCAGTTCTTCAAACAGTTCGGGGACGACACGTTCACTGCCGCCACCCGGATCTCGACCGCAGGTGCCTTCAACCCCGTCGGAGACTGGGTGGCTCACGCCGCGGGCGGCAGTCAAGCAGTCAGGGCGGGGATGGACTACCTCTCGCCTGTGGCCGGTGTCGCCACGTCCGGGTTCGGGCTCGCCGCCGACAATATCGACGCGCTGGAAAGCGACGCAGGGAAGAACACGACCACCGGGATCGACGGCGCGCGCTGGGGTCTGTTCGACGGCCCCGGTGCCTTGTCCACGGCCGTGGACACCCTCAAGGTGGTGGCACGGTGACCGGCGAGTCCGACGCGTCACCACGGCTGCTCATCGACGACTCGGCCCGGGACCCGAGTTCCAAGATCTGGTATGCGCTGCCCGGCGGCTACTTCGACGTTCCGCTTGCCGCCCTTGATGCCGAGCCCGGATCGGAGCAGGAGGAGCGGCTCGAGAACCTCATGGCACTCGTTGTTGACTGTGCTCCCGAGACGGAGCGCGACCGCTATGCCGGCGCAGTGCACGACGTGCGGCACATGGTGCGGTACATGCGAAGCGAAGGCATCATCGGCTGCTCGCTCGGCATGCACTACGCCGATGACGGCTCTTCTGCGGTTTCGGTCTTCACCGTGGCGCTGAAGGACATCGAATGGGCCCCGCCCAAGCTCACGGCCGTCCGGGCGGTCTCGCTGCGTGAATCCCCGGAAAATGTCGGGCTGTTGACGCTTCCGGGAGGCCGTCCTGGCTCAGTGTCGGACACGCTTGTCACCACGCCCGCCGTAGCCGGAGGGGCCGCGCAGGAGCTCTATCAGTGCAACCTCTACGTGCCGGCTCCGTCGGGTGCGCAGCTCGCAGTCCTGACGCTGAGCACGGTGGCGGTGAACTCCCGTAGGCACTACCGCGACTTGATGGAGAGCATCGCGCACACTGTGGCCTTCCAGGACCCCATGCCTGGGATCGAGCGTGCCGCACGGGGCGACGGGGGCGGCAGCGGCAGGACCGTCAAGGACGACATCGCCGGCGACTTCGGGTGATCGCAATGAGACAGAGCAAGAACGCCGGGGGCTTCGACGGCCCTGTTGCCTGGGAGACGCCCGGAACCCGAGCTGCATTGTGCCGCTGGGGGGCGCGGCTTGTGGGGAAGATGCTCGGTTGGGCGGCGCTGTGGCTGGCCTGGCTCTACGGTGTCGTGATCGCGACCTTTTCGGGAGGTGTGGCAGCCGCGGCGGCCCTGCCCCTCGTGGTGGTCGCTTACCTCGTGGGTGCCCAGATATACGGACTCTTCAAGCTCTGGCGCATGTACCGGATCCTCACGGTCTACCCCTGGCGGCAGCAGCCCGACGGTGTGCACGCTGACCAGCGACGGTCCAGGTGGGCGAGAGCAAAGTTCGTCCTGCCGAATCCGGACCAGCCGGAGAGGACGGAGTCGCCTGAGGAGCATGGGGGGCTCTTCCGCATCTGGGACCGCGTCGTCCGCAAGGGGTTCCACGACGAGTTGTGGTACGCCGGAGACCCTCGCTTCGCTTGTGTGGTCGCCAAGCCTGGGCCGAAGACGTTGAGCTACGTTGCCCAGCCCACGGCGTACGACCACCGCACCTCCCCCCGCCGCAAGGGCCTCAGCCCCGAGGCCCGCCGCCGCGCCCGCGCCATCGGCGCCCGGGTGGCCGACTGACGCGGCCCGCATCCGGCTACCGCGTCAGGAACTCCGAGCTGGAGAACCTCACCGACGGCTCCGCCGCCACCAGCCCCTTCTTCACGCCCGGATACACCGCCACCGTGTCCTTCGTCTCGCCGACGTACGTCCGCACCACCAGGTCCGCCCGCCCGTCCCCGTCGAAGTCGGCGGCCGTCACGACGCGCGTGGTGCCTCGGGCGGGCGGCTTCACCGTCACCATGCCCGCAGCCGCGAGTCCTGCCGTACGGCCGCGGAGGATCCGCAACTCGGACCCGCTGGTGAGGAGTTCGCTCAGGCCGTCGCCGTCGAAGTCGGCGGCGTCGAGCACCGAGCCGGGGGTGGCGAGGGTGCCGCGGGCGGTGGCTGCCGGGAGGTCGTAGCGCAGAGACGTTCCGTCCATCGTGCCGATCGCCGCGTCGAGGGCAGCCCTGCCCTTGCCGAAGGTGCCGAGGGCCACGTCGATGCCGGAGGGGAGGGTGGCGCCGGTGCGGGTCGGTCCGTTCGGGCCGCCGAGGACGAGGGACGATGTGCCCGCGCCCTCCGCCGTACGGACCACCAGGTCGTCGTATCCGTCGTCGTTCACGTCGGCCGCCGGGCCCGTGGGGGCGTTGCCCGGGGCCTCGATGGGGGCGCCCGCCGCGCGCGGGGCGCCCTTGCGGGTGAACGGGCCCCGCAGCAAGCTCAGTTGACCGCCGGATGCGTGGACGACTAGGTCCTGCGCGTCGTCGCCGTCGAAGTCGCCGCACACGGGCTGGTCGGGCCAGTCCTTGCCGACGCGGGCACGGGCCGGGATCGCGAGCTTGACCGCCTTGCCGGTGAGGCCCTCCGGGGAGCCGTAGAGGATCTGCAACGGCACCGGCGGCTGTCCCTGGCCGTCGTAGGGCGGGTCGGTGGCGACGACCAGGTCCGTGAAGCCGTCTCCGTCCAGGTCGCAGGTCGCCTCCGCGTCGAAGACCGCCGGGAGTTGGCCCTTGGTCGGGGCCGCCTGACGCCGGGGGCTGAGCAACTGCCGTGCTCCCGGCGTCAGTCCGCGCTCGCCGCCGTAGACGATGCCGATGCCGGCGTCGTCGGCATGGGCCTGAGCCTTGACCAGGTCGTTGAGGACCAGGTCACGGTGGCCGTCGCCGTTGAAGTCGGCGGGCGTCTTGCTGCCCTTGCCGTGCGGGACGGGGAGTTGGGCGGGGGCGTCGGCAATCTGGACGGGCGTGTGGCGGGCCGACTTGGCTTCGTCGTGGGGGGTGGGGCCGCAGGCGGTGAGGGGGAGGGCGAGGGCCAGGCCCGTCACGGCCGCTGTACACATCCCGCTTCTTCGCGCGCGCACCGCTCACCTCGTCAACACCAGGGGCAACAACTGGGTAATGATGCACGCGTTCGAGACAGGGCGACAGACCTGTGCGGGGACGGGGTGCGGGGGATGTGCGGTCTGGCCGAAAGTGTCCGCAGGGCGCCCAGCGGACGCCGGGGGAACGTTTCCGGTGGGCCGTGGCGTTGACCTCAGGCCTGCTGCTGCGAACAGGAACCCGAACCCGAACCTAGGAGGACCATGCCCGATACCTCGTCCGACGCCACCGTGACCGCCCTCCCGCCGCTCACCGCCCAGGCGGCACGCCTGATCGAGCTCGGGGTGCATGAGCTCGCGGGGATACCGGCCGACGAGCTGCGCACGTTCGCGGCGAACGCCGGCGGCACCGACGGCGGAGAGGGCGATGCGCTCCTCGCCGTCCACCCCGACCGCGTCCCCGCGTCCGCCCTGGCCCCGCTGCTGCGCCGTGCCGGCAAGCCCGGCTTCGTCGTCGTCGACATGCCCGACGTCGACGACTTCGCCCCCGACTCCGTCGCACTGCCCGACGCGCCGCTCTACGTCGTCACCGGCCTCGACCGCGGCGACCGCATGGCCAACTGGAGCCCGGAGGAGGCGCTGCCGGCCCTGACCGCGGAGGAGCGCAGTCCGCTGCTGCTCCACGAGGGCATCCACTGGGTGCTCCAGCAGCCGCCGATCCTCGAGCGCAACCGCTGCTTCATGACCATCGGTTCCCGGCTGCGCAAGCCGAACGGCACCCTGGACGCCCGTACTCCGGCGATCTGGATCAGCAACGGCACGGGACGCGACGGCCGCGAGCGGCGCAATGCCCCGAAGGTCGGCTGGTGCTGGTGGGGCAACCGCCACACGTGGCTGGGGTTCGCATCGGCGACGGGCCGTGGCAGCGGGGTTCAGCGGCAGGAGTCGTAGCGCATTCGTTTCGATTGATACCGTTTCGAGTGAATCGGTCGCTGTAGTGTGGCCTCATGCCCGCCGACGTTCCCGCTGTGCCCGCCGCCTCGCGTGCGACCGACCGCCCCGGTGACGGGTCGCCGTTCGCTCTTGGTCTGTTGCTGCGCCGGGCGCACTGGCGCGCGCAGACGGTGATGACGGAGGCGCTCCGGCCGCTCGGCATCGAGTTGCGGCATTTCGCCGTGCTGATCGTGCTGGTGGACCGCGGGCCCACGGTGCAGCGGGACCTGGCGGCGGCCACCGGGACCGACAAGGCCGGAATCATGCGGGTCGTGGACGATCTGGAGCGCAAGGGGCTGGCCGTACGCAAGGCCGTGCACGGAGACCGGCGGGTGCGGGCGGTGGAGATCACGCCGCAGGGCATGGAGCTCTTCGACGCGGCCCATGTGGCGGCGGAGCCGCGGGCCGAGCGCCTCGTCGCCGGACTGCGGCCGGGCGAGGCCGAGCAGCTGAGGGATCTGCTGACCCGGTTCGCCTATCCGGCGGACGGCGAGGCGTAAGCGCACCGGCGCGCTCGTCCGCCGCGCGCACGGGCGGACGGGCGGACGGCGCACCGCAGCGCGCCTGTCCGCCGGTCATCCCCCCGGCACTCACGCGGCACGCACGCGGCACTCACCCGGCGACCCGCTCCGCGACTTCCTTGGCCTTGGCGGCCGCGTCCGCGAAGGCGCGCGCACGGGAGGCCTCGTAGAGGGGGACCAGTTCGGACATGGCCGGGTTGCGGGGGGCCATGGTGAGTTCCGGGACGATGAAGTCGAGGTCCAGGCCGAGCGTGCGCTTCAGGACGGCCTCCAGGTAGTTCTGCACGAACTCGAAGCCCTCGCGCGGGGTGCCCGGCGCGTACGAGCCGCCGCGGCTGGCGATGACGGTGACCGGGGTGCCCTGCGCGGACGGGTTCTCGCCCGCGGTGCGGCCCACGAGGAGCACGTTGTCCAGCCATGCCTTGAGGGTCGACGGAACCGAGAAGTTGTGCATCGGTGCGCCGATCAGTACGGCGTCCGCCGCCTCCAGTTCCTCGATGAGCCGCACCCGCGCGGCGAACGCGGCGGACTGCTCCGTGGTGCGCTCCGACGGGGCGGTGTAGCCGGCGGACCAGGCGCCGGCCGTGATGTGCGGGACGGGGGCGGCGGCGAGGTCGCGGTAGATCACCGCTCCCTCCGGGTGCTGCTCCTGCCAGGCCGTACGGAAGGCGGCCGCGACCGAACGGGACGAGGACGCCTCTCCGGGGAGCACGGACGAGTCGATGTGCAGCAGCGTGGCCATGGGCTTTCTCCAAGGGGGGCGCCCGAGGCGGGGACACCAGGGGCTGACGGGCATGGCTTGAGATCGACCATAGTTAAACACGAGACGGTATCAAATGATACCGTCGCGACTGCAACGGAGGCGGACGCACCGAGCAAAGAGGAGGCAGGCGACCTTGGACGTCTACGAGGCGGTCACGAGCCGACGGGCCGTGCGCGGGTTCACCGACCGGCAGGTCCCGAAGGAGGTGCTGGCCCGGGTGCTGACCGCCGCGGCATGGACCCCCTCGGCGTCGAACGTCCAGCCGTGGCACGCCTATGTGCTGACCGGCGCACCGCTGGCCGGGCTCAAGAAGCGCGCCGGCGCACGCGTGGTGTCGGGCGACCCCTGGGACGAGCCGGAGTACGAGCAGTACCCGCCCGATCTGAAGTCCCCCTACCGCGAACGCCGGTTCGCCTTCGGCGAGCAGCGCTACGGCGGACTCGGCATCCCCCGTGAGGATCTGGAGGCGCGCCAGCGGGCCGCTGCCGCGAACTGGGACTGCTTCGGCGCGCCCGCCGCCCTGTTCTGCTACCTCGACCGTGACATGGGGCCGGCGCAGTGGTCCGACGTCGGCATGTATCTGCAGACCGTCATGCTCCTGCTGCGCGCCGAGGGGCTGCACAGCTGCGCGCAGATGGCGTGGGCGAAGTACCGCAAGACCGTCGCGGAGGTGCTGGCGCCGCCGGCCGAGCTCATCCTCTTCTGCGGCATGTCGATCGGGTTCGAGGACGTCACCGCGCGGGACGCCCGCACGGGCCGGGCGCCGCTCGAGGAGACGGTCACGTTCGTCCCCGGCTGCTGACAGCGGCTGCGCTCAGCCGGTCGGGCGGCGCTTTCTTGCCATGCCCACCTAGTGCCGCACATGCCACATTGCAAAGAGCTCGCGACGAAAGGCATCCCATGAAGTTCGCGGTCATCGGCGGTACCGGCCTGATCGGGTCGCAGGTCGTCAGGAATCTGAACGCCGTCGGGCACGAGGCGGTGCCGCACTCGCAGTCCACCGGCGTCGACGTCATCACCGGCCAGGGACTGGACGAGGCGGTGGCGGGGGCCGAAGTCGTCGTCAATCTGACGAACTCCCCGACCTTCGACGAGGCCTCCCCGGCCTTCTTCCGGACCTCGATGGACAACCTGCTGGCCGCGGCCGGCAAGGGCGGCGCCGGCCACTTCGTCATCCTCTCGATCGTCGGCGTGGACCAGGTGCCCGAGCTGGACTACTACCGGGCCAAGGCCCTCCAGGAGAGCGTCCTGGAGGCCGGGCCGATCCCCTACTCGATCGTGCGGGCCACGCAGTTCATGGAGTTCATCGACGCCGTCATGTCCTGGACGGCCGACGGCGACACCGTCCGGTTGCCCGCCACGCCGATCCAGCCGATCGCCGCCAAGGACGTGGCGAGGGCGGTGACGGACGTTGCCGTGGGCTCCCCGCTGAACGGCATTCGCAACGTCGCCGGCCCCGAGGTCTTCACCCTGGACGAGCTGGGCCGTGCGACTCTGGCCCACAAGGGAGACAGCCGTACGGTCGTCACCGATCCCACCGCCGGTATGTTCGCCGTCGTCAAGGGCGACGTCCTCACCGACAAGGAAGCCCACCTCGCCCCCACCCGCTACAGCGACTGGCTCTCCTGACCGTTCGCACCGGACGCTCCGTTCGGCTCGCGCACCATGAACACGTCCACCGCATCCTCGGTCCCGACCGTGAACCCGTGCCGCTCGTACAGCCGCCGGGCCGGACTGCCCTGCAGTACGTTCAGCCGGACGAGGATGCCGTCGCGGTCACACCGCTCCAGCAGTTCGCGCAACACGCCCGAACCGATACCCCGGCCCTGAAGACGCGGGGCCAGGTAGAAGTGCTCCAGCCATCGCTCCTGCCGCCGCTGCGGCCGCCGGCCGTCCTCGACCGGTCGCAGCGCCACGCAGCCGGCAAAAGCGCCGCCCGCCTCGATCACCCAGGTGTGCGCCGGATCGAATCCGTCCCGCAGCCGCTGCCGCACCCGCCGCTCGTCGTACCGTCCGAGCCGCTCCAGATCCGCCCGCAGCACCACGGCACGCAATGCGGCCACCGCCTCGACGTCGTACGCCGATGCCGGCCGAAGCCCCCAGTCCGCCATGATCGGCACGCTATCGCGCAGGGCTCCGGCCGGTCTCAGAGGTCCGTCGCTCCATAACCCTCCCAGCACAGCAGGTCCCCCGGCTGGCCGGCCAGGTTGGCGGGGGTGATGCCGACGCGGTCGGCCAACTCGCCCACAGACAGCTTCCGTTTGGCCTGCATCGCCGTCGCCTCGGCGTCACGCGCGACGGCCTGGGCGAGCAGCATCCGCAGCACCAGGACGATGAGCGCCACGCCCAGCACCGCCGTGGCGACCCCGCCGATCAGCATGGGCCGCCCCGCAGCCGTGCCCGCCGCCCCCGATCCCTGCACTCGCCGACGTGAAGGGTGACGGCACCGCGCGATGGGACGGGATCACCCGTCGGTCCTCCCTGAAGGACAAGTGGGCGGCCGGGCCGGACCGGCTCGCCGACGCCGCCCGGGACGGGGACCGGCGTACCGTCTTCCGCCTCCTCGACAGGGAGCCCGAATGGGCCAACTGCGGGCGCCCGGAGAGCCGTAGCGGCTACGCACCCCTGCACCAGGCCGCCCGGCGCCGGCGCCGCAGCCGGAACGGTCGAGCGGCTCCTGGAGTACGGCGCCTTCCGCACGCTGCGGGCGAGCGACGCGACCCGGCCCCTGGACATCGCCGTGTCGCGCGGCCACCGCCACCTCGACACCCTCCTGCGGCCGGAGATCCGGCACCCCTGTCCCCGCTGCGCCTGCCGGAGGCCGAGGCACTGACCGAACGCGAGGTTCCCGGGCCGGACCAATGGAGCCGGTAATAGTAAGTCCCTCGATAACACCGCGTCATACATCTTCATACATCTTCATGCATCGTCTGAATTTCACCGGCCGGGGTCGGTCATTGGATCTTTTGGATAATCACCGTTGACGCATATTCCCCCGAATGCCAGATGTCCTGCCCTGTGCGGTGCTCGTTAGGTGGGCGTGACTTGGCATGAAAAACATGCAGCTGAGGGTCGTACGCTCCGCTCGCTTCAGGCAGCTGATCAGACCACTGCGGAAGGCATCACGCACTGCTCGGATCTGCTTGAGGACTTTCTGAGAGCCATCAGCCGGATGGAGAGCGAATATCTCCGGGCCACGATGGAAGGGGAAAAGTTCTAGCGATGAGGGCCGACTATGACGCGGTAGACGAACAGCCTCTTTACACTCAGCAGCTCGACATGCAGAACCTCTGGCATGTCCCGGATGCGGCGATCTCGTCGCCGGGCGGCTGGGATCTGGACGAAGAGCTGGCCCAGATGCTGAACACGACGCAGGGCCTGGATCTTTCCGCCGCTCCTGTTCCCACTCCTGCTCCGACCCCGCCGCCGGCGCACCGTGACAGGCCCCCGCCCCGGCCGGTGCATCGAAAGCGGCCTCAGCCCAGCAATCACATCCTTGCCGGAAACCCAAAGATCTTCACCGTCGGGGTCCTGGTCACACTCATCACCCTGTGTGCGGTCACGATGCTCACCTGGTCCATTTCGTATTCGTACGATCAGCTGCGCTCCATCGCGCTGCTGGTGGTGTCGCCGAATCTGGCCCATTGGTGGCCATTGACGGTCTATGGACCGTGGCTGCTGGCGGGTCTGTCCATCCTGCGGGCTTCCGTTCAGCGTCGGACGGCCCGGCGTTCCTGGGCCGTCATGCTGATCTCCTCCGGTACCGCGGTGGCGCTGTGCATCGGCCAGTCGGCGCATTCCCTGCTGGCGATGGTGGTAGTCGGAATTCCGCCGATCACCGCCCTGGTCTGCTTTCGCGAACTCGTCGGACAGTTCTCGTCACGGCCCGGCCCCCGGCACGCGGCCGACGCGATGAACGGACCCAAGCAGCCGAAGCCGTAGGCCGCTCAGGACTGGTACGGCTGCTGCGGCTGCCCGTAGGGATGCTGACCGCCGTGGGTGCCGGGCTGACCGCCGGCGGCGGCCTGCGCCTGCAGCTGCTCCGCCTGCTCGCCGGTCACCTTCTGCTCCGCGCCGCAGAACGTGCACTGCGTCGCGTACTTGGTCGAGACGGGGAACAGCGGCACGAAGAACAGCGTGAACTTCGTGACGCGCTTGCGCAGCGTGTGTGCGGAGGGGTTGCCGCACTGGCCGCACACCAGCGTCAGTATCGCCAGCTGGTAGAGGTAGCCCTTGGTGCCGAAGATGATCACGAGGTGGTCCTTCCGGAGCGGGTTCTGCCGCAAAAGTACAGCTGTCGAGCGTACGGCGACGCCCCCAGGCCCTGCGGGGCGTGGGGGCGTCGGACTGCCGTAGGGATTGCCGTAGGGATTGCCGTGGCGGTTCCTACTTGACCGGCTGGGGCTCCGGCTCGCTCTCCGCCTCGGCGGTGCCCGCCGGGGGCTCGTCGTCCGGGACCGGGGTCTTGACCGACTCCAGCAGCAGCTGGGCGACGTCGACGACCTGGATGGACTCCTTGGCCGTGCCGTCGTTCTTCTTGCCGTTCACGGAGTCCGTGAGCATGACCAGGCAGAACGGGCAGGCCGTCGAGACGATGTCCGGGTTCACCGAGAGAGCCTCGTCGACGCGCTCGTTGTTGATGCGCTTGCCGATCCGCTCCTCCATCCACATCCGCGCACCGCCGGCGCCACAGCAGAAGCCGCGCTCCTTGTGGCGGTGCATCTCCTCGTTGCGGATGCCCGGGACGCTGGCGATGATCTCACGCGGGGGCGTGTAGATCTTGTTGTGGCGGCCCAGGTAGCAGGGGTCGTGGTAGGTGATGATGCCCTCGACCGGGGTCACCGGGACCAGCTTGCCCTCGTCCACCAGGTGCTGCAGCAGCTGGGTGTGGTGGATGACCTCGTAGTCGCCGCCGATCTGCGGGTACTCGTTGCCGATCGTGTTGAGGCAGTGCGGGCAGGTGGCGACGATCTTCTTGGCCGACTTGGGCTTGCGGGACTCCTCGGTCACCTTGCCGTCGTCGTCCATCTCCTCGCCGAACGCCATGTTCAGCGCCATGACGTTCTCCATGCCGAGCTCCTGGAACAGAGGCTCGTTGCCGAGGCGGCGGGCGGAGTCACCGGTGCACTTCTCGTCGCCGCCCATGATCGCGAACTTGACGCCCGCCATGTGCAGCAGCTCCGCGAAGGCCTTGGTGGTCTTCTTGGCGCGGTCCTCCAGGGCGCCGGCGCAGCCGACCCAGTAGAGGTACTCGACCTCGGTGAGGTCCTCGATGTCCTTGCCGACGACCGGCACCTCGAAGTCGACTTCCTTGAGCCATTCCAGGCGCTGCTTCTTCGCCAGGCCCCAGGGGTTGCCCTTCTTCTCCAGGTTCTTGAGCATCGTGCCCGCCTCGGACGGGAACGCGCTCTCGATCATCACCTGGTAGCGGCGCATGTCGACGATGTGGTCGATGTGCTCGATGTCCACCGGGCACTGCTCGACGCAGGCGCCGCAGGTGGTGCAGGACCACAGGACGTCCGGGTCGATGACGCCGTTCTCCTCGGCGGTCCCGATCAGCGGACGCTCGGCCTCCGCGAGGGCGGCCGCGGGGACGTCCCTCAGCTGCTCCTCGGAGGCCTTCTCCTCGCCCTCCATCGACTTGCCGCCACCGGCCAGCAGGTACGGCGCCTTGGCGTGCGCGTGGTCGCGCAGCGACATGATCAGCAGCTTGGGGGAGAGGGGCTTGCCCGTGTTCCAGGCGGGGCACTGCGACTGGCAGCGGCCGCACTCGGTGCAGGTGGAGAAGTCCAGCAGGCCCTTCCAGGAGAACTGCTCGACCTGGGAGACACCGAAGACGTCGTCGTCACCGGGGTCGGTGAAGTCGATCGGCTTGCCGCCGGAAGTCATCGGCAGCAGCGCGCCCAGCGAGGTCTCACCGGCGGCGTTGCGCTTGAACCAGATGTTCGGGAACGCCAGGAAGCGGTGCCAGGCCACACCCATGTCGGTCTTCAGGGCGACCGTGATCATCCAGATGAAGGAGGTCGCGATCTTCAGACCGGCGAAGAGGTAGGTGAGGTTCTGGAGCGTGGAGATGTCGAAGCCCTCGAGCCACGACACCACCGGGTACGAGATGAAGAACGACGCCTCGTAGCCGTCCACGTGGTGCTGGGCGCCCTCCAGCGCGTGCAGCATGAAGATGCAGACGCCGACGATGAGGATGACGCTCTCGACGAAGTACGCCTGGCCGGTGTTGGACCCGGCGAAGCGGGACTTGCGGCCCGCCTTGCCCGGCCGGCTCAGCTGGCGGATCACGATCAGCGTGAGGATGCCGAGGACCGTCATGGTGCCGAGGAACTCGACGAAGACGTTGTACGGCGCCCAGTCGCCGATGACCGGCAGGATCCAGTCGGCCTTGAACAGCTGGCCGATGGCGTTGACGATCGTCAGCAGCAGCGAGAAGAAGCCCACCGCCACGAACCAGTGCGCGACACCCACGATGCCCCAGCGGTTCATCCGGGTGTGGCCGAGGAACTCCCTGGCCACGGTGACGGTGCGCTGCACCGGCTCGTCCGTGCGGGTGCCCGCGGGCACGTTCTGGCCGAGCCGCATGAAGTTGTAGATCTGAAGGATGGCGCGCGCGAACAGGGCCACGCCGACCACGATCAGAACCAGCGACACGATGATCGCGGCGAGTTGCATTTCGGGGCTCCTCGGGCCTGCGAGGGGTGGTTCGAGGGGGTCCTCGACATTACTAAGCGGTAACTTATGCAGTCCGTCTGAGACTACCCCCATCTTCAACCGCACTGTAGCCAGGCGCGGAGTGATGTGAGTCGCTGAGGGTTGCCTTAAGAACCGATCGTGTTATTCATCCCGAAATGGTATATACGGCACTAACCTATCCCCGTGCTTTACGGGATCGCCGCCGCCACCACCGCCCTCCTGCTCGCCGCCCTCCTCGCGGCGCTGCTCCGGCTGCCCGCCCTGCGCTTCGGCATCGTCGATCGCCGGCGCCAGCGGCCGCTGCCCCTGCTCGGCGGTGTCGCCGTCGCGCTCGTGACCTGCCTGGTGGCCGCCGCCGGGGAGTGGACCCGGTTCGCCCCGCTGGGCTCGGAGATCATGCGGCTGGTGGTCGCCGCGGGCGCCGTCGCCGCGCTCGGGCTGGTCGCCGACGTGCGGCGGGTCAAGGCGCGGTTCCTGATCGGCGGTACGGCGGTGGCGGCGGCCTGTGTGGTGCCGTACGGCGACACCGGGATCCTGCTGGGACTGGTGGCCATCGGCTGGATCGTTCTCGCGGCCATCGGGTTCAAGGCGCTCGACCATGCGGACGCGCTGGCCGGCACCGTCGGGGTGCTCACCGCCTTCGGTGTCGGGATCTGTGCGGCGGCCGAGGTGATGGACGAACTCGCGGTGCTGCTCAGTGTGCTGGCGGCCGCCCTGACCGGGTTCCTCATGCACAACTGGCATCCCGCGCGGATCGGGCTCGGGGCGTGCGGGTCCCTCTTCGTCGGGTTCGTGCTGGCCGCGTCCGCCGTCATCACCCGGGCCGGGCACGACCCCGTGTCGAGCGCGGCCGTGCTCTACTCGCTCACCTCCTTCGCCACCGCAGACGTACTCCTCGTGGCGCTGTCCCGGCGGCTGGCCGGACGGCCCCTGCTGCGGGGCGGGCCCGACCATTTCGCCCATCGTTTGCGCCGCATCGGACTCACCCCGCAGGGTGGGACCGTCCTGCTGGGGGTCGCGGGCTTCTCCGGAGTACTCGTCGGCGTCCTCGTGCACATGGGATGGATGGCGCCGTCCGGAGCGTTCTGGGTGGGAGTGGGTGCCCTCGTCACCGTATTCGCGATGCTGCACATCAAGCCGTACGGGCCTCGGCGTCAACCCTCTTTTCCCCTAGGGGGTGCTGTTCGCCCGCCCGCGCAGGCCACATCGTCGCAGGTCGGAGCCCAGTTGCGTGTAAGGAACGGATAAGAGTTGAGTGAGGTCGACTCAGCTCTGTTGACCGGTCGCGAGCCGTCATGCACACTTGAGTCCGTTCCACTCAAGTCAGCTGGAGGAATCAACCATGGCACGTGCGGTCGGCATCGACCTGGGCACGACTAACTCCGTCGTCAGCGTTCTCGAAGGCGGCGAGCCCACCGTCATCACCAACGCCGAGGGTGCCAGGACCACGCCGTCCGTCGTCGCCTTCGCGAAGAACGGCGAAGTGCTTGTCGGCGAGGTCGCCAAGCGCCAGGCGGTCACCAACGTGGACCGGACCATCAGGTCCGTGAAGCGCCACATGGGCACCGACTGGAAGACGGAGCTCGACGGGAAGCCCTTCAACCCGCAGCAGATGTCCGCCTTCATCCTGCAGAAGCTGAAGCGGGACGCCGAGTCCTACCTGGGCGAGAAGGTGACCGACGCGGTCATCACCGTCCCGGCGTACTTCAACGACTCCGAGCGCCAGGCGACGAAGGAAGCCGGCGAGATCGCCGGTCTGAACGTCCTTCGCATCGTCAACGAGCCCACCGCGGCCGCGCTCGCGTACGGCCTCGACAAGGACGACCAGACGATCCTCGTCTTCGACCTCGGTGGCGGCACCTTCGACGTGTCCCTCCTGGAGATCGGCGACGGCGTCGTCGAGGTGAAGGCCACCAACGGTGACAACCACCTCGGTGGTGACGACTGGGACCAGCGCGTCGTCGACTACCTGGTGCAGCAGTTCAAGTCCGGTCACGGCGTGGACCTCGCCAAGGACAAGATGGCTCTGCAGCGTCTGCGTGAGGCTGCCGAGAAGGCCAAGATCGAGCTGTCCTCGTCCACCGAGACCTCGATCAACCTGCCCTACATCACCGCCTCCGCCGAGGGCCCGCTGCACCTGGACGAGAAGCTCACCCGGGCTCAGTTCCAGCAGCTGACCGCGGACCTCCTGGAGCGCTGCAAGACCCCGTTCTTCAACGTCATGAAGGACGCCGGAGTCTCCATCAACGAGATCGACCACGTCGTCCTCGTCGGTGGCTCCACCCGTATGCCCGCCGTCGCCGAGCAGGTGCGCGAGCTGACCGGCGGCAAGGACGCCAACAAGGGCGTCAACCCGGACGAGGTCGTCGCCATCGGCGCCGCCCTGCAGGCCGGTGTCCTCAAGGGTGAGGTCAAGGACGTCCTGCTCCTCGACGTGACCCCGCTGTCCCTCGGTATCGAGACCAAGGGCGGCATCATGACCAAGCTCATCGAGCGCAACACCACGATCCCGACCAAGCGGTCCGAGATCTTCACGACGGCCGAGGACAACCAGCCGTCCGTGCAGATCCAGGTCTACCAGGGCGAGCGCGAGATCGCGGCGTACAACAAGAAGCTCGGCATGTTCGAGCTGACCGGTCTGCCGCCGGCCCCGCGCGGTGTCCCGCAGATCGAGGTCGCCTTCGACATCGACGCCAACGGCATCATGCACGTGACCGCGAAGGACCTCGGCACGGGCAAGGAGCAGAAGATGACCGTCACCGGTGGCTCCTCGCTGCCGAAGGACGAGGTCAACCGGATGCGCGAAGAGGCCGAGAAGTACGCGGAGGAGGACCACGCCCGCCGCGAGGCCGCCGAGTCCCGCAACCAGGGCGAGCAGCTCGTCTACCAGACGGAGAAGTTCCTCAAGGACAACGAGGACAAGGTTCCCGGCGAGGTCAAGACCGAGGTCGAGGCCGCCGTCGAGGAGCTGAAGACCGCGCTCAAGGGCGAGGACACCGCCGAGATCCGCACCGCCACCGAGAAGGTCGCCGCGGTCTCGCAGAAGGTCGGCCAGGCCATGTACGCCGACGCCCAGGCCGCGCAGGGCGCTGCCGGCGGTCCGGAGGGCGCTGCCCCGGGCGGCAAGGCCGCCGACGACGACGTCGTCGACGCCGAGATCGTGGACGACGAGCGCAAGGACGGTGCCGCGTAATGACGGAGGAGACCCCGGGCTTCGAGGAGAAGCCCGACGTCCCCTCCGGCGCGACCCCTGACGACGCCGAGTCGAAGGCCGCCCCTCAGGAAGGGGCGGCCCCGGCCGGGGACGGAGCAGCAGACCCGGGCCTGGTGGCCCAGCTGGACCAGGTGCGTACGGCGCTCGGCGAGCGCACGGCGGACCTCCAGCGGCTCCAGGCCGAGTACCAGAACTACCGCCGCCGCGTGGAGCGGGACCGGATCACGGTCAAGGAGATCGCCATCGCGAACCTCCTGACCGAGCTCCTGCCCGTGATCGACGACATCGGCCGCGCGCGTGAACACGGCGAACTCGTCGGCGGATTCAAGTCCGTCGCGGAGTCGCTGGAGACCGTCGCGGCGAAGATGGGACTGCAGGCGTTCGGCAAGGAGGGCGAGCCCTTCGACCCGACGATCCACGAGGCCCTGATGCACTCCTACGCGCCGGACGTCACCGAGACGACCTGCGTGGCGATCCTGCAGCCCGGGTATCGCATCGGCGAGCGCACCATCCGCCCCGCGCGGGTGGCCGTCGCCGAGCCCCAGCCGGGCGCGCAGACCGTCAAGGAGGAGTCCGGCGAGGCGGCCGACGACAAGGAGAGCGGTGGCCCGGACGAGGGCTGACGTTGAACTGACGAGGGACTACGGGAAGGGGGCACGTCGAGGATGAGCACCAAGGACTTCATCGAGAAGGACTTCTACAAGGTCCTCGGCGTCCCCAAGGACGCCACCGAGGCCGAGATCAAGAAGGCGTACCGGAAGCTCGCCCGCGAGAACCACCCGGACGCCAACAAGGGCAACGCCAAGGCGGAGGAGCGCTTCAAGGAGATCTCCGAGGCGAACGACGTCCTCGGCGACCCCAAGAAGCGCAAGGAGTACGACGAGGCTCGCGCCCTGTTCGGCAACGGCGGCTTCCGCCCGGGGCCGGGCGGCGCGGGCGGCTCCTTCAACTTCGACCTGGGCGACCTCTTCGGAGGCAGCGCCCAGGGCGGCGGCGGCCAAGGAGGAGCCGGCGGCTTCGGCGGCGGACTCGGCGACGTCTTCGGGGGCCTGTTCAACCGCGGCGGCACGGGTACGACCCGTACCCAGCCCCGGCGCGGCCAGGACATCGACACCGAGGTCAACCTCAGCTTCACCGAGGCGATCGAGGGTGCGACGGTCCCGCTGCGGATGTCCTCGCAGTCACCGTGCAAGGCCTGCGCGGGCACCGGCGACAAGAACGGCACACCGCGGGTGTGCCCGACCTGCGTCGGCACCGGCCAGGTGGCGCGGGGCTCGGGCGGTGGTTTCTCCCTCACCGACCCGTGCCCGGACTGCAAGGGGCGCGGCCTGATGGCCGAGCACCCCTGCATGGAGTGCAAGGGCAGCGGCCGGGCCAAGTCCTCGCGCACGATGCAGGTCCGCATCCCCGCCGGGGTGTCGGACGGCCAGCGCATCCGCCTGCGCGGCAAGGGCGCACCCGGCGAGCGCGGCGGCCCCTCCGGCGACCTGTACGTCACCGTGCACGTCGACGCGCACCCGGTGTTCGGCCGCAAGGAGGACAACCTCACGGTGACCGTCCCCGTGACCTTCACGGAGGCGGCCCTCGGCGGCGAGGTCAGGGTCCCCACCCTGGGCGGACCGCCGGTCACCCTGAAACTGCCGCCCGGCACGCCCAACGGGCGCACCATGCGGGCGCGGGGCAAGGGCGCGGTCCGCAAGGACGGCACCCGCGGCGACCTTCTGGTCACCGTCGAGGTGAGTGTTCCGAAGGACCTGACGGGGAAGGCTCGTGACGCGCTCGAGGCGTATCGCGAGGCGACCGCGGGTGAGGATCCGCGGGCGGAGCTGTTCCAGGCCGCGAAGGGAGCATGAGTCAGATGGACGGTCGTCGACGCAACCCGTATGAACTGACCGAGGAGACCCCGGTCTACGTCATCTCGGTGGCGGCCCAGCTGTCCGGCCTGCACCCGCAGACCCTGCGCCAGTACGACCGCCTGGGCCTGGTGTCTCCGGACCGCACCGCGGGCCGGGGGCGCCGTTACTCGGCCCGTGACATCGAACTGCTGCGCACCGTCCAGCAGCTGTCGCAGGACGAGGGCATCAACCTCGCCGGCATCAAGCGCATCATCGAACTGGAGAACCAGGTCGCCGCGCTCCAGTCCCGGGTGGCCGAACTCCAGGCCGCCGTCGAAGGGGCCGCCGCGGCGATGCAGCAGCGCGAGGCGGCGGTGCACGCGTCGTACCGCCGCGATCTGGTGCCGTACCAGGAGGTGCAGCAGACCAGCGCGTTGGTGGTGTGGCGGCCGAAGAAGGCCAAGGACTAGCGGCACGCAGCGGAAAGGGGCCCGGGGAACTCTCCGGGCCCCTTTCCCATGCCCGCACCGCGTCAGGGGATCAGATCCCCGATCGCATCCACGACCAGCATCCACATCGGCTGCGCCCCCGTGCCGAATCCGGCTGCGAGGGCGTGTCCGAGGCTCACGTCCATGGCCTCAGGGGCCGCGTCCGCGCGCCACTCGGCCGCGACCTCGCCGTTGCCCTGGGAGGTGAACTCACCGAGGCGCCGCCCGTCGCGCAGGAGACGGCTGTCCGGCACGGAGTCGGGTAGCAGCCGCCAGACATGCCCGGCGTGCCGGACGTCGACCGCGTACGAACGCCGGGTCAGCCGCCCCTTCGCCGGGCGCACGTCCGCCTGCGCGCCGTCCACGGTGAGCGTGAGCCGGTCGCCGTCCCGGGTGCCGACGGGGATGTGCACCTCGGCCTCGGTGCCGGCGGACCGGCTCAGCACGATCCGCGGTGCCGCCGCGCCCTCGACGACGACTTCGCCGCGCTCGGTGTCCAGACGGACGGTCAGCGTGCCGAACTGGCTGTCCTCGACGAGGGTTTCGGTGATGACGGTCATGCGGATGATCTTCGCAGCTCCGGTCGGGCCGGTCAGGCGGCGGGTGCGATCACCGTCCAGTCGCCCGCGGGGACGGACTCGGTGCCGTCGGCCTGCACACCCGTGACCCGGTAGAAGGACGTGGTGCCGCGCCGCGCGCCCTTGTCGAAGTAGGTGAAGGCCCCGGCCGGGAGTTCGGCGATCTTCTCGTACGTGGCGGAGGCGGCGTTCCACCGGTGAACGCGGAAGCTCTGCGCCGGGTCGGCGGACTCCCCCTCGCCCGCGCCGAGCCCGGACCACACGAGCTGGTTGCCCTCGTCGCCCTCGGCACCCGAAGCCGTCAGATGCAGCGGCGAGCCGTCGGGCGTCGGCACGCTCGGCGTCATGTCGAGCTCCGTCGCGCGCACGGCCTCGACCGGATCGTCGCTCCACTTGATGGCGGAGTTCCCCTCGTCGTCCACGGCGTCGACGAAGAAGCAGACCTCGTCACCGTCCGGGCGCGTGGTGTCTTGAAGACCGGCGAGGTACAGGTCGCTGCGGCGGACGCGGGGGAGGTCGTCGTGAGCAGGGCGCCCGTGGTGGCGAGCACGACCGTCGCCGCGGCTGCGGCGGTCGTGCGTCTGGCTGGGTTCATTCGATCCTCTGGTCGAGTGCGGGACGACGGGTGCGCGTCGTCCTGAACGGGACTCGCGGCGAATGGGGTTGGTTGTACGGATCTTGGAAGCGTGTTCGATCGAAGGATCGGTGGAGGGGGTGTAACGGGTGATGCGATATGTTTCGCCATGTCTTTACATGATCAGCGGAGCGTGGTGTTGCGCACTCGTTAAGTGATTCCGCTTGACGCTGGGGGCGGTCGACGCGTTGGCTTTTCAGTCATCTGGGCGCAATGGCGCGCCCGTGTCCCGAAGGCACCAGAAGTGAGCTCCTCTATGCGTCCCTTGCGCCCCCTGCGCCGCACCGCCACCGCCGTGGCCGCCGCGTCCACGATGACCCTCTCGCTGGCAGCGTGCGGGGCACTGGGCGTCACCGGGGACAGCAGTGAGGCGAGCCCGACCAAGGGTGACGACGTCACCGTGGGACTGCTGCTGCCGGAGACGGCGAACACGCGCTACGACAAGTTCGACTACCCCATCATCAAGAACAAGGTCGCGGAGCTCACCGACAAGCAGGGCCAGGTCGACTACCGCAACGCGGACGCCGACGCCAAGAAGCAGGCGAACCAGCTCCAGCAGATGATCAACGACCAGGTCGACGTGATCCTGCTGGACGCCGTGGACGCCCACGCGATAGCCGACGGCGTGCAGAAGGCCAAGGACGCCGGCATTCCGGTCATCGCCTACGACCGCCTGGCCGAGGGCCCGATCGACGCGTACGTCTCCTTCGACAACGAACTGGTCGGCGAGGTGCAGGGCCGCTCCCTCATGGAGGCCATGGGCCCGGACGTCGACTCGTCCGACAAGATCGTCATGATGAACGGGTCGCTCACCGACCCGAACGCCAAGCAGTTCAAGGCGGGCGCCCTCTCCGAGCTCAAGGGCTCGGTGGACATCGCCAAGAGGTACGACACCAAGGACTGGAAGCCGGAGAACGCCCAGGCCAACATGACCGAGGCGATCAAGGCCATCGGAGCGAACAACATCAAGGGCGTCTACTCCGCCAACGACGGCATGGCCGGCGGCATCATCAAGGCCCTGCAGGCCGAGGGCGTGACCGAGCTGCCGCCGATCACCGGACAGGACGCCGAACTGGACGCCGTCCAGCGGATCCTGAGCGGCGAGCAGTACATGAGCGTGTACAAGTCGTACCCGCAGGAGGCCGAGAGCGCCGCGGAGATGGCCGTGGCCAAGGTTCAGGGCAAGGACATCCAGTTCGACTCCCTCACCCAGGACCAGGTCGACAGCCCGACCGCCAAGGACATCCCGGCCCTGCTGGTCCCGGTGGTCGCCCTGACCAAGAACAACATCAAGCAGACCGTCCTCGCCGACGGGATCTACGATCTGTCGGAGATCTGCGCGGGCGAGTACAAGTCCGCGTGCGCGGGGGCGGGGCTCACCAAGTAGGGCACAGGCACGGCTCGGCAGCCAGGGTCCGTCGGTTCTTCCGGCGGACCCTGGCTCGTTGTCCGGTGGGCGTCGCCGTCGCCGGCGCCCGTGGCGAAGGGTCTGCTTTGCGAGTGCGTTGTGCCGGATCAGGCCGCCGACTCACGGGTGGGGCGCTTGTCGTCGGCGATGCCGTTCCCGACGGTGTTCGCGAGTGTGACGTGGCCCGCCCGGCCGGCCGGCGTGCTTTGCAGCGCACAGCGCAAAGGCCGGGATGACACCCCCAGCTTGTTGCAACCCGACGGACGGAGGCCGGTAAATACCGGGGCGTACCGGTGTTTTACGGCGGCCGTCCCGGCGCGAGTCGTGTTGCGGAGCACGGCCGGTCCGCGCATAGTTGCGCTGCGGAAGCGCGAGCGAACCGTAGGCCCGACGGGCCGAGCACGGTGGGCCTGTCGACCAGGGCCACGCCCGGCCCGGGTGTCCCGGCGGAGGTCGACACCGCGCTCCGGAGGTGAGCGAGCCGGCGAAAGGCAAGAACCGGGGGTGGATGGGGCGATGGCCGGGCACGGGACCGAGGAGCATCCCCACGGTGCCGACCGACTGTGCGAGGCCGGGGACCGCGTGTACTCCCGGGCCGTACGGCGCGGCCGCGTGCCGCGCCGGGACGCGGAGCCGGTGCCCTGCCTGCTGGACCTGGCGCTGCTGCATCCCGACCCCGACGACATGGACTGGCTGGTGCCGACCGCCCCGCAGGAGGTCATGACACGGCTGCTGCGCGGGGTGTACGACGAGGTCAGCGCGAGCCAGCGGCGGGTGGGCTCGGCGGTGGCGGCGTTCGAGTGGTACGCCGGGCTCGGGCCCCAGCTCCCACAGGCGTCCGGCGTCGAGGGCACGGCGATCCGGGTCCTGGACGGTGACGCGCGCATCCAGGGCGCCCTGGACGAGGCGACGCAGGCGTGCACCAGCCAGGTGCTGACCGTGCAGCCCGGCGGCATCCGTCCCGAGCACGAGCTGACGGAGGGGCTGCACCGGGCGATGGAGCTGCGGGGGCGGGGCGTGCGGATGCGCGACCTGTACACGCACGTGGCGCGGCACGGCCAGGGCCTGCTGAACTACCTTGAACTGATGGGCGATTCGGTGGAGGCCCGCACGCTGGACGAGGTGATCGACCGGCTGATCCTCTTCGACCGCACGGTGGCCTTCGTCCCGGCGAACGCCGACCGCACGATGGCCCTGGAACTGCGGCATCCGGCGCTGGTGAACTACCTGGTCACGGTCTTCGAGCGGCTGTGGCGCCTCGCGATCCCGCTGACCGCACCCCTGCCCGACACCGGCATCGAGGGCATTTCCCACCGCGAACAGTCCATCGCGGCGCTGCTCGCCGAGGGCCACCAGGACGCGGTGATCGCGGAGCGGCTGGGGATAAGCGTACGGACGTGCCGGGCGCACATCGCGCGCCTGTCGGAAACGCTGGGCGCGGCGAGCCGTACGCAACTCGGCGTCCGTATCGCCCAGGTGGGCCTGGACCGCTCGCGGGCATCGTCGTCGGGGGCCTCGGTGATCAGCGTGGCCGGGGTTCCCCGGGCGCCCGGTCTACCCGGTCAGGAGTCCCCGACCGGCCGGTGAGACAGCCGGGCTGAGCCCGAACCGGCTCAGCCCGAACCGATTCCTCACCGCACTCCCGTCGCTCAGCTCTCGTTGTCGAGGATTCCGGACTGCGCGATGAGGAAGCCGAGTTGAGCCCGGCTCCCGCTGCCCAGGGCGGTGGCCAGCTTGGCGATGTGGGCCCGGCAGGTGCGCACGTTCATGCCCAGCCGGCGGGCGATCGCCTCGTCGACGTGGCCCTCCACGAGTAGCTTCGCGATGGAGTGCTGGATCTCCGTGATGCCGTCGGGCGCGGTCTCGTAGGGCGCGTGCTCGGTCAGCGGAACCGCGCGGCTCCACATGAACTCGAAGACCTTGATCAGGTAGCGGATGAGTCCGGGCTGGCGCAGCTCCAGGGCCACCTGCTGGTCGTCGCGGGTGGGGATGAAGGCGACCGACTCGTCGCAGATGATCAGGCGCTCGACCAGCTCGTCGATGGTGCGGTACTCCACCTTGCCGTCCGAGAGCTGGGCGACATAGGCCAGCTTCCCCGGATTGTGGCGCACCGTGTGCTGGTAGAGGGTCCTTATGCGCACGCCGCGTTCGATCAGCGGACGGTCGCGCTCCAGGCCCTGCAACAAGCTGCTCTCCGAGATGCGGTTGCTCGGCTGGACCGTGAGCATTTCGGTCTGGCACTGGGCCGTGGCCAGATTGAGGGCGGCGTTGATCCGCTCCCCGCCCTCCAGCACGGTGATGGAGTGCGTGCCCCCCGTCACCTGAGCGCTGAGGTCCATGAATGGCTGGAGTGCGTCGGCCAGCTCGACGGACAGCCGCCTGCGGTCGGAGATCTCCCGCTCGATGGGATTGAGCCGCTGAGCCAGGGCGACCGACGCCGGAACGGGACGCAGCCAGTTCGGGTCGTCCGCGTCCGGGTAGAGCAGAGCGAACTCCATCAGGCAGGGGACCGACTCCACGTCGGTGCGTGCGATACGCCCCGTGCGCAGCGCGTTCGCATAGAGTCGGCCACCTTCCGCGCACATCTCGGTCATCGCATGGGGATGTATCGCTTTAGTCTGATTCGTCACCAAATCTCCACCCCCCAGGGTCCTGAACATGCAGGAACATGATGCACCGATCGTGTGGCCATGAAGTGCCCGAATGAGCCATCGTCTTACTCGACGGGGGAAGAGGGGACCTTCAAGTGAGGACGAAGCCGACTATGCGGAACAGAATGCTTCGCTCGATTCTTGTCGCCGCCTTCTCCACCGTTGTGGCCTTCGGAGTCCTGAGTGGCCTCTCGGAAGCGAAGAGCGACTCGCGAGCGGACAGTAGCTGGCCCACCCAGTCCCAGACTGTCACGATCGCCAAGGACAGTTCGTGGCCGGCCAACGCCGTGGCGAGCAGCGGCGAGCAGGAGTCGGCATGACCACCCCACCCGACGACCGCTCCTTCCGCCGAGAAATGGCCACCGCCTACCGTTCCGGCTGGCACTTCATCGACCTGGTCACCGCGATCCCCCACTCCGGTGACTCGTTGATGGTGACCGTCTTCGGAGAGCCGGTGGTCGTCACACGGGACGAGGACGAGGACGTGCGGGCTTACCGGTGTCTGCGACGGCCTCGGGGGGCGCCGCAACCCGTCAGGTGTGCCATCCGGTACGGAATGATCTTCGTCAATCTTGATCAGCGCGACCACCGCCTGGTGGAACCGGAGGCCCCG
Organism: Streptomyces sp. NPDC111606; assembly: GCF_055656945.1. Taxonomy (NCBI): domain Bacteria; kingdom Bacillati; phylum Actinomycetota; class Actinomycetes; order Kitasatosporales; family Streptomycetaceae; genus Streptomyces; species Streptomyces sp. NPDC111606. The sequence continues at coordinate 112,796 of NZ_JBVKBY010000012.1, forward strand.
GCCCCAAGGACCATCTCAGCCACCCCCCGCAGTGCCTGACGCGATTCCCCCGTCGTAACAGATCGCTCAGGTGCTTCCCCCCGCAGCGGCGTCACCGTGACCTGAACACGGTGACGCCGCTGCAGTTTCCGGGGGACATTTACCCGTATCCCCCTGTTCCTGCGGTGGCCGAAACCGGTCACCCGGTATCCGGCCACCTGGAACCCGGACCCCGGGAATCCCGTCCCAGGGCTCACTCGGGTTCACCCCTGTCCCATCGCCCGCGTCAGTTCGATCTCGATCACCACGCGATCGGGATTCGGCCGCGGCATGCGCCCGTACCGCTCCGCGTACCGGCGTACCGCCTCCGCGACCCTCCCGGGGTCGTTCCGGACGTGCGCCAGGCCCTCCAGCGTTGCCCACCGCCGTCCGTCCACCTGGCAGACCGCGACCCGGGCGCCGTCCGGGCCGCCGGCCCGTACGTGGCCCACCTTCGCGCTGGACTTGTTCGTGATCACCCGAGCAAGCCGCGCCTCAGGGTCGTATGTCACTCCGACGGGTACGACGTGCGGGGTGAGGTCCGGGCGCAGGGTCGTCAGGGTGCACAGGTGTCTCTCCTGCCAGAAGGTGAGGTACGGCGCGTCCGGCGCGCCGGGATCCTGGGGGTATGCCGCCATGGCCCGGAACCCTAGGCCCTGCCGCCAGGTTCCCGCCTGCCACCGCGGCCCGGGCGGACGACGGGAACCTGACGGCAGGGCCTAGCCGCCCCAAGCCTCCCCGGACTACCTTGAGTGGAATAGACTCAACTTTGTGTACGCTGACTCAGTCAGTAATGGGAGACGCTGAGACGCTGACGCCAGGAGGAGAACGCCAACGTGGACGCCGAGCTGACCAACAGGAGCCGGGACGCGATCAACGCGGCCAGTAACCGGGCCTTGACCGAGGGGCATGCGGACCTCACGCCCGCCCATCTGCTCCTCGCTCTGCTCCAGGGGCAGGAGAACGAGAACATCATCGACTTGCTGGCGGCCGTCGACGCCGACCAGGCCTCCGTGCGGGCCGGCGCCGAGAAGGCGCTCGCCGCGCTGCCCAGCGTGACCGGGTCCACGGTCGCGCCCCCGCAGCCCAACCGTGAGCTGCTCGCCGTGATCGCGGACGCGCAGGCGCGGGCCAAGGAGCTGGGGGACGAGTACCTCTCCACCGAGCACCTGCTCGTCGGTATCGCCGCCAAGGGTGGCCAGGCGGGTGAGGTGCTCGCCCAGCAGGGTGCCACCGCGAAGAAGCTGCTGGAGGCCTTCCAGAAGGCCCGCGGCGGGCGCCGCGTCACCACCGCCGACCCCGAGGGGCAGTACAAGGCGCTGGAGAAGTTCGGGACCGACTTCACGGCCGCCGCCCGGGAGGGCAAGCTCGACCCCGTCATCGGGCGGGACCAGGAGATCCGGCGGGTCGTGCAGGTGCTCTCCCGGCGCACCAAGAACAACCCCGTCCTCATCGGCGAGCCCGGCGTCGGCAAGACCGCCGTCGTGGAGGGGCTCGCCCAGCGGATCGTCAAGGGGGACGTGCCGGAGTCGCTGAAGAACAAGCGGCTAGTCGCGCTCGACCTGGGCGCCATGGTCGCCGGGGCGAAGTACCGCGGCGAGTTCGAGGAGCGGCTGAAGACCGTGCTTGCGGAGATCAAGAACTCCGACGGGCAGATCATCACCTTCATCGACGAGCTGCACACGGTCGTGGGCGCCGGTGCCGGCGGGGATTCCGCCATGGACGCCGGGAACATGCTCAAGCCCATGCTGGCGCGCGGTGAGCTGCGCATGGTCGGCGCCACCACCCTCGACGAGTACCGCGAGCGGATCGAGAAGGACCCCGCCCTGGAGCGGCGCTTCCAGCAGGTGCTGGTCGCCGAGCCGACCGTCGAGGACACCATCGCGATCCTGCGCGGGCTCAAGGGGCGCTACGAGGCCCACCACAAGGTGCAGATCGCGGACAGCGCGCTGGTCGCCGCGGCCACCCTGTCGGACCGGTACATCACCTCCCGGTTCCTGCCCGACAAGGCCATCGACCTCGTCGACGAGGCCGCCTCCCGGCTCCGGATGGAGATCGACTCGTCCCCCGTCGAGATCGACGAGCTCCAGCGTTCCGTGGACCGGCTGAAGATGGAGGAGCTGGCCCTCAGCAAGGAGACCGACGCGGCCTCCCTCGAACGCCTGGAGCGGCTGCGCCGCGATCTCGCCGACAAGGAGGAGGAGCTGCGGGGCCTGACCGCCCGCTGGGAGAAGGAGAAGCAGTCCCTCAACCGCGTCGGTGAGCTGAAGGAACGGCTCGACGAGGCACGCGGGCAGGCCGAACGCGCCCAGCGCGACGGCGACTTCGACTCCGCCAGCAAGCTGCTCTACGGCGAGATCCCCGCCCTCGAGCGGGACCTGGAGGAGGCCTCGCAGGCCGAGGAGGAGGCCGCCAAGAGCACGATGGTCAAGGAGGAGGTCGGCTCCGACGACATCGCCGACACCGTCGCCGCCTGGACCGGCATCCCCGCGGGCCGCCTCCTGGAGGGCGAGACGCAGAAACTCCTGCGGATGGAGGAGGAGTTGGGCAGGCGCCTCATCGGACAGGGTGAGGCCGTGCGCGCCGTGTCGGATGCGGTACGCCGCACCCGTGCCGGCATCGCCGACCCGGACCGCCCGACCGGCTCCTTCCTCTTCCTCGGCCCGACCGGCGTCGGCAAGACCGAACTCGCCAAGGCCCTCGCCGACTTCCTCTTCGACGACGAGCGGGCGATGGTCCGCATCGACATGTCGGAGTACGGCGAGAAGCACAGCGTGGCCCGGCTGGTCGGCGCGCCCCCCGGGTACGTCGGCTACGAGGAGGGCGGCCAGCTGACGGAGGCGGTGCGCAGGCGGCCGTACAGCGTCGTGCTGCTCGACGAGGTCGAGAAGGCGCACCCCGAGGTCTTCGACATCCTCCTTCAGGTGCTGGACGACGGACGGTTGACGGACGGACAGGGCCGTACGGTCGATTTCCGCAACGCGATCCTGGTGCTGACGTCCAACCTGGGCAGCCAGTTCCTGGTCGACCCGATCACCAGTGAGTCGGAGAAGAAGGAGCAGGTCCTGGAGGTGGTCCGGGTCTCCTTCAAGCCGGAGTTCCTCAACCGCCTGGACGACCTGGTGGTCTTCTCGGCCCTGTCGAAGGACGAGCTGGGCCGGATCGCCCGGCTACAGATCGACCGGCTCGCCAAGCGGCTGGCCGAGCGGCGGCTCACCCTGGAGGTCAGTGACGAGGCCCTGGCCTGGCTCGCCGACGAGGGCAACGACCCGGCCTACGGTGCCCGGCCCCTGCGCCGCCTCGTCCAGACCGCCATCGGCGACCGCCTCGCCAAGGAGATCCTCTCCGGCGAGGTCAAGGACGGCGACACGGTACGGGTGGACGCCTTCGGGGACGGCCTGATCGTGGGGCCTGCCACGGGGAAGACGCTGTAGCCGCGCCGGAGCAGTGGGACGGCCCGCCCCGAATCCCGGGGCGGGCCGTCGTCACTCGGTCACTCAGTCATGGGTCACCCAGTCATGGGTCAGTCACGTGGTCGCGCGGTCACATGGTGAACGCGGCGAAGCGTACGAGCGCGGTGTCGGCGTCCTCGTACTCCACCCTCACCTGCACCGCGTGGGCGCCCGCGTCGGGATGGCCGCCCGGGGCGTCCAGATCGAGACACAGATCCACATCCACGCCGCCGCAGAACTCCGTCCCGGGCGCCGGCGCGTCCGGATAGGTCTCCTTGAGCCAGCCCGAGACGTCGGCGCGCGGCATGCGGAAGGTCGCGCTGTAATGGATGTCCTGGAACCCTTGCGTCTTGCACGACCCGACGACCTCGGCGCCGTCCGGCAGCTCGGCGCCGCCGAAGTGCAGGGCGTCCGGGCAGGCGACCGTGTCGGCACCGGAGCGGGACGGGTCGTCCGTCATCACCCACATCACCACCAAGGCCATGAGGCCCACCAGGACCAGCCCCGGCAGTGCCACGATCGCGGCTACCACCGGCCATCTGGTGCGGCCCCGGCGCTCCTGTGCGCCCACCTTTGTTCCGGACATGACCCCCACCTTCCGCAATGGTCCGTTGCGACAGGCCAGATCATGTCAGCCGACGGCTGACAGGGCCGGTCCGGGCTTGCCACCCCCCTCCCCGCATGGGGGAGGATGGCGGAATCCGTACGAAGGGAAAATCACGGTGAGCATCGACCCGTCCTCGATCCCGAACTTCGGGGGCCAGCAGCCGGAGCCCTCCGGGCCGCCGCCCGGCCCCGTTGTCCCGGATCAGGACCTCGTGAAGCAGCTCCTCGACCAGATGGAGCTGAAGTACGTCGTCGACGACGAGGGTGACCTCGCGGCGCCGTGGGAGCAGTTCCGTACGTACTTCATGTTCCGCGGCGAGGGTGACCAGCAGGTCTTCTCGGTGCGGACGTTCTACGACCGGCCCCACAAGATCGACGAGAAGCCCCTGCTTCTTGAGTCGATCGACGACTGGAACCGCCGGACCCTGTGGCCCAAGGTCTACACCCACACGCACGACGACGGCACCGTCCGCCTGATCGGCGAGGCGCAGATGCTGATCGGCACCGGCGTGAGCCTGGAGCACTTCGTCTCGTCGACGGTCAGCTGGGTGCGGGCCGCCATCGAGTTCGACAAGTGGCTCGTCGAGCAGCTCGGCCTGGAACAGGAGATCAACGAGGCGGACAAGCCCGAGGACGACGAGGAGTAGTCCTCGACACCAGGATTCGGCAGAGCCCGGCCAGGGCACCGGCCATCACGGTCGCGTGCCGGGCCGGGTTCGTGCTGTCCGCCCCCGTCCACAGGCTGTGGACGAGCGCGAGCGCTCAGCCCGCCAGGGACTTGAGCCGCTTCACCGCCTCCTCAAGGACCTCCGTGCGCTTGCAGAACGCGAACCGGACGAACGGCGCCCCCGCGTCCCGGTGGTCGTAGAAGACCGCGTTGGGGATGGCGACCACCCCGGCCCGCTCCGGCAGGGCACGGCAGAAGGCGAAACCGTCCGTCTCGTCGAGGGGGCGGATGTCGGTGGTGATGAAGTAGGTGCCCGCGGGCTTGAAGACCTCGAAGCCCGCCTCCGCCAGCCCCCCTGCCAGCAGGTCCCGCTTGACCAGCATGTCGTCACGGAAGGCCGCGAAGTAGCTGTCGGGCAGGGCGAGCGCCTCGGCGACCGCGTACTGGAACGGCCCCGACGAGACGTACGTCAGGTACTGCTTCGCCGAGCGCACGGCCGTGACCAGGGCCGGCGTCGAGGTCACCCAGCCCACCTTCCAGCCGGTGAACGAGAAGGTCTTGCCCGCCGACCCGATGGACACCGTCCGCTCCCGCATGCCCGGGAACGTGGCGAGCGGCAGATGCTCGGCGTCGTCGAAGACCAGGTGCTCGTACACCTCGTCGGTCACCACCAGCAGGTCCCGCTCCACGGCCAGCTCGGCGATCGCGGCCTGCTCCTCGCGGGTGAGGACGGTGCCGGTCGGGTTGTGCGGGGTGTTGATCAGCAGCAGCCGGGTGCGGTCGGTGACGGCGGCGCGCAGCTCGTCGAGGTCCAGCCGGAAGCTTCCCTCGTGCGGGCGCAGGGTGACCGGCACGCGCGTGCCGCCCGCCATGGCGATACAGGCCGCGTAGGAGTCGTAGTACGGCTCGAAGGCGATGACCTCGTCGCCGGGTTCGACGAGCGCGAGCAGGGCGGCGGCGATGGCCTCGGTGGCGCCCGCGGTGACCAGGACCTCGGTGTCGGGGTCGTACGACAGCCCGTAGCGCCGCTCCTGGTGCGCGGCGATCGCGGTGCGCAGCTCGGGGACTCCGGGGCCCGGCGGGTACTGGTTGCCGCGCCCGTCGCGCAGGGCCCGTACGGCCGCCTCGCGGACCTCCTCGGGTCCGTCCGTGTCGGGGAAGCCCTGACCCAGGTTGATGGATCCGGTCTGCAGGGCCAGCGCGGACATCTCGGCGAAGATCGTCGTCCCGAACTCGGCGAGCCGGCGGTTGAGCAGGGGGCGGGAGCGGGAGGTCATGCCCGACATCCTGCGCCCAAGCTCCGGAGTTCCTCAACTTCCTTGGGGAAGGTCTCCGCCTTTGCCTGCGCAGACGGGCGGCAGCAGCCCGCGCTTGTTCTCTTCGGACGGCTGCGTACAGTACCTGCGACCATCGATTGGAGAAGACGTTGGACGCGGTCGAGTTCCCTCTGAGCGGTCGGGTGCGCGGGGCCCGGCGATGGCTCGTGGCCACGAGCGCGGCGGGTGCCGTACTCGTGGGAGCCGCTGTGGCATCCGTGGTCGCCGACGCCTCCGGGTGGGTGCCGGTGCCGCGGGCGATCCAGGCGTGTTTGGTGCTGGTGACGCTGTTCGTGCTGCCCGTCGTATGGGTGGGAGTGCACGCTGTGTGGGCGCTGCGCGGGCGGGCCGAGCTGTTCATCGCCGCCGGAGAGCATCCGCGGCGGCGTCCCACCGACCGGCAGTTGGTCAACCACCTGCGCAACGAGCACCCGCTCACGCCACTGTGGTGGATGGTCTGCGTCCTCGGCGGCCTCGGCACGCTCTGCCTAGGATTCGCGCTTCCGTTCGCCCTGGCGGACGGCGCCGCACTCGCCGGCGTACTCCTCGGGACCGGGCTCGCCGTGTCCCTGGCCGCCCTGGCGCTGGCCGTGCCCGGTATCCGCCGCGCCGCCCGCCAGGGCGCGGAGGACGAAAAGCGGCGTGCCGAACTGTGGTCCCTGCCGACCGCCGTCGAACGCCGGCTCATGATCCCCCTCCTCGGCGCCGGCGACGGGGCACACCTCGGAGCCTGAACAATCTTTGGGCGAGAGCACGGCCCGCGGATAGCCCAGTGAGCCCCGAACGGCCCCTGAACTGCGCTTCTGTGCAGGTCAGGGGCCGTTGTGCGATGAGAAGGCTCTGAAGTTCCTCAACTCTGCTTTGGGCCGTGAGGCGGCCGGGCATCTCCCTCCCACGCACCGAGCGGGAGGCGCCCACGGGGGGACGCCACGGTCCGCTTCGGGGGAACGGAAGGAGGCTGACGCCATGATCACAGGGTTTGTTCTGGCGCTGGTCGCATTGGTCTTCGTGTTGATCTTCGTGTCCGCCGTGCGCGGCGGCTCACGGTCGGCCAACCGCTCGCGCAGCCGCAGGAGTCGCTCGCACGACAGCGGCGGCAGCAGCAGCTGGTGGGCCGGCGGGGGAGACAGCGGTGGTTCGTCCTGCGGGGGCGGCTCGTCATGCGGAGGCGGGTCGTCCTGCGGAGGAGGGGGCGGGGGCGGGGGCGGATGCGGTGGCGGAGGCAGCTGACACGGGGCAGCTGAGCTCCCCGAGCAGGGGGAATCGCATCCGTTTGGAGCGGGGCCGGTACCTGGGACCGGCCCCGCTTTCGTGTTCGCACCGGCGCACCGGCGCACCGGCGCACGCCCCGCCCTCAGAGGCGTACGCCGGAGTTGAACAGTTGAGCTGATAAGCCCTCTGAGGGATGGAAACCCTACGAACTTGGGTAAAAACGCTGTGGCGGCGCCACACTTCATGATTCCCTGAAAATCACCAACGCACCCTCTCGGACGTCCCGCGGACACCCCTTCTGACCGGCCGACTGGGCTGACCGGGTCGACTCCCGGTGTCGGCCGGGGTGCGCCGCCGGAGACCGAAACCTCCCCTTTTTCTTTGCGTGCTTGCGGAGCCGACCCATGCTCACGACCCTGAACACCGCCTACACCGACACGCGCGCGGCCGACCTCGCCTGGGCCCTCGGGCGGGAGCCGCTGCCCGCGCTGGCCACGCTCGACCTCGAACTGACCGGGACAAAGCTCCAGTTGCGACTGCTCGGCGCGTCCCACCAGGTGCTCCTGGAGGAGGACCGGGGCATCTGCTCGGAGACGGTGGCCTGTATGCCCGGCAGCAGCACGCCCCTTCCGCTCGGCGTGGCCAAGCGGGCGGGCGACTGGGAGTACGAGTTCGCGGCCCGGGTGGAGATCCTGTCACCAGGTCAGTTCGCCGGTCGTGCCCAGGAGTTGCTGGCCCTGGTCGCCGACCACCCGCACGGCCTGGCCGGCGTCTTCCCCGGCAGCCCGCACGCCTTCACCGCGATGCTGGCCCAGCACCACGAGGGACAGGTGCACTGGCGGACGTGGCACGCGTACCCGCAGGACGGGCAGTTGGTGGCGACGCGCACGAGGGTGGGGGTGAGGGCGGTGGCGGTCACGCGCAGACCCCGGTCCAGGCAGTCCAGCCCGTCCGGCGCTTGAGCCTCCCGGTGGCGGCGACGCAAACGTCCCCCACCTCAAGAACACACGTGTGGGTGACGTAGCGTGCCGCAGGCGTAACGTACCGTCGGCAACGTGATCGAGCCGCACGCCCCCGCCCCGCCCGGCACACCACCGCCCTGGGGTGGCCCCGCACGGCTTCCGGTCAGGCCGGGAACCGGGCGGTTCCTCGTCCTCGCGGGCGTCTTCGTCTGTGCTGCCTGCGGACTCGTGTACGAACTCGAACTCGTCGCCCTCGCCTCGTACTTGATCGGTGACTCGGTCACCCAGGCCTCCGTCGTGCTGTCCGTCATGGTCTTCGCGATGGGCCTCGGCGCCCTCGCCGCGAAACGCCTGCGGCCGTACGCCGCGGCCGGCTTCGGCGCCATCGAGGCGGTACTCGCCCTCGTCGGCGGGTGCAGCGCGTTCGCGCTCTACGCCGTCTTCGCCTGGACCGGCGACTGGGGCGGCCTGTGGGCCAGCGGCCCCCGCTGTCTCCTCGTCGCCTTCTCCCTCATCATCGGCCTGCTGATCGGCGCCGAAGTGCCGCTGCTGATGGAGCTGATCCAGCGCATCCGGCGCCAGGACGCGGGCGGCGCGGTGGCCGACCTGTTCGCCGCGGACTATGTCGGCGCGCTCGTCGGCGGCCTGGCGTTCCCCTTCCTTCTCCTGCCCCTGCTGGGCCAGTTGAGCTCCGCGCTGATCACCGGCGCCGTCAACGCCGTCGTGGGCGGCGCGCTGGTCCTCGGCCTGTTCCGCAGGGACCTCAGCCGCCGCGCCCGCTGGCTGCTGGTGATCGCCAATGTCGCCGTGCTCGGCGTGCTCGCCTCGGCCGCCGTACTCGTCGACGACTTCGAACGGGCGGCACGGCACGCGGTGTACGGGCGGGACGTACGCGTGGCCCTCCACACCGGCCTTCAGGAGGTCGTCATCACCGGCGGCACGCACGGCCGGCCCCTGAACCTCTTCCTGGACGGCCGCCTGCGGGTCAGCGGCCAGGACGAACGCCGCTACCACGAGGCGCTGGTCCACCCCGTGATGAGCGGCGAGCGCACGCGCGTGCTGATCCTCGGTGGCGGGGACGGGCTGGCGGCGCGCGAGGTGCTGCGCCATCCCGGGGTGCACCGGGTCGATGTCGTCGAAGCCGACGCCGGGGTGGTGAGCCTGGCGCGCCGCGATCCTCCGCTGGCCGACCTCAACGACCACGCCTACGACGACAACCGCGTCCACGTCATGACCAGCGACGCCTTCCGCTGGCTGCGGGCGGCGCCGCCGGCGACGTACGACGTCGTCATCTCGGACCTGCCCGACCCCGGCATCACCGCCAGCACGAAGCTGTACTCGCAGGAGTTCTACGGCCTCGCCCGGCGCGCCCTGACCCCGCACGGCCGGCTGGCCGTCCACGCCGGCCCGGCCTCCTCCCGGCCCCGCGTCTTCTGGACGGTCGACACGACATTGCGCGCCGCGGGCCTGCGGACCGCCCCGTACTGCGTCCGGGGCCGCGGTTCCGGTTTTGCGGCCGGCCCCGACCGCTCGGCGGGCCCCACGCGGGCGCCGCACGACTGGGGGTTCATCCTGGCGGGCCATGGCGAACGTCCGGCGTTGCGGCTCGGGGAGGGGGTGCCGCGGCCCGCGACGTTGACGCGGCAGGGGCTGACGGCGGATGCTCGGGCGGCCGAGGGCACGCGGGTCGGGGGGCTGGGGGCGTCGACGCTGGTGCATCCGCGGTACTGAGGGGCGTGGTGGGGTGCAGGGCTCTCGGGCGGATCGGGGAGGGTACGCCCGGCGGGAGGGCTTGCGGTGAGAATCCTCGGATGTGTGGGTGCGGTTCACGCCATGCTGGGTAGGCTCGGTCCCCATGGAGCATGAGGTGTTCGTTCCGGTTGCGGCCGAGCGGCTCAGGGCGGTGCTGGCCGATCCCGCACGGGTTGCCCGGGCGGTCCCCGGGCTCCAGCAGGACGCCGGGGCCGAGCCCGTTGCCGGGCGGCTGAAGGTGCGCGTCGGTGGTCACACGATCACGTATCGGGGTGCCGTACGGGTCTCCGCGCAGGAGGACGGTGACGGTGCGTCCGCCTACGCCGTCGAGGGCGATGCGACCGAGGTGCGGGGCAGCGGGGTTGTGAAGCTCGCGCTCACGGTGCGGGTCCTCGAAGCCGAGGGCGGGGCCACCGTGAAGTTCGCGGGGACTGCTTCGGCGGACGGGCGGGTGGCCGAGTTCTCGGCGGAGGCGGTCGGCTCTGCTGTGGGTCGGTTGCTGAACCGTTTTGGGGAGCAGTTGGGGGTTGTGGCGGAGGAGGCTGTGTCCCCGGAGGCGGGGCAGGAAGCGGGTGCCTCCGAGGATGTGGAGGGGTTGGCTCCTGGGGAGTTCGAGACCCGGGTGACCAGTGACTTCGAGACGACGCCGGATGCGGATGACGCCGCGGCGCCCGGGCCGGCTTCGGCTCCTTCGGCTCCGGCGGCGGGGTCGGATTCCGGCGACGGGGGTGAGGAGGCGTCCGTCTTCGACGCCGAGGTTCCGCCGCCGGCGCTCGAACCGGAGGCGGAGGCTGAGGCCGGGGACGGTGAGGCTCCTGTGGCCGAGGCGGCGCATGCTCGGCGGACGATGATCGGGCGCAGCGCGGAGGAAGTGGATCACGCGCCGCCGCGGGGGCGGTATGCGCCTGTGCCGGCGCCGCAGACTGTCGTGCCGAGTTCCACGTTGCGGTGGGCTGCTCCGGCGGCGGCGATCGTGGTGGCGTCGGCGATTGTGGTGGGGCGGGCGTGGCGGCGGCGCCGTTGAGGGCGTGGGTTTCGCCCCGCCGCCCCTACCCTTCCCGTCCTCCAGGGGCTGCTGCCCCTTCGACCCCGGCCTCTGGGGGCTGCCACCCCCAGACCCCCGCTGTCGACCTGAACGGCCTCGTCCTCAAACTCCCCCAGAGGGGGCACCCCCAGACGGGCTGAAACAACTGGGCCGGCGCCGAGAAGCACCGGGCTCGTCCTCGAACGCCGGACGGGGTTCGGGCCCCTTGATCGTCCCAGTAGGGTCATCCCCGTGAGTAACGAACACATCACGCTGACCGCGGGTGACGCGGAGGTGGACGTGCTGCCGGAGAACGGTGGGCGGGTCGGGGGGCTTCGGGTCGGGGGGACGGAGCTGTTGCGGCAGGGGGAGCGGTTCGGGTGTTTCCCGATGGTTCCCTGGTGTGGGCGGATCCGGGACGGGCGGTTCCTGGACGGGGCCGTCGTGCGGCAGATGCCGTTGAGCGCCCCGCCGCACGCCATCCACGGCACGGCACGCGACGGCGCCTGGAAGGTGGCCAGGGTCGCCGGTGACGAGGCCGTCATCACGTACGACCTGGTCGAGCCGTGGCCCTACGCCGGCCGCGTCACCCACGTCATCGCGCTCACCCCGGACAGCCTCAGCCTCACCATGTCCGTCGAGACGTACGAGACGTCCTTCCCGGCCCAGATCGGCTGGCATCCCTGGTTCAACCGGAACCTCGGCGGAGCGGGCGCCCAGGATGCGCTGCTCGACTTCAGCCCCGCCTGGCAGGAAGAGCGCGGTGACGATCATCTGCCGACCGGGAACCGGATCGAGCCCCGGCCCGGGCCCTGGGACGACTGCTTCGGGATGCCCGGCGGTGTCGACGTCACGCTCACCTGGCCGGGGCAGCTGGAGCTGAAGGTGGCCAGTCGGGAGGAGTGGGTCGTCGTCTACGACGAGCAGGAGGCCGCCGTGTGTGTTGAGCCGCAGACCGGGCCGCCCAACGGGCTGAACACCCTGCCCCGCCTGGTCACGCCCCTGGAGCCGCTCGAGGCCGCGACCGTCTGGAGCTGGCGGCGCCTCTAAGCTGGGCGGCATGACTGACGTACGTGGCGCGCTGTTGCAGCAGATCAAGGACAAGGCCGTGGTGCACGGCAAGGTGACCCTGTCTTCGGGGCTGGAAGCCGACTACTACGTCGATCTTCGGCGCATCACCCTCGACGGGGAGGCCGCTCCGCTGGTCGGGCAGGTGCTGCTCGATCTGACCGCGGAGCTGGAGTTCGACGCGGTGGGCGGGCTCACCATGGGCGCCGACCCGGTCGCCGCCGCGATGCTGCACGCCGCCGCCGCGCGCGGGAAGCGGCTCGACGCCTTCGTCGTACGCAAGGCCGCCAAGGCGCACGGGCTGCAGCGGCAGGTCGAGGGGCCGGACATCGCGGGGCGGCGCGTGCTCGTCGTCGAGGACACCTCCACCACCGGCGGCTCGCCGCTCACCGCCGTCGAGGCCGTGCGCGCGGCCGGCGCCGAGGTCGTCGCCGTCGCGACGATCGTCGACCGGGCCACCGGAGCCGCCGAGAAGATCCAGGAGGGTGCGGGCGTGCCGTACCTGTTCGCGTTCTCCAAGGGCGAGTTGGGGCTCGACTGACCTCGGCCCCGGCGGACGTCCGTCTCGGCTGCTGACAGGCGCTCGGAGCATCCCGGTTCGTCATGGAAAGATGGCCCCGGCGATGCCGACGATGACGTCGCAATCGAGGTCTAGGTCAGGGCCGTAAAGAAGAACGCTGTAAGCAGTACGTCAACCCGCACACTCAAGGAGCGGACAGATGCCCATCGCAACCCCCGAGGTCTACAACGAGATGCTCGACCGGGCGAAGGCAGGCAAGTTCGCCTACCCGGCCATCAACGTGACCTCCTCCCAGACCCTGCACGCGGCCCTGCGCGGCTTCGCGGAGGCGGAGAGCGACGGCATCATCCAGATCTCCACGGGTGGTGCGGAGTTCCTCGGCGGCCAGCACAGCAAGGACATGGTCACCGGCGCCGTCGCCCTGGCCGAGTTCGCGCACATCGTCGCCAAGAAGTACGACATCACCGTCGCCCTGCACACCGACCACTGCCCGAAGGACAAGCTCGACGGGTACGTACGCCCGCTGATCGCCGTGTCCGAGGAGCGCGTCGCGCGTGGTGAGAACCCGCTGTTCCAGTCGCACATGTGGGACGGTTCCGCCGAGACCCTCGCCGACAACCTCTCCATCGCGCAGGAGCTGCTGGAGCGCGCCCGCGCCGCGAAGATCATCCTCGAGGTCGAGATCACCCCGACCGGTGGCGAGGAGGACGGCGTCTCGCACGAGATCAACGACTCGCTGTACACGACCGTCGACGACGCCATCCGTACCGTCGAGGCCCTCGGTCTCGGCGAGAAGGGGCGCTACCTGCTCGCCGCGTCCTTCGGCAACGTGCACGGCGTGTACAAGCCGGGCAACGTCGTGCTCCGTCCCGAGCTGCTGAAGGAGCTGAACGACGGCGTCGCCGCCAAGTACGGCAAGGCGTCCCCGTTCGACTTCGTCTTCCACGGCGGCTCCGGCTCCTCCGCCGAGGAGATCGCGACGGCGCTGGAGAACGGCGTCGTCAAGATGAACATCGACACCGACACGCAGTACGCCTTCACGCGTCCGGTGGCGGCCCACATGTTCCAGAACTACGACGGTGTCCTGAAGGTCGACGGCGAGGTCGGCAACAAGAAGACCTACGACCCGCGGACCTGGGGCAAGCTCGCCGAGGCGAGCATGGCCGCGCGCGTGACGGAGGCCTGCTCGAACCTGCGCTCCACCGGCACGAAGATCAAGTAGCCGTACGCATGCAGCGAGCCCGGTGCTACGGCACCGGGCTCGCTGTATACCTGGGGTCATGCCCGACGTCCGGATGGCCTCCCCACAAGGCAAGTGGATCCTGCTCACCACGGTCCTCGGCTCAAGCATGGCGATGCTGGACTCGACCGTCGTCAACGTCGCCCTCCCCCGGATCGGCGAGGACCTGGACGCGAACCTGTCCGCCCTCCAGTGGACGGTCAACGCGTACACCCTGGCCCTCGCCGGTCTGATCCTCCTCGGCGGTTCCCTGGGCGACCGCTACGGCCGCCGCAAGATCTTCGTCATCGGCGTCGTCTGGTTCGCCGCGGCCTCGCTGCTGTGCGGGCTCGCCCCGAACGCCGGTTTCCTCATCGCAGCGCGGACCCTTCAGGGCATCGGGGGCGCGCTTCTCACACCCGGCTCCCTCGCGCTGATCCAGGCGTCCTTCCACCCCGACGACCGGGCCCGGGCGGTGGGCCTGTGGTCCGGTTTCGGCGGTATCGGTGCGGCCATCGGCCCGTTCCTGGGCGGCTGGCTCGTCGACGGCCCCGGCTGGCGCTGGGTCTTCCTGCTCAACGTCCCGCTGGCGCTGCTGTGCGTCCCCATCGCCCTGCGCCACGTCCCCGAGTCCGATGGGGGCACCTCCCGCTCGAGCCCAGCCGAGAGTGGGGGAGGGTCCAAGCACGGACGCTTCGACGTGCTCGGCGCGGCCCTCGGAGCGCTCTCCCTCGCACTGGTGACGTACGCCCTGATCGAGGCCCGCGATGGGTCCCTGGCCATCGCCGTCACGGCGGTCGCGGGCGTCGCCGCCGGGATCGCCTTCGTGTACGTCGAGAAACGGCGGCCCGACCCGATGATGCCGCTCGACATCTTCGCGTCCCGTCAGTTCACCGCGGTCAACCTGGTCACCGTGTGCGTGTACGCGGCCCTCGGCGGCTTCTTCTTCCTGGCCGCGCTCCAGCTCCAGGTCGTCTCCGGCTACTCGGCCCTGCAGGCCGGTACGGCACTGCTGCCGACGACCGTGCTGATGCTGCTGTTCTCCGCCCGGTCCGGCGCCCTGGCCGACAAGATCGGGCCGCGCATCCCGCTCACCGTCGGGCCACTGGTGAGTGCGGCCGGCCTGCTGCTGATGCTGCGCGTCGGCCCGGACGCCTCGTACGTCGCCGACGTACTGCCCGCCGTTTTCGTCTTCGGCCTCGGCCTGGTCACCCTGGTCGCGCCGCTGACCGCCACCGTCCTCGCCTCAGTGAACGTCGCCCGCGCGGGCCTGGCCAGCGGCATCAACAACGCGGCGGCCAGAGCGGCGGGCCTGATCGCGGTGGCCGCACTGCCGCTGCTCGCCGGCATGAGCGAGGAGGCCTACCGGTCGCCGGACGCCTTCGACAGCGCGTTCGGACGGGCGATGCTGTGGTGTGCCGGGACCCTGGTCGTCGGCTCTGCCATCGCCTTCGCGACGGTACGCACCCTGCCCCCGGACTGCCGCAAACCGGAATGCCTCCACCACGGCTCGATCACTTCGCCGCCGCTGGAGGGGGTGCGCAGTAGGTCCCGGTTGGCGGGCGAGGGGGACGGCTAGGCGCCGGTCCAGGCAATCAAGCCCGTCCGGCGTTTGAGGACGAGGCCCGTTCAGGGCCGAAGTGGGGGTCTGGGGGCCGCAGGCCCCCAGGTGCGGGGCGAAGGGGCGGCAGCTCCTGGCGGACGGGACGGGTAGGGGCGGCGGGGGCGCAGGACAGGGCGCAGGACACGGCACCCACCGGCCCCGGCGATGGCCCACACTTGACCCATGGCCATTCACGAAAACCTCCTCGGGGGCCCGCCCCCGACTCACCTCCCCGACGACCCCGAGCCGCGCGAGCTCCTCGCCGGCGGCACCGCCCCCGCGGACGTCGCAGCGAAGTACCCCACCTCCTCCCTGGCCTGGGCCCAGCTGGCCGACGAGGCCTTCGAGCGCGGCAGCGTCGTGGAGTCGTACGCCTACGCCCGTACGGGCTACCACCGCGGCCTGGACGCCCTGCGCCGCAGCGGCTGGAAGGGCCACGGCCCGGTCCCCTGGGAGCACGAGCCGAACCGCGGCTTCCTGCGCGCCCTGCACGCCCTCGCCCGCGCCGCGGGAACGATCGGCGAGCAGGAGGAGTACGAGCGCTGCTCACAGTTCCTGAAGGACTCCTCGCCGACGGCCGCCCAGACCCTGGGCTAGCCACCGCACCTCCCCTGTCGTGGGGCCCGCCGGTGTGACGAGGGCGGGCCTTGCGATGCGGGAGGACATCCCTGAGGATGCCGGGTGGGGACCGGGGCCCCTTTGTCGATAACGGCAGGGCGGACCGCTACCCGGAGTTACACAGGAGACAGCGATGTCCCAGCAGGCTCACAGGTCCGCAGAGACTCAGGAGCCCGAGACCCCGAATCTCGACTTCGCAGGCACGACGCCGTACGAGGACTACGTCAAGGCGGACGTGCTCACCCACCTCCAGCACACCCTCTCCGACGATCCCGGAGAGATGGTCTTCCTGGTCACGACCCAGGTCATGGAGCTGTGGTTCACCGTCATCGTCCACGAGTGGGAGACCGCGGCACGCGCCCTGCGCGAGGACCGCCCGGCCGTGGCGATCGACGCCCTGAAGCGTTCGGTGCGGGAACTGGACGCCCTGAACTCCTCCTGGAAGCCGCTCGGCCAGCTCACGCCGGCCCAGTTCAATTCGTACCGCAGCGCCCTCGGCGAGGGCTCCGGCTTCCAGTCGGCGATGTACCGCCGGATGGAGTTCCTGCTCGCCGAGAAGTCCGCGTCCATGCTGGTCCCGCACCGCGGCGCCCCCCGCGTCCACGCGGAGCTGGAGAAGGCGCTGCACGAGCCGAGCCTCTACGACGAGGTGCTGCGCTTCCTCGCCCGGCACGGCTGCGCGATCCCGCAGGCAGTGCTGAAGCGGGACGTGTCGCAGAAGTACGAGCCGTCGCCGGCGGTCGAGGCGGCCTGGACCGCGATCTACTCCGGCGACCAGAACTCCGAACTCGCCCGCCTGGGTGAGGCGCTCACCGACGTGGCCGAACTGGTGTGGCGCTGGCGCAACGACCACCTGGTCGCCACCCGGCGCGCGATGGGCGCCAAGGCGGGTACCGGCGGCTCCGCAGGCGTGGCCTGGCTGGAGAAGCGGGCGCAGAAGAACGTGTTCCCGGAGCTGTGGACGGCGAGGTCCCATGTCTGAGTTCGCCGAACTCGCCACCAAGGCCGAGAAGCTCGACGCGACCGACGAACTCGCGGGCAAGCGCGCGGAGTTCGTGCTCGACGAGGTCGTCTACCTCGACGGCAACTCGCTGGGTGCCCTGCCGTCGAACGTGCCCGGACGGGTCGAGGACGTCGTACTGCGGCAGTGGGGGCGGATGCGCATCCGTTCCTGGGACGAGAGCGGCTGGTGGACCGCGCCGGAGCGGATCGGTGACCGGATCGCCCCGCTGGTCGGCGCGGCGGCCGGCCAGATCGTGGTCGGCGACTCGACAAGTGTCAACGTTTTCAAGGCACTTGTCGCCGCCGTACGGATGGCGGAGGCCGCCGGTCCCGGCCGGGACGAGATCCTGGTCGACGCGACCACCTTCCCCACGGACGGTTACATCGCCGAGTCGGCGGCCCGGATGACCGGCCGTACGCTACGGCCCGTGACGCCCGCCGAGGTGCCGGCGGCACTGTCCGGCCGTACCGCCGCCGTCCTCCTCAACCACGTCGACTACCGGACGGGCCGGCTGCACGACCTGCCGGCCCTCACCGCCGCCGTGCACGCGGCGGGCGCGTTCGCCGTGTGGGACCTGTGCCACAGCGCGGGCGCGCTGCCCGTCGGTCTCGACGAGCACGGGGTCGACCTGGCGGTGGGCTGCACGTACAAGTACCTCAACGGCGGCCCGGGTTCGCCGGCGTACCTGTACGTACGCCAAGACCTTCAGGACCGCTTCGACTCCCCGCTCCCCGGCTGGAACTCGCACGCCGAGCCCTTCGGCATGCGTCCCGCCTACGAGCCGGCCGCGGGCGCCCTGCGCGGCCGTGTCGGCACGCCGGACATCCTCTCCATGCTCGCCCTGGAGGCGGCCCTGGAGGTCTGGGACGGTGTGTCGGTCGAGGCGGTGCGGGCCAAGTCGCTGGCGCTGACGGACTTCTTCCTGGAGTGCGTCGGGGCCTATGTGGGGGAGGGACGCGTCGAGTCCCTGACCCCGGTGGCCCATGACGAACGCGGCAGCCAGGTGGCCCTGCGCTGCGAGAACGCCGGGGAGGTCATGCAGCGGCTCATCGACCGAGGGGTCGTCGGCGACTTCCGGCATCCCGATGTGCTGCGGTTCGGATTCACGCCGCTGTACGTGGGGTTCGCGGAGGTGGAACGGGCGGCTCGGGTGCTGGGGGCGCTGCTGCCGGGGTAGCGGTTCGGTACCGGGCGGGCACTGTTCTTCCGGAGAGTGTCCGCCCTCGAGGCCGTATTCCGGCCTCGACGTACCACGTGCGGCGAGGTGAGCTCATGCCGGACCGGTGCCCAGGCGGGCATCCCCGTTACGGCCGTCCCAGCCCGCCGGGGTGCGCCAGACGACGTGGACGCCGAACACGTCGTGGACGGCGTCGGCCGTCCACGCGTCGGCGGGTGGTTCACTCAGCACCAGGTAGAGGTGGTCGGCGGGAGCGGGCAGCGTGTGGTTGACCTCGATCAGGCGGGCCGCTCCCGAGCGGAGGTCGGGATAGGCAGACCGGCCGGCACCCAGCACCTCGTAGAGGATGCTCCCTTTCTCGGTGGCGCACGTGACGTCGACCACGGGTGAGCTGTCGGGCTGCAGGTTCGCGCGCAGGAGTGCCGCCATCAGTTCGAGTCGCACCGCCTCGTGGGTCTTGCACACGCGGTCGGCCGCCGCGGAGGTCTGCAGGTGTTCGAGCAGGTCCGTGGTCGGCCCTGCGTGCGGAGAAGTGGAGTCGGCTGTGCCGATGGCCATGGGAAGGGGTTCCTTCGGCTCGGGCTGCCCGGACGCTTCACCGGTCCGGGTCTGCTCGGACGGGGCAGATACGTCCTGCTGGTGGGTGGAGGGGAGTTGATCGTGCTCCGCCTCCTGGTTGGCTTCGGCGCTGCTCACACGCCGCTCGAGGTCCCGCCGAGCCGCGACCATGGCCTCGGCCCAGCCGCTCTGTTCCAGATCGGCCCGGAACCGGTCAAGGTCCAGTGCGTCGGACGCCAGAGCCCGGGCGGTGTGCGCGGCGAGGTCCCGCAGCACGGTCAGGCGGGGTCTGTCCGGTGCGCCGAGGACGCGCCAGACGTCCAGCCAGTCGTGCTGGTCCAGGCGCAGGCAGCGGTTGGCCATGCCCTTCAGCTCGGACAGGCGGGTGCGGGCGTCAGCCGGGACGTTCCCCGCGACGAGGTCCTCGACGACGGTGAGAGCGTGTACGTAACGCTTCGCCATGGTGGGCGAGATGGGCTTGCGGCCGCGCCCGTCGACCGTGACGAAGGTGACGTTGGAGTCGTGGCGCAGTACCCAGGCGTCCAGTTCTTCCCCGGCGGCAGGCGGTGTGGCTCCGTTCCGGACGGCCATGAGAAGTGGGCGGGCCGTGGCGTGTGACGTGGCCTCGACCTTGTAGTTGCCGCCGCTGATGTGACCGATCACCCGGACACGGATTTCGGTGCCGATCTCGGGGACATCCCCTGGTGCTGCCGGTGCCGTTCCTTCGGACGGCCGGGGTGTGCCTTCGTCGCCGTGCGTGAGGGCGGACGGCAGCGCGGAGGTGTGCAGCACGGTCAGGCTCTGGGTGCTGCGGGTCAGGGCGATGTACAGCTGGCGGAGACCGGCTGGGCCGCGGTCGGCGATCGTGGCGGGCTCGACGACCAGGACGTGGTCGTACTCCATGCCCTTGGACTGGGCCGCCGCCATGACGGAGACGGCTTCGCGCTCCTGGGCCGTGATGCGGTCGGACTCGTCCAATTGGCGGCTGATCGCGTCGAGCCAGTTGGAGTCGTCCGGGACGATGACGGCCACCGACCGCAGATTTCGTCCGTCCGTGGAACCGGCGAGCCGGATGACGTGGGCGACCGTGTCGTCAAGGAGTGCCCATGGCTCGGTCGCCACCGTCTGGACAGCACTCCCACCGGCTTCCCGCACAGCTTGTGGATAGGTCAGTTCGGGAGCGATGGCGCGGGCCAGGGGCGCGACGAACTCCATGATCTCGGCGGGTACCCGGTAGCTGGTGTTCAGCTCGGCCACGCGCCAGTCGCCGTGGTCGGAGAGGAGGGCGCCGAGGCGGTCCCAGTCCGCGTGCGCGTACGGCCCGGTGGCCTGCGCCAGGTCGCCCAGCACCGTCATCGAGCCGCCGCCTGCCGCGCAGCGGCGGCGCAGAGCGCGGGCCTGCATGGGCGTCAGGTCCTGCGCCTCGTCGACGACGATGTGCCCGTAGCGGCGTGGTGTCTCCCCGCTGATGAGATACCGAAGTTCTTCCAGGCAGGCCCGGTCGTCCAAGGACCAGGGTTCCTCGTCCGCCCTGGCTGCCCGGGGGCGGTGCAGTGCGGACTGTTCCTCGGCGTCGAGGATGGCTTCGGCGCAGGTTCGCAGCAGGTCGGGGGAGTCGTAGAGGGTACGCAGGGCTTCCCTTGCGCCGGGGGACGGCCAGACGCGTTCGATGAGGCGGTCCACCTGACGGTTGCGTTCCAGGTCACGGCGGATCGTGTCGTCGCGGGCGCGGCGCGGGGCGATGGTGGTGAGCTCCCGCAGCAGACGGTCGACGAGCAGGGTGCGGAAGCGCTCGCGACGTTCGCGGTAGGCGCCTGAGCCGTCGCGGACCTCCTCCACGAGGGTGAGGACCTCGGAGCGCGGGAGGCGCAGGGTCGTGCTGCCGACGGCGACCGTGAACGCCGGCTCGTCGCCTTCGTACGACGGCGCGGTGGTGAGGTCGTCGAGGGCCTCGGGCCGGCATTCCTGTTCCACCCGCTGCCGCAGTACGGACGCCATGCGCTCGTCGGACTTCACCAGCCGCACCCGCGGTTCGTCCACGCCGAGGATGTCGCCGTCCCACAGGCGCGACAGTTGCACGGCGTTCACGTCGCGCGTGCCGAGAGTGGGCAGGACCTGCCCGACATAGTCGAGGAACCTCTGGTGAGGGCCGACGACGAGGATGTCCGAGGCCTTGAAATGGCTGTTGTTGACCAGCCATGTCACGCGGTGCAGACCAACCGCGGACTTGCCGGTTCCCGGACCGCCCTGCACGACCAGGATGTCGGAGGGCGAACCCGTCACCAGCGCCATCTGGTCGCGGCGGATGGTCTCGACGATGTCCCGCATGCTCCCGCTGCGCGAGCGCTGGAGCTCACGCAGCAGGAAGTCGTCGGGCTGCATCGGCTTGCGGCGCTGGACGCGGGCGATGTCGCCGGGAGTGGGGACGAGGGTGAGCGGCACCGGCTGCGGCTGCTCGGTCGTGGCGGGGAGGGGCGTGGTGCTGATCTCGTCGGAATAGCTCTCCACCACGTGCTGCGCGCAGTGCAACTGCCGTCGCAGGACCACCTCGCCCGGGGCGTCGGGGGACGCCTCGTACCACTTCTTGGCGAGGGGGCTGGTCCACAGCAGGACCACGGGGTCGCTCTCGGCGTCGAGGACACCGCGTCGCCCGATGTACCAGGGCCGCGTCGCGCCGCCCGGTTCCTGCGCGTCGACGCGGCAGAACACCAGCGATTCGCTGCCGAGGCCACCGTATGCGGCGGCCCGCTCTTCGGCCTCCATCCGGTTGGCGATGCTGTCCTTGCCGCTGGCGGAGGCGCCCGCGACCGACGCGCCGGTCATCTCGGCCAGCCGGGCCGCGTAGCAGTCGTAGGCGAAGTCCACCTTCTTCTGCTCGAGGGCGATGATGTCGTCGCGCGTGGTGGTGCCCATGTACTTCCCCTCCCCTGCGGCCCCCGGAAGGGCCGCCCCGGACATATGCCCAGGTCCCACGAAATAGGTACCAGACCTGATCGTGACGGGGGGTCAGGAACCGAGTTTCGACCCCAGTTCGCCGACCTCTGCCCGCCATGGGCACACCTGGTTTCGGGAGGGGGCCGATTTCGTACTGGTGGTGGCGCAGTGTCCGGTCAACTGGTGGAATATGAGACTTCGTTGGAACAGGAAGACTTGAGGAGTTCGAGGCATGCCAGCAGATGCCCCCGACGGACCGGATCCGGAAGCAGCCGGACGTGGGCAGCGAGTCCTCGACCTCCTGGACAAGGCGATCGACCTCCAGACCCCACTGGTGCGCAAGAACATCGCCCGAGCCCGCCAGCGGAACCCGGAGGCGACACCGGCACAGGTGATCCGCAACCTGGAGCGGATGTACGTCAGCGCCTTGACCGGGACGGGTGCCGCGGTGGGAGGAACCGCAGCGGCGCCCGGTGTCGGCACGGGCCTCGCACTGGCACTGTCGGCAGGCGAGGCTCTCTCGTCTCTCGAGCTGAGCGCCCTCTTCGCGCTCTCGGTCGCGGAAGTCCACGGAGTCCCCATCGGGGAGATCGAGCGCCGCCGAACGATCGTGATGGGAGTCATGCTCGGCGGGTCCGGCTCCACCACCATCACCAAGGTCGCCGAGCGCACGGGTCAACACTGGGGACGGCAGGTCGTCGCCAAGGTGCCGGTCGAGACGTTGCGCCAGATCAACAAGATCCTGGGGAGAAACTTCGTCACGAAGTACGGCACCAAGCAGGGAATCATCGTTCTCGGCCGAGTGGCACCGTTCGGCATCGGCGCCGTGATCGGTGGTGGCGCCAACGCTGCCCTCGCCGCTCTGGCGGTGCGGGCCGCTCGTCGCGCATTCGGCCCGCCCCCGACGGCGTGGCCGCCGCAGCCGCTACCGGAAGCGCTGATCCCGGAGGGAGCCTGAGTCAGGAGTCCCCCTCTTCAGGGAGCGGGAGGAGTCAACCTCCTCCGGCGTACACCCCCGCCACGGCAGCCGCGTGCGCGGCCCGCGCTGCGCGCTCCGCGGCGGGGGCGTCGGGGATCACCCCGGTCGTCAGCAACTGGTAGTAAAGGGGCGCCGACACCGCCCGTACGACCGCCTTGGCGTCCGTACCGGCGGGCAACTCCCCCCTGGTGACGCCCTGTTCCACGCACGGTGCCCACTCCGCCACCCGCATCTCGTAGAACCGGCGGAGCGCCTGCGCCGTACGTTCGTCGCAGGTCGCCGCGGCGATGACGGCACGGAACAGGGCGCCCTGCCGGGGATCGGCCAGCGTCCGCTGCACCAGCGCCGCGTTGGCGAGCAGGTCGCCCAGCACGGACCCGGTGTCCTCGCGGGGCAGCGACTGCTCGGCCATGTCGGCGAGCAGGTCGGCCACCAGCCCGGTCACCGAGCCCCAGCGCCGGTACACGGTGGTCTTGCCGACCTCGGCCCGGCGGGCGACGTCGGCGAGGTCGAGACCGTCGAAACCCTGCTCCGCCAGGACGTCCCCGGCCGCCCGCAGCACGGCCTCACGGACACGCGCGGTACGCCCTCCGGGACGTACGGTGCCGGGCTCGGCGGACATATCGGCCTCCTTGGTGCGCGTACGATCTACGACCCCAGCGTAACGGAACAGTGGAACCGTTTACCCTTCACCCTGCGTGACATCCCCGTGTCCACGCACGTCACCCGCCTGATACCGTCCCCGCCAACGGCCGAATTCCCACGTGGTCCGCCACTCCGCTTTCGTCCAAATCCGTTTCGTCGCTGAGAGGTTGAGCATGCCGGACGACGTCGCAGCAGCCCGGGCCGCCGCCGAAGAGGAGTCCGCCTTCTCGCACCCGCCCGTCGACCCCGACGCCATCGCCTCGTACGGCGACCACCCCGACCAGGTGATCGACTTCTATGCGCCGCGCGGCGAGGCCGTTCCGGGCGACCTGGCTCCGCTGGTCGTCGTACTGCACGGCGGGGCATGGCGGGCTCCGTACGACCGGCGGCATGTCACGCCGTTCGCCGACTTCCTGGCGCGGCGCGGGTTCGCCGTGGCCAATGTGGAGTACCGGCGGGGGGCGGCGGATTCCGGTACGGGTGCCGGTACGGGTGCCCCGGTCGCCGGACGCTGGCCGGACACGTTCGACGACGTCGCCGCCGCACTGGACGCGATGCCCGCCCTCCTGCGGGAGATGCTCCCGCAGGCCGATCCGCGCCGGACCGTGGTCACCGGCCACTCGGCCGGCGGTCACCTCGCCCTCTGGGTGGCGGCCCGCCATGTCCTGCCCGCGGACGCCCCCTGGCACACCGGCCGCCCCGCGCCCCTGCGGGGTGTCGTCGCGCTGGCCCCGATCGCCGACTTCGCGGTCGCCGACAAGCTGGACGTCTGTGGCGGAGCGGCGCAGCAACTCCTCGGCGGAGGAGTGGAGTTCGCCGAGCGTCAGCCGTACGCCGACCCCGCGCTCCTGCTCCCGACGGGCATCGCGACGACGCTCGTCCAGGGCCGGACGGACGTCGTGGTCCCGCAGGCGGTCGCCGAGTCGTACGCGGACGCGGCGGCGAAGGCGGGGGAAGTGATCGGTCTGACGCTGCTGGAGGACGTCGGCCACTTCCCGCTGATCGACCCTGCGGCGGATGCGTGCGCGGTGGTGGCGGAGGAGATCGCGCAACTGGCGTGGTGAGTTCGCAGGTGCCCCCTCACCTGCACGTATCCCGTCACCGCACCTGTCCCGTCACCCGCACGCGCCCCGCCCGGAGCGGCCCCTGAAGGGAGGGCCCCTACATACCCGTAGTACCTGAGAGCTACATCGCAGGTGAGCTCCCTGGCATGACGCGGACGACAAGTCCGGATCCGTAACTTCCCTTCCAGGTAGGCCCGATGGCCGGGCGGACTGGAAGGGATGACGACCGTGGGGCGTACGACGGGGGTAGCCGGGGCGAGTTCGTCGGGCGGGGCGGGTGAGCCTGGCGAGTCGGCCGACTTGAGCGGGTCGGACCACTCGAGCGGGTCGGACCACTCGAGCGGGTCGGACCACTCGAGCGGGTCGGAGTACTCGAGCGGGCCGACCGGGCCCGTCGAGCCGACCGGGCCGAGTGGGTTCAGCGGGACGAAGAAGGCCCGCCGCACGCACAGACTGCGCCGGGCGCTGCTCGCCACCGTGATCACCGGTGCCGTGGTCGTCCCGCTGTCCGGTGCGGCGCGGCCCGAGATACCCGCCCCGAAGCCGGCCGTCCTCGCGCCGGTCACGGCGGCGACGCTGGACGAGGCGTACGCCGCCAACCGAGCCAACGCCGCCGAGGCGTCCCGCATGGCCGCGGCCAACGGACATCGCGCACGCGCCGCCGCGGACCGTGCGATGGCCGACCCGTCCCGCCACTTCCTCACGTTCGACGGCCGCGGCCCCGGCCTCGCGACGGAGGTCTTCGGCGACCTGGCGCACGCCGACCGCATCGCCGTCCTGGTTCCCGGCTCCGACACGTCCATCGACACCTACGACCGTTTCCGCAACACCGCCCGCGCGCTGCACGAACGCCTCACCCGGGAGGCCCCGCAGGGCACGCGCACCGCGGTGGTGGCCTGGCTCGGCTACGAGACGCCGGGCACGATCAGCGTCACGGTCGCCACGGCGGGACGGGCCGAGGACGCGGCGCCGAAGCTGCGGGAGTTCGTACGGCAGCTGCGCGCCATCCCGGATCGCACGTCGAGCGCGGGCCGCACGTCGAGCATGAGCGGCGCGTCGGGCATGAGCGGCGCGTCGAAAGGGTCGGCCGAAGAGGGGCCGCACGTCTCCCTGCTCTGCCACTCCTACGGTTCGGTGGTCTGCGGCCGTGCGGCCTCCGACCTCGATGTGGACGACATCGCCCTGATAGGCAGCCCAGGCACCGGTGTCGACACCGCGGGCGCCCTGCACACCGCGGCCCGCGTCTGGGCGGCCCGTGGCGGTGACGACTGGGTGGCCCAGGTCCCGCACGTCAGGTTCGACCTGCTCGGCACGACCGTCGGCTTCGGCACCGACCCGATGTCGCCGTCCTTCGGTGCCCGGGTCTTCGCGGCGGGCGACGGCGGCCACAGCGACTACTTCAGGCCCGGCACGACGTCCCTGACGAACCTGACCCGCATCGTCCTGGGCGAGACCTCGGAGGTGACCCATGGCTGAGTCCACGATCACGGGGCGGGCGCGCGGTGCCCGGCGGGGCATACCGGAGGGCATCCGGCGGGGCGCCGCTCGCGTCGACGCCGTCACCCCCATCGAACGGGACCGGGCGGTCGACGCCCTGCGCGCCTTCGCCATCCTCGGCGTCGTGCTCGGCCACTGGCTGGTGACGGCTCTGGTGGCGGACGGCGAGTCCGGCCTGCGCACCGCGAGCCCGCTCCAGCACATGCCCTGGCTGGCCCCGATCTCCTGGGCCTTCCAGACTCTCGCCGTGTTCTTCCTGGTCGGCGGCCATGTGGCGACCCGCGGTTACACCTCGGCCCGAGCGCGCGGCACGACGTACGGACAGTGGCTGAGGTCCCGTATGTCCCGCCTGTTCAAACCGGTGGCGGCCGTCCTCACCCTGTGGACGGTGACGTCGGTCCTGCTGCTCCTCTCGGGCACGGACATCGACACGATCCACACCCTGCTCAAACTGGCCCTGTCCCCCCTGTGGTTCCTGCTGGTCTTCGCGGCGCTGACGGCGGTGACGCCCCTCCTCCTGCGCCTGAACCCCCTGTGGCCGCTGGCCGTCGTCCTCCATGTGGACCTTCTCCGCTTCGGCCTGGGCGGCCCCGCGTGGCTCGGCTGGGCGAACGTGGCGGCCGGCTGGCTGGTGCCGTTCAGCCTGGGCGCGGCGTGGACCCGGGGCGAGCTGGAGCGCCGCCGCGCGGGCTGGATCCTGCTGACGGGCGGCGCGGCGGCGACGGCGGCGCTGGTCGCCTGGGCGGGCTACCCGGCGTCCATGGTCGGCGTCCCCGGTGCCGGCATCTCCAACCTCAACCCGCCGACCCTGGCCGCTGTCACCTTCGGCCTGGCCCAGTGTGGCCTGGCCCTGCTCCTGCGCGAGCAACTGCGCCGCACGATGCGCCGCCCCCTGGCCTGGGCGGCGGTGGCCCTGCTCAACCTCTCCGCGATGACGATCTTCCTCTGGCACCAGACGGCCCTGATGGCCACCACAGCCACGGGCCTCCTGGCAGGCCACCTCCCGGGCCTGCACACACTCCCCGACAACCTCACGTGGGTGGCGGCCCGCCTGGCTTGGCTCCCGGTCTTCACCCTGGCCCTGGCAGCCTGCTGGACGACGTTCCGCCTCTACGAACAAGGCCCACGCCGCACCAAGGGCCGCACATCCAAGGTGATCCGTTCCAACCCCACCCCACAGAGCGGGAAAACGAAGGCCGAGCACCATGCCTAGTGTTGACCCCGTGAATGGCGAGGAGGAGAGGCCGACGGCCGTCGAGGGGGAGCGGGGGCCGACTGCGGGGGCAGGGGGTGAGAGTGACTCGCGGGTGGGGTCGGCAGGGGCTGCGGGTGAGCATGCCTCGCATGTGCGCCCTGCAGCCGCCGATGACACCTACGCCCCACCGGGGCCACGCACACCCGCGCCCGCGCCCTCACGCAGGAAACGCCCCCTTCCCACCAACCTCCGCAAACCCTTCGGGAGAACGTGGCGCCGCTGGCTGACCATCCTCCTCACCACCTGGATCGCCCTGGGCGTCTCCCTCGCCGGCGGCAACGATCTCAGCGCCAGCTACGACCTGAGCACGGCCCACGGTCTGATCGCCGGCTTCGCCCAAGGCATCGCCCTGTGCCTGGCCCTGTGGCGCCCGGGCCGGGCATGGGCCCTGAGCCTGACGGCCACCTTCATCACCGCCTTCGTTGTCCGCCCTCACCTCGCGGAAAACGCGCCCCCCGCCCCCAACTGGCCCTGGGCCACCCCCGAAGTCATCGCCCACGCAGGCGTCCTCCTGCTCCTGGCCCTGCGCGTGCCCACCCGCAGGTCCGTCGCGGCCCTCGGGGTGTCAGGCCTGGCCACCTTCGCCCTCCAGGGCCAGTTCGGCGGCACGAAGTACGCCGGCACCGGCGCCGCGGCGGTCGCCATCTTCGCCATCGCCGTCATCGTCGGCACCGCCCTGCGCGGCCGCAAGGAGGCCCGCACCCAACTCGTCGAGCAGGAAACGCTCACCGCGGAGGAACGAGCCCACCGCACCCTGCTGGAGGAGCGCAGCCGTATCGCCCGTGAGCTGCACGACGTGGTCGCCCACCACATGTCGGTCATCTCCATCCAGGCCCAGGTCGCCCCCCACCTCGTCGAGAACCCGTCCGACGAGCTCAAGGAGAACCTGGACGGCATCCGGCAGAACGCCCTCGAGGCGCTCACCGAACTCCGCCGCGTCCTGGGAGTCCTGCGCTCGGAACACCCCGACAACCCGGCAGCGGCCGGCACCGGCACAGGCACCGGATCGGCCACCGCCCCGCACGCTCCCCAACCCACCCTCGACCGGCTCGACGCCCTCGTGGAGAACACCCGGGCCGCCGGCCTGACCGTGACCCTCGGCGTCACCGGCGAGCGCCGCCCGCTGCAGCCCGGCCTGGAGCTGTCGGCGTACCGGATCGTGCAGGAGGCGCTGAGCAACGTACTGCGGCATGCCCCCGGCGCGACCGCCCGCGTCGAAGTCGTGCACGAGCGCAGCGGCCTGACCGTGTGGGTCGCCAACTCCCGGCCGGAGCGTCCCGCGCCCCCGTCGCCGGGCGCCGGGCACGGCCTGCTCGGCATGCGGGAGCGGGCCGCGATGCTCGGCGGCGCCCTGTCGGCGCACCCGTCGCCGGACGGCGGCTACCTGGTGAGCGCGTATCTCCCCGCATACCCGCGCCTCGACGGCCTCGGCTACGTTCCCCAGGGTCCCCATGACGCCCACGCCACTGCCCCGGACAAGGACGGCACCGCATGACGAGCAGCCCCATCCGCGTACTCATCGCCGACGACCAGCAGATGGTGCGGCAGGGGTTCACCGTGCTGCTCAACACCAAGCCCGACATCGACGTGATCGGCCAGGCGGTCGACGGCCTGGACGCGGTCACGAAGGTCGCCGACCTTCTTCCCGACGTCGTGCTGATGGACATCCGCATGCCCGAACTCGGCGGCATCGAGGCCACCCGCCGCATCACCGCCGCGACACCGCAGATCAAGGTGCTGGTGCTGACGACCTTCGACCTCGACGAGTACGTGTACGAGGCGCTGCACGCGGGCGCCTCGGGCTTCCTGCTGAAGGACGCCTCCGCCGACCAGCTGGCCGAGGCGGTCCGGGTGGTGGCGGCCGGCGACGCCCTGCTCGCGCCCGGCATCACCCGGCGGCTGATCGTCGAGTTCTCCCGCCTGGTCAAGCGGCCACGGGCCCCGCTCAAGGAACGGGTCGGCGACCTGACCGAACGCGAGACGGAGGTCCTCGCGCTGATCGCGCAGGGGCTGTCGAACGCGGAGATCGCCGAGCGCCTCGTCGTGGCCGAGCAGACCGTGAAGACCCACGTGGGCCGGATCCTGGTGAAGCTGGGCCTGCGGGACCGTACGCAGGCGGCGGTGTTCGCGTACGAGTCGGGGCTGGTGCGGCCCTCCGGATACTGAGCGGCACCGCAGCCCACGGACCGCCCGCACCCGGCCTCGACCAGCAGCGATACCCGTAGTACCTGAGATGGACCTGCAGGAACCCCTCTCACTGGGGACGACCGCGACATGGCCCTGCGCCTACCGTTCTGTACGTGACCGAGACGACTCAGATGCCGACCCCGCCACCCGGCGACGGGGCCAAGACGCGCAGCCCCGAGTTCCGGCTGGCCGCGAACGCCCTGCAGGGCCTGCGCCAGGATCTGTTCCACGACGCCTTCGCCTACCGCCCACTGGCCAGGATGAAGGTCGACGGCCCCGTGACCCGGCGGCTGCCCGGCCGCATGCGTGAGTACGCGGCCTGGACACCGCACACCGTGATCGCCACGATCGGCCTGCTCACGCTCCTGATGTCGGCCGCCGACAACGACAAGGGGGCGCTGCTGCTCGGCCCGCTCGCCCTGATCCCGATCCTCCTGACCATGGTCCGGCCGGTCGGCGCGTTCTGGCTGTCGATGGCGGCCACCCCGGTCAGCCAGGTCTTCGGCAGCTCCTGGGACGGCTGGCCGTGGCTGCCCGCGGCCTTCCTCTGCCACCTGACGGTGCTGACGGTCGTGGCCATACGCACCAGGCCCCGCACGGCGGCCTACACGTGGGCCGTCACCGCGGCCTACGCCTTTGTGGCGGACCTGCTGTTCGGCCCGGCCTACTACGGCACGAACTCCGGCCCCATGCTGATCCTCTCCGCCCTGATGCTGCTCGTCGTCGCCGTCTGGCACACCCGCAAGGAGGCCCGGCAGGAGGTCACCGCCCAGCAGACGGTGACCGCTCAGGAGCGCTCCAGGCGCACCCTGCTGGAGGAGCGCACGAACATCGCCCGGGAGCTGCACGACGTGGTGGCCCACCACATGTCGGTCGTTGCCATCCAGGCGGAGGCCGCCCCCTACCGGGTGGAGAACCCGCCGCCGGAGCTGGAGCGGGCCTTCGCCACCATCCGGGAGAACGCGGTGGCGGCCCTCACGGAACTGCGCCGCGTGCTGGGCGTCGTCCGCGCCGAGGACTACGAGGCCCCGGACGCCCCGCAGCCGACCCTCGGCGACCTGGACGCGCTGCTGGCCAACGTGCGGGACGCGGGACTGAGCGTGGACAAGACGGTGATCGGCGCGGTCCGTGAGCTGCCGCCCGGTGTGGAGCTGTCGGCGTACCGGATCGTGCAGGAGGCCCTGAGCAACAGCCTGCGGCACGCGCCCGGCGCGAGCGCCCGGGTGGAGGTCGGGTACGTTCTCGGTGGTCTCGGCCTGCGCATAGTCAACGGGCCGCCGCCCGCGCCGGCCCTCGTGAAGCCCTCGCCCGGCGCCGGGCACGGCATCACCGGGATGCGGGAGCGCGTCACCATGCTGAACGGTGAGATGACGGCGGACCGGACGGAGGACGGCGGCTACGAGGTGGCCGTGTTCCTGCCGGTCGCCATGACGACAGAGGACGGCTCATGACCATCCGCGTGCTGATCGCGGACGACCAGATGATGGTGCGCGAGGGCTTCTCGGTCCTGCTGAACGCGATGCCGGACATCGAGGTCGTCGGCGAGGCGGTCAACGGACGGGAAGCGGTGGACCGGGTCCGCGAACTCACCCCGGACGTCGTGCTGATGGACATCCGCATGCCGGAGCTGAACGGCATCGAGGCGACCCGGGAGATCGTCGCGGCCGACGGCGCGGCGAAGGTGCTGGTGCTGACCACCTTCGACCTCGACGAGTACGTGTACCAGGCACTGCGCGCAGGCGCCTCGGGCTTCCTGCTGAAGGACGCCTCGGCACGCCAACTCGCCGATGGAGTAAGGGTGGTGGCGGCAGGTGAGGCTCTGCTCGCTCCCTCCATCACCCGGCGGCTGATCACGGAGTTCTCCAAGCTGTCCGACTCTCCGCGTCTGATGTCGTCCGCGCACGCGGCGTACGGGGATCTGACCGAGCGGGAGACGGAGGTGCTGGTGCTGATCGCGCAGGGCCTGTCGAACTCGGAGATAGCCGAGCGGCTGGTGGTCGCCGAGTCGACGATCAAGACCCATGTCAGCCGGATCCTGGTGAAGCTGGGGCTGCGGGACCGGACGCAGGCGGCGGTGTTCGCGTACGAGGCCCGGCTGGTCACGCCGGGCTGAGCGGACACCCCTGGTCAGGGAGGGGGAGGTGGGGCTAACGTCCGGGCATGGCAGCTCCTTCCGCCCTCGCGTTCGACCCGTGGGACCCGGCGTTCCTCGCCGACCCGTACCCCGCCTACGCAGAGCTGCGCGCCCGCGGCCGGGTGCACTGGTTCGAGCCGACGAACCAGTGGCTGGTCCCGCACCACGCGGACGTCTCGGCACTGCTCCGCGACCGTCGCCTGGGGCGGACGTATCAGCACCGTTTCACGCACGAGGACTTCGGGCGGACGGCGCCACCGCCGGAGCACGAGCCGTTCCACGTCCTGAACGACCACGGGATGCTCGATCTGGAGCCGCCGGACCACACCCGGATCCGCAGGCTGGTGTCGAAGGCGTTCACGCCGCGCACGGTGGAGCAGCTGAAGCCGTATGTGCAGGGGCTGGCGGGCGAGCTGGTGTCGGGGCTGGTCGAGGCGGGTGGCGGTGATCTGCTGACGGACGTCGCGGAGCCTCTGCCGGTCGCGGTGATCGCCGAGATGCTGGGGATTCCCGAGTCGGACCGGGCGCAGCTGCGGCCCTGGTCGGCGGACATCTGCGGGATGTACGAGCTGAACCCGTCCGAGGAGACGGCGACCAAGGCGGTCCGGGCGTCGGTCGAGTTCTCGGAGTACCTCCTGGAGCTGATCGCGGCCCGCCGCAAGGAGCCGGGCGACGACCTGATCTCGGGCCTGATCGCGGCGTACGACGAGGGCGACCGTCTCACCGAGCAGGAGATGATCTCGACGGCGGTCCTCCTGCTGAACGCCGGCCACGAGGCCACGGTGAACTCCACGGTCAACGGCTGGTGGGCGCTGTTCCGCAACCCCGACCAGCTGGCGGCCCTGCGTGCCGACCACTCCCTGATCCCCTCGGCGATCGAGGAGCTGATGCGCTACGACACCCCGCTGCAGCTCTTCGAACGCTGGGTCCTGGACGAGATCGAGATCGACGGCACGACGATCCCACGCGGCGCGGAGATCGCCATGCTGTTCGGCTCCGCCAACCACGACGCGACGGTCTTCGAGAACCCGGTCGCCCTGGACCTCACCCGCAAGGAGAACCCGCACATCTCCTTCAGCGCCGGCATCCACTACTGCATCGGCGCCCCGCTGGCCCGCATCGAACTGGCGGCGTCGATGACAGCCCTGCTGGAACAGGCCCCGACCCTGCGGCTGGCGGCGGACCCGGAGCGGAAGCCGAACTTCGTCATTCGGGGACTGGAGGGGTTGAGCGTCGAGGTGGGTTGATCACTCGTTCGGCTGACCACTGAGCGAATCCCGATCGAAGGTCGTCGGCGGCTCGTCAAGCTGGTGCCTGCCTACGAAGGGAGGCACCATGACGGTTATGGCAGAGCGTGCGCTGCAGTCGCCCCAGATGTCGGTGGAAGAGTTTGAGAGGATCGCCGCGTTCGCGGCCAAGGAGACCGACGACGCCGTCAGGTTGGAGTTCATCAACGGACGGATCGGGGTCAAGAAGGTGGCCGATGGCGACCACAACAGCGTTGTCGTGTGGTTGAACAAGCGCTGTATGCGTGCGAGGCCCGATCTGGATGTGTACCAGGGACAGGGTCTGAGGGTGGAGAAGTATCGCGAGGGTCGGGCTATCCCTGACGCGGTCGTAGTGCCCGAGGACTATTTCGCCGGACATGGTGAGTGGGCCGACCCGAGCGGCGTGCTGCTGGTACTCGAGGTCACGTCGTTCGACTCCGACACCGACAAGCGCGATCGCAAGGAGAAACCAATTGCATACGGCGCCGCAGGTATCCGGTTCTACCTGCTGATCGACCGAGACGCATGCACAGCCAACCTCTACAGCGATCCGGTGCCTGAGGTCGGGTACGGCAACTGTCGCACAGTACCTTTCGGAGACACGCTCGCCCTGCCCGAGCCCCTCGGCGTCGAACTCGACACCGAGAAGCTCAAGCAGTACGTCGACTGATCCGCCCCGTCAAGTCGTCATGTCCCGCCGCCGCACCCCCGCCAGCCCCCCGGCCACCAGGACTGCAGCGAGACCGGTGAGGACGAGGACCGGTCCCCACTCCATCCCCCCACCCGGCAGCTTCGGCAGATGGCCGAACGGGGACAGGTCGAGGACCGCCTGCGGGACGTCCAGCGCGGGGCCGACCCAGCCGAGCAGCAGGACCGCGCCCGCCACTCCCCAAGCCGCCATCGCCGCTCGCGGGAGCAGGCCGTACAGGAGGACCGCCAGGCCGCCGACGACCCAGACCGCGGGGAGTTGGACCAGGCAGGCGCCCAGGATCGGGCCGAGCTGTTTGCCGTAGCCGACGGCGAAGCCGAGGCCGGCCAGGAGCATGATCAGGGCCGAGCCGGCGAAGGCGATCACGAGGTGGCCGGCGGCCCAGCGCAGGCGGCCCACCGCGTTCGCCAGGATCGGTTCCGCCCGCATCGACGTCTCCTCGCCGTGCAGCCGCAGGACGGACCCCACCACGTGCAGGGCGGCGATCAGACCGAGCATGCCGACCATCGAGGCGAGGAAGGCGTCGGTGACGCCGGACTGCCCTCCCATCCGCCGGAAGATCTCGCGGGCGTTGTCGTTGTCGCCGACCAGGTCGGCCACCCCGTCGGTGAGCCCGCCGTAGACGACCCCGGCGAGGAAGAAGCCGATGCTCCAGCCGAGCACGCTGCCGCGCTGGAGCCGCCAGGCGAGCGCACCCGCCGTGCCGAGGCGGCCGTCGGCAGGCCCGGGACGGGCGGGCAGGAAGCTCATGCCGACGTCCCGGCGCCCGGCGAGTTCGTACGCCACCACGCCCTGGACGACAGCCGCCCCCGCGAACAGCAGCAGGACCCACCAGCGCTCGTCCGCGAACGGCCGCAGGTTCTCCAGCCAGCCCAGCGGTGACACCCACGTCAGCGCCGACGAACCGTCGTCCGACGCCGAGTCGCCCGCCGCGCGCAGCACGAACGCGGCGCCCACCAGCCCCGCCGTCAGCCCCCGCGCCAGCCGGGCGCTCTCCGTGAACTGGGCGACGATCGCCGCGAGCGTGGCGAAGACCATGCCGACCCCGGCGAGACCGAGCCCGAACGCCAGCGCGCCGGACGCGCCCTGGCCCGCCAGGCCGGCGGCCACCAGCACTGCCAGTACGGCGTTCGCGACCCCCGCCGTCAGCAGCGCCGCCGTCAGGGAGGCCCGCCGGCCCACCATCCCGGACGCCACCAGCTCCTGGCGGCCGCTCTCCTCCTCGTCCCGGGTGTGCCGTACGACGAGGAGCATGCTCAGTACGGCGGCGAGGGCGCCCGCGTACACGCCGACCCGCCAGGCCGTCAGGGCGCCGATCGAGTCGCCGAAGACCGGGCCGATCAGGGCGCGGAAGGAGGCGTTGGCCGCGGTGTCCTGCACCAGGTCGGCCCGGTCGGCCGGGGTGGCGTACAGGTTCTCCAGGGTGTTCGGCATGGAGAGGATCATCAGCGCGTTCACCGCCACCCAGACCGGGATCATCACCCGGTCGCGGCGCAGGGCGAAGCGCAACAGTGTGCCCGTACCGGCGAGTTGGCGGGTGCCGCCGCCGGTCCGTACGGCGAGGTCCCCGGTCGTCGTGGTCGCCGTGGTCATCGGGCCACCTCGCTCACATCGGCCTGGTAGTGCCGCAGGAACAGCTCCTCCAGCGTCGGCGGCGTCGAGGTCAGTGACCGTACACCGGACTCGCTGAGCGACCTGAGGACGGCGTCGAGCTTGTCGGTGTCGACCTGGAGGCGCACGCGGTGGCCCTGACTCCTCTCCATTGACTGAATGGCGAGGTCGTGGACGCCCGGCAGATGCCCCAACCCGTTGGGCGGACCGGCCAGTTCGGCCGTGACGCTGGTCCGCGTCAGATGGCGCAGCTCGGCGAGGGAGCCGCTCTCGACCGTACGGCCCTTGCGGATGATGCTGACCCGGTCGCAGAGTTCCTCGACCTCGCTGAGGATGTGCGAGGAGAGCAGGATCGTACGGCCGCGCTCGCGCTCCTCCTCGACGCAGCGCTGGAAGACCTCCTCCATCAGCGGGTCCAGGCCGGACGTCGGTTCGTCGAGGATGAGCAGGTCGACGTCGGAGGCGAACGCGGCGACGAGGGCGACCTTCTGGCGGTTGCCCTTGGAGTACGTGCGGCCCTTCTTCGTCGGGTCCAGCTCGAACCGCTCGATCAACTGGGCCCGGCGCTGCTTGTCGAGGCCTCCGCGCAGCCGGCCGTACAGGTCGATGACCTCACCGCCGGAGAGGTTGCGCCACAGCGTCACATCACCCGGCACGTATGCGATCCGGCGGTGCACCTCCACGGCGTCCGCCCACGGGTCGCGGCCGAGTACCTGTGCACCGCCCGAGTCGGCGCGCAGCAGGCCGAGCAGGACGCGGATGGTGGTGGACTTGCCGGCGCCGTTGGGGCCGAGGAAGCCGTGGACCTCGCCGGTCTCGACGTCCAGGTCGAGGCCGTCGAGCGCATGCGTCTTGCCGAACGACTTGTGCAGTCCGGAGACGGTGATTGCCTTCGTCATGCTTCAGAACGTACGCTTCTTTCAGAAATTTGTGAAGTTAAGGAAGCATAGAAACCCTCGATAGGATGGGGTGCATGACGGAATCAGTCGGCGCAGGGGCAGGCCGGGACGCGGAGTCCGTGTCGAAGTTCGTGGAGTCCTTCGCGGCGCAGCTCGTCGAGGCCGGGATGCAGCGTATGGCCGCCCGCGTCTTCGCCGCGCTGCTCTCCTCCGACAAAGGCGTGCTGACCTCCGCCGAACTGAGCGAACAGCTCCGCATCAGCCCCGCCGCGGTCTCCGGGGCGGTGCGCTACCTGTCCCAGACGCACATGGTGACGCGCGAGCGGGAGCCCGGCTCGCGCCGGGAGCGCTACCGGGTGCACGGCGACCAGTGGTACGAGGCCCTGACCAACCGCGAGGCCGTGCTCAAGCGCTGGGAGGTGGCCCTGCGCGAGGGCGTCACCAGCCTCGGCGCCGACACCCCGGCCGGCCGTCGGCTGGCCGAGACGCTGGCCTTCTTCGAGTTCGTGGAGATCGAGGTCGCGGCGATGATGGAGCGCTGGCGAGCCCACCGCGAGAAGACCTTCGGCCAGGGCTGACCCACCTGCTCGACGGCTGGGCAGCGCAAACGGGGGCAGTCCGGCTTACGGCCCATCGCCCGGCAGCATCAGCCGCAGCCCGCCCTCGCCCACGGTCCACGTCCGTCTGCGTACCGGACCGGAGACCGCCGTGTCGGCCCGGTAGCGGAAGTGGGCGCCCGAGACGGTCACCGTGCGGCCCTCGGCGCGCAGCGGTGAGGCCTCCGCGCCGACCGAAGCGGGGCGCACCTCCACCTCGGCCACCCCGGCGAGCCCCGGCGCCACCGACACCGCCTCGACCGGCTGGTCGAGGTCCACCAGCGTCGTCCCGTCGACCTCGACCCGCAGCCGCGACGGCCCGGACGCGGCCGGGGTGGTGCCGCGCGCCGGCACCAGGGTCCGTACGAGCGACTGACACGTCCGCAGCCAGGGCCGCCCCGCCATCGACCCCACCGCGGTGGCCCCGGCCGGCGCGGCGGGGTCCCGTATCGGCGGGATCCGCAGCGCGCCCAGCACCACCCCGTCGCTGTCGTCCACGAGCAGGTCCAGCCGCCGCTCCGCCCCGTCCAGCACCGCCCGGGCCGCCGCCACCGCCCCCATGGGCACCCCGAGGGATCCGGCCAGGGTCAGCGCACCGCCGACCGGCACCACCGACAGGACACATTCGGCCAGCTCCCGCTGCCGGTGCAGCACCGTCACCGCACGCATCAGCGCCCGGTCGTCGCCCACGACCACCGGCCGTCGCGACCCCCGTCGGGTCAGCGCCCTGGCGAATTCGTCGGGATCGTCGGGCAGGCAGACCTTCGTCGCCGCACCCGCGCTGAGCACGTCTTTCGCGATCCTGACGGACTCCCCGTCCGTCCTCCGAGCAACCGGATCGATCACCACCAGCAGCTGATCGGACGTCGCGAAAGTCGCCACCTCGGCCATGCCTCGCTTCCTCGGGTAGCATCTTTGTGCAAGAGCCCCTTGCGCTATTGCGCCAGGGGCTTCGTCTATTCCGGGGCATCCGGTCCGACGGTTCGCGGCCAACGACGGTCGCGTCCGGTCGAGGTGTACACGGTGGGAGACCTCCGCGTATACCCCTGACCTTGGACATGCCCCGCCCGGAAGGGGTGTACGCGCGTGCCCGCACTTGTGCTGCTCGGTGCTCAGTGGGGTGACGAAGGCAAGGGAAAGGCGACGGACCTGCTAGGCGGCTCCGTCGACTATGTGGTGCGCTACCAGGGCGGCAACAACGCCGGCCACACGGTAGTCGTGGGTGATCAGAAGTACGCCCTTCACCTGCTCCCTTCCGGAATCCTGTCCCCGGGGTGTACCCCGGTCATCGGAAACGGTGTCGTCGTCGACCCGTCGGTCCTGCTCTCCGAGCTGAGCGGTCTGAACGAGCGTGGCGTCGACACGTCCAAGCTCCTCATCAGCGGAAACGCGCACATCATCACGCCGTACAACGTGACGGTGGACAAGGTGACGGAACGCTTCCTCGGCAAGCGGAAGATCGGCACGACCGGGCGCGGCATCGGCCCGACCTACGCCGACAAGATCAACCGCGTCGGCATCCGCGTCCAGGACCTCTACGACGAGTCGATCCTCACCCAGAAGGTGGAGGCGGCCCTCGACGTCAAGAACCAGGTCCTCACCAAGCTCTACAACCGCCGCGCGATCGCCGTCGAGCAGGTCGTCGAGGAGCTGCTGGGCTACGCCGAGAAGATCAGGCCGTTCGTCGCCGACACGGTCCTGGTCCTCAACCAGGCCCTGGAGGACGACAAGGTGGTCCTCTTCGAGGGCGGCCAGGGCACCCTCCTGGACATCGACCACGGCACGTACCCCTTCGTCACCTCCTCGAACCCGACGGCCGGCGGCGCCTGCACGGGCGCGGGCGTGGGCCCGACGAAGATCAGCCGCGTGATCGGCATCCTCAAGGCGTACACGACCCGCGTCGGCGCCGGCCCGTTCCCGACCGAGCTCTTCGACGAGGACGGCGAGGCACTGCGCCGCATCGGTGGCGAGCGGGGCGTGACGACCGGCCGTGACCGCCGCTGCGGTTGGTTCGACGCGGTCATCGCCCGGTACGCGACCCGCGTGAACGGTCTGACCGACTTCTTCCTCACCAAGCTGGACGTGCTGACCGGCTGGGAGCAGATCCCGGTCTGCGTGGCGTACGAGATCGACGGCAAGCGCGTCGAGGAGCTCCCGTACTCCCAGACCGACTTCCACCACGCCAAGCCGGTCTACGAGCTGCTGCCCGGCTGGTCCGAGGACATCTCGAAGGCCAAGTCGTTCTCCGACCTCCCGAAGAACGCCCAGGCCTACGTCAAGGCGCTGGAGGAGATGTCCGGCGCCCCGATCTCCGCGATCGGTGTGGGTCCGGGCCGGGACGAGACGATCGAGATCAACTCGTTCCTGTGAGCCGAGAGGGGCGCCCCGTCGGGGCGCCCCTCTTTCTCCTGATGGACCAGTGAACGGGCGAAACGCGCAGGGCGCCCATAGCGTGAGGTCGTACGGCTCAGCGACGACCGGAACGAAGGTGTGTCATGCGCGTGCTCCTCAAGGCGAATCTGGACACGGAGAAGGGGAACCAGGCGATCCGCGCCGGCAAGCTGCCCCAGGTGATCCAGGAACTCATGGAGAAGATCAAGCCGGAGGCCGCCTACTTCACCACCGAGCAGGGGATGCGCACGATGTTCCTCTTCTTCGATCTGGAGGATCCCTCCCAGATGCCGGTGATCGCCGAACCGCTGTTCTTCGAGTTGGGCGCCAAGGTGGACTACACGCCGGTGATGAACGCCGAGGACGTCCAGAAGGGGCTCGCCCAGCTGAAGATCAGCTGATGGTCAGCTGAAGACGATCATCGACCCCTGCGCCAGACTCCGCGTCGCCGCCGCGTGCAGGCCCAGCCACACGTGCCGTTCGCGGGCGAAGGGGCTCGGGTCGTAGGGGGCGGGGACCGCCGGCTCCTCCAAGGACGTGGGGGAGAGCGGGGGTTGCGGCGGCGCCGGCGGATTGGCCGGGTCGATGCCGATGACCTGGGCCACGAACTCCAGCTCGCGCAGGAGCGCCTGGGCGGAACCCAGGGGGCCGCCGCCCGCCAGGAGTTCGTCGTTGGCGAGCGGATTCGGGAAGTCCACGGGGACGTAGGCGCCCGCGTGGTCGTAGTGCCAGACCAGGTGCGACTGCTGGGCCGTCGTCTCGAACATCTCCAGGAGCTGTTCGTAGTCGCCGCCCAGGTCGTCGACCGGGGTCACCGGGAGGCCGCAGACCTGGAGCAGATACGCGCGGCGCAGGAAGTGCAGGGCGTCGTAGTCGAAGCCGGCGACCGGGGCGACGTCGCCGGACAGTCCCGGCATGTACTGGTACACCGGCACCGGCGGCAACCCGGCCTCGGCCAGCACCTTGTTGTATTGCGCGAGTTCTTCGGCGAACGGGTTGTCGGGGGTGTGGCACAACACGTCGACGAGCGGTACCAGCCACAGGTCACAGGCCAAAAGAGGGCTCCTCGCGTAGCACGTCGGT
This sequence comes from Streptomyces sp. NPDC111606, assembly GCF_055656945.1. Classification (NCBI taxonomy): domain Bacteria; kingdom Bacillati; phylum Actinomycetota; class Actinomycetes; order Kitasatosporales; family Streptomycetaceae; genus Streptomyces; species Streptomyces sp. NPDC111606. The sequence goes on from NZ_JBVKBY010000012.1 coordinate 152,823, forward strand.
CAGGGAAGGGTAATCGGTGCGGCGCGGGGGCGGACCCCCTCGTGCGGGCCCTCAGGCAAGTCCCCGCTCGTGCAGGTCCCATACCCAGACTCCGTCCACCCACCTCCCCGGACCGCCCACCAGCTTCTCGCTCTCACGCAGCGCACCGTCGTTCGGCTGCGGGGCCGGCTCGGCGCCGTGGATGCCGACGCGTTCGTCGCCGTGCGGCCCGCGCTTGCTCGTTGCAGGCCGGGATGACTATGGAGAGGGCCGGGGGGTTCCCGAGGTCCGGGTCCGGCACGTCGGGGGCTTTCGGCAGCTCCCGCTCGTGGGTCATCCGGCCGCCAGTCGCTCGATCAGGGCGAGCGCGTTCGCGTCGTGGTCGGCGATGATCGACTGGGCCGTGGGCAGGTCGCGGCGCATCAGGGCGTCGACCAGTTCGGTGTGCCGGGACCACAGATGGCCGCGCAGATCGTCGAGGCGGCGCAGATGCTGGACCGCGCAGACCCAGGACTGCACGCGCAGCCGGTGCAGGAAGTCGGAGAGGTACGGGTTCCCGAAGAGGGCGCCGAGTTCGCGCCAGAAGCGCAGGTCGTAGCCGATGAGGACGGTGAGGTCGCCTGCGGTGGCGGCGCGCTGCGCCTCCTCGGCGCGGCGGCGTACCCCGACGGCGGCGGCGAGGACGCGCGGGTCGTCGGGGTCGCGGTGGCCTGCCCGGTCGCCGGCCAGCACCCGGAACATGCCGTCGGTGACCAGGCCGCGGGCCTCGATGATGCCGCGGTAGTCCGCTACGGAGTACTCGTGCACGCGGAAGCCGCGGTGCTGGTCGGCCTCCAGGAGGCCCTGCGCGGAGAGGTCGACGAGTGCCTCGCGGACCGGGGTCGCGGAGACGCCGTACTGGTCGGCGATCTCCTTGACCGTGAACTCCCGGCCTGCCTGCAGCCGCCCGGACAGTACCTCGTCGCGCAGGGCGTCCGCGATCTGCTGCCGCAGGGTGCTGCGGGTCACGGAGCCGTTGCCGCCGGTGCCGGTGCCGGGCATGGTGAGGGCGTCTCCCGTCGTCGCGAGGTGGCGTGCGCATGTATGTCTACGAGCACGCCACCTTACGCGTTCGGCTTCCGGGTGAGATTCCCGTGACGGCGCCGACTTTTTCGCCCCCGCCGCCCCTACCCGTCCCGTCCCTGGGGGCTGCCGCCCCCAGACCCCCGCTTCGGCCTGAACGGCCTCGTCCGCAGACGCCGGACGGGCTGGAACGACGCCTACTCCACGTACCCGTCCGCCACAGCCAGCGCAGCGTCCAGCGCCGACAGCCCCTCCTTCAGTTCCGCCTCGGTCACGTTGCACGGCGGCACGACGTGGGTGCGGTTCATGTTCACGAACGGCCAGATGCCCCCGGCCCTCGCGGCGGAGCCGAACGCTGCCATGGGGGCGTTGGCCTCGCCCGCCGCGTTGTAGGGCACCAGGGGCTCGCGGGTCTCGCGGTTCTTGACCAGTTCGAGCGCCCAGAACATGCCGACGCCACGGACCTCGCCGACGGAAGGATGACGTTCGGCCAGCTCGCGCAGCGCCGGTCCGACCACCTCGGAGCCCAGTCGGGCGGCGTTCTCGACGACGCCCTCCTCGGCCATGACGTTGATCGTCGCGACGGCGGCCGCGCAGGCCAGCGGGTGCCCGGAGTAGGTCAGACCGCCGGGGTACGGCCGCTTCGCGAAGGTCTGTGCGATGGCCCCGGAGATGGCCACGCCGCCCAGCGGCACGTACCCGGAGTTCACGCCCTTGGCGAAGGTCATCAGGTCGGGGCTGACGTCGAACAGGTCCGCCGCGAACCACTCACCGGTCCGCCCGAACCCGGCCATGACCTCGTCCAGGATGAAGACGATCCCGTACTTGTCGCAGATCTCGCGGACGCCCGCCAGGTAGCCGGCCGGCGGAATCATGATCCCGGCCGTCCCGGGAACCGTCTCCAGGATGATCGCGGCGACGGTCGACGGGCCCTCGAAGGCGATCGTCGTCTCCAGGTGCTCCAGCGCCCGGGCGCACTCCTGCTCCTCGGTCTCGGCGTAGAAGCGGGAGCGGTAGAGGAAGGGCGCCCAGAAGCGCACGACACCGGCCGCGGCGCTGTCGGAGGCCCACCGCCGCGGGTCGCCGGTGATGTTCACGGCCTGCTGCGTACCGCCGTGGTACGACCGGTACGCCGACATCACCTTCGGCCGCCCGGTGTGCAGCCGGGCCATCCGTACGGCGTGCTCCACGGCGTCCGCGCCGCCGTTGGTGAAGAAGATCTTGTCCAGGTCGCCCGGCGTCCGCTCGGCGATCAGCCGCGCCGCCTCGGACCGGGCCTCGACGGCGAAGGCGGGCGCGAAGGTGGTCAGGTGTGCGGCCTGCTCCTGTATCGCGGCGACGACCTTCGGGTGCTGGTAGCCGATGTTCGTGTAGACGAGCCCGCTGGTGAAGTCGAGGTAGCGCTTGCCGTCGTAGTCCCAGAAGTACGACCCCTCCGCACCGGCGACGGCGAGCGGGTCGATGAGTTCCTGAGCGGACCAGGAGTGAAAGACATGCGCACGGTCCGCGGCCTTCACAGCGGCGCCGACCTCGGGATTTGGCTGAGGGGTCATGCGCCCGAGCGTACGGGTGAGCCCTTCCGGCGCGATATCGGCGTCCTGTCTGCGGTCGGTGGGTTTCCGCGACAGGTTGTCGACGCCCCGTGCAGCCCGCGCCCCCTCCTGCCCCCTCCGATACATTGACAGTAGGCTGTCTAAGTGACAGGATGTTGTCATCTTCGAGGTCTCCAGGAGGAGCCATGAGCAAGCCCGTATACCTCGCCGTCTACAACACCCTGGCCGACTGGGAGCCGGGCCACGCCACCGCCCAGCTCGCCCGCGCCGGCTACGAGATCCGTACCGTCGGCCCGACCCGGGAACCCGTCAGGACCGTCGGCGGCCTGCGCATCCAGCCCGACCTGGCCCTGGAAGACGTACGGCCCTCCGACGCGGCCCTGCTGATCCTGCCGGGCGCCGACCTCTGGGACGCGGGCGACGAGCTCGCCCCGTTCGCCCGCAAGGCGCGGGAGTTCCTCGACGCGGATGTCCCCGTCGCGGCGATCTGCGGGGCGACGGCCGGGATGGCGCGCGAGGGGCTGCTCGACGACCGGGACCACACCAGCGCGATCTCCTTCTACCTGGCCGCGACCGGCTACGGCGGCGGCGAGCGGTACGTCGAGGCCGACGCCGTCGCCGACGGCGGGCTCGTCACCGCCGGCCCGACCGAACCCGTCGCCTTCGCCCGGGAGATCCTGCGGCTGCTGAAGGTGTACGACAACGAAGCCGTCGACGCCTGGTACCGCCTGTTCCACCACTCCGACGCCGAGGCGTACGCGGTGCTCGAGAAGGCCGGGGTGCTGTGAGCCGGGAACGCCAGGACCTGCTCAGCCGCAGCGCGCTCGGTGTCTTCCGGCTCAACGGCCAGTTCCTCGCGGTGGCGGAGGAACTGGCCCGGCCGGCCGGGCTGACGGCGGCCTGGTGGCAGGTGCTGGGCGCGGTGCTCGGCGAACCCCTGCCCGTCGCCGGCGTCGCCCGCGCCATGGGCATCACCCGGCAGAGCGTGCAGCGCATCGCCGATCTGCTGGTGGAGAAGGGGCTCGCCGAGTACCGGCCGAACCCCGCCCACCGTCGGGCGAAGCTCCTCGCGCCGACCGAGGAGGGGCGCGCGTCGATCTCCAGGATCGAGCCCGGGCACGCCGCCCTCGCGGACCGGCTGGCCGACGCCTTCGGGGACGCGGAGCTCGCCGAGGCCGTACGGGTTCTGGAACGGTTGTCGAAGGTCCTCGACGGGATCGACGCTCCTGTTACCGAACCGTAGACGCCGCCCCGCTCACCTCCCGGTATGCCGCACTATCGTGGGGCCGTCGCGTAGGCGGGGGCTTGCGTGGGTGGGGTTGGGGGCGTGCGATGGAGAAGCTGGGGTCGGGTGATCCGCAGCGGATCGGGGCTTATCGGCTGCTGGCGCGGCTGGGTGCGGGCGGTATGGGGGACGTGTATCTCGCCCGCTCGGACCGCGGTCGTACCGTCGCCGTGAAACTCGTACGGCGGGAACTGGCCGCCCAGGAGGAGTTCCGGGCCCGGTTCCGGCAGGAGGTGCAGGCCGCGCGGCAGGTCGGCGGGTTCTGGACCGCCCCGGTGCTGGACGCGGACACCGAGGCCGAGGTGCCCTGGGTCGCCACCGGGTACGTCGCCGGGCCCAGCCTGCAGCGGGTCGTCGGCCGTGACCACGGGGCCCTGCCCGAGCGCTCGGTGCGGATCCTGACGGCCGGGCTGGCGCATGCCCTCAAGGACATCCATGCCGCGGGGATAGTGCACCGGGATCTGAAACCGTCCAATGTGCTCGTCACCATCGACGGGCCCCGTGTCATCGACTTCGGGATCGCGCGGGCGCTGGAGACGGTGGGCGGCGAGAGCGGGCTCACCCGCACCGGCGCGCTCGTCGGGTCGCCGGGGTTCATGGCGCCCGAACAGGTGCGCGGCGACCGGATCACGCCGGCGTGCGACGTGTTCTGCCTGGGCTCGGTGCTCTCGTACGCCGCCACCGGCAGGCTCCCCTTCGGCTCCGTCGACAGCGGCGCGCACGCCCTGATGTTCCGCATCGCCCAGGAGGAACCCGACCTGGAGGGGGTGCCCGAGGGGATCGCCGAGCTGGTGCGGGACTGCCTGCGCAAGGATCCGGGCGCCCGGCCGACGCTGGACCGGATCCTGGAGCGCACGGGGGCGGAGGACACCGTCTCCGGGGGTCGGTCCCGGGACCCGTGGCTGCCGAGTGCGCTGGTGGCGCAGCTGGGGCGGCATGCGGTGCGGCTGCTGGACACGGAGGATCCGGTGGGGCCGGGAGGAGCGGAGGGGTCCGCGCGGCCCGGAGGTCCGGAAGGGCCTGCGCGTCCTGGCCCGGCGGAGGGTGGCTCCGGGGAGCCGACCCCCGCGGCCTCGCCCGAGCACGCCCCGGCCGCCGGTGCCATCCCGCCGGACCAGCTCCCGACCGCGGCCGCGACCCGGATCGGCCCGCCGCCGGAGCCCGGTGCCCCGCCCGGCGGCGCCTTCGGAGAGGCCGCCGCACCCGGTGGCACCCCGGCCCACCCGGCCTACGGCTCTCCGCAGCAACACCCGCAGCAGCAGGCGTACGGCCACCCGGAGCCCGGCCCGCACTCGCCCTACGGCTCGGCCCCCTCGTACGGCGCCACACCTCCGTACGGTCACGGCCCGTCGTACGGGCCCACCCCGCCGTACGACGTACCCATGCCGTACATTCCCGGGGCCTCGCCCGAGGGGCCCCGCCGGAGCGGTCGTTCCACGGTGGCCCTCGTCCTCATCGCGCTGGTCGTCGCGCTCGCGGCCGGCGGTTCGGTGTACGGCCTGATGAACGCCGACGGTGGGAACGGGGCCGGCGGTGATCCGACCGTTTCCCCGACCGTCACGACCGACGCGACCGGCTCCGGGGGCGACGACCCGACCGCCGCCCCCACCCCGTCCCCGAGCCCGACCGCCTCGGCACCGGGGGACGGTGTGATCCCGGCCGGGTACCTGGGCACCTGGACGGCCTCGATCGACAACGCGGGCGGCGCGAACACCCGGCGGCTGACCATCCGGCAGGGCGAGGTGGGCGACACGGTTCTCTCCCTCGTCGCCGACGGTCCCGCCGGAACCGGCACCTACCACTGCGAGTTCGAGGCGGATCTGACCCAGGCGCCGGTCGGGAACGGCCCGTTGGCGATGGGCCCGTCCACGGTGACGGCCGGCGAGCCCGCCACCTCCTGTTCGCCGGGCGCCGCCACCCGGATCACGCTGCTGCCGGACGGCCGGCTGGAGCGGGTGAACACGAGCAGCGGGGAGAAACTGACGTACCGGAAGCAGTAGGCGGAACGGCGGCGTGATTCCGGTGAACGCCCCTTTCCTGTGAGGCAGTTGAACAAACCGCGAACTTCCCCAGGAGTCGGTCGTTTGTTCCCCTGCGCGCGCGTACGGTGACCCCACCATCCGACTCCGGGGAGTAGCGGGGGCACCCATATGGAGTGGCTGAGCGCAGAGAACGTCGTGGCCATCGGGACGGCGGCCATCGGCGTCGTCGCGTCCGGTGTCATGGTCTGGTACGAGCGCCGGGTGCCGCGCCGCAAGCGGATCGGCTACCGCGTCCAGATGGACAACGCGATCGGCGACGACGTGCGCTCGGGCCGGGAGAACCGGCGTCTGGGCCTCTTCGACGAGGCGCCGGGCATGGTCGACGCCACGCTGGTCCTGCTGCGCATCGAGAACGACGGCTCGCAGACCATCGACCGCGACGACTACACGAGCCCCGAACGGCACGGGCTGACCGCGGTGTTCACCGACCGCACCATTCGCGGTGTCTCGGTCACGCAGCCGACCGACATCGACCACATCATGGACCACTTCAGCGCCGACCGCGGCTTCGGGTACGAGGGGAACCGGCTGCGTATCCCGCGGGTGCCGCTCAACCGCGGCGACTACTTCAAGCTGCTCGTGCTGCTCTCCGGCGGTGACGTCGGGCGCGAGATACGGCTGTACGGCGGGATCCGGGAAGGCGAGGTGCACCCCAACCGCAGCGCCACCCCGGACGAGAAGGAGAACGTCTTCAGCCTTCCGGCACGGGTGTTCACCGCCCTGCTCACGGTGTCCGTGCTGGTGCTCGCGGGCATCGTCGTCTTCCGGGACGGCAACCCGATCGAGTGCGAGCGGGGTGCGCTGACGGTGACCGGCTCGACCGCGTTCGCGCCGGTGATCGAGACGCTCGCGAAGGACTACGAGGGCAAGTGCCAGGGCGCCGACATCACGGTCGAGGCGCGCGGCAGCGAGCTCGGTGTCGTCGAACTCGACGCGCTGGCGGGCCGGTCGAAGGACAGCGCGCGTTCTGTGATCGCCTTCTCGGACGGGCCGTCGGGGGAGCGGCTGGGGCTGCGGGGGAAGAAGATCGCGCTGTCGGCCTACACGCTGGTCGCAGGCGAAGGGAACGCGTTCGCGGCGGCGGGGTTGTCGGTGCGGCAGGTGCGGGAGCTGTACGCGGGGACGTACACACGCTGGGGACAGCTGATGACCGAGGCGCAGCGGGAGACGAAGTACCGCGCCCTCGCCGACCTGCCCATCGTCCTCGTCAGCCGGGGGGACAACTCCGGGACCCGGCAGATCTTCCAGGAGCGGGTCTTGGACGGGCGGTGGGAGAGCGCGCCCAGCACCTCCCTGGACTGCCGGGAGAACGCCTCGGTCGTCGTGCGCTGTGAACTCGCCTCCACCGGCGACGTGCTGAAGAAGGTCGCGGCAGCGCGCGGCGCCATCGGCTACAGCGAGCTCGCCCTCGCCAGGGCCGCCGAGAAGGACGGCGTGACCAGGGTGCCGCTGGACGGCAAGCAGGCCGACATCGACGAGATCGAGACCAACGGCAGCACCTATCCGTATCGCGACGTCGAGTACGCCTACACCTACGGCACCCCGCGCAACGGGACCCTCGCCGCCAGCTTCCTCGCCTACCTCGACGAGGAGACGAGCCGGCAGGCGATCCGGGACAAGGGGCATGTGCCGTGCCGGCAGGCGATGAGCCTGTGCGAGTGACCTCGGGCGGTCGGGCGGTGTGCCCGCGGCGGCCCGATGCCGCTCGGTGGGGGGTGCGTCAGCGGATCTCCGGGGGGCGTTGGCGGGGCATGTTAGGGCGGGTGCCGTTCGTCGGGGCGGCGGGGAAGCGGCCCAAGGCCGTGCCCGTGTCCTGGCGGGTGCCCCCGGCCAGCGCGGCATGGATGCCCAGGGGCGCGGACCCCGTCCGGAACTCCACCATCCAGTCGGTCGTCTCCGCACGGACCAGCTCCGTCACGTCCTCGCAGAACCGCCGCAGCACCCCCAGGCACCGCTCGGCAGCCTCACTCGCCGTCCCCTCGGCCGGTCCCAGAACCTCCCGCACACTTTCCGTCGCCCAGTCGAACTGCAGCGCCTGAAGCCGCCGCTGCACCGCCTGGGCCGTGGCGACGTCCCTTATCCACCCGGACGTCAACCCGAAGAACCGGTCGGCCGCGACACACGCCACCGCCAGCAGCAGCGCCAGATACCCCCAGGGAGCCGTCCCGCTCACCGCCCCCGTCACATCCAGCAACGGCAACGCGGCGCCCACCACCGCCCCGGACGCCGCCCCACCCCGCAACGCGCGTGCCCCCCGCCGCTTCCACACCCGGTCCGCGAGATACCACGCGGCGGTGTTCAGCGCCCCCCGCTCCACCCACCGGTACAGCTCGTCCAACCGCACCGCCGGCTCTCCCCAGTCCCCGAGCGGAAAGGCCCGACCCGTCAGATCGCCCGGCCGCAGTCCGGCCGCCCCTTCGCCGCCCCGCCCGTCCTGTGGCGACCTGTCGGGCTGCATCTCCGGCTGAACCACCCGGCACTCCCTACTGATCACGGTGTGTGACCTCACGTGCGTCCCGGGTACGACCACCGCGGCGCACGGAACGTCACGCAACACCTGAGGCTGACGCGCCGGACCCTTCCTACCGCCCAATGGGTGGCGAAGAGATGCCTTTCGCCTCTTTTCCGCCCGGAAGGGGGTCTTGATCAGGTATAGGACTCCAGTTCCTCTCACTCGAAAGAGTGCCGGGGCGACGGCTGCCCGGACCACGTAGGCTCGTGCTGAACGGGAAAGCCGTACAGAGACAAGGAGCTGATCGTGATCCCCGGTGGTGGCCAGCCCAACATGCAGCAGCTGCTCCAGCAGGCCCAGAAGATGCAGCAGGACCTGGCAAGGGCGCAGGAGGAACTGGCTCAGACGGAGGTCGAGGGCCAGGCCGGCGGCGGCCTGGTGAAGGCCACCGTGACGGGTTCCGGCGAGCTTCGGGGGCTCAAGATCGACCCGAAGGCGGTGGACCCGGAGGACACCGAGACCCTCGCCGACCTGGTCATCGCGGCTGTACAGGCGGCCAACGAGAACGCGCAGGCGCTCCAGCAGCAGAAGCTCGGCCCGCTGGCCCAGGGCCTTGGCGGCGGCAGCGGCATCCCCGGCCTGCCCTTCTGACGCCGCGGGCGTTGTCCGGCTTGCCTTCTAAGACGGGCCGACGCCAACTACCGTACGTACCGTAAGGAACCGCAGGACCCAGGAAGGACGGCAGTCCGTTGTACGAAGGCGTGGTCCAGGACCTCATCGACGAGCTGGGGCGGTTGCCCGGCGTCGGTCCCAAGAGCGCGCAGCGGATCGCCTTCCACATCCTGCAGGCGGAACCGACGGACGTACGGCGCCTCGCGCAGGCCCTGATGGAGGTCAAGGCGAAGGTCCGCTTCTGCGCGACGTGCGGGAATGTCGCGCAGGAAGAGCTGTGCAACATCTGCCGGGACGCGCGCCGCGACCCGGCGGTGATCTGCGTGGTCGAGGAGCCGAAGGACGTCGTGGCGATCGAGCGGACCCGTGAGTTCCGCGGCCGCTACCACGTCCTCGGCGGCGCGATCAGTCCGATCGAGGGCGTCGGTCCGGACGACCTGCGTATACGCGAACTTCTCGCGAGGTTGGCCGACGGGACGGTCACGGAGCTGATCCTGGCCACGGACCCGAATCTGGAAGGCGAGGCCACGGCCACGTACCTCGCCCGCATGATCAAGCCCATGGGCCTGAAGGTCACCCGCCTGGCCAGCGGCCTCCCGGTGGGTGGCGACCTGGAATACGCGGACGAGGTCACCCTCGGCCGCGCCTTCGAGGGGAGACGACTCCTAGATGTCTGACGCCACGCTGCATGCGACCGAGCAGAACCCGGACGACTTCGCGGTCCAGATCTCGGACCAGATCGAGAGCTTCCTGGTCGCCGTCACGGAGGTCGCGAAGGGCGACGAGCCCGGCTCGACCGTGCCCTTCCTCCTCCTGGAGGTCTCCCAACTCCTCCTGGCCGGCGGCCGTCTGGGCGCCCACGAGGACATCCTTCCCGAGGAGCGCTACGAGCCCGACCTGGGCCCGGAGGCGGACGTGGACGAGCTCCGCGAGAACCTCGCCCGTCTGCTGGATCCGGTCGACGTCTACTCCGAGGTCTTCGACCCCTACGAGCCCCGCAAGGCGCCGGTCCCGGCCCGGATCTCCGACGACCTGACCGACGTCATCACCGACCTGCGCCACGGCATGGCCCACTACCGCGCGGGCCGCACCACCGAGGCCCTGTGGTGGTGGCAGTTCTCCTACTTCTCCAACTGGGGCTCGACGGCGTCGGCGACCCTGCGCGCCCTGCACTCGGTCCTCGCGCACGTCCGCCTGGACCAGCCGCTGGCGGAGCTGGACGGCCTGGACACCGACCAGGGCATGGGCGACGAGACCCTGGAGTTCGAGGCCGGCAAGGTGATGGAGCAGGAGATCGTGGAGCCGCTTGGGCTGCGCCCGACGAAGTAGGTGCTCTGCCGGGTGTGACGCGGGTTCCACGCGCCGGCCGGGGTGCAGCCCGCTCCACCTCGCCTTCGGGAGTGCACTCCCTCGTGGCTGATCCCGTGACACGGGATCGTTGATCTCGCCAGGTCAACGGCCGTCGAACCGGCCCCGCCCCGAAGGAAAACCGTCATGAAGGCCCTGCTCTCCTCCCGCCCCGTCCTGTGGTTCCTCTTCCTCTTCAATGCCGTCGTCGCCGCGGCCGCCCCCTTTGCCGTCGACGGCACGCAGGGCGTCATGACCGCCGTCGGCATGGGCGTCGTATCGCTCGGCGCCGGGGCCGAGTTGGCGCGCGGGCGCGGCCGCAGGAAGGCTGCCACTGTGTGATTGCGCGGGCGCGCAGCGTGAATTGGAGACGTGTTGTCCCCGGCCTGTACGTCTGCTGCACGGGCCCTAACCGGCGCCAGGTGAATGTGGAGTCACTTCCACCAGATCCTGGAGATGCGATGACTCGTCGTTCCCTCAGCAAGCGCGTAGCCGTTGTCACTGCCACCGCCGTTGTCGCCGTCGGTACCGTCGCCGCCGGTGCCGCGGTCGCCGGGCCCGGATGGGGTGACGGGAAGCCCGGCAAGAAGCAGATAGCCGGCCTGTTCGACCAGTGGAACAGGACGCTGCAGACCGGAGATCCGGAGAAGGTCGCGGACCTGTACGCGAGCGACGCGGTCCTGCTGCCCACGGTGTCCAACGAGGTCCGCGCCGACCACGCCGCCATAGTCGACTACTTCGAGCATTTCCTCGCCAACAAGCCCGTCGGCAAGAAGATCGAGACGCACATCAACGTCCTCGACAACAACTCCGCGATCGACGCCGGCACCTACCAGTTCACGCTCACCGACCCCGAGACCGGCGAGAAGAGCGTCGTCGAGGCCCGCTACACGTACGCGTACGAGAAGCGCGGCGGTGAGTGGCTCATCGTCAACCACCACTCCTCGAAGATGCCCGAAGGCTGATCCGCACCGACAGCCCGCCCCCGGGCGCGTCGCGAAGGGCCACCGTCCCGCCGTCGTCGGTCACCAGTTGCTTGACGACGGCGAGGCCGAGCCCCGAGCCCGTTCGCCCGGTCAGGCCCTTGCCGCGCCAGAAGCGGTCGAAGGCACGGGACTTGTCGGTGTCCGACATGCCCGGGCCCTCGTCGTCCACCGACAGCACCACCTCGTCGCCCCGCTGCTCCGCCCGGACGGTGATCGTGCCGCCGTCCGGTGACACCTCCAGGGCGTTCGAGAGCACGTTGTCCAGCACCTGTTCCATATGGCCGGGGCTGGTCAGCACGAGCAGCCGGCCGTCGGCACTCCCCCCGAGCGCGATGGTGACTCCGCGCTCGTCGGCGGCCGGCCTCCATACCGCCAGCCTCTCCTGCACGATGTCCCCCAGGACCAACGGCTCCGCCGCGGTGACCTTCGCCTCCGCCCGCGCCAGGACGAGCAGGCCGTTCACCAGGCGGCTCATCCGGACGACCTCCGCGGTCGCCTGCTCCACGTCCTCCTTGACGAACTCGTCGTCCACACCGTCCGCGATGTTGTCCAGCGACAGCCGCAACGCCGTGAGAGGGGTCCTGAGTTGATGCGAGGCGTCCGCGACGAAGATGCGCTGCGAGGCGATCAGGGTGTCCAGGCGCTCCGCCCCCTGATTGAGGGTGCGGGCGAGTGTCTGGGTCTCCTGCGGGCCGGTGACGGGGGAGCGGGCCGTGAGATCGCCGTCGCTGAACTTGCTCGCCATGTCGTTGAGTTGGCGCAGGGGACGGGTGAGGCGGCGGGCCACCACGACGCCGATCACGGCGGCCACACCCAGGACGAGCACGGCGAGGACCGCGCGAAAGCCCCAGATCTGCCACAGGCGGCCGGTCATCTCGCCGGTCGAGTACCGGATGCGTACGGCGCCGACGACCGGGCCCTTGTCGCTGTCGCCGGCCGTGGCCCCCTCGTGTGCGGGGACGGTGACGACCAGGGTGTCACCCCAGATGAAGTCGGAGCCCCAGTCGACCGAGGACTCGCCCGATCGCAGCGCCCTGGCCAGCGCCTCGTCCGCGGTGGGCCGCGGCAGGTCGGCGGCGCAGCCCGCGGTGGCGGTCACCTGGATCTCGTCCTCGTAGGCGTTGGCCACCTCCTCCAGGGCCTCGCACGCCGCGCTCTCGTCGTTGCCCAGCAGCAGGGCCATGGCGTCGGCCTCGCGCAGGACGGACGCCTTGGTGTCGTCGCGGAGCTGGTCGGTGAGCGTGAACGCCACCGGCACGGTGAACAGGGCGATGGCGACCGCGACGAGCAGGACGTAACTGCGGACGAGCTGACGGATCATGACGTGCCGTCGCCCCCGCTGCGCCCGCCCCCGTCGCCCTTGACGATCTCCAGCCGGAACCCGACCCCCCGCACCGCCTCGATCGTGATCGCCCCCGTCAGCTTCCGCCGCAGCGCCGCCACATGCACGTCCAGCGTCTTCGTCGGGCCGAACCAGTTCGCGTCCCAGACCGCCTCCATGATCTGCTCGCGCGACATCAGCGCCCCGGGCTCCTCGGTGAGGAAGGCCAGCAGGTCGTACTCCTTGGGCGCGAGGGCCACCTCCGCTCCGTCCAGGCGGACCCGGGCGGCCTTGCGGTCGACGGTCAGGCGGGAGCCGTAGTGGTCCGGGCCGGTCTCGGCGGACGTACGGGGCTGCGCGCGCCGCATCACCGCCCTTATCCGGGCGATGACCTCGCGGACCCCGAACGGCTTGGACACGTAGTCGTCCGCGCCGAGTTCCAGCCCGACCACCCGGTCCGTCTCGTCGCTGCGCGCGCTGATCACGATGATCGGGACGTCGCCGCGCCCGCGCAGCGCCTTGCAGACGTCGAGTCCGTCGGTGTCGGGCAGGCCGAGATCGAGGAGGACGACGTCGTAGGGGTCGTCATGACTCAGCGCCGCGCTGCCCGTGGTGACCCAGGCCACCTCGAAGCCGTACCGCAGGAGTCCTCGCCGGAGCGACTCGGCGACCGGTTCGTCGTCTTCCACCAGAAGTACGCGCACAGGGCGAACCATAGTGGTTGAACTTTAAAGACGTCCGGCCGCCGAGGCCGTGAACAGGCGATGTGGGGGCAAAACGCTGCTACCACATGATCGGCAGCCGCTCCGGAATCCGCTTCATGAAGCCGGTCCGCCACACCAGCTGCTCGATCGGCACCGCCAGGCGCAGGTCCGGCATCCGCTCCAGCAGGGTCTCCAGGGCGATCTCGGCGTGCCTGCGGCCGAGGGCGGTGGCGGGGCAGTAGTGCCGGCCGCCGCCGAACGAGAGGTGCGCGGTGCTGTTCTCGCGGGTGAGGTCGACGGTGTACGGGTCGGGGAAGGCGGCCGGGTCGAAGTTCGCGCCCTCGACGAGGACGAGGACCAGCTCGCCCGCCTTCACCTGAACATCGCCCAGCTGTACGTCCTCGGTCGCGAGCCTCGGCAGACCGTCGCCGATGGACAGGTTGATGCGCAGGAGCTCGTCCACGGCCGCGGGGATCCTCCCGGGGTGCGCGATCAGCTCGGCCTGCAGATCCGGGTGCTGGATCAGCGACACCAACGCCATGGTCAGGAAGCCCGAGGTGGAGATGACGCCCGCGCCGAACATCGTCACCCCGACCGTCGCGAGCATCTCGTCGGTGAGGTGGCTGTAGTCGGGGTCCGTGCGCAGGGCGGCGAGTTCGGCCATCAGACCCGTCGTCGCCGGGTCGTCGAGCCGCTCGGTCATGTACGCGATGTCCCGGTCCCAGTTCAGCCGGGCCCCCGTGACCGGGCAGGCCGAGTTCATGAACGCGATGTCCAGACTGCGCATCAGCCGGGGCGCGTCCTGCTGCGGGATGCCGAGGATGCGGCAGTGCATGCCCGCCGAGTACGGGTCGGCGAAGCCGCCGCGCAGGTCCGCCGGGGCGCCCTCGCGGACCAGCCCGTCGACGAGTTCGGCGGCGTAGGACCGCAGCCACTCGGCGAGGCCCGGGCTCTTCGGGTTGAGCGCCTTCAGTACGGCCTTGCGCAGCCCGGCCCCGGTGATGTTCCCCATGTTGTTGACGACCTCGGGCGGGATCGTCAGCGCGTACTGGCGGGGCACGCCGGGGGCGGAGGTGTCCTTCAGGCTGAACCGCGGGTCTTCGAGGACCTGCCTGCACAGGTCGTACGACGACACGAGCCAGGCCTCGTCGCCGGCGATGGTGCGGACGCGCCGCACGGGCGTTCCGGTGCGCAACTCCTCGACCTCGGCCGGGAGTTGGTCGCCGCGCCAGGAGAACGGGAAGTCGATCGCGGTGAGCGTTTCAGTGGACATCGGTGCCGGTCTCCTCCGGGTCGGTCCCCTCGGCGGGCGTCACGATGGCGTGCCCCTGGTTGCGGGAGGCACGCAGGCCGGCGCCGCGGGAGTAGAGCAGCTCGGCCATCGGCAGGAGCTGGTGGTAGCAGTTGAGGGAGGAGGGGACGCCGAGGATGGCCGGGGTGTCCAGGAAGAGGGGGGCCTCGGCGCAGACGTAGGCCAGGCAGACCTCGCGCTGTGCGTCACTCGCGCGTCCCGCCTTGCCGGCCAGGAAGGTGTCGACGAGCTTCTCGCAGGTCGTGCGGAACTCGTCGTCGGTGGCGAGGCGGGTCTGGAGCCGGTCGTGGATCTCGCGGTACGCGGCGTTGCCGCGGAAGTCGGACATGGCGTGGGCATACAGGCGGGTGCCGCCGGGATCGACGGCCTGGACGGCGCCCAGGACCTTGGCCCGTACCCCGCGCAGGTTCTTCACCGCCTTGCGGCGCGCGTCCTCGGGCGGATAGCCGGACGCGGCGTACATCTCGGCCACGTACAGGTCGGTGTAGACGAAGTCCACCCGCTCGAAGAGCGCGAGCCCCCAGCGCGCCAGGTCGTGGACGCGGGCGGCGGAGAAATAGCTGTTGCCGGGGGAGACGCCGATGACGGCGTGGTCACCGGCGACGCGGATGACCTCGCAGTGGGGCGTGAAGGGTTCGATCTTGAAAAGGCCGGTCGGGGAATCCGTGTCCGGGTGGTCCGTGGCGGGTGCCGATGCGGCTGGAGTGACGTGCTGGATCTCTGAAGCGGTCGCAGTCGTCAAAGGAGGAGGGTCCTTCGCGTCGCAAGTCCCGATGGAGCCGTGTGCTCCTGGTGTGGCGACGACGACGCGAAGTTAGCGTTTGACTACGGAGAGCGTCAATGCCCTCTTGACGCCGGTACCCCGCCGGTAGTGACCTGTCCCACTTTCCGGAGTGCCCTGCCCGCGGCCGGGCAGACACCATCCCGGAGCGTCCGAATCTCACCATCTGGGAACCCCAAGGTCGAATTCGGACGCTCGGTAAACTGAGCCGACACACACGGACTGAGCGAGGAGCGCACGTGGGCCTTGTCGTGCAGAAGTACGGAGGCTCCTCCGTAGCCGATGCCGAGGGCATCAAGCGCGTCGCCAAGCGGATCGTGGAAGCCAAGAAGAACGGCCACCAGGTGGTCGCCGTGGTTTCCGCGATGGGCGACACGACGGACGAGCTGATCGATCTCGCCGAGCAGGTATCCCCGATCCCTGCCGGGCGCGAGCTCGACATGCTGCTGACCGCGGGAGAGCGGATCTCCATGGCCCTGCTGGCCATGGCGATCAAAAACCTGGGCCACTCGGCCCAGTCGTTCACCGGCAGCCAGGCAGGTGTCATCACCGACTCGGTCCACAACAAAGCCCGGATCATCGATGTGACGCCGGGCCGGATCCGCACCTCGGTGGACGAGGGCAACATCGCCATCGTCGCCGGTTTCCAGGGCGTGAGCCAGGACAAGAAGGACATCACCACGCTGGGGCGTGGCGGGTCGGACACGACCGCGGTGGCGCTGGCCGCCGCGCTCGACGCCGAGGTGTGTGAGATCTACACCGACGTCGACGGCGTGTTCACCGCCGACCCGCGCGTGGTCAAGAAGGCGAAGAAGATCGACTGGATCTCCTTCGAAGACATGCTGGAGCTGGCTGCGTCCGGCTCGAAGGTGCTGCTCCACCGCTGTGTGGAGTACGCCCGCCGGTACAACATCCCGATCCACGTCCGGTCCAGCTTCAGCGGACTTCAGGGCACGTGGGTCAGCAGCGAGCCGATCGAGCAAGGGGACAAGCAGGTGGAGCAGGCCATCATCTCCGGTGTCGCGCACGACACCTCCGAGGCCAAGGTCACGGTCGTCGGTGTGCCGGACAAGCCGGGCGAGGCCGCCGCGATCTTCCGGACGATCTCCGACGCCGAGATCAACATCGACATGATCGTGCAGAACGTGTCCGCCGCCTCCACGGGCCTGACGGACATCTCCTTCACGCTTCCCAAGGCCGAGGGCCGCAAGGCCATCGACGCCCTGGAGAAGAACAAGCACGGCATCGGCTTCGACTCGCTGCGCTACGACGACCAGATCGGCAAGATCTCCCTCGTCGGCGCCGGCATGAAGACCAACCCCGGTGTCACGGCCGACTTCTTCAAGGCGCTGTCCGACGCCGGCGTGAACATCGAGCTGATCTCCACCTCGGAGATCCGCATCTCGGTGGTCACCCGCGCCGACGACGTCAACGAGGCCGTGCGCGCCGTGCACTCCGCCTTCGGGCTCGACTCGGACAGCGACGAGGCCGTGGTCTACGGCGGCACCGGTCGATGACCCGTCGACCGACGCTCGCGGTCGTGGGAGCGACCGGGGCCGTGGGCTCGGTCATGCTCCAGATCCTGTCCCAGCGTGCGGACATCTGGGGTGAGATCCGTCTGATCGCCTCGCCGCGCTCGGCCGGCCGCAAGCTGGCCGTGCGCGGCGAGGAGGTCGAGGTGGTGGCGCTCACCGAGGAGGCCTTCGCCGGGGTCGACGTCGCGATGTTCGACGTGCCCGACGAGGTGGCCGCCCGATGGGCGCCGGTCGCCGCCGCCAAGGGCGCGGTGGTCGTGGACAACTCGGGCGCCTTCCGCATGGACCGGGAGGTGCCCCTCGTCGTCCCCGAGGTCAATCCGCACGCGGTCCGGATGCGGCCGCGCGGGATCGTCGCCAACCCCAACTGCACGACCCTCTCCATGATCGTGGCGCTGGGCGCGCTGCACGCGGAGTTCGGGCTGCGCTCCCTGGTGGTGTCCTCGTACCAGGCGGTGAGCGGAGCCGGGCGTGCCGGCGTGCAGACGCTCAGGCAGCAGCTCTCCCTGGTCGCGGGTACGGAACTGGGGACCGCCCCCGGTGACGTACGGCGGGCCGTCGGCGACAACACCGGGCCGTTCCCGGAGCCGGTCGCGCTGAACGTCGTGCCGTGGGCCGGGTCGCTGCGCGAGGACGGCTGGTCGTCGGAGGAGATGAAGGTGCGGGACGAGTCCCGCAAGATCCTCGGGCTGCCGCAGCTGCCGGTCGCGGTGACCTGTGTGCGGGTGCCGGTGCTGACCGGGCACTCGCTGACCCTGCACGCCCGCTTCGAGGGCGAGGTCACGGTCGCCAAGGCGCGCGAGATCCTGGCGACGGCACCGGGGGTCGTGCTGTACGACGACCCGGAGGCCGGCGAGTTCCCGACGCCCGCCGATGTGGTCGGCACGGATCCGACCTGGGTCGGCCGGGTGCGGCGCGCGCTCGACGATCCGACGGCGCTCGAACTCTTCGTCTGCGGAGACAATCTGCGCAAGGGCGCGGCCCTCAACACCGCGCAGATCGCGGAGCTCGTGGCGGCGGAGTTTTCGTGAGGCCCCCGGTGGCACCGGAAAACTCCTGGGCCTGGGCCGATTCGTTTGTAGGATCTGTGTGAAAAGTGTGAGCTGATCGATGGTCCGGACCACTTGAACCGGGCCCCGGCGGCAGCTGAAGATTTTTCTCCCCGCTCTTGCAACCGCTTGCAGGGCGGGGAGCGTCTTTGCGGTCGCCCTTATGGGGCGTGGAGACGCGTTTTTTTCTGGCGTGGGGACGCCAATGAGCAGGCGTGGGGACGCCCGCTCATATATAAGACATAAGGGAAGAGCGGGTAGGCATGTGGGCGTTTGACGCACGGTCAGTTGTGCTGCCTGGCACGAGACGGCCGGCTGCGGGGTCCGGAGGTTCGGCTGCCGTGGGCGGAGGGCCCCTTGCGGGGGCTGACGCAAAAGTGACGTCCGGCACGTACAACCCTCACGGGGGGGCGCGTGTCCAACTGGCGTGGCAGAGGTTCTCGACTTCAGCGCGGCGACCCGCGGTACGGCCCTACGGCCGCCCCGCCGTCCCGTCCGACCCCGCATGGGCACGCCCGGCGGCATGCCGGTGATCGCGCCCATGCCCGCAGCGCGGCCCGCCCGCATCCCCAGTCAGCGCGACGGCGCCGATCTCGCCGAGAACAGCGCGGCGGCCGGCACGACCGTCGACCACCTCACCGAGACCTACCGGGCGCACTACCGCTCGCTGCTGGGTCTCGCGGCGCTCCTCCTCGACGACACCGCCTCCTGCGAGGACGTCGTCCAGGAGGCGTTCATCCGCGTCCACTCCGCGCGCAAGCGGGTGCGCGACCCGGAGAAGACGCTGGCGTACCTGCGCCAGACCGTCGTGAACCTCTCCCGCTCGGCCCTGCGCCGCCGCATACTCGGCCTGAAGCTGCTGTCCAAGCCGATGCCCGACATGGCGAGCGCGGAGGAGGGGGCGTACGACCAGCTCGAACGCGACTCCCTCATCAAGGCGATGAAGGGCCTGCAGCGCCGGCAGCGCGAGGTGCTGGTCCTGCGGTACTTCGCGGACATGACCGAGGCCCAGGTCGCCGAGACGCTCGGCATCTCACTGGGCTCGGTGAAGGCGTACGGCTCGCGCGGCATCGCGGCGCTGCGGGTCGCGATGGAGGCGCCGGCATGAGCGAGGACCATGACGGCCGGCGTGACCCGGCAGGGTGGCCGGACAAGCAACAGCCGAAGCAATCGCACGCTGGGAACGGAACTGTGAACCACGGCCCCGACGACCAGAGCCTCGAGGGGTTCGACTCGGACGAGCTGGCACTGCGCCGCATGCTGCACACCGCAGTCGACGAGATCGAGCCGCGCGACGGCACGCTGGACCATCTGCGGCGGGCGGTCCCCGCACGGCGGGCGCGCAAGCGGCAGGCGCTCGTCGGCGCGGCCGCCGCGGTGCTCTTCATCGGCACCGCCGTCCCGGCCCTGGTGCACGTCTCCAACTCGACCGGCTCCGACGTCAACCCGTCCGTCGCCGGCCACGGTGAGCAGGCGCAGGGCGGAGCCGGGGAGGGCAAGCAGACGGAGGGCGGCGCGGGCACCTCCGGCGGCACCTCGGGCCGGACCGAGGGCACGGGCAAGGACGGCGAGAAGGAAGACGACAAGGGCACCGGCACCGGTCCCGGCACCGGCTCCGGAAAGCCCGACGACCCCTTGGCGACCAGCACGGCCGGCATAGCCGTGTGCAGCTCGGACCAGCTCGGCCTGTCCGGTGCGTCCGCCGATCTGCCCGACTCGTCCGGCACGGTGTACGGCACCTTCCGCTTCAGCAACGTCTCCACCGCCGAATGCACGGTGAGCGGCCCCGGCACGGTCGGTGTCGTTCCGCAGGGAGCCGCGGACCCGACGAAGGTCACCTCCGCCCGGCATGTCGCCGGTGACCCCGCGGTCGGCCTGCCCGACCCGTCGACGGAGTACGCCTCCCTCGTCCTCAAGCCGGGCGCCTCCTACGAGGTCAAGTTCGCCTGGCTCCCCTCGGCGACCTGCCCCACGACGGGTGACAACAACGGCGGCGGCACCGGCGGCCCCGACCCCTCACCGGACCCGACCCCCACCGAGGGCACCCCCGGCACGAGCGAGGGCACGTCCACGGGCGGCGACACCGGCACCTCCACCCAGCTGCTGACGGAGGACACCACGGCCGACGGCAGCGTCGCGGTCACCAACACCCCGGAGGCCGGAGCCCCGGGTGCCTCGGTGACGGTGTCCAACGCCTGCGCGGGCACGGTGTACTGGACGGGCCTGCTGCCGGGCGCGTAGGGCACGGGCGGCAGCGGCGCTGTCGCGGCCCACCGGCCGCCTTCGCCGCCTACCGGGCGTTGTGGCCCGGCGTGCGCCTAGGCGTTCGCCTTCTCCTGGGTCGGGCCCTCGCCGGTGCCCCCGGCATCGGCCCGGTTCCCCTCGTCCCCGTCGGTCTCCCCGTCCGGAAGCAGGCCCAGTTCCGCGTCGCGTGCGAACTCCGCCTCGCGGCGCAGCAGGCGGAACCACATGAAGACCACGAAGCCCGCGAAGACGAACCACTCGCCGGTGTAGCCGAGGTTCTGGAACGCCTTCAGGTCGAGCCCGGTGTCGTTGGGGGCGGCCACCGGCACCGGCTTCATGCCGGAGTCGGCCTTGTTGAGGGTGACCCAGGCGTCGTACACGTCGTCCGGCACCAGGTTCACCAGCGACGCCGCGCTGATCGCCCCCGTCTGGCCGGACGGCAGGCCACCCTGCGCGGGCACGCCGTTCTCGCCGGGCACCTCGGACGCCTGGAGCGCCCCGGTGACCGTGACCTCGCCGGACGGTGCGGCAGGGAGGGCGGCGCGATCGGCGTCGCCCGGCCGCCAGCCCCGTACCACCGGCAGGGTCTTGCCGTCGTCGGTGTGCAGCAGCGTCAGGACGTAGTAGCCCTGCTTGCGGTCCAGTTCACGGTCGGGCACGAGCAGCTGCTTGCCGTACCGGCCGCTCGCGGTGACCTGCTTGCCCACCGTCGCCTTGTCCACGGGCAGCAGCTCGGCGAGCGGACGGGCCGCCTCCTGCTTGTTCTCCGCGGCCTGGTCACCGGCGCTGCGGTGGTCCTCCACCCGCGCCTCGAACCGGCTCAGCTGCCACGACCCCATGAACACGCAGAAGGGGATGGCGAGCAGCACGAAGACGTTGATCCCCCACCAACGGGGCGTCAGCAGAAACCGGTACACGCCCTCAAAGGTACGGGGCTCCGGCGGAGGGCCGGGCCGCGGGGTCAGTACCGCTCGACGAGGTGTTCGCGGCCCGCCGGCGGCTCGTACGGCTCCGGCCAGAAGTCCGTGACCGTGGATATGCGGCCGCTCCCGTCCTCCGTGAAGAACGAGATGCCGTACATCTCCTCCAGCCCCACCGTGAAGTGGATCCAGGTCACGACCTGTCCCGGCTCGGCGACAACGCGCTCGACGCGCAGCCGCCAGTCCCCCGGATACTCCCGGTTGAACCGCACATACCGCTCCCGCCCGCTGATGCACTCACGCGTCTGCGGCAGCGTGTACACGACGTCCTCGGCGAGCGTCTCGGCGAACGCGTCCCACTCCCGGGCCGCGGCGGTGGCCCAGAACCTCTCGACTGTCCTGCGCAGATCGGTCATGGAAAGGAGTCTGCACCCCGCCACTGACAATGGCTCCGACCTGCGTGAACGCCTATGAGCGAGCGGTCAGCCCTTCGGTCAGCCCGTCGTTCAGGGCGTCGGTCGGGCCTTCGGCCGGTCCTTGCGGGCCCGCAGCGAATACATCAGCGGAATCCGCGGCCGCCCGGTGGGGAACCGGAAGTAGCCGTCGCGTTCCTCGAAGGACTCGAACCGGCGGAACAGCGAGACGTCGTGCTCGCGCAGGAACTCGATGCGCAGCCCGGCCGCCGCGAGCGCGCTCACGACCTCGCCGATGGGGTGCTGCCACTCGACACTGCGGTTGCTGACGGTGTCGGTGCTGTCCGAGCCGTAGGTGCCGGGGATGTCGTACACCTGGGCGTCGCGGTCGAAATAGTCGCGGACGATCCGGGAGCCCGTCTCGTCGTCGAGGACCTCGGTGATGGGGTGGAACTCGGCGAGGTAGAGGAACCCGCCCGGCGCGACGAGGGAGGCCGCCGTCTCGGCCCAGCGGTGGATGTCGGGCAGCCAGCACAGGGCGCCCACACCGGTGTAGACGATGTCGTACGAGGGGTCCGGCACCGCCTGCGCCGCGTCGTACACGTCGGCCGCGACGAAGGCGGCACGGTCGGGCCCGAAACCCAGGTCGGCGGCGAGCGAGCGGGCCGTCTCCACCGCCGGTTCGGAGAAGTCCAGGCCCACGACACGGACGGCGCCGTGCCGCGCCCAGGACAGGGTGTCCAGGCCCATGTGGCACTGCAGATGCAGCAGCGTGCGGCCCGTCACGTCCCCGACCTCCGCCCGCTCGAAGTCGCGCAGGGCGTCGGCGCCGGCACGGAAGCCGGCGAGGTCGTAGAAGGCTCCGGCGGCGTGCAGCGGGACGCGTTCGTCCCACATGGCACGGTTGGCCTCGTTCCAGTCCGGGGGGATCGCGGGGTGCATGGTCGCGAAGTTATCCACAGGCTGGGGGCCTCGCCAGCGAATTGTCGGCCGGGCCAGGCACTATGGGGCCATGACTGAGAGCCACGGGTCCGATTCGCGGGATCACCACATGCAGGACAAGGACATGCCGGGCAAGGGCATGCCGGACTGGGAGAAGCGCTTCCGGGCCCCCCGGGTGTCGCTGCCGGACTGGGCGGAGGACGCCCCGGACCGCTCCTTGTTCGTGTCGAACGCCACAGGGACGTACGAGCTGTACGCCTGGGACCGTGCGACGGGCGAGCAGCGCCAGGTGACCCACCGGCCGAACGGCACCACGGACGGCGTGCTCACCCCGGACGGCGCGTGGATCTGGTGGTTCGACGACAAGGACGGCGACGAGTTCGGCGTCTGGCGCCGCCAGCCGTTCTCCGGCGGCGAGGACGAGCTCGCGGCGCCGGGCCTGGACCCGTCCTACCCGGCCGGCCTCGCCCTCGGCCGCGACGGACGTACGGCGATCGTGGGCCGCTCGACGGACGAGGACGGCACGACCGTCCATCTGGCCCGCACCGGTGAGCCCTCGGTGGAGATCTACCGCCACCGCGAGTCCGCGGGCGTCGGCGACCTCTCGCACGACGGCACGCTGATCGCCGTCGAGCACACCGAGCACGGCGACGCGATGCACTCCGCGCTGCGTGTCCTGCGCCCCGACGGCTCGGCGGTCGCCGAACTCGACGACACCAAGGGCGGCACGCAGGAGCTGGGCCTGGAAATCCTGGGCTTCGCCCCGGTGGCCGGTGACGCCCGCCTGCTCGTCGGCCACCAGAGGCGCGGCCGCTGGGAGCCGCTGGTGTGGGACGTGGCGACGGGGGAGGAGACGGACCTCGCGCTGGAGCTGCCCGGTGACGTCAGCGCCGAGTGGTACCCCGACGGGACCGGTCTGCTGATCGCGCACAGCTTCGAGGCCCGCAGCGAGCTGTTCCGGTACGACCTGGACCGGCGTGAGCTGGAGCGGATCCCGACCCCGGCGGGCTCCGTGTCCGGCGCGACGGCCCGTCCGGACGGCAGCGTGGAGTACCTGTGGTCGTCGGCCGCGGAGCCGTCGGCGGTGCGGTCGACGACGGGGCGGGTGGTGCTGGATCCGCCCGGCCTGAAGTCCCCCGGCTCGGTCCCGGTGGAGGACGTGTGGGTGGAAGGGCCCGGTGGCCGTATCCACGCCCTCGTCCAGCGTCCCGCGGGCACCGAGGGCCCCCTGCCCACCGTCTTCGACATCCACGGTGGCCCGACCTGGCACGACAGCGACGCCTTCGCGGCGGGCCCGGCGGTCTGGGTGGACCACGGGTACGCGGTGGTGAGGGTCAACTACCGAGGCTCCACGGGCTACGGGCGGGCCTGGACGGACGCGCTCAAGCACCGGGTGGGCCTGATCGAGCTGGAGGACATCGCGGCGGTCCGCGAATGGGCGGTGACCTCCGGCCTGGCCGACCCCGCCCGCCTCATCCTGACCGGCGGCTCCTGGGGCGGCTACCTCACCCTCCTCGGCATCGGCACCCAGCCGGACGCCTGGACGCTGGGCATCGCAAACGTCCCCGTCGCCGACTACGTCACGGCGTACCACGACGAGATGGAAGCCCTGAAGGCCATGGACCGCACCCTCCTGGGCGGCACCCCGCAGGAGGTCCCGGAACGCTTCGAGGCCTCGTCCCCCCTCACCTACGTCGACCAGGTGAAGACCCCGGTCTACATCGCGGCCGGTGTGAACGACCCCCGCTGCCCGATCCGGCAGATCGACAACTACGTCAAGCGACTGGAGACCCGCGGGGCGGTACACGAGGTGTACCGGTACGACGCGGGCCACGGTTCCCTGGTCGTGGACGAGCGAATCAAGCAGGTACGCCTGGAACTGGACTTCGCGGAGAGGCACTTGGGGCATTCCGGCCGGCCTGGCGTTTGACCCGCAGTGGGCGGCGCATGAGTGGCGACGGTTCTTCTCGGCGCCGGTCCGGGCATTCCGGCCCGTCCGGCGTTCGAGGACGAGGGGCCGCCGTCCCTGGCCCCCACCCACCCGGCGGGGGCTGAGCACGCGCGCCCGACGGTGCTTCTCGGTGCCGGTCCAGGCAATCCAGCCCGTCCGGCGTTTGAGGACGAGGCCGTTCAGGCCGAAGCGGGGGTCTGGGGGCGGCAGCCCCCAGGGACCCGGGGTCGAAGGGGCGGCGCCCCTTCAAGGACGGGAAGGGTAGGGGCGGCGGGGGCGAAAACCCCCCTAAGCCCCCGCCCGCTCCCGCGACCGCCTCCCCAACAGCTCCGCCAACCCCCGCCGAGTCGCGGCCAGCACCACCCGGTCGTCCTTCTGCAGGACATACGCGTCGGGCAGATCCCACACCCACCCCGACACACCACCCACCCCGCCGCCGTCCTCGTAGGCCTCCTCCACCGCGGGCTCCTCCCGACGCTCCTCGCGCCGCTCGTCCCGCGGCGTCCGATCCAGCGCCAACACCCGCCACGCACCGGCCCGAAAGGCCTCACCGACGGTCTTGTCCTCAAGCTGTGGATGACCGCCCACATCCACCGCAGCGAACAACAGCACCCGCCGCTCGACAGGGATCGCCCCCAGAATCTGCCGCCCCATCATCGCCCCGGCGAACGCGGGCGCCGCCAGATGCGTCACACTGCGGCTGCGCGTGGACGCATGGGGGTGCGCGGCCCGCAGGGTCCGGTACACGGCGGTGGCGAAGTCGTCGTCGTACAGACGCAGGACCACACGCAGGTCCGGCCGTACGGAGCGGGCGTACAGCGCAGCCTCCAGATTGGTGGTGTCCGCGCTGGTAACCGCCAGCAGCGCATGTGCCCGATGGATCTTCGCGGCCTCCAGGACACCTTCCTGAGTGACGTCCCCGAGCACCACAGGCACCCGCAGCCGCCGAGCCGTGGCCATCCCGCGAGCGTCGGGGTCGGCCTCCACGCACACCACGGGGATGTGCAGTTCCCGCAGCCGGGTCAGCACCCGGGTGCCGATCTTGCCCAGGCCGAGCAGCACCACATGCCCGCCCAGGCCGCGCGGCGGTTTGCGCAGGGCCGATGCGGAGCGGAAGGTGCCGAGGGCCTCCAGTACCGCCGCCAGCAGCACCGGAAGCAGCAGCAGACCCATCAGCCCGGACAGCAGTTGGAGGACCTGCCGGGCCGGCGACTGGTGGAGGGCGGGTTCGTTGATGGCGAAGAGGTCGAGGAGGGTCATGTACGTGGCGTACAGCGGGTGTTCCCCGGTCACCACCGTCAGCGCGACGGCCAGCGCGGCCACACAGCCCACCAGCCCGGCCAGCGACCACCGGAGCCGCCGCGAGAACAGCGAGGCGAACGACGGCACGACGCCTCGCCCCGAGGGCAGGGAGGGACCCGCGTACGACACCTGCTCGAGGACGACCGTCCCGCGGCCCGTGGCCCCCTGCACGGCCGCCGCGTCAGGCAGCAGCAGCGGCCCCTCTTCGTCGCCGTTCTCCGAACCGTCCGTTCCGGCCGGGTCGTTGTTGGTCGTGGACAGCAGGGCCAGCGTGGTCAGTCCGGCCGGGGCCGCCTGCCCCGGGCGCAGGGGCGGGCGCTCCACCGCGCGCAGGAGCAGGCCGTCGGTCTGTACGACCTTGGTGGTGCCGGCGACGGCCGTGGCGGTCAGCGCGGGGGCGGCGGTATCGGCGTCGGACAGGACGGTCGTGGAGGCGTCGAGCCCGGCGTCCCCGGCGCCCGTCGCCAACGCGGCCGCCTGGTCGAGGAGTTCCTCGATGTGCTGGCCCAGCCGGCGGTTGTACAGCCGCAGGACGAGCCGGAGGCGGGGGTTGAGACGGCGGGCGGTGAGAGCGGCGCGGATGTTGGTCTCGTCGTCGTCATAGACGAGGGCGAGCGCGTCGGCCCGTTCCACGCCCGCGTCGGCGAGCGCGGCCTCCGTGGCCTCGGGGGCCTCCACCACCCGGATGCTCCCGGCCGGTTCGGTGCCGCCGCCGGCTCCGCCGCCCGCACGGTTGACGGCCGCCGTGACCGCTCCGAGCAATGCCGCCGAAGCGGCCCGGGCGCGGCCCACGACCGGTGTCCGTACCGTGCGCTCGGAAGGGGGCACGAGGAGCGTCACCTGCTCGCCGTACACCCCACGCAACTCGGCGGCCAGCCGGTGCGCGAGCCCGTCGTCGCCGCACACCACCATGTGTGCGGCCGTGTCACTCGCCAAGCCCTGATTCGGAACGCTCGCCACAAGGGAAAAGACTGCCTCAATGTGACGGGTGGTTCCAGAAGTGGCCCTCCGCGTCTGAACGCCCGCTCGCGTCCGGCCGTAGTGGAGGGGAGGGTAGTCAGCGCCCTACCGCACCACCGGAGGTACCTCGCCCGTGGCGATCACCAAAGCGGCCCCGCAGCAAACGGACGGCGGGGCCGACGACCGCGACGGCCGCCGCACGCCGGGGCCGCGGGCCGGGGACGAGGGCCGGCACCTCAACTCCTCGCTCCTGCTCACGATGCTCATGCTCGGCCTGGTGCTCCTCCAGAGCCCGATCCGCCGCGCGCTCTCCGCACCGGTCATGCAGAGCTGGACGACGGTGTTCGTCGCGGTCATGGTGCAGGCGCTGCCCTTCCTGGTGCTCGGCGTGCTGCTGTCGGCGGCGATCGCGGTGTTCGTGCCGCCGTCCTTCTTCGCCCGTGCCCTGCCCCGCCGCCCCGCCCTCGCCGTCCCGGTCGCCTCAGCTGCGGGCGCGGTGCTGCCGGGCTGCGAGTGCGCGTCCGTGCCGGTGGCCGGGGCACTGGTCCGGCGCGGCGTCACCCCGGCCGCGGCGCTGGCGTTCCTGCTGTCCGCGCCCGCGATCAACCCGATCGTGCTGACGGCGACGGCGGTCGCGTTCCCCGGCAACCCGGAGATGGTCCTCGCCCGTCTGGTCGCGAGCCTGCTGGTGGCCTGCGCGATGGGCTGGCTGTGGTTGCGCCTCGGCCGTACGGACTGGCTGAAACCGCCGTCCCGCCAGGCCTACGACGGCCAGAGCAAGGGCGAGGCCTTCTGGGGCTCCGTCCGCCACGACGTGATGCACGCCGGCGGCTTCCTGGTGGTCGGCGCGATGGCGGCGGCGACCCTCAAGGCGGTGGTTCCGGAGACATGGCTGAGCACGGCGGCCGACAACCCGGTGCTGTCGGTCCTGGCCCTGGCGGTCCTCGCCGTGGTGCTGTCGATCTGCTCGGAGGCGGACGCGTTCGTGGCGGCGTCGCTGTCGCAGTTCTCGCTCACGGCCCGGCTCACCTTCCTCGTCGTGGGTCCGATGATCGACCTGAAGCTGTTCGCGATGCAGGCGGGCACCTTCGGCCGCGCCTTCGCCCTGCGCTTCGCACCGGCCACCTTCGTGCTGGCCGTGGTCGTGTCGGTGCTGGTCGGGACGGTGATCCTGTGAACCGTCAGGCCCAGTCGGCCGTCCTGTTCCTGCTCGGCGCGTCCCTGCTGCACGCGGCCACCACCGACCTCTATCTGCGGTACGTCAAGCAGGGCCTGCGCCCGCTGGTGCTGGTGGCCGGCGCGGTACTGGTCGCGGCGGCGGTGGCGACGGTCTGGTACGAGCGGAAGCGGGCGCGGCGGCAGAAGCAGCACACCGCCGACCAGGGGGACGGCGACGAGAACGCCGAGAACCCCGAGAACGCCGAGAACCCCGAGAACGCCGAGAACCCCGAGAACCCCGAGAACCATGAGAACTCCGAGAGCCACGACAACCCCGACAGCCATGACGGCCACGGTCACCGCGAACCCCGCATCTCCTGGCTCCTCGTCCTCCCCCTCCTCGCCCTGATCCTGGTGGCCCCGCCCGCCCTCGGCTCCTACAGCGCGACCCGCACCGGTACGGCCCTCCAGGAGCCCCTGGCCTACCCCGCACTGCCCGCCGCCGATCCCCTGAGGCTCAGCCTCGTCGACTACGCGGGCCGCGCCGTCTACGACCACGGCCGCACCTTGCGCCACCGCCAGGTCCAGCTCACCGGCTTCCTGGCCCTGGACCGCGACGGCACTCCCTACCTCGTGCGGATGGCCCTCAACTGCTGTGCCGCCGACGCCCAGCCGGTCAAGGTCGCCCTGACCGGCGAGGTCCCACCGGTCCTCCAGCCGGACACCTGGCTCCGCGTCACCGGCACCTACGTCCCGCGCCGTGCCGAGGACCCGGTCAACGGCGGCCCGATCCCGTTCATCGAGGTCACGGCGGCGAAGCCGGTGGCGGCGCCGACGGACCCGTACGACGAGAGCTGGAACAGCTGACGAGTGCACTCTCTTGCCGGTCCCCAGGACGCCCCCTACGCTGAATCTGATGGGTCGTCAGATTCGGGAGGCAAGGCGTGGCCAGTACCGAGAGCGGCACCAAAGACCTGCCCAAAGTCATCAGCGTGGACGATCATGTGATCGAGCCCGCGCACCTCTTCGAGACCTGGCTCCCGGCCAAGTACCGGGACCGGGGCCCGAAGCCCCTCACCGCGGGGATCGGCGAACTCGAGTACGTCGGCGGGAAGTACCGGTTCACCACGGACCCGGACGGCCAGCTCACCGACTGGTGGGAGTACGAGGGCGGGCTGTTCCCGTACAAGCGCATCATCGCGGCCGTCGGCTTCTCCCGGGACGAGATGACGCTCGACGGGATCACCCGTGAGCAGATGCGGCGTGGCTGCTGGGACCCCAAGGCCCGGCTGGCGGACATGGACATCAACCATGTCGAGGCCTCGCTCTGCTTCCCCACCTTCCCGCGCTTCTGCGGCCAGACCTTCGCCGAGGCCAAGGACAAGGAGGTCGGGCTGGCCTGCGTGCGCGCCTACAACGACTGGATGGTCGAGGAGTGGTGCGGCGACAGCGGCGGCCGGCTGATCCCGCTGTGCCTGATCCCGCTGTGGGACATCGACCTCGCGGTCACGGAGATCCATCGCAACGCGGCCCGTGGGGTGCGCGCGGTGACGTTCAGCGAGATCCCGACGTATCTCGGGCTGCCGTCCATCCACTCCGGCTACTGGGACCCGTTCTTCGCGGCCTGCGAGGAGACCGGCACGGTCGTCAACATGCACATCGGGTCCTCGTCGCAGATGCCGGCCGCCTCGCCCGATGCCCCGCCCGCCGTCCAGGCCTCGCTGAGCTTCAACAACGCCATGGCGTCGATGATGGACTTCCTCTTCTCCGGGGTCCTCGTGAAGTTCCCGCGGCTGAAGCTGGCCTACAGCGAGGGCCAGATGGGCTGGATCCCGTACGCCCTGGAACGCGCGGACGACGTCTGGGAGGAGCACCGGGCCTGGGGCGGCGTGAAGG
Organism: Streptomyces sp. NPDC111606; assembly: GCF_055656945.1. Lineage (NCBI taxonomy): Bacteria > Bacillati > Actinomycetota > Actinomycetes > Kitasatosporales > Streptomycetaceae > Streptomyces > Streptomyces sp. NPDC111606. The sequence continues at coordinate 182,689 of NZ_JBVKBY010000012.1, forward strand.
ACCTGATCCCGGAGCCGCCGTCGACGTACTACTACCGCCAGATCTTCTGCTGCTTCTTCCGTGACAAGCACGGCATCGAGGCGATCGAGACGGTCGGCGTCGACAACGCGACGTTCGAGACGGACTACCCGCACGTCGACTCGACCTGGCCGGAGACGAAGCGGGTGGCGGCGGAGCATGTCGGCGGGCTCTCCGACGAGGTGGCGTACAAGCTGCTGCGCGGAAACGCGATCCGGATGCTCGAACTCCCCTTTGATCAGTGATCAGTCACTGATCAGTGATGGATCAGGGGACGGTCAGGGCTGGATCAGGGCTGGATGAGTGATTAAAGGGGCGTGGCCGCTGGGCAGTTCAGTCGTGTAGGCGACGACGGTCCGCGACGGGAGCACGGATGAAGGTCTCGATCGACAGCAACCTCTGTTACGGCTCCGCCGAGTGCGTGCACAGGGCTCCGTCGGTCTTCGAGTTCGTGGACGAGTACGGCGTGGTGAGACCGGGACGGGAGGGCAGCGGCGACGACCCGCAGGTGCGGGAGGCCGCCGAGAAGTGCCCGTCCCAGGCCATCTCCCTCACGGGGTAGCGGCGCTCACGGACCGGTCGGGTACCGCCACCCGAACGAGCCCAACGCCCGTGCCCTGGCCTCCACCACCGCCATCCGGGCCTGCCGCTCCGCCGGATCGACGTGGGCCGGCTGACCGGTCATCTGGCCGTCCCACTTCCGGTAGAGCAGCCCCGCCTCGGCCGAGAACCAGCCCCGGCTGACGGAGTTGAGCGCGAGCAGCAGGCCCGTGTCCTCGGACGCCGGGAGGGCCATCCAGCCGCCGAGGGCGAGCAGGAGGTCCCGGCGTACGCACAGGGTCGCGGGGTGGACCTGGGCACGGAAGCCGTTCGCCCGCCAGAAGTCGAGTACGGCCCCCTGCTCGATCGGCCCGTCGTCGGGGTCGCCGGGGAAACCGGCCGTCGAGCCGTCCGGCAGGAGGTCCAGGACCCGGGAGGTCGTCCAGCCGACGGCAGGGTCCGCCTCGAGGACGGCCAGGTCGCGGGCGAGCGTCCCCGGCGTGAGCTGGTCGTCGGCGTCCAGGATCTTGGCGTACTCGCCCTCGGTGTGCGCGAGCGCGACCGTGCGGGCCACACCGGGGCCTCCGGGGCGGCCCTGACGGAAGGTCACCCGCGGGTCGTCGGGGACGTGCGGGCGGACCTCGTCGGTCCGGCCGTCCTCCTGGATCACCCAGTGCCACTCCCAGCCCGGCGGCAACTCCTGTGCGCACAGCGACTGGTGGGCCTGCGGCAGGAACTCCGCCGACGGGCCATGGACAGCGGTGACGATGATGACGCGCCGGGACACGGCGGCCCTCACCACCTTTCGGACATGCGAAGGCCCGACCGCTGGCGACGGGGGATGCACCAGCGATCGGGCTGGGGCCAACAGTAACAAGGCTGCCTGCCTCGTGGGAGTCGCCTCATCCGCTGCGATGACGCGTTGTGATCGGGATCACGGAAACCGCTGTCCGTGGCGCCCCCTTCATGCCACTTGCGTCCCCGCCCCGTCACGCAGCGCACGGAGCGAGGTGGAGCAGGGGGTCGCGGGCCGTATGTCCGCACGGGCGAACCTAGTTCGCGCACGGTGGCTCGTACGACAGCCGAGGCAGGTACTCGTGCCATTTCTCCCGCGTCAGCACGCCCTGCGTGGTCGCGCAGACGCGGCTGATCGCCTGGTCGACGTCCAGGTTCCACAGCCGGACGGTGTCGGTGCCGCTGGAGACGCCGAGCATGTGGCTGGTGGGGCTGAACGACAGGAAGTTGCCCGTCGTGGCGTTCGGGCTCATGGCCTGGCCGATGGCCGAGGCGTCGGACGGGCTTGCGACGTTCCACAGCCGGACCGTGTTGTCATTGCCGCCGCTGGCCAGATAGCGCCCGCCCTTGCTGAACGTCAGGGAGACGACCGCTTCGGTGTGGCCGGTGAGGGGGTCCCCGTGCGGGGTCGCCCGGCTCGGGTCGGTGACATCCCACAGCCGCACGGTGTCGTCGTCGCTGCCACTGGCGAGCGTATGGCCGTCCGGACTGTAGGCGAGCGCGTTGACGGGCCCGCTGTGACCGGTGAGCGGCGCCCCGCGCAGGGTGGGGCGGCGCGGGGCGGTCACGTTCCACAGCCGGATCGTGTCGTCCGCGCTGCCGCTGGCGAGCGTACGGCCGTCCGGGCTGAAGGCCAGGGAGTTGACGTAGCCCGCGTGCCCCTTGATCGGTGCGCCGAGCGGCACGACATGGGCGGGGTCGCTGACGTTCCACAGCCGGATGGTGCGGTCGTCGTAGGCGGTGGCCAGGATGCGCCCGTCGGGGCTGTAGGCCAGGCTTCGCGGGCCCGCGAAACGGGTGTGCAGGGTGAGGGGCGACCCGGACAGGACCGGTCGGGCCGGGTCGGTGACGTTCCACAGGTACAACGCCCGGTGCCCGGTCCGTACGGCGAGGGTGCGGCCGTCGGGGGAGAACACCATCGAACGCTGGTAGCCGTCCGCGGGCATAAACGGTGTGCTCAGGGACACGGGCCGGCCGGGAGCCGACACGTTCCACAGCCGGATCCGCCCGTCGCGCGCGGCCGTGGCGAGGACCTTCCCGTCCGGGCGGAACGCCCCGCTGCGGCCCATCATGTCCGCCGTCGGGATCGACCACAGCCGGACCTTGCTGTCGCCGCTGCCGGTGGCGAGCGTACGGCCGTCGGGGCTGAACCCGAGCGCGTACATCTCCCCGCTGGCACCCGCGAGCGGCTCGCCGACCTGCGCGGGATACGCCCGGTCGCTGATGTTCCACAGGCTCGCGGTGCTGTCCGCGCTGGCGGCGGCGAGCATGTCGCCCTCGGGGTTGAAGGCCACCGACCAGATGGGGCCGGTGTGCCCGGTGAGCGGTGCGCCGAGCTGCCGGCCACGGCGGGGGTCGGCGACGTCCCACAGCCGGATCGTGTCGTCCGCGCTGCCGCTGGCGAGGGTGCGGCCGTCCGGGCTGAAGGCGACGGAGTGCACCAGGTCGGTGTGTCCGGTCAGCGTGGAGAGCACCTTCGGCCGGTCCGGTTCGGCCACGTCCCACAGCCGGATGGTGTCGTCGTCGCCCCCGGCCGCCAGCGTCCTGCCGTCCGGGCTGAACGCCACCGACCGCACCGCGGCGCCGGCCCCGGTCAGCGGCTCGCCCAGCGGCTCGGCCCGCTCCGGATCGGTGACGTCCCACAGCCGTACGGTCCGGTCCTCGCTGACGGAGGCGAGGGTACGGCCGTCCGGGCTGAAGGCGACCAGGTAGATCGTGGCGTCGTGCCCGGTCAGGGGCGCCCCGAGCGGCCGCGGCCGGCTCGGCTCCCGTACGTCCCACAGCCGGACCGTGCCGTCGTCCGAGGCACTGGCGAGGGTGTTGCCGTCCGGGCTGAAGACGGCGCTGCTCACCCAACTGGTGTGCGCGGCCAGGGGTTTGCCCAGGGGCTTGGGCCGCTTCTGGTCGGAGACGTCCCACAGCCGTACGGTCCGGTCGTAGCTGGCGGTGGCCAGGAGCCGTCCGTTCGGGCTGAAGGTGGTCAGGTAGACGGCGCCGGAGTGGCCGCGCAGGGGCGTGGCCAGCGGGGCGTTCACGATCGATATCAGCCGGCTCCTGGTGTCCTCGTCGTCCGGGCGCAGCCGGTGGGCCACCAGGTCGAGTTGGGCGGACAGCGACGGGTCGGTGTACTGGAAGCGGTCGGCCTCGGCCAGCACCTGCGCGTACACGGCGTCGTCCCGCTGCTGCCAGGCGACCACCGCGGCCCCGACGGCCACCATCACCAGCGCGACCAGCGCCGCGACCGAGCTCCGCATGATCCAGACCGTCCGCCTGCGCAGCCTCACCGAGGCGGCGAGGAACTCCACCGCACCCCGGGTCAGGAACGTGTCCCCGGCCGACCGTGCCCAACTGTGGGCCTGCTCCAGCCGGGACCCCCGGTACAGCAGCGACGAGTCCCGCGCGGACTCCGCCCAGGCCCGGCCGTCCTCCTCCAGCCGCTGGCGCAGCAGATGGCCCTGCCGGTCCTCGTCGATCCAGTCCCGCAGCCGCGGCCAGGCATGGAGCAGCGCCTCGTGCGTGATCTCCACGGTCTCCGCGTCCAGCGTGACCAACCGGGCCCGCACCAGCGCCTCGAGCGACTCCTCCGTCTTGTTCGGGTCCGTCGACTCCTTCGCCAGTTGCCGCCGCGTTCCCCGCCGCCGGGTCGTCTGCGTGTCCTCGCCGAGCCGGACCAGCCTGAGCAGCAGCAGCCGCGCGGCGGTACGCGCCGCCGGATCGAGGCCGGACCAGGCGCGCTCGGCGGTGGCCGCCACGGCCCCCTGAATCCCGCCGGCCGCCCGGTACCCGGCCATGGTCAGCCGCCCCGCTTTGCGCCGCTGCCAGGTGGCGAGCAGCGCGTGCGACAGCAGCGGCAACGCCCCCGCGTCATGCGTCCCGCGCGGCCCGTCCGCACTCACCTCCCGCACGATCAGCTCCGCCAGCCCCGGCTCCAACTCCAGCCCCACAGCCTTGGCCGGCCCGGTCACCGCCTCCCGCAACTCCGAGGCCGTGAGCGGCCCGAGCACCATGTGCCGGTGCTGCAACGCGTCGGCCAGCTCCGGGTGCCCGAGGCACTGCTCGTAGAAGTCGGCACGGATACCGAGGACGACGAGGACGGGCGGGGGGTCGCCGGGCTCGGCGGGGGTGCAGGCGGCGTGGAGGAGCTGGACGAAGGTGCGGCGGTCTGCGTCGTCGGGGCAGAGGGTGAAGGTCTCTTCGAACTGGTCGACGATGAGGACGGGTGGGGTGGTGGGGTCAGTGGGGCTGAGAGAACTGGCGGCGGTGGTGCCGGAAGAGCGGTCCTGGTCGGCGTCGGCGTTGGCGTCGGCGGCCTCGCGCCGGGCCCAGGCGAGGACGGCGGCGCGTGTGCGGCGCCCGAAGTCGGCACGGAGCTCGTCGGCGCCGTTCTCGTCCCCGTCCTCCGCCCGGTAGTCCGAGCCCTCCACCTCCGCCGACCGGACGACATCGGCAAGTTCCGGTATACGACGGGTCAGCTCGGCCAGCGGATCGGCGCCCGGCACCAGCTGCACCACGGCGCCCGCCGGACCGCTGCCACCCGCCCCGCCCAGTGCGCCGTTGCGCAGGGCAGTCACCAGACCGGCGTTCAGCAGGGAGGACTTGCCGGCCCCCGAGGCACCGACGAGCATGACGAGACCGCCGGTTTTCTCCACGGCACGGAGCTGAGCGACCAGCGCGTCGGTACTGCGCTCCCGCCCGAAGAACCAACGGGTGTCCTGCTGCCGGTACGAGGCCAGCCCCCGATAGGGACACACCCCACCGGACACCGCAGGCGCCTCGACCGGAGCCTGGGGATCCTCCTCTTCCCCGGAGGTCGCCCGCTCCCACAGCCGCTGCCACTGACCCAGGTCGTACAGCCCGGCGGACACGGGCGCGGGCCGCGCGCGGCGCGCCTGCGGAACCAGAACATGCAGTACGGCTGACAGCGCGGCGAATTGGGCAGGCACGTTCTTGGCCCGGCGCCAGTCACTGATCCGCTGAGCGGACACCCGTACGGGACGCCCCCGCTCATCGACCCGCTGCAGCCGTACGACCGCGTCGGCCACACTCTTGAGCGGCGGATTGCCGGCCTCCTTGTAGAGCAGCGCGAGCCGTTCCGCAAAGGCTGTGCGCGCCGCCGAGTCGGAACTCAAGCCCTCCACTCCCTTACTCCGCCGCTGCTCGGCCCACCTGGTCTTCCGGACCGGAAAACTCACTTTATATGGCTGACCTGCGGCTAAGTCGGCGTCCGGAGACCGGAAGCTCCTCTCCGGCACCCTCGACTGGCAGGATCACGACGCACTTGCGCATCCATCGCGCGACGCCCAGGCAGGCCACCAGCCCATAGCCCGGAGAGACCACTCATGGCGCCGCATGTTCTCGGACACCTTCGACACGATCCGCTTTCGCAGGAACTACGAGCCCTCGACGCCACCACGGTCCAGCTCGACCCGCACTGACCCGCCAACACGGCGCGTCCCCACGGGTCGACACCTCCTCGCCGTTCGGCACCGGTCCCCACGAGGGGAGGGACCGGTGCCGGACGACGCGGCTGATTGGCGGGCGGGTGCCTGAGTGAGCGTGAGTGCGACCTTGCGCTGGATGTGCGCTCGGGCGGCACGGCCGTGCGCTGTTCCGGCGTCGCGAGCGTGGGCACTGGTCCGGCGTGCCATGACCCCGGACGCCATTCGCGCGGTCAGCGCCTGGTCTCGTACCTGGTCAGCAGCACGCTGTCGGGAAACGTCCGGGTCTCCATCAGGCTCAGGTTCACCCAGTTGTCCAGGGCTGTGAAGAACGGCGTGCCGCCGCCCACCAGGACCGGATGGGTGACGATCACGTACTCGTCGATCAGCCCGGCCCGCATGGCGGCCGCGGCGAGTGTGGCACCGGCGATGTCCATGGGGCCGCCGTCGTCGGCCTTGAACCTGGTGATCTCGGTGACCGCGTCGCCGGTGACCAGACGGGTGTTCCAGTCGACCGTGCTGGTCGTGGAGGAGAACACCACCTTCGGCATGTCCCGCCAGCGGCCGGCGTACTCGATCGCCGCCGGTGTGGCACCCGGCTGCTTGTCGGCGGTCGGCCAGTGGGAGCTCATCGTCTCCCACAGCTTGCGCCCGTACAGCGCCAGGCCCGTCGCGGCCACCCGGTCGGACCACCACTGGAACAGCTCGTCGCTCGGCACACTCCAGCCGAGGTCGTCGCCGGGCGCGGCGATGTAGCCGTCCAGGCTCATGTTCATGGCGAAGGTCAGTTTCCGCATGGCGTCAGCCTCCCGTGAGTCGGTATTCGGCGTACAGACCAGCACGGCGCGCAAGACTCATCGGTCAGGGCACACCGAGGACCAGTTGACCACCCCGCCAAGCAGATGCTCCGTCACCGCGGCAGGAAACCGGGCTTCTCCTCTGCCAGGGTGTGGAGTCGATTGAGGTAGTCCTGTGCCGCGGGTTCCGAGCTGTACCGGCACGACCCAGCGACGGCCTCCCCCTCGTGTCGAATGCGGTTGGCCCCCCGTTTGGCCCTAGGGCATGAAAGAGGCCCATTCGCGATTAAGCGAATGGGCCTCTGACCTGTGTCGGGGTGGCGGGATTTGAACCCACGACCTCTTCGTCCCGAACGAAGCGCGCTGCCAAGCTGCGCTACACCCCGATGTCGCTGCTGTCGCGGCGACGTCGTTTACTTTAGCCCACCGGTGGCTGGAGACGAAATCCGGTTTTCATGCGTTGGTGGACGCGGTGGCGGATGGGGTTGGGGCGGGCGTGGTCGAGGGCCACGAGGGCGATGGCCAGGGCGTAGATGGCCAGGCCGATGAGGAGGGCGTTGCCGAGGACGCTCTTGTAGCCGTGCTGGGCCACGTCGAGGAAGGGGTAGAGGTAGCGGGCCGGCGTGCCGGGGACGAGTAGTTCGCCTCGGGTGAAGGTGAACGCCAGGTAGGTGAGGGGGTACAGCAGCCAGATCGCCGCCGGGCGCAGGCGCAGGTGGCCCGGGGCGGTCAGGAGCAGCCAGTCCAGCAGGGCCGCGATGGGCGTCGCCGTGTGCAGGACCTGGGTGGTGATCGCGTGCCAGCCCGTGGGGTCCGCGGCTTCGCCCGTGAGGACGCCGGGGAGCGCGTAGGGGCTTGACTCGTTGGCCAGCAGCACGTGGTAGACGAGGCCCGTGACCAGGGCGTAGAGCAGCGTGGCGCCCGTCAGTGCGGAGGGCAGGGGGCGGCGGGCGGTCCAGGCGCGGCGGGCCGAGAGGACGAAGACCAGGGCCAGCAGGATGTTGGCCTGGATCGCGAAGTGGCTCAGGGTGCGCACGGGGCTGCCGAGGGTCAGTTCGACGGCGACCGCCGCGGCCGCGACCAGGGCGACCAGCAGGCGGTACACGGCTGCCAGGGGGCGGCGGGCGGGGGCCACCACCGCGGTGGCGGGGACGTGGGACGGCAGCAGCGCGGGGATGCCCGGTATCGCGGGGAGGTCCGGGATGTCCCTGGGTATCGGGGCTGTCATGCCCTCACGCTAAGCAGGATGGGCAAAACGGGCGATACGGGTGGTCCGTGCGGGTTACGCCGAGCGGCCGGATGGCTCCACCTCGACCCGTACTCCGGCCCACCCCGCCCCTTACTCCCGCCCCACCCGCATCACCAGCCCCTACTCCCGCCCCACCAACGTCAACAACGTCGCCTCCGGTGGGCAAGCGAACCGGAACGGCGTGTAGCGGTTCGCGCCGCAGCCTGCCGAGACGTGCAGGTAGGACGTACGGCCCTCGGCCGTATGCGTGGACAGGCCCTTCACGCGGTCCGTGTCGAGGTCGCAGTTGGTGACCAGGGCGCCGTAGAAGGGGATGCAGAGCTGGCCGCCGTGGGTGTGGCCGGCCAGGATCAGGGGGTAGTCGTCGGCCGTGTAGGAGTCCAGGACGCGCAGGTACGGCGCGTGCACCACACCCATCGCGAGGTCGGCGGCGCCGGACGGGCCCCCGGCCACCCGCTCGTAGCGGTCCCGCTTGATGTGCGGGTCGTCGAGGCCGGTGAGCTCCACCGACACGCCCTCGACCTTCAGCGTCCCGCGCGTGTTCGTGAGGTTGAGCCAGCCCGCGGCGTCGAAGCCGTCGCGCAGGTCCTCCCAGGGGTTGTGGATCGCGCCGACGGCGGGTGCGTTGCCGTTCAGGCCGTGGCGGCCCTGGGCCTTCTCCAGCAGGTAGCGGGCGGGGTTGCGCAGCTTCGGGCCGTAGTAGTCGTTCGAACCGAAGACGTACGCCCCCGGGAACTGCATCAGCGGACCCAGCGCGTCCAGCACCTCCGGCACGCCCTCCGGGTCGGAGAGGTTGTCGCCGGTGTTGATCACGAAGTCCGGGCGCAGGCCCGCCAGCGAGCGCAGCCAGCGCTGCTTCTTGCGCTGGCCGCCGACCATGTGGATGTCGGAGACCTGGAGCACGCGCAGCGGACGCATGCCCGCGGGCAGGACGGGGACCGTCACCCGTCGCAGGCGGAAGGAACGGGCCTCGAAACCCGCCGAATACAACAGACCGGCGGCGCCAACCGCCGTGATGCCCAGGGGTACTCCGTATCGCGCGCGCATACAACCATCGTGTCAGACCGGCGAAGTCCCCGTACCCAGCCGCCCCCGGTACGGCATCGCCGTGCACGCCCCTTGAAATCAAGGGGCGTTCCCTGCCCCACACCTGCGACAATCGACGCCATGACCACGCTCAAGTCGAAGCTGCAGGAAGACCTCAACGCCGCGATCAAGGAGCGCGACGAGCTCCGCTCCTCGACGCTCCGGCTGACGCTCGCCGCGATCACCAAGGAGGAGGTCGCGGGCAAGGAGAAGCGCGAGCTCTCCGACGACGAGGTGCAGAAGGTGATCACCCGCGAGGCGAAGAAGCGCCGTGAGGCGGCCGAGGCCTTCGCGCAGGGTGGTCGTGCCGAGTCCGCCGAGCGGGAGAAGGCGGAGGGCGAGGTCCTCGCCACGTACCTGCCGAAGCAGCTCAGCGACGACGAGCTGAACGAGATCGTCGGCCAGGCCGTCGAGGAGGCCAAGGCGGCCGGCGCCGAGGGTCCGCGGGCCATGGGTGCCGTCATGAAGATCGTGAACCCGAAGGTCGCGGGCCTGGCGGAGGGCGGCCGCGTGGCCGCGGTGGTCAAGAAGCTGCTCGCCGGCTGACACCCACGGCAGGGCAGCCGGCCCGGCGACGAGCCGGCCCACCCGCCCCGGACGCCTGCCTCGGACGTCCGCTTCGGACGCCCGCCCCGGACGACAGACGGCCCCTGTCCCTTCGTACGACATCAAGTCCTCGTACGAAGGGACAGGGGCCGTCAGAGCCTCAAGCGCCCCGCGTCACCCGCGCCCCCCGGTGCCGTTCCCGTTCGACTGCCCCTGCCACCAGCCCTCGGGGATCGAGAAGGAGGGCGCCGGGGACGCACCGCCGTCCGCGCCGCCATTGTTGCCGCCGCCGTTGTTGTTCCCGCCGCCGATCAGGCCGCCGATGAACTCGTCGCCGTTGTTGCCGTTCCCGTTCTCGTCGCCGTCTTCGTCCTCGTCACCGCGGCCACGGTCCGGCTTGTCCTCCGGGATGTCGACGGTGTTGAAGTTCTCGTCGGCCTTGCCGTCGAGGGCGCCGTTCATCGCGTCGCGCCAGATCGGGCCCGGGACCCGGCCGCCGTAGACCAGGTCGTGGTACTGGCCGCCGATGTAGATGTTCCGCATCTTGACCTTCTGGGTGGCGCTGCCGACCCAGACGGCGCCCGAGAGGTTCGGCGTGTAGCCGACGAACCAGGCGTTGCGGCGCTCGTCCGTCGTACCCGTCTTACCGGCGCTCTGGCGGTTGGTGAGACCGGCCTCCTTACCCGTGCCGGAGTCGACCACGCCCTGCAGCAGGGTGTTGACGGTGTCCGCGGTCTGCTCGGACATCGCCCGCGAGCACGTCGACTTGGGCACCTCGAGCGACTTCTGCTCCCCGCCGACCTTCTGCGAGATCGACTCGATGGCGATCGGCGTGCAGTACATGCCGCGGGAGGCGAAGGCGGCGTACGCGCTCGCCATCGTCAGCGGGGAGAGGCCGACCGAGCCGAGGGTGACGGAGGGGGTCTCCGGGAGCTTGTCGCCGTTGCCCTGCCGGACCTGCAGCTTGTCGGTGATGTTGACCACCGGGCACAGACCGATGTCGGCGACCATCTGCACGAAGTAGGTGTTGACCGACAGCTCCATCGCCTTGCGCAGGCGGTAGGGGCCGCGCTCCGACTCGGCCTCGTTCTCCAGCTTCTCGCCACGCAGATTGGTCCACGGCTTGCTGTCGCACGTCTGGACCGGGCTCGGGTACTCCATCTCGTACGGCGACGGGTATTCCTGCGTCGGCGGGCGCCCCTCCTCCAGGGCGGCCGCCGCGACGAACGGCTTGAACGTCGAACCGGTCGGGAAGCCGAAGTTGGAGCCGCCGTAGGCCGCGTCGACCGAGTAGTTGTACTCGGTCTCGTTCTTGCCGTAGCCGTACGGCTTCGACTGGCCCATGCCGAGGATCTTGCCGGTGCCGGGCTCGACGAGGGTGGTCGCGGCGGCGACCTTGTCGTCCTGGTTGACGTGGTCCTTGAGCGAGGCCTGGACCGACTTCTGGGCCTGCGGGTCGAGGGTCGTCGTGATGGTCAGGCCGCCGCGGTTCCAGATCTTGGCGCGGGCCTCGCGGTTCTTGCCGAAGACCGGGTCGCTGAGGAAGACCTTCTCGACGTACTTGCAGAAGAAGCTGGCGCCCTTGACGGCGGTGATGCAGCCGTTGTTGGGCTTGCTGACCTTCAGGCCGAGCGGCGCCTCCTTGGCCTCGTCTGCCTCCGCCTGGGAGACGTCGCCGACGTCGGCCATGCGCTGCAGGACGATGTTGCGCCGCTTGATGGCCTCGGCCTCGTCGTTGACCGGGTCGTAGCGGCTCGGCGACTGGACGATGCCGGCGAGCAGGGCCGCTTCCTGGAGCTTGAGGTCCTTGGCGGACTTGGAGAAGTAGCGCTGGGAGGCGGCCTCGACGCCGTACGCCTGCTGGCCGAAGAACGTGATGTTCAGGTAGTTCTCGAGGATCTTCTTCTTGCCGAGCTCCTCCTCGACCTGGATCGCGTACTTCAGCTCCTTGATCTTGCGGCCGAGGGTCTGCTGGGTGGCCTGGGCGACCTTCGTCTGGTCGTTGCCGGCCTCCTCGACGAAGACGTTCTTCACGTACTGCTGGGTGAGCGTGGACGCGCCCTCGGTGACGCCGCCGCTCTGCGCGTTGCGGTTGAGGGCGCGCAGGACGCCCTTCAGGTCGACCGCGCCATGCTGGTAGAAGCGGGCGTCCTCGATCGCGACGATCGCCTTCTGCATGTACGGCGCGATGTCCTTGAGGTCGACCACCGTACGGTCGCGCGAGTAGACCGAGGCGATCTGAGCGCCCTTGGTGTCCAGGATCGTGGTGCGCTGGCTCAGTGGCGGCGTCTTGAGGCTGACCGGGAGCTCGTCGAAACTCTCGACCGACCCCTTGGCCGCGAGCCCCAGCGCGCCGACGGCGGGCAACGCGATACCGGCCAGCACGGCTCCCGCGAGCACACTGACACCGAGGAACTTGGCGGCCTGTTGCGTTGGCGACAGACCACCGCCCGAGCGCTTCTTTGGCATGGGGGCAGCCTAAACCGTAGAGATGAGCGAACCGAGGCCCACCGTGCGCGAGCAGAGCTCACTCATGGATGCAGCCCATTCGCCGGACAGGCATGCAGGCGTTGGCCTAAGCTGCTCTCAACTGTCACAGCAGTGCGACCACGTATCAATACGTCCGGCGACCCCGAATCGTTCCGGAGGTTCCTCACTTTTTTGGTGGGGGCGTGTCCGAATCCGCCTTGTGTGTCATCCGGCGTCCGTTGTGACTCAACTGAACTGTCCTGGTTTGCCGGGAAAGTCACGCATGTCGCCAGCTCACTCCCCCGGGTGATCTGCCGCTTACGCATAGTCCGTTCGGGCCATTCAAGATTGGGCCCGAAGGGGGTGTTGCGCTGTGCCCACCTTCCGTAACGTCCTCAACTGGCGGCGGTGAATATGCCGCTGCCGCCGTGGGGGAGCCTCGATTCGGGAGAGGACGGCGCCGGTATGGGCTGGGTAGTCGACTGGAGTGCGCAGGCGGCCTGCCGCACTACCGATCCGGATGAACTGTTCGTTCAGGGAGCAGCGCAGAACAGGGCCAAGGCGGTGTGCACCGGATGCCCGGTGCGCACGGAGTGCCTGGCGGACGCGCTGGACAACCGCGTCGAATTCGGCGTGTGGGGAGGAATGACCGAGCGGGAGCGCCGCGCGCTGCTGCGCAGGCGGCCCACCGTGACCTCCTGGCGCCGGCTGCTGGAGACCGCGCGCTCGGAGTACGAGCGGGGCGCGGGCATCCTGCCGCTCGACGACGACCAGGTGTACGAGGACTTCGCAGCGGTGAGCTGAGGGGGCCAGGGCTGAGGGGACCAGGAGGTCTCCTCCCGGAACTCCCTCAGGTGCCGGCCGCGGGGTCAGGCAGCTCCGGCTTATGGGCCGCGAGTCGGTTTCCGATGTTCCGCAGTCCCGCCAGGTCATGCACATCGCCGGGCAGCGCGGCCACTTCGGCCACGGCCACCTCGGGGTGCAGTGAGGTGAAGCGGTCACGCGTGCGCTGCTCACGAGAGAGCAGCTGCATGCGCTCGGCATGCAGCCTCAGCAGGCCTGTGGTGAGTTGGTCGACGGACCGCTCCACATGCGCCGGGCCCGGCGCATCGGCGCCGGTGGCGGATTGCGGAGTGACGGGCTGCGGCTCGTCCGTGGCTGCGGTGCGCTCCGTGTCGGGGGCGGGGGAGCCTGCCTCAGGAGCGGCGGGGGAGCCTGCGTCGCGAGCCGGTTCTTCGGGAGCCGGTTCGTCGGAAGCGGGCGATTCGGATGCGACTGATTCTGAACTGTCGTACGTGTCAGGGGAGTTACGAAGTCCAGCTTTCCCGCCCTCCTGATCCACAATGCCGGTCTCTTCAAGATTTTCCGCGGCGGCGAGTGCCCGCTCGGCCGACAGCCGGGCGGCGCCGCTGCCGTGGACCCGGTTGAGCACCAGACCGGCGAGCGGCATGTCCTCGGCGGCCAGCCGCTCCACGAAGTACGCGGCCTCGCGCAGCGCGTCCCGCTCCGGCGCGGCCACCACCAGGAACGCCGTCCCGGGCGCCTGGAGCAGCTTGTACGTCGCGTCCGCGCGCGTACGGAATCCGCCGAACATGGAGTCCATCGCGGCCACGAAGGTCTGTACGTCCTTCAGCAGCTGACCGCCGAGCAGCTTGCCCAGCGCACCCGTCATCATCGACATGCCGACGTTCAGGAACTTCATCCCCGCGCGGCCGCCCACCTTGGCCGGGGCCAGCAGGACGCGGATCAGCTTGCCGTCCAGGAACGAGCCGAGCCGCTTGGGCGCGTCGAGGAAGTCCAGCGCCGAGCGGGACGGCGGCGTGTCGACGACGATGAGGTCCCACTCGTCCCGGGCGCGCAGCTGGCCGAGCTTCTCCATCGCCATGTATTCCTGCGTGCCCGCGAAGCCCGCCGAGAGCGACTGGTAGAAGGGGTTGCCCAGGATCGCGGACGCCCGGTCGGGGTCCGCGTGCGCCTCGACGATCTCGTCGAAGGTGCGCTTCATGTCGAGCATCATCGCGTGCAGCTCGCCCTCACCCTCGACGCCCTTCACCCGGCGCGGGGTGTTGTCCAGGGAGTCGATGCCCATCGACTGGGCGAGCCGGCGGGCCGGGTCGATGGTGAGCACGACCACCTTGCGCCCGCGCTCGGCGGCCCGCAGTCCCAGCGCCGCCGCGGTCGTGGTCTTGCCGACGCCGCCCGAGCCGCAGCACACCACGATGCGGGTCTTCGGGTCGTCGAGCAGCGGGTCGAGGTCGAGCACGCGCGTGGGGGACAGGTGAGAGGCGCGCGCGGCGTCGGGCGCCTGGGCGGATTCCGGACGGCTCATGACATCCCCTGCTTCCGACGCTGACGGTCCTGACGTACGACGTGCCGATCCCGCCGCACGGCGTGCCGCTCCCGCCGGCTGAACGGACTCGTGTCCTGCCTGGTGAACGGACTCATGACAGGCCCTGTTCCCGCAGCTTGCCCGCGAGTTCGTACAGGCCCGCCAGGTCCATGCCCTCGGCGAGCAACGGCAGTTCGTGCACCGGCAGCCCCAACTCGTCCAGGACCGCCCGCTGCTCATGCTCCAGCGCGTACCGCTCGGCGTACTCGTCGGCCTGCGCCAGCAGCGGGTCCACCAGCCGCTCGGCGTTCCCGCCGCGCCGTGCCCCGCCGAGCCCGGCGGAGGACAGCGACTTGGCGACAGCGGCACGCGGCACACTGCGTACGAGTTCCAGGTCGGTGGCGTCCAACACCTCGGGCCGCACCATGTTCACGATGATGCGCCCCACCGGCAGCCGCGCGGCCCGCAGCTCGGCGATCCCGTCCGCGGTCTCCTGGACGGGCATCTCCTCCAGCAGCGTGACCAGGTGCACGGCCGTCTCGGCCGACTTCAGCACGCGCATCACGGCCTGTGCCTGATTGTGTATCGGCCCTATCCGTGCGAGCCCGGCGACCTCGTCGTTGACGTTGAGGAAGCGGGTGATGCGCCCGGTGGGCGGGGCGTCCATGACGACACAGTCGTAGATGAACCGCCCGGCCTTGTCCTTGCGCCGCACGGCCTCACACGCCTTGCCGGTCAGGAGTACGTCTCTCAGCCCCGGCGCGACGGTGGTGGCGAAGTCGATCGCGCCGAGCTTTTTCAGGGCCCGGCCCGCACCGCCCATCTTGTAGAACATCTGGAGGTAGTCCAGAAGGGCCAGTTCGGGGTCTATGGCGAGGGCATACACCTCCCCGCCCCCAGGAGCGACGGCGATCTTCCGCTCCTCATAAGGCAGCGCCTCTGTTTCGAAGAGCTGCGCGATGCCCTGCCTGCCCTCGACCTCGACGAGAAGCGTCCGCTTCCCCTCCGTGGCGAGGGCGAGCGCGAGCGCGGCGGCGACCGTGGTCTTTCCGGTCCCGCCCTTGCCGCTGACGACCTGGAGCCTGCTCACGTCTTCGAGCCTAACCAGTCGGTGCGCAAGCTACGCGACAGCCTGTGGACAACGTGACCGCGGTCGGCCGCATGGCCCGCGCCGGGCAGCGGATAAAGTCGGCCACATGACCAAGTGGGAATACGCAAAGGTTACGCCACACACGATGGCATGAGCCAGTAGGTGTCTGACCAGCGACTATGGCAGCAGGAAGCCCCCGCCCATGCGCCACGGGGGAGGGCACACAGACGGGGGCAGTCTCAACACCAGCGCACAGGCTCAGCGTCACCGCCTACGCAGGCCGGACAGGGGCGCTTCTCGGTCCATCGGCAGCGCCGACAGCCCCCGAATCCGCAGCACCCGTCACACCAGATTTCACGGTGTCCGGCGCAGCATCCGCATAGGTCTCCGTGCTTCCAAAGGGACCAGGGTTCTTCCCCGCCCGTTCGTCCGGCGCGTGGTTTGGCAGGTGCGCTCATGTCCGGTGCGCGTGTCGCCGAATCTCCACGTTCAAGTCAGTGACCTTTGAGAGATCCCCGCGCATCCTCGCGTCCGTCCGCTGAACGTCCAGCGCAAGGCATACGTCGCAACCGGTCGTAGGTTCCGGGTCTTGGCGCTGATCCAACGGCAGATCAACCGGCGCGCTCGGATACGTTCTCGGCCTGCTCACGTCTGGCCCCCTCCGTCGCTTCGGTGAGCAGTCAACGACTGAGGCAGCGGGCAACTCCATCAACTTGCATGAGCTTGCACGTGAGTTATTCCGCAGGTGGTCTTGACGGTGCAACAGAGCGCGAGACGATGGCTATGCAAGTCGAAGCAAACCGCGCACTGACGGAGGCTGAGATGGCGCTACGGTTCGTCGGGATCGACCCAGACACTGACCTTGAGCATTGCCCCACCGTGTGGGCGGACGACCAGTCAGGAGAGCTAGTCATTCAAGGCTGGAAGGCAAGCCCCGAACTGCGGGCAGCATGCGAAGTCAACACACCGGCTCGCGGGGCGATCCCGGACAGCGAAGAGGTCATCAGGATTCCGGCGCGCATGGTGCCGATGATCAGGGAAGCGTGCGATGCCGTCGAGCGTTCCGCCGTTCAGTGAGCTACTGGCCAACACCCGCGAATCCGCCGTGCACTTGGAACTCCGCGACGACTACGGCAGCAATCCTCGGCTAGAAGCATGGCAGCGTGGTGAGCGCGTTGACTGGGAGGACCGCGACTCCTGGTGGCACCCGTTCCATCAGACGATTGCGGATGCCGTACAGCGGGGCGTGGCTGTCCGCCGTGCACGCGTCGTCTCAGAGCCTCTCAGCGAGTACATCCGATGGGAGCACTACGTAACGCGCGCCAACATCGCTGCTGGGGAAGAGGTTCGCTGGTTGCCACGCAGAGAGGCGAGCGGATTCCTGGTGCCTGCCAACGACTTTTGGCTGTTTGACGGAAACCTGCTCCGCATCCATCACTTCGCGGGGGATGGCAGCCACGTCACGGATGAACTCAACTCGGACGCCGAGACGCTGAAAATGTGCTCGGCAGCCTTTGAGGAGATCTGGCAGCGCGCAATTCCGCACAGAGAATACACAATCTAGGCACGGCCAACTCATGTCGTCGTCTCCATCGTCCCGCGCCCAAGAGGCCAGAGAAGCTATCGCTGTCCGGTTGCGTGAGCTTCGCCTAGACGCTGGAATCACGGCGCGTGAGTTGGCCGTTCGCTGCGGGTGGAGCGAATCAAAGTCATCACGCATCGAGCATGCCAAAACGCCAGCGAGTGACGCCGACATTCGAGCGTGGTGCACAGCGTGCGAGGCGCCGGCGCAGGCTGATGAACTAATCGCCGCCAACCGGCAAGCAGATTCCATGTACGTCCAGTGGAAGCGGCTACAGCGCACAGGGCTGCGACAGCTACAGGAGTCCGGCGTACCGCTGTATGAGCAGACGCGGCAGTTTCACGTCTACTGCTCGAACGTGGTGCCGGGGTTCTTCCAGACACCGGGCTATGCAACCGCACTGCTGACCTCGATCGCCAGATTCCGGGGCACACCCGACGATGTTGCAGACGCCGTAACAGCGCGCGCGAATAGGTCCCACGTCATCCGTGAAGGTGACCACAAATTCGCCGTCCTGGTTGAAGAGGCAGTTCTGCGTTATCGGATCGGCAGCGCAGAAGTGATGGCCGCGCAGCTTGGCCACTTGCTTGCCGTCATGGCGCTGCCGTCGGTGTCGCTCGGGGTCATCCCTTTCACCGCGCCCCGGACATCATGGCCGCTGGAGGCTTTCACCGTCTTTGACAGTCAGCGGGTGCATGTCGAAACACTGTCGGCATCCATCAAGGAGACTCAGCCAAGTGACGTGGCGCTGTACCTTAAAGCGTTCGGGAACCTCAAAGAGATTGCCGCCTATGGGGCTAACGCTCGAACGCTGATCACGTCTGCCATCAACGCATTGACATAATTGACGCACCGTCAGGGAAGCAACTAGCCCCGTACCAACCACCAGGAAGGCAGCGGCAACGGGGTGTCTTGCCTTCACTTGCTCAGAGAAACCTACACAGGGGCGCCGCATGCGGTGCATCATCAGGTCATGCTTGCGAGTCTGCTTCCAGGGTTCCGCCACCTTCGTACGCCGTTTGCTGTCGGCGCACTGTGCGTGTTCCAGCTATGGATATTGTTCGGAGAGTCGGTGCCATCGCGCAACGAGGCCAACGGTTTACTTGAGCGTGTCTATTTACTGGGAGAGGTGGCAGGCAGACCTATAGTGACCGCAATCATTGCGTTTGCGCTTTACCTCATAGGCGACGTCATGAGGATCCCATGGAGGCGGATAGCAAAGCTCAATTGGATCTTCTTGGGTGAACTCGCGCTCGTGACTGCAGAGGATATGGTCGCCTTGCGGACCTACGCTTTGAAGGCTTTTCGTGTGCGTGGCGTGACTGACCCATATTCAAACCGAGTTGCGATGCTTGTGGATAATATCCAGTTTGAATTTCCTGAACTGCGTACACATCTCATCGGAAATAGTGTGGACGTCTACATGGAAAGCGACCGACTTAACGCGGAGGGGGAGTTCCGCATAAATGTTGCAATATATTCCGTGCCTCTG
The DNA here is from genome assembly GCF_055656945.1 of Streptomyces sp. NPDC111606. Taxonomy (NCBI): domain Bacteria; kingdom Bacillati; phylum Actinomycetota; class Actinomycetes; order Kitasatosporales; family Streptomycetaceae; genus Streptomyces; species Streptomyces sp. NPDC111606. Next base: position 201,340 of record NZ_JBVKBY010000012.1, read on the forward strand.
TGGGTCGTTCTCGCGGTCAGTTGGTCTCCTTGGTTCCTCTTCAGCGCCGCCGCTTCACTTGTGCTGTACATGAACGGGGTCGGTGCATTCCGGTCCGCCAACGGCCTTCTTGTTCAGTCCGTCATCGCGGAATTTGTAACGTCACGGTATTTCGAAGAAGAAAAGCAGGAGGACGAAGCAAGCGTACCGAACTCTGGAGCGCCCGCCATTGAACCCCTCCACCGACCGTTCACTATCCGACCCAATTCCGGATCACCCACCGAGAGTAGTGAAGCTCCGGCCAGTGAGTGACCAAAGCATCAAACGGGGGTGGTTCTCTCCGCGCAATCGGCTTGAGTTGCTGCGGTAGGAAATCACCTCCCTGCCGAGTGGCTAGTGAGAGGGGAGAGCCATCCCTCAGGGGTAGGTCCGTGGACACTGTCGGTTCCTGGAAAACCCTGCATGCTGGGTACTGGTGCAGGCATACTCGATGTGTGAACAAGCGAGAACGTTGGTTCAGCGAAGGGGCGCCGCTGCTCCGGCAAGTGTTGGAACGGATTGGGCGCGCTGATCGGTTGCCCAGCGATGATGCCTACTACGCGTGCCCATGCTGTTTGTATGCCTTCCCATTTGAGGCGATTGCAGCCCAGAAATTGACCATTGAGCATGTGCCGCCGGAAGCACTCGGCGGAAAGGGAATGCTGCTCACGTGTAAGCGCTGCAACAATGACGCGGGACGAGACTTTGACTCCCAGGCGCAGAAACGTGCCGACTTTCACAGCATGATGGCCGGCAAGGGAACGAAGCGACCCATGCGGGCTGTGTTTGAAGCAGGAGGAATCGAGATCAACGGGGAGGCTCTGAGTACGGGGAATGGCTGGTTTTTGCAAGGTGTACCTAAGCAGAATCGCAAGGAAAACCTCGACGCTCACGAAAAGGCTCTTCGAGCGCAGTCTGATCGAGGGGAAGAATCTGGCCTCAAGTTCACAATTAAGCAGCGCTTTTCGACAGAGCGTGCTGATATGTCATGGGTCCGATCGGCCTATCTGGCTGCATTCTCCGCACTCGGGTGGAGCTACATCCTCCAGCCAGCGCTAGACCCAATCCGAGAAAAACTCAAGTCGGACGCTCCATCTGTCCTGCCGTCCATTATCGGTTTCAACCCTGAAACTGACCTTGCGGCAAGAGAAATGATGATCGTTCAGGAGCCCAAAAGTCTCAGCGGTCTCCTTGTGGTCATCGGACACTACTCCATGTGGCTCCCCGATCCTTGGGGAACTCTTAGCCTCGATCAGTTGGCGGACTCTCTTTCGAGGTTGCGTGATGATGCAGGCAAGGTCCAATACGACTTGAGGGGTCAGATGGTGCCTTGGCCCAGCAAACCCATGTACGTGCTGGACAGGCTGGAGTCGTAGCGGCAGCACACATCCCAGCAACGAATGTGAGGTTTTCAGCCGGCTGCGACTCCTCGGGTGCGTCAGCACATGCGCTTGACCAACTGACCTGCACCCCGGGAAAATTGGCGCCATGGACGCAGGATTGGCGGCGGTGCTCGGGGCACTGGCGGGGTCAGTGGCAACGATTGGCGCAGCGCTGGCAACAGGATGGGCTCAGCGGGAAGGCGCGCGTATCACCGCGCGGGCAGAACATCGACGGGAAAGGCGTGAGCCGCGTTACAACTTCTACAGGGATCTCATCAACGAAGCGTCCAAACTACGGGACTCATCCGCACCCTTCAGGCTGCATCCAAACCTGTATCCGGTACTTGACGACGACGTGGAAACGCGCTGGACGCAGATGGCGACTGCAATCAAGGAAGCGAGCACGGAAGCCGCCCTAGTCGGACCAGCCATGGTGAGCGATGCGGCCATTTCACTCGCACGAGGCGCTTCAGAGCTGTTGGTCGAACTGCGGGTATACAACATGGTTGATGAAGAGGGACAGCGGGAAGGCCGTGTGCGATTGTTCGAGCAGTCGCAGGAATTCTCGTCCAGCCTCACTACTTTCATCGTGGCAGCGCAGGCCGCGCTAGATGACGACGGCAGTCGGAAGTAGGCCGGCGCTACTCGCCCTCAGCCTTTAGACGTCTACGGCGCTCGCGCTGATATTCTGTCTTGCACTGTCGGCACCAGGGCTGAACACCTCGGCGAGCCTCAAGCGCGAACTCTCGGGCGGGCTTTTCCTGCTCGCAGCGAGAGCACCAATGCGGGATGGCTTCCCAGCGCGCTATGTATTCGTGGTAGCTTTCCATCGGGTCACGCTCCGTGTGTAGAACCAGGTCTAGGACTGGGCGCGCACCTCAGAGACCTCCCCCGCGTTCTCGGCCCCCTAGGGGGTAAGGGGTACACCCGCACCCCTATCGCCCCAATCGGACATTAGGTGCGACTACGTAATGTGATCGCTCGGTCAATGCCAATGCAATGCGTGATGCATGACGGAACAGGCCGGAGCACATACCGAATTGGTAGGTGACTCCGGCCCACTCCGCTGCGTGATCAGCTCTGAAGCATGTGCCGAGTGAACGCACTGGCCGCAACACGAGCCTTGCGCAGTTCGGCAAGAGCGAGGTTCGTACGAGCGGCAGCAGAACGCTTCGGGTCGCCGCTCCCTACGGCTGCCCTAACCACTTCAGTGCCGACTATGGTCAAAACTGCCTCGCGCATGTCCGGGTCAATTCCCTGCGCGTCGAGGAAATCCCCTAGGAAGCGCTGATCGGCCACCAGGGCGCCGACTCCGTCACTGCGCTGAGCAAGCCGCTTCAGCGTTTCGGCCAGCTCCCCATGCCTGCCGATGTGGCGCTGAGTCAGCATTTGAAGGTCAGCGCGAGCGGGCATCGAGTCTGCTGCCGAAATGCGCGGGCGGGCAGCTTCATACGTGAGTGCGGCAGCCACCTGGATCTGATCGTCAGCCTTCGCAAGCGACTCTGCGACCTTGTCATCGGCCGTCTTAGTTGCCTCATTCGCCAGGAGTTCGCGCCCCTGAGGGTAAATCGTGACGTCGTTTCGGAAGGTGTCTGCCTTACGCCGAGCCTCGTAGGCAGTGTGCAGTGTCGAGGTGATCGCCATGGAAGCGTCACGGACCATATCCCGAAGATCAGCGGGCAGGTTGTTGCTCGTGTCGGCGTTGCTGCTGAATGCGGCAGCGTGAGCCTTGGCAGTCCTCGCCAGACCAGCAACGGCCACGTCAGCCTGATTGGGGGCGCTCGGGCGCATGGCATCGAAAGTCGGCGGGTCGGCCTCGGTGCCGGAACCGGTGAATTCGAGAGGGGTTTCAGTCATGGTCAGTTCTCCTTCTTGTCGGTGGCGACACGCTGAACAGCGCGCCACAGGGAATCGCCGATGCGCTGTAGCTGTTCGGTAGTCAGATCGTTGGGGATGCGAAGCTCATCCCAGACGGCGTAATACGCAGCTTCCTGCGCTTCGCGGGTGGATAGATCCCAAGCTTCGCGGCGCAGCTTGGCAGTGGCGATGCAGTCGGCTACCCAGCGCAGACGGGAAGTGCGGGATTTGCGGCCTCTCTTGCTCATGCGCTGCGTTCGCGCTGGGCGTTCAGCAGAGCCACATAGCTAGCGAGTAGGCCCGTGAGTACTTCGACGCCGTCTAGGTCTATTTCGTCGGCGGATTCCAGAGCGGTCGCGAGCGACACAATCAGCGTGGAAAGGGCGGGACGTTCACGCAGCTTGGCGCCGGGCATGGTGGCGGGTGTGGGCACGTGTGCTCCTGGTAATCGAAGATTTCAGCCGGCTGAGGCTTGGAGCCTGGTCAGCGGGCGTGTGTGTGCGGACTTGCGCCGTTAGCGCGTGCGACCCCAGAGGTGGTCTAGGCGCCGACTCCGCTCGTGCTCAGCGTCCAGCGCGCAGGGGCTACAGAAGGGCGAGTAATGCTCTGGCTCGTCGCTGTAGAGCAGAAACTCGGGACCCTCGCGCCGGGACAGCTCCACTAGCTGCCATTCCGCTGCGGGTTCAACTGCGCAACCGGTGCAGGTGTATTCGTCAGGCTCGCCGCGCAGATAGCGAACACGGGCCAGCGCATTGGCCACGTCAGCGGCAGCTTGGGGGTGGCGCTTCGCGAACCTGGTTAGGCGCGCGTCGCGCTCGCGTAGTCGGCGGTGAATGTCCATGGGGTTTCTTTCTGAAGGCATGAGAGAGGGCCTGTACGCCGTTCTGAGCGACGTGCAGGCCCTTCGCGTGAGTTGGTATGTCAGGGGCGCTTAGAGGCTCTGTGGGAGGCTGTACGGCAGCGCGGTGAGCAGAACTTGGGCGGTCGGCCACGGCCGGACCATTCCATCCATTCGCCGCAGTGTGCGCACCACAGGTCATCCTCACGGTCGTTACGTGCGTCGAATGCCGCCTGATGCAGGGCAGTTTGAAGCTCCGCGCATTCCGCGCCGGCATCCTCATCGAAGTCGCAGAACGTCTGCTTTCCCCGACGGGGCCGGAAGGTGGCGCCACACAGTCGGCAGACCTTCTCAGCGGGCGGAGTGGCATTCCGGCGACGGGAACGCATCATGCATGCGCGCGAGCAGAAACGGGTTTGCCGACCGGTCAGCCACTCCGGGCAATCTTCACATTCCCGGGGGGTTCCGAGACCGATCATGGTGAGTCCAAGGGATCGTGTGGGGGCGGTGCACCCCCTCAACCACTCTTTCCCGGAGGTTCGGTGGCCTGTCCCACTGTGACGTAGCGAAACTCGATGAAGCGTTACCGTTCGCCTATTTCCATTAGAATCTATAGAGGAATGTGTGTAACGGTAACAACAGATCTAGTTTCATAACAGCGCAGGTCAGAGGGGGTTTGGGCTGTGTAGTTTCCCTCCGTGCTGTGTAGTTACCGCTTGCGCTTCCGCTCGGCGTCACGCTTCCGGCGGCACGAATCGCCACAGAATTCCGGCCAGCGAGCCTTCACGCGCACCGGTCTGCGGGTAGAGAAACTGTCCCCGCAGACCTTGCACTCTCGGTAGTTGATTTTGTAGGCGCCATACGACTCGACATGTCCGCGCAAGTCGCCTGTCAGGTGGCAGCGCTTCGGCAGAGGTAGCCCGTCCCACAAACCGCGCTGAATTACGGAGCCGCCGGATCCGATCACCTGCCACTTCCCGCCCTCGCTGCTGACGGCTACGCCCTGAGTCAGCAGATAGGCCACACGCAGCACGCTGTCACGGTTGATCTCGGCGGCGTCCGGCACATCGAGTGGGCGAGTGCCACGGCCATGTGCGCTGAAGCCGCCAGCGGCCAGCAGTGAGCGAATGGCGGCGTCGTAGGCAGGATCGTCAAGGGTGGTTAGGTCAAGGGGCATGGTGGTGTCCTCCGTGATTCCGCCGTGTTCTTTGGATCGGGGGTGGGCGGCGTGGTGTGCCTGCGCCGTTCGCCGCTCTCGATGTGCCTCTATCGAGTCGGTGACCAGCCTGAGAGCAAATAGGGGCGAAGCCAGGCAAAATAATTCCGGCATATGTGGGCATCCTTGGAGTGTCTGTCTCCATGCTCATGTCAATAAGGTGCCGTGTGTTCATGACAAGGCTTGGCCTGCCTGCCTGTGAGCCCCGTGCGGTCGTCTGAGGGCATGAATAAGGGCCCCGGCCGGAGTTCTGACCAGGGACCCCCAGAACGGCGCCTACAGGGGCGCCTAGACCCACTCGATGGACACGCGCCCCTCGATCACAGCCTTGGCTTTGTTCCCCCGACTCTTCTCGCCGGCGAGTGCCTTACGCACGACGATGCGTTTGCAGAACAGCGCCACGAACTCTCGGCGGTCAGCGAGGGATGCCGACTCCCACCAAGACCCCGGGCCCATCGGGTCGCCATTATCCGACTCGGTCCACCCGCTGATCGGAAGCACCATCGAACCAGCATCGCCGAGTTCCTCAAGTCGCCGATCTGCGGCGCCTACTCGTGCTTGCTGAACCTTGATATCCGACTGCCAGCGCTCACGGCCGATTTCGTCGCCCCGATACAAGTCGGCGTCGTCGTAGAGCTGTCGCAGAGCAAGCAGTGCATCGGCCCGCTCATGCAGCACCGTTTGCCGTTCCTGTGCAGCCTCGGGCGTCTCGTTGATTTCGGCGTAGTGCGCTGATACCCGCTCAAGAATTGCGCGCGATTCCTCATCCCACTCTGCGGCATCAATCAGCGCGAAGATCCGGCGCACCACGTAATCATCAAGCGCCATACGACTGATGTAGGAACGCCCCTCATGGTCGCCGGGCTTGTTCGGGTCGACCGGCTTGCCTGATGGGCGGTTGCAGAAGTAGCTAGGGCGCTCCGAGTTGTTCGCACTCTTGGAGCAGCCGCACGCGCAGATCAGGATTCCCTGAGACGACAGCAGCGCCGTAGTGCGGTGCTCATTCATGCGGACCGGACGGGCGTCGAGCCATTCCTGAACGGCGAACCAATCCGCCTCGCTGAGAATCCGTTCCCATGCGCGTAGCGGCTTGCCCTCAGTGTCACGGCGGACACGGTGACCAGTCACGCGACCCTGAGCGTTGTAGACGGCCTCAGCGTCGAACCCAGCAAGGTGCGGGTGCCGAAGCATTCGAATCAGAGTCTTGGGGTGCCAGGAACTACCCGCCGTGCGCTTACCGCGCGATGCCCCCAGGGTCGAAACACCCTCGGCATTCAGCGTCGCGCACATCGAGTGCACAGAGTCCGTACCGGCGAGCAGAGCCTTAGCGATTCGCTCGATAACTGCGGCCTCATCGGGCTGAGTTACGAGTACCTGAATCGCAACAGGCTTACCGTTCGGTGCCGTTCGAGTTTCCTGCTTGAGTCGGCGGCCGTACGGCGACTTACCGCCCACGTAGCCACCCAGGGAGCGAGCCAGCGCAGCAGCGTCGCGGACAGCAGTGCTCTTGTTCTTGGACTCCTGATAGGCAGCGTCAAGCCGGAAAATCAGGTGGATCAGGTCCATCACTTCGCCGGGACGGAACACGCCCTCAGCGACAGAGACGATCGTGACACCCAGCGACATGAGTTCATTGACGATCGGGATAGCGTCGCGCGGTTCGAGCCGAGAAAGGCGGCTGATGTTATAGACGACGAGGACGTTGATTCGCCCCATGCGGCAGTCTCGAAGCAGCCGCTCGAAATCAGGTCGCTCGGTCCCGCTGTACGCGGATATGCCGACGTCCTCATAGTGACCACACCAGGCAGCGTCGCCACCCTGGCGGGCGGCCTCAGCGGCGAACGACTCGAACCGAGCGGCGTTGGCATCGCGCTGGGTTGCCGGGCTTGCCTCGCTGCCGTTGACCCGTCCGTAGGACTGCCGTGTGTAGCCTGCGACGTGCAGATTCATACCGACTACCGCCCGAGGTGTTGTCATGGCCGAAGTTAGCCATCGTTCGTGGGAATACGCAACCGTGCCGCTGCTCGTCCACGCCACGAAGCAGATTCTGGACACCTGGGGCGAGGACGGCTGGGAGCTCGTCCAGGTCGTGCCCGGGCCGAACAACCCCGAGCAACTCGTGGCCTACCTGAAGCGGGAGAAGCAGGCGTGAGCGCGGTCGAGGAGAAGCTCGCCGAGCTGGGCCTGACGCTGCCGGAGGTCGTGCCTCCGCTGGCCGCGTACCAGCCGGCCGTCCAGTCCGGGGTGTACGTCTACACCGCCGGCCAGCTGCCCATGGTGGAGGGCAAACTCCCGGTCACCGGCAAGGTGGGCGCCGAGGTCACCGCCGAGGAGGCCAAGGACCTCGCCCGCACGTGCGCCCTGAACGCCCTCGCGGCCGTGAAGTCGGTGGCGGGCGACCTGGACCGTGTCGCGCGCGTGGTGAAGGTGGTGGGCTTCGTGGCCTCGGCCCCGGACTTCACCGGCCAGCCCGGCGTCCTCAACGGCGCCAGCGAACTCCTCGCCCAGGTCCTGGGCGACAAGGGCGTCCACGCGCGCAGCGCGGTCGGCGTGGCCGTGCTTCCGCTGGACGCGCCGGTGGAGGTCGAGCTCCAGGTGGAACTCACGCAGGCGTAGGCGACGGCGTTGGCGCAGGCCCTCGGCGGTGCGGCTGTCGAGGCTGCCCACCGCCGGGTGTCGGCCGCCGCGCGGAGAGGCTGAACATCGCTGAACGGCACCGTAAATGAGCGGCCCGCCGCCCTCCCGGCAGGGCACAGTGGCCCCATGGCCGACACCGTCCTCCGAAGCGGGCTGGACGCCCAGGGGTACATCGCGCGCGAAGGGGCGCTCGGGCGCGTCCCCCATGCGTTCCGGCCCGTCGTCGCCGCCGCGCGCGACCGCCTGCTGGATGTGTTCGGGGCGCGGCTGCACAGCGCCTACCTCTACGGGTCGATTCCGCGCGGCACCGCGCGCGTGGGGCGCAGCGACCTGGATCTGCTGGTCGCCCTGCGCGAGGAGCCGACCGAGGCGGATCGCACGGACGCGCGCGGGCTCGACGAGGGGCTGGACAAGGAGTTCGCGCAGATCGACGGGGCGGGGACGCTGCTGTGCAGCCGCAGACAGCTGCTGAGTGACCTGGAGCGGTACGACGGCGGGTGGTTCGTCGCCTGTCTGTGCACGCCCCTTCTGGGGGACGATCTCGCCGAGTATCTGCCGCGCTACCGGCCCGACTCGCTGCTCGCGCGCGAGACGAACGGCGATCTCGGCCTCCTGCTGCCTCGGTGGCGGGCGCGGATCGCCGGCGCCGACGACAGCGATGACGCCCGACGGCCGCTCGTCCGGTTCATGTCGCGGCATCTGGTGCGGACGGGGTTCACGCTGGTCATGCCGAGCTGGGGTGGGTGGACCAGCGATCTGGTGGAGATGGCGGACGCATTCGGGTCGTACTATCCCGCGCGGGCCGAGCAGATGCGCACCGCGGCCCTGCTCGGGCGGGAGCCGACCGGAGATGCGGCCGTCCTCCGGTCGTACGTCGAGGACCTCGGCCCCTGGCTTGAGCAGGAGTACGCGCGTGTGCACGGCGTGAAAGCCCCCCGGCCCGAGTGACGACGCGCAGGGGCGGCCCTCGGCTCGCCTAGATGAGCCCGTGCTCCTCCAGGTAGTCCAGCTGCGCCCGTACCGACAACTCGGCCGCGGGCCACAGGGAGCGGTCCACGTCCGCGTACACGTGGGCGACGACTTCGGCCGGGGTGCCGTAGCCGTCCTCGACGGCCGTCTCGACCTGGGCGAGGCGGTGGGCGCGGTGGGCGAGGTAGAACTCGACGGCGCCCTGGGCGTCCTCGAGGACGGGGCCGTGACCCGGGAGGACGGTGTGCACGCCGTCGTCGACCGTGAGGGACCGGAGCCGCCGCAGGGTGTCCAGGTAGTCGCCGAGGCGGCCGTCGGGGTGCGCCACGACCGTCGTGCCGCGCCCCAGGATCGTGTCGCCGGTCAGGACGGCCCGGTCGGCCGGCAGGTGGAAGGAGAGCGAGTCGGCGGTGTGGCCGGGCGTCGGGACGACCCGCAACTCCAGGCCGCCGATGTCGATCACGTTTCCGGCGCCGAGCCCCTCGTCGCCGAGCCGCAGCGCCGGGTCGAGGGCACGCACGTGGGTGCCGGTCAGTTCGGCGAAGCGTACGGCGCCCTCGGCGTGGTCCGGGTGGCCGTGGGTGAGCAGCGTCAGGGCGACGCGCTTGCCGGCCTTCTCGGCCGTGTCGACGACGTTGCGCAGGTGTCCCTCGTCCAGCGGGCCCGGGTCGACCACGACGGCGAGGTCCGAGTCGGGCTCGGACAGCAGCCAGGTGTTGGTGCCGTCCAGAGTCATCGCGGAGGGGTTGGGCGCGAGGACGTTGACGGCGCGGGCGGTGGCGGGGCCGGAGAGAACCCCGCCTCGCGGCTGGCCGGGGAGGGCTGCTGCGTCCGTCATACGAGGGGGCCTTCCAGGGCTGTCGGCACTGCGGGAGCTTCGGGAACCGCGGGTGCTGCGGACACTGCGGGCAAGGTCATGCGGGGGCTCCGCCGGTCGGGATGTGCTTGGTGAACTCGTCGTGGCCGGGCCAGGACAGCACGATCTCGCCGTCCTCCAGGCGGGCCTGCGCCAGGACGGGCGTGAGGTCGCGTTCGGGAGCGGCGGCGAGAGCCTGAGCGGCGCTGTCGTACGGGGTCAGCTGGCGCAGCGTCGCGATGGTGGGCGGCATCATCAGCAGCTCGCCCTTGTCGTACGAGTCGGCGGCGTCCGCGGGACGGATCCACACCGTGCGGTCGGCCTCCGTGGAGGCGTTGCGGGTGCGCTGGCCCTCCGGGAGGGCGGCGACGAAGAACCACGTGTCGTAGCGGCGGGGTTCGAACTCCGGGGTGATCCAGCGGGTCCAGGCGCCCAGCAGATCCGAACGCAGCACCAGTCCCCGGCGGTCCAGGAACTCTGCGAACGACACGTCCCGGGCCACCACGGCTGCGCGGTCCGCCTCCCAGTCCTCGCCGGTGGTGTCACCGACGACGGAATCGGGGGTCGGGCCGGCGAGCAGGACGCCCGCCTCCTCGTACGTCTCCCGCACGGCCGCGCAGACGATCGCCTGGGCCGCCGCCTCGTCGACGCCGAGCCGCTGGGCCCACCACGCGCGCGTGGGGCCCGCCCAGCGGATCTGATGCTCGTCGCGAGGATCGACACCGCCGCCCGGGTAGGCGTACGCCCCGCCCGCGAAGGCCATGGACGCCCGGCGGCGCAGCATGTGCACGGCCGGGCCGGTGCCGGCGTCCCTGAGCAGCATGACGGTGGCCGCGCGTTTCGGGGCGGCCGGGGTCAGGTTTCCTTCCGCAAGTGCGCGGATTCGGTCCGGCCACTCCGGTGGGTACCACTGCCCGTTTGCCATGGGCGGAGGCTATCTCCTGGTGCGCGGATGTTCGAGGGGTGGCCGATCAGGGCGCAGGCAAACGCGCCGGGGCCCCGCCTCACGGAGAGACGGGGCCCCGGCGTCGTACGGCTCGAGATGCGCCTGGCGCTGACTCGGTGTGCCTAGCGCGAGCGCTTGGCCAGCCGCTCCACGTCCAGCAGGATCACCGCGCGGGCCTCCAGGCGAAGCCAGCCGCGGCCTGCGAAGTCGGCCAGCGCCTTGTTGACCGTCTCGCGGGATGCGCCGACCAGCTGGGCCAGCTCTTCCTGCGTCAGGTCGTGCACGACGTGGATGCCCTCCTCGGACTGCACGCCGAAACGGCGGGAGAGATCCAGGAGTGCCCGGGCCACGCGGCCGGGGACGTCCGAGAAGACGAGGTCGGACATCGCGTCGTTGGTGCGGCGCAGACGGCGCGCGACGGCGCGCAGCAGCGCGGTGGCCACCTCGGGGCGGGCGTTCAGCCAGGGCTGGAGGTCGCCGTGGCCCAGGCCCAGCAGCTTGACCTCGGTGAGCGCGGTGGCGGTCGCCGTGCGCGGGCCCGGGTCGAAGAGGGACAGCTCGCCGATGAGCTCGCCGGGACCTACGACGGCCAGCATGTTCTCGCGGCCGTCGGGGGACGTCCGGTGAAGCTTTACCTTGCCCTCGGTGACGACGTAGAGCCGATCGCCCGGGTCGCCCTCGTGGAACAGGGAGTCGCCACGTGCGAGGGTCACCTCACTCATGGAGGCGCGCAGTTCCGCGGACTGCTCGTCGTCGAGAGCCGCGAAGAGCGGATTGCGCCGCAGAGGGTCGTCCACGAGTTCTCTCCTTGTCGACCTGCTCAGGGGATCGCTCCCCCGCGTACCAGGGGACCGTGCTCCCCATTTTGCCGGACGGTCCAAACAGTGTGATCTGTCACAAGGATGCCGCACAGGTGTCCCGAGGTAAGCGGCAGGGGTCCAATTGGGGGCCGATCTTCAGGGTCCGGGGCGGATGTCAGTGCCGGGCTTTAGGCTGGCCGGGTGTCCAAATCGCCGGTGAGAGCACAGGCCAAGGGGGCTGGGCGGGTGGTTGTACGTCGCGATTCCGCTGTGGGCGAACAGAACCCTGGTGGCGGACGGAAAACGGCAAAAGCGGCGAAAAAGGCGCCGGGTGAGTCGGTGGCACGTGGCGAGAAAGCGGCGGTGAAGTCGGACGCTGCTGAGAAGGCCGCCGGCGGTGAGCAGCCGGGCGGTGCGGAGGCGTCGACGGGCGCAAAGAAGGCCGTGCCCGCAAAGAAGGAAGCCGGCGTGGGCGTGAGGAAGGGTGCGGGCGTGAAGAAACAGACGGCCGCCAAGAAGTCGACAGCCGCCAAGAAAGCCACGCCTGCCAAGAAAGCCGCTCCCGCCGAGAAGACGGCAAGCGCCAAGAAAACGGCGAGCGCGAAGAAAACGCCTGCGGCGAGGGCGAGCACGAAGAGGGCGATCAGTAAGAAACCGGCCATCGTCCCCGAGAAGGCCACTGCCTCGGTGAAGGGCGCCTCTGCCGTCAGGACCGTCACCCCGAAGCCCCCCACGGCCGAGTCCCGCACCGCCCTCGTCCGTCGCGCCCGCCGTATCAACCGTGAGCTCGCCGACGTCTACCCGTACGCCCACCCCGAACTGGACTTCGACAACTCGTTCCAGCTCCTGGTCGCCACCGTCCTGTCCGCCCAGACGACCGACCTGCGCGTCAACCAGACGACTCCCGCGCTCTTCGGCAAGTACCCCACCCCGGAGGATCTTTCGGCCGCCAATCCGGAGGAGGTCGAGGAGATCCTCCGTCCGTGCGGTTTCTTCCGGGCCAAGACCAAGTCGGTCATGGGCCTGTCGAAGGCTCTGGTGGAGAACCACGGCGGCGAGGTCCCCGGCCGGCTCGAGGACCTGGTCAAGCTGCCCGGCGTCGGCCGCAAGACGGCCTTCGTCGTCCTCGGCAACGCGTTCGGCCGCCCCGGCATCACCGTGGACACGCACTTCCAGCGGCTGGTGCGGCGCTGGCAGTGGACCGAGCAGACGGACCCCGACAAGATCGAGGCCGAGATCGCCGCGCTGTTCCCCAAGAGCGACTGGACGGACCTCTCGCACCATGTGATCTGGCACGGCCGCCGCATCTGCCACGCCCGCAAGCCCGCCTGCGGCGCCTGCCCCATCGCGCCGCTCTGCCCGGCCTACGGCGAGGGCGAGACCGACCCCGAGAAGGCGCAGAAGCTCCTGAAGTACGAGAAGGGCGGCTTCCCCGGCCAGCGACTCAAGCCTCCGCAGTCCTACCTCGACGCGGGCGGCAAGCCGGCCCCGCCGCTGGGGGCCGGATGACGCGGCCGAGCGGACGGGCTGCCGGGGGCTCGGAACGGACCGGTCGACGGTCGGCATGCCCGCGTACGGCCCGCCCGGAACCGTTCGAGCAGCGGCGGGCGTGTGGTCGTACGGCCACCTTCGGGTGGACGGGATGCCGTTCGGTGGGCGAGCGGGCGGGTCGGCCGGAACGATCTAGGTGCCGTCGGGCGTTGGACCGGGCAGGACGAGGGGGGTGGCGATGACGCGGGCGAGCGATACACAGGGCGGGCCGGTGGTGCTCAGCGACGAAGGGCTGCCGGCCTGGCTGGCCCCGGTGGTGCGGGTGGTGGAGACGGTCGAGCCGATGCAGCTGAGCCGCTTCCTGCCGCCGGAGGACGGCGCGGGGCGCCAGTCGGCCGTACTGATCCTCTTCGGCGAGGGCGAGCGCGGGCCCGAGCTGCTGCTGATGGAGCGCGCCAGCTCACTGCGCTCCCATGCCGGACAGCCCTCCTTCCCGGGCGGCGCCCTCGACCCCGAGGACGGCGACCCGCAGGCCGACGGGCCGTTGCGGGCCGCTCTCCGCGAGGCCGAGGAGGAGACCGGGCTCGATCCCGGCGGCGTCCAGCTCTTCGGCGTCCTGCCCAAGCTGTACATCCCGGTGAGCGGCTTCGTCGTGACGCCCGTGCTGGGCTGGTGGCGCGAGCCGAGCCCGGTCGACGTCGTCGATCCGAACGAGACGGCCCGCGTCTTCACCGTCCCCGTGGCGGATCTCACGGACCCGGACAACCGCGCCACGACCGTCCACCCGAGCGGGCACCGAGGTCCGGCGTTTCTGGTCGAATCGGCCCTGGTCTGGGGCTTCACAGCCGGCATCATCGACCGTCTGCTGCACTACTCGGGCTGGGAGCAGCCCTGGGACAGAAGCAAGCAGGTCCCGCTCGACTGGCGGTCATGACAGGGTGGCCTCCGTGAATGTGCTGGACATCCTGTTGCTGGTCGCCGCCGTGTGGTTCGCGATCGTGGGCTACCGCCAGGGCTTCGTCGTAGGCATCCTGTCGGTGATCGGCTTCCTCGGCGGCGGTCTCGTGGCCGTGTACCTCCTCCCGGTCATCTGGGACGCGCTGACCGACAACGCCGAGGTGAGTACGACCGCCGCCGTCGTCGCGGTCGTCGTGGTGATCGTCTGCGCCTCCGTCGGCCAGGCCCTGACCACCCACCTCGGCAACAAGCTGCGCCGGTACATCACCTGGTCCCCGGCCCGCGCCCTGGACGCGACCGGCGGTGCCCTCGTCAACGTCGTCGCGATGCTGCTGGTGGCCTGGCTGATCGGCTCCGCCCTTGCCGGGACCACCCTGCCGACGCTCGGCAAGGAGGTCCGTAGCTCCAAGGTGCTGCTCGGCGTCTCGCGGGCGCTGCCCGACCAGGCGGACACCTGGTTCGCGGACTTCTCCACGGTCCTTGCGCAGAACGGCTTCCCCCAGGTCTTCAGCCCGTTCTCGAACGAACCGATCAACGAGGTCAAGCCGCCCGACCCGGCCCTGGCGGCCAGCCCGGTGGCCACCCGCGCCCAGCGCTCCATCGTCAAGGTCATGGGCACGGCGACGAGTTGCGGCAAGGTGCTGGAGGGCACCGGCTTCGTCTTCGCCGACCGCCGCGTCATGACCAACGCGCACGTCGTCGGCGGCGTCGACGAACCCACCGTCCAGATAGGGGGCGAGGGCAGGAAGTACGACGCCACCGTCGTTCTCTACGACTGGGAGCGCGACATCGCCGTACTCGACGTGCCCGACATGGACGCGCCCGCACTGCAGTTCACGGCCACCGACGCCGAGAGCGGCGACAGCGCGATCATCGCGGGCTTCCCGGAGAACGGGGCGTACGACGTGCGTGCCGCGCGCGTGCGCGGGCGTCTGCCGGCCAACGGCCCGGACATCTACCACCGCGGCACCGTGCGCCGTGACGTCTACTCGCTGTACGCGACGGTGCGTCAGGGCAACTCCGGCGGCCCGCTGCTCACGCCCGAGGGCAAGGTGTACGGCGTGGTCTTCGCCAAGTCCCTCGACGACGCCGAGACCGGCTACGCGCTCACCGCGGACGAGATCCAGGAGGACATCGTCAAGGGGCGTACCGCCAACCAGCAGGTGGACAGCGACAGCTGCGCGCTGTAGTCCCGGGTGCCGGAACAGGGCCGCGGGGCGCGGCCGGTGTCAGGTGCGCGGGTGGCGCAGCCGCACCGAGACCCAGCGGGCCCGGCGGCGCAGAATGCGCGGAATGCCCACCCGTAGGTCCGAGCCCGGCATCTGCGGGGCGGTGCCTCGCTGGTGGGAGCTCAGCCCAGCGGCCGAGCGGCGATTGCGTGCTGCGTCACTGTAGTCGTGCGTCCAGCCCATACCCCGACGTCTGCCCCTGCCCCAAGGTCGATAACCGCCCCCAGGGCCCCCAATTGGCCTATGCGCCAGGCAATTGGCTGTTCGTAGTACACCTGTTCAGATCCGGATACCGGGCGCGTCGGCGCGGTCACCGATCGGGTTCGGGATCTTTCAGCCAGTTGATCAGTTCGGTGGAGAAAGCGACCGGGTCTTCCTCGTGCGGGAAGTGCCCGAGCCCGTCGAACAGCCGCCAGCGGTACGGCGCTTCGACGTACTCGCCGGACCCGGCCGCGCTGCGCGTACGCATCACGGGGTCGAGCGAGCCGTGCAGATGCAGTGTCGGGACGCGCACCGGGCGCTTCATGCGCCGGTTGAACTGGATGCCGTCGGGACGGGCCAGCGAGCGCACCATCCAGCGGTACGGCTCGATGGAGCAGTGCGCCGTCGACGGGATGCAGATCGCGCGGCGGTACGTCTCCACCGCCTCGTCGTCCGGCAGGCGCGGGCCCGACCAGTCCCGGACCAGCCGCGCGACGAGCGCCCCGTCGTCGGCGGTCAGCTGCCGCTCGGGAACCCAGGGCCGCTGAAACCCCCAGATGTAGGAACTCGCACCCGTCTGCTTGACGTCCGAGAGCATCGCCGACCGCCAGCGCCGCGGGTGCGGCATGGAGGCGACCGCGAGCCGCCGCACGAGCTTGGGACGCATCACGGCCGCCGTCCACGCCAGATAGCCGCCGAGGTCGTGTCCGACCAGCGCGGCGTCGGGCTCACCGAGCGAGCGGACCACCCCGGTGATGTCGAGGGCGAGGTTGGCAGGGTCGTAACCGCGCGGGGTGCGGTCGCTGCCGCCGACGCCCCTGAGGTCCATCGCCACCGCCCGGAAGCCCGCGTCGGCGAGGGCGACGAGCTGGTGCCGCCAGGCCCACCAGAACTGCGGGAAGCCGTGCAGCAGCAGCACCAGCGGGCCGTCGCCCATCTCGGCGATGTGGAAGCGCGCACCATTGGCGGCCACGTCCCTGTGTGTCCAGGGACCATCGGGTCGTACGACCGAGGCAGGTTGCGCCGAGGGGGTGGCGGGATCCGTCATGACGACGAGCGTGCCACAGCCTCGATGGCCGCGGGCGACCGGTCCTCCAGCTCCGGTGCCGTCAGCGGGGCCGGACGCGGATGCGGCTTGGCGTTCTGCAGGACGCCCGCCGTCTCCTTCACCGAGGCGGCGACCTTCTGCGGACCCTGGCTCTTCTTGGCCTTCTTCGCGAACAGGACTCCGATCAGCGCGAGGACGAGCGCAATCAGGACATTCGCCGCGAAGGACAGCACGAAGCAGATCGCGAGGTTCCAGTCGCTCCAGGTCCGAATGCCGTACGCGAGGGCGAAGTTCAGCATCGGCAGCGAGAACACCAGCACCGCGGCGGCCACCGTGAACGCGCCGCCGCTTGTCGCGCCGCGCTTGACGTCCTGCTTGAGCTGCGCTTTCGCCAGTGCGATCTCGTCGTGCACCAGCGCCGACATCTCGGTCGTCGCCGAGGCGAACAGCTGGCCGATGCTGCGTTCGGCGCCGACCGGGCTGCCGTCGGGTGCGCTCATCGCGGTCTCCCTCGTAGTCACGGTTCCGTCTTCTGCCTGACTGGGTACGGTTCCGTCTTTTGTGCCGTCCCGTCAGATCATGCCCGACGCTGCTCTTCCTCGCCTGCCCCGCCCGCCACTTCGGCAAGCGCGTGGCGTGCGGCGACCTGCTCCTCGGCGATACGGCGGTGCTCGGCGGCCTTGCGGTCGTGGATGGCGGCCATCCGCAGGTGGTACTCCGGAGTGTCCTGCTCGTAGATATCCGGAATGCCGCTCTCGTCCTCGTCGCGCTCCTCGGCCTCGACCATCGTGCGGTACTTGGCGTTCCGGATCTTCAGCAGCACCGTCGCCAGAATCGCTGCGATGAGGGAGCCCAGCAGCACGGCGGCCTTGACCTCGTCGGTCAGCGTGGCGTCGCCGCCGAAGGCGAGCTCCCCGATGAGCAGCGAGACGGTGAAGCCGATGCCGGCGAGGGTCGCCACGGCGAACACGTCCGCCCACTCCAGGTCGTCGCTGAGCGAGGCCTTGGTGAAACGTGCCGTCAGCCATGTGCCGCCGAAGATCCCGATCGTCTTGCCGACGACGAGCCCGAGGACCACGCCCAGCGTCTCCGGCTGGACGAACACGTCACCGAGCGCACCACCGGAGACGGCCACGCCGGCGCTGAACAGCGCGAACAGCGGCACGGCGAGTCCTGCCGACAGGGGGCGTACGAGATGCTCGATGTGCTCGCCGGGGGAGTGCTCCTCGCCCTCGCGCCGGGTGCAGCGCAGCATGAGGCCCATCGCCACGCCCGCGATGGTGGCGTGGATGCCGCTGTTGTACATCAGCGCCCAGATGACGAGTGCGAGCGGAACGTACAGGTACCACCCGCGTACGCCCTTCCTCAGCAACAGCCAGAAGACGCCGAGCCCGACGACGGCACCGCCCAGGGCGGCGAAGTCGATCCGGTCGGTGAAGAAGATCGCGATGATCAGGATCGCGAACAGGTCGTCGACGACGGCGAGCGTGAGCAGGAAGGCGCGCAGGGCGCTCGGCAGGGAGGTGCCGATGACGGCGAGCACGGCGAGCGCGAAGGCGATGTCCGTGGCGGTCGGGACGGCCCAGCCCGCCGACGAGCCGCCTCCGACGACGTTGGTCAGCGTGTAGACCAGCGCGGGCACCGCCATCCCGCACAGCGCGGCGACGACCGGCAGTACGGCCGCCTTGGGGTCCCTGAGATCGCCGGCGACCAGCTCACGCTTGAGCTCGATACCGGCGACGAAGAAGAAGATCGCGAGGAGTCCGTCGGCGGCCCAGTGCTCGATGGACAGATTCAGCCCCAGGGCCTCGGGGCCGAGGTGGAAGTGGCTGACGCTCTCGTAGCTGTCGTGCAGTGCGGGAACGTTTACCCAGACCAGCGCGGCGATCGCGGCGACCAGCAGCAGTACACCACCGACGGTCTCGGTGCGCAGCGCGTCCGCGACGAAGTTCCGCTCGGGGAGGGACAGCCGCGCGAAGACCTTGCGGGCGGGAGCGGTGGTGCGGGACGCGGCCACGAGGGAGACCTCCGGTCGGTGGGCAGGACAGAACACATGCCGACCAGACTTCCCGGCGCACCTGAGGGTGAGGCTGTTTTTGGTTAGTTTACCTAAGGGCGCGTCGGGGTGCATCCGTCGAGTTCCACCGTACGTACGCGAAGGGCACCCGGCGCGCTTGACGCCGGGTGCCCTTCGCGGTTGTGCTCAGTCCCCTGCCGTGCTCGGACTGCGGTCGTGCTCAGTCCTCGCTCGGTGCTGCCGGGAGCTTCGCCTGGATGAGGTCCATGACGCTCGAGTCGGTGAGCGTGGTGACATCACCGAGCTGGCGGTTCTCCGCGACGTCCCGCAGGAGTCGGCGCATGATCTTGCCGGACCGGGTCTTCGGCAGCTCGGCCACCGGCAGGATCCGCTTCGGCTTGGCGATCGGGCCGAGCGTGGTGCCGACGTGGTTGCGCAGTTCGTTGACGAGGCCCTCGTCCTCGGCGTTCGCCGTACCGCGCAGGATCACGAAGGCGACGATCGCCTGCCCCGTGGTCTCGTCGGCGGCACCGACGACGGCCGCCTCGGCGACGGACGGGTGCGAGACCAGCGCGGACTCGACCTCCGTGGTGGAGATGTTGTGGCCCGACACGAGCATGACGTCGTCGACGCGCCCGAGGAGCCAGATGTCCCCGTCGTCGTCCTTCTTCGCCCCGTCACCGGCGAAGTACTTGCCCTCGAACCGCGACCAGTACGTGTCGATGAACCGCTGGTCGTCGCCCCAGATGGTGCGCAGCATCGAGGGCCACGGCTCGGTCAGGACCAGATAGCCGCCACCGCCGTTGGGCACCTCGTTCGCCTCGTCGTCGACGACGGTCGCGGCGATGCCGGGCAGCGGCGTCTGCGCGGAACCGGGCTTGGTCTCCGTGACACCCGGCAGCGGCGAGATCATCATCGCGCCGGTCTCGGTCTGCCACCACGTGTCCACGATCGGGGTGCGGTCGCCGCCGATGTTCTTGCGGTACCAGATCCAGGCCTCGGGGTTGATCGGCTCACCGACGGACCCCAGCACCCGGAGGCTGCCGAGGTCGAACTTTGCGGGGATGTCGTCGCCCCACTTCATGAACGTACGGATCGCGGTCGGCGCCGTGTACAGGATCGTCACCCCGTATTTCTGGACGATCTCCCAGAACCGGCCCTGGTGCGGCGTGTCCGGCGTGCCCTCGTACATGACCTGCGTCGCGCCGTTCGCCAGCGGCCCGTACACGATGTACGAGTGCCCGGTCACCCAGCCGACGTCGGCGGTGCACCAGTAGACGTCCGTCTCCGGCTTGAGGTCGAAGACCGAGTGGTGGGTGTACGCGGTCTGGGTGAGGTAGCCGCCGGAGGTGTGCAGGATGCCCTTCGGCTTACCCGTCGTCCCGGACGTGTACAGGATGAACAGCGGGTGCTCCGCCTCGAACGCCTCAGGCGTGTGCTCGGCGCTCTGCCGCTCGACGATCTCGTGCCACCACACGTCGCGGCTGTCGTCCCAGGCGACCTCCTGACCGGTGCGCCGGACGACGAGCACATGCTCGACGTTCTCCACGCGCGCCACCGCGTCGTCCACGGCCGGCTTGAGCGCGGACGGCTTGCCGCGCCGGTAACCGCCGTCGGAGGTGATGACAACCTTGGCGTCCGCGTCCTGGATCCGAGTGGCGAGCGCGTCCGCCGAGAAGCCGCCGAAGACGACGGAGTGCGCGGCGCCGATGCGCGCGCAGGCCAGCATCGCGACCGCCGTCTCGGGAATCATCGGCATGTAGACCGCGACCCGGTCGCCCTTCTGAACACCCAGCTCCAGCAGGGCGTTGGCGGCCTTGGAGACCTCGTCCTTGAGCTCGGCGTAGGTGATCGCGCGGTTGTCGCCGGGCTCGCCCTCGAAGTGGATGGCGACTCGGTCGCCGTGCCCGGCCTCCACATGCCGGTCCACGCAGTTGTAGGCGACGTTGAGCTCGCCGTCCTTGAACCACTTGGCGAACGGCGGGTTCGACCAGTCCAGCGTCTCGGTAGGCTCCTTGGCCCAGGTCAGCCGGCGGGCCTGCTCGGCCCAGAAGCCGAGCCTGTCAGCCTTGGCCTGTTCATACGCCTCCGCGGTGACGTTGGCGCCTGCGGCCAGGTCGGCGGGGGGTGCGAACCTGCGTTCTTCCTTGAGCAGGTTGGCCAGGCTTTCGTTGCTCACGACATCTCCCTTTCCCAGGGTGTCCGTTGTGTCCCAGGCCACAGCTCATCAGACCCGGGGGCCCGATGACAAGGGTCGACGGAAAATTGGTTTAGACCTGTCGGCGATTGGGCCCGGAAGTGGCCCGGAGGTGCTTTCGGGCGTCGGGGTGAACGCGCCGGGGTCATCCGTTCCCACGGGCGCCGGCCGGACGCGGTTCAGGTCTGTAATCCCTTTCACATTCCAGCCCGGTCCAGGCGAAACGCCGATCCGCGGGAATGCCGCTCCGTGGGGCCTCGGATCCGGCCCCTCCCAGGTGAACCCGGCCCACGCGAACCGCAGCCAACCAGAAGCGCGGCCCCACACCGAACGGGGCCGCGCTCACCTCCCCGCATCACGCCGACAGATCCGCCACTCCCACGTGGTCGAACACGTCGTCCGTACCCTCCTCACCCTCCTCGGCGAGCAGATACGCCTGTGCTTCGCCCACGTGGAAGTACATCCCGTGCAGTTCCAGCGCCCCCTCCCGCAGGGCCCGGGCCACCGACTCGTGCGCTCGCAGGTGCTCCAGCTGCTGGACCACGTTGGTCAGGCAAAGCTGTTCCACCGCGTCGGCCGGGGCCCGCTCGGCGAGTCTGGCCCACGGCCGGTCCTCGTCGGACATCCGCTCCAGGCTCGGCAGCCCGTGCCGCAGCCACCTCCTGAGCGGGGTCTGCGGGGCCCGCGGGCCGTCCGGTTCGGCGTTGAGCAGCGCCTGCATGGCCCCGCACCCGGAGTGCCCGCACACCGTGACGGACCGCACCTCCAGCACGTCCACCGCGTACTCGATCGCGGCCGCCACCGAGTCGTCCCCGCTCTCCTGGCCCGGCAGCGGAACGAGGTTGCCCACGTTGCGCACCACGAACAGGTCGCCCGGACCACTGGAGGTGATCATCGACGTGACCACTCGTGAGTCCGCGCAGGTGAGGAACAGCTGGGAAGGCTGCTGCCCCTCCCGCGCCAGCCGCGCCAGCTCGCCCCGCACCAGGGGCGCGGTGTTGCGCTGGAACGCGCTGATGCCTCGGGCCAGTTGGCGGCCGCTGGGCCGGCTCCCGTCGGTGCCGCCGGCCATCCCGCGGACCTCGCTGCCTGCGCCGAGCCTGTCTGCCCTGACTGCCCCGTCGACGCCGCTCTCGTCGGGGCGGACGGATCCGGTGGGGCTTTCGGTGCCGTCGGTCCTGCCGACACCGCCGACCGTGCCGGGGTCGCCGGTGCCGTCGGTGGCGCCGGTGCGGCCAGGGGCTCCTGTGTTGCCAGGGGCTCCAGTGCTGCTGGACGCACCTGCCTCGTGGCTGTCGTCGGTCGCGATCGCCTGCGCTTGCCCAGGCTCTCCGTCGCGGGACGTGACGGACTCCGGGATCTCGCACTGGTGGTTGCGCCAGGCCGTCCAGGGGTGGCAACGGCAGTCGGCCGACTCGGTCGTGCCCGTCCCGTCGAGATGGAGACCGACCGGTCCTGTCGGCTCACCGATCCGAACCCCGGATCTGCGGCCGATCAGCTCGACGGTGCCGCCGTGGGCGGTGTGCGTGTTCTGCCAGTCCTGCAGTGACTCGTACGCCGCGTGGTCCATGAACGAGCCGTCCAACTCCACCACGGCTTGCGCGCCTTGGGGTACGAGATGCAGGGCCCGGCTGAGCCGTGGCACCGCGAGGAACGTCAACTGGCCTCTTACGTGTACGTGATGGACTCCTTCCTTCTCGTCGTGCGTGATGCGGGTGCGGGTGAGGCGGTGCAGGGCGACGGCGACGGCCATGGCGATTCCCAGCGTCACGCCCTCGAGGACGCCGAAGAACACCACGCCGAGGGTGGTGATGGCGTACACCAGCACCTCGCGGTGGCGGGTCACCGTGCGGATGTGGTGCAGGGACACCATCTGGATGCCGACGGCCATCACCAGGGCGGCGAGCGAGGCGAGCGGGATGAGCTCCAGGATCGGAACCATCAGCAACGCGGCGACTACTACGAGAACGCCGTGCAGCATCGTGGAGTTCCGGCTGACGGCACCGGCTTGCACATTCGCGGAACTGCGCACGGCCACCCCGGCGATGGGCAGCCCGCCGAGCGCGCCGGAGACGACATTCGCGGCGCCCTGACCGAGCAGCTCACGGTCCAGGTCGGAGCGCCCGACACGGGCGGACAGCTCCGGCCGTGTGGCGACCAGCTTGTCCACGGCGACCGCACCGAGCAGCGACTGCACGCTGCACACCAGCGTGATGGTCAGCACGGCGGCGACCAGGCCGAGGACCGGGCCCTCGGGGAGTGCGGCCAGAGCGTGGCTGCTCCAGGACGGCAGGTCGACCTTGGGCAGGCTGAGCCCGGCGAATGACGCGGCCGTGCTGGCGACGGCGACGGCGACGAGCGGGGCCGGCACCTTGCGCAGGAGCCCGCCCGTGCGGCCGGGAATCCGAGGCCAGGCCAACAGCAGGACGAGGGTCAGCGCGCTCACCGACAGCGCGGCCGCATGCACGCCGGCCAACTGGGCCGGTAGCTCACGCATGTTGTCGAGGACCGAGCTGTGCGGGGTGCCGCCGAGGACGATGTGCAGCTGGGCCACGGCGATGGTGACACCGATGCCGGCGAGCATGCCGTGCACGATGGCGGGGCTGACCGCGAGTGCGGAGCGTGCCACACGCACGAAGCCGAGGCCGAGTTGGGCGAGGCCGGCGAGGACGGTGATGGCACAGGTCGTACGCCATCCGTATCTCTGGATGAGCTCGGCGGTGACGACCGTGAGGCCGGCCGCGGGGCCGCTGACCTGGAGTGGTGTGCCGCCGAGGTAGCCGACGACGATCCCGCCGACGGCCGCGGCGACGAGGCCGGCCTGGAGGGGCGCGCCCGTGGCCAGGGCGATGCCCAGGGACAGGGGGAGTGCGATCAGGAAGACCGCGATCGAGGCCGACACGTCGGCGCCCGCGATGCGGCGGCGGGGCCGCCTGGTCGGGGGCGGGCTGTGGGGTTCGTGGAGGTGCTTCTCTCGGCTTGGTTCGTCGGTGCGGGTGGGGACGAAGGCTGACATGTTTTCCCGTCTCCTCCGGGGCAGCGCGGTCGCGGATCTGGTGGTCCCCCGCTCTTCGGCGAGGGGTCGGGTCGGCGGCCGTGTGGTCACGGCGTGCAGCGGCGGGATGCATCAACAGTCGGTAAACGGATCGTAATGCAGAGTAAAGGGCCGGAATAGTTTTTCCGAGCAAATGGACTAATAAATCCCCCTGAAGAGTGAAGTGGCCGATTAGTCGGCTTGTCGTACTAATTCCTTCTCGGTCCCATGCGACTTTGGCGGCGCTGTCGGCACCCGAGAGAAGGAAGAAGGTGGACGGAACATGGCCGCCACCCGCCACAACGCCGCCCCTCGCGCAATTGCCGCGTCACACAGGGCCTCCGCGACGCACAGGATCATCGCGACGCACAGGATTACCGCAGGCACCGCGATCGCGGCGGTCTGTGCCGCTTCCCTCGCGGGTTGCTCGACCGGCACCGATGCCGGGCGGGGCGTGCCGGGACCGCCGAAGGTCAAGCCGGCGGCACCCGCGCCGCAGAACGTCGTCCGGCTGATCGGCGACGGGTCCACCGCGTACACCGGGGCGCAGCCGCATCTGCGCAGACCGGAGCGACTGAAGCCCGGTCAGAAGCCGCCGCAGTTCGTGGTGTTCTCCTGGGACGGCGCCGGCGAGGACAGCCAGAAGCTGTTCTCCCACTTCCGCAAGGTGTCCAAGGCGAACAACGCGACGATGACTTACTTCCTCAGCGGCGTGTACATGCTTCCGAACCACAAACGCGACCTGTACCGGCCGCCCCAGCACTCCCCGGGCCGCTCCGACATCGGCTTCAACGACGAAGAGGGCATCGCCGACACAGTGAAGCAACTGCGCCTCGCGTGGCTTGAGGGCAACGAGATCGGCACTCATTTCAACGGCCATTTCTGCGGCAGCGACGGCGGGGTCGGCGAATGGTCGGTGGAGGAATGGAAGGACGAGATCACCCAGGCGAAGAAGTTCGTGAAGTCCTGGAAGACCAACGCCGGTATGACGAAGACGCCCCCTCTGCCCTTCGACTACGACAAGGAGCTCATCGGCGCCCGCACACCCTGTCTGGAAGGCCAGAAGAACTTCGTGAAGGCCGCGCGGGATCTCGGTTTCCGCTACGACTCCAGCGGGGTCAACACCCAGCTCTGGCCCACGAAGAAGGAGGGTCTGTGGGATCTGTCGCTCCAGCTCGTGCCCTTCCCCGGGCACTCCTACGAGCAGCTCACCATGGACTACAACTTCATGGTCAACCAGTCGGGCACCGACAGCCAGGGCGACCCCGCCAAGCACGGCTTCTGGGGCAACCAGATGCGGGACGGTCTGCTCAAGGGCTTCCACCGGGCCTACGACGGCAACCGCGCGCCCCTGATCATCGGCAACCACTTCGAGTCCTGGAACGGCGGCACCTACATGCGCGCCGTCGAAGCCGTCGTCGAGGCCGTCTGCAACAAACCCGACGTGCGCTGCGTGTCCTTCCGCCAGCTCGCCGACTGGCTGGACGCCCAGGACCCGGCGACCCTGAAGAAGCTGCGCACCCTCGGGGTCGGTGAGGCCCCGAAGGAGGGCTGGGCGTCCTTCCTGTCGGGGCGCCCGGCCCCGGCCCCGAAGGGGGTGCCCGGGGCGCCTGCGGTCAAGGAAGGCGCCAAGGAGTAGGTCAAGCGGTCGGTCAGCAGTCGGTCAGCGGCCGGTCAAGCAGTAGGAGTCAGGTGGGAGTTGTTGCCTCCGGACAGGGCCGCGACGTTCTCGCCGAGTACGAATCCGGGGTCGATCTGCGCCGCCAGGTCGGCCCCGGTGCGTTCGTTGCCCCAGGACTGGGCGTTCTTCAGGTGGAAGTGCACCATCTGGCGGGTGTAACGCTCCCAGTCCCGCAGCTCGTGTGTGGCATCCACGGCCGTGTGCAGGCGGCGCAGGGCGAGCTGATTGGGGTCCTCCAGGAGCTCGAACCGGGGCGGGCGGCCCTTCTCCATGGCGCGCACCCAGTCCGAGTGCCCGACGGTCACCAGCAGGTCGTCCCCGACCTCGGCGCGGAGGAAGTCGAGATCGTCCTGACCCTGCACCTTGTTGCCGACGACCTTCAGGATGACGCCGAAGTCGCGGGCGTACTCCTTGTACTGGCGATAGACGGAGACTCCCTTCCGGGTCGGCTCGGCGACGAGGAACGTGATGTCGAAGCGGGTGAACATGCCGGAGGCGAACGAGTCCGAGCCCGCCGTCATGTCGACCACGACGTACTCGTCGGGGCCGTCCACCAGGTGGTTCAGGAACAGCTCCACCGCCCCCGTCTTGGAGTGGTAGCAGGCGACCCCGAGATCGGAGTCCGTGAAGGGGCCGGTGACCATCAAACGGACGGCGCCGCCGTCGAGTTCCACCGGCCGGGCACAGGCGTCGTACACCGCATTGCTCTCGCACACCCGCAGCAGCCGCGACCCCTCGCCCGGCGGCGTCGTCTTGATCATCGTCCGCGCGGAGGCGATCCGCGGATTGGAACCGCGCAGGTAGTCCTTGATCAGCGACAGCCGCTCGCCCATTGCGGGCAATGCCCCGGCCTCCGTGTCGTCGAGGCCGAGTGCGGCTCCCAGGTGCTGGTTGATGTCGGCGTCGACGGCGACGACGGGCGCGCCCGTCGCGGCGAGGTGGCGGATGAACAGGGAGGACAGGGTCGTCTTGCCGCTGCCGCCCTTCCCGACGAAAGCAATTTTCATGTTCACAAAGGGTAGTGGAGTGGTAGCTGTACGTGACAGGCGTGCGTGAAGAAGGCCACTCGATCGTGGGGTGTGCGCCCTGGTTGCGTAGTGTCGTACTCATGAGTACGACAGGCGCGTCCGCCGATCCGCTCGCGACTCTCGGTTCCCTGCCCGGTGTGCCCGAGTCCGTGGAGTCCGTGCGTAAGTCCGTGGACCGGGTGTACGGGCACCGGATCATGCGGCGCCGCAGCAACGAGATCACCGCCGAGGCGGCGCTGCGTGGCGCCCGCGGGTCCGCGTCGCTGTCCGGGGCCGACTGGGCGCTGGAAGAGGTGCGCCGGCGTACCGACTTCAGCGGTGACGACGAGGCGCGCGTTGTGGGTGCCTCGCTGCGGCTGACGGCCGAGGCGGGTCAACTGCTGTCCATCTGGCGGCAGTCGCCGCTGCGGGTGCTGGCCCGGCTGCACCTGGTGGCGGCGGCAAGCAAGGACGACCGGGTCGGACGGCCGCGGCAGGAGGGCGAGCCGGTCGACGAGCCGCTGGTCGAGCTGCCGCTGCCGAACGCCGCGGAGGTGCATGGCCGACTGGAGGGGCTGTCCGAGCTGATCATCGCCGGCGGTTCGGCTCCTGCGCTGGTGACGGCCGCCATCGTGCACGGCGAGCTTCTCGCGCTGCGTCCCTTCACCTCCCACAACGGCCTGGTCGCGCGCACGGCCGAGCGCATCGTCCTGGTCGGCAGCGGCCTCGACCCGAAGTCCGTCTGCCCCGCCGAGGTCGGCCACGGCGAACTCGGCCGCGCGGCCTATCTGGCGGCGCTCGATGGCTATGTCTCGGGCACCCCCGAGGGCATGGCCGCCTGGATCGCCCACTGTGGCAAGGCGATCGGGCTCGGCGCGCGCGAGTCCACGGCTGTCTGCGAGGCGCTTCAGCGCGGCGCGGCGTGACGCACACGCACGGGCGCGAGGCGTTGCGAGCCGGAAAAGCATTGCGATGCGCAGGGCATGAGTAGGGCATGAAAAGAGCCCCCGTGGGGGCTCATAAGAGTTGCGGCGGTACGAGGATTCGTACCGCCGCTGGCATGTCCACCGGGTTACCAGGCGTCCTCGATATGTTGCCCATCAGGTCGGGAACTTTGCCCGTCACCTGGTGCGGCTGGCCCGTAATCGACGGGTCGACGTCGCGTGGGTGCCCGGTGTCCATGCTCGGTCCGTGGGGCCAAATGCGTATTTAAGGTGATCCTCTCGGATGTCCTTGGTCTCGCGGGCCGTTGAGTCCTTTGTACTCCAGGACCCAACCAAGCGGAAGGCCTGGCCGCAGTTCTTTACTTTTGCTCGCAAAACGGAGACAAATGGTCATCGGTAAGTCGAACGCGGTGCGCCCAGCCAGGGAAGCGCAGTTCAGGCGAGCGCGGAGCGGCGTCGACTCGCGTACCAGACAAGGCCCGCGGTGGCCGCCGCGGCTCCTATGGCCGCAGCCGCGACAAGGGCGGGACGCGGGGGTACGGAGAACGAAGGAATGCGCTGCTTGAGCCGGACGGGGCGATGGAAGTCGAGAATCGGCCACCCGCGCACGAGTGCCTCACGGCGCAGCGCGCGGTCGGGATTCACCGCATGCGGATGGCCGACGGCCTGAAGCATCGGCAGATCGGTGGCCGAGTCGCTGTAGGCGTAGCAGCGGGAGAGGTCGTAGCCCTCGGACGCGGCCAGCTCCTTGATCGCCTCGGCCTTCGTCGGGCCGTACGCGTAGTACTCCACCTCGCCGGTGAAGCAGCCGTCGTCGCCGACGACCATGCGCGTGGCGACCACGCGGTCGGCGCCGAGCAGCTCGCCGATCGGCTCGACCACCTCCGCGCCCGACGTGGACACGATCACGACGTCGCGGCCGGCGGTGTGGTGCTCCTCGATGAGGGAGGCGGCCTCGTCGTAGATGATCGGGTCGATCAGGTCGTGCAGCGTTTCGGCGACGATCTCCTTGACCTGCTGGACGTTCCAGCCGCGGACGAGCGCGGAGAGGTACTCGCGTGTGCGCTCCATCTGGTCATGGTCCATACCGCCCAGGCGGAAGACGAACTGGGCGTATGCGGTCCGCAAGGCGGCCCGGCGGTTGATCAGACCGCCTTGGTAGAAGGACTTGCTGAACGTGAGCGTGCTCGACTTCGCAATGACCGTCTTGTCCAGGTCAAAGAAGGCGGCTGTGCGGGGCAAGGAGTGGTTTTCCACGACCCTGAGCATAGGGGCAGCCCATTCGGCGTAAGGTGGGCGCGTGGGTTTGCCTGAGAGGGCTCTCGGGTACACCATGGAAGTCACGGATCGTTCGCGACCGTGCTAACCCGGTCCGACTCCTCCCCCCCCGAGTCGGCCGTGGAGACGACCCCCGCTCTCCCCCCCGGCGGGGGTCGTCGCATGTCCGGGTGCATTTTCCCCTTCCGAGCGCGGCCGTAGGGCCGAGTTGAGGCGGCTGCGGCCGCCTCTTTCGCATGCCCATGATTCATCACTGTGTGTAGCGATCGTGCTGCTCTGCGGGAGTCGCACAGGGATCGGTGCGGGGGTCACCGGTTTGGGTGACGGCGATATTCACAAGCGCCGAGTTGTCCACAGTTATCGACCAAGATCCACACGATTTCCGGGATCGCTGCACCGTGTTTCCAACGCGCCCCGCTCAAGCCGACTTCATGGCCGGTTCTGGTTAGTCGGGCGCGTTTGGCCGGTTCGTATCGGCCGTTCATATGGAGGCCGCTTGCCGGTTCTTCACACGTTTGGGAATCGCGGGGCCGCAGGGCTGCGCGAGTGATGCAGCGAAGGGGGACGGAAACCGTGACCGCAACCGTCACACACGATCCGCCGCCCGCCGCCTCAGGGCGGCCGGGCAAGCCGTTGATCGTCACGGAGGACGCCGATCTGCTCGACGACCTGCTGCGCCTGTGCGCCGCGGCAGGCGCCACACCGGAGGTCCACCACGGAGTGCCCGAGCCCAGAGGCAGCTGGGAGGCAGCGCCGCTCGTCCTGGTCGGCGACGACGCCGCACGCCGCGTGAGCGGCGCCGGCCGCCGAAGGGGAGTCGTGCTCGTCGGACGGGACCAGGACGACTCCGGGGTCTGGCGCCGGGCCGTCGAGATCGGCGCCGATCACGTCCTCATGCTGCCGGACGGCGAACAGTGGCTGGTCGACCGCATCGCCGACGTCGCCGAGGGCGTCGGACGCCCCGCCCTCACCGTCGGCGTCATCGGTGGACGCGGCGGGGCCGGAGCCTCCACGCTCGCGTGCGCCCTCGCCGTCACCGCCGCGCGTGAGGGGCTGCGCACGCTGCTCGTGGACGCCGATCCGCTGGGTGGCGGACTCGACGTACTCCTCGGCGGTGAGTCCGCCGACGGCCTGCGCTGGCCGGCATTCGCCGGCTCACGCGGGCGGCTCGGCAGCGGCGCCCTGGAGGAGTCGCTGCCGAAACTGCACTCCCTGCGGGTCCTGAGTTGGGATCGCGGCGACTGCGTCGCCGTCCCGCCACAGGCGATGCGAGCGGTCCTCGCCGCGGCGCGGCGCCGGGGCGGCGCGGTCGTCGTCGACCTGCCCCGCCGTATCGACGAGGGGGTCGCGCAAGCCCTTGCCCAACTCGACGTCGGGATTCTCGTGGCCCCGGCCGAGCTGCGCGCCGTGGCTGCCGCTCGGCAGGTGGCCTCCGCGGTCCAACTGGTCCTGCGCGACCTGCGGGTGGCGGTACGCGGACCGTACGCGGCAGGGCTCGACGACCGCGAGGTCGCCCGACTCCTGGAGCTGCCGCTCGTGGGTGAGGTGCCGGTCGAGTCGGGGCTGCTGCGGCCGCACGAGAGCAAAGATCCGCCGGGGGCGGCGGGGAGAGGGCCGTTGGCGCGGTTCTGCCGGGAGTTCTGGGAGCGGGCGTTGCTCGAGGCGAGGGTGGCATGAGTACGGGTTCGGGGCTTGGGCGGGGTGGCGGAAGCGAGGCCGGCCCGGTGCGGGTGTCGTCCGAGGAGGCGCGAGCGGGCGGGGCGTCGGGCGTCAGGGCCTGTAGGGGTACGCCGCGGTGGGCGTCGGATGCGTCTGCGGGCGACGCTGACGAGCGGCAGCCGGTGGGGCGTGTGGTGCGTGGAGGCGTGGCGCGTCGGTCGTCGGACCACTTAGCGGGCGGGGCTGTGGGCGGGTGGCTGCCGGACCGTACGGCGATTTCGGGTGCTGGGCGGCGGGAGTTGGCGGGCCTGGACGGATCGTCGACTGTGCGGTGGGAGTCGGACGACAGAGACGGATCGTCGGCCGTGTGGCGGGAGCCGACCGAGAGAGCCGGTACGTCGGCTGCTCGGTGGGCGACGGAGGGGTCGGCGGCCGGGGTGGGCATGCCGGTGGGGCTGCTCGTCGGGGTGCGGCAGTGGCTGGCCGAGAGCGGGGCCGAACCGACTCCGGCGCGGGTCGCGCAGGCCCTGCGGGAGCAGGGCAGGGTGCTGGGGGACGCCGAAGTTCTTGGGGCGGCCGAGCAGTTACGGTCCGAGTTGGTCGGGAGCGGCCCGCTGGAGCCGCTGCTCGCCGATCCGTCCGTGACGGATGTGCTGGTCTCGGCGCCGGACCGGGTCTGGGTGGACCGGGGCGGCGGACTGGAGCTGACATCCGTGTCCTTCCCGGACGCTTCGGCCGTACGGCGCCTCGCGCAACGCCTCGCCGCGGTGGCAGGGCGCCGCCTGGATGACGCGCGGCCCTGGGTGGACGCCCGGCTGCCCGACGGCACCCGGCTGCACGCGGTGCTGCCGCCGGTCGCCGTCGGCTGCACCTGCCTGGCGCTGCGTGTCGTACGGCCGCGGGCGTTCACGCTCGACGAGTTGGTCGCGGCGGGCACGGTGCCGCCGGGCGGGGACCGGGTTCTGCGGGCGCTGGTCGAGGCGCGGCTGTCCTTCCTGATCAGCGGCGGGACCGGCAGCGGTAAGACGACGCTGCTGAGCGCGCTGCTGGGGCTCGTCGGGGCGGGTGAGCGGATCGTCCTCGCGGAGGACTCGGCAGAACTCAGGCCGGACCACCCGCATGTCGTACGGCTGGAGAGCAGACCCGCCAACCAGGAGGGCGCCGGGCTCGTCACCCTCGAGGACCTGGTCCGGCAAGCGCTGCGCATGCGGCCGGACCGGCTGGTCGTGGGCGAGGTGCGCGGACCCGAAGTGGTCCATCTGCTGGCCGCGTTGAACACCGGCCACGAGGGAGGCTGCGGGACCGTCCACGCCAACGCGGCCGCAGACGTGCCGGCCCGACTGGAGGCGCTCGGTACGGCGGCCGGGCTCGACCGGGCCGCGCTGCACAGCCAGTTGGCGGCGGCGCTGTCGGTCGTACTGCATCTCGTGCGCGACCGGAACGGGCGGCGGCGTATCGCCGAGGTGCACGTCCTGGAGCGGGACCCGTCGGGGTTGGTGCGGACGATGCCGGCGCTGCGGTGGGGCGCGGAGGGGTTCGCGTACGAGCGGGGGTGGGAGCGGCTTCGGGGGCTGCTTCGGGAGGAGGGCGATGGCGGGATGGAGGTGTGAGGGGTGCGGGGCGTCAGGGGTGCGCGGTCGTGGGGACGCGGAGCGTGAGGGGTGCGCGGTCGTGAGGGACGCGGGGCGTGAGGGCTGTGCAGGCGTGAAGGGTGTGGGTGATCCGTATGGGTGAGATGTCGTTGGGCGCTGCTGTGGCCTGCCTCGGGGCGGCGGTCTGGTTGCTCGGTGGGCGGAACTCCGGGGCGCGGCGTGCGCAGTTGCTGCTGGCGGGCGGTGGGGCTGTGGGTGCCGGGCCGCCGGAGTGGCGGCAGATGACGCGGGAGCTGGGGCGGCTTCGTGAGCGGTTGCGGGCCGAGTGGTGGGCGCCGGTCGCCGGGTTGGTGCTGGCCGTGCTGGGGTCGTCGGTGTTGCCGGTCGTCGCGGGGGCGGTCGGGGTGCCGGTGCTGCGGCAGGTACGGCTGGCAAGGGAGGCGCGGCGGCTACGGGAGCGTCGCGGGGACGCGGTGATCGCGCTGTGCGGGGCGCTCGCCGGTGAGGTGCGGGCCGGACGGCAGCCGGGACAGGCGTTGCTGCTGGCGGCGCGGGACTCCGGTGGGCTTGGTCAGGCGCAGGCCGCGGTGCTGGCGGCGGCACGGTTCGGCGGGGATGTGACGGGCGCCCTTGC
This sequence comes from Streptomyces sp. NPDC111606, assembly GCF_055656945.1. NCBI lineage: Bacteria > Bacillati > Actinomycetota > Actinomycetes > Kitasatosporales > Streptomycetaceae > Streptomyces > Streptomyces sp. NPDC111606. The sequence goes on from NZ_JBVKBY010000012.1 coordinate 233,828, forward strand.
CTTGGCGGCACGGCAGCCGGGCGCCGAGGGCTTGTCGGGCCTCGCGGCGTGCTGGCGGGTGGCCGTGGACCAGGGCGCCGGGCTCGCGGCCGGGCTCGACCGGCTGGAAGGGGCGTTGCGGGCCGGACGGGACCAACGTGCGGATTTGCGTGCTCAGTTGGCGGGCGCTCGCTCGACGGTGGTGATGCTCGCCGGTCTGCCGGTCCTCGGATTGCTGCTCGGTGCCGCCATGGGGGCCCAACCGTTGCGGGTGCTGCTGCATACCGGGGCGGGGATCGGGTGCCTGGCTGTCGGGGGCGTGCTGGAGGGGCTGGGGACGTGGTGGGCGCTGCGGATCGTGCGGGGAGCGGAGGCGACGTGAGGACTCGAACCGGTCGAGGGCGTGAGAGGGAGGGGGCGGCGTGAGTGCGGAGGTTGTCCACAGGGTGGGGACGGCGTTGGGGGCGGTACTGGTCGTCGGGTGGGCTTTGTGGTGGTTGCTCGCGGCCAGAAACGAGCGAAGGGCCCGGCGACGGCTCGCCGAGTTGATGACGACGGTCGATCTGGCGTCGAGCCGCCGGCGGTTCGACGTCCGGCCGGGCGTGCGGCGAGGGCTGCCCATGGCGGCTGTCGTGGCTGCCGGTTGGGCGGTGGTCGGCGGTGTCGCCGGGTTGGCGGTGGGGTTGATCGTCGCGGCCGGGCTGTGGGCGTGGCGGCGTCGGCAGGAAGCCCTCCGCCCTGCAGACGAAGTCGACGCCGGTGAAGTGGCAAAGCAACTTCCGCTCGCGGCGGATCTATTGGCGGCCTGCATCGCTGCGGGAGCCGCTCCGGTGATCGCGGCACAGGCCGTCGGCGAGGCCCTGGGCGGCCCCGTCGGGGACCGGCTCGCGCGAGGGGCCGCGGAAGTGCGGCTCGGCGGTGAACCGGGCGAGGCGTGGCAGCGGTTGGCCTCGTTGCCGAGGGCCGGGGCGCTGGCGCGGCTGCTGGAACGGGCCGACGTGTCCGGGCTCCCTGCGGCCGGGCCGGTCGCGCGGATCGCCGCGGAGGCTCGCGCCGACTGGGCGCGTGCGGCGACGGAACGTGCCAGGCGGGCGGCCGTCATGGTGAGCGCACCGGTGGGGCTGTGCTTCCTGCCCGCGTTCATCGCGGTCGGGGTCGCGCCGGTGGTGATCGGGCTGGCGGGCGGGGTGCTGGGAGGGGGTGGCGGGTGACGCGGTGAGGGAGCGAGCGCGGCGTACGGCTGCGGATCAGCAGGACATAAGCCTGGTGGCCGCCGGCGGCAACGGCGGGTCAGCGGGACCTTCAACGGATTAGTAGCAGGACATTCAACAGCTGGTTTCAACGGAACTGAGCTCTACGGGGGTTGAGATGTACAAGGCGGTACGGGCACGGATGCGGGCCCTGGTGTGCAGGATGCGGGCGGCGCGGAGGGACGCGGGGATGGTCACCTCCGAGTACGCGATGGGGATCGTCGCGACGGTGGCGTTCGCAGTGGTGCTCTACAAGGTCGTGACGAGCGGGCAGGTCAGCGCGCAGCTGCAGGACATCGTGAAGCAGGCGCTCGATGCGCGGATGTGAGCCGAGGAGCGGGAGGAGGAGCAAGCGGAGGCCCGGTCGGCTCGCGGTCTGGGGTTCGGACCAGGGATTTGTGACGGCGGAGTCGGCTGTCGTGCTGCCCGTGCTGGTGATGTTCGCGATGGCCTTGGTGTGGGGGCTGCTCGTGGTGGCCGCGCAGATCCAGTGCGTCGACGCGGCTCGGACGGGCGCCCGCGCGGCGGCCCGGCAGGATCCGGCCGACGCGGTCATCGAGGTCACCCGGGAGGCGGCACCGCGCGGCGCGACGGTCACGGTCGACAGGAAGGGGGACGAGGTCCGCGTGGTCGTCGTGGCCAAGCCGCCGGTGCTGGGCGGCCTTCCCTTCGAGGTACGGGAGGAGGCCGTCGCGGCGGCGGAGGAGACGGTGGGTGCGGGGACGTGAGTAGGGGTTGGGCAGTACGCACCAGGTCTGGCGTCGGGCAGAGCCTTGAGCGTGGGGTGGGCGGTCGGCCGTCCGGGAGCGGCGTCGGCGCGGACGCCGAGGCCGACTGGGCCCAGGCCCAGGCCCAGGACCAGGGCAGAGGTAAGGGCTGGGCCTGGGGCCGAGTGGCCCGACGGCGCGCCGTCGCCCTCCGTGCCGATCGTGGCTCCGCCACCGTCTGGAGCGTCGGCGCCATCGCCGTGCTCTGTGTCGTGTTCGGCGTCGTACTCGCCCTGGGACAAGCCGTGATGACCCGGCACCGCGCGGCCGGCGGTGCCGATCTCGCGGCGCTGGCGGCGGCGGACCACTGGGCGGAGGGCGGTACGGCGGCCTGCGCTCGGGCGGAACGGGTGGCTGGGGCTCAGGGGGTGCGGCTGGTGCGGTGCGTGTTGGTGGGGGACGTGTCGGATGTGACGGCGGCGTCGGGGCGGGGGCCGTTCGCTGCGGAGGTCAGGGCGCGGGCAGGGCCGGCGGGGCCCGCCGAGCCGACGCAGGCGTCCCTGCTACCGGGGTCTCAGCCGTTCGGCCCTGAGGGGACGGACCGGCTGACGGGGAGTCCGCAGGTCCCCCTTGAGGGCACGGACCGGCCGAATGAGGGCACCGACCGGCCGACGCCGCCTCCATGACCGTTACGCGGCCACCGACGGCTCCTCCTGCCGCCCAGGAGCCGGGGCAGGCTCTCTCCCGCCCGGTTCGGGACAGACTCGCCTTCGGGGCCAGGGGCTGGCTCTCCTTCAGGGGCCGGACACCGGGGCACCCCAGAGACGGGTCAGGGCAAGGGCCGGGTCCGGGAGCCAGGGCACCCTCCGCCTACCGGTCCGAGACAGCCTCGCCCTTCCGATCCGCGACGAAAGCCTCCCCCGCCTGTTCCGCGACAGCACCCCGCTCCCGCTCCAAGGCAACCCCGCCGTCCCCGCCCCGGGCCGGCCCCCTCGCCGTCACCCAGGCCTGGCTGCCCGGCCGCACCAGGCCAGGCCCCCGGCCTCACCCCAGCCAGCCCTCCGGGCCTCACCCCCAGCCAGCCCTCCGGGCCTCACCCGGGCCAGACCGCCCAGCCTCACCCAGCTCAGCTCAGGTCACGCCGCCTCACCCGGACCGGACCCCCCGCCTTCACTCACCCCAGTCTCCGCCGTCTCCTCAGGCGCCCCCCGCAACAGCACAGTGAGCAGCCGCACCGCCCCCCGCTTGTGCAGTGGATCGTTGCCGTTGCCGCACTTGGGGGACTGGATGCAGGACGGGCAGCCGGCATCGCACTCGCAGGAGGCGATGGCCTGGCGGGTGGCGGTGAGCCAGCTTCGGGCGGTGTGGAAGGCGCGCTCGGCGAAGCCCGCGCCGCCGGGGTGGCCGTCGTAGACGAAGACCGTCGGCAGCAGCGTGTCGGGGTGGAGCGGGATCGAGACGCCGCCGATGTCCCAGCGGTCGCAGGTCGCGAAGAGGGGCAGCAGGCCGATCGAGGCGTGTTCGGCGGCGTGCAGGGCGCCGCCGAGGATCTCCGGGTTGATCCGGGCCTCGTCCAACTGGTCCTCGGTGACCGTCCACCACACCGCGCGCGTGCGCAGCGTACGAGGAGGGAGGTCGAGTTTCGTCTCGCCCAGTACTTCGCCGGTGATCAGCCGGCGCCGCAGGAAGGAGACCACCTGGTTGGTGACCTCGACGGAGCCGTAGCACAGGCGGCCGTCACCCCATGGGACCTCGATGTCCGTCTCCAGGACGGAGATCGCCGTCGTGTCGCGGGCGACCGTCGAGTACGACGGGGAGGCCTCTTCGACCAGGGCGACCGAGTCCTCGAGGTCGAGGGAGCGCACCAGGTACGTACGGCCCTGGTGCAAGTGCACCGCGCCCTCGTGCACCGTGCCGTGCGCCGCGCCCGCGTCGACGGTGCCGAGCAGCCGACCCGTCCCGGACTCGACCACCTGGACCGGACGGCCGCCCTCGCCGCGGATGTCGGTCAGGTCGGCGGCCCGTTCCCGGCGCGTCCAGTGCCAGGCCTTCGTGCGGCGGCGCAGTAGCTTCGCGGCCTCCAGCTGCGGCAACAGCGCTTCGGTCTCGGGGCCGAACAGCTCCAGGTCCTCGTCCGTCAGCGGAACTTCGGCGGCCGCGGCGCACAGGTGCGGGGCGAGGACGTACGGGTTGTCGGGGTCGAGGACCGTCGACTCCACCGGACGGTCGAACAGGGCCTCGGGATGGTGGACGAGATAGGTGTCCAGCGGGTCGTCGCGGGCGATCAGGACGGCCAGCGCGCCCTGCCCGGAGCGGCCGGCCCGGCCCGCCTGCTGCCACAAGGACGCGCGTGTGCCCGGGTAGCCGGCGATCAGTACGGCGTCGAGGCCGGAGACGTCGATGCCGAGTTCCAGGGCGGTGGTGGCGGCGAGGCCGAGGAGTTCGCCGGAGTGGAGGGCCTGTTCCAGGGCGCGGCGTTCTTCGGGGAGGTAGCCGCCTCGGTACGCCGCGACACGCCGGGCGAGGGAGCGATCGACCTCGGCGAGGCGTTCCTGCGCGATGACCGAGATCAGCTCGGCGCCACGCCGGGAACGGACGAAGGCGACCGTGCGGGTGCCCTGGACGGCGAGGTCGGTCAGCAGATCGGCCGTCTCGGCGGTGGCGGTGCGCCGGACGGGGGCGCCCTTCTCGCCCTGGAGCTCGGTGAGCGGCGGCTCCCAGAGGGCGAAGACCAGCTCGCCGCGCGGGGAGGCGTCGTCGGCGACCTCCACCACCGGGAGGCCGGTGAGACGGCCGGCGGCGACCGCGGGCTCGGCGGCGGTCGCGGAGGCCAGCAGGAAGACGGGAGAGGCCCCGTAGCGAGCGCACAGGCGGCGCAGGCGACGCAGGACCTGGGCGACGTGGGAGCCGAAGACGCCGCGGTAGGTGTGGCACTCGTCGATGACGACGTACTTCAGCGCCTTCAGGAAGGAGGACCAGCGGGGGTGGGACGGGAGTATGCCGCGATGCAGCATGTCGGGGTTGGTCAGGACGTAGTTGGCGTACTGGCGGATCCACTCGCGTTCCTCGAACGGAGTATCGCCGTCGTACACGGCCGACCGTACGGAATTGCCCAGCGGATGTGAAAGTTCCTTCACCGAACGGCACTGATCCGCCGCAAGAGCCTTGGTCGGAGCGAGGTAGAGAGCGGTGGCGCCGCGCCCGTTCGGCGCCTCCGAGCCGTCCAGGAGCGTCGACAGGACCGGGACCAGGTAGGCAAGGGACTTGCCCGACGCCGTGCCCGTGGCGACGACCACCGAGTCGCCGTCCAGGGCGTGCTCGGCGGCGCGTGCCTGGTGGGCCCAGGGATGTTCGATTCCGGCCGTCTGCACCGCGGCGATGATCTCCGCGCGGATCCGATCAGGCCAGACGGCATGGCGACCGGCGCGCGGGGGCACATGCTCCGTATGAGTGATGCGCGAAGCCCGGTTCGGTCCCGAGGCGAGCCGTCCCAGCACCGTGCCCGGGTCCACCCGGGAAACGGGGCCCGTCGGGGATCGATCGGATCGGAGATTCTTGGCCATCGGCACCGAGTGTGTCACTGGCGTGACGGACAATGGGACCAAGGCGTCGTGCACGCCTGCCGGTAAGTGATTGAATGCCATCGCGGCTGGCGAACCGTCCTGGGGGCTGTAAGCCGAGGTGTCCTTAGGGACGACCGCTCGATAGCAAGGTGCTGGAGGATCCGTGGACCTGTCCCTGTCGACCCGTACCGTCGGCGATCGTACGGTCGTCGAGGTCGGTGGCGAAATCGACGTATATACCGCGCCCAAGCTGCGCGAACAGTTGGTCGAGCTTGTGAACGACGGGAGTTTCCACCTCGTCGTCGACATGGAGGGCGTGGACTTCCTCGACTCCACCGGGCTCGGCGTGCTGGTCGGCGGCCTGAAGCGTGTGCGTGCCCATGAGGGCTCCCTGCGCCTGGTCTGCAACCAGGAGCGCATTCTGAAGATCTTCCGTATCACCGGCCTCACCAAGGTGTTCCCGATCCACACCTCGGTCGAGGAAGCGGTAGCGGCGACCGACTGATCACCGGACCCAGGCACGCCGTGCTGCGGCGTGCCCGGGTTCGCAGAAGGTGAAAGTGAAGGGGGACTGGGCTTTCGGCGGCCCGGTCCCCCCGAAAGCACGCCCGTAGTTCTGAGGGGGATGCATGGCCACCGTTGAACTCCGCTTCAGCGCGCTGCCCGAGCACGTCAGGACCGCCCGACTGGTGGCGGCAGCGGTGGCGCGCAGGGCCGGAGTGGACGAGGCCGTACTCGACGAGGTCAGGCTCGCTGTCGGCGAGGCCTGCACCCGTGCCGTCGGACTGCACCAGAGCGTCGGCATCACGGCGCCGGTGAAGGTGGCGCTGATCGAGGAGGAGAAACAGTTCTCCATCGAGGTCGGCGACGAGGCACCACGCTCCGTTCCCGGCGACCGGGCAGCCCGTGCCGCGGGTGGCGACGGCGAAGTGGATGCCGAGGAGGACGAGATGGGCCTCGCGGTCATCAGCGGACTCGTCGACGACGTCGAGGTCTCCGCGGGGGAGCACGGTGGGCTGATCCGTATGACCTGGCCGACCACACCGCCGGCCGCGGTGCTCTCCTGACCGACCCACCCACCCGTCACATCGCGAAGGGGCCCTGCTCAGCAGGGCCCCTTCGCGTTTTTTCGGAGAGCGTGCGGGAATTCGTGAATGAATTCACGATCAATCTGCCGATAATTTGATCAAGTAAACGCGGGCGTCAATGGTTTTGGGGCATTAGCGCTTTCGGGTTCTGTGGTGGTACGTCGATCATTTGCTGAACGGCATGTGAAGGCTGATTCCGTTTACCGCGCTCTGTTTTGATCAGCTTCCGGTACCTAGAATCCGTCCACATCTTGAGCTCAGCCCAAGCGTCAAGGAGGACGAATGGCGGGGCTTTCTACCCCTCATCAGCTGGACCATCCCACTACCCTCGCAGCCGCAGTACTGACGGATGACAACCGGATCATCATCACGATCATCGGCGTCGTCGCGCTGGCAGCGCTCGTGGTCGCCGGAGTCCTGGTGCGCCAGGTGCTCGCGGCGGGCGAGGGCACCGACAGCATGAAGAAGATCGCGACGGCCATCCAGGAAGGCGCGAACGCCTATCTGGCCCGGCAGTTGCGCACGCTCGGCGTATTCGCCGTGGTCGTGTTCTTCCTGCTCATGCTGCTGCCCGCGGACGACTGGAATCAGCGCATCGGCCGATCGGTGTTCTTCTTGATCGGCGCCGCGTTCTCGGCGGGCACCGGTTATATCGGCATGTGGCTCGCGGTGCGCAGCAATGTGCGCGTTGCCGCAGCCGCGCGGGAAGCGACCCCGGCGGAGGGTGAGCCGGAAAAGGATCTCACCGCCGTCTCGCACAAAGCCATGAAGATCGCTTTCCGTACCGGCGGCGTCGTCGGCATGTTCACAGTGGGGCTCGGTCTGCTGGGCGCCTCCTGTGTGGTGCTGGTGTACGCGGCCGACGCGCCGAAGGTGCTCGAAGGATTCGGTCTCGGTGCCGCGCTGATCGCGATGTTCATGCGTGTCGGTGGCGGCATCTTCACCAAGGCCGCCGACGTCGGCGCCGACCTGGTCGGCAAGGTCGAACAGGGCATTCCGGAGGACGATCCGCGCAATGCCGCGACCATCGCCGACAATGTGGGCGACAACGTCGGCGACTGCGCGGGCATGGCGGCCGACCTGTTCGAGTCGTACGCCGTGACCCTGGTCGCCGCTCTGATCCTCGGGTCGGCGGCGTTCGGTGACTCCGGGCTCGCCTTCCCGCTGATCGTGCCCGCGATCGGTGTGATCACCGCGATGATCGGCATCTTCGCCGTGGCACCGCGCCGCACTGACCGCAGCGGCATGACGGCGATCAACCGCGGGTTCTTCATCTCCGCGGTGATCTCGATCGTGCTGGTCGCGGCCGCCGTGTTCATCTACCTGCCGTCGTCGTACGCCGACCTCGACGGCGTCACCGACGCGGCCATCGCGGCCAAGGACGGCGATCCGCGGATCCTCGCGCTCGTCGCCGTGGGGATCGGCATCGTGCTGGCCGCCGTCATCCAGCAGCTGACCGGCTACTTCACCGAGACCAACCGCCGGCCGGTCATGGACATCGGCAAGACCTCGCTCACCGGTCCGGCCACCGTCGTCCTCGCCGGTATCTCGGTCGGTCTGGAATCGGCCGTCTACACCGCCCTGTTGATCGGCCTCGGCGTCTACGGGGCGTTCCTGCTCGGCGGTACGTCGATCATGCTGGCGCTGTTCGCGGTGGCGCTGGCCGGCACCGGCCTGCTCACCACGGTCGGCGTGATCGTCGCCATGGACACCTTCGGTCCGGTCTCCGACAACGCGCAGGGCATCGCCGAGATGTCCGGCGACGTCGAGGGCGCGGGCGCCCAGGTCCTCACCAACCTGGACGCGGTCGGCAACACCACCAAGGCCATCACCAAGGGCATCGCCATCGCCACCGCCGTCCTGGCGGCAGCGGCGCTCTTCGGGTCGTACCGCGACGCCATCACCACCGGTGCGCGGGACGTGGGCGAGAAACTCAGCGGCGAAGGCGCGCCGATGAACCTGATGATGGACATCTCGCAGCCCAACAACCTCGTCGGCCTGATCGCCGGCGCGGCGGTCGTCTTCCTCTTCTCGGGGCTCGCCATCAACGCCGTGTCGCGGTCGGCGGGTTCCGTGGTGTACGAGGTGCGGCGGCAGTTCCGCGAGCGGCCCGGGATCATGGACTACACGGAGAAGCCGGAGTACGGCAAGGTCGTCGACATCTGTACCCGGGATGCCCTGCGTGAGCTCGCCACGCCCGGTCTGCTCGCCGTGTTGGCGCCCATTTTCATCGGATTCACGCTCGGGGTCGGCGCCCTGGGCGCGTTCCTGGCGGGCGCGATCGGTTCCGGCACGCTGATGGCGGTGTTCCTCGCCAACTCCGGTGGTGCGTGGGACAACGCCAAGAAGCTCGTCGAGGACGGCCACCACGGCGGCAAGGGCAGCGAGGCCCACGCTGCGACGGTGATCGGCGACACGGTCGGTGACCCCTTCAAGGACACCGCCGGTCCCGCGATCAACCCGCTGCTGAAGGTGATGAACCTGGTCGCACTGCTCATCGCGCCCGCGGTCATCCAGTTCAGCTACGGCGAGGACAAGAACGTCGGGGTACGGGTCGTGATCGCCGTGCTCTCGCTCCTTGTGATCGTCGGCGCGGTGTACGTCTCCAAGCGGCGCGGCATCGCGATGGGTGACGAAGGCAACGCCGACAGAGTGGCCAAGCCGGCCGACCCCGCGGTGGTTTCATAGGCGGTCTTACGACGGCCCAGCTCAAGATGCGGGCGGGCGGCGCGCGTTGGCGTGCCGCCCGCCCGCCTTGTGTCCGTTCACGCCCTAGCCGTGACCCTTCTCTCACATGGTGCAAAACGTCGATAACGCCATGAATGCTGCATTCTGCTCGCGGCCGCCTCCCGGCATCCGTGTAAGGTCCGGTGGCCGAGAGCCACGGAAGGGACCAAACCGGTGAACAAGAAGCTCACGGCCGCACTGTCCGGCGGTGCGGTGCTGCTGCTGGCGCTGACGGGATGCACGAGCGACGAGGGCAACCCGGAGCTGGACGCCTGGGCCAAGAAGGTCTGCGACGCGGTGCCGGCGCAGAACGCCAAGATCTCGGCCGCCTACGTCGCGATCACCAAGGCGGCCAAGGACACCACGAGCACGCCCAAGGAGCTCCAGAAGGCCGATTCCGAGGCCTTCCAGGACCTCGCCGACGGCTACAAGGCGCGCGCGTCCCTCATCAGCAACGCAGGTGCGCCTCCCGGCGTCGAGGACGGTGCGAAGGTCCAGCAGGACGTCGTCAAGAAGCTCACGGCCCTGTCCGCGGCATACGGCGACCTGAAGAAGCGCGTCGACGGCCTGGACACCAAGAACCAGGCGAAGTTCGCGTCCGGCCTGAAGGACGTGTCCGCCGAGATGAAGCAGGTGGAGACCCAGCGCAAGAGCGCGGTCACGGCGCTGAAGACGCTGGAGTCGGGCGACACCAAGAAGGCGCTGACTTCCCAGAAGGGTTGCAAGCAGGCCGCCGCGGTGACCGCGTCGGCAGGCGCCGCCGGCAGCTGAGCCCTCTCCGCGAGCGGGCGCGGGTCACAATGAGGGCGTGAGTGACTCCAGCCTGCCTGCCCTGCCCGCCTCCGACCGCCACGATGTCGCCGCCCGGCTGCGGGAGGCCCTGCTAGGGGCCTCCTTCACCGCGGACGGATTGCTCGAACTGCTCGGCGCGCCCGCGTACGCGGCGCTTGCGCGCAGCGAGACCGTGCCCGCGCTCCGGGCGACCCGCGGAGACACGCCCCTGGAAGCGCTCGTACGGCTGTTCCTGTTGCAGCAGCCCGTCCCGCACGCGCGCGTGGCGGGCGTTCTGCCCGTCGACGCGTGCCTGGAGAGCGGGTGGCTGGTCCGGGTCGGCGGGGAGCCGGCCGGATCCGGGGACCCCGGCGACGACGTCGCCGCAACCGTCGACGTACGGCCGTACGGCGGGCCCGCGGGCGAGGACTGGTTCATCGTGTCCGACCTGGGGTGCGCAGTCGGCGGTGCCGGCGGCATCGGCAGCAAGGACGAGGGCGTTGTCCTCGGCGTCGGCGGCGCGTCCACGACCCTCGCGGGCATCACCGTCCGTACGCCCGTCTCCGCTGCCCTCGACCTCGGCACCGGTTCCGGAATCCAGGCGCTGCACGCCGCGCAGCACGCCACGCGCGTGACGGCGACCGACCTCAACCCGCGCGCGCTTCACATCACCGCGCTGACGCTCACCCTGTCCGGTGCCTCGGCCGCAGACCTGCGGGAGGGCTCGCTGTTCGAGCCGCTCAGGAACGGCGAGACGTACGACCTGATCGTGTCGAACCCGCCCTTCGTGATCTCGCCGGGCGCGCGGCTGACGTACCGCGACGGCGGGATGGGCGGGGACGATCTGTGCCGGTCGATCGTTCAGGGGGCAGGGGAGCGGCTGAGCGAGGGCGGGTTCGCGCAGTTCCTCGCCAACTGGCAGCACGTGGAAGGGGAGGACTGGCAGGACCGGCTGCGGTCGTGGGTGCCGCGCGGGTGCGACGCGTGGATCGTGCAGCGCGAGGTCCAGGACGTCACGCAGTACGCCGAGCTGTGGCTCAGGGACGCCGGCGACCACCGCGGTGACGCGGCCGAGTACCAGGCGCGCTACGACGCGTGGCTGGACGAGTTCGAGGCGCGCAAGGTCAAGGCCGTGGGGTTCGGGTGGATCACCCTGCGCAAGACGTCGGCCGCCGTGCCCGCGATCACGGTGGAGGAGTGGCCGCACCCGGTCGAGCAGCCCCTCGGGGAGACCGTCCGTGCGCACTTCGACCGGCTCGACTATCTGCGTGCCAACGACGACGCGGCCCTGCTGGAGGACCACTTCAGGCTCGTCGCCGAGATCGTGCAGGAGCAGATCGGGATGCCCGGCGCCGAGGACCCGGAGCACGTGGTGCTGCGCCAGCACCGCGGCATGCGCCGGGCCACCCAGGTGGACACGGTCGGCGCGGGCTTCGCGGGCGTGTGCGACGGCTCGCTGAGCGCAGGGCGCATTCTGGACGCCATCGCCCAACTCATGGGCGAGGACCCGGTGCTGCTCCGCGACCGTACGCCCGCGCAGATCCGGCTGTTGGTGGAGCAGGGCTTTCTCGAGCCGGCCAGGTCATAGGCACAGTTCATGCGTCCGGCGAAATGATCCGCAAGAAGGGTTCCGGCAACGCCGCCAAGCTGTGCTGCATCAAATTCGAGTCGATCTGGACGCCGGGTCCGGAGGAGATCATCCAGCGCTCATCCACGGCCGGAACGCAGAGGTGGGACCGGGACTGAGACCAGAGAGAGCCGTGGGTCCCATGGGCCTATGAGCCCCTTCTGGGGTGCTTCGGGACGACTGCGTCCATCGGGGCGGAAGTCCACAGGTGCGTCGGTTCCTCGTTCACCTCAGGTTCGCCTGTACGCCGTCCGTGCGTGTCAGCCTCGCTTGGCTGGGCGCATACTGGCGGGAGAAAAGGGGCAAACGGAACCATGGAAACGGGACCGGCACTCTTCGCCGGGGTTGTGTTCGCCCTGTTCGGAGGTGGGCTGCTGGCCTGGACCGTCGTCCGGGTGCGGCAGCGCCAGCCCGTTGCTCAGGGTGTGAGTCCCGTCGCATCGGCGACGCTCGCGGGCCTTGTCTCGGTGATCGCGCTGATCATCGGAACATGGTGCTTCACCCGACTCTGAGAACGGCCCACGAGCTGGGCGGCCGGTAATTGGGAGGCCCTCTTCCGGAAAGGCTCGAAAAGGCCGGTGGGCACTCCGGGCGGCAGGAATGGCGGAAGTCGGGTTACCGTTCGAGTGGCCGTTGCGGGCTTTTCCCGTTTGACAACCGGGCGGGATGTACCGTCACACTCCGCAGCGTCACCACCACCCGACCCCGGGATCCAAGCGACCCTGGGGAGGCCCCAGCGTCGACCGGAGAGAAGAGCGAAGTTGTCCCCGACCAGCGAGACCGCACAGGGCGGCCGCCGACTCGTCATCGTCGAGTCGCCTGCCAAGGCGAAGACGATCAAGGGCTACCTGGGCCCCGGCTACGTAGTCGAAGCGAGCGTCGGGCACATCCGCGACCTTCCGAACGGCGCCGCGGAGGTGCCGGAGAAGTACACCGGCGAGGTGCGCCGCCTCGGCGTGGACGTCGAGCACGACTTCGAGCCGATCTATGTCGTCAACGCCGACAAGCGGGCCCAGGTCAAGAAGCTCAAGGACCTGCTGAAGGAGTCCGACGAGCTCTTCCTCGCCACCGATGAGGACCGCGAGGGCGAGGCCATCGCGTGGCACCTCCAGGAAGTGCTCAAGCCCAAGGTCCCGGTCAAGCGGATGGTCTTCCACGAGATCACCAAGGCCGCGATCCAGGCCGCCGTCGCCAACCCGCGCGAGCTGAACCAGAAGCTGGTCGACGCCCAGGAGACCCGCCGCATCCTCGACCGCCTCTACGGCTACGAGGTCTCGCCGGTCCTGTGGAAGAAGGTCATGCCGCGTCTGTCGGCCGGCCGTGTCCAGTCCGTCGCCACCCGGCTCGTCGTGGAGCGGGAACGCGAGCGCATCGCGTTTCGTTCTGCTGAGTACTGGGACCTGACGGGCACCTTCGCGACCGGCCGCGCCGGGGATTCGTCGGACCCGTCGTCGCTGGTCGCGCGCCTGCAGACCGTCGACGGCAGGCGGGTCGCGCAGGGCCGCGACTTCGACTCCGTGGGACAGCTCAAGAGCGCGAACACCCTCCACCTCGACGAGGCGAACGCCCGCGCCCTCGCCGCCGCCCTGGAGAACACGCAGTTCGCGGTGCGGTCCGTCGAGTCCAAGCCGTACCGCCGCTCGCCATACGCCCCGTTCCGTACGACGACGCTGCAGCAGGAGGCCAGCCGCAAGCTCGGCTTCGGCGCGAAGGCCACGATGCAGGTCGCGCAGAAGCTGTACGAGAACGGCTACATCACGTACATGCGTACGGACTCCACGACCCTGAGCGACACGGCCGTCGCGGCCGCCCGCGCCCAGGTCACGCAGCTCTACGGCGCCGACTACCTGCCGTCCGCCCCCCGGACGTACGCCGGGAAGGTCAAGAACGCGCAGGAGGCGCACGAGGCGATCCGCCCCTCCGGTGACCGGTTCCGCACGCCTGCCGAGACCGGGCTGACCGGTGACCAGTTCAAGCTCTACGAGCTGATCTGGAAGCGGACGGTCGCCTCGCAGATGAAGGACGCGACCGGTAACTCGGTCACGGTCAAGATCGGCGGCACGTCGGCCGACGGCCGGGACGTCGAGTTCAGCGCCTCCGGCAAGACGATCACCTTCCACGGCTTCCTGAAGGCCTATGTCGAGGGCGCCGACGACCCGAACGCCGAGCTGGACGACCGCGAGCGCCGCCTCCCGCAGGTCAGCGAGGGCGACGCGCTCAGCGCCGAGGAGATCACGGTCGACGGGCACGCCACCAAGCCCCCGGCCCGCTACACCGAGGCGTCGCTGGTCAAGGAGCTGGAGGAGCGGGAGATCGGCCGCCCGTCGACGTACGCGTCGATCATCGGCACGATCCTCGACCGCGGCTATGTGTTCAAGAAGGGCACGGCCCTGGTGCCGTCCTTCCTGTCCTTCGCCGTGGTCAACCTCCTGGAGAAGCACTTCGGGCGGCTCGTCGACTACGACTTCACCGCCAGGATGGAGGACGACCTCGACCGCATCGCCCGCGGCGAGGCCCAGTCCGTGCCGTGGCTGAAGCGGTTCTACTTCGGCGAGGGCACCCACAACGGCGGCGCGGCCGAGGCCGGCAACGGCGACGGGGACCACCTCGGTGGCCTCAAGGAGCTGGTGACCGACCTGGGCGCGATCGACGCGCGTGAGGTGTCGTCGTTCCCGGTGGGCAACGACATCGTGCTGCGGGTCGGCCGCTACGGCCCGTACATCGAGCGCGGCGAGAAGGACTCCGAGAACCACCAGCGGGCGGACGTCCCCGAGGACCTGGCCCCGGACGAGCTGTCCGTGGAGCTCGCGGAGGAACTGCTCGCCAAGCCGAGCGGTGACTTCGAGCTCGGTGCCGACCCGCAGACCGGCCACCAGATCATCGCCCGTGACGGCCGCTACGGCCCTTACGTCACCGAGGTGCTCCCCGAGGGCACCCCGAAGACCGGCAAGAACGCCGTCAAGCCGCGTACGGCCTCGCTGTTCAAGTCGATGGCGCTCGACACCGTGACGCTGGAGGACGCGCTCAAGCTGATGTCCCTGCCGCGGGTCGTCGGCAAGGACGCGGAGGGCGTCGAGATCACCGCGCAGAACGGCCGCTACGGCCCGTATCTGAAGAAGGGCACGGACTCGCGCTCGCTGCAGGCCGAGGAGCAGCTCTTCACGATCACGCTCGAAGAGGCGCAGGCGATCTACGCCCAGCCCAAGCAGCGTGGCCGCGCGGCCGCCAAGCCGCCGCTGAAGGAGCTGGGCACCGACCCGGTGAGCGAGAAGCCGGTCGTGGTGAAGGACGGCCGCTTCGGCCCGTACGTCACCGACGGGGAGACCAACGCGACCCTGCGCTCCGGCGACAGCGTCGAGACGATCACCCCGGAGCGCGGCTTCGAGCTGCTCGCCGAGAAGCGGGCCAAGGGCCCCGCCAAGAAGACGGCGAAGAAGGCTCCCGCGAAGAAGGCGACCGCCAAGAAGGCCGCCCCGGCCAAGAAGACGGCCGCCAAGAAGACCGCGGCGAAGAAGACGACGACGGCTGCGAAGAAGACGACGGCGAAGAAGACGACGGCGAAGAAGACGACCGCCAAGAAGGCGACGGCTTCGAAGTCGGCGAGCGAGGACTGAGCCGCCGCCTGCACGCACAGCGATCGGTCTTCGTGAAGTCCAACCGGGCTCTCACGAGGGCCGATTGAGGGTCCGGTTCTTCACTTCCGGTTCGCAAAACGAACGCCTCGGCATCAGTTTGGTGTCGGGGCGTGCGTACGTTCGGGCGGGAGCGCCGGGCTGTCGGTGGGTCCCGATAGGCTGAAAGCATGACGCGAGCCGACCAGCCAACGGCCCACCACCCCGCCCCCGACGACGCCCTGGCCGCGGACTCCCGCGAGCGTGCCGTCCGCGCCCTGCTGCGCCGACCGCAGCTCAAGCGGCTGTGGAGCGCGCAGTTGGTAGGGGGTGTCGGCGACATCCTCGCCCTCCTGGTGCTGGTCCTGCTGGCCCTACAGGCGGCGATCGCCGAAGGGTCGTTCGGCGGCGGTTACCGGGGCGTGGCGTTCGCAGTGGCGACCGTCTTCGGCGTGCGCATCCTGGCGACGCTGCTCTTCGGCGCCGTACTCCTCGGCCCGCTGACCTCGCTCACCTCCCAAGAGGGCCCGCTCGACCGGCGCTGGACCATGGTCGGCGCGGACGGCCTGCGGGCCGCCACGCTGATCGTCGCGCCCCTGTGGATCGACTGGACGCCGGACAATGCCCTGGCGCTCCTCCTGGTCACGGTCTTCGTCACCGGCGTCGCCGAGCGCTTCTGGACTGTGTGCCGGGAGAGCGCTGCGCCCGCGCTGCTGCCGCCCCCGCCGCCGGAGGGCGCGACCGTACGACCGCTCCCGGACCACATGGACACCCTGCGCCGCCTGTCGCTGCGCACGGGCTTCGTGGCGATCCCCCTGGCCGCCGCCGCACTTGTCGTCGCGGCCCTGCTGAACAACCTGCTCGGTACCGGCCTCGACTGGTTCGAGCAGCACCAGGCGGCCCTCGCGTCGTATGTCGCGGCCGGTCTGTTCGCCGCCTCCCTGTCCGTGCTGACCTTCCTGGAGCTGCCCGACACGCGTACCCCCCGCGCGCGGTCGCCGCTCGAGGGGCTGCGCCGTCCGAAGACCGGCTCGGGCATCGACAAGGGCCGTACCGGTGCGATCCCGCTGCTGGTGACGGCGTGCGCGGCAGTCGCCGGGGCGGTGTCCGCCGTGGTCGGTGTGTCCGTGCTGCACGCCAAGGACCTGGGCGGCGGCCCGGTGCTGTACGGCCTGCTGGTGCTCCTGCTGACCGGCGGCGTGGTCGTCGGCATCCGTACGGCGCCCTCCGTGCTGCCCTCGCTGTCGCGGCGCCGGCTGCTTGCGCTGGTGATCGCCTTCACCGGCGTCGCGCTGCTGGCTGCGGGACTCGTCCCGGACGTCACCACCGTGCTGCTGATCATCGCGCTGGCCGGCTTCGGCGCGGGCGTGGCCGCCAACACCGGGCATACCCTGCTCGACCAGGAGGCCGAGGAATTCCGGCGGGCGCGCACGACGGAGCATCTGCACGCGGTCGCACGGGTCTGTGTGGCGCTCGGCGCCGTGATCGCGCCGCTGGTGGCCGCGCTGATCGGGCCGCACCGGCTGGAGAGCGGCAAGTTCGTCTTCGCGCACGGCGGAGCGGCGTTCACCTTGATGCTGGTCGGCGCGCTGCTGCTGCCGGTGGCCGTGCTGGTGCTGGCCAAGGTCGACGACCGCTCCGGCGTGCCGTTGCGCCACGACCTGCGGGACGCGCTGCTCGGCGGGGACGACCCCGAGCAGGTGCCCGCGACGGCCGGCTTCTTCATCGCCCTGGAGGGTGGCGACGGCGCCGGGAAGTCCACCCAGGCCGAGGCGCTCGCCGAGTGGATCCGCGGCAAGGGCCACGAGGTCGTCGTCACACGCGAGCCGGGGGCGACGGCGGTCGGCAAGCGGCTGCGGTCGATCCTGCTGGACGTGTCGAGCGCGGGCCTGTCGCACCGGGCCGAGGCGCTGCTGTACGCGGCGGACCGCGCGGAGCACGTCGACACGGTGGTCCGGCCCGCGCTGGAGCGCGGCGCGGTCGTGATCTCGGACCGGTACGTCGACTCCTCGGTCGCCTACCAGGGGGCCGGCCGTGACCTGTCCCCGACGGAGATCGCCCGGATCAACCGCTGGGCGACGAACGGACTCGCGCCGCATCTGACGGTGCTGCTGGACGTCTCGCCGGAGATCGCCCGCGAGCGATTCACCGAGGCACCGGACCGGCTGGAGTCGGAGCCGGCAGAGTTCCACGCGCGTGTGCGCTCCGGATTCCTGACGCTGGCCGCGTCCGACCCCGGTCGGTACCTGGTGGTGGACGCGGGCCAGGAGCCCGAAGCGGTGACGACCGTCATCCGGCACCGGCTCGACCAGATGCTGCCCCTGTCGGAGGCGGAGATCCAGGCGCAGGAGGAAGCGCGCCGCAAGGCCGAGGAGGAGGCCCGCCGCAAGGCCGAGGAAGAGGCCGCCCGCAAGGCCGAGGAGGAGCGCCTGGAGCGTGAGCGCCAGGAGCAGCTCGCGCGGCTGCGTGCCGAGGAGGAGGAGCGCAAGCGGCGCGAGCTGGAGGAAGCGCAGCGGCGCGAGGCCGAACGGCAGGCGGAGGAGGCCCGGCTGCGGGCCGAGGAAGCACGCCGGCGGGCCGAGGAGGAGCGGCAGCGGCTCCTCGCGGAGGAGAAGGTGCGCGCCGAGGAGGAAGCGCGCCGCAAGGCCGACGAGGAACGCCGCCGCAAGCAGGCCGAGGAAGAGGCCCGGCTGCGGGCCGAGGCGGAAGCGGTCCGCCTGGAGAAGCAGCGCAAGGCGGAGGAGGCCCTGCTGCGGGCCGAGGAGGCACGGCGGCTGGCTGAGCAGGCGGCGGCGCAGGCCCAGGCGGGCCCGAAGTCGGCGGCGTCCGATGCCGGGGCTGTTCCTGGCGACGCGTTGACGGTGCCGACGCCGGTCGTCACGCCGGGGCGGGCACCCGGCGGGGCTTCGGACGAGACGACTGTGCTGCGGCCGGTGCGGGATGAGGACCGGCGGGGGACGGGCGGTGAGGGGTCTTCGGGTGACCGTGCTTCCGGTGGACGTGCTTCCGGTGGACGTGCCTCCGGGGAGTCCGAGGCCGAGGTGACGACGAAGCTGCCGCAGCCGCCGGCGCCTTCGGGAGCGGCCGACGAGACGGCCGTGCTGCCGCCGGTGGTGCCCGGTGCCGCCGATGAGACCGCTGTGCTGCCGCCGGTTCCTCCGGGGGCCGCGGATGAGACTGCCGTGCTGCCTCCGGTGTCGGGGGAGTCCGCGGATCGGGTTCCGCCGGGGTACTTCCGCGAGGAGGAACGCACGCGCGAGATGCCTCAGGTCGACGAGGCCGGGGCACCGCGGCGGCGGGCTCGGTCCGACTGGGCCGAGGAGACGCCGCTGGATGATCTGCCCACGCTGGCGGATGAGCTGCTGGGGCCGCACGAGGACGAGGACGAAGGCCGGGGTCGGCGGCGCTGAAGTCGTTGGCGTTGAGGTCGGCCGGCGTTGCTGCTGGGCAGCGCTGAGATCGGGCGGTGTTGAAGCCGGTTGGTCAGCCGGGCGGGGTTGCTGCTCGGTGCGGGTCGGCTGGGCCCCGGTGTGCTGAGCCCCGGTGGACTCGGCGACCGTCGGCTCGGTGCGGGGTCCGCTCGGGTGTCGGCCGACCCGGCTCAGGGGGCCTGTTCGGGTCCGCTCGGAGGTCGGTCGACCCGGCGCAGGGGCTGTTCGGGGTCAGGTCCGCCCGCCGCGAAGCTGGAGCCGTCTGCGGGTCGGCTCTGCCCGCTCCGTCACCCGTTGTCAGTGCTGCCCCGCACAATGGATCCCGCACCGCGAAATGTGAGCGAAGGGCGGCGTGACCCGTGAGCGTGTGGGACGACCTGGTGGGACAGGTGAGGGTGAGTGAGCAGCTGGGTGCTGCCGCTCGGGACGCTGATGCCCTCGTCACCGCCGCTGCCACCGACGCGCCGCCCCCCGAGGCGTCCAAGATGACGCATGCCTGGTTGTTCACCGGGCCGCCCGGAGCGGGCCGGAATCAGACGGCGCGGGCCTTCGCCGCCGCGTTGCAGTGCGTCAGCCCTGACAGGGCGCTGGGCGGCGCCCCCGGATGCGGCTTCTGCGACGGGTGTCATACGGCACTGGTCGGCACGCATGCCGACGTCACCACCGTCGCCGCCGTCGGCGCCCAGATCCTCGCCGACGACATGCGGGACACCGTCCGCAAGTCGTTCACCTCCCCGGCGAACGGCCGCTGGCAGATCATCCTGGTCGAGGACGCCGAGCGGCTGAACGAGAAGTCCGCCAACGCCGTGCTGAAGGCAGTGGAGGAGCCCGCCCCCCGCACGGTCTGGCTGCTCTGCGCTCCTTCCATCGAGGACGTCCTGCCCACCATCCGCTCCCGCTGCCGCCACCTGAACCTGAGCACGCCCTCGGTGGCCGCCATCGCCGACATGCTCGTACGGCGAGAAGGCATCGACCCCGAGATCGCCGCCGCCGCGGCCCGTGCCACCCAGGGCCACGTCGACCGGGCCCGCCGCCTGGCCACCGACCCCGCCGCCCGCGACCGCCGGGCCGCCGTGCTCAAGCTGCCGCTCCGGCTCGGCGAGGTCGGCGCCTGCCTCAAGGCCGCCCAGGAGCTGGTGGACGCCGCCGCCGAGGACGCGAAGCAGCTTGCCGAGGAGATGGACGCCAAGGAGACCGAGGAGCTGAAGACGGCGCTGGGCGCGGCCCAGGGCGGCAGGATGCCGCGGGGCACGGCGGGCGTGATGAAGGACCTGGAGGACAAGCAGAAGCGGCGCCGTACGCGCACGCAGCGCGACAGCCTCGACCTCGCCCTGACCGACCTCACCGCCTTCTACCGTGACGTCCTCGCCCTGCAGCTGGGCTCCCGCGTGGCCCTCGCCAACACCGATGCCGAGGACGCCTTGGAGCGCCTCGCGGGCGACAGTTCCCCGGAGTCCACACTCCGCCGCATCGAGGCGATCGCCGCCTGCCGCGACGCCCTCGACCGCAACGTGGCGCCGCTGCTGGCGGTGGAGGCGATGACCATGGCACTCAGAGCGGGCTGAATCGCCGGGCCGGCCGCCGCTCCCGCCACCTTCGCCCCCGCCACCCCCACTCCCGCCGCCCCGGGCAGGCACGCGCAAGTGATCAACAGGAGGTTGACCCACGTAACACGTACGAGCCGCGACGTGCACGCACAGCATCCGAACCACTGCACAGAGTTACGCTCGCCAAATGCACACCAGGCGCAGCTCTCCAGTCAGCCCAGACCCAAGCCCCAGCGGGCAGGGCCCACGCAACCGCCGCTCGACCCCACGGCGGGCCGGCACGTTCGGCACCCTCATCGCCGTTGCCGCACTGCTCGTCTCCGCCTGCTCCTCCGGTGGGGCGCCCGAGGCGACGATGAAAACCGGCAGCCCGGCGGCCGGGGCGGCGCTGGCCGCGCTGCCGAGGTCGACACCGGCGGCGCTCACGCCGTACTACGCACAGAAGCTGACCTGGCACAGCTGCGGGGTGCCCGGCTTCCAGTGCACGACCTTCAAGGTGCCGCTGGACTACGCCAAGCCGGACGGCGGGGAGACCCGTCTCGCGGTGGCCCGCAAGAAGGCGACGGGACCGGGCAAGCGGCTCGGGTCGCTGCTCGTGAATCCGGGTGGACCGGGCGGTTCGGCGATCGGCTACCTCCAGCAGTACGCGGGGATCGGCTACCCGATGGAGGTGCGGGCCCAGTACGACATGGTCGCGGTCGACCCGCGCGGCGTCGCGAGCAGCGAGCCCGTCGAATGCCTCGACGGCCGTGAGATGGACGCGTTCACGCAGACGGACTTCACGCCCGACGACGCCAAGGAGAC
The DNA here is from genome assembly GCF_055656945.1 of Streptomyces sp. NPDC111606. NCBI lineage: Bacteria > Bacillati > Actinomycetota > Actinomycetes > Kitasatosporales > Streptomycetaceae > Streptomyces > Streptomyces sp. NPDC111606. The sequence continues at coordinate 254,933 of NZ_JBVKBY010000012.1, forward strand.
CGGCCGGCTCGTCAGCGCGTACAAGAAGTTCGCTGAGGGCTGCGGAGCGGACGCGCCCGGCCTGCTCCGGCATGTCTCCACCGCCGAGGCGGCCCGCGACATGGACCTCCTCCGGTCGGTGCTGGGGGACGAGAAGCTGTCGTACGTGGGGGCGTCGTACGGCACCTTCCTCGGGGCGACGTATGCCGGGCTCTTCCCGGACCGGGTGGGCCGGCTGGTCCTGGACGGCGGCATGGACCCGTCCCTGCCCGCCCGCCGGATGAATCTCGACCAGACGGCGGGCTTCGAGACGGCGTTCCAGGCGTTCGCGCGGGACTGCGTGCGGCAGCGGGACTGTCCGCTGGGCACGAAGGCGAACGAGGTCGGCAAGAACCTCAACGCCTTCTTCGAGAAGCTCGACGCCCGGCCGATCCCGACCGGCGACACGGCCGGCCGTGAGCTCAGCGAATCCCTCGCCACCACCGGCGTGATCGCGGCGATGTACGACGAGGGAGCCTGGGCCACCCTGCGCGACGCCCTGTCCGCGGCGACGCGGGAGAAAGACGGCGCGGGCCTCCTCGCCCTCTCCGACAGCTACTACGAGCGCGACTCCGACGGCCGCTACACGAACCTGATGTTCGCCAACGCGGCGGTCAACTGTGTGGACCTCCCGGCGGCCTTCTCCACCCCCGAGGAGGTGCGCGCAGCCCTCCCGGCCTTCGAGAAGGCGTCCCCCGTCTTCGGCAAGGGCCTCGCCTGGGCCACCCTGAACTGCGCGTACTGGCCGGTGGCACCGACCGGCGAGCCGCACCGCATCGAGGCGAGGGGCGCGGCCCCCATCGTCGTGGTCGGCACCACCCGCGACCCGGCCACCCCCTACCGCTGGGCCAAGGCCCTCTCCCGCCAGCTCTCCTCGTCCCGCCTGCTCACCTACGACGGCGACGGCCACACCGCGTACGGGCGGGGCAGCTCGTGCATTGACAGGACGATCAACGCGTATCTCCTCCGGGGGACGCCCCCCGCGCGTGACAAGCGCTGCTGACGGCTGCGTGATCGGTGGTACCGGGCCCCGGAGCGCCGCGCTCCGGGGCCCGGGGGAGGGCGGCGTAGGCCTGCGGAAGGGCCGCGGAGGGCCGGGTGGGGGGCGGTACGGAGCACCCTCAGAAACTGTGTAGACTTACCGACGTTGCTGATCGCACCATAGTGCGGACAGCGCGCCGCCTTAGCTCAGATGGCCAGAGCAACGCACTCGTAATGCGTAGGTCTCGGGTTCGAATCCCGAAGGCGGCTCCGGCAAAGGCCAGGTCACATATTTCGTGACCTGGCCTTTTGTGTTGGTCGGGGTTCACGCGTCACACGGTCGGAGTGCCGCGAACTGGCCTGCGCGAGCCAGTGGCCTGGGGCCTGCCCTCCCTGCCGGCCCTGGCGTTCAACGCCCAGCAGGTGAGATGCCCTTGAACAGGCCGAAGGGCTTAAAGGATCATGGCCGCTCATTGTGTCGTCAGCTAAGGGGGCAGAGCGAGTGGGCGAGCAGTTACCCAGACTGAGGCCGGTCCTTGAGTCGATACCTGGCTACCGGCCGGGGCGCTCCGTGGCGTCCTCCGGCGCGCGGGCCGGCGCCGTGTACAAGCTGTCCTCCAACGAGAACCCCTTTCCGCCGCTCCCTGGCGTACTGGAGCGGGCGCTCGTCGGTGCGGACAGCGTCAACCGTTATCCCGATCTGACCTGCGGGGAACTCGTCCGTGAGCTCTCCCGGTACCTCGACGTGCCGGAGTCCCACATCGCGACGGGCACGGGATCCGTGGGCGTCACACAACAGCTGCTTCAGGCAGTCGCCGAGCCGGGGGACGAAGTCCTTTATGCCTGGCGGTCGTTCGAGGCGTATCCGGTGCTCACGCAGATCGTGGGGGCGGACTCCGTGCGGGTCCCGCTCACCACCGGGGCGGCGCACGACCTCGCCGCGATGGCCTCCGCGATCACCGATCGCACCAGGCTCGTCTTTGTCTGCAACCCCAACAATCCCACCGGAACCATCGTCCGCCGAGCGGAGCTGGAACGCTTCCTCGACAGAGTTCCCCCTGACGTGCTGGTGGTTCTCGACGAGGCATACATCGAGTTCGTCCGAGACGACGACTTTCCCGACGGGATCGAGGTGTACCGGAACCGCCCCAATGTCTGTGTCCTGCGCACCTTCTCCAAAGCGTTCGGGCTCGCCGGTCTGCGAGTGGGCTTCGCCGTGGCACACGAACCTGTCGCGGTGGCGCTGCGCAAGACGGCCGTGCCGTTCGGGGTGACCCGGTTCGCACAGGACGCGGCCATCGCCTCACTGCGGGCCGACGGCCTGATGCGGGAACGGGTCGCCGCGCTCGTGGCCGAGCGGGACCGGGTGACGTCGGCGCTGACCGAGCAGGGATGGACTGTGCCTCCGTCCCATGCCAACTTCGTGTGGCTTGCCACCCGCGAGCGCACGGCTGCCTTCACCCAGGACTGCGACGACGAGGGAATCCTGGTGCGCTCGTTCGACGGCGAAGGCGTGCGGATCAGCATCGGGGAGCGCACCGCGAACGACCGCTTCCTCTTCGCAGCGAAGCGTTTTCGCAAGGAGACGTTCGGCTGACGCACGTGGAGCGAGGACTTGGTCGCCGCGTCGGACGCTCTTGAGGTAGTCCTTGGCGGCGCCATCGTCTGCCGGTCGCCGGAGGCGAGGCGGTTCTGCCGGCCTGGGTGGATCCTGCCGCGCGGAGGTGGCGGACGACTCGCTGCCGACCGGCCCGCGTTCGGTCAACCCTCGGCCGGCGCCATCCGGCGTCGGACGGCGCCGCGCAGGGCCCACTGCCCGGCGGCCGCCACACCGCACAGCGCGGCGCACGTGTACCAGAGCACGGGGGCTCCTGCCTCCAGCAGACGGGTGCCGCCGAGCGGCGCTGTGAACGATCCGAGCCCCCAGGCCAGTCCGTACAGGCCGTTGTACCGGCCGCGCAGGTCCACCGGTGCCAGGTCGGCGACCAGGGCGGAGCCGAGCGAGGTCAGCAGGACCTCGCCCACCGTCCAGACAGCGACCGCGCCGGCGTACCCGGGTGTGGTGGACACCCAGGCCGTGGCGGCGTTGCCGACGCCCATCAGCACCATGCCGAGGACCAGCCCGTGAGTGCGGTCGACATGCCCGAGCCGGTGTCCCATCAGCGGTTGGAGCACCACGATGGTCAGCCCGTTGAGGGCCATGACCAGGCCGTACGAGGACGTGGGCAGGCCATGCCGCTCCATCGCCAGGGGCAGGGTGGTCAGGGCCTGCATGAAGACGAAGGCGCACAGCAGGGTCAGGAGCACGAAGATGACCATCACCTGATCCCGCAGGGCGTCGGTGGCGCGCCCCTGGCCGACGCTGGTCTGCCGGGCGGGCCCTTCCGGCACCCCCCGCCAGACGAGCAGACCGAAGACGGCGCAGCTCAGCGCGTCGATCCAGAACAGCGTGAGGAACCCGTCCCTGGCCAGTGCCCCCCCGAGAGCCATGGACAGGGCGAAGCCCAGGTTCACCGCCCAGAGCAGCATCCCGAAGGCCCTGGGGCGCCCCTCGGGCGGGAACAGGTCGGCGACGATCGCCTGGGACGCGGGCCGGAACAGGTCCAGGGCGACGCCGAGAAGGAACACCACCACGACGATGACGGCGGTGCTTTCGGCATAGCCGAGGGCCAGCATGAGCGCGCCCGTGGCCAGCATGCCGCCGCTCAGCGCGACCCGACGGCCCCAGCGGTCCGTGATCAAACCGCCGATCGGCTGGGAGAGCACCCCCCCGATCCCCAACACCGCGAGAACGGCACCGACCTCCGTGGCGGCCAATCCCCGCTCGCGACTCAGATAAAAGGAGAGAAAGGGGATGACCATCGTGCCGAGTCGGTTGATCAGGGTTCCTGACCAGAGAATCCAGAAAGGTCCGGGAAGGCCACCGAATCTGGCCTGAGTCATGGCTGAAAACCGCTCGAATGTGGCGGGATTTCGCTTGGTCCGCATGGGTGGAAATCTTCGCACGATAGTGACTCGACTGTCGACGTCGACTGCTGGCGAGCGGCATTCCGGATGGTGAGATGCCAGGTTGACAGGCCTTATGGGGCAGTGAAGGATGCATATTGTTCCGACAGGTACGGGGGAAATAGTGGGAACCAATTCTTACGCGTCTGGGAAGCCGCATGTCGTTCTCGTGGATACCTATGAGACGGCATCGCACGGCGTTCCGCAGACCGCTCGCCATATAGCGCCGGCATTTAGACGGGCCGGATTTCCCTGCGTACGGATCCAGAGTTCTGCCGAGCCGCCCGCCGTGTACCGGTCGTCGCGCCCGACGCTGGAGAACTACGCGGCGAATATCGTGCACGACGGTGATCTCGACCAGACCCTGAAGGAACTCGCCCCGTACCGGCCGGTCGCCGTGATGGCCGGCGGCGAGTACGGAGTGGCTTTCGCCGACGTCCTGAGCGAGGCTCTCGGACTGCCGTCCAATGGCACCCGGCTCAGCGAGGCCCGCAGGGACAAGGCCGCGATGGCCGAGGCCGCACGCGCCGCGGGCCTGCTCACAGCACGGCACCTGCGTGCCGAGAACGAGGCCGAACTGGTGGACTGGCACCGGGAGATCGGCGGCCGGATCGTCGTCAAGCCGATGCGCAGCGCGGGCGGGGACGGCGTCTCGTTCTGCGACACTCCGCAGGAGTCGGCCACGGCCTTCCGTCGGCTCATCGGGTCCGACGACATTTTCTCCGCACCCAATACGGCGGTCCTCGCCCAGGAATACCTGGTGGGTACGGAGTACATCGTCAATACGGCGAGCCTCGACGGCCATCACCACGCTGCCGAGATCTGGCGCAGCTCCCGGTACTCCGTCAACGGGATCACGGACCTGTCCGGCGCGTGCTACATCGTGCCGCGCCGGGGCGAGGATCAGGATGCGCTGGTCCAGTACGCCTTCGACGTGCTGGACGCGCTCGGCATCCGGTACGGCGCGGCGCATGTGGAGCTCAAGATGACCCCGCAGGGCCCCTGTCTCATCGAGGCGGGCGCCCGGCTGTCCGGCGGCGACCTGCCGTACTACGCCCAGCTGGCCACCGGCGAGTCCCAGCTCGATTGGGCCGTTGACGCCTATGTCCGCCCCCGGCGCTTCCTCGCTCGCCGGGGCGAGCCCTACGCGATTGACCGGTTCTTCGCCTGGGTGGCGCTCATTTCCCCGGTCGCCGGAAAGCTTGCGGGCTACCCCGACCTCGACCGGATCAAGTCGATGGAGAGCTTCCGGGAAGTCTGGGAGCTCGTGCGGCCGGGTGACCGGATCGTGCCGACCATGGACGACACGACGTATCCCGTGATCGTCAATCTGATGCATGAAGTGGAAGAGATCGTCCACCGTGACATGGGGACGATTCGATATCTCGACGGGGTGGGTTTCTATGAAATCGAGCAGTGATTATTCCCTCTTCCTCTCGTATGTGAGAGAGAGCTGACCGTGACTGCACAGATCGATGCACAGATCGATGGTTATGAGCAGGCGGCAGCATTTTCCACGGAAATCACCCCGGCCGTTCGTTACCGCTCCGCCGCTACACTCGCGGACGATCCCGCAGGTCTGACCTGTAGCGTCACCGTGGGAATGCGGTGGGCAGCGGCACACGGACGAACGGGCCGGCTGTTCGGCTACCCGTCCTTCGAACTCGCCGCCACGTCGGTGAAGGACGGCCGGCACGACGCGCTGCTCGTCGCCGGCGCGTACCCGGAGATCCGCTCCTTCTTCTTCGACCCGCAACTGCGCGCGGTGGAGGCGTTCGTCAGCACGCTGCCCGACATGGTCCTTGCCGCCCCGGAGGAACATGCAGCCCTCCACCGCTTCGACACGGTCCACTACCACCCGGCGACCCGAGTCCTGTTCGAGGCCGGTGTCCAGAGCCGCACGGACGACGCGGTCCAGGCCACCTCCAACAGCGCGGCCTGCCGTGGCGCCCTGGAGAATCCCCGTACAGCGGCCGCCATAACCAATCAGACCTGCGCCGACCACTACGGTCTCAAGACCATCGAGGTGCTCTCGGCCGGTACGCCGATGAGCTTCGTCGTGTTCGAGCGGAGGGAACAGCAGTGACGTCCGACCTTCTTCGCACGGCCATCGCCGTCGACAAGTCGATGGACGCGGGAGCGGTCGCCAATGCCTCCGCGATCGTCATGGGCCAGCTGGCCCGCCTCGACGACCGGATCTACGCGGACGACGTACGCGACGCCGACAGCGCGTTGCACGCCGGCATCCGTTTCAACACCCTGGTGCTCTCCGGCCGGAGCGGTCACCTGACCGCTCTTGCCCAGGCTGCCCGGGCCGAGGGACTGCCCACCGTGCTGTTCACGGCTCAGGGCCAGTCCCTCAGCAACTCCTTCGACGCCTACCGTGACCTGGTCGCCCGAGCGGCGCCGGGCGAACTGGGCGTCTGCGCGGTCGGTGTGGTGGGGGAGCACGAGCTGGTCCGCACTCTGACCAAGCGCTTCAGCGTCTACCGCGGCTGACGCTCCGTCGAACAGATCGATCCCTGACCTTTTGGGCCGCGGTTCGTGATGCCGCGGTGTGTCCCCGGAGGCCTGCGGCGGCAATGCTGCTGCGGAAGTTGGCGGACCGTGGCCCGGGGGGCACGACAGGATGGACCCATGAAGCTCACCAAGAATTCCCACGCCTGTGTCCGCCTGGAGAAGGACGGCCGAGCCCTTGTCATCGATCCGGGCGGGTTCTCGGAGCAGGACGCCGCGCTCGGCGCCGACGCGATCCTCGTAACACACGAGCACCCCGACCACTTCGACGAGGCACGGCTGCGCGCCGGCATGGAGGCCAACCCCGGCGCGCAGATCTGGACCCTGAAATCGGTCGCGGAGCAGCTGACCGCCGCGTTCCCGGGCCGTGTCCACACCGTCGGCCATGGCGACACGTTCACCGCAGCGGGATTCGACGTCCAGGTCCACGGCGAGCTGCACGCTGTCATACACCCGGACATCCCGCGCATCACGAACGTCGGCTACCTAGTACAGGGCGACGACGTCGGCACGGTCTTCCACCCCGGCGACGCCTTCACCGTCCCCGACCACCCGGTCGAGACGCTGATGCTCCCGGTGCAGGCTCCCTGGAGCAAGATTTGCGAGGTCATCGACTACGTACGCGAGGTCAAGCCGCGCCGTGCGTACGACATCCACGACGCGCTCCTGTCCGACCTGGCCCGCCCGATCTACGACCGGCAGATCGGTGGGCTCGGCGGCACGGAGCACCTGCGCCTGGCCCCGGGCACCTCGGCCCAGCTCTGAAGTCCTGTCAGACTCCGAGGTCGTCAATGAAAGCGATCTTCGGCAGTTCCAGCGGGTAGAGGCGTGACCTCTCGATGGCGATCCAATCAATCAATGATTCGATTGATTCAAGCGCGTCATCGGGATCGGTCAACTCGGACATGAGCGCCAATATGTTCCGCGCGGCTGCCGCCTTTTCGGGATAATACTCTCCGAAGAGGTCGCAGCACATGTTCGGGTCGCGCGTATATTCTTGCTGCCGTTCGGCAACCAATTCCAGGCCGGCGCGCAGTACTCGCTTCACAAGTCGCAAAATGAGCGTTTGCGCAAAAGCCTCGGTGGCGCCGTCAACGGCGCCACGGACCGTTTTGAGATCGAGTTCGAGATTAAACAGATGGCTGAACGCTTCCGCATCAATCGGATAGGGGGCGATCCGCGTCGCGAAGTCTTCTCCGTACACCAGAGCCGATTGCGTCTTGATGTAGAAGCCGCTTTTTCGGTCCGTGAGTATTGTTGTCGCCGATGTTATGGCGAGGTCGATGTCGACGACGGTCGAGTGTCGGCTGCGCGTACGATCCGCGGCCTCCTGCATCCACACCCTGTCGAACGCGTGCTCCTGGTGCGTCACGGCTATGAGGTCAATGTCCGAACGTCCCCACACGGCTGTTCCGGTGGCCACTGATCCTCTGATGTAAACGCTGGCAAGATCTTGGTAGCGTAACCTGCATTCATCCACCAGACTCTCGATGAGGGGGCGCCATTGCGGCCCCACCTTCTCGGCGTCGGCAAGATTTATCAGATGGCCGTCAGAATCAAGGGGAATGAACACTAGTCAATCCTCGCTGTGAGCAACTGGCCAGCTGTGGCTGTCACCTCGAGAAGCCGGTCGTTCTCCGCTGCGGTGCCTATGGTTACGCGGGCAGCTTCGGGAAAGTCGCGTATGAGGACCCCGCCGGCCTTGCAGTGCGCCGCAAAGGCAGCGGGATCCGCCATGGGGAGCCAGAAGAAATTCGCCTGAGACACTGGGGCCCGGGGTGCAAGTGCCTTGAGCGCCGGGTACATCCGGGCGCGTTCCGTGGTGATGAAGTCGACGCGGCGGCGTACCTCCTTCTCCTGGTCGAGCGCGGCGAGCGCGGCTACCTCGGCGAAGGTGCTTGTGGCAAAAGGGGCCAGGAGCTTGCGCATGGCGGTGGCCACTTCCGGCGCGGCGGCCAGCCATCCCAGGCGCAGGCCGGCCAGGCCCCACGCCTTTGACATGGTGCGGAGGATGACTACGTTGCGCCGGTCGCCGTACTCGACCAGCCCGTCCGGGACGTCGGGGTCGGTGACGAACTCGCCGTATGCCTCATCCAGGACGACCAGGACCGATTCCGGGACCGAGTCGATGAACTTCGTGAGCTCTGCGCGGGTGACGGCGGTGCTGGTGGGGTTGTTGGGATTGCAGATGAGCGCCACACGGGTGTCGGCGGTGATCGCCGCCGACATTGCGTCGAGGTCCTGACGGAAGTCGGCGGCGCAAGGCACCTGTACGGGACGTATGTTGCCGCCCACCGCGGCGACCGGATATGCCTCGTAGGAGCGCCAGGGGAAGACGAACTCCTGGCCGGGTTCGCATACTGCCTTCAGCAGCAGTTCGAGGAGATAGACGGAGCCGAAGCCGGTCACGATTCGATCCGGTGTCACACCGTGGCGGTCGGCCAGGGCGTTGCGCAGGGCCACGGCCGCCATGTCCGGATAGCGGTTGGAGCCGTCGGCGGCGGCGATGATGGCCTCGAGGACACCGGGCAGAGGGCCGAAGGGAAGCTCGTTGAGCGCGAGTCTTGCAGCGTCGGGTGCCTGCGGGGCACCGCTGCTGTCGAGCGGGATGGGGCTTGGCAGGTAGGACGGCAAGGCGTCCAGTTCCGGCCGGGTGAGCTGCGCTTTCAACGGTCCTCCTGAGACGGGTGAACTCCGGTGCGATGGGCGGGTCGCTGAGGGCAGCGAGGTCAGACCGGAGTGGGCACAGGCACCACGGGCATGCGGGACGCCTCGGTGGTCCACGCCCCGTCGACGTGCTCGATGTAGTCGTAGAGGGGCTGGAACTGCACGCGTGCGCTTTCTTCGGATGCCACATAGCGCTGTGTCTTGAGGGCGACGTCGTGCGGAATCGGCTCCAGCGGCCCGAGCCCCGCCGACAGCACCTGCGCCTTGCACGCCCTTTCCAGGGTGATGTAGCGCCAGGCCGCCGCCTCCACCGAGGCCCCGACGGTGAGCAGGCCGTGGTACTTGAGGATCAGAGTGTTGAGGTCGCCGAGCGCCTCGGCGGTTGCCCGGCCGTCCTCGAACGTGTGGGGCAGGCCGCCGAACTCGTGATCAACCGCCTGGTCCTGGTAGAAGGCGCAGGTGTCCTGGCTGGTGACGGGGAGGATTCTGCCGGTGCTTGCCCAGATGCGTCCGTATGTGGAATGGAAGTGCGCCGAGGCCACCACGTCCGGTCGTGCGGCATGCACGCTGGAGTGCAGCACCAGGGCACCTATGTTGACCGGGTGGCGACCCGCCAGCACGTTGCCCTCGTAGTCGAGCAGGACGAGGTCGTCGACGTCGACCATCGACAGATGGACCCCGACGGGGTTCACCCAGAACGCGTTCTTCACTTCCGGGTCCCGGCAGGCGAAGTGCCCGGCGAAGCCCTCGCCTTCGTCGTAGCCCCAGCGTGAGAAGAGGCGGAGTGCGGCGATCAGCTGGGTCAGCCGGTGCTGCCGCTCCTGAGCGATCGACCGAGTGATCTCGGGATCGTCAGTACCGTTCACCAGGACGATCGAGCCCTTCATCGTGTTATCCCGTCGTTGTTGGATGGATTGCCGAGGTGGAACGTGCGGCCCGGCCGGGAGGGCGTGATCGTCGTGGGACGACCGACGCAAGGGGTGGGCGCGAGGCGGCGAGCCGTTGCCGGAGCAGCGAGGGGCGGGGTTGGGGTCCGGCGCCCCGCCATCCGGCCGGCGCTTGAAGCCGCAGGGTCATGGGGCGTACCGAAGCGTCGGCCGTCTCGTATGCGTGCCGTCCCGGGCTGTGGCCACAAGGGAAGGGAGCTCGCCATAACGGGGCCGGCAACGAGCGCATCACCGGCCTGATGGAGGTCGGTTCTCTCGAAGTTCCGGTGCTTCTTGGCCAGTTGAGAGGTGACCGGGCTCGACGGAGCCTCGGCCCCGTCGGGAGGGCGGCTCAGCTGGTCGAGACGTTCGCGAAGATCTCGGGGAAAGCGTCGACGAGGGCCTGCCTCATGGCCAGCTGTACCGTCTCGAAGTCGCCGTCGCCCGGGACCGAGACGAAATCGGTGAACTCGGGGAGGTCGAGGTACGCGGCCCGGAAGGTCTCGAGGAACTCCGGGTCCTCCTCGTCGATTCCGCGCACATTGATGCGGCGAACCGCTTCGGCCGGAGAGACGTCCAGGAAGATCGTGAGATCCGGCTTGGGCGCTCCTCCGAGGAGCCTTCGCAGGAAGTCGACGCTGCCGACCCCCTCGGCCTTGGCCAGGGCGTACTGACAGTAGACGAAGCGGTCGACGATCACGACGTCCGGGGATGTCGTGAGGTTCTCCGCGAGAGCGGTGACCCGGGCAAGCTGGGAGCAGGAGGAGACGAGGCGCATGGTCTCGCCGCCGATGAGCTCCAAGTGGTCTGCGAGCCCCTCCTGTTCGGCGATGAGGTTGAGTGCCTTGCGTACGGGGGCCATGGTGAGGCTCCGGTGCGCTTGGCCCGGAACGCCTTGTGAGCGGAGCCATTCGCCGAGCATGCGCACCTGGGTCGACTTGCCGGCTCCGTCCAGGCCCACCACGGCCACGAGGCGCCCGGTTCTCGATCCTGGCCCCGCAGGGTTTTGCTGTGCGCGCACTTGTACCGCCTAGTGAAAGTGTTCCGTCACCAAATACTGATCGGCCTGGTGTGCGGCTTTCGTGAGGGAAGGCGAGAACCAAGGATGCGGATACCTGTGAGGTGAATCCATGGTTCTGAAGTCGTGTCCCCCCGCCGACACCTGAGTGAACCTAGATCCTTACGAGCGACGTTGTAAACCGATTACCGGATGGCGTCTCGGTTAATGAGACGCGGATGGCCGAGAAGTGGTGTCTCGATCTGATTGTTTTCTTGATTTCTGCTGGCCAGGCGCCATCTGAACGGGAGGTGTGCGATAGCGGCGGTGTCGGTGGAGCAGCAGATGGGGGGCTATGTGCGGGCGGCAGATCTATGGGAGGAACTCGCCCGTTTTGTTGGGGAGTTGGGGGCTGTCGGTCAGCGGACGGCAGCCGACACGCCTAGCTGTGGAAGTGTGTTGACGGCTAATGCCGGGTCTGCTTAGTGTGCTCCCTCGTTGCTAATCTCGGCGGCGACCCGGGTGAAACGTCTCCGTTTTGCCGTCTGCCGCCTTGGATTCTTCTATTCCGGATTCTCGCAGCGCCGCGAGAGGCCGCTCCAGCCATCGCCTTTTAAGCAGCGTGGCTATCTTCACGAGCATCTGGTCCGTCGATTTGAGGGTGGCCTTTCCGTGTCTGAGTACTTCACTAGGAGTTGCATTGACAGCGCAGTTGCCCGTTGACGACGGGGGAGTTGGCGCGGCCGTCGCCCGGCGTCTCGTCCTCGCCGATGCCGCCTACCAGTACACGCTCGCGCCGGTCGCGGACGCGCCCGTACTCGTGGCGGAGCTCGCACCCGAAGAAGGTGCCGGCACGAGGGCCGTGGAGTACCTGCGCCAGGGGGACACCGTCGCCCGAGCGGTAGCGGTACTCGAGGCCACGGATGGGGCCAGGGCGCTCGCCCTGCCGGCCGAGCCCCTGGCGACGTGGGCCGGTACAAGGCTCGACGAGGCTTTCACGAACCACCTGCGCACCGCCTTGGCGGCGTCGGGCCAGGCGCCGGATTCCGGTGCCACGGACGAGGCGCTCGCGGCGCTCGGTCCGGTCATGCTGCTCCGTACTCACGCCGGCGGGCAGCAGCCGTATACGGAAGTACTGATGTGTACCCGAATACGTGCCATCGGGGCGCTGTTCGTCCGCGTCGCCCAGTTCGACCATGCAGCCGACGTCGGCCTGGGTGAGCTCGTGACGGCGGCGTTCAAGCACCGCACCGAACTCGAGGACTTCGTCCGCATCGAGGGCAACGCCTATCTGGGATACGAGAAGGACATCGAGATCGAGGAGAAGATCACCCTCGTCGACGACGCCTCCATCTGGCCCCTCACCAAGAGCATGTGGACGGCCGTTGAGAACGGGGACTTCCCCGGGTTCGTCACCGACCCCGGATACGAGCTGAGCCGCTGGCACTTCGTGCAGTACAACTTCGAGGTGCTCGCGCCGGACGACGAGGTCGGCCATTACGCATTCCAGGAGCGTGCGGACGGCACGTACCGGCTCAAGATGAAGAAGTTCGCGAAGGACTCCCTGCGCCGGGTCGAGACCTTCCGCAACGGCCTGGAGATTCCGGGCGCCGACTTCGAGGGCTACCTGGCCCGGGAGTTCCCCGACCTGAGCTTCAGGCGACTGCCGGGGCTCCGGCGTACGAAGTTCGACATCAACGTCCAGTCCCTCACCACCGGGCACTGCTTCGGCATCGAGACGGACGAGATCACCCTCAGCGACGGCTCCGGGCGCAAGATGCGGCAGGTGGAGACGGAGTACCTGGAGACCCGCCGGCACTCCGGCATGGACGGGTCGTCGATCGACACCGAGCTGGGCCGTCTGACCAGTCTGGTCGAGGCGCATCTGGCGGGCCTCGGCATCGCCGCCAACCGTGGCCTCTACTCGAAGTTGTCCTTCCTGCGCGACTGTTCGCAGCCCGCCGACCGCTGACGGCCATGGAGCCCGCCCGCGGGACAGATCGCGGCGGCCGTGACCGCCTCCTCCCTCAGAATCCGGCTGGACCGTAAGGACGTGCGGCGTGAAGACAAGTCGAAGGGGGATCCGGTCCTTCCACGACATCACGCGGAGTGATGTTGATGTGAGGCGCCCCATCGTGACGCTGTTCAGCGGTGGGCTGGACAGCACGTACCTCCTGCACCGCCTGGTGCAGGCAGGCGCCACCGAGGTGCATGCTCTCGCCGTGGACGTCGGTGGCGACGAGCAGCCGGAGCAGATCCGGCGGATCGCCGACCAGCTGGGAGTACGGCTCCATCTGGTGGACGGACGGGCCGCGTTCGTGGAGGAGTTCGTCAAGCCCGCGATCGCCGCGCACGGCGTGTACCTGGACACCCACCCCGTCAGCTCGTCCCTGAGCCGGCCGTTCATCGCCCGTACGGCCGTGCAGGTGGCACGGGACCTGGACGCGCAGATGATCCTGCACACCGCCAACCGCTCGCAGAACACGCTGCGCCGACTGAACGGCGCCCTCGAACAGCTCGCGTTCCAGGGGTACTTCGGCACCCCGTACGACCTCGATCCCGTGGGCCGGGAGATGAAGATCAAGGAGCTGCGGGCCATCGGCCTGGACGAGATGTCCGAGCGCTCGGCCAGCGGCGACTCGAACCTGTGGTGCCGCGAGTTCGAGTCCGGCAGCCTGGACGATCCGGAGAACCATGAGGTACCCGAGTCCTGCTACCGGTGGAGCGCGACGCCAGGGAGCCTCGGCACGCAGGACCTCGAAGTGACCTACCGCGCCGGAACACCGGTCGCCGTCGACGGGCGGGAACTCCCGCTCATGGACATCATCGAGCTGCTCAACCGAACGGTCGGAGCACACGGCCTCGGCCGCCACACCGGCCTGGAGCACCTCGCGGACGGAATCAAGGTCCTCGAAGTGCGGGAGATGCCGGCGGCTTGGCTGCTGCTGGCGTCCCGCCGGCACCTGGAAACGGCGGTGCTCGACGCCGAGGCCCTCAGGGAGAAGATCCACGTCGAGCAGATCTGGGTCCGTGAAGCGCTCGAAGGACGCTGGTTCGGCGGTCTGCGAGCGGCGTGCCAGGCCTTCGTCACGGAACTCGTGGCCCCGGTCACCGGAACGGTGCGCTGGCGTCTGGCAGGCAGCCGGACCTCCACCGTCTCCATCGTCGCCGCCGACCCCAAGTACGTGCGCAGTAGGGAGGACTGGGAGTTGGCCGCCATCAGGGAAGAGCTCTCGCACCTGGGCGGAGCGGTGCACGACGGGAACGGAAACAGGAGCGGACAGTGGTAGGGCCCCAGCGAAACACCCAGTCGGCCTCCGGGCGCCTGGTCGTCATCGACGCGAGCGTGCGCACCGCGCGCAGCGCGCACACCCTCGGCTGCCACACCGTCTTCGTCCAGCGTCCCGGCGCCCCGGTGCACGACCTGGTCGACGACTTCTCGGGCTACTACAGCGTTGATTTCACGGGGGAGACGTTCAAGGAATTCGTCCTGGAGGTCCTGCGTCCGCTCGCTCCCACAGCGGTGGTCTCGCTCAGCGCAGACGGCGCCCTGCCGGCCGCGCTCGCGAACTCCCTCCTCGGCACGCCCGGCACCACGGCCGACGTGCTGCGCCGCCTCACGGCCGACGCGGTGGGCGGTGAGGCCGACGACACCGGGGATCGGCACGCGTACACCTTCAGCGAGGCGGGAGCACACCGGTGGGTGGCGCTCGTCGACGACGGAATACAGCCGACGCTGCCCGAGCACGTCGTCCCGGAGCGGCGGCTGACCGTCGGTGACCACGACGCCGTCGAGGCGGCCCTGACCGGGTTGCTCGACGCGGCGGGCCTGCAGAACGGTCCCGCCCGCATCCGGCTGCGGAGCCGGGACGGCGAGGTGCGCGTCCTCGGGGCCGCCCCGACCCCGGGCACGGACACGGAGGCCGAGCTGGTCGGGCGGCTCACGGGATTCGACCTGGTGCGCGCGTCCCTTGTCCGGGCCCTCGAGCTTGCCGGCGACGACGCCACGAGCCCCGCCCGCGCACCGGAAGGGGTCACCCGATGACGAAAACGACCGCGCTGTTCATCAACGACCACCCGTACGCGCACTTCGACCGCGGCGGTACCCACATTCTGCCGACCTCGGAGATCGAGATCCACATGGTGGCCCGCCAGCGGGTCCACGGCGGAGTCAGCGGATTCGCCGACCACCCCCTCGACCACGTCGCGCTCTGCGACGCCGACGATGAGGCCCGCCGGCGCGAGATCTGCGAGTGGACGCTGCGCAACCACCCCATCAGCCGGGTCATCGCCGTGCATGAGCGGGCGGTGCTCCTCGCTGCTGAGATGCGCTCGAAGTTCGGCCTTGCCGGGATGGACCACGAGACGGCGACCCGCTTCCGCGACAAGGTGCGGATGAAGGAGGCCGTACGGTCGGCGGGCGCCGCGGCCGTTCCCGACTTCACCGCCCTCGACAGCGTCGAGGACCTGAAGAAAGTGGACTGGGCCACCGGCCGCAAGGTCATCAAGAGCCGCTGGGGCCTCGCCGCGAAAGATCTCTACATCGTCGAGTCGCTGGAGGACGCGCGGCGCGTCGTCGGGGGTCTGGACCTCTCCGGATCGCACTACGAGGTCGAAGAGTTCGTCAAGGGACAGATCTACCACTGCGACTCCGTCGTGCGCGACGGGCGCATCGTCTTCCGCAGCGTCGGCAAGTACCTGGCGGATCCCGCGAGTTACCGTCCGGGCTCCGTCTTCGGCACCGTCCTCGTGGGTGCGGGAGAGCTGCACCGGCGCATCACGGCACTGAACGCGAAGGTGCTGGCCGCACTGGGGATCCAGGACGGCACCACCCACCTGGAACTGTTCCGCACGGAGGCGGACCAGCTGGTGTTCTGCGAGGTCGCCGGGCGCCCGCCGGGCGGCATCATCCCCCCGGTCATCCAGGCGCAGTACGGCTTCAACATCGTCGAGACGCAGATCCGCATCGACGCCGGGCTCGACATCTCCCTCGGCTCCGCACCGGCCGCCGTGGACGGAGGCGGCACGAGCGGATTCATCGCCTTCTACCCCGGGGGCGGCGACGCGCGAGGGATCGACGCCGACCGGCTGGCCGCCCTGGGCGTCGTGGAACACCTCACGCACAGCGGCGCGGGCAACGGCCGCGGAGGCGTCCGGCATTCGACGGACTTCCTCGACTCTTACGTGGTCAGGGCCCCCGACGACGAGACGCTGCTGCACCGGATCGCCCGAATCGAGGCCGAGTACCGGCGGTGACGGCCTCCCGCGGCACGTCTCCTCTCCCCGCGGAGCGCGACAGCTGCGCCCCGACCCATGAACGAAAGATGTGGCATGCCTGACTTCGACCTGATCGGCATCGGCACAGGGCCGGCGAATCTGAGCCTCGCGGCCCTGTCCGACCCCCTGCCCGAGCTCCGCACCCGGTTCCTGGACGCCAAACCGGAGTTCGGGTGGCACCCCGGACTCATGCTCCCCGACTCCCAGTTGACGGTGACGTACTTCAGGGACCTCGTCACGCTCGTCGACCCGCGGAGCAAGTTCTCCTTCCTGAACTTCCTCGTCGAGTCGGGCCGGGCGTTCAGGTTCCTGGAGGCGAACGGTCTGAGCTGCTCCCGGCGCGAGTTCGAGCAGTACTACCAGTGGGCGGCCGCGCAGATTCCGTCCCTCCGGTGGGGCAAGCGCGTCGAGTCCGTGTCCCTGACCGACGACGGCTTCCGGGTCACCTCCGCGGGCGGTGACACCAGCACGGCCCGCAATCTCGTCCTCGGATCAGGGTCCGAGCCCCGCCTGCCCGCCGTCGCGAAGCCCTTCGAGGGCGAGCGGGTGGTGCACAGCAGCAACCTGACCGTGACCCGCCCCGAGTGGAACGGGCGCCGGGTTCTGGTCGTCGGGGCGGGGCAGAGCGGAGCCGAGGTCGTCAACCACATCCTGTCCGACGAGAACGGCCTTCCCTCGTCCCTGACCTGGACCTCCAGCCGCATCGGCTTCCAGCCGCTGGACGACTCGCCCTTCACCAACGAGTGGTTCTCGTCGGCCTTCGCCGGCTACTTCAACGGGCTTCCCGCCGCGCGCCGCGCGGAGATCATCCGCGAGCAGCACGACGCCGGTGGCGACGGCATCACCGACGAGCTGCTGGACTCCGTCTACCGGCGGCTCTACCACCTCGACCACGTCCTGCGGTCCGGGCTGCGCCACCGGCTCCTGGCGTGCCGACGGGCGGTGGGCCTGGAGCAGAACGGATCCGAGATCGTCGTCGACCTGCACGACGTGAACCGCGGGGACGTCGAACGGCTCCCGGTGGACCTGGTGATCTTCTGCACCGGATACCACAGCCCGATTCCTGAGTACCTCAAGCCGATCCAGGACCAGTTGTCGATCGAGGACGGCAGGTTCGGCGTGCGGCCGGACTACTCCCTCGAGTTCGACGGGCCGCAAGACCTCAGCATCTATGTCCAGGGCTTCGCGGAGAGCACCCACGGCATCAACGACACGCTGCTCAGCCTCGCGTCCTGGCGCAGCGCTCGCATCGTCAACTCCGTGCTCGGACGCGAGGCGTACCGCGTCGCCGACGGGGCGACCACGGTGGTCTGGCAGTAGCGCCTCACATCCGAGCGGTTCTTCGGACCGCGCTCAAGGGGGAGATCATGAGTACCGACAACGCCGTGGCGAAGGCGCTGTTCGAACGGACGAGAGTCACGCGCAACGACGAGCTCGTGTTCGTGGCGAAGCTGGCCGTGGCGCTGCTGCTCAGCTGTCTCGGCGGGTTCCTCGCCCTGACCTCCGGCCTGCTCGGCGCATCCACCGGCGTTCTCCTGCTCGCCGCGATGTACACGCACATGGTGGAGCTGCAGCATCAGTGCCTGCACCACTCGGCCTTCCGCAGCAGCTCGCCGCACCGGCCCGTGGGATTCCTGCTCGGACTCCCTCTGCTCTCGGCGTACAGCCACTACCGGGTTCAGCACCTTCAGCACCACAAGTACCTGGGCACACCCGACGACTCCGAGTTCTTCGGCTTCGACACGCGTGCGCCGCTGACCTGGGGGGCTCTGCTGCGAGGCACGCTCAGCCCCGCGCGGCTCCTCCAGGTCGTGGTGGACGTCCTCAAGAGCTGCCGGGGTAACTGGACGTACACGATGGGACAGATCGCCGACCGTGCCCGCCGGCAGGTCATCACCGAGTACCGCCTGTTCGCGCTGTACATCGTCGGGGCCGCGGGACTGTCCGTCGGGGGGTACGGCCACGCTGTGCTGATGCTGTGGGTCCTGCCGCTCCTGCTGTCGGTACCGATCCACTTCCTCCTGGAGCTGCCCGAGCACGTCCTGTGCGAGACGGACAGCACGGATGTGCTGCGCAACACCCGCACAATCAGCGGCAGCTGGTTCAGCCAGTGGTTCACCAACGGCAACAACTTCCACGTCGAGCACCACGCGTCGATGGTGGTCCCGATCAACCGCCTTCAGGAACGTCATCCGGTGGCCAAGGAACACGCCGTGCACACGGACGACAGCTACGTGACCTTCTACACGAAGATCATGAGAGAGGCCAACCGCAACCGCAGGCAGCGCCGCGCGCTGGACAACGCCGTCAAGTAGGTTCGGTCGGCCCTTCCGGGAGAAACTCACATGCACCAAGGGCTGCCCGCGGACACGCGCGTGCTGCGCGTTCTCGTCACCTCCTCGATGCTCTCGAAGGTCGCGGACTGGCAGATGGGCATCGTCATTCCGCTGGCGGTGCTCGCGGAGTCGGACTCCGTCGCCCTGGCGCTGGTCTCGTTCGCGCTGCGTGGTGTCTCCTACGTCGCCTCGCCCTTCCTGGGTGCGCTGATCGACCGCTTCGACAAGCGGACGATCTACGTACTGGCCCAGCTGCAGCAGGCCATGTGTCTCATCCTGCTGGCGGCGCTGCTGTCCAGCCGGCTGTCGGTGGCCGCGCTGGTGCTGCTCTCGGGCTTCGGCGGGGTCGCGAGCACCATCACCGGCCAGTTCGTGCTCATCCCGAAGTTGATCAGTGCGCCCGCCCGTCCCGTGGCCGTGGCCAAGCTGAACTCGGCGATCGAGCTGTCGAAAGTTGTCGGGCTGGTCCTGGGCGGTACGGCCTTCGAGCTCCTCGGTCCTGCGCCGGCCTCGGTGTGCATCGCGGTCCTGTACCTGCTGGCGGGCTGCGTCGCGCTGCTGCTTCCCCGGGTGGCATCCAGTCGCCAGAAGATGGACATCCGCCGGGACCTCGCGATCGGATTCCGCTGGGTCGGCCGCCGCGAGATCCTCTGGCTCGTGGTGACCATGTCGATGACGAACCTTGCCATCGGCCAGCTGGAGCCCGTCCTGATCACCGAGTTCGGGGACCAGGACATGAACAGCACCGTCATTTCGGCGGTGTTGGCAGTGGGCCTGCTCATGGGCGCCCTCGCAAGCCGCCTGGCGCCGGCCATCGCCCCCACCTGGAGCCCCGAACGGACCATCCTGGCGGCCCAGTTGATCGCGTTCGCCGGCCTGGTCCTCGTGGCCACGCCACTGCTGCCGGTGCGGCTCGCCGGCTTCATGCTGGAGAGCTTCGCGGTCGCCGTGAGCAACGTGGCCTCGATCACCTACCGGCAGGAGACGATCCCGGCCGATGTCGCGGGCCGGGCGAACGCGACGATCCGGATGTTCATCACGGGGGCCTCCCCCCTCTCCGGATTTCTCTTCGCGTGGGCGAGCCGATTCGACGGCTTCTGGTACTGGCTTCCCGCACTGGGCCTGTGGGGCGCCGCGATCCTGATCTGGGCCGTCTACACCCGCAGCAGCGAACCGGCCGCCCAGGAGGCGGACCTGGAAGGAGCCTCCCGTGGAAATCGCTGAGCTGGATCACGTCGTCGTCGCCACGGTGAACCGTGACGAGGCCGAGGAGCACGCCTGGAAGGACAGCGACGTACCGGTCGACATCGTCAGGCTCGCCGAATCCGACGGTCTCGACGAGGCGACCCTGACCGCTCTGGGGTTCGTGGCACGTCCGCGCTGGATCAACTGGTGCGCTCCCCTGCGGGATTCCGCGACGGAGTTCGAGGCCGCACTCTCCGGCACCGAACGGCGCAACATCCGCTTGGGCCGCCGGTTCGTCCATGACGAAGGGCTGCACGTCAGCGTCCGGGTCGGACTGACTCCGCAGCTCGTCGACGAGTTCCTCGTGCTGTACGAACGCCAGATCGAGGCGATGCCGCGCGGGAAGAACTTCGCCCGCCGCTGGCGCGACCGTCTCCTCGCGGCGGGTCACGAGCACGTCAGCGTCTGCGTGTACGAAGGCGCCCGAATGATCGTCGGCTCGCTGTGGTGGATGCGCCCCGGGCAGTCCCTGCTGCAGATGCGTTTCTCCGCGGCCTCCGCCGACGCGCGCCTGAGCCGGGTGATGCGGGTCGCCTACATGGAGGCGTTCAACTTCGCCCGCGAAAGCGGGTTGGCCCTCGCGTCCCTCGGCAACGACCCGTCCCTCTTCGGGCACGTCGTGCAGCCGGGACTGTTCACGTTCAAGAGCCGCTTCGGCTTCGCCCCCGTCCCCTCCCAGATGCTCGACCCCAAGCTGGCGGGCGAACACGCCGACAGGTTTCTTACATTGCGATCACTCTCCGACCCCGCGCTCGTGGTGACGTGGGGACGGTACCGGGGCACCACACTGTCCTGGCCGGAGTCCGCGCAGGCCCCCGGCCACGATCTTCTCATCCTGTCGGCCGTACCCGACGAGGCGCTGACGGGCCGCTTCCGCACGGACGGTTTCCGGGAGGCCCGGTCCGTGACGGTGGTGTAGCCGGGTGGTCCACGTGTCGTCGCCGCCGTGCCTCGTCGCATTCGAGGAGTGACACCGGCATTCCAGCAGGTCAGCGAAGACTGGACGGGACGTCGGGCATCGCAACCGGTCGGAGTACCGTTAGGGACTCTTCCTGGCGAGCCACCATCGCAAAGGAGAACCTGTCGATTTCCAAGCAGAGTTCGACATCGTCCGGGTGGGACCCGCTGCGCAGCCCAGCGGCGAGGTCTGCCGCGGCCCGAGAAGTCCTCGCGCGGTGGAGATACGGGACCGCCTCGACATCGTCGCCGGCCATGCGTTGACCAATGTATTCGGCGCAGGCCCGGTCCTCGTCGGCCTGGCCCTCCTCGCCGGTGACGACGAACGTCACCGGACCGGAATCCTTGGTCTGCAGGTACCGTGCGGTCGGGCCGGCCACCACGAAGCTCGCGCACAGGACCAGCGGCGCGTTCCTGACGGCCAGAGCGCCCACGGTGCCTGCCGTCGTCTTCTGCACCAGCGTGCGCCCGGCGAAATCGCGGGACCTGAGCAAGCCGGGTGAGTTGACCGCGTCGAAGCCCGCAGCGGGAGCTCCGTCCTTCAGAGCCAGCCAGTCCGGCCGGCTCTCCTTCAAGGCAAGTGCCTCACTCTCCGTCGAGGCCAGGACGATCCTCTCGACGCCACGCGAGAAGGCCCAGGCAGCCACGGTGAAGGCGCGCATGACGTCGATGACGACAGCGACACGGGGAACTTCGGTCAACTCTGGGATGCCAACGAAGTGATGGTCCATCGCACCATTCTGAGGCCCTGGATCATCCGAAGAGCAGGGTCTGTACGGCCATCGGCCCTGCCCAAAGCCATACGGGTACCAGCCTTTCGCCATGTGACGCATCAGAGGCCGGCGGGGAGACAAGGGCGCGGTCGGTTACGAGGGTTAGGCGGGCTGCGTGGACTACGCGGCTACGAGGCCTTCTGTACACGCTTCTTGTAGGGGCGACGTCCGTGATCGCCGTCATGACGACCGCGTCGGCCGGGCCGCTCATCAGCGGTCCGGCGCTGTGGTGGTCACCGCCGCTCTGATGCTGACGGTGTGGAGTCCTCAGGACGCGAGGATCCTGCTGCCTGCCCTGCCGGGGCCGCAGCCGTTTCGCTGCGCCCCACCTCTTCCCGGCCGTCGACTGTGCCGCCCCGCTCACCGACATGGCGCGCTATCACGTGGGGGGACTCGGACCGCCGTGGAGTGCGGAGTACGGGGATCCGGCCGACCCCGACGCGCTGCGAGCACTCCTGACGTACTCCCCGTACCACCATGTCCGCGACGGTGACGCCTTCCCCGCCGCGCTCTTCATCACCGGAGCAACGACGTCCGGGTGCGGCCGTGGCATGCCTGGAAACTCTGCGCCGCGCTGCAGGAAGTCGCCCGTGTCCTCGCGCTGCTCGCCGCCCGAACCGGCCTGCGGACACCACCGCTCGGGCCCCCGTCCGTACCCGCGTCACTCATGAGGAGCGTCACATGACCTCGGCCCCCTTCCACCACGGCACGACACAGCAGGCACACGGTTTCCCGGCGGCCTCCGCCGTCGAACTCACCAAGGTGCACGGCGACGGTGCGCGCGGCGTCACCGCGCTCGACCGTGTCACCGTCTCCTTCCACCGCGGCCGGTTCACCGCGATCATGGGCCCCTCCGGATCGGGCAAGTCCACCCTGATGCAGTGCCTCGCCGGCCTCGACTCGCCGACCTCCGGGTCCGCGAGGATCGGTGACCTGGAGCTCTCCCGGCTCTCGGACCGACAGCTGAGCAGGTTGCGCAGGGAGCGGATCGGCTTCATCTTCCAGTCGTTCCACCTGCTGCCCACCCTGACCGTGGCCGACAACATCACCCTGCCCCTGGGCATTGCCGGACGCCGTGCGGAGCCGCAGTGGCTGGAGCAGGTCACCACGGCCCTGGGCCTCGGGGACCGGCGCCGGCGCCGCTCGGGCCGGCTCTCCGGCGGCCAACAGCAGCGGGTGGCCTGCGCCCGCGTCCTGGCAGGCCGTCCCTAGATCATCTTCGCGGACGAACCCACCGGAAATCTGGACACCCGCACCGGCGCCGAAGTCCTTTCCCTGCTGGGTCAGTTGGTACGCCGGATGGGTCAGACGATCGTCATGGTCACGCACGACCCCGTCGCCGCGGCGTATGCGGACCGTGTGGTCTTCCTGGCCGACGGCCGCACCGTCGACGAGATCGAGCAGCCGAACGCGGACCAGGTGCTGGAGCGCATGAAGCGTTTCGATCGTCCGGGCGGAGCCGGTCGAATCTGAGCTGCCCCGGCCAGTAATCCCCCAGCCGGCCGGGACTCTCCATCGTCAACTGCTGCAAAGGTCAAGGACATTGACCCACCCCACGCGCACCAGCAGAATGAGCGCGCATCCTTGAGAGCGCTCTCAGAGGCGAGGGAGACCCATGAACGGCATGAACGGCATGAACCACATGCACGACATGAATCGCATGAACCGCGTGAACGGCATGCAGGGGCCGGCGCTCAGTCGCCGCGCGCTCATGGGTACCGGCCTGGGCCTCGGCGTCGCGGCCCTCGCGGGGACCGGCGCCGGCGCCGCCCACGCCGTGCCTTCCGCATCCCCTCGGCGGCGAGGACTCGCCTTCCTCGCCGCCGCCATGGACGCCTACCCCGATCACGGCCCCATCCGTCTCGCCCAGAGCTACAGCGATGAAGCCGGTCTGTTCAGCACCGCCTTCACCTACGACAACGCCCTCGCGATCCTCGCCCTCCTCGCCGCCCGCACCGCGGACGGGCGGGACCGCGCCGCCCTGCTCGGGGACGCGCTGCTGTACGCCCAGCAGCACGACCCGGTGCACGACGACGGCCGGCTTCGGCAGGGGTACAACGTCGGGCCGTACACCTTCTACGACGGCTCACGGCAGCCGGACGGGTTCGTGCGGGCGGACGGGGCCGCCAATGTCGGGACGCAGTTCGGGTTCACGGGGACGGCCGTGGGGGACATGGCCTGGGCCGGGATCGCGCTCAGTGCGCTCGCGCGGCGGACGGGGGAGCGGCGGTTCCTGGGCGGTGCCGTGCGGATCGGGGAGTGGATCGAGCGGAACGGCCGTACCGATGAACCCCTCGGCGGGTACAAGTTCGGGGTCAACGGCGCCGACGAGAAGTTGCCCTTCACCTCCACCGAGCACAACACCGACCTCCTCTGCCTCTTCGGCCGGCTCGCCCGGCTCACGAGGGACAGGGTGTGGGCGGCGCGGCGGGCGCGTGCCGAGGCGTTCGTCATGAGGATGTGGGAGCCGGCCGGCGGCTTCTTCTACACCGGCACCAACGACGGGGTGACCGTCAACAAGTCGCCGATTCCCGAGGACACCCAGACCTGGACCCACCTCGCCCTCGACTCCCGTGCCCACGCCCGGTCCCTGGACTGGGCCGCGCGCGAACTGGCCGTCCTCGACCACGCCGGGCGACGCAACAGCACGGTGCCGGCGGGGCAGTCGTACGACGGCGTCACCTTCAGCTCCGCCAGTCTCCTCGCCGACGAGGACGCCCCGATCGCCGACTCCCAGCCCAAGCCCGACCGCAACGGCGTCTGGTTCGAGGGGACCGCTCACCTCGCGCTCGCCCTGCGGGACCGGCACCGGCGCGGTGACGAGGCGCGTGCGCGGCGGCTGCTCGACTCCATCGAGCGGGCCCAGGACCTGCTCGGCGGGGGACAGAGCGGCGGCGGGCGGGCGCTTCCCGACCGGGCGGGGGTCGTGTCGGCCAGCAGCCCGCTCGACACGGGGTTCGGGTTCGGGTACTACCCGTATCGGCACGTGGGGGCGACCGCCT
Source organism: Streptomyces sp. NPDC111606 (assembly GCF_055656945.1). Lineage (NCBI taxonomy): Bacteria > Bacillati > Actinomycetota > Actinomycetes > Kitasatosporales > Streptomycetaceae > Streptomyces > Streptomyces sp. NPDC111606. The sequence continues at coordinate 279,635 of NZ_JBVKBY010000012.1, forward strand.
GGTATCTGATGGCGGCCACGCGCTCCAACCCGCTGCGGGTCTGAACCGGTCCTCGCCCCGAGGCCCGAACACGCCGGTCGCCGTCCCCCTCGCTCCATCCCGTGCTCCGGCGTGCCCGCCGCGCGAGAATGAGAGCGGTGGGAGTGATGGCTGACATGAGTGACTCCGGTACGCCGCTCGCCAAGAAGATCGGCATCAAGCCGGGCCAACGGGTCCGGCTCCGTCACGCGCCGGCCCGGTGGGACATCCCCGGGCTGCCGGAGGGCTGCGACGTGGCCGCGGGCGGCCCGCGGGGCGCCGATGTCGCCGTCGCGTTCCATCGGTCGTACGGCGATCTGGTCGCCGAAGCGGCCGGGCTGGTCGGTGACCTTGGCGATGGCGCCATGCTCTGGATCGCCTGGCCCAGGCGCGCGGCCGGCCATGTCAGCGACATCACGGAGAACGGGTTGCGGGAGCTCTTCCTCCCGCTCGGCGTGGTCGATGTGAAGGTCGCCGCGCTGGGGGAGGACTGGTCGGGGCTGAAGTTCGTACGGCGCAGGGAGAACCGTCGTAACGGTCGTAACCGGCGTACGTAGCCCGCCGATCGCCCTGTGAGAAGGCGAACTTGAGACGTCTTTACCGTGAACCACTAGCATCTCGGCGGTAATCGCAGCCGGGACGATGTGAGGGCAGGGTATGACGGAACCGAGGATCGCTGTCGCCGTGGTGACCATGGGGAACCGCCCCGCCGAGGTCGACGCGCTGCTCGAGTCCGTGGCCGGGCAGGACCTCGCCCCCGAGCGGATCGTCGTCGTCGGCAACGGCTGCCCGCTGCCCGAGTTCGCCGAACGGCTGGCGCTGCCCGGCGAGGTCACGCCCATCGAGCTCGACGAGAACCTCGGCTGTCCGGGCGGACGCAACGCGGCCCTCGCCCGACTGCGCGACTTCGGGGACGTCGACGTCGTGGTCGAGCTGGACGACGACGGTCTTCTCGTCGACACCGACGTGCTGCGGCGGGTGCGGGACCTGTACGCCGCCGACGGCCGGCTCGGCATCGTCGGCTTCCGCATCGCCGACGAGCACGGCGAGACACAGCAGCGGCACGTGCCCAGGATCGGCAAGTCGGATCCGCTGCGGGGCGGGTACGTCACGGGGTTCCTCGGCGGCGGGCACGCGCTGAGCATGGCGATGCTGGCCGAGACGGGGGACTGGCCCGCCGAGTTCTTCTTCGCCCATGAGGAGACCGACCTGGCCTGGCGGGCCGTCGACGCGGGCTGGCGCATTCTCTACGCGCCCGAACTCCTCCTCCGGCACCCGAAGACCTCGCCCGCCCGGCACGCCATCTACTACCGGGTGAACGCCCGCAACCGGGTCTGGCTGACCCGCCGCCGACTGCCCCTCGCGCTGATTCCCGCGCATCTCGGGCTGTGGGTGCTCCTCACCCTCGTACGCAACCGATCGTCGCTCGCCGGCCTGCGCGCCTGGTTCGGCGGCTTCCTGGAGGGCGTACGGGAACCGGCCGGTGAGCGGCGGCCCATGCGATGGCACACGGTGTGGCGGCTGTGCCGGCTGGGACGGCCGCCGGTCATCTAGGGCCACGAGCGGGCCGGGCCTGGCCGAGGAGGGGATGGGGACGCGGGTCCCGGTCGTTCACCTCCGACGACCGGGACCCGCATACGTCCCCGAATCCGGCCGCGGCGGCGACACTCCCCCGAGTTACGCGTCGTACGCGCGCACCGTCGGGCCAGATCCGATGAAGTGATCACATCAGGCCACACCAACGGATCGCTAACATGTGGCCAACGATGCTCCGTTTCGGCGCCGTTCAGTTGGCGTGAAGTCGACGGACGGTGACGGGAGACGACCTGGGTGGAACGGTTCGTGGCCGAGTAGCGTCGTGAAGGGTGTGGCGGGAAACCGTCGTACATGGGCTGTGCATGGGTTGCACATAGGTCACACACAAGGGCGCGGGCCCGTCGCGTGGGAAGGCAGTGGCGGCGTGAAGCGGTACGGGCTGCGGTTCGGACTGCTGGGGCCGGCGGTCGTGTTCGAGGCGGGGACGGATGACGGCTCCTCCGAGTCCAGCGCCGGCCGGAGCCCCGGCGACGACGCGCCGAGCGTGTCCGACCGTGCCGTCCGGACCATCCGCAGCCCCAAGGTGCGGGCCCTGCTCGCCACGCTGCTGCTCGAAGGCGGCCGGGTCGTCTCCGTCGAGTCGCTGACGGACGTGCTGTGGGGCGGGGCGCCGCCCCCGTCGGCGCGCGCCTCGCTGCACAACCACGTGGCCCGGCTACGGCGACTTCTCGACGACCCCGAACGGCTGCGGGCGGCGCCGCCCGGCTATGTCCTGCGCGTCGACGAGGGCGAACTGGACGTCGACGTCTTCGTCGCCGGCGTCGCCGCGGCCCGCGTCGCCCATGCCGGCCGGGACTGGGAGCGCACGCTGCGCGAGAGCACGGCAGCGCTCGCACTGTGGCGCGGCACGCCCCTGGCCGGCCTGCCCGCCGAGGTGGGCGGCTACGCACTCGTCCAGCGCCTGGCGGAGGCGCGGCTCCTGCTCCTGGAGTGGCGCTACGACGCCGAGCTGAGCGTGGCCGGGCCGCGCGTCGACGCCCTGGTACCCGAGCTTGCGGCTCTGGCCGCCGAGCATCCCCTGCGGGAGTCCTTCCACCGCCACCTGATGCTCGCCCTCCACCGCACGGGCCGACGGGCCGAGGCCCTGGCCGTCCACCGTGATCTGCGCATGCGTCTGATCGAGGAGTTGGGGGTGGAGCCGGGAGTAGGGGTTCGGGAGGCGCATGTGGAGGTGTTGCGTGCGGGTTCGGAGGGGGGACGCGCGGGGTTGGTGCGCGGGGGTTCGGAGCGTGGGGGCGGCGACCTGGCGCGCGGTGCCGTCGGCTCTGCGGTTGCCCAGGTCGGCGACGTGCCCGGTAGCGCCGCGAACCCTGACGCTACGCGCGATGACGACACCACCCGGCGACCCGGGCAAGGCGATGCTCTCCCTGAGGGGGACACTCCGGCCGGCCCACCCCGACCGCCCCGCCCCGCCCAACTCCCCCCACCTCCGGCCCACTTCACCGGCCGTACGGCCGTACTCACCGACCTGCGTCGCACCCTCGCCCCCACGACCGCGCCCACCCCGACCATCACCGTCGCCGTCCTCAGCGGCATGCCCGGCGTCGGCAAGAGCGCCCTCGCGCTGCAGGCCGCCCATGGGCTGGCGAATCGTTTCCCCGACGGTCAGCTCTACGTCAACCTGCACGGCGCCACCCCCGGCATGCCCCCGCTCACCCCCGGCCAAGCCCTCACCGCACTCCTTCGCGACCTCGGCGCCGACCCCCGCTCCATTCCCGAACACCCGGACGAGGCCGCCGCGTTGCTGCGCTCGCTGCTCGCCCCCACCCGCACGCTGATGCTCCTGGACGACGCCGCGAACGCCGCCCAGGTACGCCCACTGCTCCCGGCCGGCCCCGGCTGCGCGGTGATCGTCACCAGCCGCTCCCCGCTGACGGCCCTGGACGGCGTCCGCCGCTTCCCGCTGACGCCCCTCACCGCCGAGGAGAGCGCGGCGCTGCTGCGCGCGGCTTCGGGGCGCGACGGTTTCCACGGCGACGACGGCGGCTTCCGCAAGGCCAACGACGGCCGCGATGCCCGTACCGAGCAGGACCGCCCCGTTGGACGGGGGACCTTCGACACCGGCGACCAGACCGATGCCGTCGAGGCACAGGCTTCCGCCGGCGAGCGCCGTGCGTCCGCAGGCGACGCCCCGGTGTCCGGTAGCGGGGGTGGCGAGCCGGGCGGCCAGGGCCCTGCGCCCACCGGTAACGGCCCCGCACCCACTGGCTGTGGCCGCGCGCTTGGCGTCGCAGCGCGGCCATTGGTCGGCCACGACCCCGCGCCCGCCGACGATGGCCGCCCGCCCGGCCGCGATGCGCAAGCCCTCACCGGAAACAGCCCGGCACCGACCGGCTGTGGCCGCACACCCGGCGGCGCAGCGGAGCCACCGGTCGGCGACGGCCAAGGGCCAACCGACGACGGCCGCACGCCCGGCCGCGATGCGCAAGCCCCCACCAGCAACGGGCCCGCACCCACCGGCTGTGGCCGCGCGCTTGGCGGCGCAGCCCAGGCACCGGTCGGCGACGGTCAAGCGCCCGCTGGTGACGGCCAGGGGCCAACCGACGATGGCCGCACGCCCGGCCGCGATGCGCAAGCCCCCACCGACAACGGGCCCACACTTGCCAGCTGTGGCCACACGCTCGGCGGCGCAGCCCAGGCACCGGTCGGCGACGGCCCCGGGCCCACCAACGACAGCTGCCCGCCCGCCACCGAAGCGCAAGCACTCACCGGCGACGGCACCGCCCCCACCAGCAACGGCCCCGCCCCCGCCACCTATGCCCGCACATCTGGCGGCAAAGCCGCAGCCCCCACCATCGAGGGCCCAGCCCCCACCACCGAGGCCCCCGCACCCCCCACCCACCCCCTGATCGCCCTAACCGGAGGCCTCCCCCTGGCCCTCCGTGTCGTCGCCGCCCGGCTCGCCGCCCGCAGCGCGCTCACTCCCGACATGCTGGCCGGGCAACTGGCCGCAGCCGAGAGCCGGTTGCATCACCTGGAGTACGACGACCTGAGCGTCCGCCGTTCCCTCGCCGTCGCCCACGACGCCCTCGCCGCCTCCGAACGTGAGGTCGACCGAAACGCGGCCCTCGCCCTGCGCCGCATCGGCGCCCTCGACCTGCCCGCTTACGGCGCACCCCTGCTGGCCCGCCTGACCGGCACCGACGAACGCCGCGCCGAAGCCGCACTCGACCGACTCGTGGACGTGGCCCTCCTGGAGGAGACGGCGTACGGCCGCTATGCCCCCCACGACCTCGTACGCGACTTCGCCCGCGAGCTCGCCGGCGCCGGAGCCGACGCCGAGGGTGAAGCCGACGTCACCGAGACCGCCCTGCGCTGGTACGCCGCCGTAGCCGAACGCACCCTCACCGCCATCGTCGAACCCGGCCTCGACCAGGACGACCGCCGTCGCCCGACCCCGGCCCAACCGCCCGAGCACGCGACGACCGTCGCCACGGTGCCCGCCTTCCCCAGCCCCGAAGCCGCCTTCGCCTGGGGCGACTCGGAACTGGAGAACATCGTCGCGCTGGTGGAGCAGTACGGCGACGACGGCACCAACCCCCGGACGGCCACGGCCTCGACCTCAACCACCACCACCGGCCCCCTCTCCACCCTCATCCGCCTCCTCTTCCCCTACCTCCAACGCAGCGGCCACGTAGCCGAGATGGAGCTAATGGGCCGGACCGCACTCCGCCTGGCGACGCGGCTCGGCGACGAAGCCGCCGAGGCATACGCCCTGGGCGACCTCGCCGGTCTGCACTTCCTGACCGGCCGCCACACCGAGGCGCTGCACCTCAACGACCGCGCCCTGACGATCTGGCAGCGTCTCGAAGTCGTTTCCTGGATGCGCCGCTGCCTCAACAATCGCGGCCTGCTGCTCGAAGGGCTCGGCCGCTACGACGAGTCGGGGGAGGCGCTGCGCCAGAGCCTGGAGTACTCAAGGCAGTTGAACGACCCGCACGGCGAGGCCGTGACCTACAGCCACCTCGGGAACCTGTACGAGCACACCGACCCCCGGGCCGCCATCGAGCACCACCGCCGCTCACTCGCCATCGGCGACGAGATCGGCAACGTCATCGTGCAGCACTCGGCCCGCTGCAACATCGGCTACGCCCACCTCACCCTCGGCGAACCGGCGGCAGCCGCCGCGCACTTCGAGGAGAGCCTGCGCATCCTCGGCGGCCACGGCGACTGGCACGGCGAGTCCCAGACCCGCCTCGGGCTGGTCCGCGCTCTGCGTCTCCTCGGCCACACCGACCGCGCCACCCACGCCTGCGCAGAACTCCTCACCCGAGCCGACGCCCGAGCCGACCGCTACATGGGCGGCCTGGCCCGGCACCAGTACGGCCTGCTGCTGCGGGAACTGGGCCGTGTCCAGGCCGCGCACGCCGAGTGGCGCACCGCTCTCGACCTGCTGGACGGCACCGACGAGAAGGCGGTGGTCGAGGAGCTCCGACTCCTGCTGGACCACACCCGGTGATCACTTCGCATCCGCATAACACTCCACCACCGCCGTGGTGAACGGAAACCGCACCGGCGTCTCCCCGAACGTCAGCCGCCCCGCCAGCTCCGCCGCCTCACGGATCGCCGTCACGACCGTCTCGGCCTCCTCCTCGGGACAGTGCACGATCACCTCGTCGTGCTGGAAGAAGACCAGTTCCGCCGCCATGTCCGCGCAGGCCCGCCGCAGCGCCGCGAGCAGCAGCAGGGTCCAGTCGGCGGCGCTGCCCTGGACGACGAAGTTGCGGGCGAAGCGGCCCCGGGCGCGGGCGTTGGTGGAGGCGTAGCCCCGCCCCCACTCCTGCGGCCCGGAGCCCTCGGCGGGCTCGTCCTGCGCGTCCGGCACCGGAATGCCCGCCTCCTCGGCGGCGTCGTCCGTCGCACCGGCCGCCGGCGGACACGTCCGCCCCAGCCAGGTCCGCACGAGCCGCCCCTCCTCACCGGCCCGCGCCGCGTCGTCGACGTAGGCCACCGCCTTGGGGAAACGGCGTCTGAGCGCGGCGAGGTTCTTGAGCCCGTCGCCGGAGGTCTGGCCGTAGACGGCACCCAGCACAGCGAGCTTGGCCTGGGCGCGGTCGCCGGAGAAGGCGCGGTCGGACACCGACTGGTAGAGGTCGGTCTCCCGTCCGGCCACTTCCATCAGCCCGGGGTCGCGGGAGATCGCGGCCAGCACACGCGGTTCCATCTGGTCGGCGTCCGCCACCACGAGCCGCCAGCCCGGGTCGGCGACCACGGCACGCCGGATGACCTTCGGGATCTGCAGCGCGCCCCCGCCGTTGGTCACCCACCGCCCGGTCACCGTCCCGCCCGCGAGGAACTCCGGTCTGAACCGCCCGTCGCGCACCCAGTCCTGCAGCCAGGACCAGCCGTGGGCCACCCAGATCCGGTACAGCTTCTTGTACTCGACGAGCGGCTTCACCGCCGGATGGTCGAGGGACTCGATCTCCCAGCGACGGGTCGATCTGATCTTGATCCCGGCCTGCGCGAAAGCCTTGATGACGTCCGCGGGCAGATCGGGCCGCACCCGGCGACCGAAGGCCGCGGACACCTCGTCGGCCAGCTCGGCCAGCCGGCGCGGCTCCCCGCCCCCGGCATACCGCTCACCGAGCAGCTCGTGCAGCACCCGGCGGTGCACCTCGGCGCTCCACGGCAGCCCGGCCCGGTTCATCTCGGCGGCGACCAGCATCCCCGCCGACTCGGCCGCGGTCAGCAGCCGCATCCGCTCCGGATGCCCGGCCTTGTCGTGCCGGCGCTGCTGGTCGGCGTAGACCTCGACGAGGTCGGCGAGCGGCACATGGACCGCCTGCGGCTCGAAGAGCGAGGACTGCGAGCCGCGTTCGGCGGACCGCTGGGGCGGATCGGGCGGCACCGGGCGTCCGCGCAGCCGGGCGAGGGCCGCAGCGGCCGATCTCGGTTCCCCGGACCGCCCCTCGTGACCCAGCAGAAGGGTCTCGGCGTCCTCGATGTCGTAACACCGCTCCACTCGCACCCCCGTGGCGAGCAGGCGCGGATACACCTCGGCGGTGGACCGCCACACCCACCGCGCGACATCGGGCCGTCCCCGCACGGCCTGAGCGAGGTCCGCCTCCCGGCACACCGGCCCCGCGGGCAGCCCGTCCGGACCGAGGGGGGCGACCTCCACGCCACCGTCCTCGGCCGGAGCGAGCGCCCACCGGTCGGTCATGCTGCGAGTGTGGCACCCGGGTCTGACAACGGGCTCAGCCCTGCGCCTCGCCGGCCTCGCCCTGCTCGCGGGACTCCTGGCTCGTCTGCTCACCGCTCTGCAGGAACTGCGAGAGCAGCTCGACGACGTAGTCCTCCACCGCCTGCTTGGTGAGGCCGAGGCCGGACAGGACACCGGTGCCGTTCTCGAACTCCAGCAGGGCCAGCAGCATGTGCTCGGTGCCGACGTAGTTGTGGCCGAGGCGCAGAGCTTCGCGGAAGGTCAGCTCCAGCACCTTCTTGGCGTCCGAGCCGTAGGGGACGAGCTCGGGCACCTCGTCGACGGCGGGCGGCAGCGCCGCGGTGGCGGCCTGGCGTACGGAGTCCAGGAGCACGCCCTGCGCCGTGATCGCCTTCGCGGCCAGGCCGTCGGGGTCGGCCAGCAGGCCGAGGACCAGGTGCTCCGGCCGGCCCTCGGAGTTGCGGGCCGCGATGGACTCGTTGTGCGCGGCCACCACCGCGCCCCTGGCACGCGGTGTGTAGCGGCCGAAGCCCTGCTGGGGGTCGAGGTCGATCGACTCCTTCGGCACGAACCGCTTCTGTGCGGCCTGCCGGGTGACGCCCATGCTCTTGCCGATGTCGGTCCAGGAGGCGCCCGATCGCCGGGCCTGGTCCACGAAGTGGCCGATCAGGTGGTCGGCCACTTCGCCGAGGTGATCGCCGGCGATCACCGCGTCCTGGAGCTGGTCGAGGGGTTCTTGGTGGACCTTCTTGATGGCCGCGATGAGTTCGTCGAGACGTACGGATGACGTGATGGTCGGGTTCGTCGACATGTGTCAACCGTAGGTTGACAGTCCAGAGGTGTCAACCCGTGGTTGACAACATCCGGCAGGGAGCCGCAGGGCTTCCCCGGCGGTCCCGCAGGCGTGGCGTCCGCCCCGTGGCACCATCGCCAGGTGAGCAGTACGAACAGTTCGAGCGGTACGCCCGGCCCCGTCGACCGGGCCTTCGAGCACGCCCTCTACGCCGACACCGACACCGCCCTCGACACCGGCGCCTCCCTCCTCGCCGCGGACCCCACCGCGGACGCCGAACTCGCCAAGCGCGGCCAGGAGTTCGTCGCCGCCGCCTGGCGACGCGGCTGGCAGCCCGCCGATGCCGTACGGCTCGTACGGCGCGAGCTGGAGGACGTACACGTACGGCTGCTCTCGGCGCTGATCCACGCGCAGCGGCCGTACGACCGCCCCCGCGGCCCCCGCTGGAACGCCCAGCTCGACGACCTGCCCACCGAGGCCCCGCCCCGCACGGACCGCTTCTCGCACGCGACCGCCGTCCTGGAGCTGTACCGCCTCCTGCTGCGGCTGCCCGCGCTGGAGCCCCTCGACGAACCGACCGAGCCGGCCGGCCAAACCGCCCGGCGCCCCGGATCCGAGTCCCGCATGCTCACCCGCATCCGCGCGCTGCTCGCGAAGGCGGAGGCGACCGGGTTTCCGGAGGAGGCGGAGGCGCTCAGCGCCAAGGCCCAGGAACTGATGGCCCGGTACAGCGTCGACGAGGCGCTGCTCTCGACCCGCACGCAGGGCGCGAAGGACGCCCCCGGCGCCTGCCGGATCGGTGTGGAACCGCCGTACGAACAGGCGAAGGCGGTCCTGCTGGACGCGGTGGCGACCGCCAACCACTGCCGTGCCGTGTGGAACGAACCGTTCGCCTTCTCCACGGTCGTGGGTTTCGAGGCCGATCTGGAGGTGGTCGAACTGCTCCACACCTCGCTCCTCGTGCAGGCCCAGACGGCGATGACGAAGGCGGAGGCGGCCCAGCGGGCGGGCGGCCGCAAGCGGACCAAGACCTTCCGCCAGTCGTTCCTGGCGGCCTACGCCCACCGCATCGGCACCCGCCTGGCCGAGGCGGCGCAGTCGCAGGTGACCCAGGACCTGCTCCCGGTGCTCGCCACCCGCGAAGTGGCGGTCACCGACCGCCTGGACCGCATGTTCCCGGAGACGACCACGACCCGCCTACGCGGCGTCAGTGACGAGGCGGGCTGGGTGGAGGGGTCGGAGGCGGCCGAGAAGGCGCAGGTGGCTCCCCGCCGGCCGCTCGGCTGAACCGCCGCACCGGCGTCAGTCGCCGGTCCGCTGGAACCCGCTCACCGAGGCGTCCGGCGCCTTCCCGTCGCTCTTCAGCGCGACATCGCCGTACGACCACTTGAAGCTCTGCGTCCTGGTGGACCCGGGCAGCCGGACCTTGACCGTCTCCACGGCGAGGCTCTTGCTGCTGCCCTCCTCGCCCCGGACGTAGGTGAGGGCGAAGGAGGTGGAGGCCTCCTTCACGAGCGTCGTTCTCGTCGACGCGGCGGCCCCGGCACCCTCGTCCGCCGCGACGGAGACCGTCGTGCCACCCGCGTCGAACTCGACGGCAGGCAGCCCGTCCAGGACGCACTCGCCGTCGCCGCGGTTGGTGACCGTGACGGGGACGTTGCCGGTGTCCCCGGCAGCGGGGGCCGCGTTGGCGGGCCCGAACTGCACGGCCAGTTCGCCGACACAGGCGGAACCGGCCTTGCTGTCCTTGCTCTTGCCGCCCCCGTCCCCGCCGTCGTCGCAGGCGGTCAGGAGGAGGGCCGCGGCGAGGGCGGCGACGGTGAGGGAAGTGGCGCGCATGGGTCCTCTGGGAGTGGCGTCGGTGAGCGGGCGGCGATCTCCGCACCGATCGTCGGTGACCGCCGCATGGATCGGCAGCGGCTCACGGCACTGATCGGGGCGGACGTCACCGATGAAACATCACGATCCCAGACCGGCCGTAGGCAGCCCCGTCGGCAGCTTCCCGCCCTCCGCCCTCGTGTACGTCTCGGCGCCGAGGTCGCCCTCCCAGGTCACCTTCAGCCGCGACTTGTCGACGGAGTCGACCATCCCGGTCGCCCGGCCCTTGCTGCCGTCGGTGCACTTCAGGCGGATCATCTTCATCCCGCCCTCCTCGCCGGCGGTCCCGCTGCACACGGTCCCGCCGGTCGCGAAGAGCCCGGCCTGCTTGCCGGTGACGACGAGCGCGACGGCCTTGCCGTCGGTCGTGGCGAGCCAGCTGCCCTCGAGTTCACCGGAGGCGGACTCCGATCCGCCTCCCGTACCGCCGCCGGTGTCCGGACCGGCCGTCGCGGAGGGGTCGGCCGAGGAGCCGTCCTTGGCGTCGGAGCCGCCGTCGCCGCTGCACCCGGTCAGGGCGAGCGCGCCGGCCAGGGCCGCGGCCACGGCCACGACCCGCACCCGCCGGCCGGACATCGTGCGCGTACGCGAGAAAGTCGCCGAGGTCACTGGAAGCTCCCAAGCTGTAGCGGTCGGCATACGGCCGAGTCGGCCATGTGGCCGAAACGCCCGCTGCAAGTTACCAGGGAGTCCAGTCCAAAGCTCCGGAACGTGCCGTACCTACCAGGACGCCTTGCGCACACCCGGCAGATACCCGGCATGCGCCTGCTCCCGCAGACCCACCCGGGACAGCCCGAAGGCACGGAAGTAGCCGCGCGGCCGCCCGTCCACCTGGTCGCGGTTGCGTACGCGCGTGGCGCTCGCGTTCCGCGGCTGCCTGCTCAGCTCCCGCCGGGCGGCGAGCCGTTCGGCATCCGTGGACGAGGGCCGACGGATGATCTCCTTCAGCTCGGCCCGCCGGGCGGCGTACCGCTCGACGACCTCCTGGCGCTGCCGGTTCTTCGAGATCTTGCTCTTCTTGGCCATCAGACCTTCACCCCCCGGGCGCGGATCCGGGCGACGGCCGCCTCGACGCCGATGACGTCAACCGTCTTGATCCCCTTGGCGCTCAGCCGCAGCCGCACATACCGGCCCTCGCCGGGCAGCCGGTAGCGCTTGGTCTGGATGTTGGGGTCGAAGCGGCGGGAGGTCCGCCGATGGGAGTGGGAAATCGTGTTGCCGAAGCCGGGCCGGGCGCCGGTCAGCATGCAGTGGGCGGACACGGGTGACGCACCTCTCCTCGCTCGCTACTGTTAATGGAATTCATTTTCAGTAAGATAGCAGCATGGCACGCAACGAACTCCGCCCGGTCATCAAGCTCCGGTCCACCGCCGGAACCGGCTTCACCTATGTGACCCGCAAGAACCGCCGCAACGACCCCGACCGCATGACCCTGCGCAAGTACGACCCGGTCGCCGGCCGCCACGTCGACTTCCGAGAGGAGCGCTGAGCCCCGCCATGCGCAACGGAATCCACCCGTCCTACGGCCCCGTCGTCTTCCGCGACCGCGCCGCGAACCACGCCTTCCTCACCCGCTCGACGATGACCAGTGGGAAAACGATCGAGTGGGAGGACGGGGCCACCTACCCCGTCGTCGACGTCGAGATCTCGAACGTCAGCCACCCCTTCTACACGGGCACGGCCCGCGTCATGGACACGGCCGGCCGAGTCGAGCGCTTCGAGCGCCGCTACGGGAAGCAGGGCTGACCCAGTGCCCGAACTCTCCGTCGTGATCGTCGGCGGTCTGCACGCCGACGCCCGCAAAGAGGCCGTGGCACGGCTGCTCGCCGACGTCCCCGACAGCGTCGTACTCCACCGCGACCTGGCCACGGCCGCCGCCGGCACGGTCGTACGGACGATCCGCGACGCCACCGGCACCGTCAGCGCCGGCGAGGCGCCTCTCGTCAACGACTGCGCCTGCTGCGCCCTGCGTGAGGATCTGGTGCCGGAACTCCTGCGCATCCGGGACGCCGGCGGCACCCGTATGGCGATCGTCGAGCTGTGGGACTCGGTCGAACCGAAGGCCATGGCCGAGGTGGTCACAGCAGGCGGGCTCACGGTCACCGGCGTGCTCACCGCGGTCGACCCGGCGCTGGTCCTGCCCTATCTGGGCAACGGTGACGACCTGGCCGAGCGCGGCCTCGCGGCGGCGGCGACCGATCAGCGCACGGTCGCCGACACCTTCGCACGCCAGTTGGAGTACGCCCCCGTCCTCGCCGTCGCCGCCTCGCCGGAGGCCGACGACGAGGACCGCGAACTTCTCGCCCAACTCCACCCGACGGCCCGCCAGGTCCCGATCGACGACCTGACGGTGCCCGCCCCGCGCCGACGCCCCCTGTCCTCCCTCGCCCGGGCGGCCCTGGCCGGCTTCGACGTCGAGGCGGCCGACGCCGCCCAGCACCCGGCGTGCGCCCTGCTCCCCGCCGAGGCCGACGCGCACGGCGTCTCCACCCTCGTCTGGCATCGCTGCCGCCCCTTCCATCCGGAGCGGCTGTACGCGGCGCTGGAGGACCTGACCTGCGCGGCGGCCCGCAGCCGTGGCCGGTTCTGGCTCGCCGACAAGCCCGACGTGCTACTGCACTGGGACGCGGCGGGCGGCGCCCTGTGCGTGGAGAGCGCGGGCCCATGGCTCGCCTCACTCCCCGACGCGGCCTGGGACATGGTCCCGCCGGTACGCCGGGCCGCCGCCGCCCTGGACTGGCACCCCGAGCACGGCGACTGCTGCCAGCACCTGGTCTTCACCTCACCCGCCCTCGACCGCGACGGCCTCGAGCAACTCCTCGAATCCTGCCTCCTGACCGACGCCGAGTACGCCGCCGGCCGCACCGCCTGGAAGCAACTCCCACCCGCCTTCGACACCCTCCTGGAGGTCTGACCCCCATGCCCCGCAAGCCCGAGCGCAAGCCCGCGAAGTCCCGCCCCAACCCCCTGGACCAGGCCGGCATCACCTACATCGACTACAAGGACACGGACCTCCTCCGCCGCTTCCTCTCCGACCGAGGCAAGATCCGCAGCCGCCGTGTCACCCGAGTTACGGTCCAACAGCAACGAGACCTGGCAAAAGCCATCAAGAACGCAAGGGAAATGGCCCTGCTCCCGTACGCCACCCGCTGACCCCCACGGGCTGAATTGCCGTCACCGGCGCTGGAACACCAGCGCCCCGGAACGCGTCTCTTCCTAGTACACGAGGGACCGATCCCGACTGTGACGCGATCCCCGGGGCAGGCGAGGGAAACGCTGGAACGCATGCGGCCCCGCGTGCGTCACAGGAGTAACCACAGGAACACCCCCCGTGCACGTGCATCTGCTCATGCAGTTGCACGTGAACAGAGCTATGATCCGGACGCACACCACTGAACACCACCGGGGAGCGACCTGTGGACCACGACGTGTACAACGGCATGGCAGCCACGGATCTGAACGGGGTGGCCTGGCAGAAGAGCAGGCACAGCAACTCGCAAGGCTCCTGCGTGGAGTTCGCGAGGCTCCCCGGCGGTGACGTCGCCGTGCGCAACTCGCGCTTCCCGGACGGTCCGGCCCTCGTCTACACCCGCGCCGAGATCGAGGCGATGCTCCTGGGCGTCAAGGACGGCGAGTTCGATCACTTGGTAGCGGGCTGAGGGCAGTCGAACGTGGGCCACCAGTGCATATCCGCACGAAACAACCCACGCAACGCGCGTAGAACCACGGCGTCAGCACACGCCGCGGCACATCATTCCGCCGCCCCCGAACCCCCCTGCGGCGCCGGAAGCCGAAACAGCGCCCACACCACCTTGCCGTTGAGCGCCCCGGCAAGCGGATGCCACCCCCAGCCGTCGCTGAAGGAGTCCACAAGGAACAGCCCCCGCCCCGACTCCGCAGAGAAGTCGTCGGAATCGCGCGCGACCGGGCTGTCATGACTGGGGTCGCGCACCGCACACACCAGCCGCTCGGTCCACCGCATCAGATGCAGCCGCACCGGCGGTGCCTGGTCGTGCACACGCTGCGCATTCGCCGGCAGGGCGTGCCGCAGCGCGTTGGTCACCAACTCCGAGACCACGAGGCACACATCGTCGAAGCGATCGCCCAGTTCCCACTGATCCAGAGTGCGACGTGTGAACTTCCGCGCCTCACGCACCGCTTCGTAGCGGGCGGGCAGTGCACAGGAGGCGGCGCTGGAGACGGCTGCGGGATCAAGCGGCGGAAGGCCCTGCCGTAACGGCTCGAGCATGGTCGATCCATTCGTCCCCATGCGAGGCACTCCCGGGAGTTCGCGGTCGTTGCGATGCAGCGGTTGCGCGGGACCATGGTTTCGGATGCGCAGGGCAGATGCAAGGGCAGATGCACGTGCACGTGACCGAATTGGACGTTCCCGTACCGCTTGTTGGCCATTTTTTCCGCCAACTTCAGCGCCTCTCCTTGCTCATCCCTCACCTCTTCCTGAGAGGAATCCTTGTCTTCTTTCCATCTCTGTAATCGGACGAGTACTGCTCGAAGTGATTTAGTGGCAGACTGCGGGCCCTGAAGACGGTTGGGGAGGCTGGCGAACGTGAGCGCGGGAGAGCCCGGATCGGTGGTGCGGCGCATGCTGCTCGGCTCGCAACTGAGGCGACTGCGGGAAGCGCGCGGGATCACGCGCGAGGCGGCGGGTTACTCGATCCGCGCCTCCGAGTCGAAGATCAGCCGGATGGAGCTGGGCCGGGTGAGCTTCAAGACGCGTGACGTCGAAGACCTGCTGACGCTCTACGGCATCACGGACGAGCAGGAGCGCGCCTCGCTCCTCTCCCTCGCCCGCGAGGCCAACGTCGCGGGCTGGTGGCACAGCTACTCCGACGTCCTGCCCAGCTGGTTCCCCACGTACGTCGGCCTGGAGGGCGCGGCGAGCCTCATCCGCGCGTACGAAGTGCAGTTCGTGCACGGCCTGTTGCAGACCGAGGCGTATGCCCGCGCGGTCGTCAGGCGCGGTATGAAGGGCGCGAGCAAGGCCGACGTCGAAAAGCGTGTGGCGCTGCGCCTGGAGCGGCAGAAGTACCTCGTCGACGAGAGCGCCCCAGAGTTCCACATCGTCCTGGACGAGGCCGCCCTGCGCCGTCCGTACGGTGACCGCGAGGTGATGCGCGGCCAGCTCCAGCACCTGATCGAGATCTCCGAGCGTCCGAACGTACGGCTGCAGATCATGCCGTTCGGCTTCGGCGGCCACTCCGGTGAGTCCGGAGCCTTCACCCTCCTCAGCTTCCCCGAGTCCGACCTGTCGGACGTCGTCTACCTGGAGCAGCTCACCAGCGCGCTCTACCTCGACAAGCACGAGGACGTCGCCCAGTACGAGAAGGCGCTGAAGGAGCTCCAGCAGGACAGCCCCGGTCCGGACGAGAGCCGGGATCTTCTCCGGGGTCTCCTTCAACTCTCTTGAAACACAAGTACGATGACGTGTGATCAGACCGTGAAGACGGTCTAGGTGATCGAGTCGATCAAGGCGATCAAGGCCGGTCAAAGCCGGTCAAGGCTTCCGTGATCAATCGATCGGGTGTCCGCTAGGGATTGAGGGATCACATGTCGTCCTACTTCACCGACCTGGCTCAGCAGTACATCGACGGTGAATGGCGCCCGGGCACAGGCTCCTGGGACATCATCGACTTCAACCCGTACGACGGTGAGAAGCTGGCGTCGATCACCATAGCCACGGTCGACGAGGTGGACGACGCCTACCAGGCCGCCGCCCGCGCACAGAAGCAGTGGGGCGCGACCAATCCGTACGCCCGCCGTGCCGTCTTCGAGAGGGCGCTGCGCCTGATAGAGGACCGTGAGCAGGAGATCACCGAGGTGATCATCGCCGAGCTCGGCGGCACCCGGCTGAAGGCGGCCTTCGAGCTCCACCTCGCCAAGGAGTTCCTGCGCGAGGCGGTTCACCTGTCCCTGCGCCCCGAGGGCAAGATCATCCCGTCGCCGATCGACGGCAAGGAGAACCGCGTCTACCGCGTCCCGGTCGGCGTCGTCGGCGTCATCAGCCCCTTCAACTTCCCCTTCCTTCTCTCCATCAAGTCGGTCGCCCCGGCCCTCGCGCTCGGCAACGGCGTGGTGCTGAAGCCGCACCAGAACACCCCGATCTGCGGTGGCTCCCTGGTGGCGAAGATCTTCGAGGACGCGGGCCTGCCCGCCGGTCTCCTCAACGTCGTCATCACGGACATAGCCGAGATCGGCGACGCCTTCCTCGAGCACCCGATCCCGAAGGTCATCTCCTTCACCGGCTCCGACAAGGTCGGCCGCCATGTCGCCACCGTCTGCGCCTCGCTCTTCAAGCGCTCGGTCCTCGAACTCGGCGGCAACAGCGCGCTGGTGGTCCTGGACGACGCCGACATCGACTACGCGGTCGACGCGGCGGTCTTCAGCCGGTACGTCCATCAGGGCCAGGTCTGCATGGCCGCGAACCGCGTCCTGGTGGACCGCTCGGTCGCGGACCGGTTCACCGAGAAGTTCGTCGCCAAGGTGAAGACCCTGAAGACCGGCGACCCGCGCGACCCGGAGACCGTCATCGGCCCGGTCATCAACTCCTCGCAGGCGGAGGCCATTTCGGCCACCGTCGCGCAGGCGATCGCCGAGGGCGCGACGGCCCTGGTGCACGGCACGACGACGGACAACCTGGTCGAGCCGTCCGTCCTCACCGGCCTCCCGGCCGACTCGCCCCTGCTGAAGCAGGAGGTCTTCGGCCCGGTCGCCTTCCTCGTCCCGTTCGACGGCGAGGAGGAGGCCGTACGCCTCGTCAACGACACGCCGTACGGTCTCAGCGGTGCCGTCCACACCGGCAACATCGAGCGGGGCGTCGCGTTCGCCAAGCAGATCGACACCGGCATGTTCCACGTCAACGACGGCACCGTCCACGACGAGCCGATCGTCCCCTTCGGCGGCGAGAAGCACTCCGGCCTCGGCCGCCTGAACGGCGAGACGATGCTGGACGCGTTCACGACGACGAAGTGGATCTCGGTGCAGCACGGCAGGAGCGGCTTCCCGTTCTGAGGTGAACGGGGCGCTTCCCGGGGCTGACCTCGGCCCCGGGCGCCCGCCGCCCTAATCTGGACCGCATGTCAGCGATCCGTCTTCTCGTGCTCGGCGCGGTCCGGCAGCACGGGCGTGCCCATGGGTACCAGGTGCGCAACGACCTGGAGTACTGGGGCGCGCACGAGTGGTCCAATGCCAAGCCCGGCTCGATCTATCACGCCCTGAAGCAGATGGCGAAGCAGGGGCTGCTGCACGCCCACGAGATCGCGCCGTCCACGGCCGGCGGGCCGCCGCGCACGGAGTACGAGATCACGCAGCAGGGCACCGAGGAGTACCTCGGGCTGGTGCGGCAGTACCTCACGGCCTACGACCAGCGGCCTGACGTGCTCACCGCCGCGCTCGGCTTCATGGTCGACCTGGACCGCGAGGAAGTCCTCGCCCTCCTGGAGGAGCGGGTGCGCAGTATCGAGGGGTGGCGCAAGGCCGTCACGGAGTACTACACGCCCGAGGAGGGCCCCGCCCAGCTCGGCCACATCGGCGAGATCATGAACTTCTGGGTCCACTCAGCCGACACCGGCGCCGAGTGGACTCGCGGGCTGATCGAACGCATCCGGGGCGGCGCCTACACCTTCTCCGGCGAGGGCGATCCGTTCGTCGGGATCCTTGCCGACGACCAGGAGAACCCGTACGCGACAGGGGAGCGGCAATCTGAGGACCGTCCCTAATCAAGTTTGACTAAGTGCGCCCCGGGTATTAGCTTCGAGCTGGTAGTCAAGTTTGACTAGCGAGGGAGATTCAGTGGCCGACGCGGCGATCATCGTCGAAGGGGCACGCAAGAAGTACGGCGGCAAAGCCGGCAAACACGCACTGGACGGGCTCGACCTCACGGTCGCGCGCGGCACCGTGCACGGAGTGCTCGGCCCGAACGGCGCGGGCAAGACCACCCTGGTCCGCATCCTGTCCACCCTCCTGCGGCCGGACAGCGGCCATGTGGAGGTGGCGGGACACGACGTGGTGCGCCAGGCCTACGAGGTCCGCCTGCGCATCGGCCTGCTCGGCCAGCACGCGGCCCTGGACGAGGAGTTGGGCGGCCGGCAGAACCTCGAGATGTTCGGCCGCCTCTACCACCTGGGCGCCCGCCCCGCGCGCGTGCGGGCCGACGAGCTCCTGGAGCGCTTCGGCCTCGCGGACACCGGCCGCAAGCCGGTGAAGCAGTACAGCGGCGGCATGCGCCGGCGACTGGACCTGGCGGCCTCACTCATCACCGACCCGGAGGTGCTCTTCCTGGACGAACCCACCACCGGTCTCGACCCGCGCGGCCGCGTCGAGGTCTGGTCCGCCGTCCGGTCCCTGGTCGGCGGCGGCACGACGGTCCTGCTCACCACCCAGTACCTCGAGGAGGCCGACCAGCTCGCCGACCGCATCTCGGTCGTCGACGCCGGCCGGGTCATCGCCGACGGCACCGCGGACCAGCTCAAGGCGCTGACCGGCGGCGACCGCATCGACGTGGTCCTGCGGGACGCCGGCCAACTGGGCGCGGCCGTCGCCCTGCTGCCCGTGCCGAAGGACGACGTCTCGGTGGACCCCGACCGCCGCCTGCTCAGCGCCCCGGTCACCGACCGGATGGCGGCGCTCTCCGGTGTCGTACGGGCCCTGGAGGAGGCCGGGATCGAGGCCGAGGACGTCGCGCTGCGCCGCCCGACGCTCGACGAGGTGTTCCTGCAGCTGACCGGGTCCGACGAACGAGTGAAGGAGGCCGTGTGACCGCGTACGCACTGACCGACTCCTGGACCATGACCCGCCGCGAACTCGCCCACTGGGCGCGGCAACCCGTGCAGGTCGTGGTCAACCTGGTCTTCCCCGTGATGCTGCTGCTGATGTTCGGGTACCTCATCGGCGGCGGCCGGGGCCTGCAGGGCTCCTACATCGACTACCTGGTCCCCGGCATGCTCGCGCTCACCATGGCCTTCGGCCTGGAGGGCACGATGATCGCGGTCACCCAGGACCTCAACAAGGGCGTGATCGACCGCTTCCGCTCCATGCCGATGGCCAACGGTGCGGTGCTGGTGGGCCGTTCGGTGGCCGACATGCTCCAGTCGGCGCTGGCCCTGTTCGCCCTGATGGGCATCGGATACGCGCTGGGCTGGCGAGCGGAGGGCAGCCCAGGGGCCTTCCTGGGCGCCGTGGGCCTGCTCCTGCTGTTCCGTTTCGCCATGCTGTGGATCGGCATCCACCTGGCGCTGGTGGCCGGGAAGCCGGAGATGGTGCAGGCGGTGCAGATCCTCGTCTGGCCGATCGGCTTCCTGTCCAACGCCATCGCGCTGCCCGAGTCCATGCCGGGCTGGCTCGGCACGGTCGTCGAGTGGAACCCGATGTCCCAGACGGCCACGGCCGTACGGGACCTGTTCGGCGGCACGGGTACGGACGGCGTCGGGGCGGCGATCGTATGGCCGCTGGTGCTCCTGGCGGTGTTCTTCCCGCTCGCGGTACGGCGGTTCGGACGCCTGAGCCGCTAGACCGTGTCCGCAAAGTCCCGCCTGCCCCGCGGCCTAGGGCGGCGCCTAGTGGTGGAACCCGGTGGCCGCCCCCCTGTCCTGTGTCAGGGGGTGCGGCTGCCGGCGCAGCTCCGGCAGCAACACGGTCAGGTCCTGCACGAACAGCTCGGCGAGGTCCGCGGAGAAGCCGTTGCGGCACACCACCCGCAGGACGGACAGATCCTCGCGGTTCGGCGGGAAGGTGTACGCCGGGACCAGCCAGCCCTTCTCGCGCAGCCGCCGGGATACGTCGAAGACGTCGTACGCCCGGACGTCCGGGGCCGTCGTGAAGGCGAAGACGGGCAGCTGGTCGCCCCGCGTCAGCAGCCGGAAGTCGCCGAGCTTCTCCACGGCCCCGGCGACGGTCCCGGCCACGTCCCGCGAGGCCTGCTGCACGGCCCGGAACCCCTCCCGCCCCAGCCGCAGGAACGAGTAGTACTGCGCCACCACCTGGGCGCCGGGCCGCGAGAAGTTCAGCGCGAAGGTCGGCATGTCGCCGCCCAGGTAGTTGACCCGGAAGACGAGCTCCTCGGGCAGCGCCTCCTTGTCCCGCCACAGCGCCCAGCCGACACCCGGGTAGACGAGCCCGTACTTGTGCCCCGAGGTGTTGATCGAGGCGACCCTCGGCAGCCGGAAGTCCCACACCAGGTCCTCGTCGAGGAAGGGCGCCACCATGGCACCGGACGCGCCGTCGACGTGCACCGGGACGTCGAGGCCCGTGCGCTCCTGGAGGGCGTCCAGGGCGGCACACAGGTCCGCGATCGGCTCGTACGAACCGTCAAAGGTGGAGCCCAGGATTCCGACGACGCCGATGGTGTTCTCGTCGCACAGCTCGGCCGCCGCCTGCGGGTCCAGATGGAACCGTTCGCCCTCCATCGGGACCAGGCGGGGCTCCACCTCCCAGAAGTTGCAGAACTTGTCCCAGCAGACCTGGACGTTGACGCCCATCACCAGGTTGGGGCGCGCGCCGGGGTACCGGTCGGCGTTGCGCTGCGCCCACCGCCGTTTGAGCGCCATACCGGCGAGCATGCACGCCTCGCTGGACCCGGTGGTGGAGCAGCCCACCGCCACCGAGGGATCCGGCGCGTTCCACAGATCGGCGAGCATCGCCACACAGCGCCGCTCCAGCTCGGCGGTGCGCGGGTACTCGTCCTTGTCGATCATGTTCTTGTCCCGGCACTCCGCCATCAGCACCCCGGCCTGCGGCTCCATCCAGGTGGTGACGAAGGTGGCCAGGTTGAGCCGGGAGTTGCCGTCCAGCATCAGCTCGTCGTGCACCACCTGGTACGCCGTCGCCGGCGGCAGGGGAGCGTCGGGCAGCCGATGCGTGGGCGGGGCCTCGGTCATGCCGCTGACCGGGTTCGTCTCGCCGTAGAAGGGGTTGACCGCGAGCCTGCGCCCGCCGCCCTTGTCGTCCGGTGCTTCGCTGTTCCCACGATGCAGTGGCATGTATACGACGGTAGGTCCGGGCCGCCGGGCTTGCACCTCACGCCGCGTGAGGACTCATCGTGGAGTGCGTACCGAGAAGGGAGCGGAAGTGAGCTACTCCGTGGGACAGGTCGCCGGCTTCGCCGGAGTGACGGTGCGCACCCTGCACCACTACGACGACATCGGCCTGCTCGTGCCCAGCGAGCGCAGCCACGCGGGCCACCGGCGCTACAGCGACGCCGACCTCGACCGGCTGCAGCAGATCCTGTTCTACCGCGAGCTCGGCTTCCCGCTCGAGGAGGTCGCCGCCCTGCTCGACGACCCGGACGCGGACCCGCGCGCACACCTGCGCCGCCAGCACGAGTTGCTGACCGCCCGGATCGAGAAGCTGCAGAAGATGGCGACGGCCGTGGAGCACGCCATGGAGGCACGCAAGATGGGCATCAATCTCACGCCGGAGGAGAAGTTCGAGGTGTTCGGGGACTTCGACCCGGACCAGTACGAGGAGGAGGTGCAGGAGCGCTGGGGCAACACCGACGCCTATCGGCAGTCACAGCAGCGCGCCGCCTCGTACACCAAGGAGGACTGGCAGCGGATCCAGCGCGAGGCCGACGAGCTCAACCGCCGCTTCGTCACGCTCATGGAGGCCGGTGAGCCGGCCGACTCCGAGGCGGCCATGGACGCGGCCGAGGAGCACCGCCGGGGGATCGCCCGCAATCACTACGACTGCGGGCACGAGATGCACGCCTGCCTCGGCGAGATGTACGTCTCCGACGAGCGGTTCACCCAGAACATCGACCAGGCCAAGCCGGGCCTCGCGGTCTACCTGAGGGACGCGATCCTCGCCAACGCCGCCCGGCACTCCTCCTGAGGATCCTGGCCCGGGGCCCCGTGCGGGTCACTCCCGGGCCAGGACCACCGCCGTCCCGTAGGCACACACCTCGGTGCCCACGTCCGCCGCCTCCGACACGTCGAACCGGAACGCCAGGACGCCGTTCGCCCCGCGCGCTTGCGCCTGCTCGACGAGCCGCAGCATGGCCTGGTTGCGGGTCTCCACGAGGGTCTTGGTGAGCCCCTTGAGCTCACCGCCGACCAGCGACTTCAGTCCGGCGCCGATCTGGCTGCCCACATGCCGGGAGCGCACGGTCAGACCGAAGACCTCACCCAGAACCGAGGTGACCCGATAGCCGGGAATGTCATTGGTGGTCACCACCAGAACGTCGGGCTGTGGCTCCTGCCCGCCGCCGTACTCTTCGATGCCCATGAATCACAGCTTTGTCCCAGCAGGGGCACAGTGCATCCTGAGGGGGTCCATGGAACCTGGGCGGCCAGTGCAGCGTTGATAATTTGAGCACCCAGCTTCGCCTCCGCCCCCTCCCCGCAGGAGCCACAATCCCGTGACCACGCTTGCGCTCGGCCCCGAGTGGCTCAGCCCGGACTATCTGATCGAGACCTTCAGCCTCCCCGGCATCCTGCTGATCGTCTTCGCCGAGTCCGGCCTCTTCGCGTTCCTGCCCGGGGACTCCCTGCTGTTCACGGCGGGCCTCTTCGTTGCCGAGGGGAACTACATCAGCCAGCCGCTGTGGCTGGTGTGCACCCTGATCGTGCTGGCCGCCGTCATCGGCGACCAGGTGGGGTACATGATCGGCAAGTTCTTCGGCCCGAAGCTCTTCAACCGGCCCAACTCCAAGCTCTTCAAACAGGAGAACCTGGAGAAGGCCCACGAGTTCATGGAGAAGTACGGCCCGAAGGCGATCGTCCTCGCCCGCTTCGTGCCGATCGTGCGCACCTTCGCCCCGATCGTGGCGGGCGCCGGCCGTATGCAGTACCGGACGTTCCTCACGTACAACGTCATCGGCGGTATCGCCTGGGGCACCGGCGTCACCCTCGCGGGCTACTGGCTCGGCCAGATCGGCTTCATCAAGAAGAACGTCGAAGCGATCCTCATCCTGATCGTCTTCATCTCCGTGGTTCCGATCATCGTCGAGTTCCTGCGGGAGCGCGCCAAGAAGAAGCGCGCGGCGGCCCAGGCCCCGGCCGCACCCGCCCAGCACGCCCAGCAGGCCCCGATGATGGACGACGCGACGACCCAGCTCCGCCGCATCCCCTCCGAGGACCACCCCCAGCAGTACGGCAACCAGGGGCAGCAGCAGTACGACTACGACCAGCAGTACTACGGCCAACAGCAGCCGCAGCAGCAGCCCCAACAGCAGCCGTACGCCCAGCAGTACCCCCAGGGCTACGGCCAGCAGCAGCCGTACGGCGGTCAGCAGAACCAGCAGTACCCGCCGAACCAGGGTTACTGAACGGCCCCTTCAGGGGCGCGGGGAACTGCGCGGTCAACGACACACGATCCGCAGCCGCCGTCGATCCGGAAGCGACCGAGCTACCAGGCGCTCAGAACCCTCGAGTCCGCTTGGCAGCTCGCCGCTTCTCCGGCGATCCGATCCGCAGGAACAACCGAGAGATCTCCGACCCGAGGTTGACCCCGATAGCGATGGCCATGGCCAGGGAAGCCGCCGTGGCCAGGGAGACCAGCCCCTCGTCGACATCGTTCTGCGCGATCGCCAACAGCCCGAAGTACGTGGCGGAACCCGGCAACAGCGGCCCGATCGCCGCAGTCGTGTACGGCAACGCGGACGCGAACCGGTAGCGCGCCATCAACTGCCCGAACAGCCCCACGAGCCCGGCCGCGACGGCCGTGGAGGCGACCGGCGAGAACTCACCGGCGTAGTGCATCGCGCCGTACACCACCCAGGCGACACCCCCGTTGAGGGTCACCGCGAGCACCGTGGTCCGCTCCTGCTGGAGCAGCACGGCGAAGGTCAGCGACAGCAGCATCGACGCGGCGATCTGCCAGTACGGCCGGTCGGAGGCGAGCAGCGCCTCGTCCGGGGTGAGCTTGGCACCCAGGTTCACGCCGAAGTACAGGATCACCAGCACGCCGACGACGATGCCGACGAAGAAGTACATGACCTCCAGCAGTCGCGCGGCCGCGGTGATGTAGAAGCCGGTCAGCCCGTCCTGCACGCCCGCCACCAGCGCCCGTCCGGGCAGCAGCGCGAACAGCCCACCGGTGATGACCGCGGACGCCTTCACGTCGACGTGCGTCAGCGTCAGCGCGACCCCTATGGCGGCCGGCGGCATCGCGGCCACCGTGAACTGGTAGAACTCCGGCAGCCCGCGGCCCGCACACAGCCACGCCAGCCGGTCGCCGAGCATCGCGCCGAGCATCGCCGCGATGAACACGATCAGGTCACCGCCCACCAGCACCGAGGCCGCCCCCGCGAGCAGCCCGCTCGCCGAGGTCAGCACCCAGGTCGGGTACGGGTGCCGGTTACGGCGGATCTCCGCGAGCCGCCCGTAGGCCTCCTCCAGGGAGATGTGGCTCTCCGGGTCGCTGAGGTCGTCGACGAGCTGGTACACGGCGGCCAGGCGCGTGTAGTCGGTGCCGCGCCGCCGTACCGTGCGCGACGCCGTCACCGGATCGTCCACCAGCGACGGCTGGTACGAGATCGACAGCAGGGTGAAGGTGACGTTCGGCTCGCAGCGGTCCAGGCCGTAGGAGCGGCAGACCGCGAACATCGCGGCCTCGACGTCCTCGGCGCCCTCACCGCCCGCCAGCAGCAGTTCGCCGATACGCAGGGTCAGGTCGAGCACACGCGGGACGGCCGGGCCCTCGTCCTCCGCCCGCGCCATCCGCTCCGGCGCGGGCCGCTCGGTGACCGGCATGCGCAGCATCGTGCGCATCCGGTCCTGCCAGGGCAGGTCCTTGGTCAGGCTTATCCGCGGTATGCCGCCGGCCGGGGTGAACGCGGGCGAGGCGTCCTCGGCGGTGTAGCCGCTGGGCGCGGTGAACGCCGATCCCTCGGGCTCGTGGAGCGGTGCCTGCAGCACGTCCAGCCCCTTGGGCAGGGCGAACTCGGACGTGGTCTCCGACTCGCTGTCGCCCACCTCGATCCCGGCGGGAGGCGTGAAGGCCATCCTCGCCTCGTCCGACTGCGGCTTGCGGTCCTCCGCGTCCGTCACCTGCGTAGCACTCCCTGTACGACACCTCCTGCCGCTCTCAGTATGCGCACAGACACGCGAACGGGCTGCACGCGCACGCGTGCAGCCCGTTCACTTGTGGCTGAGAGGTGCCGGTGGCTCAGTGGCCGCCCTGGTCCTTGAAGCGCTTGTAGGACCGCTCGATCTCGGCCTCGGCGTCGGTGCGGCCCACCCAGTCGGCGCCCTCGACGGACTTGCCGGGCTCCAGGTCCTTGTAGACCTCGAAGAAGTGCTGGATCTCCAGGCGGTCGAACTCGGAGACGTGGTGGATGTCACGCAGGTGCTCCTGGCGCGGGTCCGTCGCCGGCACGCACAGCAGCTTGTCGTCGCCGCCCGCCTCGTCCGTCATCCGGAACATGCCGATCGCGCGGCACTTGATGAGGCAGCCCGGGAAGGTCGGCTCGTCAAGGATGACCAGCGCGTCCAGCGGGTCGCCGTCCTCGCCGAGAGTGTTCTCGACGAAGCCGTAGTCGGTCGGGTAGGCGGTCGAGGTGAAGAGTCGACGGTCCAGGCGGATCCGACCGGTCTCGTGGTCCACCTCGTACTTGTTCCGTGAACCCTTCGGAATCTCGATCGTGACGTCGAACTCCACCGGTGGCTCCTCCATGATCAGCACATAGTTCTGGTGGTTAAGTGTCCCTCACGCAGGTGTGTGATCGCGAAAGGGGCTGGTGGTCGTGCCAGAGCTGAGGCCTTGGCGAGCCGCGAGACCGCATGTGACGCGGGTCGCGAGCGCCGTTCGACCGCGTCTGGCACGGGCCGCGGACGCCGTACGCCCACGTCTCGCACGCGCCGCGACGGCCGCGAAACCGCAGGTCACACGGCTCGCACGAGCCGTATCACCGCAGGCCGCGCGGATCACGAAGCCGAAAACCTGGCAGTACACCGCGGGCGCCGCCACCGCCGGACTGGCGCTGGCCGCCGGAGTGGTGACCGCCGTCGGCCCCTGGGACTCCACCGGTCAGCGTACGGCCGAGCGGGACTGGGCGGCCGCCCAGGAGCGCACGGGTGGCGCAGATCACGGTCGTAATACTGATACGTCCGGTTCGTCCGATGCGGCGGGCGAGGCGCCCCGTCCCGCCCCCTCCGCGGGCTCCGTCCTGACCGGCCTCGGCGGCGGCGTCGGCACCGTGAACTCGGTCCCGAACGGCCGGGCTCTCGCCGACCTCCTGGGCCCGCTCCTGGACGTCCCTGAGCTCGGCACGCGCAGGTCGGCGGCGATCGTGGACGTGGCCAGCGGCAAGCGCCTCTTCGGCGTCGGAGCCGCCGAGCCCCTCACGCCCGCGTCGACGACGAAGATCGCCACCGCCGCGGCCGCCCTCACCGCGATGGGCCCCGACCACCGCCTCACCACCCGCACGGCCCTCGAACCCGACACCAAGGAACTCGTCCTGGTCGGCGGCGGCGACCCCACCCTGACGGCCCGCAAGGAGGCCGACGGCTGGGCAAGCCTGCGCGAGCTGGCCGACGCCACCGCACAGGCCCTGAAGAAGCGCGACGTACGCGAGGTCACCCTCTCGTATGACAAGACGCTCTACGCGGGCCCCGAACTGCACCCCATCGGCGAGGACGGCAACCTCGCCCCGGTCAGCGCCCTCATGGCCGACGAGGCCCGCACGGACGACTCCACCAGCGGCCCGGTGGCCCGGGCGAAGGACCCGGCCATGGACGCGGCGACCAAGTTCGCGTCCTTCCTCGCCGACCGCGGCATCAAGACGACGTCCCCCGGCCCGTCCAAGGCCACGAACCGGGCCGAGGCCCTCGCCGAGGTCTCCTCGCCCCCGCTGTCCTCCCTGGTCGAGCGCATGCTCACCAACAGCGACAACGACATCGCCGAGGCCCTCGCCCGCCACACGGCCGTCGCGAGCGGCAAGCGCGCCGACTTCAACGGCGGCGGGCAGGCGATCGCGGCCCAGCTGAAGAAGCTCGGACTGCCGGTGTCCGGCGTCTCCTTCAAGGACGGCAGCGGCCTCAACCGCGACGACAAACTCACCGCGGACCTGCTCACGTCCCTCCTGGCCAAGGCGGCCGACCCGACCCACCCGCAACTGCGCCCGGCGCTGACCGGCCTCCCGGTGGCCGGCTTCACCGGCACCCTGAGCAGCCGCTACACGGACGGGGCGGCAGGCATCGTCCGAGCCAAGACAGGCACCCTGACCGGCGTCAACGCTCTGGCCGGCACGGTCGTCGACCAGGACGGCCACCTGCTGGCCTTCGCCTTCCTGGCAACGAACACGACGAACAAGGACGCCGCCCAGTCGGCCCTGGACAGAACCGCAACGGCACTGGCGGCCTGCGGCTGCGGCTAGGCACCGGCGGGCGCCGTCCAACTCGCGGCCGCCCCTGCCGGACCCGCCTCCGCAAATCCGCACGGCCTGCCCCAAGTGGGAACGCTCACGTACGGTTGACACATGACGAGCATCGGTGGTGCCGAGATGGTCGACTGGAATCTCGCGGTGGCGACCGCGACCCGGCTCGTGCGGCCGGGCCCGGAGGTGAGCCGCGACGAGGCCAGGGCCGTCGTCGCCGAGCTGCGCCGACATGCCAAGGCCTCGGAGGAACACGTCCGGGCCTTCACTCGTATGGGCACGGAGGACACCCACGACACCCCCGTCCTGGTGGTCGACCGCCCCGGCTGGGTGCGGGCCAACGTCGCCGGGTTCCGCGAGATCCTCAAGCCCCTGCTCGACAAGATGCAGGAGCGCCGCAGCAGCAGCCCCGGCGGCGCGGTCATGGGCGCCGTCGGCGGCAAGGTCACCGGCGTCGAACTCGGCATGCTGCTGTCCTTCCTGGCCTCCCGGGTCCTGGGCCAGTACGAGACCTTCGCCCCGGCCACCCGCGAACTCCCGGCGGGCGAGAACGGCGCCGGACGACTGCTGCTCGTCGCCCCGAACATCGTCCACGTGGAGCGCGAACTCGACGTACAGCCCCACGACTTCCGCCTGTGGGTGTGCCTGCACGAGGAGACGCACCGCACGCAGTTCAGCGCCGTGCCGTGGCTGCGGGACCACCTCGAGGGCGAAATCCAGTCTTTCTTGGCAGAGACGGATGTCGACCCCATGACCGTCCTGGAGCGCATCCGCGAGGCCGCACAGTCGCTCGCCGGCGGCCGGCCCGAGGCCGAGGAGGACGACGGCGGACGCTCGTTCGTCGAACTGGTGCAGACCCCGGCCCAGCGGGAGATCCTCGGCCGGCTCACCGCAGTGATGTCTCTCATGGAGGGCCACGCCGACTTCGTGATGGACGGAGTCGGGCCCCAGGTCGTACCGACCGTCGCCGAGATCCGCGAAAAGTTCCAGCAGCGGCGCGCCAAGGGCGCCTCCCGACTGGACATGGCCCTGCGCAAGTTGCTGGGTCTCGACGCCAAACTCAGGCAGTACCGTGACGGCGAACGCTTCGTACGGGCCGTCCACGACCAGGTCGGCATGGACGGCTTCAACCGCGTCTGGACATCCCCGAACACCCTCCCGACCAAGTCGGAGATCGCCAAACCGGCGGACTGGATCGCGCGGGTGCATCGCAAGGCGGAGTCGTGAATCGCGCGCCGAGTCGTGCATCTCATACGAAGGTCGTGAACCGAATCCGGCCGACGGCAGGCGAACGCCCCTCCAATCACCCGTCCGAGGGACCGTGAGCCATGGGTAGGCGTGCAATGCTCGGGGAACGGCCCGTCTCTGTCACCATCTACACACTCTGAGTGACCGAGCTCGGGCTCACCCCCCGAAAACTTCATGAAGGGAACCGGACATGGGTCCCCATCCTGCGGTCGCGGCGATACGCCTGGCGGTCCGCCGCGTCCTCCACGACATCCTCACCGAACACAGCCGCACCACCGACGCCCTCGCACCCGGCAGGCGGCGCGCGACCTCGTACGAGATCCCGCACATGTCGCTGCCCACGGCGCCGCCCGTGACGCCGACCGGCGCAGCGCCCGCCGCCCACGACACGGCGCGCGAACTGTCGTACGCGCCCCCCGGTCGGGCCCCGCAGGAGCCCCCTCGCACCACCCCGCACGAGCGACCCCCCTCCCCGCTCGTGCTCGTGGCATGCTCCGGCGGCGCCGACTCCATGGCCCTCGCCTCCGCTCTCGCCTTCGAGGCCCCCAAACTCGGCATCCGCGCCGGTGGCATCACCGTCGACCACGGTCTGCAGCCCGGCTCCGACCTGCGCGCCGAGGAAGTCGTCCTGCGCATGCGCGAACTCGGCCTCGAACCCGTCGAGTCCATCGCCGTGACCGTCGGCCGCTCGGGCGGACCCGAGGCCGCCGCCCGTGACGCCCGCTACGCCGCCCTCGACGACGCGGCCGCCCGCCACGGCGCCATCGCCGTCCTGCTCGGACACACCCGCGACGACCAGGCCGAAACCGTCCTGCTCGGCCTCGCCCGCGGCTCCGGCATCCGCTCCCTGTCCGGAATGGCCGCGGTCTCGGGGGCCGGCGGCCGTTACCGCCGCCCCTTCCTCGGGCTCGACCGGCAGACCGCGCGCAAGGCCTGCATGGTCCAGTCCCTGCCGGTCTGGGACGACCCGCACAACGCCGACCCGGCATACACGCGCTCACGCCTGCGCCAAGAGGGCCTGCCCGCCCTGGAGAAGGCGCTCGGCAAAGGCGTCGTCGAGGCACTCGCCCGCACGGCCCAGCTCTCCCGCGACGACGCCGACGCGCTCGACGCCTGGGCCGGCCATGCCGAGGCCGCCGTACGCGACGCGGCCGGCCTCCTGGAGTGCGCCAAGCTGTACGCGCTGCCGCCCGCCGTACGCCGCCGGATCCTGCGCCGCGCCGCCATCGAGGCCGGGGCGCCCGCCGGAGCGCTGTTCGCCCGCCACATCGAGGAAGTCGACCGTCTGATCACCGGCTGGCGCGGTCAGGGAGCCATCAATCTCCCCGGCAAAGTCGTCGCCCAGCGCCAGGGTGGCAGACTGGTGATTCGGCAAGGCTGATTCCCGACCCCTCCACGAACACGACGGAGGGGCCGGCCGAGCCAATCAATGCGGGACGACCGACCGAAAGTGATGCGGGTGGACGCGAAAGACATGGGTGCCGACCTCCAGCGGGTGCTCATCACCAAGGAAGAGATCGACGCGAAGCTGGCCGAGCTGGCCGCGAAGATCGACGCGGAGTACGCGGGCAAGGACCTGCTCATCGTCGGAGTCCTCAAGGGCGCGGTGATGGTGATGGCCGACCTCGCGCGGGCGCTGTCCACCCCCGTCACCATGGACTGGATGGCTGTGTCGTCGTACGGCGCCGGCACCCAGTCCTCCGGTGTCGTGCGGATCCTCAAGGACCTCGACACCGACATCAAGGGCAAGCACGTCCTCATCGTCGAGGACATCATCGACTCCGGTCTGACGCTGTCCTGGCTGCTGTCCAACCTCGGCTCGCGCGAGCCCGAGTCGCTCAAGGTGTGCACGCTGCTGCGCAAGCCGGACGCCGCGAAGGTCGCCATCGACGTGGAGTGGGTCGGCTTCGACATCCCCAACGAGTTCGTGGTCGGCTACGGCCTCGACTACGCCGAGAAGTACCGCAACCTCCCGTTCGTCGGTACGCTCGCGCCCCACGTCTACGGCGGCTGAGCCCGGCGGTCCGCGATCGCGGACCCGAAGGGCCCAACACCCGTACGAAGATCGGGAACCCCGGCGGGCCTCGCGCCGTTGGAGCATGCAGACGGGCTTACCGGCCGTCCCGTGCGGCTACGGGCGTCGAAGCTGGGGTACCGTCAGAAGAACTGTCTTATCAAACTCACTATGGCAGGAGGGACGGGGCGACACCGCTCCGTATGGATGGACGTGAAGCGATACTTCCGTGGGCCGGTCATGTGGATCGTGCTGGCCGTCCTTGCCGTGGTCGTGTTGATGCAGGTCGTCGGCTCGTCCGGCGGCTACAAGACGGTGGACACCGGCCAGGTCGTCCAGGCGATCAACGAGAACAAGGTCGAGTCGGCCAAGCTGACCACCGGCGACGAGCAGATCATCAAGGTCCAGCTCAAGGACGGCGAAAAGGTCGAGGACGCCACAAAGATCCAGGCGAGCTATATCGGCGACCAAGGCGTGGACATCGCCAACACGCTGCAGAACAAGTACCAGCAGAAGCAGATCCCGGACGGCTACACAGTCTCGCCGTCCAAGCAGAACCCGTTCGTCGGCATCCTGCTCTCCCTGCTTCCCTTCGTCCTGATCGTGGTCGTCTTCCTGTT
The DNA here is from genome assembly GCF_055656945.1 of Streptomyces sp. NPDC111606. Taxonomy (NCBI): domain Bacteria; kingdom Bacillati; phylum Actinomycetota; class Actinomycetes; order Kitasatosporales; family Streptomycetaceae; genus Streptomyces; species Streptomyces sp. NPDC111606. Next base: position 311,294 of record NZ_JBVKBY010000012.1, read on the forward strand.
CCTGATGAATCAGATGCAGGGCGGCGGCTCCCGGGTCATGAACTTCGGCAAGTCCAAGGCGAAGCTCATCACCAAGGACACCCCGAAGACGACGTTCTCGGACGTCGCCGGCTCGGACGAGGCGGTCGAGGAGCTCCAGGAGATCAAGGAGTTCCTGCAGGAACCGGCGAAGTTCCAGGCCGTCGGGGCGAAGATCCCCAAGGGCGTACTGCTGTACGGCCCGCCCGGCACCGGCAAGACCCTGCTCGCGCGCGCCGTCGCGGGCGAGGCGGGTGTGCCGTTCTACTCGATCTCCGGTTCCGACTTCGTCGAGATGTTCGTCGGTGTCGGTGCCTCCCGAGTCCGTGACCTGTTCGAGCAGGCCAAGGCGAACGCCCCGGCGATCGTCTTCGTCGACGAGATCGACGCGGTCGGCCGTCACCGTGGTGCCGGCCTCGGCGGCGGTCACGACGAGCGCGAGCAGACCCTGAACCAGCTGCTCGTCGAGATGGACGGCTTCGACGTCAAGGGCGGCGTGATTCTCATCGCCGCGACGAACCGGCCCGACATCCTCGACCCGGCCCTCCTGCGGCCCGGCCGCTTCGACCGCCAGATCGCGGTCGACCGCCCGGACATGCTGGGCCGTCTGGAGATCCTCAAGGTTCACCAGAAGGGCAAGCCGGTCGCCCCGGACGTCGACCTGTCGGCGGTCTCCCGCCGTACGCCGGGCTTCACCGGTGCGGACCTGAGCAACGTCCTCAACGAGGCCGCGCTCCTGACGGCCCGCAGCGACAAGAAGCTGATCGACAACCAGATGCTCGACGAGGCCATCGACCGCGTCGTGGCGGGCCCGCAGAAGCGGACCCGGATCATGTCGGACAAGGAAAAGAAAATCACCGCGTACCACGAGGGCGGACACGCCCTGGTCGCGGCGGCTTCCCCGAACTCCGATCCGGTCCACAAGATCACGATCCTCTCCAGAGGCCGTGCTCTCGGCTACACGATGGTCCTGCCGGAAGAGGACAAGTACTCCACGACCCGCAACGAAATGCTGGACCAGCTGGCGTACATGCTGGGCGGCCGCGCGGCCGAGGAGCTCGTCTTCCACGACCCGACGACGGGCGCGGCGAACGACATCGAGAAGGCCACCACCACGGCCCGCGCGATGGTCACGCAGTACGGCATGACCGAGCGCCTCGGTGCCATCAAGTTCGGCGGCGACAACACCGAGCCGTTCCTCGGACGTGAGATGGCTCACCAGCGCGACTACTCGGAAGAGGTCGCCGCGCTGGTGGACGAGGAAGTCAAGAAGCTCATCGAGAACGCGCACAACGAGGCCTGGGAAATCCTGGTCGAGAACCGCGACGTCCTCGACAACCTGGTCCTTCAGCTGCTGGAGAGGGAGACGCTGGGCAAGGAGGAGATCGCCGAGATCTTCGCCCCCATCGTCAAGCGCCCGCCCCGGCCCGCCTGGACCGGTTCCTCCCGCCGTACGCCGTCCACCCGTCCGCCGGTGCTCTCCCCGAAGGAGCTCGCACTGACGAACGGCGCCAACGGCGCGACGCCGGCGATCACCACCGCCAAGTCGACGGCGACGGAGCCCGCCCCGGTGGCCGAACCGGCCCCCGAGGAGCGTCCCGAGAGCTGACGCCGCTCAGGCCCTGGTGACCACACCAGGCCCGGAATGAATGCCACGCCCCCCAGGTTCTAGCCTGGGGGGCGTGGCATTTTCGTATGCCGGCAGTTCAGACGCGTGACCCATACGCGCCACCCGCAAAGGATCGAGGCACCACATGACCGACCCCGTGACGCTGGACGGCGAGGGCCGCGTCGGAGAGTTCGACGAGAAGCGCGCCGAAAACGCCGTGCGCGAGCTGCTGATCGCGGTCGGGGAGGACCCGGACCGGGAGGGGCTCCGGGAGACGCCGGGGCGGGTGGCGCGGGCGTACAAGGAGATCTTCGCGGGGTTGTGGCAGAAGCCCGAGGACGTGCTGACGACGACGTTCGACATCGGGCACGACGAGATGGTGCTCGTGAAGGACATCGAGGTATATAGCACCTGTGAACATCACCTGGTGCCGTTCCGCGGTGTCGCTCACGTCGGCTACATTCCGGCCACGTCCGGGAAGATCACGGGTCTGTCCAAGCTGGCTCGGCTGGTGGACGTCTACGCCCGTCGGCCTCAGGTGCAGGAACGGCTCACCACGCAGATCGCAGACTCCCTGATGGAGATCCTGGAGCCGCGTGGTGTGATCGTCGTTGTGGAGTGCGAGCACATGTGCATGTCGATGCGGGGCATCCGCAAGCCGGGCGCGAAGACCATAACGTCGGCGGTGCGCGGCCAGCTGCGGGACGCGGCGACGCGCAACGAGGCGATGAGCCTCATCATGGCCCGCTGAGACGCGGTGCGCTGACCCCGCTCTAGACCGTCGGCGCCGCCCCCGCGCCGTTGTGCTCGTCGTCCTCCGGGAGTTTGCAGACGCGCTCCAGGAAGATGGCTGCCGCTATTACGCCGATGCCTGCCACGACGGAGAAGCCGGCGTAGATGGCCTGGTCTCGGCGGGCGGGGATGTCGAGGGACTCCAGGAGGAAGACGCCCGCGCCGCCGTACATGCCGGCGACGAGGGCGGCGACCAGGGCGCTGGACTGGCCGAAGACGACCGCGCGGGCGGCCATCAGGGGGTCGACGCCCTTGGCCTCCGGGCGGCGTTCGCGCTGGGCCTTGAGGCGGGCGCGGATCGAGAGTGCCGTGGCGAGCAGGATCACGGCGATGACCGCCAGGACGATGGGCGCGGCCAGCGGGACGCTGGGCAGGGTCCCGACGGCGTTCCATAGGCGGGCGCCCGCCCAGGACAGGACTCCGGCCACGATGAACACGCCTGCCAGCAACCTGATGCGCAGCTCTCTCACGGTGCCCCTTCAGCTCCCCCGGGTCCCCACGGAATGTGGTCGTCTTGACCTTAACGACTATTCGGGCAGCTGGAGTTCCAGGTCGCTGCGGGGTGCGACGCCCTCCCGGGTGACGGTGCCGAGCAGGTCGACGACGGGGCCGCGGCCGGGCAACTGGGCCTCGGGCTCCAGGTCGTGCCAGGGGGCGAGGACGAAGGCGCGTTCGTGGGCGCGCGGGTGGGGAAGCGTGAGGTTCGGGTCGTCGGAGACGAGGTCGGCGTACGAGACGATGTCGACGTCGAGGGTGCGCGCGCCCCAGTGCTCGTCCCGTACGCGGTGGAAGGCCTCCTCGACCGCGTGCGCCCGCTCCAGCAGGGAGGACGGGGGGAGGGTGGTCTTGAGGACCACGATCGCGTTGAAGTACGAGGGCTGGGTGCCCGGCTCGACGCCCCACGGTTCCGTCTCGTAGACGGGGGAGACCCCCTTGATGCGCACGCCGGGGGTGTCCTCCAGGGCGTCGATGGCGCCCTGCAGGGTCTCGAGGCGGTTGCCCAGGTTGGAGCCGAGGGAGATCACGGCCCGTTTCGGGTTGCTGAGGGTGGTGTCGGCGGCGTCGACCTGGTCGACGACGGAGGCGGGTACCGGCTGTACGGTCGGGTCGTTGGGGCCCTTGATGAACGGTGCAGTCATACTCGGCTCCGGGTGATGGTGACGGTCACGTCGTCGAAGGGGACGGTGATCGGCGCGTCCGGCTTGTGGACGGTGACCTCGACCTCCTGGACTCCTTCGTGCTTCAGACAGGCCTGGGCGATGCGCTCGGCGAGCGTCTCGATGAGGTTGACCGGGTCGCCCTCGACGACGGCCACGACTTCCTCCGCCACGATGCCGTAGTGCACGGTCTTCGCCAGGTCGTCGTCGGCGGCGGCCGGTCGGGTGTCCAGACCGAGGACGAGGTCCACGACGAAGGTCTGGCCCTCCCTGCGTTCCTCGGGGAACACACCGTGGTACCCGCGGGCCTTCAGGCCGCGCAGCGCGACACGATCCACGCGAATCACTCCTGCAATCGTCGGTACGGCCGGTCGATGCCGTGTGCGGGCGGCACACCGGCCTCGATCGAATCTACCTGCGGGCACTGACAGGGCCGGGCCACGGGGGCGTGGGTCCGGTCCGGGCCGGGCGGATTCACTGGGTGTTTCCCCTGGGGAACCCGGCGGCTCACGGGTTGGTAGCCGCGCCTACCCGGGGACGCGTGATTCCAACCACTTCTTGGTCCCGGCGGGGGCCGGCGGGCCTCCTTGCGGGTGGCTCCTGCGAGTCATCCCAGTGTTTGTCCGAGATTGTCCCTGCGTGTGTTCCTGCCGTCCTGTGGTGCGGCCTTGTGGTGCGGTTCTGTGCGGTCCTGCGGTCGGCCTGTAGGTCGCCTACCCACTCAGGAGGGGGTGTCGTCGCTCTCGTCCTCGTCGTTTTCGGCCAGAACCGGCGAAGCGTGGTGCGACCACATCTTCCAGCCCTCCGGCGTGCGCCGGAACACGTTCGTGGCGACCACGAGCTGGCCCACGAGCGGGCCGAGCTCCTCGTCGCCCTCGGGGGCGGGCCCGCCGCTGAGGATGTTCTCGGTGCAGGTCACCACGGCGGTGTCGCCGGTCACGGAGACGTGCACGTCGGTGAGGAAGAACTGGATGTAGTCGGTGTTCGCCATGATCAGCGCGTACGACCGCAGGACCTCGCCGCGGCCGGTGAGAACCGGCCAGCCGGGGTGCACGCAGGAGACCACGCCGACGTCCGCCGGGTCGTGGTAGGTCTCGTCGACGCCGAGGTCGGACGGGGTGAGCCAGAACGAGGACAGCTCCTCGAAGTCGCCGCGCTCCATCGCCTCGTAGAAGCCGGTGTTGGCGGCCTCCACCTGCTCGACGTCGGTGTGCGGGGCGCTCACCGGGCTCCCTCGGCGGCCTGCGCGCCCGGCGTGTTCTCGGGGACGCGCGCTCCTTCGACGGCGCGTGCCACGCGCACCGCGTCCGCGGTGGCGTGCACCTCGTGCACCCGCACCGCCCAGGCGCCGGCGTGCGCCGCGAGCGCCGAGACGGCGGCCGTGGCGGCGTCGCGCTCGCGCGCGGGTGGCGGCGCGCCCTCCGGCCCGGCGAGGACACGGCCGAGGAACCGCTTGCGGGACGCGGCGACGAGGAGGGGGTGGCCGAGGGCGAGGAGGCGGTCGAGGTGGGCGAGGAGCACGAGGTCGTGCTCGGCGTCCTTGGAGAAGCCCAGGCCGGGGTCGACGACCACGCGGTCGGGGGCGATGCCGCCGGCCAGCACGGCCTCCACACGCGCGTGGAGCTCGGCGACGACCTCGGCGACGACGTCGTCGTAGACGCCCTTGACGTTCCCGCCCTCCAGGAAGCCGCGCCAGTGCATGACGACGAAGGGGGCGCCGGCGTCCGCGACGACGGGGATCATCGCGGGGTCGGCGAGGCCGCCGCTGACGTCGTTGACGAGGGCGGCGCCGGCGGCGAGGGCCTGCTCGGCGACGGAGGCGCGCATGGTGTCGACGGAGATCGTGACGCCCTCGGAGGCGAGGCCGCGGACGACGGGGATGACGCGGCGCAGTTCCTCGGCCTCGTCGACCCGGCTGGCGCCGGGGCGGGTGGACTCGCCGCCGACGTCGACCAGGTCGGCGCCCTCCTCGACCAGGGCGAGGCCGTGCTTGACGGCGGCCGTCGTGTCGAACCAGCGGCCCCCGTCGGAGAAGGAATCGGGGGTCACGTTGACGACTCCCATGACCGCGCACCGGTCCCACTGCGGAAGGCCCGCGACGCGCCCGCGTCCGCTCTGCTTGCTCATACGTTCAGCCTAGGCCCAAGGGCCTGTCGGGACGTGCTGTGGCCCGAGCGGGAGCCTTCGGGGGCAGGGGGCTTCCGCTCGGGCCGGTCGGGGGGCCGCGGTCACGCCGCCTGGACGTCCCGTTCCGTCACGCGGTGCGGGCAGGGGCGCGGGGCGTTGGTCCGGCGGCGCAGGAAGCGCGGCAGCGGCAGGGCCAGGTTCACGAAGCCCTCGGCCTGCATGGCGGCGAAGCCGAGGCGGGGCAGGTCGGCCGAAGCGCGGTAGACCACGAAACGGGGCTCCCAGCGTGGCCGGAACTTGGCGTTGAACTTGTACAGGGACTCGATCTGGAACCAGCGGGACAGAAAGACCAGCAGGCCCCGCCAGGCGCGCAGCACGGGGCCCGCGCCGATCTTCTCGCCGCGCGCGAGGGCCGAGCGGAACATCGCGAAGTTGAGGGACACGCGCGCGATGCCGAGCTTCGGAGCGGCCTGCAGGGCGGCCACGATCAGCAGTTCGTTCATGCCGGGGTCCGCGGAGCGGTCGCGGCGCATCAGGTCCAGCGATACCCCGTCCGTGCCCCACGGCACGAAGTGGAGGATCGCCTTGAGGTCGCCGTACTCTCCCGGTTCCTCGTCGGCCCACCCGTCTCCCACCACCGCCCTACCTGAGGCGCTTCGCGCCGCTCTTTCAATTCTGTGGGCGGTGGCGACGAGACAGTCGCCGTCGGCGGGGTCGCCGACGCGGCCCAGCGCCATGGAGAAGCCGCGCTCGGTGTCGGTGCCGCGCCAGTCGTCGGCGGCGCGGCGGATGCGGTCCAGCTCGGTCTCGCCGAGGTCACGGACGCGCCGTACCCGGGTCTCGTAACCGGCGCGCTCGATGCGCTTGACCATCTGTCGTACGTTGCGCATCGCGCGGCCGGCGAGCGAGAAATCCGGGACGTCCACCACCGCCTCGTCGCCCAGTTCGAGGGCGTCGAGCCCGGTCTCGCGGGTCCACACCTCGGCGCCGGTCTCGGAGCAGCCCATGACGGCGGGGGTCCAGGAGTGGGCCTTGGCCTCGTCCATGAAGCGCTCGATGGCACCGGGCCAGGCCTCGACGTCGCCGATCGGGTCGCCGCTGGCGAGCATCACGCCGGAGACGACGCGGTAGGTGACCGCCGCCTTGCCGCTGGGGGAGAAGACGACGGCCTTGTCGCGGCGGAGCGCGAAGTGGCCGAGGGAGTCGCGGCCGCCGTGCTTGGCGAGCAGGGCGCGCAGGCGGGCCTCGTCGTCCTCGGTGAGGCGGGCGGCGGGGTGTTCGGGGCGGAAGGCGAGGTAGATCGTCGTGACCGCCGTGATCCAGCCGAGGGCGCCGAGCGAGAAGGCGACCGTCCACGAGGTGTTGCCCTGGTAGTCGACCGGACCCTCGAAGCCGAACAGGCCGTACAGGACGTGGGTGATGCGGTCGACCAGGCCCGGGTCGCCGACCAGGGCGTTCGGGTGGGCGCTGACGATGATCAGGCCGAGGGCGAGGGAACCGGCGCCCATGAGGACGAAGTTGGCCAGCGCCCGCCACCGGCTGCGCGGGTCGGGCAGGGCGGTGAACTGGCCCCGGTGGCGCAGCAGGGTGGCCAGCAGCGCCAGTGAGATGAGGACGCCCACCACGGAGTGGCGGTACGTGAACTGCGCGATCGCTCCGGCCGGCAGTAGCACGACGGCGGCCCGCCAGGCCCGCCGCTTGCCGCGCTTGAGGCCGTGCGCGAGCAGGAGCAGCAGTACGCCGGCGCTCAGCGAGAGCGCGGCCGCGAACGGGCCCGTGGAGCCCGGCAGCACCTCGGCGATGGCGTGCATACGGCTGTGCCGGAAGCGCGGGAAGACACCCGCGGCGATGTCCAGCAGGCCCACCAGGGCGCAGGCTCTGCCGACGAGCAGGGGAACTGCCTCGGGGCGCGGGCCGCGGAGCAGATGCCGTACCCGGCTGGGCAGTTGCCCCCCTCGGTTCGATCGTTGAGGAACCGCGCCTGACATTTCCACATCTGTCCTGACAGACATCGCATCCCATTAGTTCTGCGAGAGACCTTGGATCCGGTGCCGATTCGGGCATCCGGCGACATTGCGCCCTCTAGGACGGTGTCTTGAGGGGAGAGGTTCACTCGGCTTCCCAAAACCGTTTCAAAGGCCAAGGAAAGTCCGGGGCAAGCCCTTGCGAAGGTGCGGGGGAGGCGGCGTGGGCGTATGTGTCGTGCGCCCGCGTGGACCGGACGGAAAGTGCGGACAGGTAACCATCGATGGGGCTCACGAGCGACAAGGTGCTGGCGCTGGCGGTGTCGGCCGCCGTAGGGCTGTTCGTCGGCACGGTCTGGCTGTGGCCACGACTGGCGCGCCGCGGCCTGCGGGCGGTCGGCGGGCGCGTCGGCCTGCTGTTCTCCACGCAGTTGGCGCTCTTCGCGGCGGTCGGCCTCGGAGCCAACCAGGCCTTCGGGTTCTACGCCAGCTGGGCCGACCTGTTCGGTCAGGAGGACGAAATGGGCGTCGTCGTGGACCACACGCCCGCGCGCGGGCCGCTTCGGGTCGTCGACACGCGGCGGGTGCCGGGGGCGGCGAGCGCGCGGCCGCAGGTGGGCGGGCAGATCCAGAAGGTCGGGATCGTGGGCCGTACCACGCGGATCGCGACGCCCGCGTACATCTATCTGCCGCCCGAGTATTTTCAGCCGCAGTTCCGCACGCGTACGTTCCCGGCGGCCGTCGTTCTCACCGGGTATCCGGGTACGGCCGAGGCGCTGGTGGACAAGCTCGACTATCCGCGTACGGCAGGGAGGCTGGCCGCGGACGGGCGTATGCAGCCGATGATCCTGGTGATGATGCGGCCCACTGTGGCGCCGCCGCGGGACACGGAGTGCGTGGACATTCCCGGGGGGCCGCAGACGGAGTCGTTCTTCGCGAAGGATCTCCCCGATGCCGTGAGCGGGCACTACAGGGTGGGGCGTGAACCGGGTGGCTGGGCCATCATCGGGGACTCCACGGGCGGCTACTGCGCGTTGAAGCTCGCCATGCACCATCCCCGTACGTATGCCGCCGGGGCGGGGCTTTCCGCGTACTACAAGGCGCCGATCGACGCCACGACGGGCGATCTCTTCCACGGTGACGAGGAACTGCGCAATCGCGCGAACCTGTGGTGGTACCTCGAGCACATGCCGCCGCCGGACACTTCACTGCTGGTGAGCAGCAGCAAAGTGGGAGAATCCAACTACAAGGACACGTTGAAGTTCATTGAACGTGTGAAGGCCACGAAGCTGACGCGGATCTCGTCGGTCATCCTCGAAAGCGGCGGGCACAACTTCAACACCTGGCGGCGGGAGATTCCGGGGACGTTGGAGTGGGTGAGTGGGCGGTTGAGTGGGTGAGCGGGCGTTGAGCGCGTGAGCTGCGGCGCGGCTTTGTGATCTTGGTTCCTGGTTAATTCGGGGCGGATCTGATTGCTGATGCACTGTGAACGACTCGGGATGGCTGTGTTTTTACGGGGTGGGGCGCCAAGAATCGCCTACGCGCGGTAAGTTTCTGGCCATGCCACGTGGACGTCACCGTCATTCCCCGCCCTTGCACAGGCTGCTGCCTCCGTCGGCGATCGCAGGCGTATCCGTTGTCTGTGCCCTTGCGCCCTGGGTGTTCACCGAGCCCGTGGTGCTGCGCGGCCTTGCCGCGGCCGCCGCGGCGACGGCGGTCGTGGGTGGGGTCGTCATGCGCCGCTGGGACGCGCAGGCGGGCAAGCAGGTCGCCGACCTCACGCGCGCGCGTGCGAGCGACGAGTGGCGGCACGAGGAACGGGTCGCCGAGCTGGAGACCGACCTCGAGGAGTCGCGCGAGCTGCGGGTGAAGCTGGAGCAGCGGCTGCGGGCCAAGCGGGCCGAGCTTGCGGGGTTGCGCAACGAGCATGCGTCGCTGCTGCGGCGGTACGCCACGGCGGAGACCGAGCGGGCGAGTGTGCTGGAGGAGCGGCGGGTCCTGGAGATAGAGGCGGGGGCGCCTGCGCGGGCGTTGCCGCCGGGGGCTGTGCCGGGGCCGGTTGACGGGGTGGAGGCTGTGGCTGTCTCTGCTGATGTCGAGGCCGACTCCGAGGGTGCTGCCGTCGAGACCGAGGTCGAGGTCGACGCCGAGGGTGCCGAGGCTGAGGCCGTTGAGGAGGCGTCGGCGGTGTCCGCTGTTTTCTCGCCTGAAGGTTCTCGGCTGTTCCTGCGGGCCAAGGAGGCGTTGGCGCGGTTCGACGAGGACGGGGAGTCTCCGGCGGGGGAGTCCTCGAAGAGTGAGTCCTCGGAGGGTGAGTCCTCGGAGCGCGAGCCCACGAAGGGCGAGCCCGCGAAGGGCGCGTCCTCGAAGGATGAGCCCCCGACGGATGAGCCGCCGAACAACGAGCCTCCCAAGGGCGACGGGCCCTCCGACGATGTGCCGGTGAAGACCGGTTCGGGGGCCGCCGAGGCGGAGGCGGGGGACGCCACCGGATCCGAGACGGAGCCTGCGTTGGAGGATGACGCGCAGGGGAAGCCCGAGGCGGTCGACGGGCATGAGCGCGCGGCCGCCGGCACCCCGACGGGCGCGGTCGCCCGCACTGCCCAGCCTGCCCTTCCTGCGGCCCGCCAGCCGTCCGGGCACTTCATCGCGCCGACTGCCGTGGCCGTCGTGCCGGCGACGCCCGTACGGCGTCCGGCGGTCCAGGGTGGCTTCGACTTCTTCGGTACCAAGCGGGCCGAGTCCTCCGCGTTGGAGTCCGTCCAGAACGAGGACCTCGCCGATGTCGTGGGCCAGGAGGCCCTGGCTCTTCACAAGGCCGAGGCCGAGGCGGAGTTCAAGCCTGCCGACGCCGAGTCCCGGGGGATCGGGCAGGTCATCGACCTGACGGCTCATGACGAGACCGAGCAGATCGATGTCCAGGGGTTGCGGAGCGCGGTTTCCTGAGGGGTGCCGAGGCATCCCTGTTCCGCGACCGCGCAGCCCGGCCGTCACGCCATCCAGCGGTCCGGACGGGCGTCTCTGCGGCCCGTGCGGGAGCGTTCCGCTTGGCTGCGCAGGAGTTCTGCCGCCTCCTCGGCGTCCCTCAGACGGGCGGTCACCGTCTTGTTGGCCCCCGTGTCCACGTGTACGTCGGCGACGCCCCACAGGCGCTTCCAGGGGCCCTGAGTGAGGCGTACGCTCTGGACCTTCGCGTGGGGGACCAGGGCCAGGCTTCTGCGGAAGAGGCCGGTTCGGGCGGCGAAGACGGCCTCTGTGACGGACAGGCCGTAGCCGCGCCACCACAGCGGCATGCACCGGGCGGCGCGCCGCGGTGGGCGGGACAGGGCGGCGCGGGAGGGCACCGTCGTGCCGGGGAGTACGTGCGCGACCACCGACTCGGCCACCTCGCGTGGGGCGACCGGGAGCAGGAGGGAGTTGGACGAGCCCGCCACGTCCAGTTCGACCCGTACCCAGCCGCGCCGGCGCCACAGCAGCGGTTCGACGATCCGTACGGTCTGGACGCGGCCCGGGGGCACCGTCTCGTGTGCGCGGTCCAGCAGGCCGTGGTCGATGCGCAGTCCGTCCGGTGACTCGCCCACCGTCCAGTCGTACTCGGCGACGAACCGCCCCACACTGCTCGCCCCTGCCGCGCCGATCAGCGGAACCGCGGTCGCCAGAACCGTCCACACGCTCTCGGTGACCAGCCAGAGGAATGTCGGTACGGCGATCGCGGCGGCCAGTGTTCCCCAGGTGGCGCCGGTCAGGACGAGGGAGATCGCCAGGACGGTGGGGGGTACGCGCAGGAGTTGGCGGGACGGTGCCTCGCCCACCTCGTGTGCCGTCTCGGGCGCGAAGCCGGCGGCGCGGGCGAGGAGTTCCGCGCGGAGGGTGCGTGCCTCTTCCGCGTCCAGGAAGGCGAGTTCATCCTTTTTGTCCGTACCTATGACGTCCAGTTTGAGCTTGGCCACGCCTGCCACGCGCGCGAGCAGGGGCTGGGTGATGTCGATGGCCTGGATGCGTTCCAGCCGGATGTGCGCGGTGCGGCGGAAGAGCAGTCCGGTGCGGACGCGCAGTTCGCTGTCCGTTACCGCGAAGTGTGTGAACCACCAGGTGAGGAAGCCGTACAGGGCCGCTGCGGGGACGAGCACCGCCAGCGCGAGCAGGAGGGTGGTGGTGGTCAGTCTGGTCAGCTGGCGTTGCGCCTGGTCCGGATCGTGCACCGCCCAGCCGATGAGTACGGCGATCGGCGCCCACGCGCGCCTGAGCGGCGTCACCGGGTGGAGCCGGCGTTCCGTGATGGGTTGTTTCCCGCGTACGGCGTCGTCGACGCCCTGCGTCGTCACAGGCCCGCCGATCGGGCCTCGCCCAGTTCGGTGAGCCGGTCGCGCAGGCGTTCCGCCTCCGCCGGGTCCAGGCCGGGGATGGTCGCGTCGGTCGCGGCCGCCGCCGTGTGCAGTTGCACGCTGGCCAGGCCGAAGTGCCGCTCCACCGGGCCGGACGTCACCTCGACCAGCTGCATCCGGCCGTACGGCACGATCGTCTCCTCACGCCACAGCACGCCCCGGCTGATCAGCAGGTCGTCGGCGCGCTCGGCGTAGCGCCACGAACGCCAGTTGCGGCCGAGCATCACCCAGCCCCACACCATGAGCACCGGCGGCATCACGGCGAAGGCCGCCCAGGCGGGTCCGGCGAGCAGGCCGAGCAGCAGGCCCAGGCCGATCGTCAGCAGACCCAGCCACATCACCAGCAACAGTCGGCGCATGCGCAGCAGGCCCGGTGGCAGCCCCCGCCACCCCGGCTCGGCCGCCCCCGGCTCGTCTCCCGCAGTCCCCGTGTTCTCCGGGCTCCCCGTCTCCATGAGGCCAGCGTACGTAGGAGAGACTGTGTCCATGACTCCTACGACGGAGACCATGGTCGGTATCGGCGGCGCCGCGGAGAGCACCGACATGGTGCTCAACATCGGCCCCCAGCACCCGTCCACGCATGGCGTGCTGCGCCTCAAGCTCGTGCTCGACGGCGAGCGCATCGTGCGGGCGGAGCCGGTGATCGGGTACATGCACCGGGGTGCGGAGAAGCTTTTCGAAGCCCGCGACTACCGGCAGATCATCATGCTCGCCAACCGGCACGACTGGTTGTCGGCGTTCTCGAACGAGTTGGGCGTCGTCCTCGCCGTGGAGCGCATGCTCGGCATGGAGGTGCCCGAGCGGGCCGTGTGGACCCGGACGCTGCTCGCGGAGCTCAACCGGGTGCTGAACCACCTGATGTTCCTGGGGTCGTATCCGCTGGAGCTGGGCGGGATCACGCCGATCTTCTACGCCTTCACGGAGCGCGAGGAGCTCCAGCATGTGATGGAGGAGGTCTCCGGTGGGCGCATGCACTACATGTTCAACCGGGTCGGAGGCCTGAAGGAGGACCTGCCGGCCGGGTGGGCCACGCGTGCGCGTGCCGCGGTCGCCGATGTGCGCTCCCGCATGGACCGGTTCGACGATCTTGTGCTGGGCAACGAGATCTTCCGGGGGCGTACGCGGGGCGTGGGCGCCCTCACGCCGGAGGTCGTGCACGCGTACGGCGTGAGCGGACCGATCGCGCGCGCTTCGGGCGTGGACTTCGATCTGCGGCGCGACGAGCCGTATCTCGCCTACGGCGAGCTGGGGGACGTGTTGCGGGTGGTGACCCGGGACGAGGGTGACTGCCTTGCTCGTTTCGAGTGCCTGCTGGAGCAGACCCACGTCTCCCTCGACCTCGCCGACGCCTGCCTGGACCGGCTCGCCGAGCTGGCGCCCGGGCCGATCAACCAGCGGCTTCCCAAGGTGCTGAAGGCGCCCGAGGGGCACACCTACGCGTGGACCGAGAACCCGCTCGGCATCAACGGCTACTACCTCGTCAGCAAGGGCGAGAAGACGCCGTACCGGCTGAAGCTGCGCTCGGCCTCGTACAACAACATCCAGGCACTGGTCGAGCTGCTGCCGGGGACGCTGGTCGCGGACATGGTGGCGATCCTGGGGTCGCTGTTCTTCGTGGTGGGGGACATCGACAAGTAGTCGGCGGGGAGCCGGGCGCTGTCAGTGCGCCAGTACGTCCGGAATCCCGACCGGCTGCAGCAGCCAGCCGAAGTCTCCCAGTCCGGCCGTCGCCGTGAGCTCGGCGGCCTCTCCCGCGGTCGCGAGGGCGCGCACGTACTCGGTGGGGTTGGTGGATGCCAGTTCGAGCGGCGGGCGTGCGCCTGTGATGCCCACGGCGTGCAGTGCCTCGCGCTGGTACAGCAGGCGTGCGCCGGACAGCGCGCACGCCGTCGCGCACGCGTCCAGGGCCACGTGCGCCGTGATGTCGCACGAGCCGTCCGGCACGGGCACCGTCTCGCGCCCCTCGCGGAAGCCGGTGAGCGTCCCGAAGGGCGGCCGCGCGGGCGCCGTGTGCGCGTAGTCCACGGCGACCGCGAGCCCCCGCTCCAGGGTCGCCACGGCCACGGCCCAGGCCTCGTCGCGCGGCAGCCCGATCTCGGCCCGCGCCCCCTGCGCGCCCCCGAGCGGCCACCAGCGTGCGAGCCACTGCGCCTCCGCACCGGCGACCGGCTCCCCGAGACGCTCGGTCCCGTCCCGTCGTACGAGAACCAGGCGCGGTACGCCCGCGGAGTCCACCTCCGCGACCGCCAGGGGGACGTTGTCCAGCCACTCGTTCGCGAACAGCAGGCCCTTGATCCGGAGCGGCGGCTCGGACCTCCACTCGATTCGGTGATCCAGGGTCTCCGGGCGGTCGGCGAGCTCGACGGCGTACGCACGCGTGCGTGCCGCCACGTCGGCGGGCAGGGCGGCCAGTACGCCGGTGACCAGCTCGCCCCGCCCCGCCGCCATGTCGACGAAGTCGAGCCGCTCGGGGCGGCCCAGGGCCTCGTCGACCCGGCACAGCAGCCGGGCCACGGCAAGGGCGAAGAGGGGCGACGCGTGGACGGACGTCCGGAAGTGACCGGCGGGGCCCTCGGGGCGGCGGTAGAAGCCGTCAGGGCCGTACAGGGCGGCTTCCGTTGCCGCCCGCCACCCGCGCCACTCGCCCGCCGCCACTTCTGTCACCGGCCCAGGCTAAGCGCACAGGAGAACGCAGCCTCCACCTTGCGGAGTACGCGCGGGTAGTGCGGATCGGCCCTCCGGTTGACCCGTGCACGCATCTCGCTTCCCTACGCTGGGTTACGTGCAGCGCCTCTATGACTTCCTCCGCAGGCACCCGACGTGGGTCGACAGCTTCTGGGCCGTCCTCCTCTTCGGGATCTCTGTGATGAGCGTGGCCGTCCGCGAGGAGGGCGGGCAGGACCTGCCGGGCACCTCCTCCGAGGCGATCATCGTCCCGGTCCTCCTCCTGCTGGGCCTGGTGATCGCGCTGCGCCGGCGCATGCCGGAGAAGATGCTGGTGCTGGCCATCGTCGTGGGGCTGGCGCAGCTGGTGCTGAACGTGGCGCCTACGCCTGTCAACTTCGCCTTCCTGGTGATCACCTACACCGTGGCCGCGACCGGCGCCCGCTGGGCGTCCCGGCTCGCGCTGGGCACGGGCCTGTGCGCGGCGCCCCTGGCACAGACGCGCTGGCCCGAGCAGGACTCCAGCGTTCTGGGCAATGTGGCCCTGGTGATCTTCCTTACGGTGCCGTTCGCGCTCGCCTGGGTGCTCGGCGACTCCATCCGTACCCGTCGCGCCTACTACGAGCAGCTCGAGGAGCGCGCGACCCGGCTCGAAAAGGAGCGCGAGGCGCAGGCCAAGGTCGCGGTCGCCGCCGAACGCGCCCGGATCGCGCGCGAGCTGCACGACGTCGTCGCGCACAACGTCTCCGTGATGGTCGTGCAGGCCGACGGCGCCGCCTACGTCCTCGACTCCGCCCCGGACCAGGCCAAGAAGGCCCTGGAGACCATCTCCTCCACCGGCCGCCAGGCCCTCGCCGAGATGCGCCGCCTGCTCGGGGTGCTGCGCACCGGCGAGCACCAGGAGAGCGGCGAGTACGTCCCGCAGCCCGACGTCGAGCAGATCGACGACCTCATCCAGCAGTGCCGCAGCTCCGGTCTGCCGGTCGACTTCAAGGTCGAGGGCACCCCGCGCCCGCTGCCCAGCGGCGTGGAGCTGACGGCGTACCGCATCGTGCAGGAGGCGCTGACGAACACGCGCAAGCACGGCGGGCCGAACACGGGCGCCAGCGTGCGCCTGGTCTACTTCGACGACGGGCTCGGCCTGCTCGTCGAGGACGACGGCAAGGGCGCCCCGCACGAGCTGTACGAGGACGGCGGCGCCGACGGAAGTGGCCACGGCCTGATCGGTATGCGCGAGAGGGTCGGCATGGTGGGCGGCACCCTGGACGCGGGGCCGCGCCCGGGCGGAGGATTCCGCATCAGTGCGCTGCTGCCGCTCAAACCAGCACACTGACGCTTGCGTATGCGCTTTGTTGACACCTGTAACGGCCCTGTAGACGGATACGAAAGACACGGAAGAGGACCCCGATGACGATCCGCGTGATGCTCGTCGACGACCAGGTGCTGCTGCGCACCGGGTTCCGGATGGTGCTTGCCGCCCAGCCGGACATGGACGTCGTCGCGGAGGCGGGAGATGGCGTCGAGGCCCTCCAGGTGCTGCGCTCGACCCCCGTCGACGTCGTGCTGATGGACGTGCGCATGCCGAAGCTGGACGGCGTGGAGACCACCCGCCGCATCTGCTCGGACCCCGAGCCGCCCAAGGTGCTGATCCTGACCACCTTCGACCTCGACGAGTACGCCTTCTCCGGGCTGAAGGCGGGCGCCTCCGGCTTCATGCTGAAGGACGTGCCGCCCGGCGAACTCCTCGCCGCCATCCGCGCGGTGCACAGCGGTGACGCGGTGGTCGCCCCGTCGACGACCCGGCGTCTGCTGGACCGTTTCGCGCCCATGCTGCCCTCCAGCGGCAACGAGCCCAAACACAAGGAGCTGGAGCGGCTCACCGACCGCGAGCGCGAGGTCATGGTGCTCGTCGCCCAGGGCCTGTCCAACGGCGAGATCGCGGCCCGGCTGGTCCTGTCCGAGGCGACCGTGAAGACCCACGTCGGCCGCATCCTGACCAAGCTGGGACTCCGGGACCGGGTGCAGGTGGTCGTCCTCGCGTACGAGACGGGTCTGGTGCGGGCCGGCGGGCACGGCTGACGCACGCCGGCGTGACTCCCGCGTAACCGGTGCCCACTAGGGTCTGCGCATGCTCCTGTGGATCAACGGCCCCTTCGGGGGCGGCAAGACACAGACCGCGTACGAGATCCAGCGCCGCCTGCCCGGCAGCGTGGTCTGCGACCCCGAGCACGCGGGCTTCGGGCTGCGGCGGACGCTGCCGCCCGAACTGCGAGGGGACTTCCAGGACTTGAGCTCCTGGCGGCAGGGCGTCGTCGAGGTCCTCGACCTCGCCCTCACCAAGCACGACGGTGTGGTGATCGCGCCCATGACGGTCACGGACTCCGGCTACTTCGAGGAGACCGTGGGCCGACTGCGTGAACTCGGCCATGACGTACGGCACTTCACGCTCCTCCCCGAGCGCGAGACGGTCCTGAAGCGGCTGCGTGAGCGTGGCTTCGGGCACCTCCTTCAGTACGCCGCCGGAAAGAACGCGGGGAAGAGCATCGGGAAGAACGCCGGGCTGCGCCGGGAGAGCTGGGCCGTCCAGCAGCTCGACCACTGCCTGGAGCGGTTGCGGGAGCCGGAGTTCGCCGAGCATCTGTGGACGGACCACTCGACCGTGCCGAAGACGGCGGACCGCATCGCCGTCCTGGCCGGCCTGCGGCTGAGGCCCAACAACGAGGGCGCGCTGCGCACCCGGCTGCGGCAGGCGAGGGTCGGGATCAGGCACATCCGCTTCGACTGAGCCGTGGGCGCAGGAGGGGAGCGCTCAGCGCAGGATCCCCTCCAGGAAGTCGCTGCCCAGCCGGGCCACCACCGTCACGTCCAGCTGGTGCAGGACGTACCGCCCCCGGCGGCGGGTGGTGATCAGGCCCGCCTTCTTCAGCACGCCGAGGTGCCGGGATATCTCCGGCGCCGTCACGCCGTGCGCCTGCGCCAGCTCGCCCGTGGTGTACGCGCTGCGGGCGAGATTGCGGCAGATACGCATGCGCACGGGGTGGGAGAGCGCGGTCATCCGCAGAGCCAGTTGCTCGAGCGTGGGCGGGGCGGCGAGCTCCGGGGAGCCGACCGGGTAGTGCAGCACCGGCTGCCAGGCATAGCGGTGCAGGACCATCAGGTGCGGCCAGCCCAGGCTCGTCGGGACGAGGAGGAGGCCGCCGTCCCCCGTGGCCGTACGGCCGTCGCCCAGCTTGTCGACCGTGATCCGCGCGGCGGCATCGTCGAGGGTGACCGCCGGGGACACCGCGGCCAGCGCCTCCGCCAGGCCCTTGTGCCGCAAAAGGTCCGTCTTGTGGCGGGCGTCCGCCGCGAGTTGGTGGCGCAGCCGGGACCAGGTATCGGCGAAGAAGGCCTCGTCGCAGTCCTGGAGGAACTGCCGCAGCCAGGCCCGGATGCGCGGCGGATCGAACAGCAGTCGCTCGCTGAACCGCATCTGCTGCGGCCCGCGCGCGGCCGCGAGGTCCAGGGCACGCCGCCGCACACCGGCGTCGGAGAGCGCATCGGGCCCGCGCGTGCTGTACGGAAGGGCGCAGGTGAACTCCAGGGCCGCGTCCACGAACTGCTCGTCCGTCAGCTTGTCCAGCTGATCCAGCTCCTCCGCCAGGGTGGCGCCCGGGAGGGCGCTGCGGCCCGGGATGCCGGCGAAGGGCAGGAAGAGGTCGGAGAACGTCGACCGCCACAGGAAGTCGGCCTCGCACATCCGGTCGGCCAGGTGTGAGTCCAACCGGGCCGTGACGCCCGTCACCCACCCCTGCAGGCCCGGGTGGTGCCCCGGCTCCGACAGCGCGTGCAGCGCCATGCCGAGCTCGGCCAGGGGTGAGGGCACGACGGCGAGCCTCTCCGGCCGCAGCCCCGCGATGTCGATGGTCACGCTCATGTCCTCATGGTGCACCCCGCCACTGACAACGCGGCCGCCGATTGACGACGGCCGTCAATCGACGCGACGCAGCCGCCGGACGGAGGCAAGCCTGGGATCACCGGGGCGACCGCGGAGCCCGATCCCTCCGCACTCATGCCTCCTGCGACCTGTCTCCCACGTCCCGAGAAGGCGATACGCCATGAGCATCACGCAGCAGTACCTCCTCGACACCTACCGCGCCCACCAACACGGCGATCCCGCCCCGCCCGGGCCCGGTGCCCATGACCGGCAGGTCGCGCGCGAGTGGCGCGACCACCGGCAGTTCCGGGCGGTGGTCGCCGGACGCCCGGCCCGTGGGCGGATGCGCCAGGCCATGCGGCGATGGCTGCGTCCACGGGCCCGCGCTACCCACTGACCTCCTCGGCCAGCACGGCCACGAACCGGGCGACGGCCTCCTTCACGTCCTCGGCCGTCCACTCCAGGCCGGCTCCGCGGACCGAGACCTCGGTGCAGGCCAGCCCCGGGCCCTTCTGATCCCAGGCGTTGGCGAACAGACCGGTTCTCGTCTCCTCCGCCTGCCGGATCGCGGCCTCGGAGAGGACGTCGACGTCGTACGGCAGCCAGAGCTGGAACTCGTTCGTGTGCGGCACCTCGGGGTGGACGCGCGCCCACGGCACCCCGGCTGCGGCGAACCCCTCGCGCAGCGCGGCGGCCACCACGCGCGCGTGAGCCACGTACTCCGGCAGCCGGGGCAGCTCCCGCTCCAGGCCGACCAGCGCCGACAGCGCCGTGGGGAACTGCTGGAAGACCATGCCGCCGTAGCGGTGCCGCCAGACCTTCGCCTCCTCCACCAGTGTCCGCGGACCGGCGAGCGCGGCGCCCCCGTATCCGCCCAGTGACTTGTAGAACGACACGTAGACGCTGTCCGCCAGGCCTGCGATCTCCTCCAGCCGGCGGCCGAAGTGGACGGTGGACTCCCACAGGCGCGCACCGTCGAAGTGCACCACCGCGTCGAGCTCCCGCGCTGCCTCCACCACCTCGACGAGCTCGTCCCAGGAAGGCAGCAGGAAACCGGCGTCGCGGAGGGGAAGTTCCAGTACGAGTGCCCCGAAGGGCTCCTCGAAGTCGCGGACCTCGGCGGCGGTCGGCTGCCTCGGCTCGCTCGTCACCTGAACCGGGCGCAACCCACTGACCTGGCTGAACGCGTCTCGCTCATGCACCTCGGGGTGGGCCAGCGCATGCAGGGCGACGGTCGGGTCGCCGGTGCGGCCGGCCCAGCAGCGCAGGGCGATCTGCTGGGCCATCGTGCCGGTCGGGAAGAACGCGGCGGCTTCCTTGCCGAGCAGCGCTGCGGTCTTGTCCTCCAGGGCCTCGACGACGCCGTTGCCGTAGAGGTCCGCCCGCTCGTCCAGGTCGTACACGTCCGGCGCCGCCTCCAGAAGCGCGAGGCGCTCGCGGAGCGTGCCCAGGAAGTCGAGGCGTGAGAGGACGCGCTCCGCACTCCGGAATGCGCTTATGCGCCGCTCGAAGCGCTGTTTGCGCTGTTCGTCGTCCGTCCGCGTGCTCTGCTGTGTGCCCTGCTCCGCTGCATCGCTCATGGCCCGGATCATCCCGGGAGACCACCCGGGCGGGCACCCGAGTTTCGGCTGCTGCCCTCACCCGTCCATACGTGCGCGCAAGGCGTGTGGAAACCCACAGCCTGTGGACAACCGAACGCCTCTCGAACCAATCGCGTTAACATGACGAGAAATCGTCCGGTACCCGGAGCGGACTGGAACGGGAAGGCCGCCGTCGAGTGAGTACAAGCCAACAGCCAGATCCCAGGGACCGCCCCGCGCGGCTCACCGTCGGTGTCGTCGGCGCCGGGCGTGTGGGCCCCGCACTCGCTGCGTCCCTCCAGCTCGCCGGGCACCGCCCGGTGGCCGTCTCCGCGGTCTCCGACGCCTCCCGGCGGCGGGCGGCGCAGCTGCTCCCCGACGTGCCGCTCGTGCCGCCCGCCGAGGTGCTCGCGCGCGCCGAGCTGGTGCTGCTGACCGTCCCGGACGACACGCTGCCCGGGCTGGTCGAGGGCCTCGCCGAGACCGGTTCCGTACGACCGGGGCAGCTGCTGGTGCACACCTCCGGGCGGTACGGCGCGAAGGTCCTGGACCCCGCCCTGCGCGCGGGCGGCCTGCCGCTGGCCCTGCACCCGGCGATGACCTTCACCGGCACTCCCGTGGACGTCCAGCGCCTGGCCGGGTGCTCCTTCGGCGTCACCGCGCCCGAGGAGCTGCGGCTGGCCGCCGAGGCCCTCGTCATCGAGATGGGCGGCGAACCCGAGTGGATCGCCGAGGAGAGGCGCCCGCTCTACCACGCGGCGCTCGCGCTGGGCGCGAACCACCTGGTGACGCTCGTCGCCCAGTCCATGGAGCTGCTGCGCGAGGCGGGCGTGGCGGCCCCCGACCGGATGCTCGGCCCGCTGCTCGGCGCCGCCCTGGACAATGCCCTGCGCTCCGGCGACGCGGCCCTGACCGGCCCCGTCGCGCGCGGGGACGCGGGCACCGTCGCCGCGCACGTCACGGAACTGCGCAGGCACGCCCCGCAGGCCGTCGCCGGCTATCTGGCGATGGCGCGCGCGACCGCCGACCGGGCGCTCGCCCACGGACTGCTCAAGCCGGAGCTCGCCGAGGACCTTCTCGGGGTACTCGCCGACGGGACCGACGGTGCCGACGGCGCCGAGGGAGACGCCCGATGACGACCCTGCTGCGCACAGCTGACGAACTGCACGCACGCACGCGTACCGGCCGCCGTGCCGTCGTGATGACCATGGGCGCCCTGCACGAGGGCCACGCCACCCTGATCCGCACCGCGCGCACGATCGCCGGCCCGCACGGCGAGGTCGTCGTGACCGTCTTCGTGAATCCCCTGCAGTTCGGCGAGGGCGAGGACCTCGACCGCTACCCGCGCACCCTGGACGCCGACCTCAAGATCGCGGAACAGGCGGGCGCCGACGCCGTGTTCGCGCCCTCCGTGGACGAGGTCTACCCCGGCGGCCAACCCCAGGTCCGCATCAGCGCCGGCCCCATGGGCGACAGCCTGGAGGGCGCCTCGCGCCCCGGCCACTTCGACGGCATGCTCACCGTCGTCGCCAAGCTGCTCCACCTCACCCGCCCCGACGTCGCCCTGTACGGCCAGAAGGACGCCCAGCAACTCGCCCTGATCCGCCGCATGGTGCGCGACCTGAACTTCGGCGTCGAGATCGTGGGCGTCCCGACCGTGCGCGAGGAGGACGGCCTCGCGCTCTCCAGCCGCAACCGCTACCTCTCGCCCAAGGAACGGCACACGGCACTCGCGCTGTCCCAGGCCCTCTTCGCCGGCCGCGACCGGCACGCGGCACAGGAGGCGCTGCGCGCGCGGGCACGCGAAGTGCCAGCCACACGCGCGCGTGCGGAAGCGCTCAGCGCCATAGGGGAGTCCCGCGCGGCGGCCGACGCACACGCCGTCGCCAAGGCGGTACCCGGCGCCCCGGCGGCCGTGCGCGCCGCCGCCCGCCTGCTCCTCGACGAGGCCGCCCGCCTCGACCCGCCGCTCGAACTGGACTACCTCGCGCTCATCGACCCGTCCGACTTCAGCGAGATCGAGGACGACTTCACCGGCGAGGCCGTCCTCGCCGTCGCCGCCCGGGTCGGGGCGACCCGGCTGATCGACAACCTCCCTCTCACCTTCGGAGCCGCCTCGTGACCAGCACAGGCATACGACTGCACGCGCCCGCGCCCGGCTGGGCCATCACCGCGGACGTCGTGGTCGTCGGCTCCGGCATCGCAGGCCTCACCGCGGCCCTGCGCTGCGAGGCCGCCGGCCTGACGGCGGTCGTCGTCACCAAGGCCCGCCTCGACGACGGCTCCACCCGCTGGGCCCAGGGCGGCATCGCCGCGGCCCTCGGCGAGGGCGACACCCCCGAACAGCACCTCGACGACACCCTGGTCGCCGGCGCGGGCCTGTGCGACGAGGACGCCGTCCGCATCCTCGTCACCGAGGGCCCCGACGCCGTACGCCGCCTCATCGAGACCGGCGCCCACTTCGACGAGTCGGAGGAAGGCGGCCTGGAGCTCACCCGCGAGGGCGGCCACCACCGCCGCCGTATCGCCCACGCCGGCGGGGACGCGACCGGCGCGGAGATCTCGCGTGCCCTGGTCGAGGCGGTACGCGCGCGTGGCCTGCGCACGGTCGAGAACGCACTCGTCCTCGACCTCCTGACGGACGCCGAGGGCCGTACGGCCGGCGTCACCCTGCACGTCATGGGCGAGGGCCAGCACGACGGCGTGGGCGCCGTCCACGCGCCCGCGGTGGTCCTCGCGACCGGCGGCATGGGCCAGGTCTTCTCCGCGACGACGAACCCGTCGGTGTCGACCGGTGACGGCGTGGCCCTGGCGCTTCGCGCGGGCGCCGAAGTGAGCGACCTGGAATTCGTCCAGTTCCACCCCACGGTCCTCTTCCTCGGCCCGGACGCGGAGGGCCAGCAGCCCCTGGTCTCCGAGGCCGTACGCGGCGAGGGCGCCCACCTGGTCGACGCCGACGGCGTGCGCTTCATGGTCGGACAGCACGAACTTGCCGAACTCGCCCCCCGCGACATCGTCGCCAAGGGCATCATGCGACGCATGCAGGAGCAGGACGCGGAACACATGTTCCTCGACGCCCGCCACTTCGGCGCCGACATGTGGGAGCACCGTTTCCCGACGATCCTCGCCGCCTGCCGCGCGAACGGCATCGACCCGGTCACCACCCCCATCCCGATCGCCCCGGCCGCCCACTACGCCTCCGGCGGCGTGCGCACCGACTTCCAGGGCCGTACGACCGTCCCCGGCCTGTACGCGTGCGGCGAGGTCGCCTGCACGGGCGTGCACGGCGCCAACCGACTGGCCTCCAACTCGCTCCTCGAAGGCCTGGTCTACGCCGAGCGCATCGTGACCGACATCGCGGCCGCCCGCGCGGCCAACGGCCTCCACGCGCGCGTGCCGCACCCGGTGCCGTACCCCGAAACCCCCGAGCACCCGCTGCTCGGCCCCGAGGCCCGCTTCGCGATCCAGCGGACGATGACCGACGGCGCCGGAGTCCTGCGCTCCGCGGACTCCCTCGCCAAGGCCGCCGAGCAGATCCAGCAGCTGCACAGCGAGGCCCGCGACGCCCTCGCCGAGAACGGCAAGACGGCCGAGCCCGGCGTGGACACCTGGGAGGCCACGAACCTCCTCTGCGTGGCCCGGGTCCTGGTGGCCGCGGCGCAGCAACGCAAGGAGACCCGGGGCTGCCACTGGCGCGAGGACGAGCCCGACCGTGACGACGCGACATGGCGCCGCCACATCGTCGTACGCCTGAACCCGGACCGCACACTGGCCGTGCACACCACAGACACCGCAGACTTCCCCCCGACCCGTCCCCAGGAGCAGTGACAGCAGTGACCACCCCCGACCTTCCCCTCGCCTCCACCGGCGGCTGCGGCGACGGCTGCGCCTGCGGTGCCGACGAGGAGTACCTGGAGTGCGGCCTCGACCCCGCGCTCGCTCAGCTCCTGGCCGACGCGGGCCTCGACCCGGTCGAGGTCGAGGACATCGCGAACGTGGCCATCCAGGAGGACCTGGCCCATGGCGTGGACGTGACGACGGTCGCGACCATCCCCGAAGAGGCCGTCGCCACCGCCGACTTCGTCGCGCGTGAGGCGGGCGTCGTGGCGGGCCTCAGGGTCGCCGAGGCGGTGGTCTCGATCGTCTGCGAGGACGAGTTCGAGGTCGAGCGCCACGTGGAGGACGGCGACCGCGTGACGGAGGGCCAGAAGCTGCTCTCGATCACCACCCGCACCCGCGACCTCCTGACGGCCGAGCGCAGCGCGCTGAACATCCTCTGCCGCCTGTCGGGCATCGCGACGGCCACGCGCGCGTGGGCGGACGTACTGGACGGCACGAAGGCGAGGGTCCGCGACACCCGCAAGACCACCCCCGGTCTGCGCGCCCTGGAGAAGTACGCGGTCCGCTGCGGCGGCGGCGTGAACCACCGCATGTCGCTCTCGGACGCGGCCCTGGTCAAGGACAACCACGTCCTTGCGGCCGGCGGCGTGACCCAGGCCTTCAAGGCAGTCCGCGAAGCCTTCCCGGACCTCCCGATCGAGGTCGAGGTGGACACCCTGCACCAGCTCCGCGAAGTCGTGGACGCGGGCGCGGACCTGATCCTCCTGGACAACTTCACGCCGGGCGAGTGCGAGGAGGCGGTGTCGATCGTGCACGGCCGAGCGGCACTCGAGGCATCGGGCCGCCTGACCCTGGCCAACGCCAAGGCGTACGCGGACACCGGCGTCGACTACCTGGCCGTAGGGGCCCTCACCCACTCCTCGCCGATCCTGGACATCGGCCTGGACCTGCGAGCGGCGGAGTAGGGACCGGCATGCTCCTCACGATCGACGTAGGCAACACGCACACCGTCCTCGGCCTGTTCGACGGCGAGGACATCGTCGAGCACTGGCGCATCTCGACGGACGCCCGCCGCACCGCCGACGAACTGGCGGTGCTGCTCCAGGGCCTGATGGGCATGCATCCGCTCCTCGGCGACGAACTGGGCGACGGCATCGACGGAATCGCCATCTGCGCCACCGTCCCTTCCGTCCTTCACGAACTCCGTGAGGTGACCCGCCGCTACTACGGCGACGTCCCCGCGGTCCTCGTCGAACCGGGCGTGAAGACGGGCGTCCCGATCCTCACGGACAATCCCAAGGAGGTCGGCGCCGACCGCATCATCAACGCGGTGGCAGCGGTCGACCTCTACGGCGGCCCGGCCATCGTCGTCGACTTCGGCACGGCGACGACGTTCGACGCGGTGAGCGCGCGCGGTGAGTACATCGGCGGTGTCATCGCCCCCGGCATCGAGATCTCGGTCGAGGCCCTCGGGGTCAGGGGCGCGCAGCTCCGCAAGATCGAGGTGGCCCGCCCGCGCAGCGTCATCGGCAAGAACACGGTCGAGGCCATGCAGTCCGGCATCATCTACGGTTTCGCCGGCCAGGTGGACGGCGTCGTCAACCGCATGGCCCGCGAACTCGCCGACGATCCCGACGACGTGACGGTCATCGCCACGGGCGGCCTGGCCCCCATGGTCCTGGGCGAATCCTCGGTCATCGACGAACACGAGCCGTGGCTGACCCTGGTCGGCCTTCGCCTGGTCTACGAACGCAACGTCTCCCGCATGTGACTCCATCGGTTGGGCCACACCGACAGATGCCGCCCGGCGAGAGCTGACCGGCGTCGGGGTGGCCCACCGGGGGCCTGCGCCCTCCAGGCCCCGCTTCGGCCCTGAAGGGGCCTCGTGCTCAAACACCGGACGGGCTGGATTGCCCGGACCGGCGCCGGACTGCCTGGACCGGCGCCGGAAGGTGACCAAGTCACCGGCGCACCTCCGCACCCCCACCACCCGAGTGGCGCCCCACGCCACACCCACCCCACCTATGCCGCGTTTGTCTGATTAGCGCGTATCGTCGGCCCATGCCCACGCCATACGGATCCCGCGGCGCCATGGCGTTCGGTGCGGAGGAGCTGCGTGTGCTCCGCCGCGCTCTCGCCCTCGCCCTACACCCCAGCCCCGCCTCGGCCGAGGAGGTCCAGGACTGCCTCCGCCTCGCCGAGTCGCTCGACGAGGCGATGCGCGAGGGCGCCCGGCTGCGTGCCTTCCTGACGGCCGACCTGGCCCGCTACCGCGCCGCCCTCCCCGGCACCGCAGCCGGCTACCTCACCCTCCTCGAGGAGGCCCTCGCCGCCGGGCACCCCCCGACCGCCGAGGACCTCGCCGCCCTCCGCGCCCTGCGCGGCAACCCCACCGCGGCCGCCCTCCTCACCCGCTGCCAGGCGCCGGCGGAACAGGGCGTACAAGCCCGTCTCGCGCGCGGCTCCGCCCGCCCGGCCACTCCTGCCAGGCCGGCCATCCCCGCGTCCCGTACGCACCTCCTGGCCCTCCCTGGAGGCCTTTCCGAGGAGCGCCCCCGCCCCCCGGTCGACCTCCCGGCGCAGGCGGCCGGCCAGGACCCGGCCAAGCCGCCCCGGAAGAAGCCCGCAGAAAAGCCGGCCACCCCCAAGCCCGACCCCGGCCCCGAGCACACACCACCCGCGCCCAAGCCGGCCCGCCCCATCCCCACCCCCGGCGAGGTCTTCCCCCGCCGCAAGCCGACCCCGCCCCCCGCGAACCCGCCCCAGCAGCTCGCCGCCGGCTGAGACGCGAACCACCGAGACGCGAACCACCCCACAACGCCCAACCCCCGCCCCGCCCGCCCCTCACCCCCTGGCTACCCTGGACGCATGGACTACGTCTCCGCACTCCTCCCCCCGGCCGTCATGGCCGTGTTCTTCATCGGTGTGATCAGGGTGATCGTGAAGACCCAGGGCGGAGCCAACAAGGCCAAGGAGGACGCGGCCGTGGACGCCGCCCTCGCGCGCGTGGAGGGCACCCGCCAGGCCTCGGCGACCCCGGACGCCTGACCTCAGCGGCGTACGACTCCAAGCTCACCGCTTTCCGAGTCGTACGCCCTTTTGTTCCTGTTTGTCGGAGAAAGAGCACGTCCGGCACGCCAACGCCCGGATCTCCCACTATTGTGCGAGCTGTGCCTCGCCCATTGGGAGAACTCGAAGACGCGGTCATGACGCGGGTGTGGAAGTGGAACCGCCCGGTGACCGTTCGGGAAGTCCTGGAAGATCTCCAGCAGGAACGGTCCATCGCGTACACCACGGTGATGACCGTTTTGGACAATCTCCATCAGAAGGGCTGGGTACGCCGCGAGGCGGAAGGCCGGGCCTATCGATATGAGGCGGTCTCCACCCGAGCCGCCTACGCCGCCGCCCTGATGAACGACGCCTGGTCGCAGAGCGACAACCCCGCCGCCGCACTCGTCGCCTTCTTCGGCATGATGAGCGAGGAACAGCGCCAGGCCTTGCGGAACGCGGTACGCATCGTCCAGGGCCCGGAAACGCCCGAACCCGCGGAAGCACCGGATACGCGCCGCGTTACGGGCACCGATACCGGCGCCGCCGCCGATACCACCAGCACCGATACCAGCGGCGATACCAGCACCGATACCGCTGCGGATACCCGTACCGATACCGCCGCCGAGAACCCCGCGTCGGCACCGGAGCCCGACGGGCGATAGCGTCCGCTCATGTCCGCAGAGAGCCACTCGGCCGAGAGCCCCGCGGCTCAGAGCCCAGAAGTCACCGCAAAAGCCATCACCGTCCGGCGGGCCCGTACCGGCGATGTCCCGGCGGTGCGTCGTCTCCTTGACGAGTACGTCCGGCGTCGGATCCTGCTCGACAAAGCCACGGTGACTCTTTACGAGGACATCCAGGAGTTCTGGGTCGCGGAACGGGACGACAACGGCGAGGTCGTCGGCGCCGGCGCCCTGCACGTGATGTGGGAAGACCTGGCGGAAGTCCGCACTCTGGCCGTGAAGCCCGGCCTGAAGGGCGCCGGCGTCGGTCATCAGTTGCTGGAGAAGTTGCTGCACACCGCGCGCTGGCTCGGCGTTCGCCGCGTTTTCTGTCTGACCTTCGAAGTGGACTTCTTCGGCAAGCACGGCTTCGTCGAGATCGGTGAGACGCCGGTCGACACCGATGTCTACGCCGAGCTGCTGCGTTCCTATGACGAGGGCGTCGCGGAGTTCCTCGGTCTCGAACGAGTGAAACCGAACACCTTGGGCAACAGCCGGATGCTTCTGCATCTGTGATCGTCCCCCACTATTCCGACGGGTCACCCTGCCCAGGTGCCCTATGTCCGAAACGCGCATGTTTCCGGACCGCAGTCGGCCTGTGAGTCTCTCCCGGGGGTTTGTGTTTTTCCAGCAAAAGCGGTTTGCTTTCCGACGTACTGCAGTACTGCATATAACAGGGGACGGCGAAACGGCGGACGCCGCAGACCCCAGGCCCTCAAGTTATCGATGAAAGGAAATCCGGTGGCACAGAAGGTTCAGGTCCTTCTTGTCGACGACCTCGACGGCGGCGAGGCGGACGAGACCGTGACGTTCGCGTTGGACGGCAAGACGTACGAGATCGATCTCACGACCGGCAATGCGGACAAGCTCCGCGGCCTTCTCGAGCCTTACGTGAAGGGCGGTCGTCGTACCGGAGGCCGTGCTTCGGGCGGGCGCGGAAAGGCGCGCGCCACTTCCGGCGGCAGCCAGGACACCGCGCAGATCCGCGCGTGGGCCAAGGAGAACGGTTACGAGGTCAACGACCGCGGCCGCGTTCCGGCGTCCATTCGCGAGGCATACGAGAAGGCCAACGCCTGATCCGGGTCGATGCCTGATCTACGGACAGGCCGAAGGCTGCACGCACGCGCGTCGCAGTCCCAGGCGGTGGCAGTGCGTCGCCACCGTGCCCAGTACCCGCACGAGATCGGGGGCGCCCCCACCGCCCCCAAGGGCCGACAACGTCGGCAGCGAGGCTTCGACCTCGCCCCCAGGCTCGGGGGGCCGCAGCCACACGGCGGCCCCCTGCACGGCATCGGAGCGGTCCGGGGGAAGCGACCGCACTCCGCAATGCCCCGGCAGGCCAGGACGCCCTACGGCTCCCCCCGGTCCCGAATCGACGGGACACCGTACGGCCGCCGCGGCCGGACCCGGACCCACAGAGCCCGGTTCGGCCGCGAGATGCCGCACCAGCGCCGGTGACCCGAGAACCGCAAGCGGCCGTACGGCCGTGACCGGCCACTTCTCGGGCGGCAGTGGCGCCTCCATGAGGTCGCCCTCGCCCAGCGCCGTCAGATCCAGGGGCAGCGTGCCCCACTCCAGCCAGTCCAGCACCCCCGGCACCTCCTGAGCGCTGCCCGCGGCCAGGAGGAGCCGCATCCGGGCGCCCTGAACGGCCACCGGCGAGTCGGGTGCCAGATGGCGCAGTGCCGCGCGGCCCGCCTCGGCGGGGACGTCCAGGACGTCGAAGTGCAGGCCCACGCGAAGGCTCAGCGGGGCTCCGGGGGCTCCGGGGGTGGCGGGCACCACCGGCCAGCCCAGTTCGTTCTCGTACCACCGGCGGACCTGATCGCTCGGATCGAGCGGCCGACGGGGGAGGGGGATCGAGGCGAGGTCCGTGATGATCTTGGGGCGGGTGCCGACCATGCCAAGTGCAACCGCCGAATGGGCGTGCGGGTTACGCTGGGTATTGGGACGAGTGCACAGAGTGGCGAATTCGGGGGCGTGTGGGGGTGTGGGGTGGCGCAAGGTTGTTCGCCCGTAGCGGAGGGAACCGGGGGGCGCGGCATGGAGTGTCAGTCCCAGCGGGTAAGACATCCCTAGTGGGAGGGGGCGACACGCAGGCAAGGTGGTCTCACGTTCGCCATCGGCGTACTGATGGTGAGGGTAAGTGCCTGGCCTGCGGGAACATCGTCTCGCACCATCGGGTTGGAGCAGATGTCGGCGTTCGGGGTCAGGAGGCCATCGACGGTGTCGGCAGTTGGAATGAGCGGTCCCCGCTTGCGGGACTAAGCTGCGGAAGGACAGGGAGGGGAAGTTCCCCCCACTGCCTGACCGCTCTGAGGAGCGATTAACGATGTTCGAGAGGTTCACCGACCGCGCGCGGCGGGTTGTCGTCCTGGCTCAGGAAGAAGCCCGGATGCTCAACCACAACTACATCGGCACCGAGCACATCCTCCTGGGCCTGATCCATGAGGGTGAGGGTGTCGCCGCCAAGGCCCTTGAGAGCCTCGGGATTTCGCTCGAGGCGGTCCGCCAGCAGGTGGAGGAGATCATCGGGCAGGGGCAGCAGGCCCCGTCCGGGCACATCCCCTTCACCCCCCGTGCCAAGAAGGTCCTGGAGCTGTCGCTCCGCGAGGCCCTTCAGCTGGGCCACAACTACATCGGCACGGAGCACATCCTGCTCGGCCTGATCCGTGAGGGCGAGGGCGTCGCCGCCCAGGTCCTGGTCAAGCTGGGCGCAGATCTCAACCGGGTGCGGCAGCAGGTCATCCAGCTGCTCTCCGGATACCAGGGCAAGGAGACCGCCACCGCCGGCGGGCCTGCCGAGGGCACGCCCTCGACGTCCCTGGTCCTCGACCAGTTCGGCCGGAACCTCACCCAGGCCGCTCGTGAGTCCAAGCTCGACCCGGTCATCGGGCGCGAGAAGGAGATCGAGCGGGTCATGCAGGTGCTGTCCCGCCGTACGAAGAACAACCCGGTCCTGATCGGTGAGCCCGGCGTCGGCAAGACCGCCGTCGTCGAGGGCCTCGCTCAGGCCATCGTCAAGGGCGAGGTGCCCGAGACCCTCAAGGACAAGCACCTCTACACCCTCGACCTCGGCGCGCTGGTCGCCGGCTCCCGCTACCGCGGTGACTTCGAGGAGCGCCTGAAGAAGGTGCTCAAGGAGATCCGCACCCGCGGCGACATCATCCTGTTCATCGACGAGCTGCACACGCTGGTCGGAGCGGGTGCCGCCGAGGGCGCCATCGACGCGGCTTCCATCCTGAAGCCGATGCTGGCCCGCGGTGAGCTGCAGACCATCGGTGCGACCACGCTGGACGAGTACCGCAAGCACCTGGAGAAGGACGCGGCCCTCGAGCGCCGCTTCCAGCCCATCCAGGTCGCCGAGCCGTCCCTGCCGCACACGATCGAGATCCTCAAGGGCCTGCGCGACCGTTACGAGGCCCACCACCGGGTCTCCATCACCGACGAGGCGCTGGTCCAGGCCGCCACCCTGGCCGACCGGTACATCTCGGACCGCTTCCTGCCGGACAAGGCGATCGACCTGATCGACGAGGCCGGCTCCCGGATGCGCATCCGCCGGATGACCGCGCCGCCGGACCTGCGCGAGTTCGACGAGAAGATCGCCGGCGTGCGCCGCGACAAGGAGTCCGCGATCGACTCGCAGGACTTCGAGAAGGCCGCCTCCCTGCGCGACAAGGAGAAGCAGCTCCTGGCCGCCAAGGCCAAGCGCGAGAAGGAGTGGAAGGCCGGCGACATGGACGTCGTCGCCGAGGTCGACGGCGAGCTGATCGCCGAGGTCCTCGCCACGGCCACCGGCATCCCGGTCTTCAAGCTGACGGAGGAGGAGTCGTCCCGCCTGCTGCGCATGGAGGACGAGCTCCACAAGCGGGTCATCGGCCAGATCGACGCCGTCAAGGCGCTGTCGAAGGCGATCCGCCGTACGCGTGCCGGTCTGAAGGACCCGAAGCGCCCCGGTGGCTCGTTCATCTTCGCGGGCCCGTCCGGTGTCGGTAAGACCGAGCTGTCCAAGGCGCTCGCCGAGTTCCTCTTCGGTGACGAGGACGCGCTGATCTCCCTCGACATGTCGGAGTTCAGCGAGAAGCACACGGTCTCGCGTCTCTTCGGTTCGCCCCCCGGCTACGTGGGCTACGAAGAGGGCGGCCAGCTGACCGAGAAGGTCCGCCGCAAGCCGTTCTCCGTCGTCCTCTTCGACGAGGTCGAGAAGGCCCACCCGGACATCTTCAACTCGCTGCTGCAGATCCTGGAGGACGGTCGCCTGACCGACTCCCAGGGCCGGGTCGTGGACTTCAAGAACACGGTCATCATCATGACGACCAACCTCGGCACCCGGGACATCTCCAAGGGCTTCAACCTGGGCTTCGCGGCCTCGGGTGACACGAAGAGCAACTACGAGCGCATGAAGAACAAGGTCTCGGACGAGCTCAAGCAGCACTTCCGCCCCGAGTTCCTCAACCGCGTCGACGACGTGGTCGTCTTCCCGCAGCTGACCCAGGACGACATCCTCGCGATCGTCGACCTGATGATCGGCAAGGTGGACGAGCGCCTGAAGGACCGGGACATGGGCATCGAGCTCTCCCAGTCCGCCAAGGAGCTGCTGTCCAAGAAGGGCTACGACCCCGTGCTGGGCGCCCGGCCGCTGCGCCGTACGATCCAGCGCGAGATCGAGGACTCGCTGTCGGAGAAGATCCTCTTCGGCGAGCTGCGTCCCGGTCACATCGTGGTCGTGGACACGGAGGGCGAGGGCGAGAACAAGACCTTCACCTTCCGCGGCGAGGAGAAGGCGGCCCTGCCCGACGTCCCGCCGATCGAGCAGGCGGCCGGTGGCACCGGTCCGAACCTGAGCAAGGAGGCGTAGCCGCGCGCTTCGCCTGAACCAAAGGGGCTGCCCCGGGACCTGTGTCCCGGGGCAGCCCCTTTTTCACACGCTCCGTCAGGAGAGCTGCCCGTTGTAGTCCGGCAGCTTGTACGTCTTCTCGGCGTGGCCGCCCGACAGGTCCGTGGCGCTGTTGCCGATGTTCGCGATGATCGTGTAGCCCTTCTTCTCGATGTCGACGCGCTGGGCCGTCTTGTAGTCGCCGACGTTCTTGAAGAGGTCGAAGAAGCCGCGCACGTACAGCCCGGAGACCTCGTAGCCGCGGTACTCGAGGTTGTAGTCGGTCACCGAGTAGATGATGCCGGGGCGGGCGGTCACGAAGAACAGGGAGACGCCGTGCTCCTGCGCGTACTCGGCGACCTCCCGGACCGGCTCGTTGGCCGGCTGCGGGTAGCTGAAGCCGAAGTCCGTCTCCAGGGTGGTGTTGTCGATGTCGAAGACGATCGCCTGCTTCTCACCCGGCTTGGTGTTCGCGATCCGCTGCTTCAGGTGTGGCAGCGCCTGGTCCATCACCGCCTGGCAGTCCTTCTGCCAGGTGTCGTAGTCGACATCCGCCGAGGAGGCCGTTGCTGCCGTGATGGTGGCGGTGGTCGAGGTGCTCGTCGCGGCGGTGGCCGCTTCGGCGGGGACCGCGAGGGCCACGAGGGCGGCCGCGGAGACGGTGCTGACCGCGATACGGCGTGCCCAGGGGCGGCGAAGCGTCATGTGTGGGGGTCCTCTCACGTCACGTGCGCTATGTCGTTGTCGCGTGCATGTTCGTGGGTACGGATGGCGTGAGGGGAAAGTTAGGGTTACTGAGCGGTAAGTCGCTAGAGATGTGCGTCACTTAATTCTGACGATCACTTGTTGCTGTGTGGCGAGGCGGGTGCGACGAGGTCGATGCCGGTGAGGGGTTCGCCGGTGTTGCGAAGGCTTGCGGTGAATGTGTTCACCCGTGTCAGGCGGGGGTGAGCAGCCGGCGGGGCCGGGTCGAGCTGCTCGGCGAAGTGCCCGTTCAGGATCTCGTCCAGACCCTCGGGACTCGGCAGCAGATCCAGCACGATGGGCCCGAGATCGGCCGGCTCCGGCGCTTCGGCCCGACTGCGCGGCGGAACAACTCCCTCGCCCGCCGCCTCACTTCCGCCCGCAGCCCCAGGAAGTCCTGGAAGGTGCGGTGGACGAAGTCCACGAACCAGCCGGTGCCGGAGGATCTCCTCGGGCGAGCTCTGGGCGGCGACGTACGGCATGGACGGCAGCAGCTGCTCCAGTTGGGGGGCAGCTCGCCCCGGGACTCCTCGTCCCGCTCTACCGTCAGTTCGCGTTCGCGGTCCCGGCGTTCGAGAAGCATGGACAGGGCAGCGTCGTGCAGCGCCTTGCCGTGGATCGTGAGACGGCCGTGCTTCGTCGGCAGGTACCGCGCGTATCGCTGGTCGAAGGCCGCGTCCTGCGTCGTGCGCGAGGTGAAGCGCTCCATGAGGACGTCGGTGAGCCGGAGCAGCCGGGCCACCTGTCGGCTCTGCTCGACGAGGGTGCGGGCCATACCAAGGCCGAGCCGTAGCCGAGGTCCCGCAGCAGCCGGTCGCCGCCCCACTGTCCGTGCAGCGGTCGGCCGGCGCCTCGTAGCCGAGCCGTACGGCTTCCAGGTTCGTCCGGGTCCGGATCGCCGAGCGCGTGCAGGGTCCGCTGCAAGGCCCCCGAGACCGCTGCCGGCTCCGGCTCGTCCAGCCATGCCTCGGGCGTCTCGCGCCCCGCCCGCTCCACCAGCTCACGGACGGCCCTGCGGAGCTCCGCTCGCCGATCGCCCGCTTCTCGCCGCGGAACGACACCAGGGCCCGACAGCCGTACGGGCTTGCCGACCAGCCCGGCCCCCCGGGGCCCTGGGCGAACAGCTGCTTCATCAGCGGGGCCACCAGGCCGGACGCCGGCCTGCTGCCTGTGACCGTCGGGTCCACGCGGCCTCTTCCTGAGCCCCTCTTCGGTAGAGCAGCTGCGTAGTGCCCGTCACATTCCGGGGTCTTCCGATTGCATAGGGCGGTGACATGCCGCACAGGCGATTTGTCCGTTACTAGCGGGAATAGTGGAAACGGGGTTGGCGGGCAAATCGGACGTTAGCGATGAAAACTGGCGAGGCGTTTCGGCATCAGCGCTGGTTCGTCCGTATTGGGTGTTCTGTCAAGATGCAGGGATTTTTGGGGCGAAGTACTAGCGCTAGTCGTAGATAAGGGGTTTTGGGGTTCGAGGGGGCGGGGGTTACCAAGGGATGGCCATCCGGCGATTGCCCTGAGCGGTCGGGTGGTTTTCTCTGTCGTCGTCCCCGTGAGGTTTCGAATGTCCCCGCGCTTCTCGTTCCGTTCGTCCCGTACGTCCACCTTCCGCACCCGTGCGGCTGTGCTGGCCGCCGGCCTGGGGGCCTCGGTCGTGCTGGGCGCCGGAGGCGCGGTTGCTGCCGAGATGAGCTCCGCCCCCGCCGCCTCCACCGCCGTCCAGGCGCAGAGTGCCGCCGTGAAGAAGGCTGCCGCGAAGAAGGCCGCCTCCTGGGTCAGCCCGGTGAAGAAGTACACGAAGTCCGCCAGCTACGCGCAGGCCGGCGGCATGTGGCAGTCCACCCACAGCGGGCAGGACTTCGCCGTCCCGAACGGCACCGACGTCATGGCCGCGCACGGCGGCACGGTCGTCAAGGCCGGCGGCAACGGCGCCGGTGACGGTCCCGCGTACGGCAACGCCGTCGTCATCAAGCACGGCAACGGCACGTTCTCCCAGTACGCCCACCTGTCGCGCGTCGACGTGAAGATCGGCCAGGTCGTCAAGACCGGCCAGCACATAGCCAAGTCCGGCAACACCGGTAACTCCAGCGGTCCGCACCTGCACTTCGAGATCCGTAAGAGTGCCAACTACGGCTCCGCGATCGACCCCGTGTCCTTCCTGCGGGCCAAGGGTCTGAAGATCTGATCGACCGAGCCGCTCAGGCGCCCTTGTGCGCCTGGGTGATCAGGTCCGTGGCGACCTCGAGGATGGCCTTGCGCTTCTCCTCGGGGTCGCCTTCCAGGTCCTTCAGGACGAACATCCCGGCGTGCATCGTGAACAGGGCGCTGATGCAGCGCACCTGGTCGACCAGATCGGCGTCCGGATCTATGACGATGTCGCGCATGCCGAGCATGCGGTTCTTGAACATCTCGCCGATGCTCAGATCACGGACCGTCGCCTGGTTCTCCTGCATGAAGCGGAACAGTGGTGACGCGTCGGTCAGGACCTGGCTGTAGCGGCGTACGATCTCCTGCTTGGTCTCGAGGGTGTGCGGCTGCTGCCTGCCCCACTCGATCAGGTCCTCGATCGGCTTCGTCAGGTCCTCGAAGAGGCTGACGATGATCTCTTCCTTCGTCTTGAAGTGGTAGTACAAGGCCGCTTTCGTGACCTCCAGGCGCTCGGCGATCTCGCGCAGGGAGGTCTTCTCGTAGCCCTGCTCGGCGAAGAGTTCGAGGGCCACGTCCTGGATGCGCTGGCGGGTGTTCCCGCGGCGCCGCTGCTGCTTGGTGCCGTCCATGGTGCCGCCCATCCTCGTACGCCTCGGCTTTCCATAAAACTTACTTGACGCCCGGCTAGTTACGCGCCTAGGTTCCCTGAGTGTAGACAACTAGCCGGGCGGCAAGTAAGTGGCCGGGGGAGTGGGAACCATGGCGGACACCAAAACAGTGGACACAGCGCCGGAGCCGGCGGACAAACAGCCGAAGAGCGTGCGCGTCGTGCTGCTCGCGCTGATGATCACGATGATGCTGGCAATGCTCGACAACATGATCGTCGGCACCGCGATGCCCACGATCGTGGGCGAGCTGGGCGGGCTGGAGCATCTGTCGTGGGTCGTGACGGCGTACACGCTGGCGACCGCGGCGTCCACGCCGCTGTGGGGCAAGCTCGGCGACATGTACGGCCGTAAGGGCATGTTCATGGCGTCGATCGTGCTGTTCCTCATCGGATCCGCGCTGAGCGGCATGGCCCAGGACATGGGGCAGCTGATCGCGTTCCGGGCGGTGCAGGGGCTGGGCGCCGGTGGCCTGATGGTCGGCGTCATGGCGATCATCGGTGATCTGATTCCGCCGCGGGAGCGGGGCAAGTACCAGGGCATGATGGCCGGCGTGATGGCGCTCGCGATGATCGCCGGGCCGCTCGTGGGTGGCACCATCACCGACCACTGGGGCTGGCGCTGGGCCTTCTACATCAACCTGCCGCTCGGGGTCGTGGCGCTCGCCGCGATCAGTGTCGTGCTGCATCTGCCCAAGAAGCGGGCGCAGGCGCGGATCGACTATCTCGGGGCCGGCCTGCTGACCGTGGGGATCACCGCGATCGTGCTGGTCACCACATGGGGCGGTACGGAGTACGCCTGGACGTCCGCGCGGATCATGGAGCTCACCGGGATCGGGGTCGCCGCGCTCGTCGGCTTCGTGTTCTGGCAGACCAAGGCGGCGGAGCCGGTGGTGCCGCTGCACATCTTCCGCAGCCGGAACTTCACTCTGATGTCGGTGATCGGGTTCTTCGTCGGGTTCGTGATGTTCGGGGCGACGTTGTTCCTGCCGCTGTACCAGCAGTCGGTGCAGGGGGCTTCCGCCACCAACTCCGGGCTTCTGCTGCTGCCGATGCTCGGGGCGATGCTGGTGACCTCGATGGTCGCCGGGCGTGTGACCACGAACACCGGGCGGTACAAGGTGTTCCCGGTCGTCGGCAGTGTGCTGATGGTCGTCGGGCTGTATCTGCTGTCGACGATGGACACCGGGACGAGCCGGTTCATGTCCGGGGTGTTCATGGCCGTGGTCGGCTTCGGCATGGGCTGTCTGATGCAGATCACCATGCTGGTCGCGCAGAACAGCGTCGAGATGAAGGACATGGGTGTCGCGTCCTCGTCCACCACGCTCTTCCGTACGCTCGGGTCCTCGTTCGGGGTCGCGATCATGGGGGCCCTGTTCAACAGCCGCGTGCAGGACGTCATGTCCGAGCAGGGCGGCGAGCTGGGGGCGCGAGTGACCGAGCAGTCGGCCCAGCTGGATGCGGCGAGCCTGGCGAAGCTGCCGGAGGCCGTGCGGGAGGCGTATCAGCACGCGGTGTCGGCGGGGACGCACTCGGCGTTTCTGCTGGGGGCCGTGGTGGCTGTGGTGGCTCTGGTGGCGGCTGTGTTCGTCAAGGAGGTGCCGCTGCGAGGGGCGGGACCGGCGTCCGACGCCGACGGGGACGCTGCCGCCGGGGATGGTGCGGGGGCCAAGGCGGTGGTGGTGGAGGCCGTCTGAGCGGGGCGGTTTGCGCGGGCCCTCGGTGACGTTTCGTCCCGGGGGCCCTTCGCCTTGATCGGTGGCCAGGGGCGGTGTCAGTGGGCCGTGTCACCATCGGGCCCATGGGCAAGGTGCGGCAGTTGCGGTTGGCGAAGGATGCCATGGATCGGGAGTGGGCCGACCCGGGGCTCGACCTGGACGCCGTTGCCGCGCATGCCGGGTACTCGCGGTATCACTTCGTGCGGGCGTTCAAGGCGGCGTACGGGGAGACGCCCGGGCAGTACCTGACGCATCGGCGGATCGAGCGGGCCGAGGAGTATCTGCGAGGGGCCAATCTGACCGTGACGGAGATCTGTCATCTGGTCGGGTTCAGCAGCCTCGGCACGTTCTCGGCGCGGTTCAAGGCACGGACCGGGCTGACGCCGACCGAGTACCGGGAGAAGCATGTCGGGCGAGGAGCGGCGCTGATACCGGGGTGCTACGCGATGCTGTGGGCCGGGGGATTCCGGCGCCGCGAAGGCGAGCGGCAGGCGGCGGGGCAGGAGAGCAAGTTTGGAGAAGCGCCCTGATGGCGCCTCTGCCTAACGTGACGGGGAGAACCACCAGCCACAGCACTCGGGAGGGCACCGTCATGATCAAGGGCCTCGGCATCACCACCGTATGGACGTTCGACCAGCAGCGCACCAAGGCCTTCTTCACCGAGAAGATCGGCTTCGAGGTGCGCAACGACCTCTCCATGGGCGACATGCGCTGGGTCACCGTGGGAGCCAAGGACCAGCCGGACGTCGAGCTCGCGCTGATGAGCCTCGACGGGCCCGGGCTCGACCCCGAGTCCTCCGAGGCGCTGAAGACGCTCGTCGGGAAGGGCGTCATCGGGGCCGGGGCGTTCCGGACCGACGACTGCCGGGGAGACTACGAGACCTTCAAGGCGCGCGGGGTGGACTTCATC
This sequence comes from Streptomyces sp. NPDC111606, assembly GCF_055656945.1. Classification (NCBI taxonomy): domain Bacteria; kingdom Bacillati; phylum Actinomycetota; class Actinomycetes; order Kitasatosporales; family Streptomycetaceae; genus Streptomyces; species Streptomyces sp. NPDC111606. Next base: position 350,175 of record NZ_JBVKBY010000012.1, read on the forward strand.
CAGGAGCCGCAGGAGCGGCCGTACGGCATCGAGGCGATCTTCCGCGACGACAACGGCAACTGGTACTCGCTGACCGAGCGGAGCGAGGAGCTCGACTTCTCGAAGTCCTTCGGGTGAGCAGCCGCTGAGCCGCCGGGAGAGCCGGCCCCGCTGTCAACGGGCGTATCGGAGCAGGCCTACGGCAGCATCGGATGGCTTCCCGTATTCGTCGGCGCGTGCTCCGGGAGCCACAGGACGGCCACCGCGCCCTCCGCCTGCACATACTCCGCAGCGCCCGCCGGCCGTACGTTGCGGAAGGTCAGGCGGGCACCGAGGACCCGGGCCTGACCTGCCGCGATCGTCAGGCCGAGGCCGTGGCCGTGGCCCGCGCGGTCGCTGCTGCCCGTGCGGAAGCGGCTCGGCCCGTCGGCGAGCAGGTCCTCGGGGAAGCCGGGGCCGTGGTCGCGGACCCGGATGACCCGGCCCTCGACCGTGACCTCGATGGGCGGCCGGCCGTGCTTCGCGGCGTTCGCCAGCAGGTTGAACAGCACCCGCTCCAGGCGCCGCGGGTCCGTCGTGACCGCCGACTCATGGACGACCCGCACCTCGATGCCGGGGTCCTTCGCCGCGACCCGCCGGCTGACGAACTCGCCCAGCATGATGTCCTGCAGCTCGGCCCGCTCCGAGGCGCTGTCCAGCCGGGCCACCTCCAGGACGTCCTCCACGAGCGTGCGCATGGCCTTCGCCCGGTCCAGGACCAGTTCGGTGAGCCGGCTGGGCGGCAGCAGCTCGGCCGCAGTCAGCAGACCGGTCACCGGCGTGCGCAGCTCGTGCGCGATGTCCGCCGTGACCCGGCGCTCCGCCTCCAGCCGCTGCTGCAGCGCGTCCGCCATCGCGTCCACCGCGCTCGCCAGATCGTCGGTCTCGTCCCGTACGACACCCCCGATGGCGTCCCGTACCCGCACGTCCGGCTCCCCGCTCGCGACCTGGTTCGCCGCGGCCGCCGCCTTGCGCAGCCGGCGCGACAACTGCCCGCCGACGAGGACGCCGAGCGCGCTGCCGCCGAAGACGACCGCGATGGAGCCGATGATCAGCGCCTTGTCGAGATCGTCGAGGATGTCCTCGCTGCTGTCGGTGAACCCGGTGTGCAGCGACATGACATGGCCGTTGCTGAGCGGTACGGCTGCCCAGATGTCGGGCGTGCCGCCGGGCGTGTCGATCACGTAGGTGGCCCGCCTGCCCTTCTCGACCTTCTCCCGCAGCGCCGCGGGCAGCTCCGGGTCGTCGATCGTGGCGTTGGGGAAGTTCAGCCGTTTGGACTGCTCGTAACTGCGCTGGGCGATCTGGATCCGCTCGTCGGCGAGGTCGCGCGCGTTGTCCAGCATCGAGACCCGGGCCGCGTTGTGCACGACCAGGCTCAGCACGACCGCCACGAGCGCGCCGACCAGGGCGATCGCCGCGCTCAGCTTCCATCGCAGACCCGTACGAATGGCCATACGGCTGCGCAGACGACCGCGCCCGCGCGCGCCGCCGCGGCCGTTCGTACGGCCACCGCTCTGACGACCACTTACGCGCGCGCCCCCATGTACTCCCGCACCGGGGCCTGCCCCACGGCCACCGACGGTCGCGGCGTCGGCCGCGTCCGTGAGGCCCGCCGCGCGCACCACGCCGGACGGAGCCGGGCGTCTGAACATCCCCCGCATGCCCGCCCCGCTCAGGCCTTCAACTTGTAGCCGAAGCCGCGGACCGTCTCGATACGGTCCTGGCCGATCTTCTGCCGCAGCCGCTGCACATGGACGTCGACGACACGGGTGTCCCCGCCCCAGCCGTAGTCCCACACACGCTCCAGCAGCTTGTCCCGCGACAGCACCGTGCCCGGCGCCGACGAGAACTCCAGCAGCAGCCGCATCTCGGTCGGCGTGAGGGCAACCGGCTGCCCGTCCCTGCGCACCTCCATGCCCTCGGTGTCGACCTCCAGGTCACCGAAGGCCAGCAGCCCGCCGGTGGCGGCCGATTCGGCCTCGTCCACGCGGTCGGCGCCGCTCGCGTGCCCGAAGCGGCGCAGCACCGCGCGGATCCGCGCGACCAGTACGGCACCGTCGAACGGCTTGGTCACATAGTCGTCGGCGCCGGCCTCCAGGCCCAGCACCACGTCGATCGAGTCCGCGCGGGCCGAGAGCATGATCACCGGCACGGTCGACTCGTCGCGGATACGGCGGCACAGACTGACGCCGTCCAGGCCCGGAACCATGACGTCCAGCAGGGCGATGTCCGGCCGGTCCGTCCGGAACGCCTGCAGGCCCGACAGCCCGTCGGGCATGGCGGTGACCGCGAAGCCGTCCCGCTCCAGGGCGAGTTGGGTGGCCTCGCGGATGACGTCGTCGTCCTCGACGAACAGGACGTGGGTCTGGTCTGCCATCCCGGTGCTCTCAGTCCTCGTGTTCGTGTGCCGTATGCCTGCAGGGGTGCTCGTCAGCGGTGCTCGTCAGCCGTGCCCGTCTTCCGGGGTGCGTCGGACGTGTCCACTTGAGGGACGCGTGAAGCGCGCGATGCGTTCACTGCCGTCGCGAGCGGACCTCAGCCGTCCGGCGCCGCCGACTCCTCGCCACTGCCGAGGGTGCCGTAGTCCGTGCGCGTCCTGAACTTCAGGACGAAGCGGCCGGACGTCCACTCGTATGAGATCACGTTCTCGCTGGACGGGTTCGACAGCGCGTCGTCCTTCGCGTACACCTGCTTGGTCACCACCAGGTAGCCGCGGTCGATCTCCGCATAGACGGGCGGCTCCTCGGCCTTGAACACATTGCGGTACTCGCCCTCCGACTCCCGGTAGACGTACGAGCCGACGCCGACCGCATCGCCGCAGGACAGGACGTTGACCACGATGTCGTCCGCGGGTCCGCCGGTCAGATCGCCGTACGACACGTCGACGGGATAGTCGTCGGAGACGCACGGCTTCAGCTCGCGCTTGACCTCCGCCGAGACCGCGGGGTCCGCCTTGACCAGGCGGACGGCCTCCGTCCGGTCGGGCACCGCCGAGGCCGAGGGTGAGGGCGAGGGCGCGAGCGTGGACGAGACGGGCGCGTCGCCCACCGAGTCGGCGTGGGCCGGTCCCTCGTCGCGGGCGCCGGTGCCGCCGGTGGCGCACCCGGAGGCGAAAAGGGCGAGGGCGACGACCACGGCCACCGCCGTGAACGCCGCCTGAAAGGTCCCCCGGACGGGTGCGGGCCCGGATCGGGGTGAGCCGAGGTCCTCGCTGTCCCCGTCGGTGCCCCTGTCACCCGCTTCCGTGCGCCCGGTGCCGCCCGTCGTCGTGCCTAGGCCGCGCAACGCTCCCGCTCCTCACGCTCCAGCGCGCGTGCGTCCAGATCGCGGCTCTCCAGCTCCTCGCGGAGCCGGGCGAGCGCCCGGTGCAGCGTGCTCTTGACCGTTCCGGCCGACATGCCGAGGGCGGCGGCCGTCTCCTCCGTGGACATCTGCTCCCAGTGTCGCAGCACCACGACGCTGCGCTGCTTGGGAGCGAGCACCTTCATGATGTCCATCAGCAGGGCGCGGTCCGCGTGCTGCTCGGTGGAGTCGTCGACCGAGGCGTCCGGCAGCTGCTCGGTCGGCACCTCCTCCAGCTTCCGGGCCCGCCACCACTCGGTCCGCGTGTTGATCATGACGCGGCGCAGGTAGGCGTCCGCGAGTCGCTTGTCCGCGATGCCGTCCCAGCGGTGGTACGTCCGCACCAGCGCCGTCTGCAGCAGGTCCTGGGCGTCCACCGGGTCCGGGACCAGTCGGCGGGCACTGCGCAGCAGCGCGTCCTGCCGGGTGCGGACGTACTCCTCGAACTCGAGCACCTCTCCCTGCGCCATGTTGACCGCCTCCGATTCCCCGTACCCGTCGGCTCGTTGGCCGCCGGTTGTCACTGCCTGTGCTTCGTAGTCGTCCCCGCCTGTCGGGTACGGAAATGAAGCTACGGAGGCGTTGTCACGGGGCTGTCCGAAGCAGCCTGCGGCTAGCGCTCGGCTGTCCGTCGGTTGTGTAACGGAAGCAGGAAAGGGATAAAACGGCAGGGGAGTTGAGTGGGCGTATGGGGCGGTTTGTCCGCATTTTTGCTGTGCGCAGGCCGCGCGGCAGCTGTGTCTTTCATGTCGCAGACGCTCTACGGCTGTGACGTGTCGGTGCGTCAGCTCAGCGGCAGCCGGTACATCCCGCCCTGCAGCGGCTCCACCAGACCGTCCGAGACGAGGCCGTCCAGCGCGCGGGCGCGCTGCACCGGCTCGTGCCACACCCGGTCGAGCGCAGCCTGCGGGACGGGCCCATGGGCGTCACGGAGTACGGCGAGCAGCTTGCCGCGCACCTGACGGTCCGTTCCGGCGTACGTCTGAGCGCGGCGCGGCGGCCCCTCGTGCTCCGGCTTGCCCGCGAGCTGCCAGGCGCACTGTGCGGCGATCGGGCAGCGGTGGCACGACTCGTTCTTCGCGGTGCACACCAGCGCACCGAGCTCCATGGAGGCCGCGGCCCAGCGGGCGGCGGTGCTCTCGTCGTCGGGGAGCAGCGCACGGGCGAGCTTGCGCTCGGCGGCGGTGGTGGCGTTCGGCGGGTACTGCACGCCGGTCACGGCACGGGCGATGACCCGCCGGACGTTGGTGTCCAGGACGGGGTGCCGCTGCCCGTAGGCGAAGGAGGCGACCGCCGCGGCCGTGTACTCGCCGATGCCGGGCAGCGCGAGGAGCTGGGCGTGGTCGGTCGGTACGTCCCCGCCGTGCCGTTCCGCTATGGCGACCGCGGCGCCGTGCAGCCGCAGCGCGCGGCGCGGGTAGCCGAGCCGGCCCCAGGCGCGGACGGCCTCGCCGGGGGCGTCCTTGGCGAGGTCGGCGGGTCGGGGCCAGCGGGTGAGCCACTGCTCGTAGACGGGCAGGACGCGGTTCACGGGCGTCTGCTGCAGCATGAACTCACTGACCATCACGCCCCAGGGTCCGGCTTCGGGGCGCCGCCAGGGGAGGTCGCGAGCGTTGTCGTCGAACCAGTCGATGACGGTTGCTTGCAGCGGCTCGGCGAGGGGGGCGTCGCTGCCGGCGTCGGCGGGGTGGCTGTGCGTGGGCTTCGTGGGCGCAGTCATGGCTTTCCGATCCTGCCACGTTGGGGGCGGTCGGGTGGGTAGGTGGTGGTGGCGGTGCGTTTTGCGGCCGCGGGCGGGTGGTGGGTTGCGGTCCCAGGGGGCCTGCTGCCCCCCCCGACCCCCGCTTCGGCCCCGGGGGCCTCGCCCGCACACGCCGGACGAGCTTGGATGCCCGGACCGGCCCCGGAGAATGCGCAGCACCTGACGATCGACAGCAGTGGCCCCCAGCCCCCGCTTGTAGCGTCGGACGGATGGAACGTCCTCGCATATGGCGGGCCTGCCTCCTGTGGGCCGCCCTCGTGCTGCCCGCGCTCACGGCCGACCGGCTCGGGATGAACGAGCCGCGTGCCGTGTGGCAGCAGCTGGCCGGGGTGGCCGTGCTCGCCGCCGCGGTGGCCGTGGCGCGGTGGCGCCCCTTGGCGGCCTTCGCGCTGACGGCCGTACTGAGTCTGGTGGCTGCCCCGGCCCTGTTCACCGTCTCCTACGCCCCCGCGCTCGGCGTCTTCGCGCTGCTGCTCGGTCTGCGGGCGGAACGGGTGCGGCCGGCTGTCGTCGTCTTCGGGGGCGTCGGGTGCCTCGGTACGGCGAGGATCGCGCTGGTCGGGGTCGATCCGGCGCCGGAGTGGGTGGTGCTGACGGGCACGTTGCTGTTCGGCTGCGTCTTCCCCTGGCTCGGTGGCCGGTACTGGCGACAGAGCCGTCAGCTGACCGCGGCCGGCTGGAACCGGGCCGCGCGTCTGGAGGGCGAGCAGCGCATCGCCGAGGAGCGGGCGCGGCTGCGCGAGCGGGCCCGGATCGCTCAGGACATGCACGACTCCCTGGGCCACGAGCTGAGCCTCATCGCCCTGCGCGCGGGTGCCCTCCAGGTCGCCCCCGATCTCCCGGACCACCACCGCACCGCGGCTGCCGACCTGCGCGCGGCCGCCGCGGACGCCACCGACCGACTGCACCGCATCATCGGCGTCCTGCGCGAGGACGACGAGCCGGTGTCCCTGAGCCCGCCGGGGGAGACCGTCGAGCAACTCGTCGCCCGCGCCGCCGAGTCGGGGCTTCCGGTGCGCTGGGAGGAGCCCGAAGGCGGTACGGCAGCGGCGCTGGAGCCGGGGGGCGTCGCCGAGCGGGTCCTGTACCGGGTGGTCCGCGAGGCGTTGACGAACGCCGCCCGGTACGCGCCGGGTGCCGACGTCACCGTGGTGGCGGCCAGGGAGGCGGGCGGTACGGCGGTCACGGTGACCAGTGGGCGGGGCTCGGCGACGGAGGGCGCCACCGTCCCCAACGGGTCGGCCGCAGCGCCGGGTTCGCGCTCGTCCTCCTCCCCGAGCCCCCCTTCCCTCTCCTCCGGCGGCACCGGCCTGCAAGCCCTCCGCGCCGCCCTCACCGCGGTCGGCGGTGACTTCGAGGCCGGCCCCCGTGGCGACGGCTTCCGTGTGTGGGCGTACGTCTCCGAGCAGGGCGCCGCCTCAGCCGTACGCCCCATCCCGGCCCCGTACGCCCCCTACACCCACGCCCGCCGCCGGGTCGTCCTCGCCCTCGCGGTCGCCGTTGCCGCCGGCGTCGTGCTCGTCGGCGGGGGGTTCGCCTGGTACGCGTACACGGAGACCCACTCGGTGCTGTCGCCCGCGGCCTACGCCGAGCTTCGGCTCGGGTCATCGGACGGGGACCTCGCGCACGTCCTGCCGGACCGCAGCGTGCGGGACGCGCCGGTCGACCGCGCGCCCGTGCCGCCCCCGGAGGGCAGCGACTGCCGCTACTACCGCGCGAGCGGCGAACTCCTCGTCTCCGTCGACCACTTCAGACTCTGCTTCGACGGCGAGGGGCGGCTCGTCGCCAAGGACGTGATCCCCAGGGCGGGTCTGTCCCAACGCCCTTCCACGGATGAGGAGTTCGTACGGTGATCCGGGTACTGCTGGCCGACGACGAGGCGATGGTGCGGGCCGGCGTGCGCGCCATCCTGACGAGCGGCGGTGAGACCGAGGTCGTCGCGGAGGCCGGTGACGGGCGCGAGGCGGTCGAGCTGGCCCGGGCGCACCGCCCGGACGTGGCCCTGCTGGACATTCGTATGCCACGCCTGGACGGCCTCGCGGCGGCCGAGGAGATCGTACGCAGCGTCCCCGGCACGGCCGTCGCGATGCTCACCACCTTCTCCGAACAGGCTTACGTGGCCCGCGCCCTCGGCGGCGGCGCCACCGGCTTCCTGCTGAAGTCCGGGGACCCGTACGAACTGATCGCGGGCGTACGGGCGGTGGCGGGCGGCGCGGCCTTCCTGTCGCCGAAGGTGGCCCGCCATGTCATCGACGGGCTGGGCGGCCGCGACGGGCGACTCGGCCGCGAGGCCGCCGCGCGCGCACGCGTGGCCGAGCTCAGCCCGCGCGAGCGCGAGGTGCTCGGGCTCGTCGGCGCCGGCCTGTCCAACCCGGAGATCGCCGCCCGGCTGCATCTCGTCGAGGGCACGGTGAAGGCGTATGTGAGCGCGGTGCTCGACCGGTTGGGCGTGCGCAACCGGGTGCAGGCGGCGATCGTGGCCTACGAGGCGGGCCTGGTCGAGTCGTGAGGCTCAGCGCATGTCGTACGCCGCGACCCGCTCGGGTCCCGGGCCGGTGAACCACCGTACGGCGGGCGCCGACGAGGCCCGCATCGCCTCCGCCAGCCGGATCGCCGGGCCGGTCCCGAGCCGTACGGCCGCCACGGCGACGACCGCGCCGAGGACGAGGCCCGCCGCGACGTCGTGCGGATAGTGCACGCCGACGAAGACCCGGGAAAAGGCCATGAGCAGGGCCATGGGGGCCGTCAGCCACAACAGTGCCCGCCCGGTCAGGGCCACGGTGACGGCCGCGGCGCCCGCGATGGTGGCGTGGTTGCTGGGGAAGGACCAGTCGCCGGGCGCCGGACAGGAGGCGAGAGAGGTGGTCGCGTCCGGCACCGCCCGGCACGGACGCTCCTGCGTGACAGCCGACTTGAGGAGCTCACTGCAGACGTACGCCACAGCCGTGGCCAGAGGTGCAAGGGCCGCGATCGCGAAGGCCCGGGTGGTGTCGCGTCTGGCTCGCCACCACGCGGTGACGAACAGGGCGGCGAACAGCAGCAGTCCGGCCTCCGTCCCTATCTCGGCGGTGTGCTGTACCCACGTTGGGGTGTCGTGGGCGAAGTCGGTGATGTCGCGGTAGAGCTCCGCGTCCTCGAAGTCCATGGTCACGGACCGTAGGCGGCGGGCCGATACCGTCACATCCTGCGATCGGCAGGTGTCGCGCCTGACGGAAGACAGGGGTCGGGCGCCGTCGCCGGGCGGTTTCCGGGATGATGATCCGGAAAAGTTGCGGCCTTCGGCGGCGGGTGGAGCAAGCTAGCGCGCCGATCTCTCGTACAGTTTGCGCCGTGGGATCTCTGCGCAATCCGGTCGGGCCGCTTCCCTCCTCCATCTACTGGCGTCGGAGGGCCGTAATGCTGTCCGTGGTCGCCCTGTTGGCGCTGCTGGGCACCTGGGTGCTCACCTCGGGCGGCGGAGGCGGCAAGAACGACGAGGGCGGGTCCGACGGCAAGAATCCCGCGCCCTCGACGATCACCCCGGGCCCTTCGAGTTCGGGGCCGGCGATCAGTGAGGCGCCGGGCGGGCGCGACGAGTCGCCCGGCAGCGGGGACTCCGACGGGTCGGGGTCCGGTGACGACAGCGGGTCCGGGGACGGTGACGGGAGCTCCGGCGGCTCGGACGGATCGGGCAGCGGATCCGCGGGTGGCGGCTCGGGCGGCGGTGTCGGCGCGGGCGACGCGGTCGCCGCGGGCTCCACGCTGCCCGACTGTGTCGCGGGCGCGGTGAAGCTGACGGTGCGCAGCCAGCGCAACGCGTACGAGCCCGGCCAGACGCCCGCCGTGCTGCTGACCGCGACGAACTCCTCCAGCTACGACTGCAAGGTCGACCTCGGCCCGAAGAACGCCGTGGTGACGCTCACCCAGGCGGGAGCCGAGGACGACTTCTGGTCCTCCGCCGACTGCCCCGAGGTCGCGGGCAGCCTGAAATTCCGGGTGCCCACCGGTGAGAGCATCACGTACACCGTGAAGTGGGACCGCAAGGCGAGCGCCCCGCAGTGCGCGACGCCGTCGGCGGGGTCCGCCCCGGCGGGGACGTATCTGGTGGAGGCGAAGACGCCGGGGTTCGGGACGGCGCAGACGTCCTTCGTGCTGGAGAACGACTAGCGGCCGTCAGCGGACGGAAGTCGGCTGAGCGGCCTGCCCAGACCCTAGACGTACCGCTCCAGGATCGAGCTCTCCGCCAACCGCGACAGGCCCTCACGGACGCTGCGTGCCCGGGCCTCGCCGACGCCGTCCACCGTCTGGAGGTCGTCCACGCTCGCGGCGAGCAGCTTCTGCAGGCCGCCGAAGTGCTCCACCAGGCGGTCGATGATCGCGCCCGGCAGCCTCGGCACCTTGGCCAGGAGGCGGAAGCCGCGCGGGGAGACCGCGGAGTCCAGCGCCTCCGGGGATCCGGTGTAGCCCAACGCCCTTGCCACCGTGGACAGTTCGAGGAGCTCGGCGTGGGTGAGCGCGTCCAGCTCGTACAGCGCCTCGTCGACCGTGCGGGAGCGCTTCGCCGTCGGCTCGGGCACGTAGTCGCGCACCACGAGCTCGCGCTCGGGCTCCACGCCCGCGATCAACTCGTCCAGCTGGAGGGCCAGGAGCCGTCCGTCGGTGCCGAGCTCCACCACGTACTCGGCGATCTCGGTCGCGATGCGCCGGACCATCTCCAGACGCTGGGCGACCGCCGAGACGTCGCGGACCGTCACCAGGTCCTCGATCTCCAGCGCTGACAACGTTCCCGCGACCTCGTCGAGGCGGAGCTTGTAGCGCTCCAGGGTCGCGAGGGCCTGGTTGGCGCGGGAGAGGATCGCCGCGGAGTCCTCCAGGACGCGGCGGTGGCCGTCGACGTAGAGCGCGATCAGCCGCATGGACTGGGAGACCGAGACGACCGGGAAGCCGACCTGCTTGCTGACCCGGTCCGCCGTGCGGTGCCTGGTGCCCGTCTCTTCGGTGGGGATCGTCGGGTCCGGGACCAGCTGGACGCCCGCGCGCAGGATCTTCGACAGATCCGACGACAGCACGATGCCGCCGTCGAGCTTGCACAGCTCACGCAGTCGCGTCGCCGTGAACTCGACATCCAGGACGAATCCGCCCGTGCACATCACCTCGACGGTCTTGTCGGAGCCGAGGACGATGAGTCCGCCGGTGTTGCCGCGGAGGATCCGCTCAAGCCCGTCGCGCAGGGCCGTGCCGGGTGCCACGGCGCTCAGTGAGGCGCGCATCAGGCCATCGGCACCGGAGCTCCCACCGGACTTTCCGGGAGCTGCTGCCCGGTCGTTGGCTGCCACTGCACTCCTCCGGTCGCAGGTTCTGGGGCGCCCCCGTTTCGCACATTCTGTTCGCACGGACGGGCGAGACCTGGGCAAAGTCTACCGGCGGTCCTCGTCGTCCCGTGGGGCCTCTCTGCGACGCGAGCGCGGAAGGACCCGCAGCGCGTCCCCTATGTCCGCCACTTCCAGCACCTTCATGCCCGCAGGGATCTTGCCCGGGTCGCCCGGTACGAGGGCGTGCGTGAAGCCCAACCGGTGCGCTTCGGCGAGTCTGCGCTGCACGCCCGTGACCCGTCTGACCTCGCCCGCGAGGCCCACCTCGCCGATCGCGACGAGATTCTTGGGGAGAGGTGTGTCACTCGCGGCGGAGGCCAGGGCGAGGGCCACGGCGAGGTCGGCGGCGGGTTCCGAGAGCTTCACTCCGCCCACTGTCGCGGAGTAGATGTCCCGCTTGCCGAGGGCGCTGATCCGGCCGCGCTGTTCGAGGACGGCCAGCATCATCGAGACGCGGGACGTCTCCAGGCCGGACGTCGTGCGCCGGGGTGAGGGGATCTGCGAGTCGACGGTGAGCGCCTGAACTTCGGCCACCAGGGGGCGGCGGCCCTCCAGGGTGACCGTCAGACAGGTACCGGGGACCGGTTCGGCACGACGGGTCAGGAAAAGTCCGCTTGGGTCGGCAAGGCCCGTGATGCCCTCATCGTGCAGTTCGAAGCAGCCGACCTCGTCCGTCGTGCCGTAGCGGTTCTTGACGCCTCGTACGAGACGCAGGCGCGCGTGCCGGTCGCCCTCGAAGCTGAGCACCACGTCCACGAGGTGTTCGAGGAGGCGGGGTCCGGCGATTGCGCCGTCCTTCGTGACGTGCCCCACAAGGAGTGTGCACATCCCGCGCTCCTTGGACGCCCGGATCAGGGCGCCGGCCACCTCGCGGACCTGGGCCATGCCGCCCGGTGCGCCGTCGATCTCCGGGGAGGCCACGGTCTGCACCGAGTCCATGATGAGCAGCGACGGCTTCACCGCGTCCAAGTGGCCCAGCACGGCGGCCAGATCGGTCTCGGCCGCGAGATACAGGTGGTCGTCGATGGCGCCGATGCGGTCGGCGCGCAGCCGCACCTGGCTCGCCGACTCCTCGCCGGTGACATACAGGGTGCGGTGCTCGTCGCTCGCCGACTTGGCCGCCACGTCCAGCAGCAGCGTGGACTTGCCGACGCCGGGCTCGCCCGCGACGAGGACGACGGCGCCGGGCACCAGCCCGCCGCCGAGCACCCGGTCCAGTTCGGGCACGCCGGTGGGCCGCGCGGTGGCCTGCCGTCCGTCGACCTGCCCGATCGGCACCGCGGACGTCGTCACCCGCCCCGGCGTCGTCGTACGGACCGCGGGCGCGCCGTACTCCTCGACCGTCCCCCAGGCCTGGCACTCGGGGCAGCGGCCGAGCCACTTGGCCGTCTGCCAGCCGCACTCCGTGCAGCGGTAGGACGGGCGGTCCTTCGTGGACTTGGTACGGGCAGCCATGCGATGAACCGTAACCGAGCCCACTGACAACGCCGTACGGCTGTGCGCAGCCGCTTCGGGTCGGTGCAATGCCTGCTCGGGGCCTTTTCGTCATGCACAAACCACGGAATCCGGGACTCCTGTCCCCTATTGAGGGATCGTTTCACCCGTACGGAGTAAAACTGCTCAAGCAGGGAGAAGGCGCCACCCGGGGCCGCCTACGGTCCACCAATGATGAGCAGCAGTCCGGAGACCTCGACCCGCACGGCCGGCGCGCACCGGGCACATCGGGAGGCGCGCGACCGCGCGGCGGCCCGTACGGTCGCGCAGCGGCCGCCCGCGCGCTACGAGCCGTATCTGGACGGGCTGTTCACCTACTGCCTGTCCGTGCTGTGCGACCACGACACCGCGACCGCCGCCCTCGGCGACGTCCTCGCGCTCGCCGAACGACGCGGGCAGCGCGTGCCGGAGGCCGCCGCGGACCGACGGCCCTGGCTGTACGCGCTGGCCCGCTGGGCGTGTCTGCGCAAGCTGGCCGAGGCCAAGCAGAAACGTCAGGGCAGCCATGCGGCGGGCCGGACCGGCGCCCATCGGCAGGCGGGGACAAAGGCAGCCCGGTCGGCCGTCTCCGAGGAGGTCCAGGAGCAGCGGCGCCGCGAACTGGCCCTGCTGGCCTGGCCGGAGGCCGCCGGCACCACCCCGGAGCAGCGCGAGGCCCTCGAACTCGCCGTACGCCACCACCTCGCCACCCACGAGGTCGCCGCCGTCCTCGGCATGGACCTTGCCGCCGCCCGCGAGCTGCTCGCCTCCGCCGCCTGTGAGGTCGAGCGCACGCGCGCGGCCCTCGCCGTCGTCGAGACCGGCGCCTGCCCGGGCGTCGCCCGGCTCACCGGCGACAACCAGCTCGTGCTCGGCACGGCCCTGCGCCGCGAGCTCGTCCGGCACGTCGACGACTGCCCGCGCTGCCGCCGTACCGCCGAGCGCGCGATCCCCGGCCGGTGGCCCGGCGCGGCCGTCACCCCCGCCGAACTGCCCGTCCTTCAGGCGCCCCGCGCTGCCCTGCACATGGCCCTCGCGCACGCCCCACGCGCGCGGGGCGTGGCCGTGCCGCGCTTCGACCGGCGCGGGTTCCCGATGGACCCGAAGGATCGTGCCGCCCGCAGGGACCGGCTGCGCGCGCGTGCCGTGACCACGACCGTCGTCGCCACCGTCGTCGCCGCGCCCGTCATCGCCCTGTGGGCCGCCTACCGGGGCACCCCGACCGGCGAGGGCGTCGACGGCAGCTCGGCCAGCGCCAGCGAGGCGCAGGGGCCCGCCAGCCTCGACGGGGAGGCCGCGGGCGACGGCTATGAGAACGCGGGCAATGCGAGCACCAGACGCGGTGACAGTTTCGGCGACCGCGGCGAACCGGACGTCTCCGTGGAGGTCGTCAGCGTCAGCGGCGCGCGCGGGGCGGGCGTCGGCGGCCTGGAGGTGTCGGCCGGCAGCAGCGGCGACACCACGCTCGTCACCCTCAGGGCGACGGGGCGCATGCCGGTGCGCTGGTCCGCGAGCACCGGTGCGCACTGGCTCTATCTGAGTCAGTCGGCGGGAACGCTGGCGCCCGGTGAGTCGTTGACGATCAAGGTGTACGTCGACCATCTGCGGGAGCCGTCCGGGTACTGGAGCGCGCGGCTGGCGATCTCACCCGCCGGTGCCCTCGTCTCCATCGAGGGCTACGGCACCGCCCCGAGCCCTTCCGGCCCGGGACAGGGCCCCGGCCCGTATCCCAGCAACCCCCAGCCCACCGATCCGACCGACCCCGGAACGCCCAGCGAGCCGCCGCCCTCGTCCTCGGGGCCCGATCCGACGCCGACGACCCCCGTTCCGACCGACCCGACTCCCAGCGACCCGCCGCCCTCGCCATCCGACCCGCCGCCCACACCGGGCGAGCCGTCCGAGTCGGGCCCGTCCGAGTCCGGCCCGTCCGAGCCGGGGGGCTCGACGCCGCCGCCCAGCGGGAGCGGCGACCCGAGCCCGTCGGGGTCGTAGGCCGCCGGTCCCTGCCAGGTCCGTCAGCCGACGGGATCCGCCGGATGCGGTGCCAGCAACGGCAGCTGCGACGCCAGCCGCTCCTCGCACAGCTCGACCAGGCGGTCGTAGCCCGCCTTGCCCATCAGTTCGATCAGCTCCGGCCGGTACGACACGTACACCGGGTCGCCGGCGCTGTGCGCGGAGGTCGCCGAGGTGCACCACCAGTGCAGGTCGTGGCCGCCCGGGCCCCAGCCGCGACGGTCGTACTCACCGATCGACACCTGCAGCACCCGGGTGTCGTCGGGCCGGTCGATCCACTCGTACGTCCGCCGGACCGGCAGCTGCCAGCAGACGTCCGGCTTTGTCTCCAGCGGCTCGCGGCCCTCCTTCAGGGCGAGGATGTGCAGCGAGCAGCCCGCGCCGCCCGCGAAGCCGGGGCGGTTCTGGAAGATGCACGAGCCGTTGAAGGGGCGGGTCTGGCGGTCGCCGTCCTCGTCCTCGGAGATCCAGCCGTGCTCCGTGCCCTCGTCATGGTGCTGCCAGATCTCCGGCGTGAGCCTTGCCACATGTTCGGCGACCCGCTTCTCGTCGTCCTCGTCGGAGAAGTGCGCGCCCAGCGTGCAGCAGCCGTCGGCCGCGCGGCCTGCCTGGATGCCCTGGCAGCCGCTGCCGAAGATGCAGTTCCAGCGGGAGGTCAGCCATGTCAGATCACACCGGAAGACCTGCTCGTCGTCCGCCGGATCCGGGAACTCCACCCATGCGCGTGCGAAGTCCAGCCCCTTCTCGTCCGGTTCCTGGGCGGGCTTCGCGGGGTTCGTGGGCTTCGTGGGCTTCTTCGACTTCGTGGCTGCCTTCGCCTGCGAAGAACCCTTGGCTGATTTGGCCGTCTTGTCGTTCTTCGCCTTTTTCGTCTTTGGCACGGGTCCAGGGTACGGCTTCCGTACCTGCGGCTTCGAGGACGGAGGATCGACCAGGTGGCAGTAGCGTTCCGTACATGAGACTCGGTGTCCTCGACGTTGGATCCAACACGGTGCATCTCCTGGTGGTGGATGCGCACCCCGGCGCGCGCCCGCTGCCCGCGCACTCGCACAAGGCGGAACTGCGCCTTGCCCAACTCCTCGACGACAGCGGGGCCATCGGTCCCGAGGGCATCGACAAGCTGATCGGCGTCATCCACGGGGCGCTGCAGGCCGCCGAGGACAAGGGCGCCGAGGAGGTGCTGCCGTTCGCGACTTCCGCGGTGCGGGAAGCCACCAACGCCGATGACGTGCTCGCCCGCGTGCAGGAGGAGACCGGGGTTGAGCTGCAGGTTCTCACCGGTGCGGAAGAGGCTCGGCTGACCTTCCTCGCCGCGCGGCGGTGGTTCGGGTGGTCTGCCGGGAAGCTGCTGGTGCTGGACATCGGGGGCGGGTCCCTGGAGATCGCGTACGGCATGGACGAGGAGCCGGACGCGGCGGTGTCGCTGCCGCTGGGGGCGGGGCGGCTGACGGCGGGCTGGCTGCCGGGTGATCCGCCGGAGCCGGAGGACATACGTGCGCTACGGCGGCACGTCCGGGCGCAGATCGCCCGTACGGTCGGCGAATTCACCCGGTTCGGCGCGCCCGATCACGTGGTCGCCACGTCCAAGACCTTCAAGCAGCTGGCCCGCCTCGCCGGCGCCGCCCGCTCCGCGGACGGCCTGTACGCCCAGCGCGAGCTGAAGCGGGAGTCCTTGGAGGCGTGGGTTCCCCGACTCGCAGGGATGACGGTGGTCCAGCGGGCGGAACTACCGGGGGTTTCCGAGGGACGGGCGGGGCAGCTGCTCGCGGGGGCGTTGGTGGCCGAGGGGGCGATGGATCTGTTCGGGGTGGAGACGCTGGAGGTCTGTCCTTGGGCGTTGCGGGAGGGCGTGATTCTGCGGAAGTTGGATCACATGTCCGTGGAGTGACGGGGCCTTCGGCGGTTGGGCGGGGGTGCCTGCGGCGGCCTGTGGCTGTGTGGTGGGGGTTCGCGTAGCGCCTGGGGTTCGGTGGGTGGGTCGGGGCCGTGCCGGGGGGTGTCCGTCCTCGGACCGGCGGTGGGGGTCGGGCAGGGTGGTGCCGTTTCTTGACGCCGGCCACTGCGGGCGGACACCCCCCGGCACGTCCCCTTGCCGCCGTACGCGGGTGCTGCGCCGCGGGGGTGCGCCATCACGGCTGCTGTGCGACGCCGGTCCCGGCAATCCGGACCGTCCGGTGTCAGGGGGCGAGGGCTGTGCCCTTGCCGCCGTGGGCGACTGCGGCACCGCGTTGGTACGCCACCACGGCTGCTGTGCGACGCCGGTCCAGGCAGTCTCGCTCGTCCGGCATCCGGGGCGAGGGCTGTGCCCTCCCTAGCCCTCACCCACCCGCAGGTGGCTACGCACCATGCCGGCGGCACTTCTCGGCGCCGGACCAGGTATTTCAGCCCGTCCGGCGTTTGAGGACGAGGCCGTTCAGGCCGATGGGGGTGCAGGGGGCGGAGCCCCCTGGCGGGGTTGAAGGGGCGGAGCCCCTGGAGGTGGGACGGGTAGGGGCGGCGGGGGCGAGAAGGGCAGCGATGCCGGCCGCACCCCGCACGACCAAGCCCCCGCTCACGCCGCCGCCCCCGAACGAACCGGCCGCGCGGCGTGAACCCCGCCACACCCCCCGACTCCACCCCCCCGGCATACCCCCAGTTCGCACACATGGCCGGTTGCAACCCCTCCCGGACCCCCCACCCCCACCAGTTCTCCGACGCCCAGCACCGCCCCGTACGCTGTCCCCGTGGCAGAACCAGTGGTGCGCATCCCGGATGCGAAGGTCGCCCTGTCGACGGCCTCCGTGTATCCGGAGTCGACGGCGACGGCCTTCGAGATCGCCGCGCGCCTCGGGTACGACGGTGTCGAGGTCATGGTGTGGACCGACCCGGTCAGCCAGGACATGGAGGCACTGCGGAGGCTCAGCGACTACCACCGCATCCCGATCCTCGCCGTCCACGCCCCGTGTCTGCTGATCACCCAGCGCGTGTGGTCCACCGACCCCTGGACCAAGCTCCAGCGAGCCCAGGCGGCCGCCGAGAAGCTGGGCGCGAGCACCGTCGTCGTACACCCCCCGTTCCGCTGGCAGCGCCAGTACGCCCGCGACTTCGTCGAGGGAATCTGGCGGATGGCGAATGAGACGGATGTGCGGTTCGCCGTCGAGAACATGTACCCCTGGCGCTACCGCGACCGCGAGATGCTCGCGTACGCCCCCGACTGGGACGTGACGAAGGACGACTACCGGCACTTCACGATCGATCTCAGCCATACGGCGACCGCCCGGAGCGACGCGCTCCAGATGATCGACCGCATGGGCGACCGGCTCGGCCACGTCCACCTCGCCGACGGCAAGGGGTCGGCGAAGGATGAGCACCTCGTCCCGGGCCGCGGCACCCAGCCCTGCGCCGAGGTGCTGGAGCGGCTCGCCCTGACCGGCTTCGACGGTCACGTCGTCATCGAGGTCAACACCCGCCGCGCGATGTCCAGCGCCGAACGCGAGGCCGACCTCGCCGAGGCCCTCGCCTTCACGCGGCTGCATCTGGCCTCGGCGATGAAGGTGTCCCGGCCGTGACCGGCGTCACCTCGGGCCAGGGCGGGGTGGGCTCCCGACGCCGGGGCCGGCCCCCTCGTACGGAATCCGCGGACACCCGCGACCGCATCCTGAACGCCGCCCGCGAGGAGTTCTCCGAGCGGGGCTACGAGAAGACGTCCGTGCGCGGCATCGCCAAGGCGGCCGGCGTGGACTCGGCGCTCGTGCACCACTACTTCGGCACCAAGGAGCAGGTCTTCGAGGCGTCGGTGGAGGTCGCCTTCGCCCCCGCTCTCAAGGTGCGGGACGTGGTGCTGGAAGGACCCCTCGACGATGCTGGGGAGCGCATGACCCGCGTCATCTTCGGGCTCTGGGAGAACCCCGTGTCCCGGAAGCCGCTGCTCGCCATCGTCCGGTCCGCGGTCAACAACGAGGCCGCTGCCGCCGTCTTCCGGCGGCTCGTCTCGGCCCAGCTGATGCGGCGCATCGCCGGCGAGATCGACTCCCCGGACGCCGAGCTGCGCGCCGAGCTCGCCGCCGCGCAGTTGGTGGGCGTCGCGATGATGCGGTACGTGATCAAGATCGAGCCGATCGCCTCGGTGGACGTGGAGGAGATCATCGTGCGCGTGGCGCCCGTCGTGCAGGGGCACCTCACCGGGCGGTGACGTGGCAGATGGCTGTTCCGCGAGACATGCGTCCCGCATTTCGGACACCCCGTCCCGCCCTCTGGATGACCGGCGTACGCTCGTTAGCAGTCAGAAGTCTCTGATCGCAGTCTCTGCTGTCCCTGAAGGAGCGAGCGACGATGCCCGAGCTGAGGTCCCGCACAGTCACCCACGGCCGCAACATGGCGGGCGCCCGCGCCCTTATGCGCGCCTCCGGTGTACCCGGTGCGGACATCGGCCGGAAGCCGATCATTGCGGTGGCGAACTCCTTCACCGAGTTCGTGCCCGGTCACACGCACCTCCAGCCCGTCGGCCGGATCGTCAGCGAGGCGATCACCGAGGCCGGCGGTATCCCGCGCGAGTTCAACACCATCGCCGTCGACGACGGCATCGCGATGGGGCACGGCGGGATGCTCTACTCCCTGCCGTCGCGGGATCTCATCGCGGACAGCGTGGAGTACATGGTCGAGGCGCACTGCGCCGACGCCCTGATCTGCATCTCCAACTGCGACAAGATCACCCCGGGCATGCTGAACGCCGCCCTGCGGCTCAACATCCCCACGGTCTTCGTCTCCGGCGGCCCCATGGAGTCCGGCCGCGCCACGCTGGTGGACGGCACGGTCCGTACGCTCGACCTGGTCGACGCGATCTCCGACGCCGTGAACGACAAGATCTCGGACGAGGACATCCTCCGTATCGAGGAGAACGCCTGTCCGACCTGCGGTTCCTGTTCCGGGATGTTCACCGCCAACTCGATGAACTGCCTGACGGAGGCCATCGGCCTGTCCCTGCCCGGCAACGGCTCGGTCCTCGCCACGCACACGGCCCGTAAAGCCCTGTACGAGGACGCGGCCCACACGGTCATGGACATCACCCGCCGCTACTACGAGCAGGACGACGAGACGGTCCTGCCGCGCAACGTCGCCACCTTCGCGGCCTTCGAGAACGCCATGGCCCTCGACATCGCGATGGGCGGCTCGACCAACACGATCCTGCACCTGCTGGCCGCCGCCCAGGAGGCGGGCGTTCCGTTCGGGCTGGAGCAGATCAACGAGGTCAGCCGCCGGGTTCCCTGCCTGGCGAAGGTCGCGCCGAACGTCGCCAAGGACCGCACGTACTACATGGAGGACGTGCACCGCGCCGGCGGCATCCCGGCCCTGCTCGGCGAGCTGCACCGCGCCGGCCTGCTGAACGAGGACGTGCACGCCGTCCACAGCCCGTCCCTGTCGGACTGGCTGAAGACCTGGGACGTGCGCGGTGGCTCGCCCTCCCCGAAGGCGGTCGAGCTGTGGCACGCGGCCCCGGGCTGTGTCCGGTCGGCGGAGGCCTTCTCGCAGTCCGAGCGCTGGGAGGCGCTCGACGAGGACGCCGAGGGCGGCTGCATCCGCAGCGCCGAGCACGCGTACTCCAAGGACGGCGGCCTGGCGGTCCTGAAGGGCAACCTCGCCGTCGACGGGTGCGTGGTCAAGACCGCGGGTGTGGACGAGTCGATCTGGACCTTCGAGGGCCCGGCGGTCGTCTGCGAGTCGCAGGAAGCGGCCGTCGAGAAGATCCTCAACAAACAGGTGACGGACGGCGACGTCGTCGTCATCCGCTACGAGGGCCCCAAGGGCGGCCCCGGCATGCAGGAGATGCTCTACCCGACGTCCTTCCTCAAGGGCCGCGGCCTCGGCAAGACCTGCGCCCTGATCACCGACGGCCGCTTCTCCGGCGGCACCTCCGGCCTGTCCATCGGCCACGCCTCCCCGGAGGCCGCGTCCGGCGGCACGATCGCCCTGGTCGAGGACGGCGACCGTATCCGCATCGACATCCCTAATCGCTCGATCGAGTTGCTGGTCGACGATGCGGAACTCGCCCGCCGTGAGCAGGCGTTGAACGGGGCGTACGCTCCGAAGAACCGCGAGCGCAAGGTGTCGGCGGCCCTGCGGGCGTACGCGGCGATGGCGACCAGCGCGGACAAGGGCGCGGTGCGCGACGTGACCAAGCTGGGCTGAGCCCCGCCGAGGGCCCTGAGGGGCCGCCAGGTACGACGAGGCTTCCGCGAGGGGCCGTCTCTGCGGAGGCGGCCCCTTCGCCGTCACCAGGCGGACGGGGTACGCGCGTCCACGGCGAAGACGGTGCCGTCGGGGGCGGTGGCGTAGATCCCGCCGTCGCCCAGGCCAGGTGTGGGCAAGGCGGCTGTGGCCTCCGCGGAGTTCGCGCTGAGGCGCGGGGGAGTCTGGCCGAGGAGCCTTCCCTCGGCGGCGTCGACGGCGAGCAGGCGTCCGTCGGCGGCGCTGAAGTACACGCGCCGGCCGTCCGAGACGGGGGCCGAGCCTTGGCTCACGGTTGTCTCCAGCGACCACAACTGCTTGCCCGCACGCGTGTCGACCGCCACCAGCGACCCACCGGTGCCCAGCAGATAAACCACCCCGTCGTGCACGCCGGCCTGCGCCTGTACGACCGGAACGGGCAAGTCCACGCGCCGCTCGGCCCCGGACTCCGGGCTGTAGCGGACCACGGCCTTCGCCTCGCCGTAGTCACCGCCGCCCGCAAGGAAGAACACATCGTCGCCGGTGACCCCGACGGGAGTCAGATCGCCGTCGAGCCGTACGTCCCAGCGCACATCCCCCGTACTCGGATCGACCGCCATGACGCGCGTCCGGTCCCCGTCGGCGGACGTACTCGACACCAGAACCCACGGGCTCTTCGGGAACGACACGACGTACGCCTCGCTCAGACCCGGGATCCCCCGCGACCACTTCGTCTTGCCCGACGCGCTGTCGACACCGGTCATCTGCCCATCGGCACCGCTGAGCAGCAGCATGCCGCCCGCGAACCGGAATCCCCGGTACGCGGAGACGTCCAGGTGCCACCGTGACTTGCCCGTCGCGGGATCGAGCGCCCCCAGACGCCTGCCGGCGTGCGTCAGCACATGCGCCAGCCCACCGGAGAGCGTCGGCGGGCCGCCGGGTGAATCGCCCTCGGCCAGGTCGTGCCGCCACAGCACGCTGCCGTCCGTGGGATCGAGTGAGCTGATCAGCCCCGGTTGCGTACACAGCAGCCCGGGTCTTTCGTACGTGCATCTGGGCAGGCCCTTCCCCTGCCCGGCCGGCTTGACGGCCCAGGGCTCGAACCGCGCCGCCGCGGAGGCGGCTCCGTCGCTGCCGCTCCCGCTCCTGCTCGGACGCTCTGCGGGGACGTCGTCCATCAGCTGCACTGCGGCGACTCCGCCGCCGACGACAAGAGCCAGGGACACTGCCACAAGCGCTGCCCGCTTGAGCAGACGCTTTCTCGTCGCCGCCGGCCCTGGCTCCGGCTGCGGCCCGGGCTCCGCGGAACCCCGCTCCGGCTTGGGCGAATCCCCCGTCCGCTGCGCCGGTATGAACGCCTGCGTGTCGTACGAGGCCGCCACCGCGCGCAGCTCCCGCATCAACTCGTCCGGCGTGGGACGGTCCTCGGGTTCCTTGGCGAGGCACCGCCCGATGAGCGGCGCGAGATTCTCCGGTACGCCCGTCAGGTCCGGCTCGTCATGGACGACCTGGTAGGCGACGATGTACGGACTGTCGGAGTCGAACGGCCCCCGTCCCGTCGCCGCATGCACCATCACGGACCCCAGCGCGAAGATGTCGGCGGCCGGCCCGACCTCCCGCGGCCGCCGGAACTGCTCCGGCGCCATGAACGGCGGCGTGCCGATCAGCTTCCCGGTCTCGGTCCGCAGCTCGCTGTCCTTTGGCCGAGAGATGCCGAAGTCGATGACCTTCGGCCCGTCCTCGGCGAGCAGCACATTGCTCGGCTTCAGGTCCCGGTGCACCACCCCGACCCGGTGGATGTCACGCAGCGCCTCCGCCAGCCCGGCCATCAGCTGCCGCAACTGCGCCGGCTCCATCGGCCCGTTCCGCTTCACCTGGTCGGAGAGGGTCGGCCCGGGGATGAACAACGTCGCCATCCAGGGCCGTTCGGCCTCCGGATCGGCGTCCACCACCGGCGCGGTGAAGGCCCCGCTCACCCTGCGAGCCGCCCCCACCTCCTGCCGGAACCGCCCCCTGAACTCGGGGTCCTTCGCGAACTCGGCATGCACGACCTTCACGGCGAGCTGCATGCCCGACGTGCTCCGCGCGAGATGCACGACGCCCATGCCGCCGGCCCCCAGGTGGGACTCCAGCCGGTAGTGACCGGCGTACTCGGGAAGTTCCGCTTCCGTGCCCGCTCCGGCGTTCTGCTGTGGCGCCATGGGACCACCCCCGTGCTGTTCGTCCGCGCGCGCGACGCACGGAGCCTAGTCGATGACTCGTACGAGACAGAGGCGGCTTGCTAGTCTCCGCGTTCGAGTTGTGAACTTCTGTTTCATGGCGTGATTTAGGGGAATCAACGGGACCCCATGAGGGTCATGGGGATCAACGGGGGGAAGTCTCATGTCTGTTGACCGTGTCGAATTGCTGGACGGCGGCGAGGAAAAGGCCGCGGATGCGGCCGTCACGATGGCGGCCGCGGCCGTGCCCTACTACCCGGTCGCGCCGGGCGTCCGTCTCAACGTCCGCAGCGGCCCCGGCACCAGCTACCCGATCATCAAGGTCCTGTCCGAAGGAATCCGGGTCGCGATCTACTGCCAGACAACGGGCACACGCGTGACAGGCCCGTACGGCACGACGAACATCTGGGACAGCATCGCCAGCGGCGAGTACGTCTCGGACGCCTTCGTCAGGACAGGCAGCGACGGCTACGTCCGCCCCCGCTGCTCGTCCTGACCACAACAGTTCCCGGTATCCGGGAACCCGTACGGAGCCCGCGGCCGGGCCGGAGCCATAATCGACGCGTGAGCGAGACGAACGGCACCCCGGACACCACCGCGGGCTCCACGGGCCCCCGCCCCGAGCCTCTGCGCTTCTTCGGCGCGACCTGGGTCGACCACGACAACGGCTACACCGCCCGCCGCATCGCGGTGTCCGCCGGCTCCCTCGCCACCGCGGTCGCCTCCTGCCTGGTGCTGCGCTTCGCCTACCAGGGACTCCAGATCGCCGACATCGGCAGCTTCGTCACCCTCCTGATGGTCGTGATGTTCGCGATCTGCAGCGCCCTCGCGTTCCGCCACACCTGGGACGGCTTCACCAAGCGCCCCGACCTCGACCGCCAGGCTTCCCTCCGCGGCCTCCTGACCATCGGCTTCGTCGGCTCCCTCCTCGCCTACTTCTTCCGCTCCCTCACCGAGGCCCCCGGCGAGAAACTCCACCGCGAGGAATACGAGGCGGCCCGCAAACAACACGAGAACCGCACCACCCGCCGCACAGGCAACCCAGCGAGGAAGCGCCGCCGGGGGTAGTCATGGGGCCCCGCACCTCCGACCACTTACAACGTGTCGCCACGCGGGGTGTGCGGCCCACCCCACCTCCTCTCGTCAAAGTCGGTGCC
This sequence comes from Streptomyces sp. NPDC111606, assembly GCF_055656945.1. Lineage (NCBI taxonomy): Bacteria > Bacillati > Actinomycetota > Actinomycetes > Kitasatosporales > Streptomycetaceae > Streptomyces > Streptomyces sp. NPDC111606. The sequence continues at coordinate 373,696 of NZ_JBVKBY010000012.1, forward strand.
TACCGCACCGACCAAGGCCACCATGGCCGTATGACGGCCCCTTCTCACGCTGACCGAGCCCGTTCCTTCAACGCGGCCGCAGCCCAGTACGCCGCGAACCGCCCTTCCTACCCGCCCGCCCTCTTCGACGCGATCGAAGAGCTCGCCGGCCGCTCCCTCACCGGCGCGCGCGTCGTGGACGTGGGCGCGGGCACCGGCATCGCCACCGAGCTCCTCCAGCAGCGCGGCGCCGCCGTACTGGCCGTCGAGCCCGGCGACGGCATGGCGGCCCAGTTCCGCCGCACCCACCCCGACATACCGATCGTCCGCGGCAACGGCAACGCCCTCCCCCTCGCCGCAGCCTCCGCCGACTTCCTCACCTACGCCCAGGCCTGGCACTGGACCGACCCCACCCACTCCGTGCCGGAGGCCCTGCGCGTACTGCGCCCCGGTGGCGCACTCGCCCTGTGGTGGAACACCACCCCGCTCGACATCCCTTGGCACGCCGCACAGGCAGTCCGTATCGAGCGCGGTTTCGGCACCCACCCCGCCGTCGAGCAGAACGGCAGCGGCGCTCGATCCGCCCTCTCCGACCCCACCGGCCTCCTCGACTTCACCGGCCACAAGGTCCGCTGGAGCCGTCGCGTCCCCGTTGACACACACCTCGCGAACCTCGGCAGCCACTCGCTCTTCCTGGTCCACGGCACGGAGGCGAGCACCGCCTTCCTCACCGAGGAAAAGCGCCTCCTCCTCGACACCTTCCCGGACGGAATCATCGAAGAGACCTACGACGTCGACCTCCTCATCGCCACCACCTCCTGACCCCCGCGCCGACCGACCAGCGACCAACGACCGCCGGCCACGACCCCTCACTACCGCCCGCCCCGCCCCCCCGATCCGGCGTGGGCGGGCCACTTATGTGCCCGCCCCCTCCTATGCCTCCCGCACCCGACCGCCGGTCCTCCCCGGCGCTTGACGCCGAAGTTCCGCCGGAGGATTATTCATCGTATGATGAATTATTCGTCCGCCCGCTCCGACCCACCACCCGACACCCCCGCCATCCGAGCCGAGGCCCTGAACGTCGTACGCGGCACCCGCCCGGTCCTCCGCGACCTCGACTTCACCGTCCCGCGTGGCCAGATCACCGGCCTGCTCGGCCCATCCGGCTGCGGAAAGACCACGCTCATGAGGGCGATCGTCGGCACCCAGGCCAAGGTCACCGGCACCCTCGACGTGCTCGGCAGCCCCGCGGGCCACCCCACCCTGCGCACTCGTATCGGCTACGTCACCCAAGCTCCCTCCGTCTACGACGACCTGACGATCCGCCAGAACCTCGCCTACTTCGCCGCGATCCTCGACCCCGGCCACGCGGCAGCCGACCGGCGCAACGAGAACGTCACCCGTGCCATCGCCGACGTCGACCTCACCAGCCACGCCGACTCCCTGGCCGGCAACCTCTCCGGCGGCCAGCGCAGCCGCGTCTCCCTGGCGGTCGCCCTCCTCGGTACCCCCGAACTCCTCGTCCTGGACGAACCGACGGTCGGCCTGGACCCGGTCCTGCGCCGCGATCTCTGGAGCCTCTTCCACGACATCGCGGCCTCCCGCAACGCCACCCTCCTCATCTCCTCCCACGTCATGGACGAGGCCGAGCGCTGCCACCGCCTCCTTCTGATGCGCGAGGGCCAGATCCTCGCCGACGACACCCCGGACGCCCTCCGCGCCCGTACGCACTCCGAAACGGTCGAGGCGGCCTTCCTGCACCTGGTCGACGAGGCGACCGCGGCCGCCCGCGCGAAGGAGACCACGCGATGACCACGACGACGAGCACCACCACGCTCCGGCCGGCCCCCACCGGAGCACTGAGCCTTGCCCGCACGACCGCCACCGCCGCCCGCGTCCTGCGCCAGCTCCGCCACGACCCGCGCACCATCGCGCTGCTGGTCCTCATCCCCTGCGTGATGCTGTTCCTGCTGCGCTACGTCTTCGACGGCAGCCCGCGCACCTTCGACAACATCGGCGCCTCCCTCCTGGGGATCTTCCCGCTGATCACGATGTTCCTGGTCACTTCCATCGCCACCCTGCGCGAACGCACCTCGGGGACCCTCGAACGCCTCCTCGCCATGCCCCTCGGCAAGGGCGACCTGATCGCCGGCTACGCCCTCGCCTTCGGCACCCTCGCGATCATCCAGTCCGCCCTGGCGACCGGACTCGCCCTCTGGTTTCTCGGCCTGGACGTCACCGGCAGCCCCTGGCTGCTCCTCCTCGTGGCGCTGCTCGACGCACTGCTCGGCACCGCGCTCGGTCTCTTCGTCTCGGCCTTCGCGGCCTCCGAATTCCAGGCCGTCCAGTTCATGCCGGCCGTGATCTTTCCCCAACTCCTCCTCTGCGGCCTCTTCACCCCCCGCGACAACATGCACCCCGCCCTCGAGGCCATCTCTAACGTCCTCCCCATGTCCTACGCGGTCGACGGCATGAACGAAGTCCTCAAGCACACCGACATGACCGCCACCTTCGTACGCGACGCCCTGATCGTGGCGGGCTGTGCCCTGCTGGTCCTAGGCCTGGGTGCGGCAACCCTGCGGCGCAGGACGGCATGACCGCCCAGGGCCGGGCCCGGCGTCCGGCCCGTCTGCCCGGCCCCGTCCGCCCACTGGACTCGCCACCTCGAAGGGTGCCCCTGGTGGGAGGATGAACCCGGACAACGCAACCTCCGGAGGGCACCCCAGCCAATGACCCAGAAAGTCGCAGTCCTCGGCACCGGCAAGATCGGCGAAGCCCTGCTCAGCGGAATGATCCGCGGCGGCTGGGCACCGGCCGACCTCCTGGTGACGGCCCGCCGCGCGGAACGAGCCGAAGAACTCCGTGCTCGCCACGGAGTCACCCCGGTCACCAACGCGGAAGCCGCCAAGACCGCCGACACCCTGATCCTCACGGTCAAGCCGCAGGACATGGGCACCCTCCTCGACGAACTCGCCCCACACGTGCCCGCCGACCGCCTGGTCATCAGCGGAGCCGCAGGTATCCCCACCTCCTTCTTCGAGTCCCGCCTCGCCGCCGGCACCCCGGTCGTCCGCGTCATGACGAACACCCCCGCCCTCGTCGACGAGGCGATGTCCGTCATCTCCGCCGGCAGCCACGCCAGCGAAGCCGACCTCGCCCACGCCGAGGAGATCTTCGGCTCCGTCGGCAAGACGCTGCGTGTCCCCGAGTCTCAGCAGGACGCCTGCACCGCCCTCTCCGGCTCCGGCCCGGCGTACTTCTTCTACCTGGTCGAAGCCATGACCGACGCCGGCATCCTTCTCGGCCTGCCTCGCGACAAGGCGCACGACCTGATCGTCCAGTCCGCGATCGGCGCCGCGACGATGCTCCGCGACAGCGGCGAACACCCCGTCAAGCTCCGCGAGAACGTGACGTCCCCCGCCGGCACCACCATCAACGCCATCCGCGAACTCGAGAGCCACGGCGTGCGAGCCGCTCTCATCGCCGCCCTCGAAGCAGCCCGCGACCGCAGCCGCGAGCTGGCCTCCGGAAACAACGCCTGACGCGCCGGCCGCCCGTCCAAGAGGGCGGCCCAGCGCGCCCCCTAGGCGGTCACCTCGATATCGGCAGCCGCTGTCGCAGCCGCGGCTGCAGTAGCCGGCAGCAACCCGATCGCGCGATAGGCGGCATCCACGACCGGCCGGGCCATCGCCCGAGCCCGTTCCGCTCCATCCCGCAGTACCCCCTCCACATAGCCAGGATCCGCGCACAGCTCGCTGTGCCTGTCCCGCACGGGCCTGAGGACCTCGACCACAGCCTCCGCGGTCGCTGACTTCAAAGCTCCATACGATTCATATACACCGCTCAGCTCCGATGGGTTCCCACCTGTGCAGGCCGCGAGGATCTCCAGCAGATTCGCCACTCCCGGCTGAGCGGCCCGGTCGTACACGACCTCCCGCCCGCTGTCGGTCACGGCCCGCATGACCTTCTTCCGCACCACATCGGGCTCATCGAGCAGATAGACGATCCCTGGCCCGGAGTCATCGCTCTTACCCATCTTCGACGTCGGATCCTGCAGGTTCATCACCCGAGCCGCGACCTGCGGAGGCGTGGCCCGAGGCACCACGAAGGTATGCCCGTATCGCTGGTTGAACCGCACCGCAAGATCCCGCGCGAGCTCCACATGCTGCGTCTGATCGTCCCCGACCGGCACCTGATCGGTCCCGTACGCCAGGATGTCCGCGGCCATCAGCACGGGATACGTGAGCAGCGACAGCCGCACGCTCCCGCCCCGCGCCTGCTCCCGCGCGGCCTTGTCCTTGTACTGGATCATCCGCCGCATCTCGCCGTCCGTGGCCACGCACTCCAGCACATACGACAGCCGCGCGTGCTCATCCACATGACTCTGTACGAAGACAGTGCACAGCTGCGGATCCAGCCCCGTCGCCAGCAACAGCGTCGCCGCCTGCCGACTCAGCCTGCGCACCCGCGCCGGATCGTGGTCCACGGTCAGCGCGTGCAGATCGACGATGCAGAACAGCGCGTCAGCCTGGTGCTGATCGACGGCAGCCCACCGCCGCATGGCCCCCAGGTAGTTCCCCAGCGTCAGATGCCCGGTCGGCTTGACCCCACTGAAGACCCGCGTCATCTCTACTCCACCTCCTGGTCGAGACCGCCGTCCCGGCGGCCGACCCTCTGGAGCTCCGGAGGGAGAAACGAGAACGGCCGCCGAAGCGGCGGCCGTTGAGTGCATACGTAACTACGGCCGCCGTCAGGCGGCCCACCACAGCTGGGTGTACGTACGCGTCGTCATGCGCCCCAGACTACGCCCCGAGGGTGCCGTCAGGAGCGAAGTTGACACGCCCAGGGCCGATCCGTAGTGTTCTCCGAGTTGTCCGACGTGAGCGCCGACTCCGGTCGGTCCCCGGACAGCCACTCCGCAAGTACCAACAACTATTCGACGACAGTCGATCTGTCTGCCGTCGTTTCATTGGCATGCGTATTTACGGAATGAGGAATCCGCGTTCGACAGAACGCAGCCCCCGATTAGCTCGGGAGCGAGGAATCCGCTAAAGTCTCACTCGTCGGAACGGCCCAACGGCCGGGAAGACAAGCCCCGCTGACTGGGGGTCAGGCCCGAAAGGATCTGATAGAGTCGGAAACGCCGGAAAGGGAAACGCGAGAGCGGAAACCTGGAAAGCACCGAGGAAATCGGATCGAGAAAAGGTCTGATAGAGTCGGAAACGCAAGACCGAAGGGAAGCGCCCGGAGGAAAGCCCGAGAG
>NZ_JBVKBY010000013.1:0-229835 GCF_055656945.1 Streptomyces sp. NPDC111606
TTCGGGCTTCGACACCTCGAAGATCAGCCGGTGGCCGTTCAGCTATGCGGGCATCATCCCAACGCCGGAGCAAACCCCCGGATCAGGTCGAACCCGTACACCATCTCCCTGGACGCAACCCACACGCGCCTCACCTCGCTCCTAAGGCGGTGTTCGGATCCAGCGAACTATCTCGCACTGGCTAAATGTCAGGATCCGGAGATCCGTAGCCGGAGAAGCTTGATCGCGAGGGGCGGTTTACCGGCCCATGCGCAAGGCGTGTGTGCCGCGGATCCACCTGTAGGCGGGCGACGTTTATGAAATGGAGACGTGCAGTCTCCATGCAGTCCCGCGCCTCGGCCCAAAGCTCCTCACTGGTCGCCGTCCGCTGCACGAACTGATCGCCATACTCCCAGAACACTTCGTCGATCGCTGCCGCAGCAGCCACAACGGCCGGCGTGCCGACCATCCAGACAGTGCCTAAGGCAACGTTCCAGGGAATCCAATCCACCGTCTCGCCTTCACGCCAGGCTCTCCGTAGTGCCAGTTGAATGCGGGTGGACTCTGCAACTACGGCAGCACATGCCTCGATCTGCTTGTCACGTGACCAATGTCTGCGCTCGGTCCGACTGGTGAGCAGTGAGCCGGCCACTACGCCGATCAAAGCGGTCGCCACTCCTCCGATAATGGTGATCACCGTAGCCCAATCCACCGCAACCCCCCACGTCGCTGCTCTGCGGACTCTGCCCACTCAGCGCGCTTCCCCATACGCCTCCCGTTGCGAAACTCATCGGGGCGAGGACGTCGTGCCAGACTCCTGCCAGGTCGTGCGGGGAACCACGGGGAATACAGGGGCATCGAGTGACGGCTCACCAAAGCGCCAGGCTCCCTCTTCCCAGGTCAGCAGGGCGGCCCATGTCCGGAGACCCAAGCTTGCCAAGCTGAGAGCGCGAGTTCGATTCTCGTCACCCGCTCCATGCGAAACCCCCAGGTCAGTGACCCGGGGGTTGTTTGTTTTTCTGCTCATTGGGCGAGCGTCACGCCACAACGCACCATTGGCCGGCCGTCGGGAGTCTCATCCACGGGCGGCCTCGTCAGAGATGACGACCATGGTCAGCGAGGCAGTTCCGGGTTCCCGCCGCCCCGTTCCCGATCCGCCGATCGCAGGCCGGACACATCCTGTCCCCGCTGAGGGCGTCGAAGTGATCGCACAGGGCCACAGCGGAGCGGGCCAGTCGCCCGACCCTCACGAACTCTGCCGTCAGATCCTTGCTCGCGGCCTCGATGAGACGACTGCGTGCCTCGCCGACACCGGCCCGGGCCGCTTTCACGGTTGCATGATCCTCCGGCCAGCCGTCGGTCAGTCGCTCGATGCACGGGATCACCAGCAACAGGAAGAGACGGAAGTCCTGATCGAACAACTTGAGGGTCTCGCGACCCGGCATCGTCGACCGATCGAGGAGCCAGGTGGCCGCGGCGCGCATCGAAACCGTGCCGAGTGTCAGCGCCTCGTCGTCGACATGGGTCACATGGTCCGGCCCGGTCCGCGGCCCTCGACAGCGCGGGCATCTGCATGGTGGGAGCGCGCTGGTGGTCGGAGGTGGCTCATCGCCGGGCATAACTCTCACGGTTCCGCGGTCCTCGGTGACCGTCCCGTAGCGATCCATCCGGTACACGCGGATGGTCATCCTGGCCCCGGGCTCGGTAGGGGCTGAAGCTCGCATGATGTCGCCGCTCCCATCCAACTGCTGATTACTGCGCGTGGCAGAGATGGTCGGGGCGAGCAAGGACTACAAGTACCCCGGCGAGGGGTAGGTCGGAAGGCTCGTTCAGGTGGCCGCGCACCATTCGGCGAAATTGGTGAGGCTCTCGGAGTCCGCGCGCTTCAACCGGCGCAGCGTGGCGGCGTCTTCACGGACCCATGGGTGCTCGCGAGTGTGCTGCGGGGCGATCCTGCGGGCAACCTTCAACGACTCGAACGCATGCTCCACAAGTCCGGACCAGAGTTGTGCGCGGGCGAGTTCGATGTAGTAGCCACTGCGGCGTTCTGCCGGCAGCTCGGCGGGCGGCCTCCAGCCGCGCGCCAGGTCGAGGGCCTGCCCGACATGCTCGGCTCCGAGGCTGACAGCGACCGACACCTCGTGGACACGAACGGAGTCGGGACCGAACGCGGTGCCGTAATAGACACCTTCGGAGACCTGATCGGCCAGGAGACGCGCATGCGCGAGGTGAGACCGAGTTGCTGGGGCATCCCCCGCCCGGCCGGCGATGACCGCGGCACGCATGTGAAGCGCTCCTCTCATGGCCATCTCAAGCGGTGCACCTGGGGAGGGTGCGGCGATCAAGGCCTGCTCCAAGGCGCGTAGTCCGGACGCGTAGGCGTGTGCGGCGAAGAACGTCTCCGTCCTCACATAGGCGACGGAGGCGGCCAGCAGCGGGTCCTCGGCCTCGGGAACGGCCCACCGCATGAGTTCCACGAGGCGCGCCGACAGATCCCGGGCGCCGAACTTGAACGCGACGGAGTCCGCCGAGCGGTAGGCACTGACCAACAGGCGGGCCGGTTCGCGCCGCTCCTCGCTGCTCGCCCGGTGGTATGCGCGGGCCAGCTCGGCGAGCAGGCCGGGTACGTCGCGCACGATGCGCGTGTACTGGGCGGCCAGCCGCCACCGCTCCGCCTCCGAAACGGCCGTACGGAGTTCAGGGAGAGCCCGGACCGGCCCGTCGTCGGGGACGTCATAGGCGGCGATTGCAGCAGACAGCACGGGTAACGCGGCCTGAACGGCGGACTTCGCACGGCCACGATCGGCGCGGAACCGACCGGGGTCGACACCGAGGGCCCCGGCAATCGCCTCTAACGTCGCATCGGTGACACCGCGCTCCCCACGCTCGATCTTGCGGATGGTGCCGAGAGAGACGCAGGCGACGTCGGCGAGCCGCTGCTGCGTCATCTTCGGCCGAACGACGCTGCGGTAGTAGGCGATACGCCGCCCCATTCCGTCGCGAGCAAGGTCGGTCATACGGACTCCAGTTGAGGTCGCCTGCGAGCGTCCATCACGCAAGGTACCGGCGTGGTGACACAGCGCTCAGCCGAATGCCCGCGTCGCCTCACCGACGTAGCCGCGACAGCACGACCCGCACTCCGCTCAGTTGGCGACTGTCGACGCGAGCTGCGTGAGGCTGTCGATCCTCCAGTCCGCAGCAGCCACCACCTCGGGGTCATCGGCCCACAGATGCCCCCAGGGGCCGCGCCTGAGGTGCGCCACACGCAGTCCGGCTGCCTTGGCCGGGAAGATGTCGCTCGCCGGATGATCACCGACGTACAACGTCCGCTCCGGCGCGGCCTGCGCCACCTCCAACACCCGCTGGAAGAACTCCGGGTGAGGCTTGGCCACACCCCAGTCCCCGGACGTCACGATCAGGTCCGCGGGCAGATCGAGGTCACGCAGCAGGTCGCCGGCGCGGGAGGTCTGATTGCCGGCGATGATGACGCGAGCCCCGAGCTGACGGAGCCGGGACAAGGCAGGCCGTACGTCGTCGTACAGATCCGATTCATCGAGCGCCTCGCCACGCCCCGCGGCCTCACGAGCGTGATACTCGGCGGCGATGTCAACTCCGGGACGCGCCAGCCGGATGGCATCCGCGTTGTCGCGCCCTTGGGCGACCACGGCCCCGACCAGCGCGGAGAGCGTATGGCGTGGGACCCGGAGCCAGTCTGCCCATGAGTGCCAGTACCGGTCGTCGCGGGTGATGGTCTCGCCGACATCGAGAACAACGGTCTCAATCACCCCGGGAAGCCTAGGGCCTACCCGAACAAGACGACGCGATCCGCACGCCGCAGGTGTTCCGCTGACATCCAACGCTGACATCAACGACTGCGGACGGCTGCGGCGTTGGACGGTTCTTGGCGACACTCGTGTGCGCAGCTAGGCCCGGCCTAGCTCTAGTTGGAGCGAACTCCTAAAGCGGTGCTCACTCGCTGCACCGCTCAGTACGAGGACGTGAAGCCGGCGGACTGGTCAAGGTGGAACGCGGAGCCCGGAACCGTTGGGGACCAACCCTCACGCAGGGCAAGCCGAACGGCCGCGGCAACGCCGGAGGGCAGCACAGGTCCGGCGTCGCGACCGATCCAGTTGCTCGGATGCGGCTGGTTGGTGGTGACCACGAGCGCTGCCCCTGGGGCATCCGCATGCTCGACCGCGAACGTGCACGGCGACCAGGCCAAGCCCTGGCAGTACGTCGGTCTGCCTCGCAGCCGCCAGCGGTAGACCGTGCCGTCGACAACGATCCGTCGTGATCCCTTACGGACCAGTGCCATGACACCTCCTGGACGCCGAGGATGCTAGCGTGCCCGGCCCCGCCGTCCGTCTCAGTTTCCGTCTCATTCAGCGCCGTTCACGGTCTTTCAGACGAGACCCGAAGCCACCCCCCGCCGCGATGACCGACTGCCCATGAACGCCCATGCACGCCGCCAGTCAGCCCACCACCACAGTTGGAAATCGTGTTGACGTGAGAGCAGAGCGGGTACTGCGCCCGGTCGGCGATACGTGATCAGCTTGGGGTGTGGAGACCATCATCGCCAGTGCCATAGCCGTTCTGGGGGCCCTGCTCGGCTCGGGGCTCACCCTGGCGTTTCAGCACCGCACCACCGACAAGGGGCATCAGTTCACCCGCCATGAGAGGCTCCGCCAGGAGCGACTCGATGCCTACTGCGCCTACGCCGGCGCACTCATCAACTACCGCCGCTGCCTGGTACATCTCTGGTTATGCGAACGCGAACAACCACCACACGAGGACCCCGGCGTGGTGCGAGCCCGCGCATACGACCTGCGCTCTAGCGCCCAAGAAGCTCTCTTCCGGGTGCAGATGCTCACCGATGACGAGGCCTTGAGCGAGGCGGCAGAAGCTGTACTTGAGGACGTAACAGCCCTGCGCAAGACGGACAGCAGAACCGAACTGGACCAGCGCAGGGTCAAGACCCGTGACGACATCAGTCGACTGGTCAGAACGTCCAAGCGCCATCTCTGATGCGCCTGCCAATGCACCTGCACGTACGGTCAGTCCGTCAGAACCGGGCCCTGGGCGGGCCGCACCACAAGCGCACCAGATGAGGCGGGGAACAGCGGGGAATCGCAGTGAAAGCGGCCCAGCCTGAGGAGGCGGCAACCGGGGCGTTCCTCCAGGTCATTGCCCGGCCAGGCATCGAATGCCCGCAGCTTCCCAAGCTGATGTTCCCGCGCCGCCCCGGTCGCTCGGCGGTGACGGAGTGAGCTCCTTGTCCCGATATCAGTCGTCGGTGCGAAGATCCCGGTCAGTCAACTGAGAGGGGCGCCATGGGCACCTGGGACATCGGTCCGTTCGAAAACGACACCGCCGCAGACTTCGCCAACGACCTGGACGACGCTGGTGAGGGAGAACGTGAAACCTGATCCGCAGGGTTCTGATGCGCACCGCCGGCAACCAGCACTACCTAGAGGCGCCCGACGCCGAGGAGGCCGTAGCCGCCGCTGCCTTGATCGCCGCGCAATAACGCAGGTGGTGGCGCGACAGCATTCGCCGGATGCGCCGGGTACTCGATCCGACGCCTCAGACGCACGGGGGCGCGCTGTTCGAAGTCTGACTCGTCCCAGCCCGGCCGCGCGCTCATCGATGGCTACACCGGTAGCAAGAGGGGCAAGCATCAGCCAGACGGCCATGACATCCACGACTGACATCAATGTGGCCGGACGGCAACGGATGAAGAGGATCGTTTACGGATCAGAGGGCCCCCCGTACACCGTTCTGCAGCGCAGGTTCGTAGGTCACTGGGCCGCCGGGGCGGGCTGTCACCAATTGCGTCAACCAATGGCCGTGTCAGTGCGCCCGAGTGCAACATGCGGCCCTCCCTCAGGCGTCGCCACTCGGAGGCCGATGTTGACGAATGCCACGCAGCACGCGACCGGCAGCCCTCTCGCAGCCTGCATGACCTCCAGTGACCGATCTCTGTAGAACTACGGGTCAGAAGGCTCATGCACAGGCCGCCAGGGCGGAGGCCAAGGCGCTTCGCTCACTGGCCCCATCTCGGCTATCTGCAGGCTTCGCCGAGCATGCTGGTAGAACGCTGCCCGTGCAGTTCGGTAGTCACTGAAGGCCAGAGCCCAAGAGGAAGGGTTGCCGGACACCTGACCCCGGGCGAGCCACTCGAGGTGCCAAACACACCTGTTGAGCTTTTGCACCGCCTCAGCAGTCTGCGCGTTGGTCAGGAGTGTGAGGCCCTCCACCGTGGCCGCACGCCGGCCCTCGGCGTTCGCCGCCAGTTCCAACTCCGCCTCGGTCGGTTCCAGAGGCGCCGGATGGTTAGTTAGTCCGCGGTAGGCGGCAAGCCGCACGTAGCGTGAAGCGCATTCCTTCACCGCATACCCGTAATCGCTATACGCCTGCAGAAGCTGGCCATCCCAACGGGTCTCCTGCTGCCTACGCCATCGGCTGCGTTCTGCCAGTGCCCCAACCACGTAGGACATCAGACCCCCCACTACTACCCCCAGCAGCGTCGGGAGTTGATCAAGAATCCTGCTCATGCGCCCCCCTGCTTGAGACATCTGAGGGCTGCATACCCGCACAGAACGATCAACATCAGGTCGCATTGCAGCGGCGACAAAGAGAGCTCGTCACTGCGATGTAGTGTGCCCCTACCTGAGCACTCCTGGGGGGATCATGCATATTCGTACCGCCACAGCCGGACTCGCGTTCGCCGGCGTGCTGTTAGTCGGCTGTAGCCCCACCGGCTCCAGCGACAGCTCATCGAGTACATCCCCGAAGAGCACAAGCTCCGTGAACGCGGCCTCGGCCGAGAAGTCTGACGCATTGACCGCACAGCAGGCTGTGGCCAGGCTGGGTAAGGCGATCCCGGAGTTGAAGCTCATCCAGGTCTATACCGAGGCCAACGACCCGAACCATCTGCTGGGGCGGCCGGGCGGCTACACCAGCAAAACTGCCTTCTCCGACAGCCGTATCGCCGCCGCGGACGTCGAGGGCCTGGACAAGGACGCAATTGAGCGCGGCGGCAGCGTCGAGGTGTTCAAGACCGAGGATGAGGCAAAGTCTCGGGCGAAGTACATCGAGACGATCGCCAAGTCCATGCCCAGTGCGACCGAGTACCACTACATCGTCGGCGGCATCCTCATCCGCGTGTCAAACCTGCTGACACCTACTCAGGCGAAGGAGTACGAGGCGGGCGCCGAGAGCCTCTGACTGGCGAGCTACGAAGGCACAGTGCGGTGTCCGACCTTCTCCGCCCTTCGATCGCAACGGGCGTCCCAGCCCGGGGACGGCAGCAACGAGTCTTCGCGTGCCACAGCCGTGCCAGATATAGGGGTCAGCGGCGGTCAATAGCCGGTACTCGCGGGCACAAGCGTGGCCGCGAGCTCGGCCAGGTCGCTCGCAGGTCACGCACAGGACGACCCAGCCTCTCTCCTGAAGCGGGTGTCGCAGGTTCGAATCCTGCCGGGGCACCATGCCTGACCAGCGCGTCTACCTCTTGTGGGTAGGCGCGCTGTTCGTCGTGTGGCCGTGGCATAAGCCGTCAGTAGGTTCCAGGCCATGGCAAACACCAAGTCCAAGCCCACCCGGCGCGGGCGTATCCGGCCATCAGGTCAGCGTCCATGTCCGTGCCGGCCGTCCACCGATCCCGCGCCGAGGAACGCTGCGAGTCGCTCGGCGGTGAACTCGCCCGCGACGCCTTCGTGTTCTCAGGCGAAGCCGACGGCACCGTCCCGCTCGTGCCGTCGAGCGTCAGTCAGCGGTGCCGCCGCCTCGCGGAGAAACTGAAGGTCCACGCCCAGCGTCTGAAGGACCTGCGCGCCTCCGACGTGGGCGCCAGGCTCCGAGCGCCAGGCTGTCACCGCCTTCGCCCAGCAACTGCCGGTGCCCGAAGGGCTGGTAGCCGAGCAGCCGGTCATCAACGGGCTGCACCTGGTGATCGGTCGCGGTCGGCGGCCCGCCGCCTACGGCAGGTCGCCGGCGGGAAGTTGTGCGTCCGAGCGTCCCGTTGTGCAACGCGTCCTCGGGGCCGGTCCGGGTACGTGGACTGCCGCGGTGAAGGGCGAGTTCGGCCCGGGTGGGCTTCTGACCGATGCCTCTAGCCCGCCGAGTCGAAGGAAGGCCGCTGTCCCCTGCGTCGCCCGGCTCCGCCGCGACCGCGCCCCTGGGCGGCGCGGTCGCGGCGGCCTCGGGACGAGGGAGTCGCGGAAGACGCGGTGCGCCGGGGGCGTTCCGCGACGGGCACGGTGATGACTACGGGAACACCGGACGGGGCCTGAGCGCCGGTGATGCGGCTCAGTTCCGCCTCACCCGAACGTACCGCGGTGACTTGAGGGGTGATGGCGGCTGCGGCCATCAGCCGGTTCATGCTGCGGCGCTGGTCGGGGGTCACCAGGGTGACGACGCTGCCGGACTCCCCGGCTCGGGCGGTACGGCCGCCGCGATGCAGGTAGTCCTTGTGGTCGGTGGGGGGATCGACATTGACGACCAGGTCGAGATTGTCGACGTGGATCCCGCGCGCCGCGACGTTGGTCGCCACCAGTACCGACACGTGCCCGGTCTTGAACTGGGCGAGGGTCCGTGTGCGCTGCGGCTGGGACTTGCCGCCGTGCAGGGCCGCGGCGCGGACGCCGCTCTTCAGCAGGTGCTTGGTGAGCCGGTCGACGGCGTGCTTGGTGTCCAGGAACATGATCACCCGGCCGTCTCGTGCCGCGATCTCGGTGGTCGTGCGGTGCTTGTCCGCTTCGTGCACGTGGAGTATGTGGTGTTCCATCGTGGTGACCGCACCCGCGGACGGGTCGACGGAATGGACCACCGGGTCGGTCAGGTAGCGGCGGACGAGCAGGTCGACGTTGCGGTCCAGGGTGGCCGAGAAGAGCATGCGCTGCCCTTCGGGGCGCACCTGGTCGAGCAGGGCGGTGACCTGCGGCATGAAGCCCATGTCGGCCATCTGGTCGGCCTCGTCGAGGACGGTGATGGCGACGTCGTCCAGCCGGCAGTCGCCACGGCCGATGAGGTCCTTGAGCCGCCCCGGCGTCGCGACGACGACCTCCGCGCCGGCGCGCAGTGCACTGGCCTGCCTGCCGATGGACACTCCGCCGACCACAGTGGCCAGCCGCAGCCTCAGGGAGCGGGCGTACGGAGTGAGCGCGTCGGTGACCTGCTGGGCCAGCTCGCGGGTGGGCACGAGGACCAGGGCCAGCGGCTGCCGCGGCTCGGCGCGCCGACCCGCTGTCCGAGCCAGCATGGCCAGGCCGAAGGCGAGGGTCTTGCCCGACCCGGTACGGCCGCGGCCGAGCACGTCGCGCCCGGCGAGGGAGTTCGGAAGGGTCGCCCCCTGGATGGGGAACGGTACGGTCACACCCTCGTGACCGAGTGCGGCCAACATCGGCGCCGGCAGGGCGAGGTCGGCGAACGACTCGACGGCGGGCAGCGCGGGCGTGACCGTCACCGGCAGCGCGAACTCGCCCTGGGGTGAGGTCTGGCGGCGATCGTTGCCCTTGGAACGCCGGGGAGCCCCCGAGCGCCTGGCGGCGGTACCCCGGGAGCGGTCATTGGTACGGGTCGTGCGGGCGGTGCGTGCGCGGTTCAAGCGGAACCTTCCTCGATGTGAGCACGTAGGCACGTAGCAAGGAATTTCCGCAGCAAAATGAACTGCGCAGGGAATCGCGAGAACGAGCCGGAGGCGATGGGCGCCGAGTCGTATCGACGGGGAATACGTCACCGTTCGGTGACCTGGTGGGGCCTTCCCGTCGCGCGCCCTGAAATGCAGCGAGCTGGGGCCCGCACCCCAAGGTGCGGGCCCCAGCTGCGAAGTATGCGTTGCTGCCGGTGTCAGGCGGGAACGATGTTCTCCGCCGTCGGGCCCTTCTGGCCCTGAGCGATGTCGAAGGACACCTTCTGGCCTTCCTGCAGCTCGCGGAAGCCCTGGGTGGCGATGTTCGAGTAGTGGGCGAAGACGTCGGGGCCGCCGCCGTCCTGCTCGATGAAGCCGAAGCCCTTTTCCGAGTTGAACCACTTCACGGTGCCAGTAGCCATGTCTTTTCTCCTTCGGGGACGATGTTCGGAATTCGCCTTGTGCGGATTCCGCGTCGCCGTGCTGATCAACCCGTCGGAAAATGAACCCTCTGGCAACCACACCTGCAACTTGGATCGACGTTAGCATGACGCGATCGGACCCGAGCGATCACTGGTTCCGCCCGGGTCGGCGGTCGGGGAATACTCGCGGTGCGCCGCACCTATTTCTCACATCGCGGATACAGATATTGGTCCGCGCGGATGTGATGTTCCTGCCGAACGCCTCCGGCCACAGCGCCGTGACCTCCGTCGATGAGCCATGCGCCACCGCCGTCGTCATCAACGGATGGGACAGCGGAGAACGCGCCGAGACCCGACGATGGCGATGAAGGTCACATCGGCCCGGAGCCGCTCCTAGTCGGCGCGTGCGGCGGTCCAGGTGATGTGAGGGGGCTCGACGCGTGCGCACAAGGGCCCGCCCTGCGCGTCGGTCAGGCCGAGGCGTCCGACGAGCAGCCCGTCGCGTGCGGCGGCGGCGAGTACGTCGGCGGGGATGACGTCGAGCATGAGCTTGGCCCGGCGGAACATCGTGAAGGTGCCCGATTCGTCGACCGTGCCCCACGACAGGTAGATGAACCTTCGGCCCAGACGGTCCTGCACGTAGGGGCCTTTGATCTCGATGCCGGTCGGCGAGGCGCTCGTGGCGCACTCCAGGGTCCACGTCGCGGACGGCGCATCGCCGGGCTGGGGATCGAGGAGTTCGGCCGGACGGTCGCGGCGTTGCACGGCGACGTGGATGTTGACGTAGGCGGGGACTCTGCCGTCAACACTCGGGGGGCGGGTGAGGCCGGGCAGGTCGACGGCGTCGATGCGGATACGCATGGCCGCCATCATCCCGCCCTCGTCCGCGCAGGGTCCGCCGCAGGACCTTCGTACTGCTGGGCCTGCCTTGTCCGGAGTACAGGGACTTCCAGAAGCCGCACTCGTGGCCCTTCGCGAAGATGCCGCCGGGCCCGGAGGCGAAGGACCGAGCGTTCGTGGCCGTCCGGGCGGTCGGTTTCGATCCCGCCTTGCCTGTGCGGGCGAAGTCCGTCCAGAGCCGGATCATCTCACCGACGCTCTCGCTCTGGCTGCGTGCCGCAAGGTGAATGCGGCCGTCCGAATCCTGATCGCCAGGTCCGGCTTGGACGGCCTCACTCACGAACTCACGAACTGGAAGCGCCGTGGCGACAGCCAACCGGAACGCGTCAACCGACATCGACCGACAAGCCCCCCAGGCCGATACCCTCAGCGCACGCTGCCAGCAGTGCGCTCCCGGTGTCCCTCGAAGTCAGGAGAACCGCAGTGGCCCGGCTCGCGTTGCGTCTCGCCGAGCCACAGGTGTGGGGCGTAGCTCCGGATCGCCTCCACCAGGGGCTCCCGGTACCTGGCGTACGCGCCCGAGGTCGCGAAGCGATAGCGCAGGTGCGGGAGGCCGGGGCGGATGGGGTCTTCGTCGCGGACCAGGCCCCACAGGACCGGGTCGTCCCGGTCGATCGGGCCGCTCGGACACAGGTCGATCGAGTACTGCCTGGCCCTCCGGTCGTTCTCGCTCCAATGGACGGCAACCGCGGCGAGCGAGTCCCAGCGGATGACGTTCTGGCCTGCACTGTTGCGCAGCCACAGCCCTGTCTCGTCGACGCTTACGGCCTGCGGGCGGAGCGTGAGGGCAGAGCGGAAGATCTTGAAGCCCGAGTAACCGATGGTCGCGAAGAGCAGTGCCACGAGTCCCACCGGCTGAGGGTCGTTGCCGTTGAGCCCAGCAGTGACGATCACCGCCAAGACCAGGAAGAGGGCGCCCATCACCATGAAGGTCCCGCCGATCACGAACCCCTGTCGGGCGACTCGCTGGGCCTAGTGAATGACAGTGGCGGTGGGGGCGGGGCCGTACGTGGGGGATGTCGACATGATCTACGAGTCTAGGCAGGTTCCTACAAGGCAGGCCTGCCGACCGCCACTTCAGCTGTGTTCACCTCAATGCACCCAAATCGGCACGCGCCGCAGCCAAGGCGTCCAACCCGCGCTACAGGCGCCCGCGCCCAGCGCTGGGCTACGCGATTCGAACGTGACCCGGCTGACCGCTCATTCTCGGGAATGATCGACTCCAGAGGGCCTCGCCAAGCGGAATCCCCTGGTCAGCGGCATTGCGCTCCGTCTCGTCCGAGAGGTGGCTGCTCCCGTCCGAGTCCCTGTCAGGTTTTGGACGTGGACAGGGGCAGCGAAGGGGTTGCTCCTAGGCGCATACTGGGTGCGATGACAAAGCCTGCTGCTCCGAAGCGTCACTTGCCCACCAGCCCCTTCAAGGCCCCGGTTGCGCCTGCACCCAAGCACTTCGCCGTGGGCGACAAGGTCACCCACGACATGTACGGCCTCGGTCGTGTGATCGGTATCGAGGCCGGAATCGCGGCGCTCGTCGATTTCGGTTCCACGCCGATACGGATCCTGAGCCCGTACGCCAAGATGACCAAGCTGTAGTACCGCTCTGTGCCCGGTCACGGCACAGCAGGTCCCCTCGGGGACCTGTGACGAAGGAGAGACCTCTCATCGAACTGACCTCGCTGTTCTCCGCTCCGGAAGGGCAGCCCCGCCGTTCCGACGCGGCATCGCCGCCTCCGGCGACCAACCCCTTCCAGGCCCCGGACTTCGGGGAGGACGAGAGCTTCCTTCCCGACGATGCACAGGAGCCCGCCTCGGGCACGCGTGCCACCGGACCCAAGGCGGCTTGACAGCGCTTCACGGGCTCTCCGCCTCCAGCCCCTCCACCTCCCCCGTAGCGCCCTCCGCCCGCCGCCGAGCCTCTCGAAGCCGGCGGTCGGCCGTGCGGGCCTCGTTGCGGGCTTCCTGTTCGGCGGTGCGGGCCTGTTGATGTTCGGTTTTGGCGTGTTGTAGCTCGGCGGTCAGTTCGGTGACGCGCTGCTGGGTCTCGTCGAGGTGCTTCTTCGCTGCGAAGGCCTGCCGGGTTGCCGTTGCCGTCTTGTCCTCCTGGGCTCGGAGTTCTCGTGCGGCCGTGTCGGCGGCCTTGCGGGCCTGGGTGAGGCGGCGGCGGTGTTCCTTGCCGGCCTTGGTGTCGCGAGGGGCGGGCCGGCGAGTGCGGGACTCGGCGGCCGGAGACGGTGGGGTGCGGCGAGCGGTCGCGGGGGACGTCACCGCCGGGAAGTCCGTCGCCGCGCTGAAGGGCTTGGTGAGTCTGCCGCTCGCCCATTCGTCGGCCGCCTCGGGGTCCGCGAGGGCGGCGTGCAGGGTGTTCTCGACCTCGTGACGGGCGGCGTCGCTGATCGGGTGGCCCGCCTGAGCGGCGAGTTGTCCGGCCTGCCGGGACAGCTCGCCGATCAGGATCCGTTGCTGTCGGCCGAGCTCGCGCAGTTGCGCTCCGTCCAGGTCCTGGTGGGCCTGCCTGAGGCCTTCGCCGAGGCGGAGCAGCGGCTCGACCTCGCTGCGGCGCTCGCGGACCAGGAGGTTGCTGGCCCAGGCCGACAGGCTCGGGCGGCGTAGCTTGCCGATCTCGGTCGCCAGGGCGCGGTCACCGGCCGTGCGCGCTGCGGCCGCTCGTGCGGCGCGGGTGGGAATGAACTCCTCCGGTCGCAGGCCGTACAGCTCGTCGGCGACAGTGTCCAGGTCCACGTCCCGGTCCCGGTCCATCGGCATCCCTCTCCGTGTCCCTCGCCACGTCACAGAGGTCAACAGAGACCCGTGTCGATTTTCGCACCTTTGGTACCTATGTGCGGCGACGGTCGAACGGCGGGCGCGGGCATCGCAGACACACGCACGGCGGGCACCGGCACGGCCGAACCGGTCACATCACTTCCAGGCGCGGTCCGCGAAGTCCGCGATCAGCGGGGCGATCTCCCCCAGGTGGGTCTCCAGGGCGAAGTGGCCGGTGTCGAGGAGGTGGAGTTCGGCGTCGGGGAGGTCGCGAAGGTAGGCGCGGGCGCCCAGCTCGGTGAAGAAGGGGTCGTGGGCTCCCCAGGTGATGAGGGCCGGCGGGGTGTGGCGGCGCAGCCAGGCGTGCCAGGTGTCGTAGCGCTCGACGTTGGAGTGGTAGTCGAAGAGCAGGGCCTGCTGGGCGTCCTTGCGGCCCGGTTGGTCCAGGAAGTGCTGGTCGAGGGTCCAGCCGTCCGGGGCGACCAGGTCGGGTGCGGCGACGCCGGTCTCGTACTGGCCGCGGGTGGTCTGCAGGGTGAGCATGTCCTGGATGGCGTCGTGGGCGCCGGGCGTCTCGGGCGTCAGGCCGAGCAGGTCGCGGGCCATGTCCGAGAGGCCGTCCACGTAGGCGTTGCCGTTCTGGACCACGAGTCCCGCGATCCACTCGGGGTGGCGTTCGGCGATGCGGAAGCCCACGGGGGCGCCGAAGTCGAAGACGTACATCACGAAGCGGTCCAGGCCCAGGCCCTGGATGAAGCCCTCGGTGATGTCGGCGAGCCGGTCGAACGAGTACGTGAAGTCGTCGGGGGCCTGCGTGTGGCCGGAGCCGGGGTAGTCCGGGGCGATCAGCCGGTAGTCCGCGCCGAGCGCGTCGATGAGGCCGCGGAACTGGTGGGAACCGGACGGGAAGCCGTGCAGGAGGAGCAGTACGGGGGCGTCGGTGCGGTCGGGGAGGGACTCCCGGTAGAAGACGCGGACCCCCTCGATCTCCAGGTGGCGATGGACGGTGCGGGCGGTTGCAGCAAGCATGACTGACCCCTGCCTAATTGCTTCTTAGGTCGTGGATGCATTAGGTGCACTTCCGGTATAACCCTGAGTCGACTAACGTGTCAACTTGCCCATGTAGCATTAGCGCCATGAGCGATCCCCTACCGCTGACCGGAGAACCCCTGGCCCTGGACCTGGTCAACACCCGCACGGCCGTCGGCGACCTGCTGACCACGCCGCACGAGCTGCGGGCCTGGTGGGAGCTCCAGGCCGACCGCCTCCCGGAGGCCGTACCGCGAGAAGGCACCGGTGTCACAGCCGCCGACCTGGCCGCGGTGCTCGCCGTACGGGAGCACACCGCCCGCGCCCTCGATCACGTCCGCCGGGGCGAGCAGCCCCCGGCCGCCGACCTGGCGGCACTCAACGAAGCGCAGCGTGCCGCGCCGGCGATCCACGAGCTGGCGTGGGACGGGGCGGCGGTGGCCGCCACGCGGCGACGCGAGGGGGCGGCGGGGCTGCGGCTGGCCGCCTGCCTCGCGGAGGCTGCCGCCGAGCTGCTGGCCGATCCGGCGGTCGCCAGGATCCGGAAGTGCGAGGCCGACGACTGCGTGATGGTCTTCCTGCCCACCCATCCGCGCCGCCGCTGGTGCTCGGCCGCCCGCTGCGGCAACCGGGTGCGCGTCGCCCGCCACTACCAGCGCCACAAGGCCGACTAGGCGACCGAAGCAGGAGCAAGGCGGCCGAAGGCGCGCGCACCGCACCTCAGAGCTTGCGCCCCACCCCGCAGTACGCGTCGACGGCCGCCGTCGCCGGGTCCGTCGGGCCGTGAGTGTCGGGGCGCCACTCGGGGACCTGGACGATGCCCGGGTCCACCAGGTCGAGGCCGTCGAAGTAGGCGGCGATCTCGCCGATGCTGCGTACGTGATACGGCACGGCGCCGCTCGCGTTGTACGCCTGCGAGGCGGCGATCATGCCCTCGCTGGTGGCCGTGCTGTCGCTGATCACCAGGTGGCTGCCCGAGGGCAGGCCGGCCAGGAGGCGCCGTACCAGGTCGCACGCCTGGTCGTGGTCGGCGACGTGGCCGAGGGTGTTGAGGATCATCAGGGCGACCGGGCGGGAGAGGTCGAGCGTGGCTCCGGCGGCCTCCAGGACCGCCTCGGGGTCGTAGAGGTCCGCATCCAGGAAGGCCGTCATGCCCTCCGGGGTGCTGGTCAGCAGGGCGCTCGCGTGGGCCAGCACGACGGGGTCGTTGTCGACGTACGCGATCCGGGCGTCCGGGGCCACGCGCTGGGCCACCTGGTGGGTGTTGTCGGCGGTCGGCAGGCCGGTGCCGACGTCCAGGAACTGCCGTATGCCCACCTCGCCGGTCAGGTGACGTACGGCACGGCCCAGGAAGTGGCGGCTGCTGACGGCCACGTCGGCCAGCCCCGGGAAGATCTTCTTGATCTCGTCCCCGATCCGCCGGTCGACCTCGTAGTGGTCCTCGCCGCCGACGAAGTAGTTCCAGAAGCGCGCCGAGTGCGGCTTGGTGGTGTCGATCCGGGCCCGTGCCTCCGCAGCGGCGGCGCCGATCGGGGTGGTGGGTTCGTCGGGCACGGTGGGGCCTCCTGGGAGTCGGTGGGGGGCGTCGCCGGTGATTCAAACAGCAATCAACGTAGGCCAACTCCGCTTGCACATAAGGAAGTTGAGCAGATACGCCTCACACACCGTGAAGTTTTGGCCACACCCCCAGCCCTCCGGCGGCCCCTCACTGATCCAGATACGCCAGCACCGCCAGCACCCGCCGATTGTCGGCGTCCGCCTGCAGCAACCCCAGCTTGGTGAAGATGTTGCCGATGTGCTTCGCGACGGCCTTCTCCGAGATGAACAGGCCTTGTGCGATTCCCGCGTTGGAGCGCCCCTGCGCCACCCACTCCAGGACCTCGCGCTCGCGCTCGGAGAGGCTGCCCACGGCCTCGTCGCGCTCCTTGCGGACCAGGAGCTTGGAAATCACCTCGGCATCCATCGCGGTGCCCCCCTCGGCCACCCGGCGGATGGAGTCCAGGAACTGGGCGCCGTTGGTGACCCGGTCCTTCAGCATGTAGCCGACGCCCCGGCCGCCCCCGGCCAGCAACTCACGTGCGTACAGCGGCTCCACGTACTGCGACAGCAGCAGGACCGGCAGATCCGGCATCCGCTCCCGGGCCGCCAGCACCGCCCGCAGCCCCTCGTCGGTGAACGTCGGAGGCAGCCGGACGTCGACGACCGCGACGTCCGGCCGCTCGCTGACGAGCGCGTCCAGCAGTTCCGTCCCGTTGTCCACGGCGGCGACGACCTCGTGACCGTGGGCGCCGAGCAGGCGGATGAGTCCGTCCCTCAGGAGGAAGTGGTCTTCGGCGAGGGCAATACGCACGGCAGCTCCATCGTCACCATGGTCGGTCCGTTCACGGGGCTGCTCACGGCCAGCACCCCGTCGAAGGTGGCGAGCCGGCGTTCGATGCCCCGCAGACCGCTGCCGCGCGAGGCGTCGGCGCCGCCGTGCCCGTCGTCGGTGACGGTGATGCGCAGCATCCCGCGATCGTAACGGAGTTCGATCCACGCCCGGTCGGCGCCGGAGTGCTTGGCGACGTTGGTGAGGATTTCCGAGACGGCGAAGTACGCGGCGGACTCGACCGGCATCTCGGGGCGGCCCGGCAGGTCGACCTCGACCTCGGTACGGACCGGGCAGACCATCGCCAACGCCCTCACCGCGTCGGCGAGTCCACGGTCGGCGAGGACCGGCGGGTGGATGCCGCGGACCAGGTTGCGCAGTTCCTCCAGCGCCTTGGAGGAGGACTCGCGCGCCTCGATGAGCAGGGCGCGGACCGCCTCGGGGTTGGTCTCCAGCAGGTGTTCCGCGGCGTTCAGGGTCATGCCCATCGCCACCAGGCGGGCCTGGGCGCCGTCGTGCAGGTCGCGTTCGATGCGGCGGATCTCGGCCATCTGCGTGTCGACGGCGTCGGAGCGGGTGGCGGCCAGGTGCTGGATGCGGCCGGCCATCAGCTCGCTCTCGCTCGGGGCGAGCATCGCGCGGGTGTACAGGGCGTGCCGGCGCACGGCCCGCGGCGCCGCCCACAGGGCCAGCGGCAGTTGCGACAAGCCGAGGACCCCGGCGAGTACGGCGGTGGCCCGGCCTTCGATCGGGATGAAGTGGTACCAGAGCCCGTCCCACTCGGCGGACAGCCCGACACCGAAGAAGGCGAGGAAGAGGCCCCACGCGCCGCTGAGGATCAGGGCGATCGGGAAGAAGGCGAAGAACGCGCCGGCCAGCGGGTCGGTCAGCACCCAGACGTACTCCCGCCGGGTCTGCGGATCGGTCATGATCCACCGGTAGCGGGCGGCCACCCCGGAGGCGCCCCGGGGTGCGGGGGGCAGCGGGCCGGGCGGGCCCGGTATCTCCACGCCGGACCAGCGCAGCGCCAGTTCGCGTCGGCGGGCGGCGAGGCTGCGCACGCCCTCCATGGCACGCGGCACCAGGCCGAGGCCGGGTCCCACCAGCCAGATCGCCCCGGAGATCGCCAGCGACCGGCCGAAGGCCGCCGACGCCGTCCAGCACAGGACCAGGGCGCGTCGCAGCCCCACCAGTCCGGCCGCGACGGAGAACCCCCTGATCTTGTCGGGGATCTCGTCCGGGACGTCGTCCGGCGGGCGGTGCACCCCGACCTGCGTCGTGGGGTCCATACGACTCGCTCCTCTCCGCTGCCTGTTCGCTACGGGGCCCGAAGCGCCCGTGACCTCATTCTTGCGGCGGTCGGGGTGCGAAGTCGGTGGAAAAAACTCCCCTCTTGGGCCGACGGCCCGCCACCACCAGCCCGCCCTCCTGCGCGTCCCGCAGGCTCGCGCCCACCAGCGCCAGCGTCACCGCGACCGACCCCGCCGCCATGACCGTCATCCCCGTGGCCGGCGAGGTCAGTTGGGCCACCGCTCCGGCCAGCACCGCGCTCACCCCCTGCGTCGTGAGCATTCCGGCGGAGTGCAACCCCAGTGCGTGACCGCTGAGTTCGTCGGGCGTCACCGCCATCAGCCGCTCCTGCTGGACCAGACTCGCCCCGAATCCGACCGAGGCGACGGCGACCGCGACGGCGGCCACGGGCAGCGCCGGGTGCAGGAAGAACAGCAGGTAGGGCGTGGCCAGCAGCAACAGCAGCGGTACGCCGAGGCGGGCGCGCAGGTCCTTGGGGAGGAGCCGGCCGACCGTGATGTCACCGACGAACATCCCGAACGCCGCGCACGCGAACAACGTGCCGGCGGCGTGCGGGGCGTAGGAGACGTACAGCGACTCGCAGCCGACGACCAGCCCGTTGGGGATCCACAGGGCGAGGTAGAGGTGGCGGCGGGGGCGGGAGGACCACAGCAGGGCGTTGCTGCGCCAGGTCGCGGAGACGGAGGGGCGGCCCGCGGCGCGGGGCGCGCGACGGGTCAGGCCGAGTTGGGTGACCAGGGCCGCCGCGGCGTACAGGGCCGAGGAGACGAGGAGCGTGGCCCCCGGGGACAGCAGGGCGACCAGCGCACCGCCCGTCGCATAGCCGGTGATCTGCATCAGGCCGTTCATCATGTTGAAGACGGACCGGCCCATCAGGTAGCCGTCCTTGGCGAGGACCTCGTTCAGCAGTCCCCACCGCACGCCGCCGCCCAGCGAGGCGATCAGCCCCAGCAGCAGGATCAGGGCGAACAGCGCCCAGATCGGCGCGCCCGGCGTCGCCATCGCCGCCGTACCCAGGGCGTACGACAGGGCGATGCCGGTCAGTGCCGCGCGGGGCGCGAGCCGGTCCGCCGCCGAGAGCAGGGTCGTGGCACCCACCACCTGGGCCAGCTGCGGGCCGAACATGCTGACCGCGGCCAGCAGCGGCGATTCGGTCGCCGCGTACACCAGCGTGCCGATGGCCAGACCGCCGACGGTGGAGGCGGCCGTGTGGAGGGCGGAGGTGAGAAAGAGGGGAGTGAACTCCGTTGTCCGGAAGAGCTGTCGGTAGCTGCGCATGCGCGGAGTCTGCGCAGCTCAGGAATCCGGTCGTTATTGTTTCGCGGAGACGCGAAAGGTGGCGGTGACCGATGGGCTGGTGGCAGATCAACGCCGACACCCTGGCCGGCAGCCGGTTCCTCATCTCCCCGCTCGCCGAGACGTTCGCCGCGCTGAAACTGCTGCACTCGGGGACCGCCGCCCACCCCGGCGAGCGCACCTGGCTGGACGCACACCGGCCCGCCTACCGGGCTCGCCTCGCCGCCGACCCGGTCACCGCACACCTCGTCCGCGCCGGGCTCGGCAAGGACTGGATCGCCGACTTCCTCACCCCGACCCCGAGGGACGGCGAGCCCCTCGACGCGGGCGTCGCACGGGTGCGCGCGGCCGACCCCCGCCAGGCCCGCGCCAACCTGACCGTCTCCCTCGCCGGCCCCCTGCCCGCCGTACTGGACCGCGACGATCTGCCGGAACGCGCCGCCGCGCTCATCGAGTACGTCTGGACCGAGACCGTACGGCCGGACTGGGGCCGGCGCCGGCGCGTCCTGGAGGCGGACGTGGTCGCCCGGACCGCGCAGGTGAGCCGGGGCGGCTGGGCCGCCGTACTGGATTCGCTGCGCCCCGGTCGCACCCGCTGGCTCGGTGACAACCGGCTCCAGGTGAACCTGCACGAGTACCCGCCCCGCGAGATCTCCGGCGCCGAGCTCGTCTTCGTGCCGGTCACGCCGAGGGGCGGCTGGGTGTCCTGGGAGGCGCCCGAGCGGTATGCCGTGGTCTATCCCTGCGCGGGCGCGCTCACCGACCCCGGCGCGCGGAGCGTCCCCGCGAGCCTCGGCGCGCTGCTCGGGCCCGCGCGCGCCGAGGTGCTCGTCCTCCTCGACTCGCCGCTCAGCACCACCCAGCTGGTCGCGGTGACCGGGCAGGGGCTGGGCTCGGTCGGACGGCATGTGCGGGTGCTGCTGGACGCGGGGCTGGTGGAGCGGCGGCGGGCGGGGCGGTCGGTGCTGTACGAGCGGACGGCGGCGGGGGACGTCCTCGTCGAGGCCCGGCACCGGCCCGACACGTACCGGAGTTAGCATCCGTTTCATGACGACCACTGACAGCAGCTCCCCCCTCGACGTCGACATCGATGCCCTCCAGGGCGGCACCGCCGATCTCGCCCAGTACGCGGGCCGGGCCGTGCTCATCGTGAACGTGGCCTCCAAGTGCGGCCTGACCCCGCAGTACTCCGGCCTGGAGAAGCTCCAGGAGCAGTACGCGGAGCGCGGCTTCACCGTGCTCGGCGTGCCCTGCAACCAGTTCCTCGGGCAGGAGCCCGGCAGCGCCGAGGAGATCGCCGAGTTCTGCTCGGCGACGTACGGCGTGAGCTTCCCGATGACCGAGAAGGTCGAGGTGAACGGGGAGGGCCGGCACCCGCTGTACGAGCGGCTGGTCGGCTTCGCGGACGCCGAGGGGCACACCGGGGACATCCGCTGGAACTTCGAGAAGTTCCTGATCGGCCGCGACGGCAAGGTCGCCGCCCGCTTCTCGCCGCAGACCGAGCCTCAGGCGGCGGAGGTCGTGGCCGCGGTGGAGTCCGCGATCAAATAACGCGGCCCCTTGACCTTGCCCCAGGGGCAGAGCCGAGCGTCCTTGTCGCCGGGCGGAACAGGCCGCCCGGTGACGGAGGATGAGGCCGTGGACGACGAACTGCTCACCATCGGCGTGTTCGCCGCGCGGGCCAGGCTGTCGGCCAAGGCCCTGCGGCTGTACGACCGCCTCGCACTGCTGGCCCCGGCGCACGTCGACGAGGCCAGCGGCTACCGCTACTACCGCGCCGACCAGGTCGAGCGTGCCCGTCTGGTGGCGCTGCTGCGCCAGCTGGACATGCCGCTCGCACGGATCGCGGAGATCGTCGAGGCCCCGGACGGGGCCGCGGCGGCCGCCCGGCTCGACGCGTACTGGGCGGAAGTCGAGGCGCGGGTGGCGGGGCAGCGGACGCTGGCCGAGTACCTCCGTGGACGACTGTCGGGGAGGAGCTCCGAGATGTACGGGAAGTTCGTGGTCGAGACGGTTGAGGTGCCCGAGCAGGTGCTGATCACCGAGATGCGGCATGTGCTGGCGGACGAGTTGCCGACGTGGATCGAGGCGTCGCTGGGCCGGCTGGAGTCGGCGGCGCACGAGTGCGGCGGCATCACGGCGCCACCGTTCGTCGTCTACCACTCCGACGTGTCGACGGAGAGCGACGGACCGGCCGAGTCGTGCGTGCCCGTGGCCGACGGGGCGGCGGCCCGGGCCTGGCTCGAGAAGCAGGGCCGGACGCGGGAGACGAAGGTACGGGTGGAGCCGGCCCACCGGCTCGCCTTCACCCGGATCACCAAGGCGCAGGTGGCCCACCCGCAGATCCTGGCCGCCTTCGAGGCGGTGGAGGAGTGGATGGCGAAGGAGGGGCTGTGGCAGGCGGGCCCGTGCCGCGAGGTGTACTTCGTGGCGGACTGGGACGGCGCCGGGGCACAGGACCCGGTGTGTGACGTGGCGTTCCCGGTGAGGTGATCCGGCCGGCCCACGGGTGAGGGCACGGCCGAGCCCTCTCGGCAAGGACGGCGGGCTGGTCGAGAGGGCTCTTCCTGTGGTGCTTGTGCAGTTGTCGATCGTGCGGTCGGTTGAGGGGTGAGGATCAGCTAGACCCGCCCCTTACGCCTTGACCGACGCCACGAAGGTGTTCCACGCGTCCGCGGGGAACGCCAGGACCGGGCCCTCGGGAACCTTGGAGTCCCGTACCGCCATGGCCGCAGCGGCCGGTGACTTGATCTCGACGCACGCGCCGTTCCCTGTGGAGTACGAGGACTTGGTCCACGTGTCCGTGGCACCCTGACGAATTGCCATGTTTGCTCCGAATTGCCAGATGTTGAGTTGCTGTCACCGCGCTGCGCGTCCGGACCGGACCCGCAGCGCGATTCGCGCCAACCTTGTTACTCGGTGGCGTGATCGACGCTACTCGCCAACATCGGCCGACGAAGCGACTATTCACTCGGCTGGGTGGCATATTCCATTGGAGTCTTCCGCCCCGGGCTGGGGACGGTGTACCGTACGGCGCTTCTCAACGCGCGTACTCCTTGGCGATGTCCGCGATGAACTGCCGTGACTGCTCCACGTTCAGGGCCTGCGCCCTCAGGTGCTCGTACATCACGCTGTACTTCTGGACGTCGTTCGCCTTCTCCAGGTACAGGTCGCTGGTGACGCCCTCGATGTAGACGACGCTGGAGTCGGCCGCGTCCGGGAACTCGAGGATCGCGTACTGCCCGTTGAGGCCCGGGTGGGCGCCCATGTCGAAGGGGATCACCTGCACGGTGACGTGCGGCAGCTGGGACTGCTCGACGAGCTGCTCCAACTGGTCGCGCATCAGGGAGCGGTTGCCGACGACCCGGCGCAGGGCGGCCTCGTCCAGGACGGTCCACAGCCGGAGCGGGTTCTCCGCGGTGGAGATTCGTTCCTGTCGGCGCATCCGCACCTGGACCCGCTTCTCGATCTCGGCCTGCGCCGTCTCCGGCAACGCCCCGGCGATCAGGGCCTCCGCGTACTGCTTCGTCTGCAACAGCCCCGGAACGACCTGCGGGTCGTACACCCGCAGGCTGGCAGCGTCCGTCTCCAGCCCGATGTAGACGCTGTAGGGGATGTCGCCGAACGAGTGCCACCATCCTTGCTGTCGCGAATCCTTGGCCATCTGCATCAGGGAGTCGACGATCCGGTGGTCCTCCACCTCATAGACCCCACACAGATCGCGGACGTCGCGCTGGCTGATGCTGCGCCGGCCGTTCTCCAGCCGGCTGATCTTCGACTGCGACACCAGCAGCCGTTCGGCCACTTCTTCGGCCGTCATGCCCTTGAGCTCCCGGAGCCTGCGCAGCTCCTGGCCCAGCCGGCGTCGCCTGACGGTGGGATTGACATTGGACGCCACGGGACGTGCACCTCCGGCTGCCTGCCTGCGATTGCCACTTTGCGTATCTGCTGTTGAGCAGACTGCCACCAAGGTGCTTACTACCGCTGGGAAACGGTGGATATGCGCTGGATACACGCCAGTTCGCCAGGACCCCCGCACATGCGGCCGCGCGGGGCGGCGGGACCGATGCCGTCGTCCGGGCATCCGGTCCCGTCACCCCGCGCGGACCAGCGGCTCCCGAACCGGTCTCGGTGACTGCGGTGCGGCGCTGCACGTGGCGTGCGAGTGCGAGCGTGTGAAGCGTGTCGGTGCATGGCGGTGCGTGGTGGTGCGTGGTCGAGCAAGCCGGGTGCACAGCCCGGGTGGTCCGGTGGTGCGGGTCGTGGAACTGCGGCTCAGTGGGCCACGACACGCGCCATGGATCCGCGGCGCGGCTGCACCGGAACACCGCGGGCGGGTTCCGCTGCGGCCCTGCCTCCGGGGGCGGCCTGACGGCCGGCCGGGGCCGGGCTGCGGCGCGGTTGTGCGGCCGCACCGTTCTGGACGTCCATCACGGCGTGCGCGACGAGACCGCCCATGGGGTCGTGCCTGATCAGGTCCCTGAGCCGGGACCGGGACGACCGTCCCTCGTTCCCCGGATACAGGTGCTTGCCGAGGCCGACCGCGTGTGCCAGTGCGGCGAGTGCCGCGGTCCGTGGGTCCGGCGGTACGCCGGTGCGGATCGCGGAATCCAGCCGGGCCCTGATCTCCCGGCTGATGGCGTTGTCCGTCGCCTGATAGCGAGTCGTCGGCAACACCCCGCACATCTGACCGGCCACGGCATGCACCATGCCGCACCGCTCCAGATGCGAGAGGTAGGTCTGGCGCAACCCCAGCCGGGGCCCGCCGATCCAGTGGACGGCACGCACGGGAGCGCCACGCCTTCGCAGCAACTCCAACGCACAGTCCAGTGTTGGATCTCCAGTCGGCCGTGGGGCCACCACGGCGATACGATCCCCGTCTGGGGCTATCCGTCCGGCCAGCGCCAGCTCCACTAGCTGTGCTCCGGCCAGACCGAGGTCGAGCGACTGCGGCTGTGCGGTGGTACCCGTGGTCGGGTCCAACGCCAGCAGCAGAAGCTCCTCCGGAATTGTTCTGCGGCTCCTGCCCATCCATGCCTCCCCGCGTGGATGAAAGACAGGGTGACCCCTCTCACATTCATCTGTCGAGGGTGCGTGACCGGTTCGTAAGGGAACCGGTAGGTATGTCGTTCTCGTCTAGCGGGTGAGTGGAGTGCCGCGCACAGGACACTGGTACATGGTTCGGACAGCGGCACGGGGGGTCGTACGGGCACGGTGTCCGAGTGACGGCTCACTGTTCGGATGCCGCACGGAGGCCGTGCGGCGGCACATGGAGGAGGCATCGGTGGCGGGCGAGTCCCCCGACAGGTCGAAGCAGCGCGAGTCGTCGGCAGAACCGACGTCGGGGAGCACGGCCCCGGTTCCCGAACCCGATAGTCCCACCCGGCAGGAAGCCGGCGAACGACTCGACCCACGCCTCGCAGTGGCCCGCGAAGCCACGGCACCGCGCGGCGGCGTCGACACGGCGACGAGGGTCCTGTCACGAGAGGACCTGGACGCGGTCAGGACGCGGCTGGAGGAGGCGGGGGGCACCGCCGAGGACGCCGGGGGCGGGGATGCGGCGGACAGCACCAAGGGCGCGCACGCTACGACTGACGACGCCGAGGACACGGACACCGTGACCGACGCCGAGAGCGTGGACGCCGCGGGCGACGACGCCGAGACGGAGAACGCTACGGCTGACGACGCCGAGGACGCGGACGCGACGGCCGACAGCACCGAGAGCGTGGACGCCGCGGGCGACGACGCCGAGGACACGGGCGCGGGGGCCGACGACGCCGAGAGCGAAGACGACACGGCGGACAGCACCCACAGCGCGGACGCTACGGATGACGACACCGAGGCTACGGACACCGTGGCCGACAGCACCGAGAGCGCGGACGCCGCGGGCGACGACGCGGAGGAAGCGCACGACGCGGCCGGGAACGACATGGAGGACACCTCCGAGAGCGCCGACGCGACGGACGCCGACGCCTCGCAGGAGGCCGAGGGCAAGGATGCCGATTCCGGCGCACCCGCCGAGGGCAACGATCGGCTGAGGGCGGCTGTCGCGGCTTGGGTGGCCTCCTCGGACACCGACGAGCCCGAGGGCGAGAAGGCGACGCCGGGTGAGGACAAGAGCGCCGAGGACGCCGTCTCCGCCGAGGGCGCCGCAGACGATTCGGGTGAGCCCTCCGAGGCTGCCGACGCCGCTGACGCCGACTCGGACGACTCCCCCGAGGCCGCCGAAGGCGGTACGCCTGACGCACCCGCACCCGCGGCCGCCGACGGCGAGGACGCCCCCCAGGAGCCACCAGCAGCCGACGACGAGAGCCGCACGGGTGGTGCGGGTGGGAACACGAAGGCCGAAGGCGAAGCCAAGGCCAAGGCCAAGGCCAAGGCCGTCGATCAACCCACCGCCATCTTCAAACGCCCCGCCAAGCAGCCTCCGGTGGACCAGCCCACCACCACGCTGAAGGCCCCCGCGCCGGAGACCCCCTCCGAGCGCACCAGCAAGTTCGTCGCACTCAAGCCCGACATCAGGCCGGAAGCCCCCAAGGCACCGGTGCCGGCACCGGCACCGGCCCCAACCCCGGAAACGCCGAAGGCCCCCGCTCCGGACGCCACCGCCGTGGTCCCCCAGATCGGCCCCGAGCGCACCACCCAGCAACCCCTGCCCCCCAGGCCCCCGCTGGACCTGCTCGCCGAGCTGACGAACACGCCGCCGCCCCCGGACACCCCGGTCCGCACGGCCATCCGGCGGGTCAAGATCTGGACCCCGCTGGTCCTGCTGCTCGCGATCGTCTTCGCGGTCGTGCAGAACGTGCGCCCGCTCCCGGCCCCCACCCTCGACCTCACCGCGAAGGACAGCTACACCTTCGGCGGCAGCAAGGTCGACATCCCCTGGCCCACCGAGGGTCAGGCCGCGCTGGACGTCGACGGCATCGGCAGCTTCGGCTCCTCCGGTGACCAGAAGCCCGTCCCGATCGCCAGTGTCGCCAAGGTCATGACCGCGTACGTCGTCCTCCGTGACCGCCCCCTCAAGAGCGGCGATGAGGGACCGAAGATCGCGATCGACCAGGCCGCCGAGGACCAGTCGGACGCCGGCCAGGAGTCCACCGTCGGCGTGACCGCCGGCGACAAGATCTCCCAGCGCGAGGCCCTGGAAAGCATCCTGATCGCATCTGCGAACAACGTGGCCCGTCTGCTGGCCCGTTGGGACGCCGGTTCGGAGAAGGCGTTCGTCGAGAAGATGAACGCCGCCGCCGAGGACCTCGGCATGACGAACACGACGTACACCGACCCGTCCGGGCTCAACAACACCACCGTGAGCACGGCCGTGGACCAGGTGAAGCTGGCCAAGGCGGCCATGAAGTACCCCGCCTTCCGCGAGGTCGCCGCGATGATGTCGTACGACGACTACAAGGGGAAGAACCACGGCAACTGGAACCAGTTGGTCGGCAAGAACGACGTCGTCGGCATCAAGACCGGCACCACCACCTCCGCCCTCGGCAACCTCGTGTTCGCCGCGAAGAAGGAGATCGGCGGCGAGACCCGGACCATCGTCGGCGCCGTGGTGCGCCAGCCCGACACGGGCAGCGGCATCCTCGCCGCCGCTCTCGACTCGGGCGACCAGCTCATCCGCGCAGCGCAGGACACGCTGGAGTCGGCGACGATCCTGAAGAAGGGCGATGTCGTCGGGTACGTCGACGACGACCTCGGCGGCCGCACCCCGGTCGTCGCCACCAAGGACGTCACGGCGGTCGGCTGGTCGGGCCTGCAGGTGAAGCTGACCTTCGCCTCCGACCCCGTACCGCACACCGCGACGGCCGGCACCAAGGTGGGCACGCTCACCGTGGGTGACGGCAGCAGCGGCGCAGTCAAGATCCCGGTCGCCCTCCAGTCGGAGCTTGTCGAACCGGGCTTCACGGACAAGCTGACCCGCATCGCCTGACCCGGGGACGGCACCACGGCACCCTGACGCAGCCCGCCGACAGCGCCTGTCGGCGGGCTGCGTGCTAGCGTCACGAATCGGGCAGGTCGTCGCCCACAAGACGCGGTCGGGGAACCTTCGGGGACAAGGCCGACAACGCGCGGGAAACGGGACGCGGCCAGAACAGAAGACGGGACAGTACGGGGAGTGCCTCACACGTGGCCACTGCGGAGCCGACACGCGCCGACGACGCCGATCCGGGACGGGGAGCCGGTCCGCGAATACGCGTGCCCGCGCCACGCTCGGGAGAGGGGCCGAGCCGCACGGAGGACAGACCGCCCTCGCGTCTGACCGCCGCCTTCCTCACCCTGCGTGAGCGCCTGCTGCGCCGCCCGGTGCTGTCGATCACGGCCCTGGCCGGGCTCCTTCACATCATCTGGTTCTTCACGTTCGCAAGCAGCGGGGGCGACCTCGCGGCCCAGGACGCGTGGGCGGAGTTCGTCGGCCGGCATCCGGACTCGGCGTACAACCTGGCCTGGTACGGCGGTATGCACCCGGTGTCGTACAGCGTGGTGTCGCCGTATCTGATGTCGGTGCTCGGTGTCCGTACGACGATGATGATCGCGGGGACGATCTCCGCGGGTCTGCTGACGCTGGTCCTGCTGCGCAGCCGGTCGGTGCGCAATCCGCTGTGGGCCTCGTTCGCCGGGGTCCTCGGGCTGATCGCCAACGCGATCTCAGGGCGGGTGACGTACGGGCTCGGCACGATGTTCGCGCTGGGCGCGGTCGCCGTCGTGTTCTGCTGGCCGTACCGCTGGCGCTACAAGCGCTGGGCGAAGGCGCTGTGCGCGGCGCCGCTGGCCGCGCTCGCGACCATGTCGTCACCGGTCGCGGGGCTGTTCGTGGGCTTCGTGGCGGTGGCGCTGTTCCTCCAGAAGCGGCGGCCGGGCGCCTGGGCGCTGGGGCTGGCGCCGGCGGCCGTGGTCGCGGTGTCGGCGTGGCTGTTCCCCTTCTCGGGCACCCAGCCGATGGTGATCGGCTCGGTGCTGCTGCCGCTGCTGTTCGCCGTCGTCACCTTCGTGCTCGTGCCCGAGGACTGGAAGACGGTCCGGCTGGTGTCCGCGGTCTACGGCCTCGCGGTCGTGCTGGTCTGGGTGGTCAGCTCGCAGATCGGCTCCAACATCACGCGCCTGGCGATGCTGTTCGCGGGGACGGCCCTGGTGGCCGTGCTGCCCTACACGGTGCCGCGCTCACGCAAGTGGTACACGGCCGTGCTGGCCCTGCTCACCTTCGCCGGGTGGATCGGCTACAAGACGGTCGACGACATCATCCACGCCGCCCCCGCCGCGTCCTGGGCGCGCGAGCTGGCGCCGCTGGTCAACGAGCTCCAGGAGGTCGGCGCCGAGAAGGGCCGGGTGGAGGTCGTGCCGGCCCGCTCGCACCGCGAGGCCTCCGCGCTCGCGCCGTACGTCAATCTGGCCCGCGGCTGGAACCGCCAGGCCGACATGGAGCGCAACCCGCTCTTCTACGACGACACCCTCAACTCCGCGAACTACCGCGAGTGGCTCAAGCGCTGGGCCGTGCACTACGTGGTGCTCCCCAAGGACGAGCCGGACGGCTCGGGGGCGGAGCGGGAGCGGGAGCTGGTGCAGCGTGGGCTGCCCTATCTGAAGCAGGTGTGGGGCGACGCCAACTGGCAGCTGTTCGAGGTGACCGCCCCGGCGCCGCTCGCCGAGCCGAACACCGTCGTCGAGCGGGCCGAGCAGGGCGAGATGACGATGCGGGTGAGCAAGCCGGGGCCGGTCCTCATCCGCATCCCCTACTCGCCGTGGCTGAGCCTCGTCGACGCCGACGGCAAGAAGCTGGACCCGCCGAAGGAGACGGAGGCGTCCAGGAACCGTCCCGACGATCAGCCGAAGTCGTACGACAACGTCAACGGCTGTCTGATGGAGACGGAGGAGGACGCGCTCGGCGACAGGTGGACGATGCTGCTCGCTCCGCGGGCGGGCGAGTACCGGCTCGCGGCGCCGTACGCGTTCTCGCGCGGGACGACGTGTCCGGAGGAGCTGCGCTGACCGGCCTGCGCTGATCAGCGCAGGTCGGCCACATACCGGTCGGTGCCGGGCACCGTGGGGATGAACGGCGCCACGAGTTCCACCCGCCCCAGCCCGGCCTCCTCCACCACCGCGTCCAGGCCTGTGAAGTGCTCCTCCCAGCACTCCCTCGGTTCCGCCTCCAGGAACCACAGCAGGGTCAGGCGGGTGTCGACGCCCTCGACCTGCTTGACGTACGACATGCGGTCGAGCGGGAGAGGCGTGGGTCGGAAGATCGTCACCATCGCCGTCGGGGAGCCCGCCAGGCGCTTGGGCAGGTGGCGGGAGCGCAGCCACTCCAGCAGCTCGGTGCGCTGCTCCGGGGAGTCGGCGTCGATGACCTGCACCACCAGGCCCGCGTAGGGGTGGTCCAGGGCGTGGAAGTCGCGGGGGCCCGCCGCGCCGTCGCGGTACACCGTGGCCTCGTGGTCCTGGAACGCCGTGAAGACGTGGGTGCGGTCCTGGTAGACGCGGGCGTCGCGGTTGAGGCGCTTGTTGATGCCGACCGTCCAGCGCATGTGGTCGGCGTAGCGGCCCGCGGTGATCCAGTACGTGGAGATGTAGCAGCCGGCGGTGACCGGCTGGGCGATCGCCGACTTCTCGGGGTGGCGCAGGAGCTGGAGGTCCCTCGTCGCGACCCAGCGGCGGCCCGCGTACATCCAGGGCATCGCCATCGCGCCGGCGTAGTAGTGGTCGTCCTCGTACCAGCGGTTGTAGGCGTACTCGTGGCCCGGGTGCGGTTCGACCATGGTGATCAGGGCGTGGCCCGGGTGGACTCCGTACGGGCCGACGGCGGCCAGTTCGGCGTACGTCTCGCTGCGGGTGTCCTCGCTCATGCCGTTCCCTTCCTTCCGGTGGCTTCCGTCCTCCCTCGGACGCCCATACTCTGACGCTCCGTCAGATAATCCGCCAGAGTCTGGGAGGCCTTGATGTCACTGCTCAACGGCAAGACCGTCGTCGTATCGGGAGTCGGCGCCGGGCTGGGCCATCAGGTCGCCGCGGCGGTCGTCCGGGACGGCGGGAACGCCGTGCTCGGGGCGCGCACCGAGGCGAACCTGGCAAAGAGCGCCGGCGAGATCGATCCCGACGGGGCGCACACGGCGTACCGGGCGACCGACATCACCGACGAGCGGCAGTGCGAGGCGCTGGTCGCGCTGGGGCGGGAGCGGTTCGGCGGGATCGACGGGGTGGTTCATGTGGCCGCCTGGGACTCCTACTTCGGCGGGCTGGAGGACGCCGACTTCGACACCTGGCAGTCGGTCGTCGACGTCAATCTGCTGGGCTCGCTGCGGATGACACGGGCCTGCCTGCCGGCACTGAAGGAGTGCGGCGGGTCGGTGGTGTTCATCGGGACGCAGTCCGCGGTCGCCGCCCCCTCGCAGGTGCGGCAGGCGGCGTACGCGGCCTCGAAGGGGGCGCTGACGAGCGCGATGTACTCGCTGGCGCGGGAGTTGGGGCCGCACCGGATACGAGTGAACACCGTGCTGCCGGGCTGGATGTGGGGGCCGCCGGTCCAGGCCTACGTGCAGTTCACCGCGCACACGGAGGGCGTCGAGGAGTCCGAGGTGCTGGGGCGGCTGACCGAGCGGATGGCGCTGCCCGACCTCGCCACGGACGGGGATGTGGCGGATGCGGCGGTGTTCCTGGCCTCGGACAGGGCGAGGGCGATCACCGGACAGTCACTGCTGGTCAACGCAGGGGAGCTGATGCGCTGAGTTCATATAGGTGAACCAAGACCAGCATGCCGAATGATTTTACCTCCCCTTGACCTGTCACCAGCTTGTCGTGTTCACGCGACAGCGCCCACGATGAGCGCCGGGCTGAACCCTGGGAGGGCGCACATGAACGGTCTCGACTGGGCCGTGCTCATCGGCTATTTCGGCGTGATGGTGGCGATCGGCGTCTGGTCGCACAAGCGGGTGGACAACGTCAGTGACTTCTTCACCGCGGGCGGCAAGATGCCGTGGTGGCTGTCCGGGATCTCGCATCACATGTCCGGATACAGCGCGGTGATGTTCACCGGGTACGCGGGCATCGCCTACACCTACGGCGTCACGTCCTTCGTCACCTGGTCCTTCCCCATCGCGCTGGGCATCGCCATCGGGTCGAAGCTGTTCGCGCCGCGGATCAACCGGCTGCGGTCGCGGCTGCATGTGGCGTCTCCGCTGGAGTACCTGAAGAACCGCTACGACCTGAAGACCCAGCAGGCGCTGGCCTGGTCCGGCATGTTGCTGAAGATCGTGGACGTGGGCGCGAAGTGGGCCGCGATCGCGACCCTGTTGTCGGTGTTCACGGGTGTGTCGCTGAACCAGGGCATCCTCATCACCGGCACCATCACGGCCGTCTACTGCACCATCGGCGGCCTGTGGGCGGACGCGCTGACCGAACTCGGCCAGTTCATCATCCAGTTGCTGGCCGGCGTCGCGATGTTCATCGCGGTCGTCATGGAACTGAACGACAAGGGCATCGGCTTCTTCGAAGCCTGGGACCGGCCGGAGCTCCAGGGACACGGGGAGCCGCTGGTCGGGCCGTACGGGACCGTCTTCCTGCTCGCGTTCCTCTTCATCAAGCTCTTCGAGTACAACGGCGGGATGCTCAACCAGGCCCAGCGGTACATGGCCACGGCCACCCCGCGGGAGGCCGAGCGCTCGGCGCGGCTGTCGGCGATCCTGTGGCTGGTCTGGCCGGTCGTGCTGTTCTTCCCGATGTGGATGTCCCCGCTGCTGGTCGAGTCGCAGAAGGCGGACGGCTCGGACTCGTACGGCCTGATGACCGAACAGCTCC
The DNA here is from genome assembly GCF_055656945.1 of Streptomyces sp. NPDC111606. Taxonomy (NCBI): domain Bacteria; kingdom Bacillati; phylum Actinomycetota; class Actinomycetes; order Kitasatosporales; family Streptomycetaceae; genus Streptomyces; species Streptomyces sp. NPDC111606. The sequence continues at coordinate 32,486 of NZ_JBVKBY010000013.1, forward strand.
TCCCGCACGGCCTGTTGGGCCTCGTGATCGTCGGCTTCTTCTCGCACACCATGGCCATGTGCTCCTCCGACGCCAACGCGATCGCGGCCGTGTTCACCCGGGACGTGGCGCCGGTGCTGTCGAAGCAGGCGCGGGCGTGGGGCGAGCGGTCCGGTCTGATCGCGGCCCGGGTGACCACGGTCGTCTTCCTCGGCCTGTCCATGGCGGTGGCGACCCAGGTCAACTCCCCCACCTTCAAGGACATCATCACCGTCGTGATCAAGTGGGTCGCCGGTCTCATGGGCCCGATCGCCATCCCGATGATGCTGGGCCTGCTGCGCCAGTTCCGCCGCTCCGGCCCGACGGCGGCACTGACCAGCTGGTCGATGGGCCTGCTCGCCTTCTGGCTGGTCAACTACCCGATCAGCTGGCAGATCGAGGGCGGGGTGCCGCTCCAGTACCAGGTCTCCATCCCGCTGGCGGTCTCCCTGGTCCTGTACATCCTCATCGGCTTCATCAAGCCGGAGGACACCCCGGAGCGGATGGCGATCGTCGAGCGGATCAACACGGACGGGGACGGGGGCGCTGCCGCTGCGGTGCCGGCGGATGCGGACGCGAGGGAGGACGTGGTCCGCGCCAAGGACTGAGGACGGGGGACGATTGGGGCAGGGCGGCCACTCGCACGGCGGGGGGGGCCGCCCTTGTCGTTGCCCTGGCGATCGGGGTGACCGGAGGCCGGGCCGTCGCCGGAGTCGAGTCGGGGGCGGGCCGGGGCGGACTGGAGGCGGGTCGGAGACGGGCAGGGGGCGGACCGGAGACGGGCCGGGCGCGGGCCAGGCGCGGGAGAGGGATGCGCCAGGGATGCGCCAGGCGCGGGCCGGGGTTGGGCCGGAGATGCGCCAGGCACGGGCCCGAGGCGGGCCGGAGGCGAGCCGGGCACAGGGCGGAGGCGAGCCGGGGCGGGCCGGAGGCGAGCCGGGACCGGCCGGGCACAGGGCGGAGACGGGCCGGGCGCGGGCCGGGCGCGGGCCAGGCGCGGGCCAGGCGCGGGCCAGGCGCGGGAGAGGGATGCGCCAGGGATGCGCCAGGCGCGGGCCGGGGTTGGGCCGGAGATGCGCCAGGCACGGGCCCGAGGCGGGGCGGAGGCGAGCCGGGCACAGGGCGGAGGCGAGCCGGGGCGGGCCGGAGGCGAGCCGGGACCGGCCGGGCACAGGGCGGAGACGGGCCGGGCGCGGGGCAGGCACGGGCCAGGCGCGGGAGAGGGATGCGCCAGGGATGCGCCAGGCGCGGGCCGGGGTCGGGCCGGAGATGCGCCAGGCACGGGCCCGGGGCGGGCCGGAGACGGGCCGGGCACAGGGCGGGCGCGGGCCGGAGATGCGCCGGGCACGGGGCGGAGGCGGGCGCGGGACGCGGACCGGGGTGAGCAGGGTGGGTGCGCCCCGGCGGGCGTACAGCGTGGGGGTCTGCCCCTGGTTCCTCCCGCTTGCGGTCAGCCGCGGGGGTACCTCGCCAGCCAGCCCGGTGACGCTCCCGCCGGGCTGTGCAGTGCCGGGCCCTGGGTCATTTCCATGGCGAAGTCGTCGGCGAGTTCGAGGATGGTGGGGCGGCCCTCCAGTTCGGCGAGCCAGGCCGGGGGGAGGGCCGTTTCGCCGTGGAGGGCGCCGAGGAGGCCGCCGGTGAGGGCGGCCGCGGCGGCGGAGGGGCCGTCGTGGTTGACGGCGAGGCAGAGGCCGTGGCGGACGTCCTCGCCGACCAGGGCGCAGTACACGGCGGCCGCGAGCAGCCCGTCCGCCGAGCCGTCGGCCGCGAGTTCCTCCACCCGGGCCGGGGTGGGCATGCCCTGCCGTACGGCACCCAGCGCGTGCTGCAGCGCGTCCGACACGGGCTCGTGCCCGGGCCGCACGGCCAGCAGCGCCAGCGCCCGCTGCACGGCCCCGTCGAGGCTCTCCCCGGAGGCGACCGCGTGCACGATCACCGCGTACGCGCCCGCCGACAGGTAGGCGACGGGGTGGCCGTGGGTCTGCGCCGCGCACTCCACGGCGAGCTGGACGACGAGCTGCGGCTCCCAGCCGACGAGCAACCCGAAGGGCGCGGAGCGTGCGGTGGCCTCGGGCCCGAGCTCGGTGGCGTTCTTGGGCGACTCCAGGGTGCCCATGGCCTCGTCACCGAGGCCGATCAGAAGCGCGCGGGTGGGATCGCGGCGGGCGTACAGCCACTCCTCGCGAGCCAGCCAGCCGTCGTCCTTGCGGCGCTCGTCGGGCCCCCAGTCGTGTTGCGTGGCGGCCCACCGCAGATACGCCCGGTGCAGATCGGTCGGCGGATGCCAGGCGCCGGTGTCCCGCCGGACCTGCGCCCTGATCAGCCCGTCGACACTGAACAGCGTGAGCTGCGTGAGATGCGTCACGGCACCGCGCCGCCCGTACCCGAACCCGAGATCGAGGAGCCCCTCGGCGCCGTACTGCTCCCGGATCTCGTCGAGGCCCAAGCCGTCGACCGGCGCCCCGAGGGCGTCCCCGACGGCCACGCCGAGCAGCGTGCCGCGCACCCTGCTGCGGAAGTCCTGCTGCTCGGTACGGCCCCAGACGGCGCCGGCTATCGCACCCATCAGGACCTCCCCGTTGCAGCGACCGTGTGTACGACGGCTCGACACTGTAATCGACCGGGGACGGTCGGTTCACGGGGCGGATCGGTATGCGGAATGTGCCCGAGGTGGACCGAAGTGATCCGGAGTGGTCCGGAGTGATCGGCTATGCCCCGTACAGGGCTCCCGTCCGACTCTCTACGCCGCCACATCCACCGGACGGCAGTCCCGGCAGCGGCCCGGGCCCGCTGAACGGAACGCCCGGTCGCATCCCTCGCAGGTCTGGAGTGGGTCCGGGCGTACGGGGGGCGGGGGGTGTGCCGGGGCGGGGAGCGGTGGTGGCAGCAGCGCCCGGAGGCGGTGGGCGAGGAACGCTGCCGGGTTCAGGATGGGGTCCTTGGGCAGGGCGTTCGTCAGGGTGCGCTGCACGGCGGTGGGCGGGACGCCCCTGTCCAGCCAGGCGGAGACGGTCGGGGCCAAGCGGTGCACGTCTCTTTCGGCCAGCAGCAGGCGGGGGTCGTGGGCGCGCAGGCCCGCGAGGACATCAAGGGCGGCATCGAGGGCGGCACCGGACGCGGAGGCCGACGTCTTCGAGCCGGGGGACGGCGGAGCCGGGCGGGGTGCGGCGGGCTTCATCGCGGCTCGGGCCACGGCGACGCCCGGCCTGTTGTACGAGATCGTCCGGGTCACGACTCGGCCGGATTGAAGACGCTCCTTGGTGCGCGCCAGGTATCCGTGTGCCTCCAGCTCCCGCAGGGCGGCGGCGACCCGGATCTCCCCCTCGGGGAACTTCGCGGCCAGCGTCTTGATCCCGACCGGGGTCCGGGCGGGCAGCGACTGGATGTGGACCGCCAGCCCGATCGCCGTCAGGGACAGCTCAGGGTGCTGGGCGAGGTGGTTTCCGACCACGACGAACTGGTCGTGGTGGGGTTCGTTGACGTGCTCGACGCCTCCGGCGGAATGGCCGGACTTGGCGCGCGCGGGCGCGCTAGGCTGAATCTCAGTCATTGGGGAAGCCGTACTTCCTCGGTGTTAGGCCCTCGCATTGGGATGCCAGTCCCGGCGGGGGCCGATTCATGTGTGCGGTTGTCTCTGGGTGACGCTGCACCACGAACGCCCCTGCGCGCCAGCCGAGTTGGCGATGTTCACCCCTGCGGGTGATCGACGGGGGCGGTGGGGGTGGGTTCGGTTCTTTCCCCGGTTCTTTGGTCTTTGCGTCGGGAGCCGCCGGGTCACGCCCCTCCGCGATCCGGCGTCACTTCAGCCCACACGGTCTTGCAGTTGGCCAGAGCCTCATCGACGCCCCAACGGTCCGCGTACGCCGCCACGATCAGCAGCCCTCGTCCCGACTCCCTCTCGCCACCCGCCGCGTCCCGGACCTGCGGGATCCGGTCACCCCGGGCGTCGGTCACCTCGATACGGAGAGTGCCGTCGGTGCTCAGCTTCAGCCTGAGCCGGAAGTCCCGTCCGGGGACGCGGCCGTGGAGTACGGCGTTCGACGCCAGCTCGGCCACGACGTGCACCGCCCCCTCGAACGGCACGCCCCAGTCGTCCAGTTGGCGCTCGGTGAGCAGGCGCGCGAGTCGAGCACCTCTTCGAGTAGCGGACAGCTGAACCGTGAAGTGGTGCGTGGGGCAGGTGACTTGGGCGAGGGATTTCTGGCTCATGTCACCCAGCGTGGCGAGCCGACTCCTACGCTGAACAGTCATGACCTCGGTACGCAGCGTGACTGTACGGATGGGCGACGGGGTCGTACGGCTCGTACGCCGGGAGGGGAAGACGTGGAGGACGAGGAGGCCGAGGCCGTTCTCAGGACGGTCGGACGGCAGATCAGGATGTGGCGCGAGGCCGCCGGGATGACCCAGGCCGAACTGGGCGCCGCCATCGGGTACGGCGAGGAGATGGTCTCGTCGGTGGAACGGGGCCGACGGATTCCCAAGCCGGACTTCCTGGACAAGGCCGATGAGGTGCTCGGGGCGGGCGGAAAGCTCTCGGCGATGAAGGACGACGTGGAGAGGGCCCGGTATCCGAAGAAGGTTCGGGATCTGGCCAAGCTGGAGGACGAGGCGGTGGAGTTGGGCGCCTACGCCAACCACAACATGCACGGCCTGCTCCAGACCCCTGAGTACGCAAGGGCGTTGTTCGCCATGCGCCGACCCGCGCTCTCGGAGGAGGAGATCGACCGCCAAGTCGCCGCCCGCATGGCGCGGCAGCGCGTCTTCGAGCGGATGCCCGCCCCGCTGCTCACTTTTGTCCAGGAAGAGGTGACGCTGCGGCGGCCCGTCGGGGGCAGAATGGTGCTCCGGCAGCAGCTCGAACACCTGTTGGAGATCAGTGCGTTGAGGCACGTCGCGATTCAGGTGATGCCCACGGACCGTGAGGACCACGCAGGAATGGGCGGGCCGATCAGGCTGCTAAAGCTCCAGGACGGCAAGACCTTGGGGCACTCCGAGGCACAGCTGCACAGTCGCGTGATCAGCGATCCCCGGGAGGTCCAGACCCTGGATATGCGCTATGGAATGATCCGGGCGCAGGCTCTGACGCCACGTGAATCGCTGGCCTTCATCGAGAAAGTCCTGGGAGAAGAAACATGACCTCCACCCTGGAGTGGTTCAAGAGCAGCTACAGCAGCAACGACGGCCCCGATTGCGTCGAGGTCGCCATATCCCCCGCCAACGCCGGCGTCCACGTCCGCGACTCAAAGGACAAGGACGGCGCACGGCTCGCATTCGAAGCGAGTTCCTGGGCGGAGTTCATCGACGGCATGAGCACGATGCCGTGACCGACGAGTCGCAGGCACTGCGTGCCGCCGCCGTCTTCGACGCACTGGGGCCCGCATACGAGAGGGCGTTCGCGGGCTCGGAGACGCACCGGGCGTCGTTGGCGTGGCTGGTCGGGCGGCTCGAACCGGGCAGCCAGGTACTGGACGTCGGGAGCGGGACCGGGCGCCCCACGGCCGAGACGCTCGCCGCGGCGGGCCATGGCGTGCTGGGGGTCGACGTGTCTCCGGTCATGGTGGACCTCGCCGCCCGGCAGGTGCCCGACGCCACCTTCCGGCACGCCGACATCCATGAAGTCCCGCTTCGGGATTGTGCGTTCGACGCAGTCTGCGTGTACTTCTCTCTGCTGCAGATGTCCCGCGCCATGCAGGAGGCTCTCGTGACTCGGCTGGCACGGGCGCTGCGAGCCGGCGGCAGCATGGTGCTGGCGACCGTGCCGGCGGACGTGGAGGACGTCGAAGTCGTCTTCATGGGGCAGAACGTGCGGGCGACCAGCTTCGCGGCCGAGGACTTCACCGACATGGTCGCCGCGGCGGGACTGAGAGTGCTGTCCACCGAGGACGTGCTGTTCACGCCTGACCATCCCGGTGCCGAGCCCGAGCCTCATCTGTTCCTTCGCTGCGTTCGGGAGTAGCCGGTTCGGCCGCCAGCTGACGGAGCACGGCGGCCCGTTGATCCGCCGCCCAGGTGTACGACGGGTTGGCTGCCAGCACCCGGTCCAGATCGGCGAGCGCCTCCTCGTGGCGGCCCAGGTTGGCCAGCGAGGCGCCTCGGCTCGCGCGGGCGGAGTTGTAGTCGGGTTCCCGGGCGAGCGCGTGGTCGTAGTCGGCGAGGGCGTCGTCGTCACGGCCGGCGGCGCGCAGGGCGTCACCGCGCTCGCAGCGGGCCCAGGCCCAGTCGGGGTCCACCGCCACGGCCCGGTCGAGGTCGGCCAGCTGTCGCGCCTGGTCGCCGAGGGCTCGGTGCACCCGGGCCCGGCGCATCAGGGCCCACGAGTAGTCCGGCTTCAGCGAAACGGCCCCGTCGAGGTCCGTCAGCGCCTCGTCGAGACCCTCCCGACTGAGCCGGGTGGCGCCGCGGGAGGCCAGGGCGAAGGCGTCGGCGGGGTTCAGTTCGAGGGCCCGGTCCAGGTCGCTGAGGGCCTCGTCGTGGCGCCCCAGCACACGGTGGTACTCCCCGCGCAGGGCAAGGCTGCGAGGGTCGTCGGGGACCAGTTCGAGGGCCCGGTTCAGGAGGGCGACGGCCGCGCGCCGGTCGCCGGCGAGGTCCTGGGCGATGGCGCGGGCGCGGTAGGCACGGGCCGCCATGACGGGGGCCAGCGCGACCCGCCAGCCGGCCTCGGCCGACGCGTCCTGCACGGGGGTACCGGGCGAGGTCATGGCGTGCGGCACCGCTTGGACACGCCGATCCTGCGGTACGGCCTGCCACGGCAGGGCTCCCTGCACCGGCGCCTGAGGGCCCTCACCCTGCGACTCGGCCTGCGGCACCTCAGTGCGCTGCCCCGGTGGCTCGACCCCCGACACCTGGGGGCCCTGACCCTGCACCCCGGCCTGCGACACCTGGGGACCCTGCCCCTGCGGCTCGGCCTGCGCCCCCTCACCCCGCTCCCCCGGCGGCTCGGCCCGCCACGGGTTGGCGCCCTGGTCCTCGGATGCGTGCTGTTGCGTCTCACGGGACTGGGCCTCGGCCGAACTGCCCGGCCGGGTGGCTGCCGTGTTGGCCGAGGTGGCGCGCCTCCTGGCCAGCCGATCCCATGCGGAGCCCCCGGTTCCGGGCCCTGCGGCCCCTGGCGGGGATGCCGCGGTGCCCCGCCCGGCAGCCCCCGCGCCACTCCCCCCGTAAACCCCGGCACCACCCCACCCGGCGGCCCCCGCAACCGGCCCGGTGGCAGCCGCAGCCGCCATGCCGTACCCCGTCCCGACCGCCCCCGCCCCCGCGGGCACCGGCGTCCGATCGAATCCCGTCGCACGCAGGACCAGTTCGAGGGCCGCGGGCGTCCCGCCGTTGCCGAGGGCGGTCGCGAGCCGTCTGCCCCACTGGGACACCGCCCGGGTCTCGGCGTCCGATCCGGCCTCCACCAGCACCCGAGCCCACCGCTCGGCGACGGACTCTCCCTGCTCGCAGGCATCGACGACATCGCCGAGGACGCTCGTCAACGCCGCCCGCTCACCGGCGCACAGCAAGTGGTACAGCTCCGCCAGCCGAAGCTCCCGCCACGCCTCGTCCGCCCACAGCTCCTCGGCGTCCCGTCCGGCTTCCGCCTCGGCCCGCCATTCCCGGAACACGGCGGCGAGCGCCTGCTGCCGGGCCGCCCAGGTGCGGGGCGCCTCCTGCCGCTGCAACCGCAGCATCGGCGCCCGTACGACGTCGTGGTACCGGACCCGGCCGCCCCGCTCGCTGACGAACGGCAGGCCACGCAACCACGCGTACAGGCCGTCCAGTTCGGGATCGGAGTCGCCCACGACCGCCCGGAACACATCAGCGTCCAGCCGCCGGGGCAGCGCGCAGGCCAGCGCGACCGACCGCTGCACCGCGTCCTCCGCCCGCTTCAGGAACCACTCGACGGCCGTGGCGCTGGGGTCCCGCACGTCGGCCGGATCGGTGGGGCGGCTCTCCGCGAGCGTCGACACGAGCACCGGCAGACCACCCGTCAGGCGCAGCACCTCCCCCACCACGGGCTCGGCCACCACTCCCCTGCCCGCGAGCAGGTCCCGCGTCTCCGCCTCCGTGAACGGCAGGAGCGGCACGTCGGTCATGAAGTCGCCGAAGCCGCCCCAGCGGGTGGCGTCGAAGGGGAGTTGGCCTGCCGTCACCACGACGACCGTGGCCGGGAGGGGGCCGTACAGGTCCGAGGTCATCACGGCGTGCAGCCACGCGTCGAGGAACCGGCCGGTGCGCTCGTAGGTGTCGAGGAACAGGACGATCCACGGCACGGCGGAGGCGGCCTGGGCGAGCTCCTCCAGCAGCACCGGAGTGAGCACGCTCTCGGGGGCGAGGACGAGCCGGGCGTCCTCGTGGGTGCGGAAGCGGGCACCGAGTCCGGAGCGCAAGCGGTCCGCGCCCTGGGCCAGTTGTGCGGCGTCGACCATCCCGGTGAAGGCGCCGACACCGGGCACCATGCCCAGTCCCACCAGGCCGGCCCGCGCCACCGCCATGCTGCCCGCCGAGGGCGCCGGCGGCTCGGACGGCGGCGCGGTGATCGCCGCCAGCTCCGCCTCGTGCCTGCGCTCCCGATGCGCGGCCAGCAGCCGGTCCAGGTCCTTCAACCGCCGCCCCTGCGCGACGAATTGCCGGCTCATCGCCTCCAGCGCCTCCGGCACGCTTCCCGCGCTCTCGTCCACGAACGCGGTCAAGGCGCCGCGCTCGCGGGCGACTTGCTCCAGTTCGCGGAGCAGGAAGGACTTGCCGACGCCCGCGTTTCCGTGCACGTGGAAGAGGAACCGGTGCCGCTCGTCCTCCGGCGGGATGTCCAAGTTGGCCCGGAAGGCCGCGCGTTCGGCACTGCGGCCCACGAATCCGGCACGACTGCGCCGGCCGATCAGCTCCTGCATCGACGGCCGCGCCTGTCCCACGCGTGGATCCTCCCGCTCGGCTGCCCTACGCCATCATTCTGGCTCAATGCCTATGGAGCACAGGGCCTCCACAGGGAAGATGACCATCATGTCAACGACACCCCCACGCACCGCACTCCATCTCGCGGCCACCCTCCTCACCGCGACCGTCGCTCTCTACACGGCCCTCGTCGCCTTCGGGAACATCACCGACTTCGGGACCAACCAGCAGTTCGTGCGGCACGTCCTGGCGATGGATACGACGTTCAAGGACGAGGACCTGATGTGGAGAGCCATCACCAGCAAGGGCCTTCAGGACGCGGCGTACGTCGCGATCATCGTCTGGGAGACCGTCGCCGCACTCGTCCTCATATACGGCACCTGGCTGTGGCTGCGCCGCGACGACCTGAGTGCCCGGCGCTTCTCCACCTACGGTCTGCTGATGCTGATGCTGCTGTTCGGCGGCGGTTTCATCGCCATCGGCGGGGAGTGGTTCTCGATGTGGCAGTCGGCGGACTGGAACGGGCTCGACGCGGCGACGCGGGTGTTCCTGCTGAGCGGGGTCGTGCTGCTGGTGGTCAACCTGGCGTCCGGCAAGGAGAAGTCCGCCGGCTGAGCGGCCGGCCACCGGCTGAGCGGGATCACCGCGGTTCGAGCGGGGCCGCCGCTACTTGACCACGACGACCGTCGTGCCCGTCTCCCCGAACGTCCACAACGCCGCCCCGTCCGCCGCGCGCATCCGGACCCCGCCGGTCTGTTTGCCCGCGGCGGGCGGGGGCGAGGAGCCGTCGACGGCGTTGGAGAAGGCTATGGAGATGCCGGACTTCGCGGCGAAGTAGATGATGTTCTCGATCTGCACACCGTCCGAGCCCGTGGTGGCCTCGTTGCGCGAGGACACCGTGTAGCTGCCGGGGTCCGGGTTCACGGTGCCCGGCCAGACGGTGAAGGTACGGCGGCTCGCGTCGCTCGCGTCGACCAGCCAGACCCGCTTCTCGGCGAGGGAGTAGACGACCCGGCGCCCGGTGCCCGAGCCGTCAGGTACGGCTGCGGGCGCGGCGGACTTCGTCGGGGCGGGACTGGCCCCCGCCGCCGCCGACGCGCTCGGGCGGGCCGCCGAGGCCGTCGGGTGCGGCCCCTTGTCGGCCTGCATGGCGAGGACGGTGACGGCGGCTATCGCGCCCACCGTCAGACCGGTCACCCAGACCTTGGGAGCAGGCACGGGCACGCATCTCCTCAGCTACGGAACCCCTCCAGCGGGGGTCGGATCATCGTACCGACCCCCGCGACACGGTCCTGTGCCGTCTCCGTCTCAGTCCAGCACGGGCAACAGCTCCGGCAGGTGCCCGTCCGAGGCCGCCGCCGCCCGCTGCCGTTCCTGCGACACCTCGCCGTACAGCGTGGTGCGGGGCCTGGCCGGGCGCCCGGCCGCATCGGCGACCGCCACCAGGTCGCGTACCGACTTGTACGAGCCGTAGGACGACCCCGCCATCCGCGAGATCGTCTCCTCCATCAACGTGCCGCCCAGGTCGTTCGCGCCCGAGCGGAGCATCTCCGCCGCGCCCTCGGTGCCCAGCTTCACCCAGCTGGTCTGGATGTTGGGGATCCACGGGTGGAGCAGGAGGCGGGCCATCGCCGTCACCGCCCGGTTGTCCCGCATCGTCGGGCCGGGCCTCGCGATCCCCGCCAGGTACACCGGCGCGTTGGTGTGGATGAACGGCAGCGTCACGAACTCCGTGAAGCCGCCCGTGCGCTGCTGGATGCCGGCCAGGGTGCGCAGGTGGCCGAGCCAGTGACGGGGCTGGTCGACGTGGCCGTACATCATCGTGGACGAGGACCGGATGCCGAGTTCGTGTGCCGTGGTGATCACCTCGATCCACGTCGCCGTCGGCAGCTTGCCCTTGGTCAGGATCCAGCGGACCTCGTCGTCGAGGATCTCGGCGGCGGTGCCGGGGACGGAGTCCAGCCCGGCTTCCTTGGCCGCCGTCAGCCACTCGCGGATGGACATGCCGGTGCGGGTGGCGCCGTTGACGACCTCCATGGGCGAGAAGGCGTGCACGTGCATGCCGGGGACCCGCTCCTTCACCGCCTTCGCGATGTCGAAGTACGCCGTCCCGGGCAGGTCCGGATGGATGCCGCCCTGCATGCAGACCTCCACCGCGCCCACCTCCCAGGCCTGCTGGGCGCGGTCGGCGACCTGGTCCAGGGAGAGGGTGTAGGCGTCCGCGTCCGTCCTGCGCTGGGCGAAGGCGCAGAAGCGGCAGCCCGTGTAGCAGACGTTGGTGAAGTTGATGTTCCGCGTGACGATGTACGTGACGTCGTCGCCGACCGCCGATTTACGGACGTCGTCGGCGACCTTGCACAACGCGTCCAGCGCCGGGCCGTCCGCGTGCAGCAGCGCCAGCGCCTCCTCGTCGGTCAGCCGGGTCGGGTCGTCGGCCGCGGTCGCCAGTGCCTGGCGTACGTCCGTGTCGATGCGCTCCGGCGCCATCCCGGGCGCCGCCGCCTCGCGCAGGGCACCCCAGTCGCCGTACACCTCGTCGAAGTCGTCGCGGCGGTCGGACGTACGGCCCTCGGTGTCGATCGTGGAGTGCAGATCCGTACGGCCGGAGGCGACGAAGACCTCCTCCGGCTCCTGCCACGGGTGCCCCTCGACCACGGCGTCCGCACGGGCCAGGCCCGTCTCCGGGTCGGCGAGTGCCCGTACGTGCGGGCGCAGTCGCGGGTCCAGCCAGGGCTCGCCGCGCTGGACGAACTCCGGGTAGACGCAGAGGCGTTCGCGCAGTTCGAAGCCGGCCGCCGCCGAGCGCTCGGCGAGCTCCTCGATCTGCGGCCAGGGGCGCTCGGGGTTGACGTGGTCGATCGTGAGCGGCGAGACGCCGCCCCAGTCGTCGATGCCGGCGTGGATGAGGCGCTCGTACTCGGAGTCCACCAGGTTGGGCGGGGCCTGGAGGCAGGCGCTCGGGCCCATGATGTGCCGGGCGACGGCGACCGTGGCGACCAGTTCGTCGAGTTCCGCGTCCGGCATGCCGCGCATCGCGGTGTCCGGCTTGGCGCGGAAGTTCTGGATGATCAGTTCCTGGATGCCGTGGTAGGCCCGGGAGACCTTCCGGAGCGCGAAGAGGGACTCGGCCCGCTCCTCGTACGACTCCCCGATCCCGATCAGGATCCCGGACGTGAAGGGGACGGAGGAACGGCCGGCGTCCTCCAGGACGCGCAGCCGGACGGCCGGCTCCTTGTCCGGGGAGCCGTGGTGCGGGCCGCCGGGCTCGGACCACAGGCGGGTCGCCGTCGTCTCCAGCATCATGCCCATGGACGGGGCGACCGGCTTCAGACGCTGGAAGTCGGTCCAGGTCATGACGCCCGGGTTGAGGTGCGGCAGCAGGCCGGTCTCCTCCAGGATGCGGATGGAGATGGCGCGGACGTAGGCGATGGTGTCGTCGTAGCCGTGCGCGTCGAGCCATTCGCGCGCCTCGGGCCAGCGGTCCTCGGGCTTGTCGCCGAGGGTGATGAGGGCTTCCTTGCAGCCGAGCGCGGCGCCCTTGCGGGCGATGTCGAGGACCTCGTCCGGCGACATGAACATCCCGTGCCCGGCGCGGCGCAGCTTGCCGGGGACGGTGACGAAGGTGCAGTAGTGGCACTTGTCCCGGCACAGCCGGGTGAGGGGGATGAAGACGCTCTTCGAGTACGTGATGACACCGGCCCGGCCCGCCGCCTCGAGGCCCGCGTCCCGCACCCGGCCGGCCGACGCGACGAGGTCGTCGAGGGCCTCGCCGCGGGCCTGGAGCAGTACGGCCGCCTCGGAGACGTCGAGGGCGACGCCGTCACGGGCGCGTTTGAGGGCGCGACGCATGGAGTTCTCGGTCGGGCCGGTGCCGCCGGGGCGGTCGGTGGGGCCGGTTCCGGAGGTCTCGGGTGTCGTCATCCTTCGAGCATACGGTCGGCTTGATCAGTGCCGGGAGGGCAGTCGGGCACGGATGCGCGATGGTCAGCCGAGGAAGGCCGCGCAGTCGTCCAGCACCCGCAGCACCTCCGCCTCTCCCGCCGGGGGCAGCTGCACGACGACCTCCTCGATGCCGAGTTCCGCGTAGTGCGCGAGCTTGCCGGGGGTGGGGAACACGGCGTACGGCACGACCTGGAGGGCGTTCGGGTCGCGGCCGGCGTCGGACCAGACCGCACGGAGCCGGGGTAGAGATTCGGACAGTCCGCGGCCACCGATCGGCAGCCACCCGTCGGCGTACTCGCTGATGTGCGCGAAGAGCTTCGGGCCGGCCGCTCCGCCGATGAGCGTGCGGGGGCCGTTGACCTTGGGGCCGCGCGGCTTCTGTACGGGTTTGGGGTACGCGAAGCTCGCCCGTACGGCGCCGAAATCACCCTCGTACGCGGTGGGTTCGTCCGCCCACAGAGCCCGCATCAGGGCCATCCGGTCCCGGACGAGGTCGCGGCGGGTGGCCCACGCGACGCCGTGGTCGGCGGCCTCCTCCACGTTCCAGCCGAAGCCCAGGCCGAGCGTGAACCGTCCGCCGGACAGGTGGTCCAGGGTCGCGATCTGCTTGGCCAGATCGATCGGGTCGTGCTGCGCGACCAGCGTGATGCCGGTGCCGAGGCCCAGCTGTTCGGTGACGGCGGCGGCCTGGCCGAGGGCGACGAAGGGGTCGAGGGTGCGGCCGTACTCGGGCGGCAGATCGCCGCCGGCCGGGTACGGGGTGGTCCGCTCGACGGGGATGTGGGTGTGCTCGGGCAGGTACAGCCCCGCGAACCCGCGCTGCTCCAGCTCACGCGCGAGCCGGGTCGGGGTGATGGTCTCGTCGGTGAGGAAGATCGTGACGGAGATGCGCATGACTGCATCTGTACCGTGCCGACGCTGCAATGTCGATACCGACCGGTCGGCACATATGGATCTCCGTACAGATCCCCCCTCGTGCGTCCCGCGGAGCCCGGACAGCTTCCGATTGTCTGCCGATTCCCTTCCCTTGCACGGCAGTTCACGGCTGAATACCAGAGTTGCACGCACCACCCTGCACCACCCATGCCAAGTCCTTCACGACGACCTGGGGAGCAGCAGCATGTGCGAGGACGAGTACGCGGGCGCCGGCCTGGGAAGACGCGCACTGTTCGTGACGGGCGCCGCCGCCGCGCTTACGTTGGGAAGCGTGACCTTCGCCAGCGGTGCCGACGACACCCAGGACGCCGAGACCCGTACCGTGCGGGGAACCCTGCCGCCCGGGTCCCCCGACTTCGTGTATCTGCCGGTCGAAGTGCCGTCCGGGGTACGGGAGATCAAGGTCTCCTACACCTATGAGAAGCCGTCCGTCCCGGCGGGCACCCCGGGCAACGCCCTCGACATCGGCATCTTCGACTGGCGCGGCACCGAGCTCGGCGGCCGTGGCTTCAGGGGCTGGTCGGGCGGGGCGCGCACGGAGTTCTTCATCCGGGCGGACGAGGCGACGCCGGGGTACATCCCGGGTCCGGTCCGGGAGGGCACCTGGCACATCGCCCTCGGCCCGTACACGGTGGCGCCGCAGGGGCTGCCGTACGAGGTCACCATCACGCTCACCTACGGCGAGCCCGCCGAGTCCGTCGAGCCGGCGTACCCGCCGGAGCGGGCGAAGGGGCGCGGGCGGGCCTGGTACCGGGGCGACTGCCATCTGCACTCCTGGTACTCCGACGGCCGCCGTACGCCCGCCGAGATCGCCGCCCTCGCGCGCGCGGCCGGCCTGGACTTCATCAACAGCTCGGAGCACAACACGCACTCGGCGCACGCGCACTGGGCCGACGCGGCGGGCGACGACCTCCTGATCATGCTCGGCGAGGAGGTCACGACCCGAAACGGCCACGTCGTGGCGCTCGGCATCGACCCCGGCACCTTCGTCGACTGGCGCTACCGCGCCCGGGACAACCGCTTCGGCAAGTTCGCCCGCCAGATCCGCAAGTCCGGCGGCCTCGTCGTCCCGGCCCACCCGCACGCCACCTGCGTCGGCTGCAACTGGAAGTTCGGCTTCGGCGAGGCGGACGCGATCGAGGTCTGGAACGGGCCGTGGACCCCGGACGACGAGATGGCCCTGGCGGACTGGGACAGCACGCTGGTCGCGTCCGTGCGCTCGGGTTCCGACGCATGGATCCCGGCGATGGGCAACAGCGACGCCCACCGCGACCCCGACCCGGTCGGCACGCCCCAGACGGTCGTGCTGGCCGACGATCTGACGCGGGAGGCGATCCAGGAGGGGATCAAGGCGGGGCGGTCGTACATCGCCGAGTCGAAGAACGTCTCGCTGACCTTCGGCGTGTCCGGCGGCAAGGGTGAGCACGCCGGCATCGGGGAGCGTCTGGAGGTCCCCCGCAGCACGCCGGTGACCGTCCGCTTGGAGGCCACGGGCGCCCCCCGCTGCACGGTCCGCTTCGTCACCGACCAGGGCGTCCTGTTCACCAGCCCCCCACTGCCGGTCTCGGGCTCGGGCGTCGTGGAATGGCGCACGACCCCCGCCTACGCGGCGTACGTACGGGCGGAACTGCGCCACGAGACAGCGGTGGGCCCCCTGCCGGGGGCACTGGCGGCGGTCACGAATCCGATCTTCCTGGGGCGTTCGTAGCGACCGGCGCTGCGCGGCACCGCCGACGTGGCACGACCGGAGGGGGGTGGCTTGCAGAGCCCGCCCCCGCCGACGCGCTCAGGTCAGTCCGGGCGGAGGACGTCCGTGATCAGTCGAACCAGACCACGAGTCGCACGTGCTCCGGGCCATGCAGCTCGGAAAGCGTCCTCATCACGTGCCAGACCGGGGCCCAGTGGGTTCCCTCCCCGGCGACGGCGCTTCGACTGAGCTTGCCGGAACGGTCGGTCTCGTCCCAGTCGGCGGCTGCCAACTCGACCCAGCTGATCCACGTCGTTCCCTGCGCGTCCTGTGGTCCACCCCAGGAGTCGTACGCTTCCCGCAGTCCGTCCGAGACGTCCTCCGGCAGGCCACGGTCCTCGGTCAGCGGCTGGAACCCGAAGGAGTTGCGGACGCCGAACAGGCAGGCAAGGGCGTCATAGGCATTGCCGGTGTTGAGGAGGATGAGGTCAATGGCGGCGTGCCAGACCGCGTCCTCGTCGTCCTCGTCAAAGATCCGGGCCAGAGGTCTGCACTCAATCATTCCGCTCACGTCGGTGGACATGCCGGCAGTCTGCCGAGCGCGGAGCCCGCTCGTCGCCCGGATATCGATGCATCAGGGCGTCGTCGAGGCCTCCAGGTCGGCGACCACCGCCGCATGGTCGGATGGCCAGATGCCGTCGACCGGGCCGTCGCACGCGCGGTGTACGGAGCGGACGTGGCCGAGTCCGCCGGTGCCCGGCGGCCCGACGTGGATGTAGTCGATGCGCGCGCTCGGCTCCCGGCTGTCGGCGACGTATGGGTTCGAGCGGTCCCAGGTGGCGGAGGGGGCGTCCGGGGTGGCGTACTGCCAGGCGTCGAAGAAGACCTGGCGGGGGATGACCGGCGTGGTCCGGTAGCCGCCGAAGAGGCGGATCTCGTCGGAGTCCGGCCAGGCGTTGAAGTCGCCGGTGACCACCGTCGGAAAGGGCGTGTCACCCCGGTTCTCGGCGACGAACTCGGCGACCGCGGCGACCTGCCGGCAGCGCACGGCCGAGGCGTGCAGGGCCGAGGTGAGGTGGGTGGTGCAGAAAGGGATGTCGTACGAGGGGGTGGCGAGGCGGGTGAAGAGGGCGAGGCGGCCGTCGTCGACGTCCGGGGGCGCCGGCAGCCGAAGGGTCCGCCGGTCGACGACCGGCCAGCGGCTCAACACGGCGTTCCCGATGTCGACCGTGGGGTCGCCGATCCGCCGGCGCCAGCGCTCGGGGGCGGGGGACGGGGCCCAGGCCCAGTGCAGGCCGAGTTCGGCGGCCAGCCACTCGGCCTGGTTCTCGCGGTCGTCCGCCCACACCTCCTGCAGGCCGACCACGTCGGGGCGCAGATCGCGCAGTTCGGCGAGAATCGCCTTCTGCCGGGCCTCCCAGGGCCCGAAGCGCCACCACAGGTTCCAGGTCACCACCCGCATGGGCCACCGTCTCTCATAGAGGAACCGTTCGAGGCTCCACCGTTCGTTCGACCCTCCATGAGGGACATTGAAGAGCATCAGCACCGCTTCGAGTCAGGAGAACGGCACACCATGTCCAGCCCCGCAGAGACCAAATACCGGAATGTCAGGGCCTTCCAGCGGCGGCTCAACGCCGTGATGCGCCGCCTGCCGACCCAGACCCTGCTGGAGACCACGGGCCGCACCTCCGGCGTGCCCCGCCGCACCCCGGTCGGCGGACGCCGGGTCGGGGAGTCGTTCTGGCTGGTGTCGGAGTTCGGGGAGCGGTCGCAGTACGTGCGCAACATCAAGGCCGACGCGCGGGTACGGGTGCGGATCAAGGGGCGGTGGCACACGGGCACGGCGCATCTGCTGCCCGACGACGACCCGATCGCCCGCCTGCGCGGCCTGCCCCGCGTCAACAGCGCCGGGGTGCGGGCGTTCGGGGCGGATCTGCTGACGATCCGGGTGGACCTCACCGGCTGACGCGTACGGCGCCGGTCAGGCCGACGCCCGTTCGCACAGCTCCGTCACCAGCCGTACGACGTCCCGCGGCGCCCGCAGCGTGGGGAAGTGGTCGCAGTCCGGGTGCCGGACCAGCCGGCAGCCGGGGATCCGGGCGGCCATCGCCTCGTTGCAGCGGATCACCTCGGGCTGGTCCCGCTCTCCGAGCAGGAGCGTGCAGGGCAGGTCGAGTTCGCCCAGCCGGTCGAAGGCCCGCCCGCCCTCGGTCTCGTGGCCGTAGGTCGTGAACCACGCGGGAATCGCCGCCCGCAGCAGGGGCTCGGCCTCGGTGTCGGGGTCGGCGCCCGCCGCGCCCCAGATCCGCAGTGCGAGGGCGACCAGGCCGTCCATGTCACGGGCGGTGGCCAGCCGGCCGATCTCGTCGGTCACCTCCGGCACCTCCAGGCCCTCGTAGCCGTTGACGCCGGGCACCAGCAGACCCAGCGCCGCCACCCGGCCGGGGTCGCTCAGGGCCAGGTCGATGGCCGTCCTGGCGCCCATGCTGGAGCCGACCAGGACCACCCGGGGCAGTTCGAAGTGGTCCAGGACGATCCTGAGGTCGTCGAGCTGGGTGTAGGAGCCGGTGGGCGCCGGCGACCGCCCGAAGCCGCGGGCGTCGTACCGGATCACCCGGAGACGTCCGGCCGCCAGGCCGGGCAGTACGGGCTCCCACATCAGGGAATCGCCGACCCCCGAGTGCAGCAGCACCAGGGGCGGTCCGGCCACGGCCCCGCCGTCCGCGCCCGCGTCGTCCACCCAGACCTCGCCGCCCTTGACCTGCACCATGTGTCCCATGCGGAAGACTCTGCCCGGCACACGGCTCCGGTGACAGACTGCGTCCGGTCAATCCCCGCGGTTCACCCCGGCCAGACGATCGCCTGCACCTCGCTGTACGCGTGCAGGGCGTACGAGCCGACGTCCCGCCCGACTCCGCTCCTCTTGAACCCGCCGAACGGCGCCTCCATGTTGCGCCCGACGGTGTTCACGCCCACTCCCCCGGCCCGCAGCCGCCGAGCGACCCGGAAGGCGCGGGCGACGTCACCGGACCAGACGTAGTCGATCAGGCCGTAGTCCGTGTCGTTGGCGAGGGCGATGCCCTCTTCCTCGTCGTCGAAGGGGATCACGCAGACGACCGGCCCGAAGATCTCCTCCCGGGCGACCCGCATGTCGTTGGTGCAGTCCGCGAGCAGGGTCGGCGCCACGTAGAAACCCCGCTCGTACGGCGGCCGTTCACCTCCCGCCACCACCACGGCGCCTTCCTTCCGGCCCGTCTCGACGTACGACTCCACCCGGTCCCGGTGCTCCCCCGAGATCACCGGGCCGACGATCGTGGCGGCCTCGCGCGGGTCGCCGACCGTCAACCGGCGTGCGTACGCCGCCAGTTGCTCGACCAGCCGGTCGTACACGCCCCGCTGGGCCAGCACCCGCGTCGGCGCCGTGCAGATCTGCCCGCTGTAGAAGGAGAACGTCGTCCCGATCCCGGCCACGGCGGACCCCAGGTCGGCGTCGTCGAGGACGACCGCCGCGCCCTTCCCTCCCAGCTCCATCAACTGGCGTTTCATGTCCCGCCCGCACACCTCGGCGATGCGCTGCCCGACCGCCGTGGAGCCGGTGAAGCTCACCATGTCGACGTCCGGGGAGGAGACGGCCGCCTCGCCGACCGCCACGGAACGCCCGCAGACCACGTTCACCACACCCGCCGGCACCCCCGCCGCCTCCAGCGCCTCCGCCATCCGGTAGACGGACAGCGGATCCTGCGGGGCGGGCTTCACGACCACCGTGTTGCCCATGGCCAGCGCGGGCGCGATCTTGCCCGCCGGGTTGGCCCACGGGTTGTTGTACGACGTGATGCAGGTGACGACCCCGACGGGCTGGCGGACGGCCAGCGCACCCATCACACCGGCCTTCCCCATCGGCCCGGCCTCGTTGATCTGCGGCGGGATCGCCCACTCGGCGGGCTCCACGCGCGCGTAGCGCCGGAACCGGGCCGCCCCGACGCCCACCTGCATGCCCCGGGCCGTCCCCGTGGTCGCCCCGGTCTCGGCCTGGGCCAGTTCGGCATACGGCATCAGGTGGTCGCGGATGATGTCCGCCGCCCTCCCCAGCACGGCCGCCCGCTCCTCCGGCGAGGTACGCGACCACGGCCCGAAGGCCTCGCGGGCCGCGGCACAGGCCGCGTGCACCTGATCCCGCGACGCCTCCGGAGCCCACCCGACGGTCTCCTCGCTCGCCGGATCGACGACGGCGTAGTACCCGCCGTCCGGCTCCACCCACGAACCCCCGACGAACAACCGCTGCCGGTCGACGGCCTTGAAGCTCACCGGGTGGCCACCGTCCTGGTGTCCCGCCCCGAGCGCAGCACGCGCCCCGGCACGGCCCCGGTCACCACGTCGTCGCGGATCGCCTCGACGCCGTTGACCCAGACCGCCCGTACGCCGATCGCCTTGGAGTCCAGCCGCGGGCTGTCACCCGGCAGGTCGTGCACCAGAGTGGCCTTGCCGGCGTCGATCCGCTCCGGGTCGAAGAGGACCAGGTCCGCATGGAAGCCCTCCTGGACACGCCCCCGGTGACGGAGGCCGAACAGCCGGGCGGGGTCGTCGGTGAGCATCTTCACCGCCTGCTCGAGGCCGACCAGCTTCCGCCCGCGCAGACAGTCCCCGAGGAACCGGGTCGTGTACGGCGCCCCGCACATCCGGTCCAGATGCGCCCCGGCGTCCGAGCCGCCCAGCATGACGTCCTCGTGCCGCCAGGTCTCGGCGCGCAGCGCCCAGGAGTCGGGGTCGTTGTCGGTGGGCATCGGCCACAGGACCGTACGCAGATCGTCCGCCGCGCAGATCTCGACCAGGCACTCGAAGGGTTCCTGCCCGCGCTCGGCCGCGATGTCCTGCACGACCCGCCCGGTCAGCCCGCGGTTCGCCGCGCTGTAGGTGTCCCCGATGACGTATCGCCCGAAGTGGGTGAGCCGCCGGAAGACTCCCGCCTCCTTGGACCGGGCCCGCAGCAGCATCTCGGCCCGCACGTCCGGGTCACGGAGCTTGGCGATCCGCTCCTTGACGGGCAGCCCCAGGACCGGCCCCCACCCGGGGATCAGGTTCAGGGCGCAGAAGGTGCCCAGTGACATGTTCATCGGCGTGAGGATCGGCATGGTCAGCGCCACGATCCGGCCACCGGCCTTGCGGGCGCGTTCACTCGCCTCCAGCTGCCTGGGCACCCGCTCGGGAACCGCCGCGTCGATCGTGAGCACGTTCCAGTTCAGGGGGCGGCCCGCGACGGCGGTCATCTCCACGAAGAGGTCGATCTCGTCGTCGCTGAACTGGTCCAGGCAGCCCGCCACGATGGCCTCGATCTGCGTGCCCTCGTGCTCCCCGACGGCCCGTGCCAGGGCCAGCAACTCGGCCGGCCCGGCGTGCCGGGAGGCCACCGGCTTCCCGTCGCCGTCGGAGTGCGAGGTCGACTGGGTGGTGGACAGCCCCCAGGCCCCCGCCTCCATCGCCTCCCGCAACAGCCTCACCATCGCGGCCAGCTGCTCCGAGGAGGGCTGCCCGCCGACCGCGTCCGGCCCCATGACGTACCGCCGCAGCGCGCAGTGCCCCACCATGAAGCCCGCGTTGACCGCGATCCGCCCCTCCAGGGCGTCCAGATACTCCCCGAAGCTGTGCCAGCTCCAGGGCGCCCCCTCCTCCAGCGCCACCAGCGACATGCCCTCGACCTTGGACATCATCCGCCGCGTGTAGTCGGCGTCCTCGGGCCGCGCGGGGTTGAGAGGCGCCAGGGTGAACCCACAGTTCCCGCCGGCGACCGTGGTCACCCCGTGATTCAGGGACGGGGTGGCGTACGGATCCCAGAACAGCTGGGCGTCGTAGTGGGTGTGGGGATCGACGAACCCGGGGGCGAGGATCAGCCCGGCGGCGTCCTCGCTGGTGCGGGCTTCTTCGGTGATGGTCCCGAGGGCGGCGATACGGCCGTCCCGTACGCCGACGTCGGCGGTGTAGGCGGGCGCACCCGTCCCGTCGACGACGGTCGCGCCTTTGATGACGTGATCGAGCATGACGGCTCCTCCTCAAATTCCGGGTGCGGGCTGCGCCCCTCCAGGGGCACGGGGCTGTGTCGAATGCGGCTCCGCCGCGTGGGCGCGACCAGCCCCAACGCACCCGCAGTCGCGAACGGCCCGCAGCCCCACGGCGACTAGGCGCTCTGCCGGAAACGGGACGTCCGATGCACGGGATCCGTGTCGATCTTGGGAATCACGTGCTCCCCGATCAACCGAATCGTCCGCAGCGTCTCCTCCTTCGGCACCCCCACCGGCAACCCGAAGCTCAACTGATCGGCCCCGGCCTGCTCCCACCGCTTGCACTGCGTGAGCACCTCGTCCGGGTCCCCACAGATCAGCAACTCCTCCTCGATCAGCAGCTCCACGAACTCCGGCGTGTACGGGGGCAGCGTCTCCGGCCACACCGGGAACCCCTCGGGCCGGGGAAACGTGTCGTGGTACCGGAACACCAGCGACGGCAGATAGTGCAGCCCACCGTTCACGGCGGTCTCGATCGCCTCGGCGTGCGTCGGCGCGCAGATGGCCGTGGTCGTCACCATCACGTTGTCGTTGACGAAGTCACCGATCGGCTCGGCGTTCACGACAGCGGTCTTGTACTGCTCCAGCACCCACTCCATGTCGGAGACCTTCTGCACGCTGAAGCCGAGCACCCCGAGCCCCTTCTTCGCCGCCATCGCATACGACGGCGGCGACCCGGCGGCGTACCACATCGCGGGGTGCGACTTCCCGTACGGCTTGGGCAGCACCTTCCGCGGCGGCAGCGACCAGTGCTTGCCCTGGAAGCCGGCGTACTCGTCCTGGAGCCACATCTTGGGGAACTCGGCGATGGTCTCTTCCCAGATCTCCTTCGTGTAGTTCATATCGGTCACGCCCGGTATGAACCCGAGGATCTCGTGCGAGCCGGCGCCGCGCCCGCTGCCGAACTCGAAGCGGTTCTCGGTGAGGTGGTCGAGCATGGCGACCTTCTCGGCCACCTTGACCGGGTGGTTGACCTGGGCGAGCGGGTTGAAGATGCCGGACCCCAGATGGATCCGCTCCGTCGCGTGCGCCAGGTACCCCAGGTACACGTCGTTGGCGGAGAGGTGGGAGTACTCCTCCAGGAAGTGGTGCTCCGACGCCCAGGCGTACTTGAAGCCGGACTTGTCCGCCTGGATGACGTACTCGGTCTCCTCCATCAGCGCCTTGTGCTCGGCGAGCGGGTCGGTTTCGGCGCGCTTGCCCACGTATCCCTGTACAAAGAGCCCGAATTCCAAGGAGGTTCACCGTCCCCACGTCGTTTCTGACGTTCCGTCAGATTCACTTTCCGCCGACTGTGGCACCGCTCACGTGCACCGTCAATAGCTGACTGGCCATCAGATGACGCCCATGCGTCAGATGACGCTCACCCCGGCCAGCCAGCCGCCGTCGATCACGAAGGGCTGCCCGGTGACGTACGAGGAGTCGTCCGACATCAGGAACAGCGCGAGCCGGGCCACCTCCTCCGGCCGTCCGATCCGCCCCAGAGGCACGAGCTTGCGGTAGAGCCCGTCGAGGGCCTTCGAGGTCTCCTCGGGGTCCGCGCCCGGGTCCAGATGGGCCGGGTTGGACATGGCGGTGTCGATCGCGCCCGGGCACATCGCGTTGACCCGGATGCCGCGCGGCGCCAGTTCCAGCGCGGCGACGCGGGTGAGGCCGAGGATGGCGTGCTTGGTGGCCGCGTACGTGCCGACGGCCGCCATGCCCGTCACGGCAGTGTAGGAGGCGGTGTTCACGATGGTGCCGCCGTCCTCCATCTCGGGCGCGACCGTCTTGACGCCGAGAAAGCAGCCGACCTGGTTGACCCGCACGACCTGCATGAACTCGTCGAGAGGGGTGTCGACGAGGGAGTTGAAGCGCAGGATGCCGGCGTTGTTGACCAGCCCGTCGACCCGGCCGTACGCCCTCTTCGCGGCGGCCACCGCGGCCCGCCAGTGCGCCTCCTCCCCCACGTCGAGATGCGCGTACAGCGCGCCGATCTCCTTCGCGAGGGCCTCGCCCTGCTCGTCGAGCACATCGGCGACGACCACCTCGGCGCCCTCCTCCCGGAAGAGCCGCGCCTCCTGCTCACCCTGTCCGCGTGCCGCGCCGGTGACGATCACGACGCGGCCGTCCAGCTTGCCCATGGCTCACTCCAGTCACTGGTCGAGGTGCGGGGCGACCTCGGCCCCGAAGGCGGTTATCTGGTCCACGAGTTCGTCCCGGCTCCGGCAGCGGAAGCGCACCTGGATCTGATGCACGCCCATCGCGCGGTAGGCCCGCAGGGACTCGGCTAGCGCCTCCGGCGCACCGGTGATCGTCCGCCGCCCCACCTCCCAGTCGGGCCGGCCCACGTACAGCGGCTCGGTGATGGCGCCCACGACGATCGGCTTCTCGATGCCGGCCTCCGCGCGCAGCCTCCGCAGCGTGGCGATCTGTTCCGGCAGCCGGTCGCGCGGGTCGCCCTGCGGCAGCCAGCCGTCGCCCTTGAGCGCGGCCCGGCGTACGGCGGGGGGCGAGGATCCGCCGACCCAGACGGGTACGCGCGGCTGGGCGGGCCGGGGCAACTGGCCGAGCCCCCCGAAGTCGTAGAACTTCCCGTGGTGCTCGGGGAACTCCTCCGGCCCGAGCGCGGCGCGCAGGGCGTCGATCACCTCGTCGAGGACGGCCCCGCGCTGCCGGAAATCGTGCCCGAGCGCCTCGAACTCCTCGCGCACATGCCCGGCACCGACGCCGAGGATCAGGCGGCCGCCCGACAGGTGGTCCAGCGTGGCGTACTGCTTGGCGGTGGCCAGCGGATGGCGCAGGCCGACCACGGCGACATGGCTGAGCAGCCGGACGCGTTCGGTGACGGCGGCGAGGTGGGCCAGGGTGGCGACGGGGTCGTACCAGATCGTGCTCATCGCGGGCGCGAGACGGCGCGGGACGCCGACGTGGTCGCAGCTCGCGATGTAGTCGAAGCCGGCCCGGTCGGCGGCGACGGCGATCGCCCTCAGGTCGCCGGGACCGGCGGCCGCCTCCCAGGGCTCGGCGTAGATCGTGCTCTGGGACTGGACCGGGAGCTGCATCCCGAACAGCGTCCGCCCGTCCGGCGGGACTTGGATGGACACACACCCTCCTCGATCTGACGAACCGTCATATCCGTTCCGGGCGTCATCGTCGGGGCTGGCGCCGCAACAGACAAGGGGTGGACGCGGAACTGCTGCCGCCCGCGCGGGGCGCCCCGCCGGGCCTGTGGAATGTCGCGATCTTCGTCCGATTGACCCCAATCCGTCGTGTTCGTGTCTCAGGCAGGTCACCGGGTGAGGGCGGCCGGCGAGGGGTTCGTACTCGGCGGTGGCTGCCCGGGAGGTCCGGGCGCCGGGACAACGGGGAGACCGAGAATGATCCGCAACCGCATCGCCGCGATCGCCGCCACCACCGCCGCCGCGGCCCTGCTGCTGACCGCCTGCAACGGCACCGACACCGCCGCGTCCGGCGCCCGCGAGGGGGCCGCCGCCGCGCAGGGGAGCCTGAGCTTCACCAGCGGTTCGGCCAAGCAGAACAACGCGGCCCCCGGCACCGGCGACTGGGCCAACGGCCCGGGGAAGCCGGCGAGCAAGCCCGTCGCCAAGAAGTGGGTGCAGCTGAGCGCGGCCCGGGCGGGCGATCTGGACCCGGTCGTCGTCAACGGCGCCGGCTTCACCCTCTACCGCTTCGACAAGGACACCGCGAACCCGTCCAGGTCGAACTGCGCCGGCGAGTGCGCCACCACCTGGCCGCCGGTCCTCGTCGCCCCCGGCGGCAAGATCTTCATCGACGGTGTGGACAAGTCCGACGTGGGCGTCGTCAAGCGCGCCGACGGCAACCTGCAGGTGACCGTCGGCGGCTGGCCGGTCTACCGCTTCAGCAAGGACCTCAAGCCCGGTGACACCAACGGGCAGGGCGTGGGCGGGACTTGGTTCGGCGTGACGCCGGACGGCGAGAAGGCGGGAGCCGGGGCAGAGGACGGCGCCGGCGGCGAGGAGGGGGGCGCCGGTGACGGGCAGGACGGTGTGGCCCCCGCGACCGGCGTCACCCTCTCCGACGAGCCGAACTTCGGCGACCCCTCCGAGGGGCTGGCCGGGGCCGGGTGCCAGAACGTCGGCCGCGACGACTCCGCCTCCTCCCTCCAGGCCTCCGGCACCCTGAAGATCTGGTCCGAGAAGGACTGCAAGGGCGACTCCAAGGTGGTCCAGGGCAACATCGCCGACCTGGCCTCGGTCGACTTCGACGACAGGATCTCGTCGGTGTTCCTCGGCTGACGCCACCGGCCTGCCCACGAGTTGCGGCCTCGGTCCCTTCCCGGGACCGCGGCCTGCTCATGCCCTCCCGGGCCACAGCCCGTCGTCCGTCAGGCCCAGCAGCCCGATCGCGTTGCGCCGTACGATCCGGTCGACCACGTCCGGGTCCAGGTGCCCCATCTGCGCCTCGCCGACCTCGCGCGACTTCGGCCAGGTGGAGTCGGAGTGGGGGTAGTCGGTCTCGTACAGGACGTTTCCGACGCCGATCGAGTCCAGGTTCCTGAGCCCGAAGGCGTCGTCGAAGAAGCAGCCGTAGACGTGGTCGGCGAACAGTTCGGACGGCGGCCGGTGCACCTTGTCGGCGACCCCACCCCAGCCACGGTTCTCCTCCCACACCACATCGGCGCGCTCGAGGATGTACGGGATCCAGCCGATCTGCCCCTCGGCGTACATGACCTTGAGGTTCGGGAAGCGCTCGAACTTGCCGCTCATCAGCCAGTCGACCATCGAGAAGCAGCAGTTGGCGAAGGTGATGGTGGACCCGACGGCAGGCGGGGCGTCGGCCGAGGTGGAGGGCATCCGGCTGGACGAGCCGATGTGCATGGCGACGACGGTGCCGGTCTCGTCGCAGGCGGCGAGGAACGGGTCCCAGTAGTCGGTGTGGACGGACGGGAGCCCAAGGTGCGGGGGTATCTCGGAGAAGGCGACGGCCCGCACGCCCCGCGCGGCGTTGCGGCGGACCTCCGCGGCCGCCAGCTCGGCGTCCCACAGGGGGATGAGGGTGAGCGGGATGAGCCGGCCCTGCGCGGCGGGACCGCACCACTCCTCCACCATCCAGTCGTTGTACGCCTGGACGCCCAGCAGGCCCAGCTCGTGGTCCTGCGCCTCGGTGAAGGTCTGGCCGCAGAAGCGGGGGAAGGTCGGGAAACAGACCGCGGACTGGACGTGGTTGACGTCCATGTCGGCGAGGCGTGCGGGGACGTCGTAGGACCCCGGGCGCATCTGCTCGTAGGTGATGACCTCCAGCTTGATCTCGTCCCTGCTGTACCCGACGGCGGTGTCGAGGCGGGTCAGCGGCCGCTGCAGGTCCTCGTACACCCACCAGTCGCCGATGGGCCCGTCGTCGCCCGGCCGGCCCATGACGGGCTTGAACCGCCCGCCCAGGAAGGTCATTTCCTTCAGTGGCGCGCGGACTATGCGCGGCCCGGTGTCCTGGTACTTCTTCGGAAGCCGGTCCTGCCAGACCGTGGGCGGCTCGACCGTGTGGTCGTCGACGGAGATGATCAGGGGAAACGCGGTCTCGGTGTCCATGTCCGTCACGGTAGCGCCGATCTGACGGTCCGTCAGCTACACCGGAGCGGGTGGGGCGCGTCCGAGGAGCGGCCAACGCCGCGCGGAGAGCGTGTGAGGACCTTGTGATATCCCGCGCGCCTGGCTGTGATCACCCCCTCCACAGCTGACGCATCTGCCATGAACAAGGCAAACTGGCGGGGATGTAAACAGGTCCTAGGGGGACTGCGATGGACGGGGTACCGCGAGTGCCGGAGCAGAGGCGTCCCGGCTCCTCGGCAGATACGGCGGAGCAGGCGGCGGAGCTGCGCTTCGGTGTGCTCGGACCGGTACGCGCCTGGCGGGGCGAGGAACAGCTCCCCACCGGTTCCCCCCAGCAACGCGCCCTGCTCGCCGCCCTCCTGCTGCGCGAGGGCCGTACGGCGACCGCCGCGGAGCTGATCGACGCCCTGTGGGGCGAGGAGCCGCCCTCGCAGGCGCTGGCGGCGGTCCGGACGTATGCCTCCCGGCTGCGCAAGGTGCTGGACCCCGGGGTCCTGGTGAGCGAGTCGGGCGGCTACGCGGTGCGAGGCCTGGCCGAGGGCGCGCTGGACCTTGCGGCGGCCCAGGAGCTGGCGGCGGAGGCGGAGAAGGCGCGCAACGCCGGGGATCTGTGCCATGCCCGGGAGGTGCTGGGCCGGGCGCTGGCGCTGTGGGACGGGGAGGTCCTGGCCGGGGTCCCCGGGGCGTACGCGGAGGCCCAGCGGGTCCGTCTGGAGGAGTGGCGGCTGCAGTTGCTGGAGTCCCGCCTCGACATGGACCTGGAGCAGGGCTGCCACGCCGAGGCGGTCTCGGAGCTGACGGCGCTGACGGCGGAGCACCCGCTGCGCGAGCGGCTGCGTGAACTGCTGATGCTCGCGCTGTACCGCAGCGGGCGCCAGGCGGAGGCGCTGGCGGTGTACGCGGACACCCGCCGCCTGCTGGCGGACGAACTCGGCGTGGACCCACGTCCGGACCTGAAGGAACTCCAGCAGCGGATCCTGCAGGCCGACCCCGGCCTCGCGGAACCGTCGGCCCCGGTGGCCGACCCGCCGGTGATGCCGGTACGGCCCGCCCAGCTCCCGGCGACCGTGCCCGACTTCACGGGCCGCTCCGCCTTCGTCACCGAGCTGAGCGACGTCCTCGCCTCGTCCGAGGGCAGGGTGATGGCGGTGTCGGCGCTGGCGGGCATCGGCGGGGTCGGCAAGACGACGCTCGCCGTGCACGTGGCCCACCAGGCGCGCTCGGCCTTCCCCGACGGGCAGTTGTACGTCGACCTGCAGGGCGCGGGCCCGCGGGCGGCCGAGCCGGAGACGGTACTGGGGTCCTTCCTGAGGGCCCTGGGCACGGCGGACTCGGCCATTCCGGACTCGCTGGCCGAGCGCGCGGCCCTGTACCGCTCGGTCCTGGACGGCCGCCGGGTCCTGGTGCTGCTGGACAACGCCAGGGACGCCGCCCAGGTACGGCCGCTGCTGCCGGGCACCGAGGGCTGCGCGGCGCTGGTGACCTCCCGGGTCCGCATGGTCGACCTCGCGGGCGCCCACCTGGTCGACCTGGACGTGATGTCCCCGGACGAGGCGCTGTCCCTCTTCACGAAGATCGTCGGCGAGGAACGGGTGGCGTCCGAGCGGGAGGCCGCGCTGGACGTGGTCGCGGCGTGCGGCTTCCTGCCGTTGGCGATCCGCATCGCGGCGTCCCGCCTCGCGGCCCGCCGCACCTGGACCGTCTCGGTCCTCGCCGCCAAGCTCGCCGACGAACGGCGCCGACTGGACGAGCTCCAGGCCGGCGATCTCGCGGTCAAGGCCACGTTCGAACTCGGCTACGGCGCCCTGGACCCCGCCCAGGCCCGCGCCTTCCGCCTCCTGGGCCTCGCGGACGGCCCCGACATCTCCCTGGCCGCGGCCGCGGCGGTACTGGACCTACCGGCGGAGGACGCGGAGGACCTCCTGGAGTCCCTCGTCGACACGTCGCTGCTGGAGTCGGCGGCGGCGGGGCGGTACCGGTTCCACGATCTGGTGCGGCTCTACGCGCGTGCGTGTGCGGAAAGGGACGAACAGCCCCCGAGCGAGCGGGAGGATGCCCTGTCACGGTTGCTGGACTTCTATCTGGCGACCACCGCACAGGTGTATGCGATCGAGCACCCCGGGGACCGGCTGATCGACGACTTGGAGCCCACGAGCTATCCGGGGCTGCGTCTCACAGGGCAGGCGGCGGCGCTCGACTGGCTGTACACGGAGGCGGGGCAGCTCCTGGCCTGCGTACGGCAGGCGGCGGGGACCGACAGGCTGCGGCGGGCCGTCGATCTGCTCTGGGCGGCCAAGGACCTGACCGAGTCGGGGGCCAACTCGCATCAGTACGAGATGACGGCGAGAGCCACGTGCGGGGCCACCCGGGACTTCGGCAACGACCGGGCGGAGGGCAGGGCACGGACGGTTCTCAGCGATGTCCTCCTGGTCTCCGGGCGTATCCGGCAGGCGGAGGAGGAAGCGCGTGTCGCCATGGAGCTCGCGGCGAACGCGCACGACGCCACCGCCGTCAGCTGGGTGGCCAACAACCGGGGACTCATCTGTCTGCACGAGGGCCGGTTCGCCGACGGCAAGGTCTTCTTCGACCAGGCCCTCGAAGGTCTGCGAGCAGCGGGGAACCGGCCCTTCGAAGCCACCGCCCTGGGCAATCTGTCCCGGGCCTACCTGGGCATGGGCAACATCGCGAAGGCGGTGGAGATCGCCCAGCACGGTCTCGCCGCCCACATCGAGATCGGCCGGACCGTGCGCCTGGCCAACGGCCACTTCGCGCTGGGCGTCGCGCTCACTCGCGCGGGCCGCTACACCGAGGCGCTCAGCCGGTTCTGCGACGCCCTCGGCATTTTCAACGACCACCGGCAGCGGCTCTGGGAGGGCGTCACCCACTTCCGCATCGCCGAAGTGCACTTGGCCGACCGCCGCCCGGCCGCAGCCGCCCAGCACGCCGAACAGGCCCTCGCCCTCGGGTGCATCGGCGGTGACCGGATGCAGGGGAACGTCCTGACACTGCTGGGGCGCGCCCTCGCCACGCTCGGTCAGGCGGACCGGGCGCGGGCGTGCTGGCGCGAGGCGCTCAACCTCTACGAGCAGAACAGCGCTGCGGAGGCCGACGAGGTGCGGGCGCTGCTCACCTCGGCCGCTGCGGCGTAGACGTCGGACGGCGTAGAAGTACGGTGGCTCAGCGGGCCGTTGCGGGACGGCGTCCGCGTTCAGCGTTCGTTTATCCCGACCCGGCATGCTCGTACCAGTCAGACCGTCGCGTCGGGGGGCAGACGGTCCGGCCGGAGCCTGACCGGTTAATGTGCGGCTCCGAACGCCCGCCCGGCAATCCTCGGGGGAGTTTCCGGGCGGGCGTTCCTCACTCATCACCGAAAAAGAGGACCACGAGCCCATGAGCGACCAGAAGAAGGACGCGACCGTCTCTCCGCAGAACAACGCCATGCCGAGCGAGCCCGCCAAGGCCGAGGAGATCACCACCCTCAACAACGCCATGCCGAGCGAACCCGCCAAGGCCGAGGAGATCACCACCCTCAACAACGCCATGCCGGCCGGCCCCGCCGCACTGGACCTGAACGACAAGTAAGCCTCATCTCACGGGGATCGGCCGCGGCGGCGCGGAGGGGAGCCGCTGCGGCCGAGGTGTGTCCGGGGGCAGGGCCGGGGCATGGGGGGACCGGCGTCCGCCAAGGCTCTGTGCCCCGTTCCCCCTCCCGACACCCCGTCGTCGCACCCGCCCGCCAGGCTCGGGTGCCATGGCATCCGACCAGAGCGTGCCGGCCGGTCCCGGGCGGCCGTCGGCGATTGTCAGGTTCGTTCAGTTCGTGCCGTTGGCTGCGGTGGCTGTCGTGCTGCTCGACTCCGGCACCGACTTCTTCCCCGACGACCCGGTCGAGTCGGTCGTCGGGATCGTCACGCCGACGCGCCTCGCCCTGCTGGCCGGGCTGATCGCCCTCGTCGTTCGCGTACGGGGGCGGGCGCGGGCCCGGCTGCGGGACTTCAGGACGCGACTGGACGTGCCGGTCGGCCTGTTGGTCGTGGCCGCGGGGGCGACGACGTACCACGGCGGGCACGCTACGGCGCCCCTGCGCGGCCTGCTGACCGTCGTGTGCTGCTACTACCTGGTCGTCGGAGTGCGCCGTACGCAGACCGAGTCGTGGCGGGCGATCGGGATCCTCGCGCTGGCCGGCGTCGCGGCGGCCTCCACCACCGCCTTCTCCCAGGTGACCAACGAGACGCCGACCGGCTTCTGCCGGACGGGGCTGCTCACCGACGTCGCCTGTGACGCGGCCGGGGACGGCATCCTCATCCGGGCCACCGGAACCTTCTCCAACCCGAACCTGCTGGCCGCCTTCCTCGTGCTGCTCCTGCCGTTCGCGCTGCTCGCCGCCGTGTGCGTGGACGAGCGGACGGCCCGTACGGCGATCGTGGTGCTGGTCGTCATCGGATACGGGGCCCTGCTGACCACCTTCTCGCGTGCCGGGTACGTCGCAACTGCCGCCGGGCTTCTCGTGCTCGGCGGCGCCTACTGGATGGCACCGCGGCTCGCCGACCGGGCACAGCGCCGGCTGTTCGCCGCCCTGGGTGCCGTGGCCCTGCTCGCGGCGGCCGGCGCCATCTGGGCCGTGTCCCGGGCCGGGAACTCGCTGGGGGTGCGGGGACAGGCGTGGGAAGCCGCACTGCAGCTCGCCGCCGACAACCCCCTCGGCGTGGGGCTCGGGCGCTCCGGTGCCGTCATATCCGCCACCGCGCCGGGCGAGCGGGTCTTCGTCCACGCGCACAACCTCTGGCTCAACCAGCTGGTGGAGACGGGGCCTCTCGGGCTCCTCGCCATGACCGCGGTGGCCGTCGTCGCCCTGTCCTGCGCGGCCCGCGCCGCCCGAGCCAAGTCGGTCATCGGGACGGTCGGGCTGGCCTCGCTGACCGGGTTCTTCCTGGCGAGCATGATGGACCACCCGGCCAATCTGGACCGGATCGATGTGCTCTTCTGGTGCGTGCTCGCCGTCGTCATGGCCGAGGCGCCGGCCGGGTGGCGCCGCGGCTCCGGTACGCCCACGACTGTGGTCCCGGCGCAGGTGAAGCGGCCCCGGCACGGGCCCCAGCGCGTCGGTGCGGCGACCTGAGGGGCAGTCCCCGCGGTCCTACCCCGAGCGGCGGCGCGCCCCGCCCCGCAACTCCCCCTTCACCACCTTGCCGCTCGCGTTCCGCGGCAACTCCCCCAGGAACTCCACCGTCCGGGGCACCTTGTAGTTCGCCATCTCCCGCCGCGCCCAGGCGATCAGGTCGTCCCCGGTGAGCACCGCGCCGGGCCGCCGCACCACGTACGCCTTCCCGACCTCGCCCAGCCGTGCGTCGGGGACGCCGATCACCGCCACGTCCGCCACGTCGGGATGCAGGCCCAGGAGCTGTTCTATCTCCGCCGGGTAGGCGTTGAAGCCGCCGACGATGTACATGTCCTTGATGCGGTCGGTGATGTGCAGGTTGCCCGCCGCGTCCAGCACGCCCACATCGCCCGTGCGCAACCAGCCGTCCTCCGTCAGCACTTCGGCGGTGGCCGCCTCGTCCTCGTAGTAGCCGCGCATCACGTTGAAGCCGCGGACCAGGACCTCGCCGGGGGTGCCGGCCGGCGCCGGTCCGCCCGTCGGGCCGACCACTTGCACCTGAGTGCCCGGGATCGCGCGGCCCGACGTCGACGCGATGACCGACGGGTCGTCGCCGCGCCGGCACATCGTCACGATGCCGCTGGCCTCGGAGAGGCCGTATGCCGTGAGGACCGTCTCGACGCCGAGTTCCCCGCGCAGCCGCTCCACCAGTTGCAGAGGTACGACCGCCGCGCCCGTCACCACGAGCCGCAGCGCGGAGAGGTCGTGGGCGTCGCGGGCCGGGTGGTCCAGGAGGGACTGGTGCAGGGTGGGCGGGCCCGGCAGGACCGACACCCGTTCCGCCGCGATGTTCGCCAGGGCCGTGCCGACGTTGAAGACCGGCTGGGGGATCATCGTCGCGCCCCGCATCAGGCAGGCGATCACCCCGGCCTTGTAGCCGAAGGTGTGGAAGAACGGGTTCACGATGAGGTAGCGGTCGCCCCGCCGCAGTCCCGCCAGGTCGCTCCACACCTCGTAGGCACGCAGGGTCTGCGCGTGCGTGATGACCGCGCCCTTCGGGCGGCCCGTCGTGCCGGACGTGAAGACGATGTCCGAGGGGCAGGAGCCGTCCACGGCCTCGGCACGCGCGCGCACGTCCGCGGCGCTCACCCCGTCCCCGCTCGCCAGGAAGTCCTTCCAGGTACGGAAGTCCGCCGGGGCGTCGTCCGACAGCACGACCACCTGCTCCAGCTCCGGCAGTCCCGGCCCCTCCGCGACCGCCCTGCGCAGCGACGCCACATACGACGTCCCGAGGAACGTGCCCGTCACGAACAGCAGCCGCGCCCCGCTGCGCCGCAGCACATCGGCCGCCTCGGTGCCCTTGAAGCGGGTGTTCAGCGGCACCAGCACCGCCCCGGCCGACACCGCGCCCAGCGCCGACACGATCCAGTCGAGCGTGTTGGGTGCCCAGATGGCGACCCGGTCGCCCGGCGCGACGCCGTTCGCCAGGCAGGCCGCCGCCGATCGCTCGACGCGGGCGCCCAGTTCGGCGTACGAGATCCGCGTACGGCCCTCGACCACGGCCTCGACGTCCGCGAACCGCTCGGCCGCGGACCGGACGAGTTCCGGGATGCTGGCCCACTCCAAGTCACCGCGCACCACAGCCTCCAGACCCAGTAGCTGACTGTCCGTCAGATTAGCTGTAGCCTGACGCCCTGTCAGCAGCCGCTTCAGCATGCGGAGGTGCTCGCAGCATGACCGGAGTCAACGGACTCAAGGACGCCACCGCGATCGTCGGCATCGGACAGACGCCCTTCGCCAAGCGGCTCGGCGAGGACGAGAGAACCCTCGCCTGCCGTGCCGTCGCGGCCGCCCTGGACGACGCCGGCATAGCGCCGGGCGAGGTCGACGCGCTCGCCAGCTACACCATGGAGGAGACCGACGAGGTCGAGCTGGCGAAGGCCGTCGGCTTCGGTGACCTCACCTTCTTCAGCAAGGTGGGCTACGGGGGCGGCGGTTCGTGTGCCACGGTCGCGCATCTCGCCGCCGCCATCGCCGCCGGGCAGGCGACGGTCGGGGTCGCCTGGCGGTCCAGGAAGCGGGGCAGCGGTCCCCGGCCCTGGCGCAACACCACCGCTCAACTGCCCACACCCGCCCAGTGGACCCGGCCGTACGGCCTCCTGCGCCCCGCCGACGAGATCGCCATGCTCGCCCGCCGCTACATGCACGAGTACGGCGCGACGCGGGATCACCTCTTCAACGTCGCCCTCGCCTGCCGCAACCGGGCCAACCAGAACCCGGCCGCGGTGATGTACGAACGGCCCCTGACCCGCGAGATGTACATGACCTCCCGGTGGATCAGCGAGCCCCTGTGCCTCTTCGACAACTGCCTGGAGACCGACGGAGCCCTGGCGTGCGTGATCGTCAGCCGGGAGCGTGCCCGGGACTGCCGGCACACCCCCGTCTACGTCCATTCCGCCGCCCAAGGGCTGCCCGCCCAGCACCACGGCATGGTCAACTACTGGAACGACGACCCGCTCACGGGGCCCGCGTGGACCGCGGCCCGGCACCTGTGGAAGCACGCCGACTTCACTCCACAGGATGTGGACGTCGCCCAGATCTACGACGCGTTCACCGCTCTCATACCGCTCTCGCTGGAGGGGTACGGCTTCTGCGGGCGGGGCGAGGGCGGGGCGTTCACGGAAGGGGGCGCCCTGGAGATCGGCGGGCTGCTGCCCCTCAACACCGGGGGCGGCGGGCTCAGCGAGGCCTACGTCCACGGCTTCAACCTCATCAACGAAGGCGTCAAGCAGCTGCGTGGCACCAGCACCGCGCAGGTCCCCGACGCCACCACCTGTCTCGTCACCGCCGGCGAAGGCGTCCCCACCTCCGCGCTGCTCCTGAGGAGTTGATCGAAGGATGCTCTCCCCCGTAACCGACCCCGACGGCGCCCCCTTCTGGCAGTACGCCGCCCAGGGCGAGCTGCGCATCCAGGCCTGCGCCGACTGCGGCGAACTCCGCTTCCCGCCCCGCCCCTGCTGCCCGCACTGCCAGTCCTTCGCGAGCGAGTGGCGGCAGGTCGGCGGGCACGGCCGGATCTGGTCGTACGTCGTCCCCCATCCGCCCCTGCTGCCGGACTACGCGGAGCAGGCGCCGTACAACGTCGTGATCGTCGAACTCGCCGACGCGCCCCGCATCCGCCTGGTCGGCAACCTCGTCACGGAACCCGACGCCCCTCTCAACTCTCTGCCCCCGGACCGGATCCGCATCGGCGCCAAGGTCCAGGCCGTCTTCAGCGGGTCCGGCCTTGTGCAGTGGGTCCTGGAGCGGCCGTGAACCCCGCCGTCAGGACCGAGACCGACAAGGACACCGGCGTCGCCGTCGTCACTCTCGACCGGCCGGAGCGCCTCAACGCCATCGACCTCGCCATGCGCGACGAACTGGTCGCGGCGTGGCGGGAGTTGCGGTTCGACGACACCGTACGGGCCGTCGTGCTCACCGGGGCCGGGGAGCGGGCCTTCTGCACCGGGCTGGACCGGGAGGCCGTCGTCCCGCAGCCCAGCTCGCCGTACATGACCGACGATCCGCTGCTGCGGGTCGGGCCGAAGGCGAACGACCTGTGGAAGCCGGTCGTCGCCGCCGTGCGGGGCATGGCCTGCGGGGGCGCCTTCTACCTCCTGGGCGAGGCGGACTTCCTCGTCGCCGACCCGAGCGCCACCTTCTTCGACCCGCACACCACCTACGGCATGGTCAGCGCCTACGAGTCGATGCTGATGGCGCTGCGCATGCCGTACGCAGAGGCCGCGCGGATGGCGCTCATGGGCAGCGCGGAGCGGATGTCGGCGCGACGGGCGCACGAGATCGGATTCGTGTCGGACGTCACCGAGCCCGGCGGGGCGCTGGCCGGCGCGGTCGACTGTGCCGTCGTCATCGCCGGGTACCCCCCGGAGGGTGTGCAGGGGACCGTACGGGCGCTGTGGGCGGCCAAGGAGGCCGCCCTGGCCCACGCCTTCGCCCAGGCACCGCACCTGATTGCCCTCGGCAACCTGCCGGGTGAACGGCAGACGGAGCTGTTCCGGGCGCGGCGCCGCGACCACCGGGTTCGGTGAGCTACTCCGCCGTGCGCGTCACGTCACCCAGTTCGCAGGTGACGCCGCTGGTGCCGGCCCCGGCATCCGGGACGTACGCGGCGGCCACGTCCAGCGTGTCCGTGGAGCCCGGCGAGACGTACGGGATGGTGGACGCGCTGGTGCGCACGGAACCGCCGGACGGGTCCTTGAACGTGACGCCGAACTCGTAGGTGTACGTCGTGACGCTGCTGGAGTTGGTGGCCTCGACCCGGGCGACGATGCCGCGGCTCTCGTCGAACACACAGCTCTGGATCTTCACGTCCTGGGTGGCCTCGGCGGTCGCCGTCGCGTCGGCGCCCGAGCCACCGGTGGACGAGTAGTCGTCGTCATCGTCGTCGTAGTGCGTGCTGCCACCACTCGTGCCGCCCGAACTGCTCGACGAGCTGCCGGAGTTCGAGTTGCTGTCGCAGCCACCGCCGCTGGAGTGCCGTGCGCCCGTCAGGGCCACGACGACCCCCACGCAGACGGCCACAGCGCGGACATGGCGAAGCTTCACGTGGTCAACCCCCGTTGTCGTGATCGTGAGCACGTCACGTTAGCAGCGGCCGCATGGCAGGAACCGCTTACCCGGCGTAACGTCTCGTGCAAGAGCGGTGAAGATGGCCGCCCTTCGCGGACGGCCGCCGTCCGGACCCTTCCGTGCGCCGGTACGACGGCCGTCACAAGCGATGCCTACGCGGTGCGGGCCGTGCCCGTGCCCTTCTCGGCGTCCAGGGCGTACACACAGCGGTCCTTGCTGCACGCGTACACGACGCCGTCCTGCACCACGGGCGAGCCGGTGATCTCGCCACCGGTCGCGAGCTTCCAGCGCAGCCGGCCGTCGTCGGCCTTCAGGGTGTAGAGCAGGTGGTCGGTGGAGCCGAAGTGGATCCGGCCCTCCGCCACCGAAGGCGCGCCCACGATGTCGCCGCCCGCCTGGAAACGCCACTTCGGCGTCCCGGTGACGGCATCCAGGGTGTAGAGCCCCTTGCCGCTGCCGACGTGGACGTGGCCCCCGGCCACCAGCACCGGATCGATCGAGGCGCGGGCCTCGGTGGCGATGCGCCAGCGATCGCGGCCGTCGGTGGCGTCCAGGGCGTAGACCGTGCCGAGGTAGTCCGCGAGATACACGCCGCCGCCGGTCACCGCCGGGCCCGGCACGAAGGCCGGCGGGCACAGGAAGACCGCCGGGGCCTCGAAGTGCCAGCGGACCTGGCCGCTCACCACGTCGAGCGCGAGCACCCGCGTCCCGGCGGACACGTACACATAGCCGTCGTGCGCCTGCGCCACGCGCACCGGCACCCCGCCGCAGGAGGCGGCGTCGCCGATGGGGTACGACCAGCGCTCGTCGCCCGTCCGGGCGTCCAGGGCCTTCAGCCGGGCGTCCTGCCAGACGTACACCGTGCCGTCGTACAGCGCCGGTCCGGCCTCCGGGGACTCGAAGTCGGTCTGCGCCCCGGTGATCTCCCACAGTTTCTGGCCGTTGGAGGCCTCCCAGGCCTGGACACCGCCGCCGCGCGTGCCGGTGATGACCGTGCCGCGCTCGGCCTTGAGGGAGTACACCCAGGCGTCCGTCTGCAGACGCCAGAGGTCGGCGCCCTCACGGCAGTCCAGGGCGAACAGGGTCGGGCCGTCGGAGGCGTGGATACGGCCGTCGGCGACCGCCATCGACCAGGCGACGTCCCGCGTCTTGAAGCGGCGGCGGCCGGTGGCCACGTCCAGGGCGTGCACCTCGAAGGAGGTGACGTAGACGAGGTCGTCGGCGACGGAAGGGGTGCCCCAGACGTCGTTCGACATGCGGAAACGCCAGGGCCGCCAGCCGGCCGCCGGTTCGGGGGCCACCGGCGGCGGTGCCGGTACGGCGGGGCCGACGGCAGGGTCCGTGCCGTTGACGCCGGGGCGGGGCTTGGTCCAGGAGGCGACGAGGCCGGCTTGCGGCGGGGGCGCCTGCATGGCGGCGGCGCGGGCGTCGGCGACGCGGGGGCCGGGGCCGATGGGGACCGCGGCGCCGGCCAGCCGCACCGGGCCGGTGTCGGGGGCGCCGACCGGTACGGGCGCCGGTTGCGGGCCCGGAACCGCCGGGTCGTGCGCGGGCGGCGGCGGAACCGGCGCGGGGGCGATACGGCCCCCGCTGCGGCCGGAGGACGGCGCGGGCTTCACCGCCGGACGGCCGCCGCGCCGCGCCTCGATCAGGCCCACCGCGCGCTCGGGCAGCCACGCGGACGCCGTACCGCTGTCGTCGGTGCCGGAGCCGAAGAGGTGGGGGGCGAGCTGGGCCTGGAGGTCGGCCGGGTTGGGGCGGGCCGTGGCCTCCATCTGCATACAGGATTCGATCAGCGGGCGCAGCTCGTCCGGGAGGCCCTCGAGGTCGGGGCCCTCGCGCAGCAGCATGAAGACCGTCTCGACGGGGTTGGCACCGTGGAAGGGCGGGTGTCCGGTGGCGGCGAACACCAGCATCGAGCCGAGCGAGAAGACGTCGCTCGCGCCGGTCACGCTGCGGGAGTCCTTCGCCTGCTCGGGCGACATGTAGGCGGGGGTACCGACGGCGACGTTGGTCATGGTCAAACGGGTGTTCGACACGCCGGACGCGATTCCGAAGTCGATGACTCTGGGGCCGTCCTCGACCACGAGCACGTTGGACGGCTTGAGGTCGCGGTGGACGAGACCGGCGCCGTGGATCGACTGCAGGGCCTCCGCCACACCGGCCGCCAGCCAGCGCACCGCCTGGGCCGGGAGCGGCCCGCACTCGTTCACTATCTCCTCGAGGGAGGGCGCGGGGACGTACGCGGTGGCCAGCCACGGCACGGCCGCCCGCGGGTCGGCGTCGACGACCGCCGCCGTGTAGAAGCCGGAGACCGCCCGGGCCGCCTCCACCTCACGCGTGAAGCGGACGCGGAACAGCTGGTCCTCGGCGAGTTCCGTACGGACCGTCTTGATCGCCACGCGCCGCCCGGACGCCGAGCGCGCAAGATAGACCAGCCCCATGCCGCCGGCACCCAGCCGTCCGAGCACCTCGAACGGCCCGATCCTGCGCGGATCGTGCTGCGTCAGCTGATCCACCACTCTGCCTGCCACCTCCCCGTACGGGCCCCGTCATCCGCTTATGTACGCGACCCCGTGCAGCGTCTCACCACCGCACCGCCTTGGCGGCACGCACCCCGATTCTTCCTGTCCGGAGGCGTGGTGGCGAACCCGCGGGCGGAACGGGGTGTCTTGGGACAAAACCACAGCCCGTCGCCCCGCGGAAGCGCGGTTTCGCATAGTGGGACGCCTGAGCCACCCGGGGCAGGAGTGCCGTCAGTCCTTGGCAACCCGCTCCAGAACCGCGAAGGACGCCCCCTGATCGTCGGTCACCACGGCGGCCCTCCCGTACGACGTTTCGAAGGGCGGCACCTGGATCCGCCCGCCGAGCCGGTTCACCGTGCCGAGGATCTCCTCACAGTCCGTGACCCGGAAGTGGACGAGGAAGTGGGGCGGCATCATCGCCGAGAAG
The DNA here is from genome assembly GCF_055656945.1 of Streptomyces sp. NPDC111606. Classification (NCBI taxonomy): domain Bacteria; kingdom Bacillati; phylum Actinomycetota; class Actinomycetes; order Kitasatosporales; family Streptomycetaceae; genus Streptomyces; species Streptomyces sp. NPDC111606. Next base: position 72,245 of record NZ_JBVKBY010000013.1, read on the forward strand.
CGCTCCGCGACCGCCGCCCGCCCGAAGTCCGGCTTCGCGTCCGGCCCGAACAGGGCGTCGGCGAAGAGCCCGCCGTAGAAGTCGTTGGCGACCTCGATGTCCCGCGCGTACAGCTCCACCCAGCCGAAGGTGCCGGCCTCGTGCCGCCGCCCGAAGCCCGGATGTTCGCCCTCCTGCCACAGCCCGAAGACGGCACCCTCGGGGTCGGTGACCAGCGCGGCCGTCCCGAGGCCCGCCCCGACCTCCACGGGCGCGGTGACCACCTGTCCCCCGGCGGTGCGGATCCGCCCGGTCAGCGCCCGCGCGTCCGGGGTGGCGAAGTACACCGTCCACACGGTGGGCATCCGCCCGTCCGTCTTGCGGGAGAGGGCGGCCACCCGATCGCCGTCCAGCCGGGCCCATACGGTGGAGTCGTAGGCCTCCTCGAAGTCCCACCCGAAGAGCTCACCGTAGAAGCGCTTGCCCGCCTGCACATCGGCGAGCTGCGCCTCGACCCAGCACGGAACGCCCTCCGTGTATCCCGTTCCGTTCGCGGATGCCCTGTTTTCGGCCATGCGGCAAAAGTAACGGCGTCCCACGCACCTCGCAGACCAGGCACACCAGTCTCGCGATCCCCGTGCACCCCATTTGCAGTCGGCCGAATCGCGCCCCGATCACGCCTCGGTAAGCTGACGACATGACAGGACAAGTGCGTACCGTCGACGGCCGCGTGGCCGGCCGGCGTGGGCAGGCGACCCGGCAGAAGCTGCTCGACTGCCTCAGCGAGATGCTCAGCTCCTCCCCGTACCGCGACGTCAAAGTCATAGATGTCGCGCGGAAGGCGGGCACTTCGCCCGCCACCTTCTACCAGTACTTCCCGGACGTCGAGGGTGCCGTCCTGGAGATCGCGGACCAAATGGCCACCGAGGGCGCCGGGTTGACCGAGCTCGTGGAGGGCCGCAGCTGGGTCGGCAAGGCCGGCTGGCAGACGGCTCAGGAACTCGTCGACGGATTCCTGGAGTTCTGGCGGCGAAACGACGCGATCCTGCGGGTCGTCGACCTCGGTGCGTCCGAGGGGGACAAACGCTTCTACAAGATCCGCATGAAGATCCTGAACTCGGTCAACAACTCCCTGGCCGAGTCGGTCACTCAGTTGCAGGCCAAGGGCAAGGTCGACAAGGACGTCAACCCGGCCGCGGTCGCGGGTTCGATCGTCGCGATGCTCGCGGCGGTGGCCTCGCACCAGAAGGGTTTCCAGACCTGGGGCGTCAAGCAGGCCGAACTCAAGCCGAACCTCGCCCTGTTGGTACATCTGGGTGTGACCGGCAAGAAGCCGACGAAGTAGCTCCCCGATTTGAGCAAGTCCTGTCTGGCAGGCGGCGACTCACCCGACGTGGGCCGCCGCCTGCCGTCCTATTCGGGCAGCGGACGATCCCGTACGACGTGCTTCATCACCAGCGTCGAGGTGAGCCGCTGCACTCCCGGCAGGGTCGCCAGCCGCTCGTCGTACAGCCGCTGGAAGGCAGCGAGGTCGGCGGTGGCCACCCGCAGCAGATAGTCGGGTTCCCCGAACAGCCTTTGTGCGTCCAGGACATGAGGGATGTCCGCGATCGCACGCTCGAATTCGGCGACCGTGTCCCGGTCCTCCTGCCGCATGGACACGAAGACCAGCGCCTCGAAGGTCAGCCCCACCGCCGCCGGCTCCACCACGGCCCGGTAGCCGCTGATCGCCCCCGAGCGCTCCAGTTCCCGCAGCCGCCGGTGGCACGGCGAGACGCTCAGCCGCACCCGCCCGGCCAGCTCGGTCACGGTCAGCCGCCCATCCTGCTGCAGCTCGGCAAGAATCTTCCGGTCCACGTCGTCCATGAAGAAGATATTTGCTCACAACCCGCGATCATGAGCAAACTTCGACAACACTTTCGGGCCATTCCCGCCTAATGTCCCTACTATGGACTCCGGACTGCTCCTTTCCTTCCTCGCCATCGACCTGCTGCTCGTCTGCGTACCGGGCGCCGACTGGGCGTACGCGATCTCCGCCGGGCTGCGCGAGCGCTCACCGCTGATGGCGGTGACGGGTCTGGTCACCGGGTACGCACTGCACACGGTCCTCGCGGTGGCCGGCCTCGCGGTGCTGGTGGCGAGCGAGCCGGGTCTGCTGACCGCGCTGACGGCGGCCGGTGCCGCGTACCTGGTGTGGCTGGGCTGGAGCGTGCTGCGCCGCCCGGGCACACCGGGGGCCTCCGAGGAGGCCGTGGCCCCGAGCAGCCCGGCCCGCGTCTTCCTGCGCGGCGCCACGATCAGCGGCCTCAACCCCAAGGGCCTGCTGCTCTACCTCTCGGTCCTGCCCCAGTTCCTGGTGACCAAGGGCGACCACCTACCGGTCCCCGCCCAGACCGCCGTACTCGGCCTGCTCCACATGGCGTGCTGCGCCGCCGTCTACCTGACCGTGGGCCTGGCCGCCCGCGCCGTCCTCGGCGCCCGCCCGGCCGCGGCACGGGCGGTCACCCGCACGTCCGGCGCGGCGATGCTCGGAATCGGCGCCTTCCTGCTGGTGCAGCGCCTGGCGACGCTATGACCTGCGGACGATCCTGATGAGCCGGATCTCGCGCTCCACCCGCGCCTGATACGTCGCATACGGCGGCCAGAACCCCAACGCGGTCTTCCACACCGCCGCCCGTTCCTCCCCCTCCAGCAGCCGGGCCGTGACGGGGACGTCCTGGCCCTTCCAGCTGACCTCGGCGTCGGGATGGGTGAGGAGGTTGTGGGTCCAGGCGGGGTGGCCGGCGCGGCCGAAGTTGGAGCCGACCAGGATCCAGGAACGGCCGTCCTCCTCGGGCATGCACGCCAGCGGCGTCCGCCGGGGCAGGCCGCTGCGGGCGCCGGTGGAGGTCAGGATCACGCCGGGCAGCATCTGGGCGCTGAGCAGCACCTTCCCGCGGGTGACCCGGTGTACGGCACGGTCGAGGACGGGGATGACGTACGGGGCGACCTTGGCGAAGCCACGCGTCGAGGACACCTTCTGCACCGCGCGCACGACCACGGGGACCCGGATCACACCGCCACCTCCTGGGCGTCGGACATCTCGAAGAGCGGGGCCGCCTCGGCGGCGCGCGCCCGCAGCCGGTGCACCGGACCGAAGAGCAGCTCGTCGCCGGCGGCCCGCTTGAAGTACAGGTGCGCCTCGTGCTCCCAGGTGAAACCGATGCCGCCGTGCAGCTGGATCCCCTCGGCGGACGCCACCCGCAGCGCCTCCAGGGCCTGCGCGAGCCCGAGCCCGCCGACCCGTTCCTCGTGGGTGACCGCCCAGGCCGCGTAATAGGCCGCCGAGCGTGCCGCCTGCACCTGCACGTACACGTCCGCCAACCGGTGCTTCACCGCCTGGAAGGACCCGATCGCCCGCCCGAACTGCTCCCGCTGCCCCACGTACTCCACGGTCCGCTCCAGCGCCCGGTCCGCGGCGCCCACGGCCTCACAGGCGAGGACGGCGGCGACCGCGTCCCCCGCACCGGCCAGGGCACTCAGCACGCCGGTACCGTCTTCCTTCCCCAGCAACTCGGCCGCCACGTCCCGCAGTTGCACCCGCCCCTGCGGCCGGGTGGCGTCCAGGGCGGTCTGCCGCACCCGGACGACCCCCGCCGCGTCCCCCGGCACCAGGAACAGCAGCGTCCGTGACTTGGCGAACCCCCCGGCGTGCGCGGCGACCAGAAGCAGCCCCGCGCTGTGCCCGTCCAGCACCTGGTCGACCTGCCCGTACAGCCGCCAGCCGCCCTCCACCCGCCGCGCCTGCACGCCGCCGGCACGTCCGCCGCCGGCCCAGTCACCCCCGTTGTCGCCGGTCAGGGCGAGCGCGGCGGCCAGCGCGGTGCCCGGGACGGCGAGGGTGGCGGTGAGCGTGCCGGAGGCGAGGCGGGGCAGCAGGGCGGCGTGCTGGGTCTCGGTGCCGAGGGCGGCGATCAGGGGTGCGGCGAGGACGGCGGTGGCGAGCAGCGGGGAGGGGGCCAGCGCACGGCCCGTCTCCTCGCAGGCGAGGGCGAGTTCGGTCGCCGTGCAGCCGACACCGCCGTACGCCTCGGGAAGGGCGAGCCCGGGCAGGCCGAGCTCTTCGGCGAGGGCGGTCCACAGGGCCGGGTCGTGGCCGGCGGGGGTGTCGACGGCGGCGCGCAGTTCGCGGGGACCGCAGCGGCTGTGGAGCAGCTCGCGGAGGGTGCGGCGAATCTCGTCCTGCTCGGGGGTGAAGCTGGCGTCCATGGCTCTTCCCTCCGTATCTGACGGGCCGTCATATTAGGAGGGTCGCAACGATATGCACAGAGGTTGACCGCAGAGAGGTTGGAGGCCTCGCATGACTCCCGGGAGCCGGAAAGTCGCCGTAGTCGGGGTGTCCCTCTCCGACTGCGGCAGGGTGGACGACGCGACCCCGTACGCCCTGCACGCGCAGGCGGCCCGCCGCGCCCTGGCCGACGCGGGGCTCGGCCGGGAGGTGGTGGACGGCTTCGCGTCCGCCGGGCTCGGCACCCTCGCCCCCGTCGAGGTGGCCGAGTATCTGGGGCTGCGCCCCACCTGGGTCGACTCCACCTCCGTCGGCGGCTCCACCTGGGAGGTGATGGCCGCCCACGCGGCGGACGCGATAGCGAGGGGGCACGCGAACGCCGTCCTCCTCGTCTACGGCTCGACGGCCCGCGCCGACATCAGGGCGGGCCGGCGGACGGGGAACCTGTCCTTCGGCTCCCGGGGCCCCCTGCAGTTCGAGGTGCCGTACGGTCACACGCTCATCGCCAAGTACGCCATGGCCGCCCGCCGCCACATGATCGAACACGGCACGACCATCGAGCAGTTGGCGGAGGTCGCCGTCCAGGCGAGGGCCAATGCGGCCCTGAACCCGGACGCGATGTTCCGCGACCCGATCACCGTCGACGACGTCCTGGACGGGCCGGTGATCGCGGACCCCTTCACCAAGCTGCACTGCTGCATCCGCTCCGACGGCGGGGCGGCGGTGTTGCTGGCGGCCGAGGAGTTCGTACGGGACTGCCGTACGGCTCCGGTGTGGGTGCTCGGCACCGGGGAGCACGTCTCGCACGCGGCGATGTCCGAGTGGCCCGACTTCACGGTGGGCCCGGCGGCGGTCAGCGGACGCCTCGCCTTCGAGCGGGCCGGGGTGCGCCCGGAGGAGATCGACTTCGCCGAGATCTACGACGCGTTCACCTACATGACCCTCGTGACGCTGGAGGACCTCGGCTTCTGCGGGAAGGGCGAGGGCGGCGCGTTCGTGGAGAAGGGGCGGCTGCTGGTGCGGGGCGGGGAACTTCCGGTCAACACGGACGGGGGCGGCCTTTCGGCCCAGCACCCCGGGATGCGGGGGCTGTTCCTGCTGGTGGAGGCGGTGCGGCAGCTGCGGGGCGAGGGCGGGGAGCGTCAGGTGCGCGGGCGGGGCGGGGCGTTGCCCCGTCTGGGTGTCGCTTCGGCGACCGGGGGATGGTTCTGCTCGTCGGGGACGTTGGTACTGGGGAGGGATTGAGCCGATCGAGAGGACTGCAGGCATGGCCCTGACCCGAGAAGAACGCGAACAGTTCCTTGCCGAGCCCCATGTCGCCGCGCTGTCCGTCGACGCGGGCGCGGGGCGCGCTCCACTGACCGTGCCGGTCTGGTACCAGTACGAGCCCGGCGGCAACGTATGGGTCCTGACCGGGCTGGATTCCCGGAAGAACCAGCTGATCCAGGCGTCCGGCCGGTTCACCCTGATGGTCGACCGCGTCGAACCCACCGTCCGGTACGCGTCGGTCGAGGGCCCGGTCATCGAGACCACCCCCGCCACCCTGGAACAGCTCCGGGAGGTCTCGGCCCGCTATCTCCCGGCCGACAAGGTCGACGGCTATGTCGACTTCGCCTGGAAGAACCACGGCGAGCAGATCGTCATCCACATGCGACCCGAACGCTGGGTGTCGTCCGACCTCGGTCAGCTGTGAGCCGGTGCGGCCGCCGCGGCACGTGACAATCGATGCATGGGAGATGACCTTCTTCATGAGCTGCTGAGGTCGCTGCGGGTGTGGGACCCGGCGGTCACCGAGCTGCCTGCCTTCGACCCGGCCACCGCACCCGCCGACCCGCTCGCCCTGTTCACGGCCTGGTTCGCCGAGGCGGTGGCGGCGGGGCAGGTGGAACCGCACACCATGTCCCTCGCCACGGCCGGCGAGGACGGCCTGCCGGACGTACGGACGGTGATGCTGCACGGCGCGGACGCCTCCGGCTGGTCCTTCGCGACCCACGTCGACAGCCGCAAGGGCCGCCAGCTGACGGCCCGCCCGTACGCGGCACTCGGCTTCTACTGGCCCGCCCAGGGCCGCCAGGTGCGGGTGCGGGGCCCGGTGTCGGCCGCCCCCGCCCAGGACGGCCAGGCCGACCTGCACGCCCGCTCGACCGGCGCGCTGGCGGCGGCACTGACCGGCCGCCAGAGCCAGGTCCTTGGGTCACTGGAGGAGTTGGCGCGGGCCTCCGAGTCGGCCTGGGAACGGGCCGGACGCGAGCCCGACGCTCCCGTGCCGACGTGGACGCTGTTCCACCTGCGCCCCGACGAGGTGGAGTTCTTCCAGGGCGACGCGCGGCGTCGGCATGTGCGGCTCGACTACCGGCGCGGGGAGGACGGTTGGGTGAGGGAGCTGCTCTGGCCCTAGCGGTCGGCGTCAGTCGGGGAGCCGGATCCCGTTGACGGCGGTGTCGAACACCGGGCGGTACTCGTCCCACTGCGCGTCCGGTGCGGAGAGGTAGATGGCGTACTGGGTGTTGTCGGCACCGTTGATGGCCAGCTCGACCCCCCGGAAACCGCGCACCCTGCCCTGGAAGGTGAACTCCCAGTACCCGGCGGTCCGGCCACGGAAGGTCGTGCGGCTCATCCTGACCCGCTCGTAGCCCGCGTTGTCGCGCCGCGTCTGGGCCTCTTCGGTGTCGCGCCAGTGCTGGAGCGGGTCGGCCCCCGCGAACTCGACCTCCTCGACCCGCAGGCCGACCAGCCCGGTCGGGTCGATGTAGGCGACCTCACCGGTTTTGGGCACCTTCTGGGCCTTCCAGCCGTCCGGCACGGGCACGGAGAAGTTCTGGCCGGCCTTCACGAGGTGGTACCCGGTGGGAACCGGCGACGGGGAGGCGCTCGGCGCCGGAGAGGTGCCGGACGCGGGCCGGGAAGGGGACCGCGGGGCGTCGTCGTCCGACGACGCGAGACCGCCCCCCGGCCGCAGCAGCACAGCGCCCGTCACGGTGGCGGCGATCACCAGTGCCGAAGCGATCCACAGGGCCGTGCGGCGGCCTCGCTTCCGCCCCGGCGCGGCGTCGGGGGTGGTGGGGGTGACGGGGGTGGTGGGGGTGGTGGGGGTGGTGGGGGCCGCCGTGCGGGTGGCGGGCATCCGCTCCGGTCTCGTCGGCGGATCGAGCGGGGCGGTCGCCTCGCCGGCCACCCGGCTCAGGAGGTGCTCGGCCTCCTTGGCGGCCATGCGCCGGTCGGGCTCCTTCACCAGCAGCCCCTCGATCACCGGGGCCAGGTCCTCGGCGTTGCGCGGAGGGTCGTAGGTGTCGGCGGCGATGGCGTACGCCGTCTCGATCGCCGTGTCCCGGCCGAACGGGGGCCGCCCCTCGACCGCCTCGTACAGCGTCGCCCCGAGCGACCACAGATCGGAGGCGGGGCCGGGCTCGGCGATCCCGCTGCGCAGCCGCTCCGGCGCGAGGTACTGGATCGAACCGACCAGTTCCCCGGTCCTGGTCAGGGAGGGCGATCCGGACTCCACGGCGATCCCGAAGTCCGTGAGGACGATGCGCCCGTCGTTCCCGAGCAGCACGTTGGCGGGCTTGACGTCCCGGTGCAGCACGCCGACGTCGTGCGCGGCGCGCAGGGCGGCGGCCATGCTGCGGCCGATCCGGGCGGCGTCGCCCGGTGGCAGCGTGCCCTGCTTCTTGAGGACGTCGCCCAGCGTGAGCGAGGGGATGTACTCCATGACGATGCACGGCAGGCCCTCGTCGTCGACGACGTCGTGCACGACGATCACATGGGGGTGGGTGATCCGGGCGGCGCTGCGGGCCTCACGGCGAGTGCGCTCGTAGAGCCGCTGGATCTCGTCGTCGTGCAGGTGCGGCGGGACGTGCAGTTTCTTGAGGGCGACGTGCCGGTTGAGCACTTCGTCCTCGGCCCGCCACACGGTGCCCATGCCGCCGCGTCCGACGCGCTCCACCAACCGGTAGCGGTTCGCAATGAGCCGCCCCAGTTCGGACACCCTCCCCAGATCGGACACCGTGAGACCTACTTCTCCCCGTACACCTGAGCACTTTTCGAACAGATTGCAGATGCACCTTAGCGCGCGTGGATTCGACGGCCGGGGACGCCTAGAAGCCCCGGGTCCCCCGGAAGTCGTACGCCGCGAAGTCGGCCACCGCCCGGTACCCGATGCGCTGGTAGAGGCTGTTGCTCGTCTGGTTGCCGAGGTCCGTGAAGAGCAGTACCTCGCGCACTCCGGAGGCGAGCACGGCCCGGCTGACCTGGGCCGTGGCCGCGCCCGCGTAGCCGCGTCCGCGCAGGTGGGCCGGGGTGTAGACGGGGGCGACCCGGACCTGCCCGGCGACCACCGGGGTCACGCCGGCCATGGCGAGGGGGGTGCCGTCCGCGTCCTCCCAGAAGGTGATGCCTCCGTAGGAGATGCGTGAGTCGGCCCATGCGGCGGCGTCACGGGCGGCGTGGTCGCCGACGGCCTCGATGAACTCGCCGTACCAGCGCGTCAGTTGCTCCCGGTCCTCCTTGCCCGCGACCCGTGCCCGGCCCGCCGGGAGGGGCTGCGGCAGGGCCAGGTTGCCGAGTCGGTACAGGCGTTGGCTCTGGCTGACCGAGGCCCTGCCGCCCGCGTGCCGGCGCCAGGCGGTGGCGAAGGCCTCGGCGGTCTCGCGGGCCGCGATGACGCCGGGGACCGAGTGGCCGAGGGCGACCAGGTGGGCGGCGAGGGAGTCGGCCTCGTCGGGGGTGAGCGGGGTGACGTTCAGCCGGTAGGGCGGGGTGCGGAAATAGGCGGCCCGTACCTGCCCGCCCACCTCCAGCACCCCGAAGACCGGCGCCTCGTCACCGTACGCACGCAACCCGCTGGTGCGCAGCGTCTCGGTCACCGTCAGGACGACGGTGTGCAGATCGGGGCGTGAGCGCAGAAAGCCACCGGCGTGGGCGAGGAAGCCGGTGAGATCCTGGGTGCAGTACCAGTCGTCCGGGCGCATACCTCATGATCCCGCGACGCGGCACCGAGTGTGCACCCTTTTCCGCTTTGACATCCTCCCCCTCTCAAAAGAGGGGGATTCCAACCCAGGCGGGTTGAGGTTCACGGGCGCTCGAACGGCCGGTGGCCGTTGTCACCCCTCCGGCACCGGCTGTTCGCCGGGGGCGGGGGACCCCGCCCTGTCCTGCCGCGACGTTGATGCTTGCGTTGGTGTCCGCGTTGCAGGTGAAGCCGCACGATACGCACTGGAAGTCGGCTTGGCTCTTGCGCGACTTCTTCTCGATCCATCCGCAGGCACTGCACCGCAGAGAGGTGTAGGGGGCGGGAACGTCTTCGACCCGGCCGGGTGCCTTGTGCCCGGTGCGCTGCCGCAGCAGGCCCCAGCCCTGAGCGAGGATGCCCCGGTTGAGCCCGGCTTTCTGGCCCACGTTCTTGCCGGGCTGCTCGACGGTTCCTTTTGCCGAGCGGGTCATGTTCTTGATGTTCAGCTTCTCGAACCGGATCAGGTCGCATGTGCGGGCGAGCATGGTGCTGGTCTTCTCGCACCAGTCCTTACGCCGGTTCGCCTCCCTGGCTTTAAGCCTGGCGGCCTTCGCATACTCGGCCGTCTTTTCGGGGCTGCCTTTCTTCGCCCGTGCTGCGCGCCGCTGGTGCTTGCGGATCTGAGCGCGTTCCTTGACGGTGAGCTGCGGGCAGTTCAGCGTGCGGCCGTCCGACATGGCGGCCGTAATGGTCACGCCCCGGTCGATGCCGATGACCTCGCCCGTGCCGGGTGCGGGAATCGACTCAGGGATGACGGCGAAGGCGATGTGCCACTGCCCGTTGCGGAAGGTGACCCGGAACGTCTTTGCGTCGGGCAGATGCGCGCCCTTGTCCCTGACGCTGAGCCGGAAACGCACCCAGCCGCAGCCGGGCACCTTGACCTGTGCCCACCGCCGGTTCAGCTTCTGCACCACGACGGACCGGTTCATGACCTGCTTGCCGCTCTTCGCGTTCAGCTTCGCCGTGCCGTCCTCGTTGTGCTCAGGCACCCGGTCGGTGCCGATGACCCGGAAGCCCTCGTGACGAAACTTCTTGCGCCAGGTCGGCTCACCGAACCCGGAGGTGAAGCGGGCGTTCTTGGCCTTGCCGAAGTCCTTGAGCGCCTGCTGCTGCACATCAGCGTTCCCCGCGGCCAGCCACTCGCTCTCGCGCCGGGCCTCGGTGAGCTGGCGGCACTGCTCCTCGAAGCCAGGCGCCGGCTTGCGCCACCTGCGCCAGTGCGCGTGCTGCTCGACGTCGAGGTTCCACACGTACCGGGCGTGCGCGCAGTGCGTGAGCATCTGCTCTGCCTGCGCGGGCGTCGGATACATCCGGAAACGCGACATGCCGCGAACCTAGCCCGCGCGTTCCCCAACCGTGCACGCCATCGATCAACACCACCCGTCCGAGTGACGGCTCCCGGCCGCCACCCCGCCCCACCGAGCCCTCAACTCCGAGTTGGTACACCCGCTTGAGGTCGGCCTCAGCGCCGTCTGGCCCAAGACACCGAGTCGCTCTGGCGGCGATTCGTCTTCCCCGGCCCCCCTACGCGGGAACGGGCATACACCCTGGCCCCGAAGGATTGGGCACCCTGCCCGGAAAGAACGGTGGACACCGAGCCGACACAAGACCCCACTCCCAGATGGGCCTACAGGACGTCCGGGGCGGCATCGGGGTCCGTTTGCGGGTCCGGGTCCGACGCTAGGCGGGCATGCAGATGTACGTCCCGGTAGGCATCCTGCCTCCCCGCCTCCCACATCGCGCCCCGCAGGGTCCCCTCGTACCGGAAGCCGCCGCGCTCGGCGATACGGCAGGAGGACTCGTGCCCGACGGCATGGCCGAGTTCGAGCCGGTACAGGCCCAGGCCCGGCTCGGCGAGGGCCCACCGGGTGACGAGGGAGAGCGCGTGGGTGGCGACACGGCGGCCACGGGCCTCGGGGAGAACCCAGTAGCCGACGCGGGCGGAGCGCATGACCCGGTCGATGACGTTGACGCCGATGTGCCCGAAGGGGGTACCGGTCGACGCGTCGGTGACGCAGTACGACACGGAGGTGCCCTCCCGCGTACTCCGTGCCGTGTCGCGGAGGGATTCCAGGGCGCTGTCGGGGTCGGTCCCGATGCTCAACGGGGTGTTCCAGCGCCGGAACTCCGGGTCGCTGCGGCCCCGGAACCAGGTCGCGGCGTCGGCCTCGGACTCCGGGTCCCAGGGGCGCAGGCGCAGGCCGTGGCCGTGCAGGTCGGGGTGGGGGTGCGGGTGGCTGGTGGGGCGTATGTCGGCGTGAGGCATGCGGCCATTGAACCCCGCGCCGGTCAGCCGGCAGCGCGGAACACCGGCACCCCGTCCCGGAAGACGACCGACAGCTCCATCCCGGCCCGCAGCCGTCCGACGTCCCCGCACTCCACGACCTCGGTCATCATCCGCGGCCCCTCGGCGAGATCGACGACGGCGGCGACGTACGGCGTCCGCTCCCCGAAGGGCGGCAGGTCGTTGCGGTGGACGACGGACCAGGTGTAGAGCGTGGCCCGACCGCCGGCTTCCTCCCACGTCACGTCGTCACTCCAGCAGTGGGGGCAGAACTCGCGGGGGTAGTGGTGGGCGCGTGCGCAGGCGCGGCACCTCCGGATGAGCAACTGCCCCTGCGCTGCGGCGTCCCAGTAGGTGCGGGTGAAGGCGTCGGCCTCGGGGAGGTCGTATCGCTGCCCGCTCATCGGAGCTCCCTCATCAGAACAACCCCAGCGCGCCGTCCACCGACCACGACTGCCATGACATCCCGAACAGCGCGACCACCGAGATCAGCGCCATCATCGAGTTCTGCCCCTGCTCCCCCCAGTCGTGGATCATGAGGGTGAAGTAGAGGACGTTGAGCAGCAGCCCGCCGACGAGGGCGATCGGGGTCAGGAACCCGAGGATGAGCCCGAGCCCGAGGGCGAGTTCCGCGTACAGCACGACGTACGCCATCGTCCGCGGCCGGGGTGTCACGACGGCCCCGAAGCCGGACCGTACGGCGTTCCAGCGGTGCTTGGCCGCCACCTCCGCCGCCCAGGAGATCCCCGCCCCCTCGAACCAGCTCTTCTTGTCCTTGTGCCGCCAGCTCTCCAGCCACCACAGCCCGAGGCCTATTCGGAGCACGGCCAGCCATTCCGCACCTGTGAGCCAGATCGCGTCCATGGATCTGACGGTACGTCAGATTGGAGGAGCCTGACAATCGCCTGTGCATCCCGGATGAGTCCCGCGGATTGTTGGCAATCTTGTCCACAGTCCGGCTAGGTTCGCAGACGCAAGCCGAGGACACCGAGTGAGCCGAGGGAGCCGGACGTGAGGCACAGGGCAGTCAAGCGCAGGAGCGTGGTCATGGGGATCGGGGCGACCGCCGGGGTCGCGGCGGTCGGGGGCGTCGCCCTGACCGCGCAGGCGTCGAGCGCGTCGAGCGGCACGAGCGGCACGAGCGCGCCGGGGTCCTCGGGGTCGTCCTCGTCCGACGCCCTGCTCTTCGACAAGGACGCCTACTCGACCCTGACGACGACCATCACCGACGCCGACGGGGCCGAGCACGAGGTGGAGTACCACTTCCACAAGGCGATCACCTACGTCGCGAAGCCGGTCGACGAGAAGTACCAGAGCCTGAACGTGAGCGTCCCCGTGAAGATCGACGGTACGGCCGTCGACGCCACACGCGCCCCGATCCTGTTCGCCAACTCGGTCGGCGGCTACATGCCGTCGTCGGTCGCGGACGCGACGGGCGTGGGCGGGGGCGGCATGACCGGCATGCCGGGCGGCGGCACGCCTAGCGCCTCCGCGTCGCCGAGCGCCTCCGCGTCGGCCTCGGGCGAGGTCGCCTCGGGCGGCAACGGCATGGTGAACGCCCAGGGCGGGATGGTCAGCCTCCCCAAGCTGGCGCTCGCGGCCGGCTACGTCGTCGTCGAGCCCGGCGCCCGCGGCCGTACGCTCAAGAACTCCGCCGGCGAGTACTACGGCGTCGCCCCCGCGGCCATCGTGGACCTCAAGGCCGCCGTCCGGTACGTGCGGTTCAACGAGGGCCGCATACCCGGCAACGTCGACCGCATCGTCTCCTCCGGCACCAGCGCGGGCGGCGCCCTGTCCTCCCTGCTCGGCGCGTCCGGCGACAGCCCGCTCTACGACAAGTACCTCAAGGAGATCGGCGCGGCAGACGCGAGCGACGCCATCTTCGCGACCGGCGCCTGGTGCCCGATCACCGACCTGGAGCACGCCGACGGCGCCTACGAGTGGAACTGGGGCTCCAACGCCACGAGTTCCGGCTCCAAGGTCGACCGGACGGTGTCGAAGGAGCTGCGGTCGCAGTTCGCCGAGTACCAGGCGTCCCTGAAGCTGCGGGGCCTCGGCGGCTTCGGCACGCTCACGGCCCGCAACTACGACGAGTACCTGGTGAAGCAGTACCTGGAGCCGTCGGCGACCACATACCTGGCGGCCCTGTCGGACGCGGACCGCGAGTCGTACCTCTCCTCCAACCCCTTCATCACCTGGTCCGGCGGCAAGGCGGCCTTCTCCTGGGCCGACTTCCTCACCCACGTCGGCGCCCGCAAGAAGACCACGCCGGCCTTCGACGCCTTCGACCTGTCGACGGGCGAGAACAACCTGTTCGGCCTCGGCACCACCCAGGCCCGCCACTTCACGGCCTACGGCGCCAAGAACGACACCACGGGCCTGAGCAGCAAGCGGGTGGCGAGCGACCTCCCCGCCTCGTTGCGCCTGATGAACCCGATGCCCTACCTGGTCTCGAAGCCCAACCCACACCGCACCAAGCACTGGTGGATCCGCCTCGGCACCAACGACTCCGACACCTCCCACACCGTCTCCGCCAACCTCGCCGCCGCCGCACACACCCTCGGCGACGACGTGAGCCACCTCTACTACTGGGACGAGGGCCACGGCGCCAACGCGGACCCCGGCGACTTCATCAAGTGGATCGCCAGGATCAGCGGCCACAAGACCGAGCGAGCCGCCGGGTAGCCCCCGGGGCAACGCTGTCGAGGCCGAGCAGCCGGCCCCTCAGAACGCGGTACCGGTCTCCCGTCATGACTCCGGCCACCGCCCCAGGACGCCGAGTTCCCGCCCACCTGCGGGGCCCGGCGTCCTGCCATTCCGCCCCCACCCCGACCCCCACCTCACCCCCACAACCAGGAGACCTACGCCACAGATCCCACCCACCCCTCCTACAGCCGTGATCGATCCGCAACCAATTCCGGGCTTGACCGAGACCCATCAACCGGCTGCGTGATTACGCTCCCGAACATGGCCGACTCCATAGCGTCCCCGACCCCCACGGACCGCCCCGTCTACATCATCGGCGGCGGCCCCGGCGGACTCTCCGTCGCGCACGCGCTGCGCGCCCGGGGACTGCGTGCGGTGGTGCTGGAGAAGTCGGACCAGGTCGGCGCCTCCTGGCGGCGCCACTACGACCGCCTCCATCTGCACACCACCCGACGGCTGTCGGGCCTGCCCGGGCTGCCGATACCGCGTCGGTTCGGGCGCTGGGTGTCCCGGGACGACGTGTCGCGCTACCTGGAGAAGTACGCGGAGTTCCACGACCTGGAGATCGTCACCGGCGTCGAGGTCTCCCGCGTCGAGCCCGCCGCCGACGGCTCCGGCTGGCTGCTGCACGCCACCGGCGGCCGTGAACTGACCGGCGCCGCCGTCGTCGTGGCCACCGGCCACAACCACACCCCGCGCATCCCGGACTGGCCCGGCCTGGACACCTACAGCGGCGAGTTCCGGCACGCCGGCGACTACCGCAACCCGGCGCCCTACGCCGACCGCGACGTCCTGGTCGTCGGTATCGGCAACACCGGTGCCGAGATCGCCGTGGACCTGGTGGAGGGCGGCGCCTCGCGGGTGCGGCTGGCCGTGCGTACGGTGCCGCACATCGTGCGCCGCTCCACCGCCGGGTGGCCCGCCCAGCGCACCAGCATCCTCGTACGACGGCTGCCGGTCGGGCTCGTCGACCGGCTCGCCAGGCCCGTGGCGAAGCTGAGCGTGCCGGACCTGTCGGCCCAGGGGCTGCCGCGCCCCGACACCGGGCTCTACAGCCGGGTCAAGGAAGGCGCGATCCCGGTCCTCGACGTCGGCCTCATCAACGCCGTACGCAAGGGCCGCATCGAGATCGTGGCCGCCGTCGACGGCTTCGAGGACGGGAAGGTCCTCCTCGCCGACGGCACTCGCGTCTCGCCGGACGCCGTCATCGCGGCCACCGGTTACGTGCGCGCCCTGGAGGGCCTCGTGGGCCACCTCGACGTCCTCGACGCCCGCGGCAGGCCGGTCGTCCAGGGCGCCCGCACCCCCGCCGGCGCCCCCGGCCTGTACTTCACCGGCTACACCAACCCCATCAGCGGCAACCTCCGCGAAATGGCGATCGACGCGCAGAAGATCGCGAAGGCCGTCGCCCGCGGCGCTGACGGTGACAGGGACGGCGGCGGACAGGTCTCCCGGCTGCCGGTCTGACCCCGCGCCCTGCCCCTCCTTCCCTTCGCCCACCTCAACTCCCTTACCCATATCCCGCGTTACTTGAGAGTCAGAAGTGACGCAAGGGCTGTACCGCGCCACCGCACGGAGCCAGAATGTGAGCCCTGTTCACCTTTCCGGCTCCACTCCCTCTCGCTACGACGGAGGACGCACGTGGCAAGCGAAAGACAACTCCCCCGGGTCGCCCGGACTCCCGGGGCTTCCCGGACCTCCGGGGCTTCCCGGACCTCCCGGGTTTCCCGGACTTCCTCAGCCCCCAAGGCCCCCGAGGCCCTCAAGACCTCCAAGCTCTCCCGGCGTTCCCTCCTCGGCGGTGCGGCAGCCGCGGCCGGTGCCGCGACTCTCAGCGCGACCGGCGCCGGCCCCGCCTCCGCGGCCACCCGCGACGTGGATGTCGCGATCGTCGGCGCCGGCCTGGCCGGGCTCACCGCGGCCCGCGATCTGGTGGCGGCCGGCAAGTCGGTCGTCGTCCTGGAGGCCCGCGACCGCGTGGGTGGCCGGGTGATGGGCCTCGACCTGGCGGGCGGCGGCGTCACCGAGGGCGGCGGTGAGTTCATCGGCCCCACCCAGGACCGCATCAAGGCCCTCGCCGACTCCCTCGGCGTGCAGACCTTCACCACCTACAACACCGGCAACAACCTCCTCCACAAGGACGGCAGGAAGACCCCCTACGCCACCGACGGCATCCTCGGCGCGGTCCCGCCCATCGACGCGGCCGGCCTCGCCAACGCCGCGATCGTGCAGGCCACGCTCAACGACCTGGCCAAGAAGATCCCGGTCGACGCGCCCTGGACGGCGGCGAAGGCCGACGAGTGGGACCGGCAGACCTTCGAGACCTGGCTGCGCGCCAACGCGGTCATCCCGTCGGCCAAGTTCCTCTTCGACGTGGCCTGTACGTCGATCTTCTCGGCCGAGCCCCGTGAACTCTCCTTCCTGTTCGTCCTCTTCTACATCGCCGCCGCCGGCAACGCGTCGACCCCCGGCACCCTGGAACGCCTCACCGAGACCGCGAACGGCGCCCAGGAACTGCGCTTCGTCGGCGGCTCGCAACTGGTACCGGTCAAACTCGCCGCCACGCTCGGCGACCGCGTGGTGCTGAGCGCCCCGGTGCGCACGATCGCCCGGTCCGGCGGCAGTTACGTCGTCACGGCCGACGGCATCACCGTCACCGCCAGGAAGGTCGTCGTCGCCGTACCCCCGCCCCTCGCCGCCCGCATCACCTACGCCCCTCTCCTCCCCGCCGCCCGTGACCAGCTCACCCAGCGCCTGCCGATGGCCTCGGTCGGCAAGGCGATCGCGATCTACGACACCCCCTTCTGGCGCGCCGACGGCTTCAACGGCCAGGTCGTCAGCGACACCGGCGTCATCAGCTCCACCTTCGACAACTCCCCGCCCGATGCCTCCTACGGCGCCCTGATGGGCTTCATCGAGGCCGACGAGGCCCGCAAGCTGGACGCGGCGAGCGAGGCGGAGGTCCGGGCGGCCGTACTGAAGGACTACGCGACGTACTTCGGCGAAAAAGCGGCCTCCCCCACCTCCTTCGTGCTGCAACGCTGGAACAACGAGGCCTACACCCGCGGCGGCCCCGTCTCCATCGCCGCTCCCGGCGTCCTGACCCAGTACGGCCCCGCCCTGCGCGCGCCCGTCGGCGGCATCCACTGGGCCGGGACGGAGACCTCCACGCACTGGATGGGCTTCATGGACGGGGCGGTGCGGTCGGGAGAGCGGGCGGCGAAGGAGGTGCTGGCGGTGCTGTGAGCGGGGCCCGCACGCCGGGGCCTCCGACATCGCCGCCCAACTTTGTGTGCACAGCCGTTCCTGACACGGTGTCAGTTCCTTTAATCTGACACTGCGTCAGTTAATCGCTGTCACACAGGAGCGGGCGGACCGATGCTTGGATCAACCCACGGCACCCTCACCACCGACTCCCGCCGGGCCCGGGTCATCGCCTGTGGCGAGCAGCCCGGGCCCGCCGTCCACGGCCGGCCGGCCGAGGTCGACGATCTCGACGTCAGCGGCCGACCGCTGTACTCCGACGTGCCCGATCTGGGCCGCTTCTTCCGGCCGGAATCGGTCGCCGTGATCGGCGCCTCGGACGCCGAGGGCCGGCCGAACACCGGTGTCACCCGCCAGCTGATCGCCTGGTCCGAGCGGGTCGGCGCCCGGCTCCATCCGGTGCATCCGAGCCGTGCTTCCGTGTTCGGCACCCCCTGCTTCCCTTCCGTCGCCGATCTGCCCGAGCAGATCGATCTCGCCGTGCTGCTGGTCGCCGACCCCCTTCCGGTGGTCGAGGAACTGGCCGAGGCCAAGGTGAAGTTCGCTGTCGTCTTCGCCTCCGGGTTCGCGGAGACCGGCGAGGAGGGCGCCGCCGCCCAGGACCGGCTCACCGCCGCCGTCGAACGGTCCGGCATGCGCCTCCTCGGCCCCAACACCAACCTCAACGCCTTCGAGCGGTTCCGGGACGATCTGGAGGGTCCCGCGATCGCCCTGATCACGCAGTCCGGCCACCAGGGCCGCCCGGTCTTCGCCCTCCAGGAGCTCGGCATCCGCCTGACCCACTGGGCGCCCACCGGCAACGAGGCCGACCTGGAGACCGCCGACTTCATCTCCTACTTCTCCGAGCAGCCCGATGTGGGGGCCATCGCCTGCTACGTCGAGGGCCTCAAGGACGGCCGCTCCTTCCTCCTCGCCGCCGATCGCGCCGCCCGCCGCAAGGTGCCCGTCGTGGCCGTGAAGGTGGGCCGCACCGAGACCGGCGCCCGCACGGCCGCCTCACACACCGGCAAGCTGACCGGCGCGGACGCGGTGGTGGACGCGGCGATGCGGCAGTACGGGGTGATCCGGGTCGACGGCCTCGACGAACTCCAGGACACCGCCACCCTGTTGGCCCGCGCGTGTCCGCCCCGCGCCGACGGCGTCGTCGTGTATTCGATCTCGGGCGGCACGGGCGCGCACTTCGCCGACCTGGCGACCGAGGCGGGGCTGCCGCTGCCCGTGCTTTCGGAGGCCAAGCAGACCGAGCTGCACCAGTGGATACCCGAGTACCTGAGCGTGGCCAACCCGGTCGACAACGGCGGGCATCCGGTCGGGGACTGGCGCGGCCGGAAGATCATCGACGCGATCCTCGACGACCCGCAGGTCGGCATCCTGATCTGCCCGGTCACCGGGCCCTTCCCGCCCCTCAGCGACCGGCTCGTCCAGGACCTGGTGGACGCCGCCGAGCGGACGGACAAGCTGGTGTGCGTGGTGTGGGGGTCGCCGGTCGGCACCGAGCCGGCGTACCGCGACGTCCTGCTCGGCTCCTCGCGCGTGGCCACCTTCCGGACGGTGGCGAACTGCATCACCGCCGTCCGCGCCTACCTCGACCACCACCGCTTCGTCACCGGCTACCGCTCCCCCTTCGACGAGGCCCCGCGCATGCCCTCGCCGTCCTTCCGCAAGGCGCAGGCACTGATACGCCCGGGCGAGCAGCTGAGCGAGCACTCGGCGAAGCAGCTGCTGCGGGCGTACGGGATCCGCGTCCCGCGCGAGCAATTGGTGACCAGCGCGGCGGCGGCCGTACGGGCCGCGGGGCTGGTGGGTTACCCGGTGGTGATGAAGGCGTCCGGCGCGCGGATCGCCCACAAGACCGAGCTCGGCCTGGTCAAGATCGGGCTGACCTCCGCCAGCCAGGTCCGGGACGCCTACCGCGAGTTGACGGACATCGCCCGCTACGAGGACGTCTCGCTGGACGGTGTCCTGGTCTGCCAGATGGTCGAGCGGGGCGTCGAGATGGTCGTGGGCGCCACGCACGACGAGCTGTTCGGACCGACTGTGACGGTCGGGCTCGGCGGGGTGCTCGTGGAGGTGCTGGGCGACACCGCGGTACGGGTGCCGCCCTTCGGGGAGGAGCAGGCCCGCGACATGTGCGCCGAACTGCGCGGGCGGGCCCTCCTCGACGGGGTCAGGGGGCGGCCCCCGGCGGACCTCGACGCGCTCGTGGAAGTCGTCCTGCGTGTGCAGCGCATGGCGCTGGAACTCGGGGACGACCTCGCGGAGCTCGACATCAATCCGCTGATGGTGCTGCCCAGGGGGCAGGGCGCGGTGGCGCTGGACGCGCTGGTGGTGTGCCGCTGACATGAACGCCGACCGCATGAGCAGCGACCGCATGAATCCTGAGGATGAGATGGACATGCCCGATTCCCCCCGTGCTTCCGGAATTACCGTCGATTCGGTCGGTTCAGTCGATTCATTGGTACAGCACGCCACTGACAACCAGGTCTGCCGCATCACCCTCAACCGCCCCGAAACCCTCAACGCCATCACCCCTGACCAGCGAGAACGCATCATCGAGCTGCTCGCGGACGCCTCCGCGGACCCCGACGTACGGGCC
Source organism: Streptomyces sp. NPDC111606 (assembly GCF_055656945.1). Classification (NCBI taxonomy): domain Bacteria; kingdom Bacillati; phylum Actinomycetota; class Actinomycetes; order Kitasatosporales; family Streptomycetaceae; genus Streptomyces; species Streptomyces sp. NPDC111606. The sequence continues at coordinate 92,349 of NZ_JBVKBY010000013.1, forward strand.
GTCGTACTGACCGGAACGGGCCGCGGCTTCTGCGCCGGCGCGGATCTGCGGGGCGGGTCCGCGGCCGGCGAGCGGGTCCCCGGCGATGTCGCCCGCACGATCCGCCTCGGCGCCCAGCGGCTGATCTCGGCCGTCCTCGACTGCGAGAAGCCGGTGATCGCCGCGGTGAACGGCACCGCGGCGGGCCTCGGCGCGCACCTCGCGTTCGCCTGCGACCTCGTACTGGCCGCCGAATCCGCCAAGTTCATCGAGGTGTTCGTGCGCCGCGGCCTGGTCCCCGACGGCGGCGGCGCCTATCTCCTCCCCCGCCTCGTCGGCCCCCGGCGGGCGAAGGAACTGATGTTCTTCGGCGACGCGCTCACCGCCACTGACGCGGAGCGGCTCGGCCTCGTCAACCGGGTCGTACCCGACGCGGAGTTGGACAAGACGGCCAGGGACTGGGCGGCCCGCCTCGCCACCGGCCCGACCCGCGCCCTCGCCCTCACCAAGCAGCTCGTCAACGCCTCCCTCGACTCCGACCGCACCACCGCCTTCGCGGCGGAGGCGGCCGCACAGGAGATCAACATGACGACGGAGGACGCCCGGGAGGGAGTGGCGAGCTTCGTGGCGCGCAGGAGCGCCGAGTTCAGGGGGCGGTAAGGCGCGAAGGGTGCGGCCGTTCTCCCTCGCACGTCCCTTCCAATCTGACGAACCGTCAGTTTCAATGGGTGCTGTGATGGGACACGCAGGAATGGCCGCCGCCGCCGTCCGTTACCTCAGGTCGGCCGACGCACCGCCCGTACAGGCGCTGCCGCGCCCGGCGCTGCGCTGTGTCGGCGAGGACGAGCGGGCGCCGGTCCCGCAGGCAGAGTTCCGGCGGGTGCTCGGGAACTTCGCGTCGGGGGTGGCCGTTGTCACGGCACCTGCCACCGCCACCGATCCGGAAGTCACCGACGCCCTTGAGGGCGCCGCCCCCGCCGGTTTCGCCTGCCAGTCCTTCTCCTCCCTCTCCCTCGACCCGCCCCTCGTCGCCTTCATGGTCGGCCGTACGTCGACGACGTGGCCGCGCATCGCCCGCGCGGGCGTCTTCTGCGTGAACGTCCTGAGTGCCGGCCAGGGCGAGTTGTGCCGTGCCTTCGCGATGAGCGGCACGGACAAGTTCGCGGGGGTCACGTACGACGCGGCCCCCGTGTCCGGCTCGCCCCGCCTCGCGGGCACGCTCGCGTGGATCGACTGCACGATCCACGCGGTGCACACGGGCGGCGACCACCTCATCGTCGTGGGACGGGTCGACGCCCTGGGGGCGAGCGCGGGCGACGAGGCACCGCTGCTGTTCCACAAGGGGCGGTTCCTCTAGGCCGGGCGACGCACCGACGCACTGTCCGGTTGCCGCACCGCCACCCCCGTCCGTCACGCCACCGCCACCACCGGCGCCGCCGGCCGTCGCCGGATCACCAGCGCCATCAGCGCCGCCGCCGCGCACAGCGCGCCCGAGGCGTACCAGACCATGTCGTACGTCCCGAAGACGTCCCGCGCGACCCCGCCGAGGAAGGCCACCAGCGCGGCGCCGACCTGGTGGGAGGCGAGGACCCAGCCGAAGACGATGGCGCTGTCCTCGCCGTAGTGCTCCCGGCACAGGGCGACGGTGGGCGGGACGGTGGCGACCCAGTCGAGGCCGTAGAAAACGATGAAGAAGAGCATCGACGGGTGGACCGTGGAGGAAAGCAGCATCGGCAGGAACAGCAGGGAGACGCCGCGCAGGGCGTAGTAGACCGCGAGCAGTCGGCGGGAGTCGAAGCGGTCGGTGAGCCAGCCGGAGGCGATCGTGCCGACCACGTCGAACACACCGATGACCGCGAGCAGCGAGGCGGCGGCCGGGACGGGCATGCCGTGGTCGTGGGCGGCGGGCACGAAGTGGGTCTGGATGAGGCCGTTGGTGGAGGCGCCGCAGATCGCGAAGGTTCCGGCGAGCAGCCAGAAGGGGCCGGTGCGGGCCGCCGAGAAGAGCACCGTCACCGCCCGGCGCGCGGCGCCCCGGGCGGGGGGCGGCTTGGGCACGAACTCCTTCGCGCCGTACGGCGCCACACCCACGTCGGCCGGGTGGTCGCGCAGCAGCAGCCAGACGAACGGGACCACCACGAGGGCCGCGAGGGCTACCGTGACGGCGGCCGGGCGCCAGTTGCCCGCATCGACCATCAGGGCCAGCACGGGCAGGAAGATCAGCTGGCCGGAGGCCGAGGCGGCGGTGAGGATGCCGGTGACCAGACCGCGCCGCTCGGTGAACCAGCGGTTGGTGACCGTCGCGGCGAACGCCAGCGCCATCGAACCGGTCCCGAGGCCCACCAGCAGGCCCCAGCACAGCAGCAGTTGCCAGGCGGCCGTCATCCACACCGTGAGACCCGAGCCGATCGCGATCATGGTGAGCGCGACCGCGACCACGCGCCGCATGCCGAAGCGGTCCATCAGGGCGGCGGCGAAGGGGGCGGTCAGGCCGTACAGGGCCAGGTTGATGGAGACGGCGGCCCCGATCGTGCCGCGCGACCAGCCGAACTCCTCGTGCAGCGGGTCGATGAGCAGCCCCGGCACGGAGCGGAAGGCGGCGGCCCCGATGATCGTCACGAAGGCGACGGCGGCGACGAACCAGGCACGGTGGATACGGTTACGACCGGGCTTCGGCGGGGTCCGGTCGACGGCGGCGGCTTCGGTTGTCTGCGTCACGACAACGAGCTTCGGGCCTGCGCCGCCGCGGATCCATTGGCCCGAAGGACAGCATTCGTTAGGATCGGGCCATGAGCCCTGAGCCGGAGTTCCGACCGCACCGTGTGGCCGTCCTCGCCCTGGACGGGCTGCTCCCCTTCGAGCTGGGCATCCCGCACCGCATCTTCGGCCGCCCCAAGGACGCCGCGGGACGGCATCTGTACGAGGTCGTCACCTGCTCGATCCGGCCGCCCGGCCCCGTCAGGACGGACGCCGACTTCGACATCCAGGTGGGCTGCGGCCCGGAGGCGCTGGCCACCGCCGACACCGTGATCATCCCGGCGTCGTACGAGCTCGGCCCGGTCTTCGAGGAGGGCGTCCTGACCGACGAGCTGGCCGCCGCGCTGGCCCACATCCGCCCCGGCACCCGGCTCGCCTCCATCTGCACCGGCGTCTACGTCCTCGCCGCCGCCGGCCTGCTCGACGGCCGCCCGGCCACCACGCACTGGGCCGACGCCGAACGCTTCCAGCGGCTGTTCCCGAGGATCAAGGTCGACGCGGACGTCCTGTTCATCGACGAGGGCGACGTGCTGACCTCGGCCGGCGTCGCGGCCGGGATCGACCTGTGTCTGCACATGGTCCGCCGCGACCACGGCACGGCGATCGCCAACGAGGTGGCCCGCCGCACGGTCGTACCGCCCCATCGGGACGGCGGCCAGGCCCAGTACATCCACCGCCCGGTCCCCGACCCGCAGCAGGCGTCCACGACCAGCGCCCGCGCCTGGGCGCTGGGCCACCTCCACGAGCCGATCCAGCTGCGCGACATGGCCGAGCAGGAGTCCATGTCCGTACGGACCTTCACGCGCCGCTTCCGCGAGGAGGTCGGCGTCAGCCCCGGCCAGTGGCTCACCCAACAGCGCGTCGAACGCGCCCGGCACCTCCTGGAGTCCACCGACCTCTCGGTCGACCAGGTGGCCGCCGACGCCGGCTTCGGCACCGCCCAGTCGATGCGCCAGCACCTACAGACTGCGCTCGGCGTCACACCCACCAACTACCGCCGCACCTTCCGCACCGGAAGCCAGGCCGACGTCCAGGTCATCGGCGGCCCTTGAGCCGTCCCGCCGCGCCTCGCCCCACCAGCCGAGCGCCGACAGGAGCAGGGTCAGCGCCACGCCGGCCACGATCGCCGTGGACGGCGTCACCACCTGGAGCAGGCCGCCCGCGAGGGAACCCGTCGCCGCGTAACCCGCACCGGCAGCCGCATACATCACGGAGTAGCCCGCGGCCAGAGCGCCCGGCGGCAGGGCCTCGCGCAGGGACAGGTTGCGGGTGATCAGCGCGCCCGCCTGGACCGTGCCTGCGAGGACGAGGGCCATTGCGATCCCCGCGGCGCCCGGTATCAGCGCCGCGAGGGTCACGAAGACCGACATGACGCACATCAGCACCACACTGCGCGTGCGCAGCCGCCCCGGCCACGATCTGAGTCCGTACAGGAACGCCCCGACCCCCGCTCCCACCGCCATGCCCGCCAGCATCGGGCCGGACCAGCCGACGCCGATGCCGCGCTGTTCGAGCAGGGCGGGCAGGGTGAGTTCGGCGAGGCCGAGCAGGGTGAGACTGGCCGCGCCCGTGACGTACACCGGCCAGGCGCGTATCAGCACGCGAGGCTTCGGCCGGCCCGCGTCGCCGTCCTCTCCTCCCTTGGCCCAGCCTGCGGGCAGCAGCCAGTGGCCGGCGATCGAGACCGCCATCAGCACGGCCCCGAGGAGCAGCGGCCCCCGTGGCGACACTCCCAGGGCGAGGCCGGCGACCGCAACCGGGGAGACGGCCCACACGCCGGACATCAGCATCGACTCGGTGGACAGCGCCTGCGCCACGGCACGCTCCGGGACCAGCGTGGTCAGCAGCGCCCGCTGACCGCCGGCGACCGCGGCCGGCGCCGCACCGGCCAGGAACGCGAACGCCGCCAGCACGACGGGGTGCGCTCCGGCCAGCACCCCGAGCCCCACGAACCCCGCCGCCCCGCCCGCGAGCCCGACGGCCAGGTGACGCCGACCGCGCGCCGGATCGAACCGCAGCCCGAGGACCGGAGCAGCGATGATCTCGCCGATCACATAGGCCGCCGCGAGCGCCGCACCCAGCGTGTAACCGCCGGGCCGCTCCCGCACCAGGAACACCAGGGCCAACGGCGTCATGGCGACCGGCATACGGGAGGCGACCGCGGTGCAGGCCCAGACCAGAACCTGCTGGGAGGCGACGTCTCGATAGGTCATGGGATGACGGTAGGTGCCGCCACCGACAACGCGGCAGCCGATTTCCGGGCCTGTGGAAAACGTCGTTCAGCCGTCCCCGCGCAAGCGAACCGCCCCGCACGGACCGGAGCTCAGAAGGTGAGCACCCCGCGCGCCACCTTCCCCGCCTCCGCATCCGCCGCCGCCCTCTCGAACTCCTCGACCGGATACGTCTGCGTGACCAGCTCGTCCAGCAGCAGCCGCCCGTCCCGGTACAGCTCGGCGTACAGCGCGATGTCCCGCTGTGGCCTGGACGACCCGTACCGGCAGCCCAGGATGGACTTGTCGAGGTACATGGAGGACACGACGAAGGAGGCTTCGGCGCCGGCCGGCGGAACGCCCAGCAGAACTGCCTGCCCGTGCCGGTCGAGCAGGTCGACGGCCTGCCGGACGAGCTCCACCCGCCCCACGCACTCGAAGGCATGGTCCGCCCCCGTCGGCAGCAGTTCCCGCACGCCCTCCGTCGAGGTCAGAAAGTCCGTCGCCCCGAACTGCCGCGCCACCGCCTCCTTCGCCGGATTCGCGTCCACGGCGACGATCCGCAGTGCACCCGCGAGCCGCGCGCCCTGAAGGACGTTGAGGCCGATACCGCCGGTACCGATCACGAGCACGCTGTCCCCGCGGTCCACCTTCGCCCGGTTGAGCACGGCGCCCACGCCCGTCAGCACCCCGCACCCGATGAGCGCGGCAGCGGGCATGGGAATGTCCTTCGGGATGCGGATCACCTGTACGGCCTTCACCACGGTCCGTTCCGCGAAGGCGGAGTTGGACGCGAACTGGAACACCGCCTGCTCACCCCGCCGGAACGGCCGCCCCGGCCGCCCGATCGCCTGCCGGCACATCGTCGGCCGCCCCCGGTCGCACTCCGCGCACGTACCGCAGTTGGCGAGCGTGGACAGAGCCACATGATCCCCGGGCTCGACATGGGTGACTCCCCCACCCACCGCTTCCACGACTCCCGCGCCCTCATGGCCCAGCACCACAGGAACCGGGAAGGGAATGGTCCCGTCCACCACGGACAGATCGCTGTGGCACAGCCCGGCCGCCGAGATCGCGACCAGCACCTCGCCTGGCCCCGGTTCCCGCACCTCCAGATCGTCCACGACCTGCACCTGCTTGCCGTCGAACAGCACACCGCGCATCAAACGACCCCCTTGGGCTCCCTGGGCAGACCGAGCACGCGCTCGGCGATGATCGTGCGCTGAACCTGATCGGACCCGCCGTAGATGGTGTCGGCCCGGGAGAAGAGGAACAGCTGCTGCGCCTCGTCGAGTTCGTACGGTGCCGAGGGCGACCACTCCGCGGGCCCGACCCCGGCAGCCGCGCCCCGCACCAGCACCGCCAGCTCCCCGAGCCGCTGATGCCAGCCACCCCACAGCAGCTTGGCGACGCTGGGCGCTCCCGCGTCCCCGGACCGCCCCAGGGTGCGCAAGGCGTTCCACCGCATCACCCGCAGCTCGGCCCACTGCCGCTCAAGCCGCTCACGCACCACGGGATCCTCGACCGCCCCGGACTCCACGGCCGCCCGCACCACCCGCGCCAACTCCGCGGCGAAGCCCACCTGCTGGGCCAGCGTCGACACCCCCCGCTCGAACCCGAGCAGACTCATCGCGACCCGCCAGCCACCGCCCTCGCCCCCGACGACGTGCTCCACGCGGGCGTGTGCCCCGTCGAAGAACACCTCATTGAAGTCGCTGGTCCCCGTCATCTGCCGAATGGGCCGCACCTCTATCCGCCCCGGCTGGTCCATGGGCACAAGAAGAAAGGTCAGCCCGTGATGCCGGCTCGACTCGGGATCCGTACGGGCGAGCACAAAACACCAGTCGGCCTCATGGGCGAGAGACGTCCAGATCTTCTGCCCGGTGACCCGGTACACCCCGTCCGGCCCGAGCTCGGCCTTGGTCCGGACCCCCGCGAGATCCGACCCGGCGCCGGGTTCGCTGTACCCCTGACACCACAACTCGTCCCCCGCCGCGACCGCCGGGAGAAACCGCGCCTTCTGCTCCTCGGTCCCGTGCGCGACGAGCGTGGGCGCCAGAAGCTTCTCCCCGATGTGTCCCGACCTCGCCGGCGCCCCCGACCGCGCGTACTCCTCGGCCCAGACGACCTGCTGAGTGAGGGTGGCGCGCCGGTTGCCGTACCCGTGCTCGGTCCAACCGAGCCCTATCCACCCGCCTTTGCCCAGCACCTTCTCCCAACTGCGGCGATCCTGAGCATCCTTGGCGTACTCACCGAGCCACGCCCGCGCTTCCGCACGAAACGCCTCGTCCTCCGCCGCGAACCCGAAGTCCATAGGGGTCTCCTTGTAGTTTCCGGCCAGGAACAACGCCCTTCCTTCGGGGGCGCGGGGCTGTGTCGATATGCGGCTCCGCCGGGGTGGGCGCGACAAGCCACGAACCACCCGCGGCCGCCCTACAACTTTCGCGCTCGAGCTCTCAGGCGTTGGGCCGCGACCCCTCCGCCGCAGCCCGCCTCATCTCCAGCACCCGCTCCAGCATCGGCATCGGGTCCACGCCCACCGATCCCGGCAGAACCTCCGCGATCCGCTCCGGCGTCCAACCCTCCACCGCATAGGCCGAGCGCAGCTCCCGCGGCTGCGCCCACACCGCGATCTTCGGCCCGGCGACCGTGTAGACCTGCCCGGTCACGCCCTGCTCCCGCGCCCCGTCCGAGAGCAGGTAGACAACCAGCGCCGCGACGTCCTCCGGCTCCCCGATCTCCGCCAGCTCCATGGGAACCCCGGCCGACATCCGCGTACGAGCCACCGGAGCCACCGCATTGGCGGTCACCCCGTACCGGTGCAGGCCCAGCGCAGCGCTCCGCACCAGCGAGATGATCCCGCCCTTCGCCGCGCTGTAGTTGGCCTGCGACACCGACCCCTGATGGTTGCCGCTGGTGAACCCGATCAGCGTCCCGGCCCGCTGCTTGCGCATGACCGCCGAAGCGGCCCGGAACACGGTGAACGTGCCTTTCAGATGAGTGGCGATCACCGGATCCCACTCCTCCTCGGTCATGTTGAACAGCATCCGTTCACGCAGGATCCCGGCGACACAGACGACCCCGTCGAGGCGCCCGTACGACGACAGCGCGACGTCGACCAGCCGCTGGCCGCCCGCCATCGTGGAGATGTCGTCGGCGACGGCGACCGCCTCCCCGCCGGCCGACTCGATCTCCTTGACCACGGCCTCGGCGATCTCGCTCGTGGGCGAGCCGCCCTCCACCGACACCCCGTAGTCGTTGACGACGACCCGCGCACCCTCGGCGGCAGCCGCGACCGCGACCGCCCGGCCGATGCCCCGCCCGGCGCCCGTGACGGCGACGACCTTGCCTGCCAAGAAGTTCCCCATACCCCGGCCCCTTCCCGCAGTTTCTGACGGTCCGTTAGATTCGACTTGATTCTACGACCCGTCAGATACACGGAGACAAGCCCCCGGGGAGGACTCATGTCACTGCCGGACGCGTTTCACGAGATCGCCAAGCGCGTGAACAACTGGGGCCGTTGGGGCGCCGACGACGAGATCGGCACCCTGAACCTGATCACCGACGAGGTGGTACGCGAGGCCGCCGCCTGCGTCCGCACGGGCCGTCGCATCCCCCTCGCGCTGCCCCTCCAGCAGGACGGTGTGCAGACCGGGATGATCCCCGGACGCATCAACCCGCTGCACGCCATGGTGCAGATCAACCAGGAGATCTTCGGCCCGGGAACAGTCGCCTGCAGCGACGACGCCGTGACCATGGGCCTGCAGGCCGCCACCCACTGGGACGCACTCACCCATGTCTCGCACTCGGGCCGGCTCTACAACGGCCGCCCCGCCGACACCATCACCCCGCACGGCGGCGCCGAGTTCAGCGGCATAGACAAGGCGCGGCACATCGTCTCGCGCGGGGTGCTGCTGGACGTGGCCCGCGCGCGTGGCGTCACGCGACTCGACGGCGGACACGCGGTCACGCCGGAGGACCTGGAGGCGGCAGAGGAGCTCGCGGGCACGCGCGTGCGTGGCGGCGACATCGTGCTCGTGAGGACGGGGCAGGTTCAGGTCTATCTCTCCGGCGACAAGCACGCGTACGGCTATCCGTCGCCCGGCCTGTCGATCCGTACACCGGAGTGGTTCCACGCGCGCGATGTGGCGGCCGTCGCGAACGACACCCTCACGTTTGAGATCTTTCCGCCCGAGAAAGATGATTTGTGGCTGCCCGTGCATGCGCTGGACCTGGTGGAAATGGGGATGATCCAGGGTCAGAACTGGAATCTCGAAGAGTTGTCCACAGCCTGTGGACAAGAGGGCAGCTATGCGTTCCTGCTGTCGGCGATGCCCGAACCCTTCGTCGGCGGTACGGGGACTCCGGTCGCACCCGTGGCCGTGCTCTGACGAGGCCGGTTGGCGGCGCGGCTCCCCAATCGGCTCCACCCGAGCGGGAGGTGCCCCCATCCGCCCCGAGCACGGCACCGCGCGCCGCCATCCGACTCCGGCGTGCCCGCCCCTGCCCTCCTGGCCCCCGGGAGAACCGACGCCGAATCACGACCCACACTCGGCAAGGGCCTCCGTCACCGAAGCCCTCGTCGTCCCCTCGCGGCGAATCGCTGACCACCAGCGTGATCAACCGAATACGCGGCGTCAACACCCAGTCGGGGATTTGTTACTTACGCCCTATTTGCAGGAGACGCGCATAGGAGCATGTCCAGGCGCATCGATGCTCGCCCGAGCTGGAGATACAGCGCGTTCTGCAACCGTGCACCGGATTCGGTGAAATTGCAGCCCCGTGCGCCGTCAGACCGCTTCGTAGGCGAACCCTTCATAGGCCGAGGCCCCGCTCCCGTAGGCGGAGGTCGCCCCCTGCGCCTTCGCGCCACGGTCCAGTTCGCACCAGATCCGCTTGCCGGCACCCTCGGAGCTCCAGCCCCAGCGGTCGGCGAGGCCGTCGACGAGGGCGAGTCCGCGGCCGCCCGTCGCGTCGCCGTCGACGCATCGCGGCACGGGCGCACGGTCACTGCGGTCGGCCACCTCCAGCCGCACGGTGGCGCAGCCCTGTGCTGCTCCCTGCAGCGACAGCCGGAGCACGGCCGGACAACCGGTGTGCACCACGGCGTTGGTGACCAGTTCGGAGACGAGCAGGATCAGCGTCTCGGCGAGCGGTTCGTCGGCCTCTATCCCGGAACCCGCGAGCCGCGAGCGGGCCCACCGCCGGGCTCGTCCCACCTCAGCGGGATCGGGCCGGATCTCCAGCTGCACTTGAAGCACCTGCACCGCTCACACCATCCGAACCGGCGGACACATAGCCCCGCGCCTCACGAGGGCCACGATCCTAGCCATTCTTTTCATGGCCAGAACAATGGCCAAAGCCAGGGTCACGCAACGTGAATCCCTTAGCTGACAGCATGGTTGACGTACAGTCACCCCAACAAGCGCTTCGGGCATATTCCAGCGCGAAGGAGTACCCCTGCGGCATACTGTGCGACGCTTGTCGTGGGGAGTCGAACAGGCGGGGACAGAGTGCCCTCCCGCCCCGCAAGCAGCGGCGAGCACCGCCGGATCCGGGGCCGCCTCAAGGGCAACTCCGGGATGGCTCGTGCTCGGAACCACTCGCATCTCACACAAGGTACCGGAGCGGACCGCCGACTCCAGGCCGTGACGAGTCACACGTAGGACACAACCCGATATCAACGCTCCGTAATTCCGGTATGCCACAATCCGCGACATCCGTGCAGGCGCCTTGGGCGATGCCGCAGACCAGGGGCTCTTAGATCGGCTGTGCGAGGAGTTCGGCGGCCAGACTCTCCTCACTTTCCGTAGCTTCGCCCGCACGGTGCGTCCGGACCCACGCGCGCTTGAGATGCAGGTGGAGCTCGAACTCCCAGGTGAACCCCATGCCGCCATGCACCTGGAGGCAGTCGCGGGCCCCGCGCACGGCAGCTTCGTCGGCGAGCAGCCGGGCGGCGTGGATGTCGGCCGGGTCGGCCGTGACGGCCGCCGCGTAGACGGCGGCACGGGCCGTCTCGGTGCGCACGAGCATCTCCGCACACAGGTGCTTGATCGCCTGGAACGCTCCGATCGGGTGCCCGAACTGCTCACGCGTCCGGGCGTGTTGCACGGCCAGCTCGCACGCGCGTGTGGCGCCGCCCAGTTGCTCGGCCGCGGTGAGGAGGACGGCGACGGGGTCCACGGCGACGGCCCCGGGCACCCGGTGCAGGGGCGTCAGCGGGTCCACCGACCGCAGGAGTACGGCCCCCGCCGCGTCCCCCCGTACGACGTCCGCCTGCTCCAGCCACTCCACCAGCCCGTTGCCGACGGCCGCCACGACCGTCTCCCCGGTGGCCGCTCCCGGCACCGTCCCGGCGGCGAGGTGTGTCGCCACGAGGGGCCCGGGCAGCAGCGTCCGCCCCGCCTCCTCGAAGGCCAACACCGACTCGGGCAGCTCGAGTCCGACGCCGCCTTGCGCCTCCGGCAGCCGTAGCGCGAAGAACCCGGCCGCGCCCAGCTCCCGCCACAGCGCCCGGTCCAGGCGGCCGGGCTCGTCGGTGGCGGCCCTGAGCTGCTGCGGCCCGAAGCGCCGCGCGAGCAGCTCGCGCACGCCGCCCCGCAACGCGAGCTGGTCCTCGGTCAGTTGGAAACGCATCCGTCATCGCCCCTTCGGCAGTCCGAGGATCCGCTCGGCCACGATGTTCCGCTGGATCTGCGAGGTGCCGGCGGCGATCGTGTACGACAGCGAGGACAGCCGGTCGAGCACCCATGACCGGTCCAGGTCCAGCGAGTCCGGGCCCAGTACGTCGGCCGCGCTGTCGTAGAGCTCCTGACGGGCGTGCGAATACCTCAGTTTGAAAACCGAACCCCCGACTCCGGGCACGCCACCCGTCCGCTCCGCCTCGCTCACGTTCCACTGCGTCAGCCGCCACAGCGCCCGGAACTCGGCGTTCAGCCGCCCCAGCCGCCGCCTGAGCACCGGATCGTCCCAGCGCCCGTTCTTGCGGGCCTCGACGGCGAGTTCGCGCAGTACGCGCCGGCATGCGACGACCTCGCCGACGAAGGCCGTACCGCGCTCGAAGGAGAGGGTCACCATCGTCACGCGCCAGCCGTCGTTCTCGGCCCCGACCCGGTTGACGACCGGCACCCGCACCTCGTCGAGGAACACCTCGGCGAACTCGGCCGACCCGGCCAGGGTCTTCAGCGGCCGTACGGTGATGCCCGGCGCGTCCATGGGCATGGCCAGCCAGCTGATCCCGCGGTGCTTGGGCGCCTCGGGGTCGGTGCGCACCAACAGCTCGCACCAGTCGGCCACTTCGGCATGGGAGGTCCAGATCTTGGACCCGCTCACCACGTAGTCGTCGCCGTCCCTGCGCGCGCGCGTGCGCAGTGCCGCGAGGTCGCTTCCGGCGTCCGGCTCGCTGAAGCCCTGGCACCAGACCTCGTCCCCGCGCAGGATCGGCGGCAGCCAGCGGGCCCGCTGCTCGGCCGTTCCCTCGGCCGCGATGGTCGGCCCCGCGTGCAGCAGCCCGACGAACCCGGCCCCCACATAGGGCGCGCCCGCCTTCTCGGTCTCCTCCAGGAAGATCAGCCGCACGGTCGGGGAGGCGCCCCAGTGGACGTCTCCGTATCCGGCGTCGTGGAGTCTGCGCTGCCAGCCGAGGTCGTAGGCACGGCGCCCCGGCCAGTCGTCGGGGGACGGCTTCGGGGGCAGCGTGGGCAGCGCCTGGCGCAGCCACTCCCGCAACCGGGCGCGGAACTCCTCTTCCTCGGGCGTGTACGCCAGATCCACGGGCCGGTCCCCCTCCGCCGGAAGAGCACGTATCTGACGCAGCGTCAGATTGCATTGCCACCGGAAGGCTAGACCCGCACCCCTGGACCGACAAGGCGGTGAGCCCTACGCTCTGCCCACGATCTGACTGACCGTCAGCTGACGCAGGGGGTTGTCATGAACGACACCGCTCACGCCCTGAGTTCCTCGCGCACCCTCTGGGACCTGGTCACCGGCCGCGCCGACCGCACCCCCGACCGCCCCGCCCTCCTCCAGGAGGACCGCACGCTGTCCTTCGGCGCCCTACGCGCGCGTGCCGAGCGGGTGGCCGCCGGCCTGTACGACATGGGCGTACGCCCCGGCACGGTCGTCGCCTGGCAGCTGCCCACCCGTGTCGAGACGGCCCTGCTGTCCTTCGCCCTGGCGCGCCTCGGTGCCGTGCAGTCGCCGGTCATCCCGTTATACCGGGACCGCGAAGTGGGCTTCGCGCTGCGGGAGTCGAAGGCGGAGTTCTTCGCGGTGCCGGGCGAGTGGCGCGGCTTCGACCACACCGAGATGGCACGGCGCCTGGGCGCGAAGGGCATCTTCGAGGCGTACGACACCCTGCCCGACGGCGATCCCGCGGTCCTGCCCCCGCCGCCCGCCGAGGGCACTTCGGTGCGCTGGATCTACTGGACCTCGGGAACGACGTCCGACCCCAAAGGCGTCCTGCACACCGACCGCTCACTGATCGCGGGCGGCTCCTGCCTGGCGCACGCCCTGCGCCCCACGTCCGCCGATGTGGGCTCGATCGCCTTCCCGTACGCCCATATCGGCGGCCCGGACTACATGGTGATGCTGCTGCTTTACGGCTTCCCCGCGGTGATGTTCGAGCAGTTCGCGCTGCCGGCCGCGCTGGAGGGGTACCGCCGGCACGGGGTGACGATCGCGGGCGGGTCCACTGCGTTCTACTCGATGTTCCTGGCGGAGCAGCGCAAGCTCCCGGCCGGTGAGAAGGCCGTCCCCTCGCTGCGGCTGCTGGCGGGCGGCGGGGCGCCGAAGCCGCCGGAGCTGTATCACGCCGTGGTGCGTGAGATGGGGGTGCAGCTCACCCACGGGTACGGCATGACCGAGGTGCCGATGATCACGATGGGGGCGCCGGACGACACGGCGTGGAACCTGGCGACGACCGAGGGACGGCCGCCGCGCGAGATGGAGATACGGATCCTCGACGGCGAGGTGCGGCTGCGCGGGGAGGCGGTCTGCCGGGGCTATCTGGACCCGGCGCAGACGGCGTCGGCCTTCGACGAGGACGGGTTCCTGCGGACCGGTGACCTCGGGCGGCTGACGGACAGCGGGCATCTGGTGCTCACCGGCCGCCTCAAGGACGTGATCATCCGCAAGGGCGAGAACATCTCGGCGAAGGAGATCGAGGACCTGCTGCACCGGCATCCCGCGGTCGGGGACGTGGCAGTCATCGGGCTGCCCGACGCGGCGCGCGGGGAACGCGTGTGCGCGGTCGTGGAACAGCCGCCCGGCGCCGACGAGCTGACCCTGGAGGCGCTGACGTCGTATCTGCGCGGGGAAGGGCTGTCGACGCACAAGCTGCCGGAGCAGCTGGAGGTGGTGGACGCCCTTCCACGCAACGACACCCTGCGCAAGGTGCTCAAGTACAAGCTCAGGGAGCGCTTCTCGAAGTCCGTCTAGCGGTCACTCGGGGACGGTGAAGTAGCGGGCGAACGCGGTGACGGTCTCGTCCTCGGTCACCTTGCCGTCGCCGTCCGTGTCGAGCGAGGCGGCGGCCGCCCGGGCGACGTCCTGGGCCACACCGAGGCAGCCGAGCACGCGCGCGGTGTCGGTGACGGTGGCGGATCCGTCACCGTCGGGGTCGGCCACGGCGAGGGCGGCGTGCAGGAAGGGGCGGGCGATCTCGGCGAACCGGTCCGGGTTGTCGCGCAGCCGCTTGACCGCGCCGTTCACGAACTCCTCGCGGGTGATGCGCTGGTCGCCGTCCCGGTCCGCGATCCCGGCCATGCCCTGCCAGAACGCCTCGGCGCCGATGTAGAGCGCCTGGCCCTTGTCGGAACGGGCGGTGGTGTCGAACTCGGCAAGCACGGCCTTGGCCGCCGCGTTGAAGTCCTCGCGGTCGATGTAGCCGTTGCCGTCCTGGTCGAAGCCGGCGAACCGGGCCGCGATCCTGCGCTCGTACTCGCTGCTGACCATGTCTTATCGGGCCGCCTTACGTCATGTGGGGTGCATCTGCCACGGAGCGTACGACGCCGGGAGCCGTCCGGGCGCCGGAAAGCGGCGGTTGTGCCAAGACCGGGGGAATTTTGGGACAACGGTGTGGCACTTGCGGGGCTTCCGGGTCTTTCGGGGGACCGACCGGACCGGGGCTGTTCAGGCCGACAGCGGCCGGGCGTCGTCCGCGACCGCCGCCGCCACGTCCGGGTACACCTCGAAGAGCCGACGCACGCCCAGCGCCCCCAGCACTCGGTTCACGTGCGAGCCGTCCACCGCGCCCTGCGCCGGGAGTATCAGCCGCAGGCTGCCCTGGCAGGAGCGGATCAGCCGGCGGGCGGCGATGAGGACGCCGACGCCGCTGGAGTCGCAGAACAGGACCTCGGAGAGGTCCAGGACGAGACTGTGGCGCCCCTCGGCCACCACGTCATGGATGTGCTGACGCATCACCGGCGAGGTCACCAGATCCAGCTCGCCCGACACCTGGAGCACAGCCCAGTCGCCTCGCTCGCCGCCGGTCACTTTCAACGTCACCACCACGCCCCTCGCTCGCCGAACCGGAAGCGATACCTACGCTTCCTTGCAGCGCGGCTGCCCAGCGGCTGTTCCCTGAAACACCGTCCAGAAAACGGTCACCGATCAGAAAAGGCTTGTTTCAATCGCATTCGATCCTGTTCGATCGAGTCTGATCGCACGATGGTCGGGTAGCCGAGCGGGTGCGAGGGCGGGCGCAAGCTCCTCTATCACGAGTGCGAGGTACGTCACCAGCCATGACTCTTCAAGGGGCGCACATTGCGACAAAGGGGCGTGCGCTGTCGGACGTGCCGACTACATTCGGGGGGACGAAGGACGCACGCTGGACCGGGCGGACCGGTGAGGGGGGCCTGATGGCGAAGAAGGACGCACTGCCCCGCTGGGACCGCAAGATGCAGCAGCGCCTGGCGCGCGGCGAGGCGGCCGCCCTCGGCGAGCTCTACGACCGGTTCGCCTCGCTCGTGCACGGCCTCGCCCACACCGTGCTGGGCGACGAGCGCGCCGCCGACCACATCACCCGGGACGTCTTCGCCCACGTCTGGGAGCACCCGGACAGCTACGACCCCAGGCAGGGCCCGCTGCGCTCCTGGGTCGCCACGCTGACCCACCGCCTGGCCGTGCAGCGGCTGCGCGCCACCGAGACCGCCGCCCTCGTCCAGGCCGGCCGGGGCTCCACCGAGGAGCTGGAGCGCAAGGTGCGGCACGCCTCGGTCGCCGCCCGCGCCGACTACATCGTCCAGTCCATGCCCGTCCCGCTGCGCGCCGCCCTGGAGCTGGCCTACTTCCAGCGCCGCGACTACCGCCAGACCGCCGCCGACCTCGGCGTCACCGAGGACGAGGCCCGCCGCCGGCTGCGCCTGGGCCTGCAGCTGCTGTCCACCGCCCACGACGCGGGAGCCGCCCCCGGGGCGCCACCGGGATACGGGGGTGCGGTGTGAACGAGGCGCACGACAACTCCTCCCCTGACCCCACCCCGGACAAGGATCATGAAAAGCACCAGGAGGAGAACAGCTCCGGAGATTTCCCCCGCGGAGCCTCCGGCATGAGCAGCGGCAACGGCGACGAACAGCACCCGAAGCCGGCCCCCGACCAGCCGCCCCGCATACCGCTCCCGCGCGCCTCCGTCGAGGACACCGGACGCCCCCTGCCCGCCCTGGGGGACCTCGGCACCCCCACGCCCCGCCCGGCCGCCCCGCTCGTCCTCGAGCACCGCGTCCTGAAGGCACTCCTCGGCGCCTGGGCGCTGGCCGCCTGCTCGCCGGAGGAGACGGCGGCCGTGGAGGAGCACCTCGGCGACTGCGGTTCCTGCGCGGACGAGGCACGGCGGCTGCGCGAGGCCGTGGGCCTGCTGCACCCCGCCGAGAGCCTCGACCTGGACCCGGCCCTGCGCACCCGCGTCCTGCAGGGCTGCCTGGATCGCCGCCCGCCGCGCATCCCGGTGCCCGAGTGGGCGTCGCCGTACGACGCCGAGACGGCCCGCCTCGACGCCCTGCTGCAGGACTTCGGGGACGCCGAGTGGCACGCGCCCGTGCGGCTGCGGTGGTTCGAGAAGGACGAGCCGACGAGCCGCCGTACGACCGTCGCGGGCGTCATCGCGCATCTGCTGACGGTCGACGGGCTGGTGGCGCTCGCGCTGGGCCTGCAGGACCCGATGGGCGACGTCGCCGCGGACCGGCCGACCCCGTCCGGGCGCACGGAGGCGTACTGGCGGGCCTCGCACTTCCCGCCGACCCGCGCCGTGCGCGCACCCTGGCGCGAACAGACCCACGCCCTGGTCCGCACGGTGTCCTTCGCGGGCGGCGGCACCGGCAAACTGTCCGTGGCCTACGGCGACTTCGAGCTGCCGCTGCGCGACGCGATGCTGGACCGCGCCTTCGAGTGCTGGGTGCACGCGGAGGACATCGCCGACGCGGTGGACTATCCGTACGAGGCGCCGGTCGGCCGCGATCTGCACCACATGGTCGATCTGGCGGCCCGCATGCTGCCGACGGTGCTGGCCGCGCGGCGCCGGGCCGGGTTTGCGGCGCCGTCTCCCGACCGGCACCGCCATCTCGTCCCGGCGGGAGAGCCCGGCCGTAGCCTGCGCCTGGAGATCGAGGGCTCCGGCGGTGGGGAGTGGCTGATTCCGCTGGACTCCCCGGCGGCGGTGGGCTCCGCCGAGCACGAGGTGGCGCATGTCGCCCTGGACGGCGCGGAGTTCTGCCGGCTGGCGGCGGGACATGTGCCTCCGGCGGAAGCGGCGGCCGGGCAGGTAGGTGACCGGGAGGCGATCAGGGATGTGCTGTTCGCTGCGGCGAGCTTGAGCCGGATGTAAGGGGCGGTTGCGGTTTCGTCGGCGGCTGCGGGTGGTTCGTGGTTCCTCGCGCAGTTCCCCGCGCCCCTTGAGGTACGTGCAGTGGACGCGCCTTCAGGGGCGCGGGGAACTGCGCGACAAGCCACCGACTGGCTGCAGCCGCCCGCGAGACAGAAGCCCCCGAGCTGCTAGGCGAACACAACCGTCCGCCGCCCATTCGGCAGAATCCTCCGCTCGGCATGCCACTTCACGGCCCGAGCCAACGCCTGGCACTCCACATCGCGCCCGATCGCCACCAGCTGGTCCGGCGTGACGTCATGCCCCACCCGCTCGACCTCCTGCTCGATGATCGGCCCCTCATCGAGATCAGCGGTGACGTAGTGAGCCGTGGCGCCGATCAGCTTGACGCCCCTGGCGTGAGCCTGGTGATACGGCTTCGCGCCCTTGAAGCTCGGCAGGAAGGAGTGGTGGATGTTGATGATCCGCCCGCTCAGCTGCTTGCACAGGTCGTCCGAGAGGACCTGCATGTAGCGGGCCAGCACGACCAGCTCCACACCCTCCTCGCGCACGAGCTCCAGCATCTGCGCCTCGGCCTCGGACTTGTTGTCCTTCGTCACCGGGATGTGGTGGAAGGGGATGTCGTACGACCCCACCAGCTCCGCGAAGTCCGTGTGGTTGGACACCACGGCGGCGATCTCCACCGGCAGCGCGCCGATCCGCGCCCGGAACAGCAGGTCGTTCAGGCAGTGCCCGAACTTGCTGACCATCAGCACGACCCGCATCTTCTCCTCGGCCCGATGGATCTGCCAGTCCATCTGGAAGGAGTCCCCAATCGCCGCGAAGCTCGCCCGCAGCTTGTCCACCGTCACCGGCGACTCCGCCGAGAAGTGGACGCGCATGAAGAACAGTCCCGTGTCGTGGTCACCGAACTGCTGGCTGTCCTCGATGTTGCAGCCGGTCATGAAGAGGTAGCTCGACACGGCGTGCACGATGCCCTGCTTGTCGGGGCACGACAGGATGAGGACGTACTGGTCGGCGGGGACCGCGGCTCGGGTGGACTGCTGGTTCATGCAGCACAGGGTCCCATATCCGGCCCCCTCGGCGGGCAGTCGTCCCGTTACGCGGACCGCTCACCGGGCCCGGACATGATCACGCGGAGCGCGTCATGATCCGCAGCACCTCGAGGGTGCGCGGCGGGGCGTCCGGGTCCTCGCCGTCGGCCGTGGCCATCCGGACATGCGCGTCCCGCGCCGCCCGCACCGCCTCCGGCCACCCCTCGTTCTGTACGTACGCGGAGACCGCGGCGTCCGGGCCGACCTGGTGCATGATCCGCAGCACACGCAGCACGGCGGTGTCGACGAGCGCCGCCTCCTGCGAGTCCCGGAATATCGTGCCGACGTACTTCTCGGCGGACCAGTTGTCCAGCCAGGTGTCCTCGACGAGGCGGTACACGGCGTCGGTGACGTCGCCGTACCCGTCGACACCGGCCAGCCAGACGTCCCGCTGGAACGTCTGGTCGGAGAGCATGTGCAGCGCGGAGCGCACATTGCTGCGCCAGCGCCACCACGGCATGTCGTTGAGTGGCATGCCGCCCATGGTGGAGGAGCGACGGGCGCGACGGGAAGAGCTATCCGAACCTTGCACGGTCATCGATCGTACGTTCTCCGCCACAGCGGCCTCACCAGCCCCCGTAATTCACCTTCCGGTCACCCCTTGATAACCATGGGTGATGCCGCGGTTTGTTGTGTGGCGGAATCGTGCGTGTCCATGACCGGCAGGCGACGCACCCGCAGCACGCTCCTCCCCACGATCACCGACCGGCCCGTCAGAGCAGCCACACGCTCTGCGGCTGCCGTGGTGGCGTGTGCGTCGCTCGCCGTCGGATGCGGGGTCATCCCCGGTGCCACGGGGGGCGCCGGGGATGACACGATCACCGTCATGACCTGGGCCCCGGAGGGCACCAAGGCGACCAACAAACCCGGCATGCCCGCCTTCGCGCAGGCGTACGCCCGCTGGATCAACGCCCACGGCGGCCTCGGCGGCCGCAAGCTCGAGGTCCTCACTTGCAACGACCGCAACGACAGCGTGGCCGCGGCGCGGTGCGCCGACCGCGCGGTCGAGGAGAACGCCGTCGCGGTCATCGGCTCCTACAGCCAGTTCGGCGAGACCTTCCTGCCCTCGCTGGAGAGCGCCGGAATCCCGTACATAGGCGGCTACGGCGTCACCAACGCCGAGTTCACCAGCCCGCTGTCCTACCCCGTCAACGGCGGCCAGCCCACCCTCCTGGCGGGCCTCGGCAGGGAACTGGCCCGCTCGTGCGGCCCCGTGGCGCTGGTCCGCCCCGACAGCATCGCGGGCGACGAGCTGCCGCCGCTGCTCGACTCCGGCCTCCGGGCGGGCAGGCACTCGTCCTCGGCCGACCAGCTGGCCGCGGAGGACGCCACCGAGTACGGGAGCCAGTCGGAGCGGGCGCTGGAGTACGCCACCACCGACCTGGTGGAGAAGGGCTGTGTGGTGCCCGCCCTCGGCGACCGCACCAGCACCTTCATGGACTCCTTCCGGCGCTCCCGCGAGGACTACCGCGACGTGCGCACCGCCGCCGTCCTCGGCAGCGTCGACCAGACCGTGATCAACACGACCGGCGGGGCGTCGGTGTACGACGGTTCGTACATCTCCGCCTGGTACCCGGTCACGAGCGACCCGCGCTGGGACGCGATGAAGAAGGTGATCAGCGAGCAGGCCTTCGGCGACAACCGCATCGACCCCGCGGACGCCGGCGTGCAGACCACCTGGATCGCCTACACGGTGTTCAAGAAGGTCGTCGAGTCGCTGGGCGACGCCGAAGTGACCGCCAACTCCGTACGAGGGGCGCTGAACAAGGGCCTGAAGGTCTCCACGGGCGGGCTCACACCGGCCCTGCAGTGGAAGTTCCAGGACGTCCTCGCCACCGTCGGCTATCCCCGTCTCGTCAACCGCAAGGTGACTCTCCAGGTCGTCCGGGACGGTCAGCTGGTGGCGGCCCGCAAGGGCTTCATCGACGTGACGAGCACGCTGCAGAACGCCGACGTGAACTGACCGCCCGGCCCTTCCGGGCGGTCGACGTCCCCGCCCCGTACTACAGCTGGGTGGGCTGGCGCTCGGTCAGGCCGTACTTCTTGGCGATCGTGTTCCACAGCTGCGCGGCCGTCTTCTTCTCCGTGCTGGCGGTGCCGCTGGCGCGGTTGCCGGCCTGGGTCTGGCCGGTGGAGCGGGCCTGGCCCTTCTTGCAAAGCTGCCCCTTCTTGGCCGCCACCTGGTCCGCCCACGCCGCGTAGTGGTTGTCGGCGGACGCCGACGCCTGCCACGCCTTGTTCAGCGCGGTGGTCAGCTCGGTGTGGCTCGGGAGCTGGTCGACGGAGAGCTTGGACAGGTCGGTGACCAGCTGGTTGCGCTGCTTGGCCGCGCCCCGCAGGTCCGTGGCGGCCTGAGCGAGGTTGTCGCAGGTCTTCACGGCGGCCACCGCGTTGATCACGGCGGTACGGCTGTTGCCGCTGTCGGCCAGCAGCTTGTCCAGGGCGATCGCCTGCTGCTCGGCCGGATCGTCGGACGGCGACGCCGAACCCTCGTTCGCCGGGGCCGTGGCGGAGACGGGCTTGTTGTCGTCGCCCTTCGGATCGTCCCCGCCCCCGGCGGCGAGCATCGCGCCCGCACCGATACCGAGGACGGCGATCCCGATTCCGACGGCCGCGATGAGCGGCACCTTGGATCCCGTACGGCCGCCACCGCGGCCTCCGCGGCCGACGTCGTCGGTGCCCCGGCCGGACGGGCCGGGCGGGAAGTACCCCGACTCGTGCCGGCCCCGCGGCTGGGGCTGCTGGATACGCGGCATCTGCTGGGTGGCACCGGCGGGGGCCGCACCGGCCGGCTCGCTGCGGAAGAGGTTGTCGAAGTCGGACAGCGGCTGCCGGTCCTGCCCCGCCTGCGGCACCCCGCCCGGCTGACCCGTCACGGGCGGGATGTACTGGGTGGCGTCGGCATCGTTCCCGGCAGCGGCCGGCATCGGCCCGGCGCCGCCCTGCCGGGCCCGCCCCAGGACCTGCGTGTGCTCACTGGGCGCCTCGGGCGGCAACGCCCCCGGCCCCACCGGCGGGATGTACTGCGTCGCCCCTTCGTCGGCGGCGGACGCCGCGACGGGCGGTATGTAACGGGTGGCCTGGTCGTCCGCGCCCCCTGGGGCGGCGGCGACCGGCGGTATGTACTGAGTGGCGCCCTCGTCGGCCGCGGGCATCGGGGCGGCGTAGCCTCCCGAACCGGCCTCGGGGAAGGACGGGTTGGAGCCCGGGGCTCCGTACTGCGCGGCCGGGTCACCGTGCCCGGCGGACGGCAGAGCGCCGCCCTGGCCGGGAGCGCCGTACGTCTGCGCCCCGGCGGACGGCAGCGCCCCGTGCGTGCCGTGCCCCTCGGGCGGCAGCGGCGCACTCGCGTACCCCTGACCGCCCGCGGGCGGCGGCGGCGCAGCCGGTGGACCGCCGTGCCCGTACGGCTGCTGCGGCGCGGGCATCTGCGACCCGGCCGGGTCGCCATGACCGTACGACGGCGCGCCCTGCACGCCCCCGGCGGCGTCCGGCGCCGCGCCCCACTGCTGCGGGGGCGGCGACTGGTACTGCTGTTCCTGCCCGCCCCAGGACTGGTCGGGCGGGGTGCCCCAGGCCTGGCCCGGCGCGGCCGGCGGCGGGGCCGGGTACTGGTTCTGGTCAGGTCCCCACGGGGTGCCCCAGGCCTGCCCGCCGGGCGGTGCCGAGGGCGGGGGTGCGGTCGGCGGCGTGGCCGGCACCGACGTCGGCCGGCCGGCCTGCGCGCCCGTCATACCCGGCAGCAGCGGCTCACCACCGTCCGAGGGCAGCACGATGCCTTCGCGCGCGGGTCGCGCCGAGGGCTCCTCGCCCCGTCCACTCTGCGTCACCGGGACTCCTACCAATGGGGGACCTTGTGAATCGTCGGGTCACGCTACCGGCTCCGCCGAGCCGGGTGCCACGCCGCCCAGGACGTGACCTGGGTCCCTGTGACCGCCGTAACAATTCCCGGGCCCCCATCCGCTATATACGTCCCCCTTTCGTCACCGTCGCCTTCATTTCCCTGCCGTTCACGCCCTGGTACCCCGCGGTTTCACGCCGCCGCCGGAAGGTCCAGCCGCGCCCCGAACTCCCTGACCACCGGCTCGTCCCGATAGGGCTCCAGGCGCTGCTGGAAGTCCTCCAGATACTCGGCGCCCCGGTTGGAACGCAGGGTCCCCAGCAGCTCCACGGCCTTCAGACCGGTGTGGCAGGCCTGCTCGACCTCGCGCTGCTGCACCTGCGCTGTGGCGAGCAGCACATAGCCGATCGCCCGGCGCCGTGCCTTCGTCTCCGGGAGGCCGGCCAGCGACTCCTCCGCGCGCCGCGCCGCCGCCTCGGCCTGACCGAGGTCGCGGTGGCAGTGCGCCAACTCGTCGGCGAGATAGGCCTCGTCGAAGTGCGCGATCCACGCCGGGTCGTCCCCGGACTCCGGATCCGCCGTCTCCAGCGCGGTCACGGCACGTCCGGACGCCGCCTGGGCGGCGCGCGCGTCGCCCATCAGCGCATGCCCTCGCGCCTCGGCCGCGTAGAACATGGCCTCCGCCCGAGGGGTCACGCGCCCCCGCGCCCCCTCCTGCGCCGCCCTCGCGAGCTGCGAGATCTCCCGCGGGTTCCCGAGCTGCGCGGCGAGGTGGCTCATGGAGGCGGCCAGCACATACCCGCCGTACCCCCGGTCTCCCGCCGCCTGCGCCAGCCGCAGCGCCTGGATGTAGTACCGCTGGGCGAGCCCCGGCTGCCCGGTGTCGATCGCCATGTACCCGGCGAGTTCGGTCAACCGCGCGACGGCGGCGAAGAGTTCCCGCCCGATCGCCTCCCGGTACGACCCGGCCAGCAGCCCGGAGACGACACTGTTCAGGTAGTGCACGACGACCGGGCGCACATGCCCGCTGCCGTACTGATGGTCCAGGTCCACGAGCGCCTGGGTCATCGCGCGCACGGCCTGCACATCGGACTGCCCCACCCGCGGCCCCGCCGAGCGCGCCACCTGCGAGTCGGGCGACGAGATCAGCCAGTCGCGGCTGGGCTCGACCAGCGCGGACGCGGCGACGGACGAGCCGGACAGGAAGTCCCGGCGCCCGACGTCGCTGCGCCACAACTCGCAGACCTGCTCGATGGCTCCCAGTACCGTCGGCGAGAACTGGAGACCGACGCCGGACGCGAGGTTCTTGCCGTTGGCCATGCCGATCTCGTCGATCGTGACCGTCCGGCCCAGCTTGCGGCCAAGCGCCTCGGCGATGATCGCCGGCGCCCGTCCCCGCGGCTGCTGTCCGCGCAGCCAACGGGCCACGGACGTCTTGTCGTAGCGCAGATCGAGACCGTGCTCGGCACCGCACATGTTGACCCGGCGGGCCAGCCCGGCGTTCGAGCAGCCCGCTTCCTGGATGAGCGCCTGCAGCCGTTCGTTCGGCTGTCGCGCGACGAGAGGCCTTGCGGCCATGGCGTACCCCCTGTGGCTGCGGTGCCTGCCCACGCACCGAGTTGATGTGTCCTCCACCACCGAATCCGGCCCGGGGCACTGGCTGTGCACCGCAGGATTCCGGCCGTGAAGATCAATGCCCCGTCGGCATACCGAAAATGCGAGGCTTGTGAGGATTGCCGGGGTAAAGGCGCAAGCCGACCCCACAGTGGGCTACCCAGCTCCGGCCACGGATCCTCCCGCGCGCCCCCACACGTGCACCCATGCGCCCCAGATGAGGAATCAATGCTCCTCCCCCGCGCGCAGACCCTGCCGTCAATCTCCCGTCGTCCGCCCGAAGGGCGGGCCCTGAGGCGTCTGGTGCGTGCAGCTGCAAGGCGAAGGAGGGAGTCGACGCGGAGCGTCGGCGACCGACGACAACGCGGCAGATGCGCGTGCCAGACGCCTCAGGGCAGGCGGGAGATTGGCGGCAGGGTCTGGACGCCCGTAACCCGAGGTGGGTGCGGGAGTTGTGTTGGGCGTGGAAGAGACGATCCCGGCCACCGAAGCCGCACAGATTCCGAAGCAGCGCGGCGAAACGCTGCTGGAGACCGCCGTTCGCTACGCCGAGGAGCGTCACTGGGACGTGTTCCCCGGGACCTGGCTGGAGGCCGTGGACGGCGTGCAGCTCTGTTCCTGCGACGACACCGCGTGCCCCGCGCCCGGCGCGCACCCCGCCCGCCCGGACTGGGCGACGCAGGCGACCGGGAGCGCGACGGTCGCCCGCCGGATGTGGCAGAAGCAGCCGAACGCGTCGATCCTGCTGCCGACGGGGCGCACCTTCGACGCGATCTCCGTCCCGGAGACGGCCGGGTTTCTCGCGCTTGCCCGGATGGAGCGAATGGAGCTGACGCTGGGGCCGGTGACGCTGACGCCGGACCGTCGGATGCACTTCTTCGTGCTGCCGGGGGCGTCGGTGAAGGTGCCCGAGCTGGTGCGCAAGCTGGGATGGTCGGTCGGGTCGCTGGACCTGATCGCGCTGGGCGAGGGGGCGTATGTCGCCGGGCCGCCCACGCGGTTCGGGTCTCGGGGGGCTGTGCAGTGGGCCTGTCGGCCCACGCCGGCGAACCGGTGGCTGCCGGATGCGGAGGAGTTGATCTCGCCGCTTGCGTATGCCTGCGGACGGGACCGGTAGCCGGGCGCCTTCTCATCTGCCAGGTTCGGTTGTTCGGCGACTGCGGGCTCATCGTGATTGCTCGCGCAGTTCCCCGCGCCCCTTAGGGTTGGCGTCCATGACGTCGGCTGTTCGGGTACGTGGGCTCTGGAAGCGGTTTGGGCAGCAGGTCGCTGTCGCAGGTATCGACCTGGATTTGCCCGCTGGGAAGTTCATCGGGCTGGTCGGGCCCAACGGGGCCGGGAAGACCACCACCCTCTCCATGGTGACCGGACTGCTCCGGCCCGATCAGGGGTCCGTCGAGGTCGTCGGGCACGACGTGTGGCGGGACCCCGTCGAAGTGAAGGCGCGCATCGGGGTGCTGCCCGAAGGGCTTCGGCTCTTCGAGCGGCTCTCCGGGCGGGAGTTGCTCGCGTACACGGGCCGGTTGCGCGGGCTCCCCGGCGCCGAGGTCGACAAGCGGGCCACCCAGCTGCTGGACGTACTCGATCTGGCGGGGGCCCAGCACAAGCTGGTCGTCGACTACTCGACCGGTATGCGCAAGAAGATCGGCCTCGCGGCTTCGCTGCTCCACAATCCCGAAGTGCTGTTCCTGGACGAGCCGTTCGAGGGCGTCGACCCGGTCTCCGCCCAGACCATCCGGGGCGTCCTGGAGCGCTACACCGCCTCCGGCGCGACCGTGGTCTTCTCCTCCCACGTCATGGAGCTCGTCGAGTCACTGTGCGACTGGGTCGCCGTCATGGCCGCCGGGCGCATCCGGGCCCACGGCCCCCTCGCCGAGGTCCGCGGCGACGCGGCCTCGCTGCAGCAGGCGTTCCTCGAACTCGTCGGCGCGAACGCCCGCGACACCGGGTCCGACCTCGACTGGCTGGGCGGGGCCCGATGAGCGCCGACGTGACCGGCGTCGTCGTACGGCTGAAGCTGTCGCTGCTGCGGAACGGCCTGCGTCAGTCCGGTGGCCGACGGGCCGCCTACATCGCCTCGGCCGTCGTGGTCCTCCTCTTCGCGGCGCTGCAGCTGCTCGGCCTGATCATGCTGCGCGGCACCGCGCACGCCGACTCGGTGGTCGTGCTCCTGGTGGCAGTCCTGGCACTCGGCTGGGCCGTGATGCCGCTGTTCTTCCCCGGCGGCGACGAGACCCTCGACCCGACCCGGCTGGTGATGCTGCCGCTGCGCCCCCAGCCCCTGGTGCGGGCACTGCTCGCGGCCTCCCTCGTCGGCATCGGCCCCCTGTTCACCGTGTGCCTGTTCACCGGTTCGGTGATCGCGCTCGCGCGGGGCGGCTGGGCGTACGTCGTCGCAGTGATCGCCGTCGTGCTGGCCCTGTTGGTGTGCGTGGCGCTCGCGCGGGCCGTCGCCGCGGCCAACATCCGGCTGCTGACCAGCCGGAAGGGACGCGATCTGGCGGTGCTGAGCGGGCTGGTCATCGCGATCGGGGCGCAGGTCGTGAACTTCGGGGCGCAGCGCCTGGGTTCGTCGGGGCTCGCCCAGCTCGATCCGGCGGCGGATGTACTGCGGTGGGTGCCGCCGGCGTCCGCGATCGGGGCGGTGGAGTCGGTGAGCGAGGGTGCGTACGGGACCGGTCTCCTCCAACTTGCCCTGAGTGCCGGCGCGTTGGTGGCCCTGATCGCCGTATGGTCACGCCACCTGACCAAGCTGATGACGTCCCCCGACGGCTCCACGCTCCAGGCGGTCACGGAGTCCGCCGTACGCGAACGGAACTCGACGGGCCTCGCCCGCCTCCTCCCGCCGGGCCGCACCGGCACCATCATGGAACGCAGTCTGCGCTACGTCTGGCGGGACCCGAAGACGAAGGCGGCCTGGGTGACCTCGCTCGCCATCGGCCTGATCGTGCCGCTGTTCAACGCCCTGCAGGGCACCGGCTCGATCTACTTCGCCTGCTTCGCGGCCGGAATGCTCGGCATCCAGATGTACAACCAGTTCGGGCAGGACACGTCCGCGTTCTGGATGGTCGCGATGACGATCTCGTCCACCCGGGACGCCTACGTCGAGCTGCGCGGCCGAGCCCTCGCGCTGCTGCTGATCACTCTCCCGTACGCCGTCCTCGTCACCGTCCTGACGACAGCGCTCCTCGGCGACTGGCCCAAGCTGCCCGAGGTCCTCGGCCTGTCCTTCGCCCTCCTCGGCGCCATGCTGGCGACCGGCGCCTGGACCTCGGCCCGCTTTCCGTACTCCATCCCCCAGGAGGGCTACAAGAACGTCGCTCCCGGCCAGACGGGCCTCGCGTGGATCTCGATCTTCGGGGGCATGATGGCGGCGGCCCTCCTGTGCGCCCCCGTGATCGCGGTGACGATCTGGCTCAACGTGAGCGACGGCGGGGACGACTGGACCTGGCTGCTGCTGCCCGGCGGGGCGGTCTACGGGGCGGCGATCACGCTGCTGGGACTACGCCTGGCGGCACCGCGCACGGCGGCCCGCCTCCCGGAGATCCTGACGGCAGTGAGCAAGGGATAGCGGGCCCTGCTCGGGGGCGCGGGGGCTGCGCGACAAGCCACGAACTACCCGTAGCCGCCGCTCAGCACGCACCGAGCTCACAGGCGCCCGGCGTCACCCCGTGCGCACCGCGTCCAAAAAGGGCTCGATGGCCCCCCGCCATCCCTCGGGCTGGTCGTAGTGCACGAGGTGACCCGCGTCGGCCACCTCCGCATACTCCCCCCGAGGCAGCACCCGCACCATCTCCTGCGCCTCGGCCCGCCCCAGCTCGCCGTCGAGTCCACGCACCACCAGCGCCGGACACCGGACCTGGGCAAGCTCCTCCCAGTGCGCGTCGAACACCCACGTCTCCCGGGACCTGAGCATCTGGTCCGGATCGAAAACGGGCCGCCACCCGTCCTCGCACTCGTGCATCACCTCGGCGTAGAACTCGCCCCGCGCGGGATTCGGCCGCTCGACCCAGGGGTCGTCCTCACCGAACCACTTGCGCACATCGGCCAGCGTGGCGAAGGGAACGGGCCAGGCCTTGAACCAGTCCGCCCACTCCCGCTGCGAGGCCGAGCCGAGCGCGGACGCCCGCATGTCGCAGATGATCACGCCCCGCACCAGGTCGGGCCGCCTGGCGGCGAGCTGCCAGGCGGTGAGCGCGCCCATGGCGTGGCCGATGAGGACGACGGGGGCGAGGTCCAGCTGCTCGAGGGCCGCCTCGGCGTCGTCGACGTACGCCTCGCGCGTGAAGGAGGCCTGCGAGGGCTTTTCGCTACGGCCGTGGCCGCGCTGGTCCAGCGCCACGGCACAGTGCCGCTCGGAGAGCCAGCGGGCGGTGGACGTCCAGTGCGAGGCGCGGCCCATCAGGCCGTGCAGTAACAGCACACCGGGCGTGCGCTCATGTTCCCTGGCGGGGTCGGTCTTGGGAGGGTCGCCGAACTCCCAGGCCGCGAGACGTACGCCGCCCGCGCCGGTCACGTCGATGCGCCGCACCATTGGTCCTGGCACCCCCCTAGCTCCGCTCGGACCGCTCGAGCCGACCGGTCCTGTGAACCGTGTCCTGCTTGCCTGCCTGTCGTGCCTGCCGAATCTGCCGCGATGTGCATGTCCTGTGTGTCTGACGTGATCTTATGCGCACACTTCTGAAGCGCACGTTCCGCCTGACCTGTCACCGCAGACTATCGAACCCCTATTCGAAAATACGGCGCTCGCGGCCAACACCCCTCATTCGAGTGACCCCCCTCCAGGATTGATCGCCGGCGTCGAGGGGAGATCTTCAGCGGGAGGCGGACCGCTCGGGGAAAACGGTCCGAGGGGAATGACCCTGGGAGCTCGGGGCTCCGGGTCAGCACAGGGGAGGACAGGCCCCGGCGCCGTGTGGCGCCGGGGCCCTCTCCACACTCACGGCACATCGTCGCGCCCCCTCCCCGGCCGCATCGCTGACGATGCCGGCCCAGAGATCTCAGGTCATATGCCTCACGCGACAGCCTCGCACGCGAATCGCCGGAGCGCTGCGATTCGACCTACTGGATCTTGGAATGGGCGAGATCCAGAATCGCCACAACTCCCGCTTGTTCACCGGGAGTTACACACCCACGAGAAGCGGGGACGACCTGTCGTCAGCGCTTGGCGACGAACACATGGGAGGCGACGTCCGCCTCCAGCTCGGCCGCCTCGCCGCCGCTGCCCACCAGCACGCCGCCCGCCGACTCGGTCACGCTCACCACCGAGCCGGGCTGCACGCCGGCCCGACGCAGCGTGTACATCAGCTGCGCGTCCGTCTGGATCGGCTCACCGATCCGCCGGACGACGACCGTCTTGCCCTCGGCGCCCGGGTCGAGGTCGGCCAGCGAGACCATGCCCTCGTCGAGGAAGGGATCGGCACCGTCCTTCTCGCCGAGCTCCTCCAGGCCGGGGATCGGATTGCCGTACGGCGACTCGGTCGGGTGCCGCAGCAGCTCCAGCACGCGCCGCTCCACGGCCTCGCTCATCACGTGCTCCCAGCGACACGCCTCGGCGTGCACCTGCTCCCACTCCAGCCCGATCACGTCGACGAGCAGACACTCGGCGAGGCGGTGCTTGCGCATGACGCGGGTGGCCAGCCGCCGTCCCTCGTCCGTCAGCTCCAGATGCCGGTCGGTCGCCACGGACACCAGCCCGTCACGCTCCATCCGCGCCACCGTCTGGCTGACGGTCGGCCCGCTCTGGTCCAGCCGCTCGGCGATACGGGCGCGCATGGGGACCACACCTTCCTCCTCCAGCTCGAGGATGGTGCGGAGATACATCTCCGTGGTGTCGATCAGTCCGGACATACGTGCCCCTCGATTAGCTCTGCGATTAGCTCAGCCGGAAGCGAGACAGCTCCACGGCGCGTGCGCTGGCCCTGTAGTCAATTCTGCCGGATACCACTGACAACCGTGCCGCGCCGTTGAAACCAGCGGGTTACACGAGGGTATGCACCCGGCCCGGCCACCGGCGGCACACCGTATTGACACCACACTGGTCCAGACCGCACGGTGATCCGCAACACACCCCCACCCCCGAAGGGGCCCCGCATGAGCGACAGCACGCCGGCCGACCAGTTCTTCGACGCCGCCATCGCCCTGCTCCAGCGGGCCCGCGACGAGGAGGCCGAGAACATCGAGGCGGCCGGCACCCTGCTCGCCGACACCGTCGCCGACGGCGGCCGCCTCTTCGCCTTCGGCGCCGGTCACTCCTCCCTCGCCGCCCAGGACATCGTCTACCGCGCGGGCGGCCTCGCCCTGATGAACCTGCTCGCGGTCCCCGGCGTCGTAGGCGTGGACGTCATGCCCGCCACCCTCGGCTCAGCCCTCGAACGCGTCGACGGCCTGGCGAGCGCGGTCCTGGACAGCTCCCCCCTCCGGGACGGCGACGCGCTCGTCATCATCTCCCTCTCCGGCCGCAACGCCCTACCCGTGGAGATGGCCATGAAAGCCCGCGCCCTGGGCGCCAGGGTCATCGGCGTGACCTCGGTGGCGTATGCCTCGGAGACGAGTTCCCGCCATGTCTCCGGCACCTACCTCAAGGACCACTGCGACATCGTCCTCGACTCGAAGATCGCGATCGGCGACGCGGAGCTCACGCTCGACACCATCCCGGCCCCCTTCGCCCCCGCCTCCACGGTCGTCACCGCGGCCCTCCTCCAGGCCGTCATGGCCACGGCGGCCGCCTCCCTGGCAGACCGCGGCATCGAGCCCCCGCTCCTGCGCTCGGGCAACGTCGACGGCGGTCACGACTGGAACGGCAAGGTGTTCGAAAAGTACGGCGACCGGATCTTCTACCGGCAGTAGCGGCCCGCGGCCGGCGGCCCGATACGACCTAGTCCCGCCCCACAACCCCCGCCAGATCCAGAGCGGAAGCGATCCGCACCGCCACATCCTCGGCATACACCGCGTCGCTCCGCTCGAAGGCACTGCGCCCGGCGCCCCGCAGAAACGTCACGACCCCCACCGTCCGCCCCCGACTCCGCAGCACCGCACACAGCGCGTGCACCGAGTCCGCGGGCCACTGCCGCCCCACAGCCCACTCACGCGCCCGCTCGGTCGGCATCCGGCCCGCATCGGCCCGCACCGACCCGGCCCGCGCCACGCACTGCAACGCCGGATGCCCCTCGGCGTAGCGCACCGGCAGGCCGGCCTCGCCGCCGAGCAGACTCGGCCCCGGCGCGCCCGAGGGCGTCACGGCGACCCGGACGAGCCGTACCGGCTCCGCGGTCTCCGCATCCGGCACCGCCCCGCCCGCGACCCGGTCGATCAGCGCGTGATCGGCGAACCCGGCCAGTGCGAAGTCCAGGTGCACGGCTGCCGCGTCGGCGGGGTTCTCGCACTCCGCGGCGGCCCGCGCGGCCCGATGCAGCTGGTTGGTCCGGAACCTCAGCAGCGCGGCCTCCTGCTCCGCCTGCTTGGCCTCGGTCATGTCCTGGAAGAGCCAGCCCACCCCCAGCGGCACCGGCTCCTCGGCGAGCGGGGAGGCCAGCCTTACGAAGCCGCACCGCCAGCACCGCCGCCGCTCGCCCTCCGGCGTCCGCACGCTCACCCAGATCTCGGCCGGCGCGGGCGGAGCACCCTCCGCCAGCACATGCGTGAGCGCGCTCTCCAGCTCCTCGACGCCCTGGGCGAGCAGTTCCCCGAGGGGCCGCCCGAGCACGGACGTACGGCCGATACCCAGTGCCCGAGCCGCATGAGCGTTCACCACCGCGGGCCGCAGATCGGCGTCGACGAGTACGACGCCCCACGACGCGTCCTCGAACAACGCCTCGCTCAGCGCGATCGACCGCTCGAGATCGATCTGCGTGTGCACCTCACTGAAGGCGCAGTACACCCCGGCGGGCTTACCGTCGGGCCCGCGGACGGCCGCCGACTGCGTCCGTACGAGAACCCGCCCGCCGTCCTTGGTCAGCAGGGCGAACTCGTGCACCTGCCGCCCCGGAGCGTGCATGGCGGACATCAGCCGCCCCTCCACCTCCTCGGCGTCGGCCTCGCGCACCGCCCACCCGGCGAACCCGTGCCGTCCCACGGCCTCGGCCGCACTCCACCCGAGGATCCGCTCCGCCTCACGGTTCCAATGGGTGACGACCCCGTCCGCGTCGAAGGCGCACAGGGCCGCGTCCATCCCGTCCAGCAGCGCGGCCAGCAGATCGGAACCGCCTGCCGAACCCTCGGAACCTGCCGACGAACCCTCCGGACCGTCCCGCTCGGGTTCGTCCGGTCCCAGCTCGTCGGTGGTCCCACTACGCCGGGAAGCACTCACCTGGACCCCCTGCCAAGCTGCGTCCGCACGTACGACGCGTCGGTTCGCTCACTCGCAATCATCTAACTGGAACGTGACGCAGCACACACCGAGTTCCCACAAGATTGAAGGAATCGTTGTGTGGCGGAAATCGGAAGATCAGACATGAGGCACGCATCCCCTCCTCGCGTCCACCTCAATCTCGATCTTCATACGAGGATCCGCGAGCCCGCACACCATCATCGTCGCCGCCGGCCGCACGTCCCCGAAGCAGCGCCGCAGCACAGGCCAGCACGGCTCGAAGTCGGCCCGCTCGGGCAGCAGGTACCGCACCCGCACCACGTCGCCGAACGAACAGCCGGCCTCCTCCAGCGCGGCGCCCACGTTCCGCAGACACTGCTCGGCCTGCTCCACCACGTCCTCGGCGATCGTCATCGTCGCGTAGTCGAACCCGGTCGTCCCCGACACGTGCACCCAGTCCCCGTCGACCACGGCACGGGCGTACCCGATCTGCTCCTCGAAGGTCGATCCACTGAGGATCGCCTGCCGCCCCGGCTGCTGCTTTGTCATGCACGGAACGCTAGGTGACCAGCGCAAACAGGTACAGGGAAAAAAGAGGTTGATCGGGGCCGACGTGCTTCCTAGGGTGTGGAGCACACGAGAAGGGAGGTGGTTCGGCAGATGTATGAATACCGGACGCGTGAGGTGGCTGCGGGCTAGCGGCCCGTCACCCCACCCAGTGCGGTGCCGGACCAGCACGTGACAGATGCGTGCAGCCGGCCCAATCCCAGCAGTCACCCGACCCGCGAGCTCGCCGGTACGTCCGGCCGGCTCCTCCGCCACGGCGGAGGAACCCGAGCTCGCGGGTCGTCTGCGTTCAGGGCAGGCGTGCCGACCTCACGGACTCAGGCGCTCGACCCGCCAGCTCCCGTCCTGCTCCGCCACGTACCGCAGCCGGTCGTGCAGCCGGTTCTCGCGCCCCTGCCAGAACTCCACCGCCTGCGGTGCCACCCGGAAGCCACCCCAGTTCGGCGGCACCGGCACCTGATCGCCCTCGGGATAGCGGGCGGACAGTTCGGCGTACGAGGCGTCGAGGTCGGCGCGGGTGGCGATGACGGAGGACTGGGCGCTGGCCCAGGCGCCGAGCCGGGAGCCGTGCGGGCGGCTGCGGAAGTACGCGGCCGTCTCGTCGCGCCCGGTGCGCCGCGCCACGCCCGTGACGATGACCTGGCGGGCCATCGGATGCCAGGGGAAGAGCAGGGAGAGGTACGGGTTCTCGGCGAGGTCGCGGGCCTTGCGGGAGTCGTAGTTGGTGTAGAAGACGAAGCCCTGCTCGTCGAAGTGCTTCAGCAGCACGGTGCGGGAGCTGGGCCGCCCCTCGGCGTCCGCGGTGGAGACGATCATCGCGTTCGGCTCGAAGAGGTGGGCCTCGGACGCGGCCTGCTTGAACCAGCGCGCGAACTGTTCGACCGGCGTGGCGGCCAGGTCGGTCTCGGCGAGGCCCTCGGCCCGGTACTGCTTGCGCATCGCGGCGGGGTCGAGGGGGACGGCGTCTCGGTCGGTCACGCGGTCATCCTGCCGTATGTGACGGACGCCGTACGGCGCGGTGCCTCCCTTCGGCGCGCATGGCACTGAGTGCCGCAAGGCCCTCCCGAAGATGACACTCAGGGACTATCGTGCTGTTGTCGTCGCGGTTGGGTGACCGCCGGCCGCACGGGGCATCACAGGGGTACACCCCGGACCGCGAGTCCCCGTGACCGTGGATCCGACGGGGCGTATGTCCATCTCTGCTGAGTGACACGTGGTCGTTCCACCCACAACCCCATCCGTCGCACACATCACGAGGAGCCGCCTGATGTCCGACTTCGTACCCGGACTCGAGGGAGTAGTCGCGTTCGAGACGGAGATCGCCGAACCGGATAAGGAGGGCGGCGCTCTGCGGTACCGGGGCGTCGACATCGAGGACCTGGTCGGCCATGTCTCGTTCGGCAACGTCTGGGGGCTGCTCGTCGACGGTGCCTTCCGGCCCGGTCTGCCGCCCGCCGAGCCGTTCCCGATTCCCGTGCACTCCGGCGACATCCGCGTCGACGTCCAGTCCGCGCTCGCCATGCTGGCCCCGGTGTGGGGGCTGAAGCCCCTCCTGGACATCGGTGAGGAGCAGGCCCGGGACGACTTGGCCCGAGCCGCCGTCATGGCCCTCTCCTACGTCGCCCAGTCCGCGCGCGGTCAGGGCCTGCCCATGGTGCCGCAGCGCGAGATCGACAAGGCGCAGTCCGTCGTCGAGCGCTTCATGATCCGCTGGCGCGGCGAGCCCGACCCCAAGCACGTGGCCGCGGTCGACGCGTACTGGACGTCCGCCGCCGAGCACGGCATGAACGCGTCCACCTTCACGGCCCGCGTGATCGCGTCGACCGGCGCCGATGTGGCCGCGGCGCTCTCCGGTGCCGTGGGAGCCATGTCCGGACCGCTGCACGGCGGTGCCCCGTCCCGGGTCCTGCACATGATCGAGGAGATCGAGCGCACCGGCGACGCCGAGGCGTATGTGAAGCAGACCCTCGACAAGGGCGACCGCCTGATGGGCTTCGGCCACCGCGTCTACCGCGCCGAGGACCCCCGCGCGCGGGTGCTGCGCCGCACCGCCCGGGAGCTGGGCGCGCCCCGCTTCGAGGTCGCCGAGGCACTGGAGAAGGCCGCCCTGGAGGAGCTGCACAATCGGCGCCCGGACCGGGTCCTGGCCACCAACGTGGAGTTCTGGGCCGCGATCATGCTGGATTTCGCGGAGGTCCCGGCGCACATGTTCACGTCCATGTTCACCTGCGCCCGTACGGCGGGCTGGTCGGCGCACATCCTGGAGCAGAAGCGCACCGGCCGCCTCGTGCGCCCGTCCGCGCGCTACATCGGCCCGGGCCCGCGCGACCCGCGCGCGGTCGAGGGCTACGCCGACATCGCGCACTGAGCCGCCCATTGATCCAGGCACCGATCCAGGTACCGATCCAGGCACCGATCCATGCACTGATTCACTGATCCCGAACGGGCGTCACGCGGAGCGGATCAGCTCCGCGTGATGCCGCTCGGCCGCCGGTGATGCCGGCATTCGGCATACGGACCGTGACTGATCCACTCCGCCAGTATGCTGGGGCGGCTGCGGCGCCTTCCACCATCACCCGTTCCCACGTGGTGAGTTCATGCCTGCGGCGATCGAGACGTCCCCCGGCATGAGGATGAGAACAGGTGCTGATAGCGGGCCGTTACCGGCTGAGCGAGTCGATCGGGCGCGGTGGGATGGGGGAGGTCTGGCGGGCCCACGACGAGACGCTCGGCCGGCCCGTGGCCGTCAAGCTCCTGCTGCCCCAGGACTCCGATCCCACCGCCACCTCCCGGTTCCGTCTCGAGGCGCAGACGGCGGCACGGATCGCCCATCCGAACGTGGTCGGCGTCCGGGACTTCGGCGAGCACGAGAACCGGCTCTTCCTGGTGATGGAGCTCGTCGAGGGCGACAGCCTCGCGCGCGTGGCGTCGCAGTTCGGCGCCCTGCCCGCCGAACGCGTCGCCCGCATCGCCGCCCAGGCCGCCGCGGGGCTGGCCGCCGCGCACCGGCAGGGCATCGTCCACCGGGACATCAAGCCCGGCAATCTGCTCCTGGCCGCCGACGGCACCCTCAAGATCGGCGACTTCGGGATCGCCCGCTTCCTCGACGACCCCGGCGCGGCGCTGACCGCCACCGGGCAGATCGTGGGCACAAGCCTCTATCTCGCCCCCGAGCGGGCGCTGGGGAAGCCGGCGGGCCCGGCCTCAGACGTCTACGCGCTGGGGTGTGTGCTCTACCAACTCCTCACCGGACGCCCGCCGTTCCACGCCGACACGGCCGTCGCGATCCTTCACCAGCATCTGGACGCCGTGCCCGTACCGCCCCGTGAACTGGGCGTCCCGGGGCTTCCGCCCGCCTTCGAGAGCTACCTCCTCGGCCTGCTCGCCAAGGACCCCGAGCACCGGCCCGCCGCCCAGCAGGCCGCCGACTGGTTCGCCGACGGTGCCTGGTTGGGCCGCCCCGAGCCGCTGCCCGACGCCACGTCACCGTCCCGGCCTGCGGTCGCGTCGGCGGCGGCCGCCGCGTCGCAGGTGGGCGACACCAGCAGTCCGACCACGTACATGCTGCCCTCCGCCCAAGGGCCGGCCTCCACCGGACGATCGGGATCCCGGTCCCGGTCCCGGTCGCAATCCCGTTCCCGGTCCGCCTCCCGGGCACCGAGCCCTGCGCGGCCCGGGTCCCTCGCGCTCCTCGTGCGCCGGCCGCGGGTGGCGGCCGCGGCGGCCGCGGCGGTGCTCTTCGCGGCCGCGATGCTCCTCGGCATGCTGTGGTTCTCGCCTGACAACACCGCGACGGAGGGCACGAACTCCGAGGCCCCGCCGAGCCCGCCCGCCTCCGCATCCACATCCCCGCCGGTCTCGATCCCGTCCCCGACCGCCTCCCCGGTCCCGGCGGCGGAGTCGGGCAGGCCCCTTGCCGAAGAGCAGGAAGAGCCGGACGTGGCGAGGCGGGAGCAAGAGAAGCGGGAGCAGCGGGAGCGGGCCGGGCAGGAGCAGGAAAGGCTGGAGCAGGCCGAGCGCGAGCAGCAGGAGCTGGAACAGCAGCAGCGCGATGAGCCGCAGGACGACGACGGTGGCGACGACGACGGGAGCGGCGACGACTGACGGACGGCGGGCGCCTCAGCCGAGCGCCTCCTCCAGCAGCACCGCCCACTGCGTCACCACACGGTCGCGGCGGGCCGCGTCGTCGGTGAGGAGGTTGGCGAGGCCCAGGCCGCGGGCCATGTCGAGCAGGCCCTGGACCGTCTCCCGTACGCCGGGGCGGGCTTCGTCCGCGCCCAGCAGGTCAACGGCTATCCGGTGGGTCTCGCGGCCGACTCGGGCCTCCAGCTCCGTGACCCGCGGCCTTAGCTGATCCTCGTTGGAGGCGGCCACCCACAGGTGCAGGGCCGCGCGGAACAGGGGGCCCGTGTAGAGGTCCACGAGGGCGGAGACGACCGCGCGCCGGTCGCCCGCCGCGCCCTGCGGGAACAGGGCGCGCAGGGCCGTCGAGCGTTCCTCGGCGACGTACTCGACCGCCGCCGTGAAGAGGTCCTCGCGGGTCGGGAAGTGGTGCTGGGCGGCGCCCCGGGAGACGCCCGCGCGTTCGGCGACGACGGAGACCGTGGAGCCCGCCCAGCCGTGTTCGGCGAGGCAGGCCACGGCGGCTTCCAGGAGGCGTTGCCGGGTGGCGCGGCTGCGGTCCTGCTTCGGAACGCGGTCGGCGCGGTCCGCGCGGTCGCCGACTGTGGTCACACCACCCATGCGGGATCCCGTCTTTCGAGGAAGGCCGTCATCCCCTCACGGGCCTGGGCGGAGGAGAACAGCCGGGCCGAGAGCGCGGTGAGGTCCGCCGCGTCCCGGTCGAAGGCTTCCAGCACCTTAGCCGTGAGCAGTGCTTTCGTCTCGGCCAGGGCCTGGGGGGAGGCCCGGCGCAGCCCGTCCAGGAGGGGGGTCAGTGTCTCGTCGACGTCGTCGCCCGCCGTGGTCAGGAGGCCGATGCGGGCCGCCTCCGGCGCCGTGAAGCGTTCGCCGGTGAGGTAGTAGCGGGCCAGGGCGCGGGGGTCCGTGCGGGGCAGGAGGGGCAGCGAGATCACCGCGGGGGCGACACCGATGTGGACCTCCGTGAAGGCGAAGGTGGCCTGCGCGGAGGCGGCCGAGATGTCGCAGGCCGCGAGCAGGCCCAGGCCGCCCGCGCGGACGTGGCCGGTGACGCGGGCGACGACCGGTTTGGGCAGTTCGACGATCTGCCTCAGCAGCGCCACCAGCGCGTCCGGCGACGGCGGGTCGCGCAGGTCCGCTCCCGCGCTGAACGTGTTGCCGGTGTGGGTGAGGACGATCGCGCGTACGTCGGCGTCCTTGGCGCAGTCCGTCAGCGCGTCGGTCAGCTCGCCGACGAGGGCCGCCGAGAGCGCGTTGCGGTTGTGCGGGGAGTCGAGGGTGAGGGTCTCGACGCCCCGTGCGCGTGTACGGACGATCAGCGTCACATGTCCTCCCTGAGTGCCCGCAGTTCGCGGCGCAGGATCTTGCCGGAGGCGGCCCTCGGGACGCCGTCTATGAAGGTGACCTGGCGGACGCGCTTGTAAGGGGCGACCTGTTCGGCGACGTACATCATGACCTCCCCTTCGGAGAGGTCCGTGGCGGTCGGCTGGCGGACGACGTACGCGCGCGGGACCTCGTTGCCGTCCTCGTTGTAGACGCCGATGACCGCCGCGTCGGCGATGCCGGGGTGGGTGAGCAGGAGGGCCTCCAGTTCGGCGGGGGCCACCTGGAAGCCCTTGTACTTGATGAGTTCCTTGACGCGGTCCACGACGAACAGCCAGCCGTCGTCGTCCGCATGGCCCACGTCGCCGGTGTGCAGCCAGCCGTCGGTGTCGATCATCGCGGCGGTGGCGTCGGGGCGGCCGAGGTAGCCCTTCATGACCTGGGGGCCGCGGATGAGGATCTCACCGGACTCGCCGGCGCCGAGGTCCTTGTCGGGGTCGTCGAGGGAGACGATGCGCATCTCGGTGCCGGCGATGAGTTTGCCGACGGTTCCGGCGGGCGCGTCGTGCATGGCGGCCAGCGGGACGACGTGGGTGCCGGGGGACAGTTCCGTCATGCCGTAC
This sequence comes from Streptomyces sp. NPDC111606, assembly GCF_055656945.1. Taxonomy (NCBI): domain Bacteria; kingdom Bacillati; phylum Actinomycetota; class Actinomycetes; order Kitasatosporales; family Streptomycetaceae; genus Streptomyces; species Streptomyces sp. NPDC111606. The sequence continues at coordinate 131,622 of NZ_JBVKBY010000013.1, forward strand.
GCCTGGCCGACCGGCGGCAGGCCGAGGCGCTGCGAGCAGGCGGCCGCGAGCTTCGCGTCCAGGGGCGCGGCGGCGCTGACGATGTACTTCAGCGACGACAGGTCGTAATTCGCGACCAGGGGGTGCTTGGCGAGGGCCAGGACTATCGGCGGGGCCACGTACAGGCCGGTGATGCGGTGGTTCTGGATGGCTGCGAGGAAGGTCTCCAGGTCGAAGCGGGGCAGCACGACGACCGTCGCGCCCAGCCTCAGTGGCGCGTTCATCAGGGCGGTCAGGCCGTAGATGTGGAAGAAGGGCAGCACGGCGAGGACGCGGTCGCCGGGGGCGGCGGATATGGCGGGTTCGAGCTGGGCGAGGTTGGTGGCGATCTGGCGGTGCGTGAGCATCACGCCCTTGGGGATGCCGGTGGTGCCGGAGGAGTACGGCAGGGCCGCGACGTCCGCCGCCGGGTCGACGTCGACCTGCGGTTCGGGTGCGGCGGACGCCAGCATGTCGATGAGCGACCGGTGTCCGGGCGCGCTGTCGCACACGAAGATCTCCTGCACGCCGCCCGCGAGTTCGGCGGCCCGGCGTGCCGTCTCCAGCAGCGGTGAGACGGTGACGATCCAGCGGGCCGCCGAGTCCTTCAGCTGCTTGGCGAACTCCTCGGGCGTGGCGAGCGGGTGCACGGTCGTGACGGAGGCACCCGCGCGCGTGGCGGCGTAGAAGGCGGTCGGGAAGGCGACCGTGTTGGGGCTGTGCAGGGCGAGGACATCGCCCTTGCGGAGGCCCGCCTCGGCCAGGCCGGCGGCCACCCGCCGGTGGAAGCGGTCGAGTTGCTCGTACGTGAGGGTGGTGCCGTCCGTGCCGTCGATGAGCGCGGGTGCGTCACCGAACTCGGCCGCCCGGCCCAGTACGAAATCGTGGATGGGGAGTGCTACGGCCGGGACGTCTGCGTACTCGCTGCGGAACACGGTTCCTCCTCGCGACACGGTGCCGACAGGGTGCCCGTCAGTACGACTTGGGCAGGCCCAGGGTCTGGTGGGAGACGTAGTTGAGAATCATCTCCCGGCTCACCGGAGCAATACGAGACACGCGCGCCGCGGTTATCAACGAGGCGAGGCCGAATTCGCGGGTGAGCCCGTTTCCGCCGAGGGTGTGCACGGCCTGGTCGACGGCCTTCACGCAGGCCTCCCCTGCCGCGTACTTGGCCATGTTGGCGGCCTCGCCCGCGCCGACGTCGTCGCCCGCGTCGTACAGGCAGGCCGCCTTCTGCATCATCAGGCGGGCCAGTTCGAGGTCGATGTGTGCCTGGGCGAGGGGGTGCGCGATGGCCTGGTGGGCGCCGATGGGGGCCTTCCAGACGGTGCGGTCGCGCGCGTACTCGACGGCACGCGCGAGGGCGTACCGGCCCATGCCGATCGCGAAGGCGGCCGTCATGATGCGTTCGGGGTTGAGGCCGGCGAAGAGCTGGAGCAGGCCCGCGTCCTCGTCGCCGACCAGGGCGTCGGCGGGGAGCCGTACGTCGTCGAGGGTCAGCTCGAACTGCTTCTCCGCGGCGTTGAGTTCCATGTCGATCTGCCGGCGTGTGAAGCCTTCGGCGTCGCGCGGGACGATGAACAGGCAGGGCTTGAGGTTGCCGGTGCGGGCGTCCTCGGTGCGGCCGACGATGAGGGTCGCGTCCGCGATGTCGACGCCGGAGATGAAGACCTTGCGGCCGGTGAGGAGCCAGTCGGCTCCGTCGCGGTGAGCCGTGGTCGTGATGCGGTGGCTGTTGGAGCCGGCGTCCGGCTCGGTGATGCCGAAGGCCATGGTGCGGGTGCCGTCGGCGAGGCCGGGGAGCCACTCCTGTTTTTGGGCTTCCGTGCCGAAGCGGGCGATGACCGTGCCGCAGATGGCGGGCGACACGACCATCATCAGCAAGGGGCAGCCTGCGGCGCCGAGTTCTTCGAGGACGATGGAGAGTTCGGCGATGCCGCCGCCTCCGCCTCCGTACTCCTCGGGGAGGTTGACGCCGAGGTAGCCGAGCTTGGCTGCTTCGGACCAGAGTGCTTCTCGGTCGTAGGTGCGGCCGTGGCGTTTGCCGAGGGCGGCTACGGCGGCTCGTAGGGCCTTGTGTTCCTCGGTTTCGAGAGTGGTGGGCATGGGACTCCTCCCGGGTGCGGGTTGTCTGTGGCTGGTCGCGCTCACGCGGCGGTAGCCGCATATCGATACGGCCCCTCGCCCCTTAGGTCTCCTGCACTACCGCCAGCAACGAGCCGACCGTTACCTGCTGGCCGGGCACTACATGCAAGGCGCTCAGCGTGCCTGTGGCCGGCGCGGTGATCTTGTGTTCCATCTTCATCGCCTCCAGCCACAGCAGCGGCTGTCCGGCCTGCACGGCCGTCCCCTCGGTCAGGCCGTCGGCGACACGGACGACCGTCCCCGGCATGGGGGCCAGGAGGGAGCCCGGTGCGTGCTGGGCCGTCGGGTCGGGGAAGCGGGGCAGGGCGGTGAGGCGGGTGGCGTTGACGTGGATCTCGTCGCCGTACCGAGCGACTTCGAAGTTCCTGCGTACGCCATCCACGTCGAGCACGACCAGGGCGGCGTCGGCGTGTACGACGCGCACCTCGTCCGCCTCCAGGCCCGCGCGGGTGTGGCGGTAGTGGACCTCGATCTCCTCGCCGGCCGCCTCGTAGCGCTTGGTCTGCGGCCGTGAGGGCACGTTGCGCCAGCCGCCGAATCGGGAGCGGCCGTGGGCGTCGGCGAGGGCGGCGGCCAGGGGGGCGTGCGGGTCGGGGGTCGGCTCGGTGAGGTCGGTGAGGTGGCGGTCGTAGAAGCCGGTGTCCATGCGGGCGGACGTGAACTCCTCGTGGCGCAGGGAGCGTACGAGGAGGTCCCGGTTGGTGACCGGGCCGTGCAGCGTCGCCCGGTCCAGGGCGCCGGCGAGCTTGCGGACCGCCTCCGCGCGCGTGGGTGCGTGGGCGACGAGCTTGGCGAGCATGGGGTCGTAGTGGACGCCGATGTCGTCGCCGTCGCTGAAGCCGGTGTCCAGTCGGACGCTGTCGGGTACCGCGAACCGGTGCAGTGTGCCGGTCTGCGGGGCCCAGTCACGGGCCGGGTCCTCGGCGTAGAGGCGGGCTTCGACGGCGTGGCCACGCGCGCGTGGCGGGTCGTCGGTGAGGGCGTGGCCTTCGGCGACGCGGATCTGTTCGGCGACCAGGTCGATGCCGAAGACGGCTTCCGTCACGGGGTGTTCGACCTGGAGGCGGGTGTTCATCTCCAGGAAGTGGGCCTTGTCGCCGGCCACCAGGAACTCGACGGTGCCGGCGCCGACGTAGTCGACCGCGCGGGCGGCGCGTACGGCCAGCGCGTGCAGTTCGTCGGTGAGCTGCGCGGACAGTCCGGGCGCCGGGGACTCCTCGATCACCTTCTGGTGGCGGCGCTGCAGGGAGCAGTCCCGGGTGCCGAGGGCCCAGACCGTGCCGTGGGTGTCGGCGAGGACCTGGACCTCGACGTGACGGCCGTTCTCGACGTACGGCTCGACGAAGACCTCACCGTCGCCGAAGGCGCTCGCGGCCTCGGAGCGAGCGCTCTCCAGGGCGGCGCTCAGGTCCTCCAGGCGGCGCACGATCCGCATGCCGCGCCCTCCGCCGCCCGCGGCCGCCTTCACCAGGACGGGGAGATCGGCCTCGGTGACCTCCCCCAGGGGGGCCAGCCCCATCAGCTCCTTCGCCCGCGTCTTGGACGCCATCGCCTCGATGGCCTCCGGCGGCGGGCCGATCCAGACCAGTCCCGCGTCGAGGACGGCGCGTGCGAAGTCGGCGTTCTCGGAGAGGAAGCCGTAGCCGGGGTGCACGGCGTCCGCGCCGGACGCCACGGCCGCCTTCACGATCAGTCCGGCGTCCAGATACGTGTCGGACGGCGCCGCCCCCGGCAGCCGTACGGCCGTGTCGGCCATGCGCGCGTGGCGGGCGTTCGCGTCGGCGTCCGAGTACACGGCCACCGTCCGGATTCCCGATTCACGGCAGGTGCGGAAGACGCGGCAGGCGATCTCGCCCCGGTTGGCGACCAGAAGGTTTCTGATCATGAGGAGTGCTCTCTTTCCACTAGATCACCGCAACCATCAATTGAGGAACCACCGCGGCGAGCAACCAGGTCCGCGAGAGCGGCGGCGGTTTAGCCGCAAAAGGGGGCCTCACATCCGGAAGACGCCGAAGCCACCGCGTGCGCCCTCGTAGGGGGCCGTGTGGATGGCGGACAGGCACATACCGAGGACGGTGCGGGTGTCGCGCGGATCGATGACGCCGTCGTCGTACAGCCGTCCCGACAGGAACATCGGCAGCGACTCCGACTCGATCTGCTGCTCCACCATGGCGCGCAGCGCGGCGTCCCCCTCCTCGTCGTACGGCTGCCCCTTGGCGGCCGCGGACTGCCGGGCGACGATCGACAGCACGCCGGCGAGCTGCTGGGGGCCCATGACGGCCGACTTGGCGCTGGGCCAGGCGAACAGGAAGCGGGGGGCGTAGGCGCGGCCGCACATGCCGTAGTGGCCGGCGCCGTAGGACGCGCCCATGAGGACGGAGAGATGGGGCACGCGGCTGTTGCTGACCGCGTTGATCATCATCGCGCCGTGCTTGATGATGCCGCCCTGCTCGTACTGGCTGCCCACCATGTAGCCGGTGGTGTTGTGCAGGAACAGAAGAGGGATGTCGCGCTGGTTGGCCAGTTGGATGAACTGGGCCGCCTTCTGGGACTCCTCGCTGAACAGGACCCCCTGGGCGTTCGCCAGCACGCCGATCGGATAGCCGTGCAGGGCCGCCCAGCCGGTGGTCAGGCTCGTGCCGTACATCGGCTTGAACTCGTCGAAGTCGGAGCCGTCGACGATCCGGGCGATGACCTCGCGCGGGTCGAAGGGGGTCTTGAGGTCGCCGGGGACGATGCCGAGGAGTTCGTCGGCGGAGTACTTGGGGGGTTCGGCGGGGCCCGGATCGCCGTACGCCTTGCGGTGATTGAGCCGGGCGACCACGCGCCGCGCCTGCCGCAGCGCGTCCGGTTCGTCGACGGCGAAGTAGTCCGCGAGGCCCGACACGCGCGCGTGCATCTCCGCGCCGCCCAGCGACTCGTCGTCGCTCTCCTCGCCGGTCGCCATCTTCACCAGGGGCGGGCCGCCCAGGAACACCTTGGCGCGTTCCTTGACCATGATCACGTGGTCGGACATGCCGGGGACGTACGCGCCGCCCGCCGTCGAGTTGCCGAAGACGACCGCGACGGTGGGGATCCCGGCCGCCGACAGCCGTGTCAGGTCCCGGAAGATGGCGCCTCCGGGGATGAAGATCTCCTTCTGGGACGGCAGGTCGGCGCCGCCCGACTCGACGAGGTTGACCACGGGCAGCCGGTTGGCGAGCGCGATGTCGTTCGCGCGCAGGGCCTTCTTCAGCGACCAGGGGTTGCTCGCTCCGCCGCGCACGGTCGGGTCGTTGGCCGTGATCAGGCACTCCACGCCCTCGACGACACCGATGCCGGTGACGAGGGACGCGCCCACGGCGTAGTCACTGCCCCAGGCGGCCAGCGGGGACAGTTCCAGGAAGGGCGTGTCGGGGTCGAGGAGCAGCTCGATGCGCTCGCGGGCGAGCAGCTTGCCGCGCCCCCGGTGCCGTTCGACGTACTTGGGGCCACCGCCGGCGAGCGCCTTGGCGTGCTCGGTGTCGAGGTCGGCGAGCTTGGCGAGCATGGTCTCGCGGTGGGCCCGGTGGTCGGGGCCGTAGGTGTCCAGGGTGGAGGGCAGGACGGTCACAGCAGACTCTCCGGGATGTCCAGGTGACGGGAGCGCAGCCATTCGCCGAGGGCCTTGGCCTGCGGGTCGAAGCGGTGCTGGGCGGCGACGCCCTCGCCGAGGATGCCCTCGACGACGAAGTTGAGGGCGCGGAGGTCGGGGAGCGCGTGCCGGGTGACCTTCAGCTCACGGCTCTCGGGAATGAGCTCCTGGAACCGCTCGGCCGTGAGCTCGTGCGCGAGCCAGCGCCAGGCGTCGTCCGTCCGCACCCAGACACCGACGTTGGCGTTCCCGCCCTTGTCGCCGCTACGGGCGCCGGCGACGAGGCCGAGCGGGGCGCGACGGGTCGGCTCCGCGGCGAGCGGCGGGTCGGGCAGCGGTGGTTGCGGCGCTTCCTCCAGTACGAGGGTGTCGTGGGCCGGCGGCACGGGGACACGGCGGCCGTCGTGGAGGACGGCCACATGGTGTACGTCACCATGGGGGACGTACACATCCTCGAAGACCCCATACGGGGTGCCCTTTCCCGGTGGCGACAGCACATGGAAGCCGGGGTAGCTGGCGAGCGCCAGTTCCACGGCGGCTCCGCTGAGCACCCGGCCGACCTTCTCCTGGTCCTGGTCCCGGACGACCAGCCGGAGCAGCGCGCTCGCGGTCTCCTCGGTCGAGGCGTCGGGCTGGTCGGTGCGGACGAGGTCCCAACGGACGTCGTCGGGACGTGACTTGGCGAACGCCTCGCTCATCTGCCGCCGCACAAGAGCGGCCTTCGCCTCGATCTCCAGTCCGGTCAGCACGAAGACGACCTCGCTGCGGAAGCCGCCGAGGCGATTGAGGCCGACCTTGAGGGTCGGGGGCGGGGCCTCGCCCCGTACGCCGTCGATCCGGACGCGGTCGGGGCCGTCCTGGGTGAGCCGTACGGTGTCCAGCCGGGCGGTGACGTCCGGTCCCGCGTACCGGGCGCCGCCCGTCTCGTACAGCAGCTGGGCCGTCACCGTGCCGACGTCCACGAGGCCGCCGGTGCCGGGATGCTTGGTGATGACGCAGCTGCCGTCCTTGTGGAGCTCGGCGAGCGGGAAGCCGGGGCGGGTGGCGCCGGCCTCGTCGAAGAACGCGTAGTTGCCGCCGGTCGCCTGCGCCCCGCACTCCAGCACATGTCCCGCGACCACGGCACCCGCGAGCCGGTCGTGGTCGCCGGGGCCCCATCCGAAGCGGGCGATCGCGGGCCCGGTGACCAGGGCCGCGTCCGTCACCCGCCCGGTCACCACGACGTCGGCGCCCTCGCCCAGACAGGCCGCGATGCCGAAGCCCCCGAGGTAGGCGTGGGCGGCGAGGCTGTCCGGATACCGGTCCTTGAGGTCGTCTCCCTCGACATGGGCGACGCGTACAGGGATGCCGAGCCGATCGGCCAACTTCCGTACGGCGTCGGCGAGTCCGGCCGGATTGAGCCCGCCCGCGTTGGCGACGATCCTGACGCCCCGCTCGTGCGCGAGCCCCAGGCACTCCTCCAGCTGGCGCAGGAAGGTGCGGGCGTATCCGGCGCCGGGGTCCTTCAGCCGGTCCCGGCCGAGGATCAGCATGGTCAGTTCGGCGAGGTAGTCGCCGGTGAGGACGTCCAGTTCGCCGCCGGTGAGCATCTCGCGCATGGCGTCGAAGCGGTCGCCGTAGAAGCCGGAGGCGTTGCCGATGCGCAGGACCGGCCCGGCCGGTGGCGAGGTCACTGGGCCGCCCCCTTGGGTGCGCGGCCCGCGCCGGGCGGACCCGCGAAGACCTGGGCGATGTCGAACCAGCGGTCGGCGTCGGAGCCTTCGGCGCGCAGGGCGAGGTCGCGGCGGTGGGCGCGCTGGGTGACCAGGAGGCAGAAGTCGAGGGCGGGGCCGGTGACGCGCTGCGAAGCGTCCTCCGGGCCGTATGCCCACACCGCACCGGAGGGCGCGACGAGTTCGACACGGAAGGGGTCGGGAGGCGCCGGGAGCCCGTGCACACCGAAGGCGAAGTCGCGGGTCCGTACGCCGATCCACACCACATGTCTGAGCCGGTCGGTGGGGGTACGCACCACACCCAGCGCTTCGGCGACATCCAGACCGTGGGCCCAGGTCTCCATGAGCCGGGCCGTGGCCATGGAGGCGGCGGACATAGGAGGGCCGTACCAGGGGAATTTGGTGCCGTGCGGTGCCTCGCGCAGCGCCGTGTCGAGGGCGGCCCGCCCTTCCCGCCAGCGCGCCAGCAGCTCGGCGGGCGGCAGCGCGGCCCCCTCGTCCGCGCCTTCGTCGACGAACGACCCCGGCGTCACCAGCGCCTTCTCCACCAGCGTGTGGAACGCCTCCACGTCGGTCACCGCCAGCAGCGCCGAGTGGTCCGTCCAGGCGAGGTGCGCGATCTGGTGGGCGACGCTCCAGCCGGGCGCCGGAGTCGCGAGCGCCCACTGTTCGGGGCGCAACTCGGCTACCAGCCGGTCGAGTTCCTCGCTCTCCTCGCGCAGATCGTCGAACACGGGCGTCGGATCGGACACGGGGCGCTCCCCTCGGGGCACGGCGGTGTGCGTGGGTGGTGCGGCGGTGTGCGTGGTGCGGGGTGATGCGGCGTGGTGAGGAGCATGGCAGCGCTCATGAAAACAAGCAAGCATGCTTGCATTAATTGAGAAGTGTTCACCGGGGGAAGGGTGTCCGTGCGGCGTGCCATCAATACACTCGGCCGTCGCGCGTGTTGCTTCAGCAACGCATCGCTCACACCTCGGGGGAATCACAAGAATGAGCAACTGGAATCCGGGCGGGCAGCCACCCTTCAACCCACAGGGCCAGCAGCCGCCCCCGCCGCCGCCGGCCGGAGGGTATCCGCCCCACGTCCCGCACCCTTACTCTCCGCAGCCCAACGCGCCGTACCCGTACCCGCCGCAGCCCAACGCGCCGTACCCGTATCCGCCGTATCCGTACCTGCCGACCGCCCCGCCCGGGCCCCTCACGCGGCTGTGGCGGCAGATCGGTCCCGTCCCCCTCGCACGCAGGGTGTTCAAGCCGTCCAGGCCCGGCATCGTCCAGGACCCGGTCGTGGCCCGCATGCAGCGGATCCGCACCTTGGTGGGGCTGGCGGCGGTCGTGTGGATGTCGGTCACCTACAAGATCGCGGACTCGGTCAGGGTCGCCGACTCGGTGGGCAACGTCGCGAGCGACCGTCTGAACCAGTCCTGGATCAGCGTCCTGGTGCTCTGCGTGACCTTCCCGGTCGTCGTGGGTGTCCTGCTCGCCCTGGCCGCCGCCTCGGCCCGGCGGGAGCTGCTGCGTCGGGCGGCGAAGTGCTTCGGCGCGATGGTCGCCCTCGTGGCCGCGGTGTTCGTGTTCCCGGCCTCCGTGCTCACGGGCTTCGTCGAGGGCCGTTTCGCGACCAACCCGGTGATGACCGTCCTCACCTACACCGGCATCCTGCTCACCTTCGTGTGGGTGCTGCCCTTCGTCATCGCGGGCATCGGCCTGGCCCTCCTCCACGTGTTCCGCACCGCCGACATCCACGAGACGATGCCGCCGCTGCTGGCCATGACCCTGGTCTGGGAGATGGCCCTGATCGACCTCTTCACGGGCGCCTATACGGGCGTGCCGGTGGCGGTCCGGATCGTGTTCATGCTGGGCGCCCCCGTCTCGGTGACGGCGGTGGGCCTGTGGGAACTCCACCGACTACGCACCCGGCACGGCATCGGCCTGCAGGGACTGCTGATGCGCCAGGGCCAGGACCCGGCGTGACGGCCGGGCTGCAAGCCGGTCCGGGGGGCTGAGGGGCGCCGAGCCGCGACCCCGCCTAAACCCTTCTCTCCCGGGGGCACCTTCCCCCGCCGCACAGGCGCCCACACGGCACTCATGCACCCCGCCCCATCCCAGCGACGGCCGTCGGCGTGCGGGAACTCCACCGACCGCACACCCAGCACGGCATCGCCCCGCAGGGACTGCTGATGCGCCACGGCCAGGACCCGGCGTGACGGCGGGGCCGCGAGCCGGCCCGGAGGGCCGAGGGGCCCGGGGTCGCGACCCCGCCCCGCCCTTCTCCGCCGGGGCACCGTCCCCGCACCGCACCAATACCCGCACCGCACCCAGGCACCCCGTCCCGTCCCAGCGACGGCCGTCGGCGTGCGGGAACTGCACCGACCGCGCCAGGACCCGACGTGCCGGCGGGCCACGAGCCAGCCCGGGGGCTGAGGGGCGCCGAGCCGCGACCCCGCCCAAACCCTTCTCTGCCGGGGGGCGCCTTCCCCCGCCGCACCGGTACCCGCACCGCACCCAGGCACCCCGCCCCGTCCAGCGACGGCCGTCGGCGTGCGGAAACCCACCGACCGCGCACCCAGCACGCCATCGGCCTGCAGGGACTCCGGATGCGCCAGGGCCAGGACCCGGCGTGACGGTCGGGCCGCAAGCCGGTCCGGGCGACGAAGGGTCGCCGTGTAGCCCTTCTCCGCCGACGCCCTCCCAGCCGCACCAGTGCCCGCACCGCACCCATGTGCGCCGCCCCCCTCTCAGCCACGGCCGTCGGGGACTGCTGATGCGCCGAGGCCGGGGGCAGGCATCACGGCCAGGCCTCGAGCCGGTCCGGAAGGTGAAGGGCCGCCGCGTCGCGACCCCGTCTAGGCCTTCTCCGCCGGTGCCTTCCCCTGCCGCACCTGCGTTCGTACCGCGCCCATGCTTGCCGCGATGACCAGGGCGATGGCCAGGGCCTGCAGGGCGGAGAGGGACTGGTTGAGGATGAGGAAGCCTGCGGCGGCGGCGACGGCCGGTTCCAGGCTCATCAGGATGGCGAAGGTCGCTGCGGGGAGGCGGCGCAGGGCGAGGAGTTCGAGGGTGTAGGGGAGGACCGAGGAGAGGATGGCCACGGCTGCGCCCAGGCCGATGGTCACGGGATCGAGGAGCTTCGTGCCCGATTCGGCGAGGCCCAGGGGGAGGAACAGTACGGCTCCCACCGCCATCGCCAGCGCCAGGCCGTCGGCCTGGGGGAAGCGTCGGCCCGTGCGGGCGCTGAAGATGATGTAGGCCGCCCACATGGCGCCCGCAGCCAGGGCAAAGGCGACACCTACGGGGTCGAGGCTGCCGAAGCCTCCGCCGCCGAGGAGGAAGACCCCGGCGAGGGCGAGGGCGGCCCAGACGACGTTGACCGCCCGCCGCGAGGACAGCACGGACAGGGCGAGCGGGCCGAGCACCTCGAGGGTGACCGCGGGGCCCAGCGGGATGCGGGCGACCGACTGGTAGAACAGGCCGTTCATCGCGGCCATCGTGATGCCGAAGACGACCACCGTGCCCCAGTCCGTGCGGGAGTGGCCGCGCAGCCGGGGGCGGCAGATCAGCAGCAGGACGACCGCCGCGACCAGCAGCCGCAGCGCCACCACACCAAGCGCACCGGCCCGCGGCATCAGGCTCACCGCCAGGGCGCCGCCGAACTGCACGGAGATCCCGCCGGCGAGCACCAGCCCGACGGGCCCGAAGGAGCCCCAGCGGTGCGGGCCGCCGGCCGTCGGCTCGGGAACGGCCCGGCCGCGGGTCGGCGAGGACGTGGCGGCTGCGGCGGCGACGGCTGCGGCATCAGGGGTACTCACGGGCGTTCCAGTGCTCGGCTCGGGGGCTGGGGTCTGTTCAGCGGGCTGTACTGCCCAGTCCAAGGTAGTGGACATCGTCAGGTGTGTGAACCTGTTATGCCACTGTCCCAGAGTGTGGACGGGCGGGCTCCGCCGACCCCGCGCGAGCTACCGCCGGGCCATGTACAGATCCAGCGCCTTGTGCAGCAGCCGGTTGAGCGGGAAGTCCCACTCCCCCAGGTACTCGACGGCCTCACCACCCGCCCCCACCTTGAACCGCAGCAGGCCCAGCAGATGGTTGGACTCCTCCAGGGTGTCCGTGATGCCGCGGAAGTCGTAGACGGCGGCGCCGAGCTCGTGGGCGTCGGACATCATGCGCCACTGCATGGCGTTGTTGGGCTGGACCTCGCGCTTGTGGCTGGTGGAGGCGCCGTAGGAGTACCAGATGTGGTCGCCGACGGTGAGCATGGTGGCGGCGGCGAGGGTGTCGCCGTCGTGGTGGGCGAGGTAGAGCCGCATCCGGTCGGGGTGCTCGGCGGTGAGCGCGGTCCACATGCGCTGGAAGTAGGGCAGGGGGCGCGGGATGAAACGGTCGCGCTCGGCGGTCTCGGCGTAGAGCTCGTAGAAGGCGGGCAGGTCCTCGTAGCCGCCGCGCACGACCTTCACCCCGGCCTTCTCGGCCTTCTTGATGTTGCGCCGCCACTGCTGGTTGAGGCCGCGGTGGATGTCGTCCAGCGACCGCCCGGCGAACGGCACCTGGCACACGTACCGCGGCTGCCCGGCCGCGAACCCCTCCTCGCCGCCCGGCTCGGTCTGCCGCCAGCCGGCCCGCCGCAGCCGTTCGGCGATGTCCAGGGCGCCCGGTTCGTACGACGTCGGCTCCGCGTCGCGCAGCCGCACGGCGGCCGGGTCGGCGATGGCCGCCTTCACCGCCTCGGTGCTCCAGCGGCGCACGACGACGGGCGGGCCCATCTTGACCGAGAAGGCGCCCTGCCGTTTGAGGTGGGCGAGCAGCGGTTCGAGCCAGCGCTCGCACAGGTCGGGGGCGTGCCAGTCGACGAGGGGGCCCTCGGGGAGGTAGGCGAGGTACTTCTTCAGTTTCGGCAGCGGGCGGTAGAGCACGAGCCCGGCCCCCACCGGCCGTCCCTCCTCGTCGAACCATCCCAGGCTCTCCGCCCGCCAGTCCGGCTTCACGTCTCCCCAGGACGGGACCTGCATATGGCTCGCGGACGGGCGGGCGGCGACGAACGCGAGATGTTCGTCGCGGGAGATGGACTGGACGCGGAGGGCCATGTGCGGGGCTCCCTGTGGGCGGCAGTATCGGTGTCCGGCCAGCGTAAGCAGCCGTCCCCGGCCCCGCGCGCCCAGCGCGGCGCGGGCGCGCGCAAGCCGCCGCGCTCCCGCGTCCGGCCCAGGAGGCCGACCTACCGGCACCACCCCGCCCCTGGCCGGAAGCCCCCGCCACCCCCGGCCCGAGCGCACCCAACTCCCCCGAATCACCCACCCCCGCCCCCACACCCAGCACGCACACCGACCCGGACGAGCCCCCACGCCCCCGCCTCCAGCCCAGGACACCGACCTACCCGCACCACCCGCCCCCGGCCGGAAAGCACCCGCCACCCCCGGGCCGGAGCACACTCAACTCCCCCGAATCACCCGCCCCCGGGCCCGAGCGCTCTCACTCCCGCCGGGTCACCCGTCCCCGTCCAACCTCTCCGCCAGCACCTCCGCCAGATGCCGCCCCGGCACACCCGCCAGCTGCTCCAACTGCGTCCGGCAGGAGAACCCGTCCGCCAGCACCACGGCGTCCTCGCCCGCTCCCCGCACCGCCGGCAGCAGCCGCTCCTCCGCACACGCCACCGACACCTCGAAGTGCCCCTTCTCGAAGCCGAAGTTGCCCGCGAGTCCGCAGCAGCCGCCGCTCAGGTCCCCGGCGAGCCCGGCGGCCTCGCGCAGCCGGCGGTCGGCCGCGTCCCCCAGGACCGCGTGCTGATGGCAGTGCGTCTGTCCGACCGCCGGCCGGTCCACGCGGGGCGGCGTCCAGTCGGGAGCGTGGCGCTCCAGCGTCTCCGCGAAGGTCAGGACGCGGTCGGCGAGGAGGCGGGCCCGTGGGTCGTCGTGGAGGAGCTCCGGGAGGTCCGCGCGCAGGGCGGCGGCACAGCTGGGTTCCAGGACGACGACCGGGGCGTTTGTCGCCAGCACCGGCTCCATGAGGTCGAGCGTGCGCCGCAGCACCGCGCGGGCGCGGTCGAGCTGCCCGGTCGAGACGTACGTCAACCCGCAGCAGACCCGCTCCCGGCCCCGTAGGAGGGACACCGGATCCAGCGCCACGGTCACCTCCGCACCGTCGCTCCCGGGCGGCGTCCGCAGCCGCACCGTCGGCGGCAGCGCCACCCGCAGCCCGGCCGCCTCCAGCACGCGTACGGCCGACTGGCCCACGGACGGCGCGAGGTGCTCGGTGAAGGTGTCCGGCCACAGGATGACCAGCACGCCGTCCGAGCCGGCGGGGGGCTTCTCGCGCCGCTCCCACCACCGGCTGAACGTGCGCGCCGCCAGCCGCGGAATCCCCCGCTCGGGAGCGATCCCGCCGAGCCGTTTCGCCATCCACGCCAACGGCCGTACGGCGGCCAGGGCGTTGACCGGCGCCGCGGTACGCGTGCGTGCCACGACGCGCAGCCACTGGGGCAGCCGCCCCATGCTGTGGTGCGCGGCGGGGCGGCGCCGCCCCTCGTAGTGGTGGTGCAGGAACTCCGCCTTGTATGTGGCCATGTCGACCTCGACGGGACAGTCGGACCGGCACCCCTTGCAGGCCAGGCACAGATCGAGCGCGTCCCGCACCTCCGTCGAGCGCCACCCGTCGGTCACCAGTTCCCCGGCGAGCATCTCGTGCAGCAGCCGGGCACGCCCGCGCGTGGAGTGCTCCTCGGCGCCGGTGGCCCTGAAGGACGGGCACATGACCGCGGAGCCGGTCGCCGACGTCGTACGGCACTTGGCGACCCCGACACACCGCCGTACGGCCGCCGAGAAGTCCCCGCCGTCGGCCGGGTAACCGAAGGCGACGTCCACGGGCTTGCTCGGCAGTACGGAGAAGCGCAGGTTGGAGTCGAGAGGGGCGGGACGCACGAGCATCCCCGGGTTGAGCAGATCATCCGGGTCCCACACGCCCTTGGCCCGCTCGAAGAGGGCGACCATCTCCTCCCCGTACATCTTCGGCAGCAGTTCGGCGCGCGCCTGCCCGTCCCCGTGCTCCCCCGACAGCGAGCCCCCGTGCGCCACGACGACCTCGGCGAGTTCCTCCGAGAAGCGCCGGAAGCGACCGACGCCCGCCTCCGTCAGCAGGTCGAAGTCGATACGGACGTGGATGCAGCCGTCCCCGAAGTGCCCGTACGGCGTGCCGCGCAGGCCGTGGGCGGTCAGCAGCGCGCGGAAGTCCCGCAGATACGCCCCGAGGCGCGCGGGCGGCACCGCGCAGTCCTCCCAGCCCGGCCAGGCCTCGCTGCCGTCCGGCATCCGGGTCGCCGTGCCGCTCGCGTCCTCCCGGATGCGCCACAGGGCGCGCTGCCCGGCCGGATCGGTGACGACGACCGCGTCGACGACATCGGCGGCCCGCACGATCCCCTCGGCACGTGCGCGTGCCTCGCTCTCCGACTCGCCGCCCGTCTCCACGAACAGCCAGGCCCCGCCCCGCGGCAGTACGGCGGAGGCCGACTCCGGGACCAGGTCCTGCGCCATGCCCTCCACGGTCAGCGGCCCGTACGGCAGCAACCCGGCGGCCGCTTCCGCGGCGGCGCTCTCGTCGGGGTACGCCAGCACGGCGAGCGCACGCGCGCGTGGCGCCTCCACGAGCCGTACGACCGCCTCGGTGAGGATCCCGAGGGTGCCCTCGCTCCCGCAGAAGGAACGGGCGACGTCGGCGCCCTTCTCGGGCAGCAGGGCGTCGAGCGCGTATCCCGAGATACGGCGGGGCAGTTCGGGGAAGCCGGTCCGCAGCCGGGTCAGGTCCCCCTCCACAAGCTCCCGCAGCCCCTGCGACGCACCGGCCCACCCCTGCCCGAGCCGCAGCCGCTCCCCACGCCCGCTGATCACGTCCAGCTCCCGCACGCTGTCCGCGGTCGTCCCCCACGCCACCGAGTGCGAGCCGCAGGAGTTGTTGCCGATCATTCCGCCGAGCGTGCAGCGGCTGTGGGTGGAGGGGTCGGGGCCGAAGCGGAGCCCGTGCGGGGCGGCGGCGTCCTGGAGCCGGTCGAGGACGAGGCCGGGCTGGACGACGGCGGTACGGGTGTCCGCGTCCAGGGACACGAGCCGGTTCATGTGGCGGGTGAAGTCCAGCACGACACCGGTGCCGGTGGCCTGTCCCGCGATCGAGGTACCTCCGCCGCGTGCCACGACCGGCACCCTGTGGTCCCGGCACACCTCCAGCACGGCTGCGACGTCGTCGGCGTCATGCGGCGCCACCACACCCAGCGGGACGCGTCGGTAGTTGGACGCGTCCATGGTCGTCAACGCCCGGGAGGTGACATCGAACCCGACCTCGCCCCGGACGACGGTACGCAGCGCAGCTTCGAGATCCGTCATCCCTCCAGCAAACCAGCCGACGTCCGGCATTCCAGCCCGTCCGGCGTTTGAGGACGAGGCCGTTCAGGCCGAAGCGGGGGTCTGGGGGCGGCAGCCCCCAGGTCAGACGCGCGCTGAAACGCCGTCTCACCCGACGGACGAGGTTTCACCAAGGTTTCCCGAAACGGCTACGCTCCCCCCGTGGCTGAGATCCAGATTCCCGCTGACATCAAGCCCGCCGACGGACGTTTCGGCGCGGGCCCCTCCAAGGTGCGGACGGAAGCGCTGGACGCGCTGGCCGCCACCGGAACCTCCCTGCTCGGCACCTCCCACCGCCAGGCCCCGGTCAAGAACCTGGTCGGCCAGGTGCGCGAGGGCATCAGCGAGCTCTTCCAGCTCCCCGACGGCTACGAGGTCGTCCTCGGCAACGGCGGCTCGACCGCCTTCTGGGACATCGCGACGCACGGCCTGATCGAGAACAAGTCGCAGCACCTCACCTTCGGCGAGTTCAGCTCCAAGTTCGCCAAGGCCGCCAAGCTCGCTCCCTGGCTCGCCGAGCCGGACGTCATCTCCGCCGACCCCGGCACGCACCCGGAGCCGGTCGCCGCGGCGGGCGTCGACGTCTACGCCTTCACCCACAACGAGACCTCGACCGGCGTCGCCATGCCGATCAAGCGCGTGGCGGGTGCCGACGAGGGCTCACTGGTCCTGGTCGACGCCACCTCGGGCGCCGGCGGCCTCCCGGTGGACGTGTCCGAGACGGACGTCTACTACTTCGCCCCGCAGAAGTCCTTCGCCTCCGACGGCGGCCTGTGGATCGGCGTCTTCTCCCCGGCCGCGATCGAGCGCGCAGAGCGCGTCCACGCCTCCGGCCGCCACATCCCGGAGTTCTTCTCGCTGCCCACGGCGATCGACAACTCCCGCAAGAACCAGACGTACAACACCCCGGCCCTCGCCACCCTCTTCATGCTCAACCAGCAGCTGGAGTGGATCAACGGCCAGGGCGGCCTGGACTGGGCCGTCCGCCGCACCGCCACCTCCGCCCGCAACCTGTACGGCTGGGCCGAGGACATCAAGTACGCCAACCCGTTCGTCACCGACCCGGCCAAGCGCTCGGCGGTCATCGGCACGATCGACTTCACGGACGAGATCGACGCCGCCGCCGTCGCCAAGGTCCTGCGCGCCAACGGCATCGTCGACACCGAGCCCTACCGCAAGCTCGGCCGCAACCAGCTCCGCGTCGCGATGTTCCCGGCGATCGACCCGGCGGACGTCGAGGCCCTGACGAAGTGCGTCGACTACGTCATCGAGAAGCTGTAGTCGCTCTCCCACGACGACGAAGGGCGCCCGGCGAACACCGGGCGCCCTTCGTCGTACTCAGGCCGCGCCGAGTTCGCCGAACAGGCGGAAGGTAAGGGCGTCGACCGGGCGAGCGGCGGTCTCGGTCTCCTCGCTGAAGGTGTTCACCATCATCACCACCGCCGTGCCGCTCTGCCGGCTGAACGCGGCACAGGTGCTGAATCCGCCGGTGCCGCCGTTGTGCCAGGTCATGGTGCGGCCGTCGGGCAGCCGGCTCAGGTGCCAGCCGAGCCCGAGCCGCAGGTTCCGGTCGACCGTGAACCGGGGCCGCTGGGTCAGTTCGATGGCGTCCCGCAACGGCGAGCGCTCGGGCCGGAGTTGGGAGCGCAGGAAGCGCACCATGTCGTCAGCGGTGCTGTACATCGACGTCCCGGCCGCGCTGAGAACCCGGTCGTGCCAGTCGGGAACGGGCTCTCCGTCGAGATGCCCGACAGCCTTGCGGGACGCCATGTCCGGCCGCAGGGTGGTCGTCGTGTCCACCATGCCGAGCGGCGCCGCCACCCGGTGCCGCAGCATCGAGTCGACGTCGTCGAAGGCCAGCGCCTGGCCGAGCAGACCGAACCCCAGGTTCGAGTACGCGTGGACCGCACCCGGCTCGGTGCTCAGTTCCGTGCTGCGCAGTCCGGTGGCCAGGTCGTCGAGCGTGTAGTGCGCGTAGGGGTCGTACGGGTCCGCTTCTGCGAGCAGGTTCGGCGGCAGGGAGGGCAGACCGGAGGTGTGGGTCGCCAGGTGGGCCAGGGTGATCCGCCGAGTCCCCTTGCGCGGGATCGGGAACCGGGCGGGCAGCACGAGCGGCGAGTCCAGGCGGGCTGTGTCCGTGCCCACGGCGCGCGCGAGTGCCGTGGCGGTGAGCGTCTTGGCGATCGAGCCGAGTTGGAACACCGTCCTGCCGTCCGGCGCCGACCGCCCCGCCGCTGCGCCCGCGCCCTCGACGTGTGTGCGCCGACCGTGGATGACACCGCAGATCACACTCGGGCTGCCGGCAGACAGCGCCTGGTCCAGGTATCGCCTGACGAGCTTGGGCAGTGCGTCGTCGGCGGCTGCGGCGTTGCCGGGCAGCAGCGACGCGCCTGCCGCCGTCGTCGCCACGCCAAGAAACTTCCTTCGGTCCATGGATTGCTCCCCCGTCGAGATCACCAGCCGTTTCCACGAGATTACGTCATTACGTAATCTCAGATCAAGCGCGATGATCCGGACGGCGAAGGGCACCCGGCCCTCACCGAGCGCCCTTCTCGGGTACGGCCACCTCCCCTATGCGGCCGTACAGTTCACGCTCGGCACACCCCCGCCCCCGGGCGCGCCCCCGAACCCGAAGCTCGCCGAACCGCCCGCCGGGACCGCCCCGTTGTGGACGGCGTTGGACGCGGTCACGGTCGCCCCGGTCTGGGTGTAGGTCGCGTTCCACATGGAGGTCACCCGCTGGGATCCGCCCCAGGTCCAGGTCACCTTCCAGGAGTTGACCGGCGCCGTGCCCGTGTTGGTGACCTTCACCTCGGCGTTGAAGCCGCCACCCCAGTCGCTGCTGACGGCGTAGGCGGCACTGCAGGCGGCCGTTCCTCCGCCGGGGTCGGGATCCGGGTCCGGGTCGGGGTCGCCCCCGCCGCCGCCCGGGAATCCCGGCGCCTTGATGCTCGCCAGGTAGCCGTCCTTCACGGCGTCCACCGTCTGCCAGTCGTCCTTCAGGATCCCGCCCGTGTCACCGGAGTTGGGGTTCCAGGACCAGAACGTCCAGTGGAACGAGTCCGCGCCGTACGTCGACGTCGACCGCAGGTACGTCACCAGCGCGGCCAGCCACTTCTGGTCCACCGTCGACTGGAGGGTCGTACCGAACTCGCCGAGCCACACCGGGGCGATGTTCTGCTTGAAGATGTAGCCCCAGTACCTGTCCCAGACGCCCGGCATGTTCTCGGGGAACGACGGGTCGGTGAACCAGGGCTGCTGGGCCACGCTGGTGGCGTAGTCGTGGGCCGAGTACACGAGCCGGTTCGGGACGTCCAGCTGGACCGGGAATTGGGCCACGCCCATCAGGTTGCCGCCCCACCAACCGCTGACACCCTCGTACGACTGGACGCCCTCGACCATGATCAGCAGCTGCGGGTTGACGGACAGGACGGCGTTCCCGGCCCGTTGGGCCGCAAGGCGCCAGTCCCTGGTCGTGTCGCCGCAGCCCCAGCAGGCGGGGTCGTGCGGCTCGTTGTGCAGGTCGATGCCGACCACGGTCGGGTTGCCGGCGTAACGCGACGCCAGCGCCTTCAGGTTGGCGATCCACGTCGACTCGGGCACGGACGCCGTGTACCAGAGCGCCGACTGGCCGGCCGCGTCGGGGCGATGCCGGTCGAGGACGATCTTCAGGCCGGACTGACCGGCGTACGCCACGATCCGGTCCAGGACCTGCAGGGACGAAAGCCCCTGGAGGTCGGTGTTCTTGCCGTCGGCGAAGTTGATGCTGTCCGGCATGGTGCCGGGCTTGAGGATGTCGTCGCTGAAGGGCAGGCGCAGGGTGTTGTAGCCCAGCGACCTCATCTGGTCGAGCATGCTCTTGTAGTCGCGCGTCCACAGGCCGTGGACGACGTGGTTGCCGGTCTCGAAGCCGAACCAGTTGATCCCGGCGATTCGGACCGGCTGCCCGGCCGCGTCCAGGATCTGCCGGCCGCTGGTGTGCCAGTAGCCGGCACCGGCCTCGGCGGTCGCCGAGGCACCCGCCGAAGCATCCGCCGGCGCACCCGCCGAACCCGCCGCACCGGCCGACTGCACACCTGCGTCCAGCGGTAACAGCAGAGCCACCGCGGCAGCGCACAGCGCTCTTCGCAAGCTGCGGAACATGTCCCTTGTTCCTCTCCGGAAGGCGCGGCCCCGGAACGGTTGGGAGCGCTCCCACGCACCGCGCACCTCCCAGGAAACTAACGCGCCATGGGCACGTCAAGGAGGTGCGCGGCATCCGCCCGTCCGTCATTCCCGGCGACGAGACCGGCGCGGCCGGCTTCATGAACACCTGGACCCGCACGCTGCGCGAGCGGACCACGGCCGAGGACCGAACAAGCGGCGATGGTGGGGAGCGGCAGGTGCAGGAAGGAAGCCCGGCCGGGTTGCCGGGCTCCGCATAGCCGGCGAGGTCAAGGCCAAGTTCGTCCGGCCCGGTGCGCGGCTGTGTCGCGTGCCCCAGCGGCTCAGCGGCTCAGCTTCTGGAACCTCCGCACCGCCAGCGGCAGGAAGATCGCCGTCAGGATCACCGGCCACACCCCCGCCATCAGCAGCGCGTGCTGCTCCACCCAGGAGTCCCCGCTCCCGGCCGGTGTCCCGAACAGCTCACGGCTGGCCGCCGCCGTGGACGAGATCGGGTTCCAGGCGGCCACCCAGCCCAGCCAGTCCGGCATCAGCTGCGGCGCGACGAAGATGCTGGAGATCATCGTGAGCGGGAAGGCGACGGCGAACAGTCCGCCCGCGGCCTCCGGGTTGGGCACGAGCAGGCCCAGCCACACACCGATCCAGATCAGCGCGAACCGCAGCCACAGCAGCAGCCCGAACGCACCGAGGAAGCCGAATCCGCCGTCCGGGCGCCAGCCCATCGCGAAGGCGGTCAGCATCATGATCGCCAACTCCGCGCAGGCGGCCAGCAGATCGGTGATCCCGCGGCCGGCGACGACGGCCGACGAGGCCATGGGCATCGAGCGGAAACGGTCGATGACGCCCTTGGTCGAGTCGTAGACGACGAGCGTCGCGGTGTTGATGAAGCCGAACGCCATGGTCATCACGAACATGCCCGGCATCAGGAAGTCCTTGTAGTCCCCGCCTCCGGGCACCTTCATGGCGCTGCCGAAGACATAGCCGTAGAGCAGGACGGACAGGATCGGGAAGCCCAGCTGCCAGGCGATGTTGACCGGTTGGCGCTGATAGTGGGTCAGACCGCGGCGGACGATGTTCCAGACGTCGGCGAGGGTCCAGTACAGCCGGCCGCGCGTGGCCGGGACGCTCAGGTCTGCGGCGGTCATGCGACGGCCTCCTTCTCGGTCTTCTCGGTGCGGTGTCCGGTCAGGCGCAGGAAGACGTCGTCCAGGCTCGGCCTGCGCAGCCCGATGTCCTCGACCTGGACGCCCTCGTCCTGCAGCGTCCGCGCGACCTCCGTCAGGGCGGACACCCGGTCGGTGACCGGGGCGTGCACCCGCGACTCCTCCTCGTCCGCCTCGGGTTCGCCGTCCGAGACACGGGCGACCACCTTCACCACGCGGGGGATGTCGGACCGCTCGGCGACCACGACCTCGATACGGTCGCCGCCGACGAGGTTCTTCAGCCCGTCGGGGGTGTCGTCCGCGATGGCCCGGCCCTGGTCGATGACGGTGATGTGCGAGGCGAGCTTGTCGGCCTCCTCCAGGTACTGGGTGGTCAGCAGTACGGTCGTGCCGCTCGCCACCAACGCCCTGACGGAGTCCCAGACTTCGCCGCGGCTGCGCGGGTCCAGTCCCGTCGTCGGCTCGTCGAGGAAGAGGACGGCCGGGGCGAGGATCATCGAGGCGGCGAGGTCGAGGCGGCGCCGCATGCCGCCGCTGTACTTGCCGACGCCCTTGTCGGCCGCGTCGGCCAGGTCGAACTGCTCCAGCAGCTCGACGGCCCGCAGCTTGGCCCGCTTGCCGCCGAGGTGGAAGAGCCGGCCGAACATCTCCAGGTTCTGCCGGCCGGTGAGCACCTCGTCCACGGCGGCGTACTGCCCGGTCAGCCCGATCCGTGCGCGCACCTCACGCGACTGCCGGGCCACGTCCAGCCCGGCCACCGTCGCCCGGCCGCCGTCCAGCCTGATCAGCGTGGACAGGATGCGTACGGCGGTGGTCTTGCCGGCGCCGTTCGGGCCGAGCAGGCCGTGCACCGTCCCCTCACGGACGGCCAGGTCGAAGCCGTCGAGGGCGCGTTTCTCGCCGTACCGCTTCTCCAGCCCCTCGGCCCGCACTGCGTATCCGTCTCCGCCGTGTCCGTCGTCGCCCATGGGTCCCCCTCTCGATAGCCGAGCACCAGTAACTGAGTACACCGTACCCGATTGCGCGTACACCGTACCCAATTTTTTTCGGAGGACTTAAGCTGAAGTGCATGACGAGCGGCAAGGGCGGCACCAGCGGTACGGAGACCAGCGGCAGCGGTGACATCGCCCGCACGATGGAGCTGCTGTGGGACGCCGGCCGACGCCCGAGCAGGGGGCCCAAGCCGACCCTCACGCTGGACCAGATCGTGGAAGCGGGCGTCCGGGTCGCGGACGCCGAGGGCCTGCAGTCGGTGTCCATGCGCCGGGTCGCCACCGAGCTCGGCACGGGCACGATGTCGCTGTACCGCTACGTCCCCGGCAAGGCCGAGCTGCTCGACCTGATGCTGGACCGCGTCCAGCGTCCGTCGGAGAACCCGGCCGACCTGGGCGACGGCGGCTGGCGCTCGGCCCTGGAGGCCCTGGGCCGCGCCACCCTCGACCTCTACCGCCGACACCCCTGGCTGCTCCAGGTCAACCAGTCCCGCCCGATCCTCGGTCCGAGCGCCCTCGACGGCATGGAGAAGGTCCTCGACCGCATCAAGCCGATGGGTCTGCCCGACCCCGAACTGGTCTCCGCGATCATCATGATCGACGGCTACGTCGTCGGCGCCGCGCGCACCCAGCTGTACGCACAGGAGGCGGAGCACCGCACGGGTCTGACCGACGCGGAGTTCTGGCAGGCCCAGACCCCGATGCTGGAGAAGATCATGGCCTCCGGCCGGTACCCCCTGCTCGCCTCACTCGACGAGAACACCTGGAGCAACGAGTTCGACCACTTCGAGTTCGGCCTGCAACGGATCCTGGACGGTCTCGAGGTCTTCGTCGCCCGGCGCGCGGGAACGGCCGACGAGGCCGGCGGCGAAGTGAAGGGACAGCTCTAGGGACGTGCCGTCGACGGCTCCGGCAGGGCTTCGTGTCCGGCGAGGCTGAGCCTGACGCGGGTGTGGTCCTCCGCCCTGACGAAGACCTGTTGTCCCCAGTGGGCGGTGAGGCGGTGCGCGACGGCGACAGACCCTGGGGCGAGGCTAGGGCGATGGCTCCGCGATCATGGCGATGAAGCTCAGGAGGCCCACGGGGACGGCGACCAGGACCGCGTACCCGACCCGGTCGGCCACCCGCTGCCGCCGCGAGGGTTCCCGGCGGTGCGCCTCGCCGCGTCGGTCCGCCCCGCGCGGCTTGATCGCCTGGTACGCGAGGACCGCGAGGACGGCCACACAGATCGACACCTGCCAGAGCTCACCCACGACGCCCCAGAACCCGACCCGCTGGACCGTGTCCGGCTCGAAGCCCTGGCGGGCGTCGAACTCGGTGCCGTCCGGGTAGTCGTGCCCGGTGTCCTCGAGCCGCACGTAGGTGGCGTCGTCGGCGGTGCCGCCGTCGGGCGTGAAGTCCCCGTGGCAGTCGTATTCGGAGTTCTTACGGGTGTGGTCGGTGTCGTAGCAGCGCTCCACCTGGTACGTGCCCGGCGTGCCGTAGACACCGGCGGACAGGGCCATGTCGGCGGTCGCGGTGACGAACCAGAAGCCGGTGACGACGGCGAGGAGGACGCCGCACACCCAGCCGAGGACGCGTTTCATCCGAGCACCGTTCCGCGAAACTCCTTCAGCTCCAACAGCCGGGAGATTCCCGCCTGTTCGGCAAGCTCCCTGCGCTGCGGGCCGGCCTGCACGCGCTCCTGCTCGTACTTCTCCCAGGGCGCGGGCTGCACGAAGAGCATGGCGTTGCTCGCCGGCACGATCATGACGCCGCCGAAGGCCAGGTCACCGGCGAACCAGGCGCCGCCCTCCTCGGCCCCCTTCGGCCACCGGCACACCGTCGAGGCGTTGAGCGCACGCAGCGAAGGTGCGCCGTGCTGCCCGCGCACCGTGAGCCGGACGGTGTGCACATCGCCCATGTACTTCCACTCGGAGCCCTTCTTGGCCACCCGCGTGCGGTACTCCAGGGGGTAGGTGCGCAGCACCTTCTCACACACCCTGAGCCGCGACCCCCTCCCCAGCCGAAGCAACAGGAAGATCAGCACGAACATCCCGGCCGGAACGCCGAACACGGGCAGCGCGGCGTCATATCCGCCCCAGTGCGCCACGAACGGCACCGCGAACAGCCCCGCGGCAAGCGCGAGGCGCGCGGCTGTGTGCCGGCGGAGCAGCGTGCGGTTGTGCTTGAGCACTTGGGCGACATCGGGGGCCACGGGTGGACTGTCCATGCTGGGCGAGAGGGTCCTTGGAGCAAGATCGGCGGCTGGGACCGGGTGACGTTATCAGGGCCGGTCTGCCCGTTCACCGATCGTGCGCGCTCTCCGCTCATCCTCTCCGCAAGAGCCGCCGAAGACCCAAGACGACCACACACGCGACGACCACGGCGATGGCGCCGACCTTGAGGTCGCCGGTTGTGCCGTTGTCGCCGCTGTCGTCGGAGGAGGCCGAACTGCCGCCGCCGGAGGAGGAGTCGGAGGGGGCGGCGTCCCCGGGGGCGTCCTCCGCGACGACCGAGCTGCCGGCTCCCTCGCTGCCGAGCATGAGCTTGGTGCCGTCGGTCGAGTAGCTCGCGGACTCGCCCTGCCCGAGGGGCACGCTGATGCGCTCCAGCCGCTTGAGCTTGCCGCCGTTCCAGTCGTAGGCGACGCCGCCGAAGTAGCCGCGAACGGCGAGGGTCCTGCCGTCCGGGGAGAAGGCCGCGTCGGTGGCCCACATGTCGACGGGGACGGCGGGCTTGAAGACGTTCGTGCCGGAGGCGGACAGCTCGGCCGGGCCCTCGTACAGGTGCCCGCCGTCCTCCTGCTTGTCGATGATGTAGACGCGGCCGGTCTTGGGGTGCACGACGAGCGACTCGGCGTCGCGGGTGCCGTCGGAGTACTTCACCACGTACTGCGTGGCACGGATCGTCTGATCCTTGAGCGTCTTGGGCTCGGGGAGGCGGTAGACCCACACATACGGCCACTGCACACCGTCGTTGTCGCCGATGTCGCCGACATAGAGCTGGTTGTCCGGGCCCATGGCGATCGCCTCCACGTCCCGCGGGGTGCCCACCCCGGTCATGGTGATCGTCGCGACCGTCTCGCCCGTCCTGCTGTCCACCGCGTAGAGGTAGGCGCCGGTGTCCTGGTCGTTGTGCGTCCAGTAGATGCCGGGGTGCTGACGCGAGGCGGCGAGGCCGCTGGACTCCGTGATGCGCGGGTCCTTGATCGTGAAGTCCTCGTCGCCGTCGGCGGCTGAGGCGGGCAGGGTGAGCGCACCGGTGAGGAGGACCCCGGCGAGGATGGCGAGCGGTCGACGCATGCCCCAAGCCTGCCATTCGGCCGGGCGGTTCGGAGGCCGGGGCGGCCGGGGGCGGCGCCCGAGGGGTACGGGGGCGTGTCGGGCTTCACACCGCGCCCGGCCATACCGATGGGTAGCGATCGTCCATCATGAGCGGATGCTCAGGTTCATGCCCGTCGGCGACTCCATGACCATCGGCAGCGCCGGCGAACACACGTGGCGCTACCGCATGTGGCAGCACCTGCGTGAAACGTACGGCGGCCCGTTCGCCCTCGTCGGCCCGCGCGAGACGCTGCACGACAAGGCGACGGACTCCCCCACGTCGTACGAGTACGCCGCCCCCGACTTCCCCCGTGCGCACCTCGCCGGCTGGGGCGAGGGCTGGCTGCACATGGCGCCGGTGATCGGCGAGGCGGTGCGGTCGTGCCGGGCGGATGTGCTGCTGGTGTCGCTGGGCCTGATCGACCTCGGCTTCTACACGAACGCCGAGCAGACGGCGGAGAACGCCCGGACCTTCGTGGCCGGGGCGCGATCCGCGAACCCCCGGGTGCGGATCGTCGTCCTGCCGGTGATCCCGAACGTCCGCGCCGCCTCGGAGGAGGCCTTCGCCGCGGAGGTCGGCCGCTTCAACGAACTGCTGGCGAAGGCGGTCGCCGACCTGGACGAGCCCCGCTCACCGCTGCTCCTGGCGTCGCCTCCCCCGTCGTACGACATCAACCTCGACACGTACGACGGCACCCACCCGAACGCGAGCGGCGAGCACAAGATCGCGGAGGCCTTCGCGGAGGCGATGTACCAGGCGTGGGACCTGGGCGAGCCCTACGAGGTCTGACGCTCGATCGCCCGGACGAGGTGGTCCGCGCAGGGGCGCACGCCGGGGAGGACGTCGTCGCCCCAGCACTCCTCCTCGTCGCCCAGGTGGACGGCACGGGCATGCGCGAGGACGGGGCGGTGTTCGGCGGGGAGCCGGGCGAGCGCCCAGTCGGCGGCTGCGTCCTTCGAGCGGATCGCCCCGGTGGCGAGGGTGGTCCAGATCCGGGCGAGGGTCAGCAGGACGTTGCGGGTGTCGGTGTCCAACTCCGGGAGCAGGTCGGGTACTCCGGCGGTGATCGCGTGTCTCAGGTCCGCGGGTGGGACGGGGGCGAGCAGGTCGGCGTGCGGGGGGCCGTACAGCGGGGCGCCGTCCCGTCTACCTCATCGCCGACCCCTACCAGGGCCGCTGTCACCTCTACACGCACCCCAAGAACGGTGACTACGCCACCGAGACGAAGGCCGACTTCGGCGACGACCTCGACCTCGGTGACACAGTCGTCGAGCTCACCCTCAAGACCTCTGACTTCCCCCGGGACCGATGAGAGGGTGTGGCCATGGCCGTCATCCACCACACCACCCTCAAGCCGACCAAGCTCGAACTGCTCGCCTCCTGGCTGCCCACCCGCCCCTGGTACGTCGGCGCCGGCGAACCGGAGTTGACCAAGGCCGGCGGATTCCGGCTGGACGACCCCGCGGGCGAGGTCGGAATCGAGTTCATGGTCGCCACGGATGCCTCCGGCGCCCGACCGGTCCACTACCTCGTGCCGCTCAGCTACCGCGGCGCCCCCCTCGACGGAGCCGACCACGCCCTCATCGGCACCATGGAACACGGCGTGCTCGGGCAGCGCTGGGCCTACGACGGCTGCCACGACCCCGTGCTGGTCACCCAGTTGCTGGCCCTGATCGAGGGCCGGGCCCAGGCGCAGGCCCAGAGCATCAGCGACGCGCCCGACCGGGAGGTCACCCGCGCCTACACGGGTCAAGGCTCCCCGTCCGCGGCCCCCGGCACCACCACGGCGACCGACGACCAGGACGGCACCGAGCTGCGCACATCCGACGGCACGGTCGTGCTCCGCCTCCACCGGGTCCTGCGCCCCGCCACGGAGGTCCCTCAGGACGCGGACGGCCACGTCACGGGCGCCTGGCAGCTGCCGGACGGCACCCGGGCCCGAGCCCTGTTCGCCGCCCTGCACATCACCCTTGGGACCCTTGCCTAGAGCGCACTCCACGCGGCTAGCGTGCACTTCATGAAGTACACGCAGCTCGGACGCACGGGACTCAAGGTCAGCAGGCTCGTCCTCGGCACCATGAACTTCGGTCCGCAGACCGACGAGGCGGACAGTCACGCGATCATGGACGCGGCGCTGGACGCCGGCATCAACTACTTCGACACGGCGAACGTGTACGGCTGGGGCGAGAACAAGGGCCGTACCGAAAGCATCATCGGCACCTGGTTCGCGAAGGGCGAGCGGCGCGACAAGGTCGTCCTCGCGACCAAGGTGTACGGCAACATGGGCACCGAAGGCGAGCCGTGGCCCAATCACGACAAGCTGTCGGCCCTCAACATCCGGCGCGCCGTGGACGCCTCGCTCAAGCGGCTGCAGACCGACTACATCGACGTCTACCAGTTCCACCACATCGACCGCGCCACCCCCTTCGAGGAGATCTGGCAGGCGATCGACGTCCTCGTCCAGCAGGGCAAGATCCTGTACGTCGGCTCCAGCAACTTCCCGGGGTACAAGATCGCCCAGGCCAACGAGATCGCGGCGAGGCGCCACGGCACCATCGGCCTCGTCAGCGAGCAGTGCCTCTACAACCTCTTCGAGCGCCGCGCCGAGATGGAGGTCATCCCGGCCGCACAGGACTACGGCCTCGGCGTCATCCCGTGGTCACCGCTGCACGGCGGGCTGCTCGGCGGCGTCATCAAGAAGGAGGTCGAGGGCGGGCGGCGCAGCTCCGGCCGGGCCGCCGAAGTCCTCGCCGACCCGGCCGTACGCGCGAAGATCCAGGCGTACGAGGACCTGCTCGACAAGCACGGCCTGGAGCCCGGCGAGGCCGCCCTGGCCTGGCTGCTCACCCGGCCGGGCGTGACCGGCCCGATCGTCGGCCCGCGCACCGCCGGGCAGCTGGAGTCCGCACTGCGGGCGTCAGAGCTCGAGCTGAGCGAGGAGCTGCTGGCGGGGCTGGACGAGATCTTCCCGGGTCCGGGGCCGTCTCCGGAGGCCTTCGCCTGGTAACGGTCACCGAGGGCGCAGTGGCGCTCGGCCGGCTACGCGTATCGCCTACCTGCCGAGCGCCGCCGCCAGCGCCACCACGACGAACATCAGCACAAGCACACCGGCCATGATCCGGTTCCGGGTTTTCGGGTTCACGTGTCCGAGCCTAACCGGCGCCTGCGAGCGGCCTGCGGGCGACCGCCTCGTACCGGGGCTGCTCGCCCGCCACCCCGGACGTCGGCAGGTGGCTGCGCACCAGCGCCAGCTCGTCCACCGTCCAGGTGCGGCTCGTGAATGCGTCGAGGGCCGCGACGTACGGCCGTACGTCCACCGCCGACCGGCTCCTCGCGACCGTCAGGTGCGGCTTGTAGCGCCGGTGCTCCCCCATCGGCACCCCGGCCTTCCGCGCCGCCGCCTCACTCCGGTCCGCCAGCAGCCGCAAGGTCGCCAGGTCCCCCTCCGCGCCCGCCCACAGAGCCCGCCCGTGCCCGAACTGGCCGCCGCCGCGCAGCGCCAGCCGGAACGGGGCCGTACGGTGCGCGACGCGCTCCAGGCGGGCCGACAGGTCCGGTACGAGGTCGTCGTCGACCTCGCCGTAGAAGGCGAGCGTGAAGTGCCAGCCGGGGCGGCCGGTCCAGCGCAGCGCGTCCGCGCCGGGCAGCTTCTTCAACTCGGCGACCTCGGTGGCCAGTTCGCGGGCCACGTCCTCGGGTGGCAGCACGGCGGCGAAGAGTCTCATGGGTCCAGCCTGGCACCATGACCGGATGACGATCACCATCAGAGAAGGCGGATCCGACGACATCCCCGTGATACTCGGCATGCTCGACAGCTGCGTCGAGTGGCTGGTCTCACAGGGGCGCACGGGGCAGTGGGGGACGAAGCCGCTGTCGGAGAGCGCGCGGACCGTGGAGTCGGTGACGCGGAGCACGGCAGGTGGCGAGGTCTTCATCGCCGAGGTGGACGGCGTGCCGGCCGCCACCCTCACCCTGGCCGACTCGCCCGGCCCCTCCCTGGCCCATCTCGCCTCGCCCGGCGAGCCCGAGCGGTACATCCACTGGCTCGCCTCCGACCGTCGCTTCAAGGGCCACGGCGCGGGCAGCGCCCTGCTCGCCCACGCCACCGAGGTGACCCGGCGGGCGGGCGTCTCGCTGCTGCGGGTGGACTGCTACGCGGGCGACGACGGCAAGCTCGTCCGCTACTACGAGAGCCACGGCTTCGTCCGCACCGAGACCTACCGGGGGACGGACGACTGGCCGGGACAGGTGCTGGCCCGCCGGGTCTGACCCCCGCAGGGGCGGGGCCCGCAGGCACCCGCCCCTCAAATCGCCGTCGGGCGGCCCTCAGGCAGCCGTGGCCAGCTGCTCCCGCTCCCGCGGCACGAACCGCACCTGCGGATGCCCGTGGTTCCAGCCCACCGACAGCCGCAGGCCACCGACCCGCGCCAGGACCAGGCCGATCGTCACGGCGGCGACAGCCGTGATCGCGCCGCCCACCGCCATGCCCGCCCGGACGCCGTACGCGTCCGTGACCCAGCCGGCGATCGGTGCGCCCAGCGGCGCGCCGCCCATGAACACCATCATGTAGAGGGCCATCACCCGGCCCCGCATGCTGGGGTCGGTGGCCATCTGGATGCTGCTGTTGGCGGTGACATTGACCGTCATGCCGAACATTCCTATCGGGGCCATGAGCAGGGCGAACAGCCACAGGGACGGGGCGAACGCGGCCACTATCTCCATCGTGCCGAAGGCCAACGCCCCCGCGACCAGCACCCGCATCCGGGCCGTACCGCGCCGGGCCGCGAGCAGCGCGCCGGCCAGGGAGCCGACCGCCATCAGGGTGTTGAAGAGGCTGTAGGAGCCGGCGCCCGCGTGGAAGACGTCGTCGGCGAAGGCCGACAGATAGACGGGGAAGTTGAAGCCGAAGGTGCTGACGAACCCGGCGAGGACGATGGTCCACATCAGCTCCGGCCGCCCGGCGACATACCGCAGTCCCTCCCGCATCTGCCCCTTGCCGCGCGGTGCCCGCTGGACGGCGTACAGCTCGCGGTCCCGCATCAGCAGCAGGCCCGCGAGCGGTGCGACGAAGGACAGGCCGTTGGCGAGGAACGCCCAGCCGGTGCCGACGCCGGTGATCATCAGGCCGGCCACGGCGGGGCCGACCAGGCGGGCCGACTGGAAGTTCGCCGAGTTCAGGCTGACCGCGTTCTGCAGCTGGTCCGGGCCGACCATCTCGGAGACGAACGACTGCCGGGCCGGGTTGTCGACGACGGTCGCCAGACCGACGACGAAGGCTGCCAGGTAGACGTGCCAGACCTGGACGTGCCCGGAGAGGGTGAGGACGGCCAGCGCGATGCCGGTGAAGGCCATCGACGTCTGGGTGACGAGCAGCGTGCGGCGCTTGGGCAGACGGTCGACGAGGACGCCGCCGTAGAGGCCGAAGAGCAGCATCGGCAGGAACTGCAGGGCCGTCGTGATGCCGACGGCGGTGGCGGAGCCGGTGAGGCTGAGCACCAGCCAGTCCTGCGCGATGCGCTGCATCCAGGTGCCGGTGTTGGAGACGACCTGGCCGAGGAAGAAGAGGCGGTAGTTCCTGACCTTCAGCGAGCTGAACATCGAGGACTTGCGGGGCCCCGGGGCGGGCGGGGAGTCGTGGGTGGTCGGTGCGGGGGCGGAGTCTGCTCCGGATCCCGTACTCAAAAGGGTTCGCCTCCTCTTGGCTGCTTACAGGTGTGCGAGCTTCTCCAGCACGGGGGCGGCGGCGCGCAGTTTCGCCCACTCGTCCTCGTCGAGACCCTCGACCAGGGTGGCCAGGAAGGCGTTGCGCTTACGGCGGCTCTCCTCGAGCATCGCCTCGGCCTGCTCGGTCTTCGTGACGACCTTCTGGCGCCGGTCCTCCGGATGCGGCTCCAGCCGGACCAGTCCCTTGGCCTCCAGCAGGGCGACGATACGGGTCATCGACGGCGGCTGGACGTGCTCCTTGCGGGCGAGCTCACCAGGGGTGGCCTTGCCGCAGAGGGAGAGGGTGCCCAGAACCGACATCTCGGTGGGGCTCAGCGACTCGTCGACCCGCTGGTGCTTGAGCCGGCGCGACAGTCGCATGACGGCGGAGCGCAGGGAGTTCACGGCGGCAGCGTTGTCGCCATGGGTAAGGTCCGACATGTTCTTTAGCGTAACTCATTACCCTCGCTAAAGACCACCAGGGACACGCATGGATGCCCGTGAGCCGGGCCACTGAAGCGTGACATCACTCATATGGGTGATCCGGCAGCGGAACGTGACACACCGCACCGAAGAGTGCCGCGACCCTCGTGGTCATGGGGACCAGCGTGCTCAGCCTGCGAATAGACCATGAGCTGCTCGAACGGCTCCGACAGCATGCGGCGAAAAGAGGAATGAGCGTCCAGGACTATGTGGTCCGAACGCTCATCCGCGATGACTTCGACGAACGGTTCCAGGCCGCCGTGGAAGAGACAGAGAAGTTCTACGGGCGCACGTGAGCAACGGGCCCACGTGAGAGACCGCCTTACGTGAGGCCCAGCGCCGGCATCAGGTAGTAGAAGCCGAACACCGCCGCCACGACGTACATCGCGATCGGCACCTCCCGGCCCCGCCCGGCGGCCAGGCGCAGCACCGCGAAGGTGATGAAGCCCATGCCGATGCCGTTGGTGATCGAGTAGGTGAACGGCATCATCACCATCGTCACGAAGGCCGGGATCGCGATCGTGTAGTCGGCCCAGTCGATCTCCTTGACGGAGTTCGCGAGGATCAGGAAGCCGACCGCGAGCAGGGCCGGGGTGGCCGCCTGGGACGGGACCATGGTGGCGACGGGCGTCAGGAACAGCGCCGCACCGAACAGGGCGCCGGTGACGACGTTCGCGAATCCGGTGCGGGCGCCCTCGCCGACGCCGGCCGTGGACTCCACGAAGGCCGTGGTGGCCGACGAGGAGCTGGCGCCGCCCGCGGCGACGGCGAGGCCGTCGACGAACAGGACCTTGTTGATGCCCGGCATCTGCCCCTGGGCGTCGGTCAGCTTCGCCTCGTCGCTGACGCCCATGATCGTGCCCATGGCGTCGAAGAAGCAGGACAGCAGGACGGTGAAGACGAAGAGGATGCCGGTCAGCGCGCCGACCTTGTCGAACCCGCCGAACAGGCTGACCTCGCCGATCAGGCCGAAGTCGGGGCTGGCGACGGGGTTTCCGGGCCACTTCGGGGTCGTCAGGCCCCAGGACGGCACGTTCGCGACGGCCTCGATGACGACCGCGAGCACGGTCATCGCGACGATCGAGATGAGGATCGCGCCGGGGACCTTGCGCACGATCAGCGCGAGGGTGAGCAGCGCGCCGAGGATGAAGACCAGCACCGGCCAGCCGTTGAGGTGGCCGTCGCCGCCGAGCTGGAGCGGAACCGTGGTCTGGGCGGCGTCCGGGATACGGGAGACGAAACCGGCGTCGACGAGGCCGATCAGCATGATGAACAGGCCGATGCCGATGGAGATGGCCTTGCGCAGGCCGTAGGGCACGGCGTTCATGACGCGCTCGCGCAGTCCGGTGGCGACGAGCAGCATGACCACGAAGCCGGCCAGGACCACCATGCCCATGGCGTCCGGCCAGGACATCCGGGGCGCGAGCTGGAGCGCGACGACCGAGTTCACGCCGAGACCGGCGGCGAGCGCGATCGGCACGTTGCCGATGACACCCATGAGGAGGGTGGTGAAGGCCGCCGTCAGCGCCGTCGCGGTGACGAGCTGTCCGTTGTCGAGCTGATGCCCGTACATGTCCTTCGCGCTGCCGAGGATGATCGGGTTCAGCACGATGATGTAGGCCATCGCGAAGAAGGTGGCGAGGCCGCCGCGGATTTCACGGGGCAGCGTGCTGCCGCGTTCGGAGATCTTGAAGAAGCGGTCGAGTGCGCCGTAAGTGGGCCCGGCTCCCGGCTGTTCAGGGGTGGGGGCCTTGGCAGGAGCCGAGGTGGGCATGCTTTTGGTTGTTCCTACGAAGAGAAGTGGTCAGACTCAAACCGTTTCAGTATGAACATATAGGGGCTGGATCTGCTATCTCCGCGCGTAGATGCGCGTGGACGCGATCGCTTCGTACCGGATCCGATCGCCTCGTAAGCTGTCCCCCATGGCCGGTATTTTCTCGGGATCCCCGAAGCACGAGGCGCCGGAGCCCTTGGAGGGCCCCGTGGTCGCCACCATCACCGGCGGCACGATCCTCTGGTTCGTCCTCTTCGTCGTCCAGCTCCCCTTCTACGGCTGGTTCGACGACCGCGGACAGGCCTGGTGGGTGTGGACCTGTCTGGCCGGCGGCGGGCTGGGGCTCATCGGCATCTGGTACGTCCGCAGGCGCGACGCCGCCCTCAAGCGCGCGGCGGCCCTTCAGGAGCGCCGGGAAACGACGGGCGAACCCCAGTCGTCCTGAGGTATCGCGGCGTACGACCACGGCACGACGCCGGTCCTCCCCAGGTCGGAACTTCCGTGCACTCGGCGGGTGAAGGCGTAGATCCGCACGTACCGTCGAAGGCATGACGCATACCGACGCGGGCGCCGAAGTGGACAACCCTGTGCACCCCGTTCGCGCCCCGGTGGCGACGGGCGGGCTGACCGCCGCCGAGGTGGCCGAGCGGGTCGCCCGGGGGGAGGTCAACGACGTTCCGGTGCGCAGCAGCCGGTCGATGACCGACATCGTGCGCGCCAACGTCTTCACCCGGTTCAACGCGATCATCGGCGTGCTCTGGGTGATCATGCTGTTCGTCGCGCCCATCCAGGACAGCCTGTTCGGCTTCGTGATCCTCGCCAACACCGGCATCGGGATCGTCCAGGAGTGGCGGGCGAAGAAGACCCTCGACTCGCTCGCCGTGATCGGCGAGGCCAGGCCCACCGTGCGGCGCGACGGGATCGCCGGCGAGGTCGTCACCTCGGAGATCGTGCTCGACGACCTGATGGAGATCGGGCCGGGCGACAAGGCCGTCGTGGACGGCGTGTGCGTCGAGGCGGACGGGCTGGAGATCGACGAGTCACTGCTCACCGGCGAGGCCGACCCGGTCGTCAAGCAGCCGGGGGACCAGGTGCTGTCCGGCAGCTTCGTCGTCGCCGGGGGCGGCGCCTTCCAGGCCACCAAGGTCGGGCGCGAGGCCTACGCCGCGCAGCTCGCCGAGGAGGCGTCCCGCTTCACGCTGGTCCAGTCCGAGCTGCGCTCCGGCATCTCCACCATCCTCAAGTACGTGACCTGGATGATGGTCCCGGCCGCGACCGGCCTGATCATCACCCAGCTCGTCGCCAAGGACAACGCGCTCGACGACTCGATCGCCCGGACCGTCGGCGGCATCGTGCCGATGGTCCCCGAGGGGCTGGTGCTCCTCACCTCGGTCGCCTTCGCCATCGGCGTCATCCGGCTCGGCCGCAAGCAGTGCCTCGTGCAGGAACTGCCCGCCATCGAGGGCCTCGCCCGCGTCGACACCGTCTGCCTCGACAAGACCGGCACGCTCACCGAGGGCGGCATGGACGTCACCGAGCTGCGGCCCCTGGCCGGCAACGACGAGGAGTACGTACGCAAGGTGCTGGGCGCCCTCGGCGAGTCCGATCCCCGCCCGAACGCCTCCCTCCAGGCCATCATCGACGCCTACCCCGACGCCGATGACTGGCGCTGCACCGAGTCCCTCCCCTTCTCGTCCGCCCGCAAGTACAGCGGCGCCACCTTCAGCGAGGGCAACGGCGAGGCCAGTTCGTGGCTGCTGGGCGCGCCCGATGTCCTGCTCGGCGGCGACGATCCCGCACTGGCCGAAACCGATCGGCTGAACGAACAGGGCCTACGGGTCCTGCTGCTCGCCCGGGTCGGCCGCGACCTCGACGATCCCGAGGTCGCCGAGGGGGCCAAGCCCGCCGCCCTGGTCGTACTGGAGCAGCGGCTGCGGCCCGACGCCGCCGACACCCTGCACTACTTCGCCGAGCAGAACGTCCGCGCCAAGGTGATCTCCGGGGACAACGCGGTGTCGGTGGGCGCGGTGGCGACCAAGCTCGGGCTGACCGGCACGACGGTCGACGCGCGCCGGCTCCCGCAGGACCGGGACGGGATGGCTGCGGCCCTCGACGAGGGCACGGTGTTCGGGCGGGTCACCCCGCAGCAGAAGCGGGACATGGTGGGCGCGCTGCAGTCCCACGGGCACACCGTCGCCATGACCGGCGACGGCGTGAACGACGTCCTCGCCCTGAAGGACGCCGACATCGGTGTGGCCATGGGATCCGGGTCCGAGGCCACCCGCGCGGTCGCGCAGATCGTGCTGCTCAACAACAGCTTCGCGACGCTGCCGTCGGTGGTCGCCGAGGGGCGTCGGGTCATCGGCAACATCACGCGCGTGGCGACGCTGTTCCTGGTCAAGACCGTCTACTCGGTGCTGCTGGCGGTGATGGTGGTGTGCTGGCAGGTGGAGTACCCGTTCCTGCCGCGCCATCTGACGCTGCTGTCCACCCTCACCATCGGCGTCCCCGCCTTCTTCCTGGCCCTCGCGCCCAACAAGGAGCGCGCGAAACCCCACTTCGTACGGCGGGTCATGCGGTACTCGATCCCGGGCGGGGTGGTGGCCGCGGTGGCGACTTTCGCGACGTATCTGATCGCTCGTCACTACTACACCGGTGAGGGCGCGCTGGACGCGGAGACCAGCGTCGCCACGCTGACGCTGTTCCTCATCGCGATGTGGGTGCTGGTCATCATCGCCCGGCCGTACACGTGGTGGCGGGTCGCACTGGTGGCGGCGATGGGGTTCGGATTCCTGGTGGTGCTGGTGGTGCCGTGGCTGCAGGAGTTCTTCGCGCTGCGGCTGGTGGGCATGACGATGCCGTGGATCGCGGTGGGTATCTCGGCGGTGGCGGCGGTCGCCCTGGAGTTCGCGTGGAGATGGGTCGACCGCCGCGTTCCCGCCTAGCCGCTGCGCTCGGCTGCGGCCGGGGAGGGATGAGGCCGTGGGTCACTGCGCGACCGTTGTGGCCGGTCGCGCAGTTCCCCGCGCCCCTGGGGTTGTCCTACCGGACGTCGACGAAGTCGCCCGTGGCGTTGATCGCCGGGGTCGTGCTCGTGCCCGCGAAGCTGTAACGGAAGTAGCCGTCCTGCGACGCGGTGACCGTGGTCTTCAGGTTGCCCGTCGAGTTGGACTTGATCGTCTTGACGGTGCTGTAGGTGTTGCTGCCCTTCTTGCGGAACTGCAGCTTCACCGACTGGTTCGTGTAGCCGTGGTACTTGTTGTCCTCCCAGTTCGCCCGGGAGAGCTTGCCGGTGACCGTGATGGTCTTGCCCTTCGTCACCGGCTCCGGCGAAGCGTTGACCGTCAGCTGGGAGTTGCGCTGGATCAGGGTGGTGGCGAGGTCGCCCTTGTCGGCGTATCCGACCTTGGTGATGTCGAAGGTGTCGGCCGAGGGGTCCTGACCGTTGAACGCGATGGCCATCGCGCCGGCCTTCCAGCTGCCCGCGTCCGCGTTCCACAGCTCACCGTCGGCCGGGTAGACGTCGATCGTGCCGGAGCAGTTGGCCGTGGTCGACGAAGTCGGCGTGCACTTGCCGTAGTTGTTGCCGAACAGCATGTTGTCCGGCGCGTCGAAGGCACCCTTGTAGAGGTAGGGGTCGGTGTAGAAGTCCTCGGCGGTGATGTCGAGGTCCGCACCGTGGGTCAGCTTGTACGTCACCTTGGTGGAGACGTGGTTGGTCGTCCCGACCTTGACCGCCTTGGCGACCTTGAAGTCGGAGAGGGTGACGTCCAGGGCGTACGGCTCGTCCTCCCCGGGGGCGCGGGTGCCGAACGCGCTCTTGCCGGACGCGGCGTGCGCGGCCTCACGGATCTTCGCGACGTCCGCGCGGCTCACGGTGTCGTCGGCCTGCGCGGCCGGCACGGCGAGGGCGGAGAGGGCCAGGGCGCCGGAGACGGCGGCCACAGTGGCTCGTATGCGCATGCGTTCTCCACGTGGAGAAGGGCCCCGGTGGATCGCCGAACACCGTGTCTCGCGATCACACCGGGGCCGAGTGATCGTTGGAGTCTGTTGACTCACAAGATCAGATATGCGGCACGAGTGGAGGGTTGTGCCGCTGGTGTGGATGTTGCGTAAGCGTTACTGACGCTGAGTGAGCGCGGGGCGATTGCCCGGTTTCACCGCACGTCGACGAAGTCGCCCGTGGCGTTGACCGTCGGGGTCGTGCTCGTGCCCGCGAAGCTGTAACGGAAGTAGCCGTCCTGCGACGCGGTGACCGTGGTCTTCAGGTCGCCCTTCGAGTTGGTCTTGATGGTCTTGACGGTGCTGTAGGTGTTGCTGCCCTTCTTGCGGAACTGCAGCTTCACGGACTGCGTGGCGTAGCCCGAGTAGGTGCCGAGGTCCCAGTTGGCGCGGGTCAGCTTGCCGGTGACCGTGATGGTCTTGCCCTTCGTCACCGGCTCCGGCGAGGCGTTGACCGTCAGCTTCGAGGCGCGCTGGACCTGGAAGCTCTTGGCGTTGTCCTTCTGGACGTAGTCGGCGTCGTTGCCCGCCGCCAGCGCCCACACCTTCCAGCCGCCGGCCACCTTGTTGATCAGGTTGTAGCCCGGCTCGAGGTCGAAGGACGACTTGCAGTTCGACGTCGTGGCGTTGACCACCGTGCAGGTGGCACGGCCGTCGCTGCTGTTGGCCACGGCACCGGAGTCGGAGCTGTCGATGTTCGCACCGTGGTACAGGATCGCCTGGGCCCAGTCGACGCCCGAGTTGTCCTTGACGGTGAAGGTCACGGTGATGGTCTTCTTCGCGGTCGACCCGACGACCGCCGCCTTGCCACCGTTCACCACGACGTTCGAGATCGCCGTGTCGCCCTCGACCTCGTCGGCCTGGGCGGCCGGGACGGCAAGAGCGGAAAGGGCCAGGGCGCCGGTGACGACGCCGAGGGTGGCACGCATGCGCATGTGTTGTTTCCCCACGTTGCAAAGGGGCCCCGCCCGGTCACACCCAGCGGCTCGCGGGTGCGTACGGGGCCCAAGTGATCAGAGAGTCGGGTGACTCCGATGATCAGATTCGCGACGCGTACGAAAGGTTGTACGACTCGTGAGAGATTTGTGCGAGAAATTTCAAGATCAGCCGGAAGGAGGCACCGTGGGATTTCTCCTCACCCGCTACGCCAAGGACGAGGACAGGCCCGAGTCGGAGACCGACGTCTCGTCCGTGGCCGCGGAGGCATTCGGGGCGCTGCTGGCGATGCCGGCTGCGCAGCTCACCGACGTGTATCCGCTGGGCCCGGACCACGCGGACGGGTTCCGCGGCCTGACCGGCATCACCCTCGACCTGGACCGCTTCGAGTACTTCCTGGAGGCGGTGGCGGACTGATCCTCGGGGAACGCTCAGGCCCCGCCCCTCAGTCGAACCACCGGTCCCGAGCGAGCTCCTCCGTCCGGGACGGATCCTCCAGCAGCGCCGCCACCTCGAACCGGCGCGGCCACTGCCCCGCCGCCCACGCCAGCCCCGCGGCGACGCCCTCCAGGGTCGAGGCGTGCAGGGTGCCGTCGTTCGTGTGGCGCCAGTCGATCTCCACGCCGTCGACGACGAGTTCCTCGTGCTCGACGTACGACCGAAGAGTCCGCGCCCCGAGCAGTACCCGTACGGGCTCCGGTACGTCGTGCTCGGTGCCCTCGGAGTCCACGTCGCCGGTGACGGACTCGCTCAGCCGCCGCACCTGGAACAGCTCGGCCAGCTCGGCGGCCCGCGAAGGCCGTACGGGAAGCAGCGGCACACCCTCCGTGAACGGCAGCAGGTCGGGCGAGTCCACGACCACCGCGTCCGCCGCGTCCACCACCTCGACCCGCCCGTCGATCACGGCCCGCAGCTCGTCCGGCAGGGTCACCTGCTCGGGGTCGAGGTCGGCCAGAGCGCCGTACAGGGCGTGCAGTTGGGCGGAGGTGACGCGGCGGTCCGGGTCGGCGAGGCGGTCGAGCAGCTCGGCGGCGCCGCCCGGCTCGTCCAGCAGCGCGGCGACGGAGGTACGCACCCCGAGCGCCCGCAGCACCTGTTCGTCCTCGAAGCCGGTCGCGTCGGCCTCGTCGTACAGGCCGCGCAGCAGCGGGTCGCCGCCGGAGGCGAGGAGCCCGGCCGGGCGGCGGCCGTCCAGCACCGGGTGACCGCGCAGCCACCAGGCGGTGTACGGCCGTACGACCTCGTGCGTGCCGTCGGGCAACAGGATCCGCACCTGCTGGGTCAGCGCGTCCCGCAGGGGCGGCTGGGCCAGCAGCGCGAGTGCCTGGGGCCACTTGTCGTCGTCCACCAGGTCCAGGTCGCGTACGGCGATCAGCTCGGTGGCGACCGGCGGTACCGGTGTGTCCGGGAAGCGGTCGAGGATGTCCTCGCTCCAGACGTCCACGGCGTCCAGCAGACCCGCGTCGTCGGGCTCGGCGAAGTCGCCCTCGCGCGGCTCCAGTTCGTCCGGGTCCAGGACGACGTCGGTGGCGCGCACGAGCGCGAAGTTCGCGAGGACACCACAGGCCGCGAGCGGCTGCTCGCCCCACTTCTCGGCCAGTTCGGCGTCCACGGTGGCGAGTTCGCCGTCCCGCATGACCTGGTGGAAGGGGCTGCCGGGGAGGACGAGTTCGCCGGCGGGTGCGGGCTCGCCCTCCTCGTCGGGCAGCGCGAGGGCGCCGAGCCAGGGCTCGTCACCGGGCTCCAGGCCTGCCTCGCGCACGAGGGCGAGGACGGTGTCGGCCAGTTCCTCGGCGTCGGGAGTGTCCTCCTCCCAGCTCAGCGCGCCGTCCTCGTCCAGCGAGGCGGCGACCGCGGCGCGCACCTGGGGCGTGGTGAGGACCGCGCGGGGCGTGGCCGGCAGGGCGCCGAGCTTCTCCAGGAGCGGGTGGGCGGCGTCCGGGTGGGCGACCTTGAGGCCGAGGCGGGCCAGGATCTCCGGGGCGACGGGGGCGCCGTCGGAGGTGGGGAGCAGGATCTGCCGGGGTCCGATGGTGGTGCGCCCGTCGGCCAGCGGCACGGGGAGGCCGGACAGCCGGTCCGGGTCCACCCCGGCGAGGCTGTCGTAGAGCCGCCGCCACCAGCCCGGCGCCTTCTCCAGCCCGGCGAGGCGGTCGATCGCGTCGGTCAGCGGAACCCGGGCGACGCCCAACGTCCGCAGCTCCACACGCCGTTCGAGCCCGGCGGGGAGAAGGGTGGGCAGTACCTCGGCGAGAACTTGCACGGTGTCGGCGCCGGCGCCTTCGACCACCTCGGCGTCCCGGGGCCGCAGGGACTCGGGCAGCTCCGAGTCGGGGTCGGGGTCGTGGGGCTCGACGGCGGGCGGCAGGAAGGACGTGCGGGGCAGCCGCTCCAGGATGGCCTGGCGCAGGGCGCCGTCGAGTTCGCCCTTGCCGAGCGGGCCGGGCACGAGGCCGATGATGCCGTCGCTGACCGGGCGCCAGTCGGCGAGCAGTTCGGCGTACGCGTCCGCCGCCCGCTGCACGAGGAAGTCGGTGAGCGGGCCGGGGGCGGCATGCCGGCGGGTGGTGTCGAGGGGGAAGGAGGCGATGAGGAGGGCGGGGACGCCGAGTGCCTCGTCGCTGGGCGTCGGCGCGTGCACGACGGGGGCGGTGCGGGGCCGGGCGGGCGTGCTGTCGTTGGCGTTGACCGGGACGGCCCAGGTGAGCGACCAGTGGGGGCGCAGCCGCTCCTCGACCGGGCGGTCGGCGAGCAGTTCGGGCGTGAGCGGGCCGTGGGCGGCGGCCGTACGCCAGTGGGTGACGCCGTTGGTGGAGTCCTCCACCACCGTGAAGGGACCGTCGGTACCGCGGCGCAGGGTGCGCGGCTCGGCGTCGCCGACCTCGATCACGACCTCCTCGAGGCCGGGCAGGGCGAGGAGCAGGGCGTCGTCGACGGAGTGCAGCAGCCGCTCGGCGAGGTCGGCGGCCGCGGTGTCGCGCAGGGGGAGGATGACGACGGTGTCGTAGGGGTCCGGGGCGGTGCCCTCGGCGGCGAACGGCAGCCGCAGCAGCGGCACATGTCCGTCCCGCCGCCGGATCTCGTCGCCCAGTCCCGGGCTGTGTGCCGCGGTCTCCCGGGCCAGTTCGCGGGCCTCGGCGAGGGACCACCGGACACCGCCGTGCCGCCCGACGACGGCGGGTTCGTCGGTGACCGCGATCACGGACGCGAAGCCGACACCGAACCGGCCGACGGAGGCCGAGTCCCGCTTGGCGGAGGCGCGCAGGGTGGCCAGCGACTCGACGCCGCCCGCGTCCAGCGGAGCACCGGTATTGGCGGCGACGAGAACACCCTCGCGGAGGGTGAGCCGGAGCTTTCCGGGCACCCCCGCCCTGGCGGCGGCGTCGGCGGCGTTCTGAGCGAGCTCGACGACGAGCCGGTCCCGGTACCCGCCGAGGACGAGGTCCTCCTCGGCGTTGGCGTCCTCCCGGAAACGGGCGGGGCTGGTGGCCCAGGCGTCCAGGACCCCGCGGCGCAGACGGGCCGTACCGAAGGGGTCGGCACCTTCGGCCGCGGGCCGCACGAACTTGCTCACGTTGACTCTCCTCATCGGCTGACGATGAAGGTACCGCTCATGGGACGAGCGCGCGCCGCCCGCCCGCGCCACCGGGGACGCGCGTTCCGACCTCCTTGGCCGGTTCACGCGACTGCCGTCTCACAACTCCCTTGCCGCACCGACGATCGACTGCCTAGCATCGCGTTCACTATCGCGAATCGAATGTTGTTCCGGTGCATCGGGGGCCTGGCGTGACGTTGGTGATGGCGGTGGCGGCCGTCTGGGGCGTACTGCAACTTTTCGCGATTTCCTTACCGACGCGTTCGGTGCGCCTGTCGACCGTGCTGCTGGCCCTGGCCGTGGGCGTGTACGGGTGCGGCGTGGCGACGGCGTTGGTGCAGCTCGCCTACACCCGTCTCTACGCGGAGCAGTCGGGCCGGTCCCTCGTGACGGTGGTGAACACCACCGGCTACACGGTGGCTCCCTGGGTGGAGGAGTTACTCAAGGTTTCCCCCTTGCTGCTGGCGGGGCTGAGCCTGCGGGTCCGCCGCCAGTGGGGGCTGACCGACTTCGTCGTGGTGGGCGCGGCGCTGGGGGCGGGCTTCGGGCTGCTGGAGGCGGTTCTCCGGTTCGGCCTGGACGCGGACCGGGCGATCCCTCGCGGCGAGGGCTGGATCGTCCCCGACAGCCTGTCCCCGCCGTATGTGCCGGGCCTGGGGCAGGTGCTCACGTCGTGGCTCCCGGCCCCGTTCAGCCAACTGGACCTGGGCGGCCCTCCGGTTACGGAAACGTTCGCGCACCTGGTGCTCACGGCCATGGCCGGTTTCGGGGTCGGGCTGCTGTGGCGCGCGCACGGCTGGACACGCCTGCTGTCGATCCTCCCGATCGCGGCTGCCGCCGCGCACCACACGGTGAACAACTACGCGGTGCAGGAGCACGCCGCTGGGGCCCGGGAATGGCTGGAGTCCCTGAACGGACTGGCATGGGCCGCGCCACTCGTGTGCCTGGCCATCGCCATGGCCGCGGACCTGCGCCGGCTCCACCGCGCCAAGGGCACCATGCCCGACGTACTGCTCACATCCGAACGTGCCGACGGCGACAGCCTGGGAGCTCTGCTGCGGTACGCGGCCTGGCGTCTGCCTTGGAGCCTGCTGGTCGTCCTTCGTTACGTCAGGCTGCGGCGCTCCTTGCTGTACGCAGCCGCCGAGGCGTCGCCGCCCGGCGAAACGAGGGACCTACGTCGGGTCGTCGCCGGGATCACGGCGCGGATGGACGCGTCCGACAACGGGCCTGCCTGGCAGTCGCTGAACATCCGCGCGTGGCTGAAGGCGACCCGAGCGGCCCGGCGTACCCGGGAGCGATGGCTGCTGCTGATCCCGTGCGTGCTCATGCTCCCGGCACTGCTGTTCCTGGGCGTCGGCTCGTTCACCTCCACCGCCGGCCTCCAGGAGTTCTTCAGCACCGGTGCGGGACCGAAGATCCTCATGGGCTTCGGCATGGCCGCCCTGGCCTGGATCGCGTACCAGCTGGTCACCCTCCTCCGCACCTGGCGGCTGGCCTCGGCCCAGCCCCTGGGGGAAGTGGTCGCGGCCCACCGCTTCCGCCTCGGAACGGCACTGGGGTCGGCGACGACCGGCGTATTCCTCCTATGGCACGGCTTAGGCGACGCGGGCCCCGCCGGCAGAACCATCCGCACGCTCCACCTCCTCGACGCCCTGAACACCTTCCTGGTCCACCTCGGCTTCGCCCTCCTCCTTCTCTCCCTGCTGGCCCTGTTCCCACCGGGAGGCCTCGCGCTGGCCGGAGGCGGGGTGGTCGGCGCGCTTACGGCGGAGGCGGCGCTGAGTGCCGGGGTGCTGGGTACAGCCGGCGTCGTTCTCATGGGGCTGGGTGCATCGAACGGGTCCGGCGGGGACTACAACGCTTGGCCGAGGAGCAAGCGGAAGGGTCGCCAGAAGCCGGAGCACCGTGCGGATGTCCGTGGTGACGAGGGGAAGAGCCTTGGGGGCCAGAGCAAGGGCCATACCATCGACAGACATGTCGACAAGACCATAGCCGGAATGCGTAAGCGCTTCCGTGAAAATCCTGGCCTTGCGGAGGACTCACGCTACGTTGACGTCGATTCGGCACAACGCTTCACCGACAAGACCCTCACCGCCAGGGAGAATCAACGGAAGATATCCAACTGGCTGGCCAGGGGCGCAAAAGCACCACTGCGACTGGAAGCAGAGTTCACCGAAAACACAGGACTCCACCTCACTCGCTACGACTTCACCCATGGGCAGCCTACGCAATGGGTACGAGGAGTCCGCGTCA
Source organism: Streptomyces sp. NPDC111606 (assembly GCF_055656945.1). Classification (NCBI taxonomy): domain Bacteria; kingdom Bacillati; phylum Actinomycetota; class Actinomycetes; order Kitasatosporales; family Streptomycetaceae; genus Streptomyces; species Streptomyces sp. NPDC111606. Next base: position 175,865 of record NZ_JBVKBY010000013.1, read on the forward strand.
TTCTCAAGGCAGACCCGACGGCGCCTTCCGGATACCGCGTCCTCACATCCTTCCCCCAGCCCTAGCGCGCACGCTTGGAGCAACTCATGAGTCAGGCACTTCCGTCAGAGCCGCGGTTCTACGAACTCAGCGACCTTTTGAACGCCTACGCATACACCGGCTTCACATTCACTGACACCGCGGAGGCACCGGGCCCCGGCCTGGCCTCGTATCTCAGAATTGCCGCTCGTGACCCGGCCCGCGCCGCAACAGCCGTCCAGCAAATCGATGAGCTACTCTCCATCGGACTTTTCTCCGAAGAGATCGCGGACGACGTGGAGAACATTCCCCACATCCGCCCTCCGATGGGCACCAGCGTGGAGGACTGCCTGCGCGTCGCGCGGGAACACCTCCAGCGATTCCTGCAAGACCCGTCACGAGTCCCCCAGACAAACCCGCAGAACGCCTGGGAATGGAACGAGCGTTTCCCCGATTTGAGTCAGTTCCTCGGCGCCTACTTGCACCGGAATTACTCAGAGTTCTACGCCTCTCCCGAGGCGGCTGTCGATGAGTACGTCGTCGAGGCCGTACCGGAAGACCGTGCACAGGCGGCACGGGAGATCACGGAGCTTCTGACGATGGTGGCCTCGGATCAGGAACTCCACACAGCAACCACGGCGTTGGGCCTCGACCTCCTGCCGCCAGAGGGGACGACACTCCGGCAATGGCTGGAACTCATCCGCCGGCGGATCACTGCCGCATAGCGATACCTGGACGTGGCGGAGCCCGGGAGTCGTATCCAGCTCCCGGGCCCCTGGGGATGCCACCCAATTGCGCACGCCGGCGGCGTTTAAGAGGACGGATCAGTCATCAGGCCGTCGTGTTCTTCCTTTGAACTACCGCAGCGCGAGAGAGCTGCAGGCGAGAGTCGAACTCGCATCCGACGGCGTTCGTCCGGCCCCGGTCGATCCGGCGATCGGCGGCAATGCTGAGACTGGAGCGAGAGTCTGAGATTGATCGCGGCTGCCTCTGCCATGTTGGGCTACCCCGGCCCGGATGGGTGTCGTAGTGCCGGGGGAAGGACTCGAACCTTCACTGTCACCGCGTCTTTCAGGCTGAACTTCAGTGTCAGCTTGCGCTCATCGCGCGAACCGGTCCTCATTCCGGCCCGCGCCTGTTGCGCACCCCCGCGCTCGCACGCGGGGGCGATCATGGAGGCTACCCTGACCGGCGTCAGCCGAACAGGTAGCCGAACACCGCGTCGCCGACCCGCTGATCGGTGACCTCGGCACCGTTGGCCTCCTCGCGGGCGAACTTCACGGCCTGCTGGAGCTTCTCGACCCGCTCCACCAGTTCATTGACCCGCCGCGCCGGAAGGGCGCCGGAGAACTTCACGGTCGTCCAGTACCCGATGGGCACGTCCTCGTAGTACACCTCGACCTGCGCCGGGTGCTTCTCCGTCGCCTCCGCCTTCACGTGGTTGCGCGGAACCTTCTTCGTACGGATCGTGCGGACCGGGTCCGTCTTCCACCAGTCCGTGGACGGGTCGGGGGACCAGGCCTCGGCGGCGTCGAGCGTGGGAAGCTTCTTCACGAAGGTGTGCAGGTCGGTGAGCTGCTTCTCCAGGAAGAGGAGGTAGCTGACCGGAACGTCGGCGACGACCGTCCGCCCGTCGACCGTCACGTCCGCGCGTGCCGAGCAGTTGGCCCAGTCCTTCGTGGCGGTCACGTCGAACAGCCGGGTCAGCGACGCGGACATCTCCCGCAGCACGTCCTCCGCCTGCACCTGCACGCGCGTGGACTCCGGCGGCAGCTGCTCGCCCTCCTCGTCCTTCGGCTGGTACGTACGCGAGATACCGGCCAGCAGCGCGGGCTTCTGCACCTTGTGGTGCGCTGCGGTGATGTCCTGGAGCGACTTGCTCTTGACACCCTTTTCGACAGCGATGATCTGATTCAGCTTCGCCACGAGTTCCCCCTTCGAACAGGCAGGAACGTATCCCACCGGCTCGAACGCGTGCACTCCCTTTTCAGGTGGCTGACACGGCGTGAGAGCCTGCTGTGCGGTTGATCATGCAGACATCTCATCCGCACGGGAGTGCCGCACCATGCTGGACTTGATCAAGGAGACACTCGGCGAACTGGCCTGGGGGGTCCTCGCGATCATCGTGTTCCTCTGGTGGATCGGCGGTCTGGGCATGACCGCCTTCATCTGGAGCGATGGTGACAGGCTCCTCGCGGTCCAGTTCCTGGCCCTCTGGGCGGGAGTCACCGCGCTGTACCTCACGGCGTCCTGGCTGATCCGCCGCGCCCGCCGCGCCTAGGTACGGGAGTTGGCCGCGTACGACACGAAGTCGGCCCAGGCCTGCGGGGCGAGGGCTAGGCGGGGGCTGGAGTGGCGGTACTTGGAGTCGCGGACGTGGATCGTGCGGGGGGCTACCGCGATCTCGACGCAGGAGTTGCCGTCGGTGCCGCTGCTGTAGCTGCTCTTGAACCACACCAGTTCGGAGGCGTCCCCGGCAGCGCTCTTGCGGATCATGTTTCTCCCAGCAGTTGCTCGATGAAGGCCAGCGACTCTCGGGGCGGGAGAGCCTGAGCCCGGATGGTGCCATACCGCAGATCAAGGATGCGGATCTGTTTCGGATCGGTGATGGGGCGTCCATTGAAGGCGCCGTCCGAGCGCCCCACTGCCGTACCGTCCGGGAACTTCAGCAGCTCGATCCTGCCGTCCAAACCCGGGTGGGCGTCGCTCTTCGTTGGCATGAACTGAAGCGTGACGTTACGCAACCGCCCCACCTCCAACAGACGTTCGAGCTGCCGACGCCACACCATTGTGCCTCCGACCTGTCGGCGAATCACCGCCTCTTCCAGCACGAAATGGACAGACGGGGCCGGGTCCTGGTCGAAGACGGACTGTCGGGCCAGACGGGCGGCGACCATTCGTTCCACGTCGTCTTGCGAGTACGGCGGCTGCGCTGCCTCGAACAGGGTCCTTGCATGGTCGGGTGTCTGCAGAAGCCCGTGGACGCTGTTGCACTCGTACACGCCGATCTCGACCGCCTTGGCCTCCATCTCCCCCAGCGCCCGAACCTTCCTCGGATACCGGACCTTCTTGACGTCCTCCCAAGTAGCCGCGACAAGCCCACCCGCCCCCAACACCTCATCCGCCTTGACCAGGTACTCCTGCCGAGGAATCCGCTTCCCGCCCTCGATCTTGTAGACCAGGTCCTCCCCGTACCCCACCGCCACCCCGAACTCGGCGGCCCGCATCCCCACCGCCTCGCGCCGCAGCTTCAGCTGCCGCCCGACGGTCGCGATGACCGCGATCCCCCACTCGTCGTCCGGATCCACCTCCCAACCCGGCTCGTCCGCCTCCGTCTTGAGCCGCCCGGTGTCCGCCTCGACCGTCATGCCGTACCCCTCCGTCGTACCGCCCTGGTGCAGCAGCGCCCTACCCGCACTCAACGCCCCGACAGCCCGGACACGACCGGACAAGCTCCGGACAGTCACCGTACGCACCCGCCGAGTCACTGTTCACAGTAAGCACGCACCACCACGCTGAGTGACGTGACGCAGAAATCCCCCGAACTCACCACCCTCATCCGCAACTTCAGCGTGCAGCTGTCCCCGACCCCACGCGGCGCCCGCCTCGCCCGGCTCCTCGCCACCGAGCAACTCCGCAGCTGGGGCCTGCCGCTGGACCCGGCGGCGCACCTCGTGGCCGAGCTGGCCACCAACGCGGTCACGCACGGTCGCGTCCCCGGTCGGGACTTCCTGCTGCTCCTGTACGTCGTCGGCGGCACCCTCCGTATCGAAGTCACCGACACCTGTGGCGACCAACTCCCGCACCCCCAACACCCCACCCCCGAGGCGGAGTCCGGCCGCGGGCTCGCCATCGTCGAGGCGTTGGCCGACCGCTGGGGCGCGTCACCAGGGCTGCCGCCACGCAAGACGGTCTGGGCCGAAGTCACATTGCCACCGGAACCCGGAAACCCGTTCTCCGGTGGCACGGGCGGCCTCCCTCAACGAACAGACCAGTGAAAGAACCTCACCAAGCCCCACCCCTCCCGCCCACGGCGCAAACTCACCCAACCGGGTGAACATCACCAACTCGGCTGGATTCTGGGCAGGTTGCCTGACTTACGCTCGGCGCAGCACAACCGCAGATATGCCCCAGACATACGACGGCCCTCGCCGGGACGGCAATCCCAGTGCGAGGGCCTGACCACCAAGGAAGCCAACCTTCCCGATGGACACCCAAAACCCTAGCGCGCCCCCGCGCGCCCAGTCCCGTATCGCGGCCAAAAACCACCCCCACGGTCAGGCTCACGCGGGCGGCCTCATCCACGACAACGCCCGCCACACCACCCGCTTCACGGTGATCGGCAACCACCTCGCCCAGCACCCGGAGCTGTCCGGGCTCGCGATCGGACTCGGCGTCCACATCCAGTCGCTCCCCGCAGGCGCCCGCGTCGACATCAAGACCCTCGCCGCCCGCTTCCCCGAGGGCACGACCCGTATCGCCGCCGCCCTGCGCGAGCTGGAGACCCACGGCTACCTGCGCCGAGAACGCCGGCGCATCCCCAACGGCCGCATCGTCACCCGCACGATCTCCTGCAACCAGCCCGGCCGCCAAGGCAACGCCCAGGACCACCCGGCGCCGCCCCGCAGGACGCGAAACCCGGCCCCCCGCAAGCCCCTCCCCGCCGTACCGCAACCCTCCTACCCGGCCCCCACACTCCTCCAGACAGCCACGGACCTCCTCACGGACCTCCGCCGCCACGACCCCCGCCTCCTGCTCTCCGTCTGCGACACGGCACACCTGGCCCCCGGCGTCGCCGCCTGGCTGGAACGCGACGTCACCCCCACCGCCGTACGCCACACCCTGACCACCGACCTGCCCCCCGAGCCCCTGTGCCGCCCAGCGGCCCTACTGGCCCACCGCCTCACCACCCAGCTGCCACCCCCGCCCCCGTTCCGCACCCCAGCACCACCGCCGACCGTCCGGCTCCCTTTCCAGGACTGCGACGGCTGCGACCGCCCTTTCCGCTCACCCACCCCAGGACTCTGCCGTGACTGCCGCACACCCCTTGCCACTGCCACCTGAGCCCGTTCCGGCCCGTTCCTCACTCGCCCGGATACTCTGGCCGGGGCACCCTCGGGAGGACACCATGAGCACTCAGGCCGACCACGGAAACGAACTGATCCCTCGTCCTGAGCAGACCCCTGATGCCCTGCGTGCCGCCCTCGCCGTCGTCGCGCCAGGCCGCCTGGAAGAGATGCAGGCCAGGAAGGATGAGGCCTTCGCCAAGGCGGTCGAGTGGCAGTCTCTGAACCCAGTCCAGAGCTGGGTCCTCAGCTGGGCTCAGGAGATCGAGATCGCCCGTCGCCCAGACCTGTCCGCGCGCTACACCCAGGCGCAGGGCAACCTGGAACACGAGGATCCGGCCATCGCGTGGGAAGCCCTTCGTGAGCTGAGCGCCGTTCTCGACGAATCGATGAAGGCGATTCGCGAGTGAGCTGGAAATGGGAGTACGCCTTCGGAGCCGAAGAGGCGGCCCGTTCCCTTCCGCCGGACTTCCTGGCCGCCATCGACCGTACGGCCGACGAGCTGGTCAGGGCGGCTGAGGCTCTGCATGTCCACGGCCGGGCCTATGAGGGCTTCGACCCTCAAGGCCGCCAAATCCCCGTCTCCGGAGGGGGCATGATTCGGTACCAAGTGGTCGTGCGAAGCGAGCGGGTCTACGTCGTCCAGATCACCTACCTGGGCTTCTGAACCGTCCTGGAGGCGACCAGGTCGAGCCCTTCGACCCCTGCCCCGGAACCGGCGAGGCCCTCAGCGACATCCACGAGCCCCTGTGCCTCTGACCGCCGCTCCCCTGAAGCGCCCGGAGGAGCTTTGACCGCCGAACTTCCCGACTGGATGATCCCGCCCAGGCCTAGCGGCTGGGAGGCGGACGACCTGGACAATCTCCCGCAAGCACCACGGCACACCGAACTCATCGACGGAGCCCTGATCTTCAGGATCTCGCCACAGCGCTCCTGGCACTCCCGGCTGGTGGAAAACCTGACCTTCGCGCTTCGGCAAGCGTCACCCGGGGGATTCGAGCCCGAGCGCGAGATGACCGTCCGGCTCGACAAGAAGAGCCGACCGGAGCCCGACATCCTGGTCACCACCGCCGCATACGACCCCGACCGCACCTGGTACGCGCCCGCCGACGTCGCCCTGGTCATCGAGGTCGTCTCGGAGGAGTCCGCGGACCGCGACCGGTCCCTGAAGCCCTTCAAGTACGCACAGGCCAGGATCCCCCATTTCTGGCGCGTCGAGGACGAGGCCGGCGCACCCACCGTCCACACCTACGAACTCGACACCATGACCGGCACGTACGTGGCCACCGGAATCCACCGCGAGCGTCTGAAGGCCGCCGTGCCCTTCCCGACCGACATCGACCTCAAGATCCTCGTGCCCTGACCTCGGCCGGGAAGAGAAGCCGTCGCCGGCTCGTCACCGCGTACTACGAGTGCCCCAGCTCCCCCGAGTCCCCGTCCGCCCCCACCGACACCGATCCCGAGTCCGGCGCCGGGCGCAGCGGGAAGGGGTCCACGCGGGTCTCGTCGATCACCGGCGGAGCCGGGCGCGGGGGCTTGGGCATGATCGCGGCCTCGGAGTGGCCGCCGCAGCCGTACGTCAAGGACACCACGCGGCCGTCGGCCGGGGAGAACTCATTGGCGCAGACACCGAAGGCCTGGCCGAGTGAGCCGCCGATCGGGGCCAGGAAGCCGCAGGTGACGCAGGAGGCCGGGGCCGCCTGGGCCATGGGGGTCTTGGCGCCGTACGTCTCCTCCCAGCGGTCCGCGGCGACGTGCAGGCCGTAGCGGGACAGGACGCGGGCCCGGCGCATGCCGAGTTCCTCGGCGACGGCGGCGATCGAGCCGCGGGAGGGCGCCGCCGGCAGGTGGGCGGGGGCGGTCGCGGTGACGTCCGCGTCCTCCGCCTCGACCAGTTCCGCCATCTCGTGCGAGACCGGCGAATTCGGTCCCGGTTCGTCCTCGCCGGTGTAGCCGGGCTCCAGGCGGAGGTCCTCGGCGTCCGTGGGGAGCAGGTCGCCCGGGCCCATGTCGCCGGGGCGCAGGCGCTCGCTCCACGGCACCCACTCGGGCGCGAGGAGGGCGTCCGGGCCCGGCAGGAGGACCACCTCGTCGAGCGTGACGATCTTCGCGCGTGAGGCGCGGGCCACCGTCACCGCCCAGCGCCAGCCGCGGTACCCGAGCTCCTTGCACTCGAAGAAGTGCGTGACAACACGGTCGCCCTCGGAGACCAGACTCGCGTGCTCGCCGACCACGCCGGGCGCGGCGGCCTCCTCGGCGGCACTGCGGGCGAGGTCGACCGCCTCGGCGCACAGACGGTCGGGGGTGCGGCTTCGCGTTGTCGCTGCGCTCACAGGTATCGCTTCTCTCCTACGCCGTCTCTCGGGTGCGGTGCCTTGAGGCGACGGAGCAGACGGAGCGGACCTGTGGGCCGCGTCGACGTCCGCGTCCGAATCACGCTCGGGCGCACCTACGTCATCCATTGTGCGGGATGGCTGAGATACGCACGCTACCTGCTCGCGGGCGCTGGGCCTACACCGACGGCCCTTTCACCGTGCGCGGCGGGTGGCGGAACCCTTGCCACCGGGTCGTGAGTCGCCCCGAACCGATCCGAGTCCCTGCCCCCCATACGCGCCGTAACCGCACTACCCACCCCCATCTCGGGGCACTATTGCGTCGTGGCAACCGCGAGGCAGCCCCAAGGAGCCACCGGCATCGGTGGCGCCAAGGGCGGCCGTGATCGAGGTGGCGGAACGGGCCGGAAGCGCGGCTCCCTCCGTGCGCTCGGCCGTGCCCTGCACCTCCCGTTCACCGGCCCGGCACGCGGCATCCGCAAGGCCACCCACGCGCACGGTGCCGGCGAGTCCGGCCTCGGCAAGCTGATCGAACTGCACGCCGTGAACGGGGCCGGGGACATGATGATCACCGTCGCCCTCGCCTCCACCGTCTTCTTCTCCGTCCCCACCGACGAGGCCCGCGGCCGGGTCGCCCTCTACCTCGGCATCACCATGGCGCCGTTCACGGTCCTCGCGCCCGTGATCGGCCCCCTCCTCGACCGCATCCCGCACGGCCGCCGCGCCGCGATGGCCGGCGCCATGTTCGCCCGGGCGATGCTCGCGCTGGTGCTGGCCGGGGCCGTCGCCACCGGCAGCATCGAGCTGTATCCGGCCGCGCTCGGCGTCCTGGTCGCGTCCAAGGCCTACGGCGTCGTCAGAAGCGCCGTGGTCCCCCGGCTCCTGCCACCCCGCTTCTCCCTGGTGAAGGCCAACTCCAGAGTCACTCTCGGCGGCCTCCTGGCGACCGGCATCGCCGCCCCCATCGGCGCCGGACTCCAGGCACTCGGGCCGCGCTATCCGCTCTACGGCGCCTTCGTGATCTTCATCGCCGGTACGATCCTGTCCTTCACCCTGCCGCCGAAGGTCGACTCGGCCAAGGGCGAGGACACCGCCCTGCTGGCGGCCGACGAGCAGCATCTGCACGGGCCGCACCGCCGGCCCGTCAAGCGCCCCGGGCTGCGCACCGTCGGCATCGCCGTCACCCACGCCCTCGGCGCCAACGCCGCCCTGCGCTGCCTCTCCGGCTTCCTGATCTTCTTCCTGGCGTTCCTGCTGCGCGAGCACCCGATGTCCGGCCAGAGCGCGGCCGTTTCGCTGGGCATAGTGGCCGTCTCGGCCGGGGTCGGAAACGCCTGCGGTACCGCGGTCGGCGCATGGCTGCGCTCCCGGGCGCCCGAGATCATCATCGTCACGGTCGTGGGCTTCGTGCTGCTCGCGGCGATCACCGCCGCGATCTTCTTCGGTGCGATCGTGGTGGCGTTCCTGGCGGCGACCGCCGGGTTCGCCCAGGCGCTGGCCAAGCTGTCCCTGGACGCGCTGATCCAGCGGGACGTGCCCGAACTGGTCCGTACATCGGCGTTCGCGCGCTCCGAGACGCTGCTGCAGGTGTCCTGGGTGCTCGGCGGCGCGATCGGCATCGTGCTGCCGCTGAAGGGCTCCCTGGGGCTGCTGGTCGGCGCGACGATCGTCGCCATCGGCTGGCTGACCACCATCAAGGGCCTGATCGGCTCGGCACGGCACGGCGGCCACAGCCACCCGCGCGTGACCTGACACGATCCGTCTGCCGGCAAGGCCCCACGCCACACCGACCCCCGCGTACCGCCATCGGCATCGTGCCGCCGCTCAGGGGTTCCCCGGGCCCACCGGCCGGCTGACCACCATCAAGCACCCGATGGCCCGACAGGCGTCGAGGGCATGATCGGCTCGGCCCCGCACGGCGGCCACAGCCACCCGCGCGTGAGCTGACACAATCCGTCCGCCGGCAAGGCGCACGGCACGCCGCACCCCGCGTAGGGAGAGCGTCACACGCTCCCGATAGCCTTCGCCCATGACCACGCTGCAATCCGAAGTGCGACGCCGCCGCGCGCTCGCCGCCGCCGGCGCCGTTTCCGCCGGACTGCTCGTCCTGTCGGCCTGCGACAAGCCGACGCCGCTGGCCACGGTCACCGTCGGCACCTCCTCCGTGCACTCGCAGGCCACCTGCGGCGGCGAGGGCGAGGTCGTGAAGACCGCCGACCTGGCCGGCTGCCTGAAGGGCAAGGGCATCGAGTCCATCAAGGTGGACCCGGACGAGACCGTGCGCTTCGGTGTCGACCCGGAGATCGCGGACGAGGGCTGGACGATCCTCATGAACGGCCAGCCGCTCACCGACTCCAGCACGAAGACCTACCGCACCGTCCCGGGCAGCGTGTTCTTCAACGCCCAGTACGGCGCGAGCGGCGACTCCACGCTGGTCTCCATCAAGGAGGGCGAGCAGGACGTGACGGGCCTGTGGTCCTTCAAGCTCGAGAAGGACAGCTGATCCCTGCCGCTGGGCTGCACGTGCTGGTGGCCACCGCCGTCCCCGTGGAGAGGGACGCGGTGGCCCAGGCGTTCGCGGCAGCCGCGGACGAGGGGCGGGTGCTGCTGGGGTCCGCCGACCCGGCACCCGCTGCGACCGGCCGCGGCCGGCCGGTCGTCGACCTCATCGCCGTCGGAGTGGGCCCGGCCCGGGCCGCGGCCACCACCGCGTCGGCCCTCACCAGGGCCGCCCGCGACGGCGCGCCCTACGGCCTGGTCGTTTCCACCGGCATCGCCGGCGGCTTCGCGCCCCACGCCCCCGTCGGCTCCCTCGTCGTCGCCGACGAGATCACCGCCGCCGACCTGGGCGCCGAGACCCCCGACGGCTTCCTGCCCGTCACCGAGCTGGGCTTCGGCACCGTCACCCACCGTCCGCCCGAAGCACTCGTACGGGAAGCGGCGGCCGCCACCGGCGCACGCTCCGGCGCCGTCCTCACCGTCTCCACCGTGACCGGCACCGCCGTCCGCGCCGCGCGGCTGCGCGAGCGCCACCCCAGCGCCCTGGCCGAGGCCATGGAGGGCTTCGGTGTCGCCGAGGCCGCCGCCGCGCACGGCACGCCCGTGCTGGAGCTGCGCGCAATCTCCAACCCCGTGGGCCCGCGCGACCGCGCCGCCTGGCGCATCGGAGACGCGCTGGCGGCCCTCACCGAGGCCTTCGGGAAGCTCACGCCCGTCCTGGAGAGTTGGCAACCACATGACCGGTGAACAGCAGCGACAGTCCCTGCGGATCGCGTACTCGCCCTGCCCGAACGACACTTTCGTCTTCGACGCCCTCGCCCACGACCGGGTGCCCGACGCCCCCGCGCTCGACGTCACCTTCGCGGACATCGACATCACCAACGGCATGGCCGAGCGCGGCGAGTTCGACGTGCTGAAGGTGTCGTACGCCGTGCTGCCGTACGTCCTCGACGAGTACGCCCTGCTGCCCTGCGGCGGCGCGCTGGGCCGGGGGTGCGGCCCGCTGGTGCTGACGCGCGAGCCCGACGTGGACCTCGGCGGCCGTACGGTCGCCGTGCCGAGCGAGAAGTCGACGGCGTATCTGCTGTTCCGCCTGTGGGCCGCGGACACGCTGCCCGCCGGGGTGGGCGAGATCGTGGTCATGCCGTTCCACGAGATCATGCCCGCCGTGCGGGACGGGAAGGTCGACGCGGGGCTCGTCATCCACGAGGCGCGCTTCACGTACCAGAACTACGGGCTGCACAAGCTCGCGGACATGGGCGAGCACTGGGAGACCACCACGGGGCTGCCCATCCCGCTGGGCGCGATCATCGCCAAGCGCTCCCTGGGCGCGCGGCAGCTGACGCTCCTGGCCGACTCCATCCGCACCTCCGTGCGGGCCGCCTGGGACGACCCGGAAGCCTCCCGTGCCTACGTCATGGAGCACGCCCAGGAGATGAACCCGGCCGTCGCCGACCAGCACATCGGCCTGTACGTCAACGAGTTCACGGCCGACCTCGGCGACGACGGCTACGCGGCCGTGCGGGGCCTGCTGACACGCGCGGCAGCGGAGGGGCTGACACCCGCGCTCGGGCCCGAAGCGCTGTCGTTCCCCTGAACCCCACCCGGCCGTGCGCGGGCTGCGCACACGTGCCGCGGCCGAGGGGCTGGTGCCGCCCCTCGGCCGGGATGCGCCGGATTCCTCCAGGAATTCCAGGGGTGCGCGGGAGCTATACGTCGAGCTGGTCGGCGACCGCGCGGAGGAGGCCGGCGATCTTCTTGCCGGCGGTCTTCTCGGGATAGCGGCCCCGCTCCAGCATCGGCGTGATGTTCTCGAGGAGGGTCGTCAGATCCTGGACGATGGACGCCAGTTCGTCCGGCTTCTTGCGCTGGGCCGCCGCGACCGAGGGGGTCGGGTCGAGGATGGTGACCGAGAGGGCCTGGTCACCGCGCTGACCGGCGACCACCCCGAACTCCACTCGCTGTCCCGGCTTGAGTACGTCGACTCCGGCGGGGAGGACCGAGGAATGGACGAAGACGTCACCGCCGTCGTCGCGGGAGAGAAAGCCGAAGCCCTTCTCGCTGTTGAACCACTTGACCTTGCCGGTAGGCACGTCTGTCCTCGTCCTCGTACTCGTCGGAAAACTGCTTCTGAAAACGGCTCTTGATAGCACTCAGCGGGTCGACCATGACCCGCCGCTACCAAGGCTAATGCTCCCGGAGCCGGTGACAAGACGTCGCCCGGTTGTTCCTTCGCGCAGGGAACTACCCTGGTCCGGTGCGTGACAAAACCCAAACGAATTCCGCCGCCCCCGGCGACCGACTGATCCGTGCCGGTGCGGTCCTGTTCTTCATCGGTGCCGTGGCCACTCTGGTCACGGTGGCCCCGTTTTTGCTCGGTACGACGCCATTTCCGACCTACATGTTCGGACTGAGCATGCTGATGGGCGTCGGATTCCTCGTCGCCGGTATCGGCGTGCTGCAGTCGGTCGCGGCCGGACGGCGTCAGGCGCGGGGCGCTTCGAGGTAGCGGGCCAGCCAGCCCGGGAACTCCGTCAGGTCCGTGAGGACCACGTCCGCGCCGAGCGCGCCCAGCTGATCCGTACTGAACGGCCCCGTCGCCACCGTGACCGACAGGGCGTCGGCCGCGCGGGCGGCGCGTACGTCTCCCTCGTGGTCGCCGACGTAGACGCCCGCGTCGTGCTCGCGCAGGGCCACCGCCTTCTGCTCGGCCCAGAGATTGCCGATCACCGCGTCCGGCTCGATGCCGAGGTGCTCCAGGTGCAGCTTGGCGTTCGGCTCGTACTTGGCGGTGACGACGATCGCGCGCCCGCCGGCGGCCCGTACGGCGGCGATCGCCTCACGCGCGCCCGGCAGGGCGGGGGTCGCGGCGATGGCGATCGTCGAGTACATCGCGCGGTACCGGTCGGCGATGGCCGGAACCTGCTCCGCCGGGAACCAGTTGACCAGCTCCTCCTCCAGCGGCGGCCCGAGCCGCGTGATCGCGAGGTCGGCGTCTATGTACGTCCCCGTGCGCTCGGCCAGCGCCGTGTAGCAGGCATGGATGCCGGGGCGGGAGTCGATGAGGGTCATGTCGAGGTCGAAGCCGACGGTGAGTGCCATATGGGTCATTGTGCCTGCGCCCTGTGACCCGGGGCCCGGCGAGGTGGCTCGTCGAGGCCGGCCTCTTCGCTGACGGGCCTACCGGCGGTGGTGGGAGAGCTCACCCGGTGCCTGGGGGGCGCGGCCGTCGAGGAGGGCGAGGCCGACCGGGGTGAGCGAGTGACGCACGGCGTTGCGTTGCCGGGTGCTGGAGACCAGACCGGCGCCGCGTAGGACCGCGGCGTGCTCGCTGGCCGAGGAGACGGAGACCCCGGCACGCCGGGCCAGTTCACTGGTGCTGCAATCACTGCCGAGCGACTGAAGGACCGCGGCCCTGGTGTGTCCGAGGAGGCGCGCGAGATGCGAGCCCACGGCGTCGGTCGTCAGGAGCGCCCCAGCCGCCGGAGACCTTGCCGGATGGCCCGGGAGGACCGGATAGACGAGCGTCGGCGGCAGGGACGGGTCGGCCAGCGCGACCGGCCTGCGACGGCAGAAGTACGACGGGATCAACAGCAGCCCGCGCCCCTCGAGATGAAGGTCCTTGTCCACCGGATAGTCGGCCACCAGCACGGGCGGACACCAGCGGATGCCGGGACCGAAGGTACGGAGCAAGGCGTCCGTACCGCTGGACCACTGGGTGCGGGCGCGCCAGGTGCGGTCCCGCTCGGTCCGCGCGCGGACATGCTGCCACGACGCGCAAAGCGCGATGCGCTGGTAGTCGCGCAGGGCTTCACCGAGCCGCCGGAGCGCCGATGCCGTGCCCTCGGCGACCGTGCGGGCCCATCCGTCAAGAGGAGAACCGCTCGCCGCCAACTGACCCACTTGGTCGCGCAGCTCGTGCCGTGGTGTGGACAGCAGGGCGTCCAGGCCCGCTTCGAAGCCCTCGGCGCTCGCCGCGGGAGTGAGGAAGTCCGGGAAGTAGCCGCGGGCGGGAACCAGCGGCAGCAGCAGGCGCAGCGGCGCTTGCGCGTTCCGGATGACGTGCTTGCGCCAGCCGGTCAGGTCGGGCTCAGGGGGCTTCTCCCACACCCGGTGCAGGCTCAACACGGATTCCCAGAAAGGATCCGGCCCGTCGGCGACCCGCGTGCGGGCGATGTCTCCCGCGGTGAAGTGCATGCGCAGCATGGTGCTGTCTCCCGATGTGCCAAGCGTGTGGGACACCGCTCCCCCGTGAACCGAGCGGTGTCTCCGTGACCTTGCTCCGCCGACTGGTTCCTGACAAGAAGAAACGGGCAGATGGGACGGTGGGACGGAGGTACGGACACCAGCTGCGGTTTTTCGCGGCGGTGAGACAGTCGGTACACGCGTCCCACACATCGGGGGCGAGGAATCGGGGATGCGATGCTGTCCGACGGCGGAGCGACAGGACGCTCTGGACCATCCGAACTGGCGGAATTACTGGAGGACCTGAAGCGGCGCAGCGGGCGCAGTTATGCGGCGCTGGCCCATCGCACGGGACTCAGCCGGTCCACCATCCACCGCTACTGCCAGGGCATCACCGTCCCGGGGACGTTCGGCGTGGTCGAGCGTGTGGCCCGCGTGAGCGGGGCGAGCCCGGCGGAGCTGGACCGGCTCTACCGCGCGTGGTGCCGGGAGACTGCGGGGGACACAGGGCACCAGGGTGAGCAGTTACCGGAGTCGGTGGAGCCGGCAGACCCGCCGACGCACGCGCACCCGACGGAGGCCGGCCGCAACGACGCCGGCAGCGGCGGGCACGGGTTCGGCGCCCGGCTGCCCTTAGTGGCGCGCACCTGGCTGCGCCCGGCGGTATTGCTGCTCGCCCTCGTCATCACCTCGTCCGGGAGCACCCCCACGTACGACGGCGGTCGGGGCCGGGACGTCGCGGGCGCCCCCGGCCCCGCCACGGTGAACACCGGAGGAGACGGAACCGGCACCGGCGGCGAGCAGCGCCCCGAGGGACCGGAGTGGAGCGAGGCCCCACGCCCGATAGCACCCGAGTTCATAGGCATGACGATCAACAGCGACACGGGCCGTATGCCCGGCTTCCGAACCGGCTCAGTACGGCTGTGGAACAGCGAAACCCGCTGGGGCACCATCGAAACCTCCCCGGGCAGGTACGACTGGACGACGCTGGAGCGCCTGGTCAAGGCCGCCGAGCGGGAGCGGCTGCCCGTCCTGTTCACCATCGCCGGCACACCTTGGTGGGCCGCCCCGGACGGCCGGAAGTCCGGCTTCGCCGACTCGACAGCGTCGCCGCCGGACGACCTGAAGGTCTGGGACCGCTTTGTGGAGAAGCTCGCCACGCGCTATCGGGGCCGTATCGAGTCGTACGAGCTGTGGGACTACCCCAGCCACCCTCTGATGTACGCGGGGAGCCTCGAAACCCTCGCCGAGATGGTTGAGCGCGCCTCGCGGATCATCCGCCGTATCGACCCGAAGGCGCGGTTGGCCTGCCCGTCCTTCGGATCGCTGTGGACGGGAAAAGGCCGGGCGCTGCTGCGGGAGTTCGCCCGGACGGGCGCTTACGCACACTGCGACGCGGCCGCGCTGAAGATGCCGCCGCGCAAGGGGGACGGTCGGCCGGAGGAGATCATCGAGCTCTCGCGGAGCATGCGGAACCTCCTCCACGAGGAGAACGTGCACGACATCGAGTTGTGGAACACCGGCCCGGAGTGGGACATCAACTCGACGCCGCCGCTCGATGCCCGCCACGCCGGCGACTACGCGGTGCGCTTCTATCTTTCGGGGCTCTACGGGAGGCACTACGGCGTGCGGCGGATGTACTTCTACAACTGGGGCAGCACCCATGTGCCGATCATCGTCCAGCCGGTGGGCGGCCCCCCGGCAGAGCCCGGAAAGCGCGTCGGACGACTGGCGGCGTGGCTGGACGGCGCCCGGATCAGCGCCTGCGGGCGGGGCACGCGCATGGACCTGCCGCCGGGCATGTACTCCTGCCGCTTCCAGCGGAACGGTCGGGACGGCACACCGTTCACCGTGCGCTGGTCCGTTCAGGGGCGGGCCCAAGTGTCACTGGACCACAAGGGCGCGCACCGCCTGCGTCACATGGACGGCAGCACGGTGCGCGCCCGCCCCGGCGAACGGATCGGCATCGGCGAGGAACCGGTGCTGATCGAGCACCTCGCGGAGTGAACCCCGAAGACGTGTGTGCGCCCGGCCCCTTCCAGGAGGCCGGGCGCACAGTCACTGCGCTGCTCGCGGGGTGGTTCCGCGCTCAGTACTTGGGGTTCTTCTTCCACTTGCCGAACTTGCAGGTGTCTCCGCTACCCGCCGTGTCGTTCTGGCACACGGCGATGCGGATGCTGTGAAGCTTGTAGGAGGTGATGTAGCGGTCGAGCGTCTCGCGCTCGCCACCACCCTGCTGACAGGTGTAGTCATAGGGGCGGCTGCTGCCGGTGATCACCTTGAACTGGCCGTGCTTCTTGATCTTGAACTGCAGGAAAGTGAAGGCGTCCCACCCGTCGCAGCTGGTGTCGTTGACGTAGATCTTGAACTTGCCGGTTCGGTTCTGCCCCTTCCAGTTGAAGGTGGCGGATGCCTTGCCGATCCCGCTCTTCTTCGCCGTCACCTTGGCCCTCGCCGCCAGCATCGCCTCGCTGTCCTGGGCCGAGGCCACGGAGGCGGCACCGGTGAGGTGGGCTCCGGTGGCGGACTGCGCCGCCGCCGTGCTCACGCCGCCGGTCGTCAGCACGGCCGCGGCACTCATGAGAATGAGGGCCTTTGAAGCGGAGTGCATGTGTGTTCCCCGTTCCGCACCGCAGTTGTGGGGCCGGTGCGCCTTCCCCGTTGATTGCGTACACGCTGCCGCGTGCCGGGGAAGGGGGGACAGGGCTTTCGGGCAGGGCCGAAACACGCGTCAGGACAAGGGCTCAGGACAAGGGCTAGGGGCGCCGCTGTGACCGCCAGACGATGAACACCGCCGACGCCACCGCCGCACCGCGCAGCACCCAGGGCCAGGTGTCCGAGAGGGCGGCGTTCATGTGGCCCTCGGCGATCGGGTCGCCCCAGCGGCCGTTGGTGCGGCCCCACAGCCAGGCGATGCCGGCCGTGAGGGCGAGGCCGGGCAGGATCACGACCGCCCACTTGGTCTCGGCGTCGCTCAGGCGCCGGGAGCCCCAGGCGATGAGCCAGCCGAGCAGCAGGGCGATGAGGTTGCCGAGGACGGCGCCGGCGACGAGGAGGGCGGCGGAGAGCAGCAGGAGGGGGTTGCTCCAGCGGCTAGTGGGCAGCGTCGGGCGTCGCGGGACGAGACGGCGGCGCCGGGGGGTGGGGTCCGCTTCGGGAACGTCGGCCTCCGCGGCGGCCTCCTCGGGCTCCTCCACGGGTGCCTTCTTGCGGAGCAGCGCCGCCTCCTGCTCCTTGGTGGGCGGGCGCCTGAGCATCTCCGGGATCTCGACGCCGCCGACGAAGCCGGGGACGTCGTCGCCGGGCCCGAAGGCGCTGCTGTCCACCCGCCACCAGTCCGGTTGGAGCGCGCTGCCCCCGAGGTCGGCCGTGCTCGCGAGGTGGGGCGGCGGGGGCGCGTCGTCGGGTGCCGTCGGGGCCTGCGCGGGGCGAGGGCGCGGCACGAGCCGGCGCAGGCCCTTGGGGCGCTCCTCCTCGGCGTGCTCGTCCCGGCCCTCCGGCTGTACGGGCACGTAGGCCACCGGCGCCTGCGGTTCGGAGGCGGTTCCCCCGGCGGCCGCGACGATCTCGTCCGGCGTGCCGAGCCGGGCGATGATGCGGCGGACGGCGGCGGGGCTGTCGACGGCTGCCTTGGCACGGCGCCGGTCGATCTCGCCCCGCAACTCGTTGACCAGACGCATGCGGGTGGCCGACGGCAGCTGACGCTGCTGAGCCACGTCACCGACGCGGCTCAGATACTCGTAGACGACCTGGTCGCTCTCGATCCCCACGAAGTCCCCTCCGGGGTGGGTGTGCTGAAGCCCCGTGGGGACGACGTTAGCGCAGCACAGGGTGTGCGGTGCGGGTCAGACCGGCCGGCACTCCCCCGCGTCCTGTGCCTCGGAGCACAGGCCGTGGCCGTGCTCGTGAAGGATGTCGCGCCCGCTCTGCTGGGTGAGGAAGTTCAGGAAGGCCGCCGCGACGGAGCCGGCCGGGGCCTCGCCGTAGGTGTAGGCGAACTCGGTCTGCCAGTAGGGATAGTTGGTGTCCTCGACGCCTTCCGCCGTGGGTTCCCTGCCGTCGATCTTCAGGTTGACGAGCCGGTCGGCGGCCTTGTGGCCGGCGACTCCCGCGGCCTCGCTGTAGCCGATGGCACCGGGCGTCGAGGCGCTGGTGTTCAGCATGGTGTCCGTGCTGGTGACCTCGCAGCGGCCGTACCGGCCGGACTTGAGGGCCGCGCAGTCGGTCACCGTGAACTGGGGCGGTTCCCTGCCGTCCAGGACCTTGGCGACGAGGGTGCTGCGGGTGCCGGAGCCGGGGTCGCGGTTGATCAGGTGGACGGGGACGTCGTTGCCGCCCACCTGGGACCAGTTCGTCACCCGGCCGGCGAAGAGGTCGCGGATCTGGGCCAGCCTCAGGTTCTCCACGCCCGCGTCCTTGTTGACGACGAGGGTGAACACGGAGAAGGCGACGGGCTCGGGGACCAGCCGGGGGTGGCCGTCGGAGGCGAGGCCGTCGGTGAACGCGATGTGGTCGGCGAGGCCGTCGCCGACCTGGATCCCGGCGTTCTTGCCGGCCTGGTCCAGGTCGGTCACACCGTCGGTGCTGCCCTTGAAGGTGTCGTCGGCGAGCGGAATCGACACGCCCGCCCCCTCACACCGCTTGAGGTAGTCCTCGGCGGCGGCCCGCACGGCGGGTGCGAAGGCGGTGGAGCCGTGCAGGCGGAGCGTGCCGCCGACGCAGTCCAGCGGGGGCCTGCGGTCCTCGCGCAGGAACAGCGTGAAGAACGCCTGGAGGGCCACGGCCGCCGTCAGGAACGCGATGGCGAACCAGGCCGGCCGGGAGGCGAACAGGTGGCTCTCGGTCCTGGCCAGCTTGAACCGGAACACCTTCACCAGCGGGTCGAACCAGCGCCGGTCGGTGCCGACGGCGCCGACGATGTCCGGCTTCGGGAAGGGGTCGGCGCTGTCGTCGCCCTGCCAGCTCTCCAGGATCACCAGCACCTTGTACTCGGCACCCCGGGGCAGCTTGACCTTCGGCAGTTCGATGACGCCCTCGCGCCTGGCCGGGTTGTTGCGGAAGCCGAAGCCCGGGGCCCCGCGCCTGAAGAAGCGGCGCAGCTCGCGCTGGCTCAGCTCGGTGGCCACCAGCCCCGCGACCTGCCGGCGGCGGAAGGTGACCCATATGCCGCTGGGGTCGTTCTCGTCGGTCAGGTAGTCACTGGCCTCGATGGGGGCGGATCCGGCGTTCTCGATGCGCAGCAGCACGAAGGAGGGGTCCTTCAGCCGGTGGCCGTCGCGCTGCAACTGCTCCAGGATCTCGGCGTGCTCGGACTGGGTGTCGTCCGCGGCGAGGGTGTCCATCTGCACCCGGTAGCCGAGCCGCTTGCGGCCGACGATGGCGAACTCCCACAGGAATGCCGCGACCGGGAACGTGAGACTCAGGATCGCGATCCACTGCTCGACCTGCTCGCTCACTGCTGGAACCCCCAATTCCATTGAGCCGTGAAGTAGTTGACCGGGAGCCCAGGGTGACGAGTGGGGATGACGTG
This sequence comes from Streptomyces sp. NPDC111606, assembly GCF_055656945.1. NCBI lineage: Bacteria > Bacillati > Actinomycetota > Actinomycetes > Kitasatosporales > Streptomycetaceae > Streptomyces > Streptomyces sp. NPDC111606. The sequence goes on from NZ_JBVKBY010000013.1 coordinate 195,496, forward strand.
GTGCCAGGGGTGCCGGATTCCTCCGGATGATGTTCATCCGGAGGCCATTTGCGAAACGTTCCGTTCGCCGTCCGGGCGGCGGTCCGGGCGGCCGGCACACCCCCTGCTCCGGCCACCACCCGCTAGATTTGGTCGGATGAGCGACCCGGCTGCACCGCCCCGTTCCCTCGCGGAAGCCCTCCGCGTGCGGGACGACGCCTCCCTGGCCGTGCTGCTGCGCAGCCGGCCCGATCTCATCACCCCCGTCCCCACCGACCTCACGCAGCTGGCGACCCGCGCCGGCACCCGGGCCTCCGTGGTGCGCGCCCTGGAGCGGCTGGACCGGTGCGCGCTGCAGACGGCGGAGGCGCTGGCGGTGGCGGCGGATCCGGCGACGTACGACGAACTGCTCTCGCTGATGGCCGGCGACGAGGGCGATCCGGCGGTCACCGGGGCGCTGCCGCACGCCCTCGCGACCCTGCGCGACCAGGCCCTGGTCTGGGGCGCCGACGACCGGCTGCGGCTCGTGCGCACCGCACGTGAGCTGCTCGCGCCCTCGCCGCAGCACCCGTCCCCCACCGGACTGGGCCCGACCGTGCAGGAAGCCACCGCGGGCATGTCGCCGGGCCGTATCCAGGAGATCGTCACGACGGCCGGGCTGCCCTCGACCCACGACGCCGTGTCCGCCGTGTCGTCACTCACGGCCCTGTTCGGCGACCGGCGGCGCATGGCGGCCCTGCTCACCGACGCGCCGGAGGAGTCCCGGGAGGTCCTGTCCCGGCTCGTGTGGGGTCCGCCGTACGGCCAGGTCACCGCCGACCCCGCGCCCCGCCTGCGCTGGCTCCTGGACCGCGGCCTCCTCCTGCCGACGGCACCCGGCACGGTCGTACTCCCCCGCGAGGTGGCCCTGCATCTGCGGGCCGGCCGGGCGCACCGCACCACCGAGCCGTTGCCGCCGCCGGTCGAGGCGAGCGCGACACACCGTCCACAGGTTGTGGACGCGACCGCGGCCGGGCAGGCGTACACGGCGCTGGCGACCGTCGAGGAGCTGCTGAAGGACTGGGACGAGGGCGGTCCGACGGTGCTGCGGGCGGGCGGCCTGAGCGTGCGCGACCTCAAGCGCACCGCCGTCGCCCTCGACATGTCCGAACCCCTGGCCGCCTTCTGGGTCGAGCTCGCCTACGCCGCCGGACTGCTGGCCTCCGACGGCGAGGCCGACGAGCGGTACGCGGCGACCCCGGCCTACGACGAGTGGCTGGAGCAGCCCGCCGCGCAGCGCTGGGCACTGCTGGCGGAGACATGGCTGACGGCGACGCGCACGTCGGGGGTGATCGGCGGGCGGGACGCCAAGGACCGTACGTTGTCGGCGCTGGGCCCGGGCCTGGACCGCTCCGCCGCGCCCGAGGTACGCCACCGGGTGCTGACCCTCCTCGCCGGACTGCCGGAGGGCGCGTCGCCGTCCGCCGAGTCGGTGCTGGCCCGGCTGCGCTGGGAGCGGCCGCTGCGCGGGCCCCAGCGGGACGACGACCTGCGCGGCCGCCTCGCCCGGTGGACGCTCGGCGAGGCGGAGATGCTGGGGATCACGGGGCGCGGGGCGCTGTCGGCGCAGGGGCGGGCGCTGCTGGGGATGCCGCTGCCGGAGCCCTTGCCCGAGGAGCCGGCCGGTCCCGGCGACAAACTCCCCGTGCATCACCGCCCGGCCCCGCCGCCCGAGCCCCTCTCCCCCGCCGAGCAGGCCACCGCCTCGGCCACCGCGGCCCGGCTCCTCGCCCCGCTCCTCCCCGAGCCGCTCGACCACGTCCTCCTCCAGGCCGACCTGACGGCCGTGGCGCCCGGGCCGCTGCAACGGCCGCTCGCCGCCATGCTGGACGTGCTCGCGGACGTGGAGTCCAAGGGCGGCGCGACGGTGTACCGGTTCACACCCGGGTCGGTGCGGCGCGCCCTGGACGCCGGGCGCAGCGCCTCCGACCTGCACGCCTTCCTCGCCGAGCACGCGCGTACGCCGGTACCGCAGCCGCTCGCGTATCTGATCGACGACGTGGCCCGCCGGCACGGGCATCTGCGGGTGGGCGCCGCGTCGGCGTACGTCCGCTGCGACGACGACGCCGTGCTGAACGAGATCCTCGCCGACAAGCGGGCCGCGGGCCTGCGTCTGCGCCGCCTGGCGCCGACGGTGCTGGCCGCCCAGGCGGACCCGGCCGCGCTGCTGGAGGGCCTGCGCGCGATGGGTTTCGCGCCGGCCGCCGAGTCGGCCGAGGGCGACGTCCTGATCACCCGCGCCGACGCCCACCGCACCCCGCCGCGCACGGCGCCCGAGCCGGTCCCGGACGGCCCGCCGACGCCGGACGCCACCCTGCTGACGGCCGCGATCCGCGCCATCCGGGCGGGCGACCTCGCCTCCACGGCACCGCGCAAGCCCGCCGCCACCGGCGACTCCGCCGCGATGACCGGCGGCGAGCTTCCCCGCACCACCTCCGCCGAGACCCTCGCGACCATGCAGGCCGCCGTCCTGACCGGCGAGGCGCTGTGGATCGGGTACGTCAACGCCGAGGGCGCCGCGAGTCAGCGGGTGATCGCGCCGGTGCGGGTCGAGGGCGGGTTCGTGACGGCGTACGACCACACCGCGGACGAGGTGCGGACGTATCCGCTGCACCGGATCACCGGCGTCGCCGAGCTCGCGGACGACCAGATCTGAGGCCGGGCCCGGCGGCTCACCCGTTCGGGGGTACGCGGCCGTTCATGTACGCCACGCCGGGTTTTTCCAACTCTCGGGGGACCTTCCGGGTGTGTCCGCATCGCGCCGGGTGGCGCAGGGCAGCCACCTCCTGTCCTGATCACGCTCAAGTGAGAGCAACAGAGAGGTAGTTGTCCATGCGCACAGCTCGTCGTCTCGCCACCGTCCTGGCCGCCGCAGCCCTGATGATCGGTGCCTTCACCACTCAGGCCGCGGCGATCGGCGTCGACGTGGCCGGGCTGGTCATCGAGACGCCGCAGGTCTGACGCGACCGCAGCGCAGCCATCGGGCCGGCCCGCGCACAGGGCCGGCCCGCCCGCCGGTCGCCCCGCCCTCCGTATGTGAAAGGCCCTGACGCCCCCATGCCTGCCAAGCGCCCCGCGCGCGCCCGTTCCGCAGCCGTCGCCGCTCTCATCTCGGCGAGCGCGCTGGTCACCGTCCTCGCCCCGGAGGCGGCGGCCGCCGCCTCCGCTCTCCCCCTGCCCCTGCCGGCCCCCGCCGGCGAGTCCCTGATCACCGAGGGCCTCACCGTCGAGGGACCGCTGATCAACAACGTCAGTCTGCCCACGCTGCGCTAGGGCGGCGCAGCCGATAGCTGTCGCCGTCGATCCGTACGACCTCGGCGTGGTGGGCCAGCCGGTCCACCATCGCGAGCGCGGACGGGCCGCCGAAGATCTCCTCCCAGCGGCCGAGCGGGCGGTCGCCGGTCACGATCAGCGAGGCCCGTTCGTAGCGGTGCGCGACCAGCTGGAAGAACAGCGGCGCGGTCCCCGCCTCGAAGGGGGTGTAGCCGACCTCATCGACGATCAGCACGGCGTGCTCGTCGAGCGCGGCCAGCTCCTCGGCGAGCCGTCCGGCGTCCCGTGCCCCGGCCAGCCGGGCGGCCCACTCCGCGGCGGTCGCGAACCGCACCGAGTGGCCGGCCTGGCAGGCCCGTACGCCGAGGCCGACGGCCAGATGCGTCTTGCCGGTGCCGGGTGGTCCGACGAAGACCACGTTGCGGCGGGCGGCGACGAAGTCCAGCTTGCCGAGCCGGGCCACGGCATCCCGGTCGAAGGAGTGCGGGTGCTCGGAGTCGAACTCCTCCAGCAGCTTGCGCGCGGGGAAACCGGCGGCACGCACCCGCTCCTCGGCGCTCGGCTCGTCGTCACGTGCCGGGGCCTGCGCCGGGACGAAGACCTTCGCTGCGGGTTCCTCGGGGACGTGCGTCTGGTGTGCGTGCTGAGCGCCCCGCTCACTCTGCGCGGCCATCGGCCCCGACATGTACGCCAGGATCGCCGCCGAGGCGATGAACGCCATGTGGATCACCGTGCCCCACAGCAGTGCGTGCCGCGAGGTGTGGTGGACGTCCACGAACATCTGGAGCAGATGGACGGAGGAGATACCTACGATGGCGGTGGCGAGCTTGACCTTCAGCACGTTGGAGTTGACGTGCGAGAGCCATTCCGGCTGGTCGCGGTGGCCCTGAAGGCCGATGCGGGAGACGAATGTCTCGTAGCCGCCGACGATCACCATGATCAGCAGGTTGGCGATCATGACGACGTCGACGAGCTTGAGCACGGCGAGCATGACGTAGTTCTCGGTCGCCTGCCCGGTCACACAGCGGAGGATTAAGGTCCACAGCTCGTTGAAGAACTTGTAGACGTACACCCCCTGGGCGGCCACGAGGCCGAAGTAGAGCGGGGCCTGCAGCCAGCGGGTGGCGAACAGGGCGTACCCGAGGGTGGTGGTCGTGGGGGACGGATCACGCGAGATGGGCTGCACGGTCGGCATTCTTCGCAGCCACCGCCGTACAGGTGAAACCACGCCACTCACAGGAATGAAAAGACATCCTGTAGGACTCCGGATTCGATCAGGAATCGATCAGGCACACTGGACGTTTGGTCGGGTGGCCGAGCGGAAGGACATACGCACGTGAACGGACCACTGATCGTCCAGTCGGACAAGACCCTGCTCCTGGAAGTCGATCATGAGCGGGCCGATGACTGCCGTCGGGCGATCGCCGCGTTCGCGGAGCTGGAGCGGGCACCCGAGCACATCCACACCTACCGGGTGACGCCGCTCGGTTTGTGGAACGCCCGCGCGGCCGGGCACGACGCCGAGCAGGTCGTGGACGCGCTGGTCACGTACAGCCGCTACCCCGTGCCGCACGCGCTGCTCGTCGACATCGCCGACACGATGGACCGCTACGGCCGTCTGACCCTCTCCAAGCACCCGACGCACGGCCTCGTCCTCACCACCACCGACCGCCCGGTCCTGGAGGAGGTGCTGCGCTCGAAGCGGATCGCACCGCTCGTCGGCACCCGCATCGACCCGGACACCGTCGCCGTGCACCCCTCCGAGCGCGGCCAGATCAAGCAGACCCTGCTGAAGCTGGGCTGGCCGGCCGAGGACCTCGCCGGTTACGTCGACGGCGAGGCGCACCCGATCGAGCTGAACGAGGACGGGTGGGCGCTCAGGCCCTACCAGAAGCAGGCGGTGGAGAACTTCTGGCACGGCGGCAGCGGGGTCGTGGTGCTGCCCTGCGGCGCCGGTAAGACCCTCGTCGGCGCCGGCTCCATGGCCCAGGCGAAGTCGACGACCCTCATCCTCGTCACGAACACCGTCTCGGCCCGGCAGTGGAAGCACGAGCTGATGAAGCGCACGTCGCTCACCGAGGAGGAGATCGGCGAGTACAGCGGTACGAAGAAGGAGATCCGCCCGGTCACCATCGCCACGTACCAGGTGCTGACGACGAAGCGGAAGGGTGTCTATCCGCACCTGGAGCTCTTCGACTCCCGGGACTGGGGCCTGATCCTCTACGACGAGGTGCACCTGCTGCCCGCACCCGTCTTCAAGTTCACCGCCGACCTCCAGGCCCGCCGCCGCCTGGGCCTGACCGCGACCCTGGTCCGCGAGGACGGCCGCGAGTCGGACGTCTTCTCCCTGATCGGCCCGAAGCGGTTCGACGCGCCCTGGAAGGAGATCGAGGCGCAGGGGTACATCGCGCCCGCCGACTGCGTCGAGGTCCGCGTCAACCTCACCGACGCCGAGCGGCTCGCGTACGCCACCGCCGAGCAGGAGGAGAAGTACCGCTTCTGCGCGACGACCGACACCAAGCGGAAGGTCACGGAGGCCATCGTCCGCCGGTTCGCCGGGCAGCAGATCCTGGTCATCGGCCAGTACATCGACCAGCTCGACGAACTGGGCGAGCATCTGAACGCCCCGGTCATCAAGGGCGAGACCTCCAACGCGCAGCGCGAGAAGCTCTTCAACGCCTTCCGGGAGGGCGAGATCAGCGTCCTCGTCGTCTCCAAGGTCGCGAACTTCTCCATCGACCTGCCGGAGGCCACGGTCGCCATCCAGGTCTCGGGCACCTTCGGCTCCCGCCAGGAGGAGGCCCAGCGCCTCGGCCGCGTCCTGCGCCCGAAGGCCGACGGCCACCAGGCCCACTTCTACTCGGTCGTCGCCCGCGACACCATCGACCAGGACTTCGCCGCCCACCGCCAGCGCTTCCTGGCGGAACAGGGGTACGCGTACCGGATCATGGACGCGGACGAGATCCTGGCGGAGGGGTAGCAGGCCAGGAGGGCGAGGCCGAGCAGCGCACAGAGCGCGTACGGCGACGCCGCCGGCTGCTGCCACCAGGGCAGTCGGAGGTCCCGGGCGCCCTCGTGCGGGAGCAGCCATATCGTGCGGGCCGTGAAGAGGAGGGCCGTTGCCGCCGCGAGGCGGGAGCGGCCCTCCGTCAGCAGTACGGCGGTCAGCGGGACACACCACACCCAGTGGTGGGACCAGCTGATCGGCGAGACGAGCAGGGCGGTGAAGGCCGTCAGGAGGATCGCGTGGCTCTCCTCGGCGGCCCGCGCCGCCAGCCACAGCCCCACTGCCGTGACCGCGGCGGCCGGGAGAGCCCAGGCGAGGCCGGGCGCCGGGTCGCCCAGGGCCCGGGCGACCATCCCCTGCAGGGACTGGTTGTCGACGATCCAGACCTTGCCCACGCGGTCCGTCTCGTAGAGGCGGCGGGTCCAGTAGTCGAGGCTCGCGGAGGGCAGGGCGAGGGCGCCGAGCGCGACCGTCCCCGCGAGGGCCGCGGCAGCCGCGCCCGCCTCCCGGCGCCGCCCGCGCAGCAGCAGATACGCGATGAAGATCGCCGGAGTCAGTTTGATCCCGGCGGCGATGCCGACCGCCGCACCCTTCCAGCGGGCGCCCGTCGGCCGCGTGAGATCCCACAGCACCAGGCAGACCAGGGCGAGGTTGATCTGGCCGAAGAGCAGCGTCTGGAGGACCGGCTCCAGCCAGAGGGCCACTGCGGTGACGGCACACAGGGCGGGCAGGCGGAGCTTCGCAGGGCCGCCTGCCAGCCGGGCGGAGAGGTGGACGAGTACGGCGAGCATGAGCGCGTTGCCCGCCAGGAAGGTCGCCTTGAGGGTGGCGAGGGGAATCAGCGCCGTCGGGACGAAGAGGAGGGCCGCGAAGGGTGGGTAGGTGGCGGGGAGCTGCCACTGCGTGACGGTGAAGCCGTAGAGATCCTCGCCGCGGAGGACGGCTTCGCCTTCCGCCCGGTACACCAGCGCGTCGGCCATCGGGAGGGGCTGATGGGTGCAGAGTGCCGTGAGAGCGAGTAGGGAAACCGCCAGAAGGCAGTAGGGAGTTGCGGAATGTGATCGGCGGGTCACTCAGTGACCCTAGGCGTCACTTACGGCGGACGCCCGCCTCCTCGCCGTACTCACCGAGGACGATCACGTCGAAGGCCGCACCTGCGAACACCTTGACGGCACGCAGGGCTTCACCGAGGCGATGACGGTGGTGCCCCTGAAGCGCTGTGGCTCCACGGGGGCCCACGGGTGCTGGATGGATGGTTGCTGCGCTCATGTCTCCATGATGGATTCGCGGACATAAAGACGACATCGGCCTGGGGACCGAAGCGGCGTACCGCCTCCGTACACCTCCGGGCGGATGCCGTCCCCCCAGGGAGGAGGCGGCGTCCCCTAGGGGTCGGAATATTCGTTGGCGATTGCCTTTCCCCTTCGCCTAAAATCTCCGCTCTTGCCCGCCTCCCCCCGCGGAGTGCCGCCGCCCGGACGGAAACCGGTCGGCTCTCTCGATCACCTACCTGTAGGTCCCTCCGGAGGCACCCCCTTGTCCACGCCCGCCGACGACCCACTCGCCCCGCTCTCGCGAGAGCGCTCCCACCTGTCCGTGTCCCGTGCCGCCCTGCGCGCCATGCGTGAGGACGTCGAGTCCCTCGACATCAGCGATGTCACCGCGAACTGGGTCAACGCCGAAGTCCTCGCCCACCAGATCGACGAGCGCATCAAGGCCCTGGCCGACCTCAGCGACACCCCGCTGTTCTTCGGCCGGCTCGACTACCTGCACGCTCCCGGCGCCTCCGAGGCCGAGGGTGCGCAGGGCGAGCGCTTCTACATCGGGCGCCGGCATGTGCACGATGCCGAGGGCGACCCGATGGTCATCGACTGGCGGGCACCGGTGTCCCAGCCGTTCTACCGGGCGTCCAAGAACGACCCGATGGACATCGCGCTGCGCCGCCGCTTCGGTTACACGGGCGGTGACCTCACGGCGTACGAGGACGAGCACCTCTCCGACCCGGCGGAGGCGGCCCGCACCAGCAAGCTGCTCCAGCAGGAGATCGAACGCCCGCGCGTCGGCCCGATGCGGGACATCGTGGCGACGATCCAGCCGGAGCAGGACGAGATCGTCCGGTCGGGGCTCGGCGGCACGGTGTGCGTGCAGGGCGGTCCGGGCACGGGGAAGACGGCGGTGGGCCTGCACCGGGTGGCCTATCTGCTCTACGCCCACCGCGAGCGCCTCGCCCGCACCGGCACGCTCGTCATCGGGCCGAACAGGTCCTTCCTGCACTACATCGAGCAAGTCCTCCCGGCGCTCGGCGAGTTGAGTGTCCGGCAGGCGACGGTGGACGACCTCGTGGCGCACGTCGAGGTGCGCGGTACGGACGACGCGGCGGCGGCCGTCATCAAGGGCAACGCGAGGATGGCGGAGGTGCTGCGGCGTGCGGTGTACGCGCACGTGACCATGCCGACGGAGCCGGTGGTCGTCGTACGCGGATCGCGGCGGTGGCGTGTCCCGGCGTACGAACTCGAAGAGACCGTCCGTGAGTTGCTCGCCCGCGACATCCGCTACGGCGCTGCCCGCGAGGCCCTCCCGCAGCGCATCGCGCACGCCGTGCTGGTGCAGATGGAGCGGTCGGGGGAGGCGCCGGACGACCGGGTGCAGGACGCGGTGGCCCGCAACAGCGCGGTGAAGGCCGCGGTCAAGGCGATCTGGCCGCCGGTCGAGCCGGCGAAGCTGGTGCTGCGGCTGCTCGCCGACGCGGACTTCCTGGCCGAACACGCGGCCGGGCTCCTCGACGAGGACGAGCAGAAGACGATCCTGTGGGCGAAGCCGGCGCGGTCGGTGAAGGCCGCCAAGTGGTCCGCGGCGGATGCGGTGCTGATCGACGAGGCGAACGACATCGTGGCGCGTACGTCGTCCCTCGGCCATGTCGTGCTCGACGAGGCGCAGGATCTCTCGCCGATGCAGTACCGGGCGGTGGGCCGGCGTTGCACGACCGGTTCGGCGACGGTGCTGGGGGATCTGGCGCAGGGCACGACCCCTTGGGCGACGCGGAGCTGGGACGAGGCGTTGGCCCACCTCGGCAAGTCGGAGGGGGTCATCGAGGAGCTGACGGCCGGATTCCGCGTCCCGACGGACGTCATCGCCTACGCCTCCCGCCTCCTCCCCCACATCGCGCCCGGCCTGACACCGGTGGCGTCGATCCGTGAGAACCCGGGGTTCTTCGAGGTCCGTAAGGTGTCGGAGGCATCCGAAGTCATCGCCGCGTGCGGGGAGTTGCTGCGCCGGGAGGGGTCGATCGGACTGATCGCCGCGGATGCGCGGGTCCCGGTGCTGACGGAGGGGCTCGCGGCTGCGGGGATCACCTGTCTGGCGCCCGGCGAGGAGACGACCGAGCAGACCCGGTTGACGCTGGTACCGGCGTCGCTCGCGAAGGGTCTGGAGTACGACTACGTCGTACTGGACGAGCCGCAGGCGGTGGTGGACGGGGAGCCGGATGAGCGGACGGGGTTGCGGCGGCTGTATGTCGCGCTGACTCGGGCGGTGTCGGGGTTGATCGTGGTGCACGCGGCGGACTTGCCGGGGCAGTTGGGGTGACGGGTCCCTCCGGGGGTTGGCCGGGGGTGGTGGCGGTTGGTGTCGGGGTGCGGGTGCGTGGGGGCCGGTCGCGCAGTTCCCCGCGCCCCTGAGGGGGGTGCAGGTGCCGTTGCCGACCAGGGACCCCGGGAGCCGGCCGGCGCAGAGACGGCAGGCCCGGGGCGGTGACGGATTTTTTCGGCGTGCGGGTGCGTGAGGGCTGGGCGCGCAGTTCCCCGCGCCCCTGAGGGGGGTGCAGGTGCCGTTGCCGACCAGGGACCCGGGAGCCGGCGGGCGCGGAGACGGGAGGCCCGGGGGTGGCGGCGGATTGTTTCGGGGTGCGGGTGCGTGAGGGCTGGGCGCGCAGTTCCCCGCGCCCCTGAGGGCAGTTCCCCGCGCCCCTTAGGTACGAGCAGTCCTGTTCATGAGGGACGGGCCGCGCGGCCCGTCCCCCTCCCAGCCCCCCGTCGGCCCCGCCTACGAAACTCCGTCCAGCACAGCCCGCCACTCGGCCACCGCTCCCACCGACACCGGTCCCTCCCAGCCGTCCGGCCGGGCCGCGCCGCCGATGTGAAACCCGTCGATCCCCACCGCCAGCAGCCTCGGTACGTGGTCGAGGCGCAGCCCGCCCCCCACCAGGATCCGCTGCTCGTACCCGGGCTCCCCGGCCCTCGCCGCCTCGGCGAGCAGGACGGCGAGGCCGTCGTCGACGCCGGCCGGCGAACCGGCCGTGAGGTAGGTGTCCAGGCCCGGCATGCCGTCCAGCTGCTTGCGCAGCGCGTCCCGGTCGGCGGCCCGGTCGATGGCCCGGTGGAACGTCCACCGGCACCCGTCCAGCTCACTCACCAGCCGCTCGACGGCCTCGAGGTCCACCCCGCCGTCGGCGTCGAGGAACCCGAGCACGAACTCGTCCGCCCCGGCGTCCCGCAGCTCCCGCGCCACCCGCACGAGCCGCCCCACCTCCCCCGCCGCGAACCCGTCCGCCAGCCTCAGCATCACGCGCAGGTCGATGTCGACGGCGGCCCGGATCCCGGCGAAGGTCTCGACCGGCGGGGTGAGCCCGTCGGCGGCCATGTCGGTGACCAGTTCGAGCCGGTCCGCACCCCCGGCCTGGGCGGCGACCGCGTCCTCGACACCGAGGGCGATCACCTCCAGGACTGCACGCTTGCTCATGGGACCCCATTCCTCGGCATTCGACGACGGCTACAGGTCTAGTCCAATCCAAGGGTACGGGGTGGAGGCTCGCCGAAGGACGTGCAGGGTCACCCGAAGATGTTCAGCTCCCCCGCCTCCGCCCCCGCCGGCTGTACCGCGCCGGGGGACTCGGGGCCATCGGGTCGCCCAGGCGCAGGGGCTCGTCGACGTCGTCCAGGTCGGCATGGAGGCCTGGCCCCGGCATACGCCCCGGCTCCCCGAGTCCCCGGGCCGCTGCTCGACAAACGGCACCCGCACCCCCCTCAGGGGCGCGGGGAACTGCGCGACCGGCCCCCACCCACCCGCACCCCGACACCAACCACCACCACGCTCAACCCCCCGAAACCGACCACCCACCCAGGCAATCCCCACCACCCCCGCGACAATGACCCCATGGCCGACCTCCACAGCCCCGCCGCCCTCAACACCCTCCGCACCCGCTTCACGCAAGCCCTGAACGCGACCCGCTCGCCCACCACCACCCCCGACCCCGCCCCCTACGCCGAAAGCCTCCTCACCCGCTGGCAGGAACCGCAGCGGCACTACCACACGCTCACCCACCTCACCGCGGTCCTGGACCGCATCGACGAGCTGGCGGGGCACGCCCGCGACGCGGACGTCGTGCGGCTCGCCGCCTGGTTTCACGACGCGGTGTACCTCCCCGACCGCTCGGAGAACGAGGAGCGCTCGGCCCACCTCGCCGAACGCGCCCTCGTGGAAGCCGGGGTCCCCGCGGAGCGGACCGCCGAGGTGGCCCGCCTCGTCCGGCTCACCGTCACCCACGCCCCGGCGCCGGACGACCCCGACGGCCAGGTCCTGTGCGACGCCGACCTGGCGATCCTCGCGGCGCCGCCGTCCGCGTATGCGGCGTACACGGCGGCCGTCCGCGAGGAGTACCACTTCGTCCCGAACGACGCCTTCCGCGAGGGCCGCGCCGCGATCCTGCGCCAACTCCTGGACCTGCCGAGCCTGTTCAGCACGCCGTACGGAAAGGAGAAGTGGGAGGCCACCGCCCGCTACAACCTCGCCGCCGAGCTGGAAATGCTGTCGCTCTGACGATCCCCGCCGCCGTAGCCTGCACGGCATGCGAGACATGGGCGGGGAACGCGTACAGGAAGCCGTGGCGAGCAGCGTGGCGCTGCTGCGGACGGCGGTGGACCGGGACTGGGGTGGGGCGAAGGCCGGCCGGCTGGAGTGGAGTTGCCACAAGACGGCGTTCCACATCGCCGAGGACCTCATCGCCTACGCCGCCAACCTGGCCGGCCGCGCCCAGGACGACTACGTCCCCTTCGAGATCAGCCTCGACGAGGGCACCGGCAACGAAGGTCTGATCCACGTCATCGAGACGACCGGCGCCCTCCTCACCGCCGCCGTCCGCACCGCTCCCCGCGAGGTCCGCGCCTTCCACCCGTACCCCTTCCGCAGCGCGAACCGCGAGGGCTTCGCCGCGATGGGCGTCGCCGAAGTGCTGCTGCACACGCACGACATCGCCGAGGGACTCGGGGTGACGTACGAACCGCCCGCGGAACTGCCCGGGTTCGTCCTCACGACGATCTTTCCGCACGTCCGGCCCGGCTCCGACCCCTGGCGCACGCTGCTCTGGGCCACCGGCCGTGGCGACCGGCCGGGCCGCGCGCCGGTCACCGAGTGGCGCTGGCGCAACAACCTCGTCCTCCCCACCGACCGCCTCACCCTCCAGGGCGTCACCCCCGCGGCCGCCGCCGACCTGAGCGCGGGCGGCGACGGCGGGTTCACGTGGGTCGTCGGCGGCCCCTTCGAGGGGACGCGGGAGGCCGCCGGAATGACGTCGAAGGCGTACGAGGAGGGGGTGCACCGCCCCGAGTTCGGCCTGTTCGTCCTCGTACGGCGGGAGGACGGCCTCGCGGTCGGCGGCATCGGCTTTCACGGCGCCCCCGACGAGGACGGCACGGCAGAGGTCGGCTACGACCTCGTGGAGGGCGTCCGCGGACGCGGCTACGCGAGCGAAGCGCTGAGCGCGCTGTCGGAGTGGGCCCTGGCCCGGGACGACGTACGCCTTCTTCGCGCGGCAATCGATGACGACAACGTCCCGTCGCAGCGCGTCGTCTCCCGCGCCGGATACGTACGCACGACCGTCGAGGAGGAGCGGGCGGTCCAGGAGCAGCACGACATGGACCACTCCCTGCGGCTCTACGTCCGTCGCGGGCACCCCTCGGCCGCCTAGCCTGGGCCGGAGCCGACCCGCACCGCCGCAGGGAGCCGCCATGTCGTTCACCGCCGAGGAGATCGCCTACCTCACCTCGAACCCTCTGGCCCGTCTCGCCAGTCTCTGCGCGGACGAGCAGCCCGACGTGGTGCCGGTGGCCCTGGAGTTCGACGGGACCCACTTCTGGGTGGGCGGGCCCGGCGAGGAGGTCCTCGGCACCCGCAAGTTCCGCAATGTCGTCCGCGGCCGCGACAAGGTGGCCTTCGTCGTGGACGACATGGTCTCCGTCGAGCCGTTCATCGCCCGCGGCATCCGGGTGTACGGCGTCGCGGACGGTCCCGTGGAGCGGGTCGGCATGGTGGGACCCGGCCACTACCTGCGCATCACGCCGACGCTGTCATGGAGCTGGAACCTGTCGGACCCGCCCCGGCCTGCCGGGGAGACCTGGTACCCCATGCGCCGGGCCGAGCACTCCGCCCCGAACCCTCAGCCGTGACCCAGGTCACACCCACGCATGTCACATTGCTCCGAGCCGGTCCGTCATAGCTGTGTAACCACCGACGAACGGCAAGGGAGTTGGCCATGAGCGCCCGACTGAACATCTTCGGAATCCCCAGCGCCGGCAAGGTCATCAAGCACATCACCTCGGCGAGCAAGGTGGTGCACGACTCGACACTGCCGGTCACCACCCAGCACCTGGTGACGCTCCGCGCCAGCCAGATCAACGGCTGCGGCTTCTGCACCGACATGCACAGCAAGGACGCGGTCGCCGCGGGCGAGGACTGGCTGCGTCTCAATATGGTCGCGGCCTGGCGGGAGGCCACCTGCTTCACCGAGGCCGAGCGCGCCGCCCTCGAGCTGGCGGAGGCGGGCACGCGCATCGCGGACGCGGCCGGCGGGGTCTCGGACGAGGTGTGGGACAACGCCGCCAAGCACTACGACGAGGAGCAGCTCGCCTCTCTGGTGTTCCTGATCGGCCTCATCAACGCCTTCAACCGGATGAACGTCCTCATCCAGCAGCCCGCCGGCGACTACCAGCCCGGCCAGTTCGCGTAGCCGGGACCCATCCCGCCGGCCCAGGGGGCGGTCAGGGGGGCGTCAGCCCGCCTCCCGCCCCTTCGGCCTGCGCAACCCCGCCCCCTGCAACAGCCGCACCACTTCACGGCTGCTGACCTCCACGGCACCCGCCCGCACCGCATCGGCATAGCGGTGGGACGGGACGTCGTAGTGGTCCCGCTCGAAGGCCCGCCTCGGCACGCCCAAACCGTCGGCGAACACGTGCAGTTCGTCGTACGACAGGTCGCTCACGAGGTGCGACCACATCCGCCCGTGCCCCGGCCAGGTCGGCGGGTCGATGTAGATCGTCACGCGCTCTCTCCCGAGGGCTGCGCCCCGCCCGCGCCGGCCGCCCCCAGCGACCCCACCGCCGCGACCTTCACCCCCGCCTTGTGGCACACCCAGTGCGGATCGGGCCCCAGCTCCGGCTCGACCTCCAGCGCATGCGGATCGCCGGCGCCGCACACCGGGCACAGCGGCCAGCGCCCGAACCGGTCCAGCAGCGCGTCCTGCACGTCCTGGGCGACCAGCCCGGCCACGAACTCCACGCCGTCCGGCCACTGCTCCACCCACCAACGCCGTTGTACGACCGACTCCTCGACCAGCGACACGACGTCCGCCTCGGCGACCTCGCCCGCGACCAGGTCGGCGAGCACGAGGGCGCGGGCCGTGTGCAGCGCCTGTTCCAGCGGGCTGAGCGGACTGATGGGTTCCATGGTCCTATTGTGCGCACTCTTGACCACGGCACGGGGTGGAAATATTTTTCAAAGGTGACCAATGACGTGAAGGAAACTTTCGGGCGTGCGGGGCCGACCGGTCCGGCCCCGGCGCCCGCCGCCCTCGCGGCCAAGGTGCGCACGCTCGCCCCGTCGATGACCCGCTCCATGCAGCGCGTCGCCGAAGCGGTCGCGAACGATCCTGCCGGATGCGCTGCCCTCACGGTCACCGGCCTGGCCGAACTCACCGGCACCAGCGAGGCCACCGTCGTGCGCACCGCCCGGCTCCTCGGCTACCCCGGCTACCGCGATCTGCGCCTCGCCCTCGCCGGCCTGGCCGCCCAGCAGCAGTCGGGCCGCTCCCCCGCCATAACGACCGACATCGCGGTGGACGACCCGATCGCGGACGTGGTGGCCAAGCTCGCCTACGACGAGCAGCAGACCCTCGCCGACACGGCCGCCGGCCTCGACACCGCCCAGCTCGGCGCGGCCGTATCGGCCGCCGCCGCCGCCCGCCGGATCGACGTGTACGGCGTCGGGGCGTCCGGGCTGGTCGCCCAGGACCTCGCCCAGAAGCTGCTGCGGATAGGGCTCATAGCCCACGCGCACAGCGATCCGCACCTCGCCGTGACGAACGCGGTGCAGCTGCGCGCGGGTGACGTGGCGATCGCCATCACCCACTCCGGGTCCACCGGGGACGTCATAGAGCCGCTGCGCGTCGCGTTCGAGCACGGGGCGACGACCGTCGCCATCACCGGGCGTCCGGACGGGGCGGTCACCCAGTACGCCGACCACATCCTCACGACGTCGACGGCCCGGGAGAGCGAGTTGCGGCCCGCCGCGATGTCGTCCCGTACCAGTCAGCTGCTTGTCGTGGACTGCCTGTTCGTGGGGGTCGCCCAGCGGACGTACGACACGGCGGCGCCCGCGCTGGCCGCGTCCTACGAGGCGCTGGCGCACCGGCACCGTCGTTAGACCGCAGGACCGGAGGGGTGTGGTCGTCTGCGGGACCGTCGTGGCCGGTCGCGCCCGCGCGGCGGTAGCCGCACATTGAACACAGCCCCGCTCCCCCGGGCGTCAGACAGCACTCCGTACCTCAGAAAGAGCCGTCTCTCATGACCTCCGCATCCAACCCCCGTGAGCTTCGCGCCGAGTTGGAGACCCTGACCACCGAGGCGTTCCGCCCCGAGCTCGCCGAGATCGACCGCCTCCCCACCCTGGACATCGCCCGGCTCATGAACGGCGAGGACGCGGCCGTACCCACCGCCGTCGCGCAGCGCCTCCCCCAGATCGCCGCCGCCATCGACGCCGTCGCGGAACGGATGGCACGGGGCGGCCGCCTCATCTACGCGGGCGCGGGCACCGCCGGACGCCTCGGCGTGCTCGACGCCTCCGAGTGCCCGCCCACCTTCAACACCGACCCCTCGCAGGTCGTCGGCCTCATCGCGGGCGGCCCCGAGGCCATGATCGTCTCGGTCGAGGGCGCCGAGGACTCCAAGGACCTGGCCCGCACCGATCTCGACGCCCTCGCGCTCACCCCCATCGACACGGTGGTCGGCATCTCCGCCTCCGGGCGTACGCCGTACGCCATCGGCGCGGTCGAACACGCCCGCACGCAGGGCGCGTTGACGATCGGCCTGTCCTGCAACCCGGACAGCGCCCTGGCATCCGCGGCCGAGCACGGCATCGAGATCGTCGTGGGCCCGGAACTCCTGACCGGCTCGACACGCCTGAAGGCGGGCACGGCCCAGAAGCTGGTCCTCAACATGCTCTCGACGATCACGATGATCCGCTTGGGCAAGACCTACGGAAACCTGATGGTCGACGTGCGAGCCTCCAACGACAAGCTACGAGCCCGCTCCCACCGCATCGTCGCCCTGGCCACGGGCGCCGACGACACCGACATCGAACGCGCCCTGACCGAGGCGGGTGGCGAGGTGAAGACGGCGATCCTGATCCTCCTGGCGGCGGTGGACGGCCCCACGGCCACCGGGCTCCTCGCCGCGGCGAAGGGGCATCTGCGGGTGGCGATGGGCGCGGCCGGGCGGGCGGAGAGCCACTGACCGAGCGCGCCCGTCGTATCAACTCCCCTGTTAGCGTGGCCACATGACGGCACCGAAGACGTTCCGCATCGGCGGCGATCTGGAAGTACGACGGCTCGGGTTCGGCGCGATGCGTCTGGGGTCGGACACCGCTGAGGAACGCGCCGCATGCGTCGCGGTCGCCCGGCGGGCCGTCGAGCTCGGCGTCACGCTGATCGACACGGCGCACCTGTACGGCTGGGGCGCCAACGAGGATCTCCTCGCCGAGGCGCTCCACCCGTACCCGGCCGACCTCGTGATCGCCACGAAGGTCGGCATCCGCCACACCACCTCGGGCGAGGGCTGGCGGCACGCGGGCGAGCCCGCCGACCTGCGCGACCAGGTCGACGAGGCGCTGCGCCGCCTCCGCCTCGACCGCATCGAGCTGCTCCAGATGCACCGCCTGGACCCCGCTGTGCCCCTCCCCGACCAGCTCGGCGCCCTGCGCGACCTGCGCGACGAGGGCAAGATCGGCCGGATCGGCCTGTCCGAGGTGAACGTCGCCGAACTCGCCGAGGCGCGCGCGGTCACGGAGATCGCGAGCGTGCAGAACCGCTACAACCTCCTCGACCGCGAGCACGAGCCCGTACTCGAAGCGTGCGCTGAGGCGGGCATCGCCTTCCTGCCGTGGCGGCCGGTCGCCGCCGGACAGTCGGGGGCGACGGCCGAGATCGCCGCGGTGGCGAAGGAACTGGACGCCACCCCGACCCGGGTCGTCCTCGCCTGGCTCCTCCCCCACTCCCCGGTGATCGTCCCCATCCCGGGGACGAGCAGCATCGCGCACCTGGAGGAGAACGTCGGCGCCGCCGCCGTACGGCTCACCCAGGACCAGTACGACCGTCTGACGCGGAAGTCTGCCCCGTTCGGCAAGGCGGACAGTACCTGACCTAAATGGTTCCTAACGTGAGTCCCATGACCGAGACCACGAGCAACACCGTTACCGACGAGCGCGCCGACCTCCTGGAGACGCTGGCCAAGCACCGGAGTTTCCTGCGCTTCACCACCCGCGACCTCACCGACGAACAGGCGGGACAGCGGACCACGGCCAGCGAGCTGTGCCTCGGCGGCCTGATCAAGCACGTCACGTCGACGGAAGGCAGGTGGGCGAACTTCATCGAGCAGGGCACGTCGGCGATGCCCGACTTCGACTCCATGACCGAGGCCGACTTCGCCCGACGGGCGGACGACTTCCGCATGCTGCCCGGCGAGACGCTGGAAGGAGTACTCGCGGCGTACGAGGAAGTGGCTCACCGAACCGACGAGCTGGTGGCCAAGCTCCCCGACCTGAACGCCTCCCACCCGCTCCCCAAGGCCCCGTGGTTCGAGCCCGGCGCCCACTGGTCGGCCCGCAGGGTGCTGCTGCACATCATCGCCGAGACGGCCCAGCACGCCGGCCACGCCGACATCATCCGGGAGTCGCTCGACGGCCAGAAGAGCATGGGCTGACCGGACGGGTACGTGGTCGCACCGCGGCTGGTTCAGGGCAGCCGGCCCTCCCGGTTGGCGCTCTGAACCTGCGCCCGCAACACCTCCGCCCGCGGTGCGGCCTCCAGCGCCTCCATGGGACAGTCCCACTCCCGCCCACCCCCTACGGGTCGCAACTGCACCCTGCCGCCCACGTGCCCCCTGACCTCGCCGATGCGCCCGTCCCGCGCGTCCACGGCATGACTGCCGACGACCGGCCGCTCCCCGCGCACCACGGACGCGAGCTTCTCGGCGACACGGACGTTGCAGCGCCCGAGATCCACGAGCGGGAACGGCTCGTCACCGGCGCCGGTCACCGGATCCACGCACAGAGACGGCAGTACAACGCCGGCGCCCACCAGGGCCTCCCTCAGGGACACCACGACTTCTTCGGTCGACCGCACCCTTGCCTCCACGTCCACGCTGAGTTTGCGATTCGCAACACAGCGTGTCGGTCGTGTGCCTAACCTGGCCATACGGGACGTCCCAACAACCACGTCCGGTGGACCGGGAGTTGCACATGCCAGGACCGAAGGACCTCGACCCGTCGTCATCGCCGCGGGCGCTACTGGGGGCGGAGCTGCGCCATGCGCGCGAGAAGGCGGGGCTGAGCCAGGAGCAGCTGGGCCAACGGCTGTTCGCGAGCGGCTCGTTCGTCGGTCAGTTGGAGGCCGGGACGCGGCGGATACAGCCGGATCAGGCGCGGGTGTTGGATGAGGCGCTGGGGACGGGGGATTTCTTCCAGCGGAACTGCAGGGCTTCGGCCAGGTCTCGCTATCCCGAGCACTTCGCGGAGGCGGCGGAGGCGGAGGCGGGGGCCGTGGCGATCCGGATGTACGCGCCGATGCTGATCCCCGGGTTGCTCCAGACGCGCGGGTACGCACGGGCTGTGACACGCGCGTATGGCCCAACAGCGCCGGAGGAGAGCGTCGATGAGCGGGTGGATGCCCGGATGGCCCGGACCCGACTACTCGACGACCCAACAGAACCGTTGTTGTGGGCGGTGCTTGACGAGGCAGCACTGCGTAGGGTGGCCGGCGGCCGAGCGGTGATGGCGGAAGCCCTGCGTCACGTCGCGGACCTGGCCCGACGGGGCCGCGTCATTATGCAGGTACTGCCCTTCAGCGCGGGAGCGCACATGGCGATGCAGGGCCCCCTGAAGCTAATGGACTTCGAGGACGCCCCTCCGCTGGTGTACTTCGAGGGCGTCGGCACGGGACGGCTGGAGGACGACCCGGCCACCGCCGCCCACCTGAGGTTCACCTTCGAGCTCCTCGCAGCCTCCGCACACTCGCCGGAGAAGTCCCTAGCCCTCATCGAGGCGTTGGCGCAGGATTACGCCCATGAGGAACATCCCTGACTACGACCTGAGCACGGCCACCTGGCACAAGTCCAGCCACAGCGGCGGGGATGGCGGCGACTGCCTCGAGGTAGCCGACGGCCACCCCGCCCTCGTCCCCGTCCGCGACTCCAAGAACCCCCACGGCCCGAAGCTCGTGTTCCGGGCTTCCGCCTGGGCGGCGTTCGTCAACGCGGTCAGAAACTGACCTAAAGGGTTCCTACCGTAGGTCTCATGATGGAGACCACGAACGAAACCGTCACCGACGAGCGCGCCGACCTCCTGGAGGCGCTGGTCAAGCAGCGGCACTTCCTGCGCTTCACCACCCGCGACCTCACCGACGAGCAGGCGGCAGAGCGGACCACGGCCAGTGAGCTGTGCCTCGGCGGCCTGGTCAAGCACGTCACGTCGGTGGAGCGGCACTGGGCGGACTTCATCCTGGACGGCCCGTCGGCGATGCCCGACTTCACCGCCATGACCGAGGCCGACTGGGCCAAGCGGGCCGACGAGTTCCGGATGCTGCCCGGCGAGACGCTGGAAGGCGTACTGGCGGCGTACGACGAAGTGGCCCACCGGACGGACGAGTTGGTCGCGGCCCTGCCCGACCTGAACGTCACCCATCCGCTGCCCAAGGCTCCCTGGACTGAGCCCGGGGCTCGGATGTCGGCCCGCAGGGTGCTGCTGCACATCATCGCGGAGACGGCCCAGCACTCCGGCCACGCCGACATCATCCGCGAGGCCCTGGACGGCGCGAAGAGCATGGGCTGACGTACCGCCAGAGCCGGCCCGAAGCTCAAGCGACCAGCCCCGAGCCCTCTTTCCGAGGAATGGTGGGAGGGCCTCAACCCACCCTCCCACCCAGCGAGTTGACGTGATGCGTTCGGTTTGCCACGCACAGTCACGATCATCTAGCGTGCCCGCATAACGAACAGCCCCCACCAGGTGCTACCAACACCGGCGGGGGCTTGACCTACGAGATCGAAGGACAAGTTCGATCGCATGGCTGAAGCCAAGCTTAGTGCTGCCTCCCTGCCCGCGCACGCGTCCCCGCACCCGATGGCGAACCCGGGTTACGGCAAACGCTCCGCGCCCGATCAACACCCCCGCACGAACCACGACTTCGCCGCCCTCCCACCCCGCGAAGCCGCCATCGCCGCGTACATCGACCGCCTCCCCGACGGCGCCGACATCTCCGTAAAGACGCTGGCCAAGCAGCTCCCGTACGGACAGTGCGCCCTCCGCACCGCCCTCAACAACCTCCAGCGGGCAGGCCACTTGCGCCGAGGCCGCGAACGGATCACCGGGGAGGGCAGCTCGCGATGGATCACCCGATCGTGGTTCACCCGTACCGCCCGCGACGACGACTGGTGGGCGACGTTCACCCGGGGTGACGTACCGCAGGAGCCCCCGGATCACAGCCCCCGCCCGACCCGCTCCCGCGCGCACATCCTCCTGGCCGCCCTCGGCCGCGAAGTCCCGGCGTTGTCGCTCTCGGAGGCCGAATGCGCGCGTCTCGCGCCTCTGGTCGCCGACTGGTACGCCCGAGGCGCCACCGACACGGACGTACTCCGCGCCCTGACGACCGGGCTCCCCACCCCGGTCCACCACCCGGCCGCCCTCCTCCGCCGCCGCCTGACCGACAAGCTCCCACCCGAACACGCACCGGCCCCACGTCCTCCCCGCCGCATCCTGGAGTGCGCGAACTGCGGAGTGCCCGGCCGTCCGGAGGCCCTGCCGGGCGGCACCTGCGGGGCGTGCCGGGGTGAACGCGCCTCCGGCCGCGACAACGCAGCCCTGCACTCCTCGGCCATCCAAGCCCACGCGGCGGAGATCCGTGCCGCGATGTCCCGACGCCGACAGGGGGCAGGCCTGTGACGAACACCCGGAATCCACTGCACACACCAGCAGGTGTGTACGGTTTTCACATGGACCGTTACGCACTCCGTCCGGCCCGTCGGCGATTCACGACGAGTTCATGACACAAGGAGGCACCTGACCAGGGCCCCCGCAAGCCCCGGAGCCACTGCATGAACCACGCCCAGCTCACCGCCCTCGGCCGAGCCCTCCGCCTCCTCGGCGAGCACGGCGAATCCCTCACCGCCGACACCCCGGACGCCAGACTCCACGAGGTCAAGGCCGACCTCCGCCGTGCCCTCGACCTCCTCGACGAGAGCGTCACCGGCGCCGCCCCCACCACCCGCTGCCCAGAGCACCCGAACGGCCCGGTCGACGAGAACGCCCAGGACCTCTGCCTGCTCTGCGAGACCCGCCGCCGGGCCGCCCGCCGCGCCGAGTACAACGGTGGCCCCGCAGCACCGCGCCCCTCCGACACCGCCCCGTCCCGCTACGGCGTCCGCGGCGACCGCCCCCAGCCCCAGCAGCGCTGGCTGCCGGAGCTGTGGAACGGGCAGGAGTGGCAGCTGTGCGGGACGCCGCGCCGCGACCGCCGGGAGGCCGAGCTGTACATCGCCGCCCAGCGTCGCGGGCCGCGCCCCGCCATGGCCTACCGGCTCGTGCACGAGTTCACCGATTACGAGGTGCTGCGCGTGTGGGGCACGCCGGTGAAGGTCGACATCGAGCCGCTGGGCAACCTGTAGCCGGCAGCCACTACTTGGCCGCCGCTCCCGCCGGCGCCGCCGCCTGCGCCACGGGCTCCTTGACGGCAGCCGGCTCCGCCTTCGGAATGAACGACGCCACCACGAACGCCAGCAACGCCGCCCCGGCGCCCACCGCCAGGACCACCTTGAAGCCGTTCTCGGACGGGAGGGCGTACCCGCCGAGGTTCGTCGTCATCTGGGCGAGGATCACGCCCGCGACGGCGCTCGCCGTGGACGTACCGAGGGAGCGCATCAGCGTGTTGAGGCTGTTCGCGGCGGCCGTCTCCGACGCGGGCACGGCGCTCATGATGAGGGCGGGCATCGAGCCGTAGCCGAACCCGACGCCGGCGCCGATGATGCAGGCGACCAGGACGAAGTGCCAGACCTCGGACATCAGGACGATGTTGAGGCCATAGCCCACGGCGACGATCAGGACGCCGATCATCAGCGTGACCTTCGGTCCCTTGGCCCGCGAGATGGCCGCCGACACCGGTGCCGTCGCCATCATCACCAGACCGGACGGGGCCATGCACAGGCCCGCGACCAGCATCGACTTGCCGAGACCGTAGCCGGTCTGCGCGGGGAGCTGGAGGAGCTGCGGAATGACAAGGCTCATCGCGAACATCGCGAAGCCCACCGCGATCGAGGCCAGGTTGGTGACCAGCACCTGACGCCGGGCGGTCGTCCGCAGATCCACCAGCGGCTGCTCGGTACGCAGCTCCCACCAGCCCCAGGCCGCCAGGACGACGACGGCCGCCACGAAGAGACCGAGCGTCGTACCGCTGGTCCAGCCCCAGTCGGCGCCCTTGGAGATGCCGAGGAGCAGGCAGACCAGTCCGGCCGCCATCCCTGCGCCGCCCACCAGGTCGAAGCGCCCGCCGGTGCGCACCTTCGACTCGGGCACGAAGAGCACCACGCACACCAGCGCCACGACACCCATGCCGGCCGACGTCCAGAACAGCATGTGCCAGTCGAAGTTGTCCGCGATGAGCGCCGCGGCGGGCAGCCCGAGCGCGCCGCCGATGCCGAGGGAGGCGCTCATCAGGGCGGTCGCGGAGCCGAGGCGCTCGGCGGGGAGTTCGTCGCGCATGATGCTGATGCCGAGCGGGATCACACCGGAGGCCAGGCCCTGGAGCGCCCGTCCGACGATCATCGGGACCAGCGCGTCGCTCAGGGCACAGACCACGGAACCGGCCACCAGCAGCATGACGCTGACCAGCAGCATCCGCCGCTTGCCGTACATGTCGCCGAGCCGCCCCATCACCGGCGTGGCGACGGCGGCGGCGAGCAGCGTCGCCGTGACCGCCCAGGCGGTGTCCGACGCCGGGGCGTCGAGCAGGCGTGGCAGCTCGGGGACGATCGGGATGACCAGGGTCTGCATCAGCGAGACGACGATGCCGGCGAAGGCCAGTACCGCCACCACGGCGTCAGGCCTCGGCGGGGCACCGCCCCCGGCCTCGGCGGCAGGGGCAGGGGCGTGGGACATGGCGGGGCCTCCGTCGGCGTACGAACGTGAAGGTACGTAATTGACCAAGGCAACCTTAAGTCAGTTGATTGACTTACTCAAGCGATGCAGGTCACGCCCCGGACCGCCCGAGATCGCCTCGGATCACCCAGGTCAGGCGGGCACCTGGCTCAGGCCCCCCGCTCCACGAACGCCCGCGTCCGCTCCTCGTCCAACTCGTACACCGTCTCGTGCGCCCGGGGATCGCGTGCATGGAAGGTGTGGAACAGCGGCCCGTCCGCCCCGCCCAGCTCCACCAGCGACGCCGAGGCCCCGCGCACCACGCGTTCCGTGCCGGGCGCCGCCGTGAGGTCGATGCGGTTCACGACACCAGGGGTGACCCAGACCGGCACCGCGGCCAGGAAGCCGAGGAGCTGGAGGTGGTAGTGCCCGGTCAGGACGACCTGTACGTCACTACCCCGGATCGCCGTCGCGAGCTCGGCCGGGTCGCGCAGGCCGAAGTGCGGCTGGGTCGCCGATATGTCGAGGGCGATCGGTGGGTGGTGGAGGGCGAGGACGGTGCCCTGCTCGGCCGGGGTGCTCAACACAGCCTTCAGCCAGTCGAGTTGAGCCGCGCTCAGACGGCCGTACACCTTCCCCGTCACCAGCGAGTCCAGCGTGATGAACCGCCGGCCGCCGACGGTGCTCACGGCCGCCCGCTCCCCCGCCTCGGACTCCAGGACCACCTCCGGTTCCGGGTGGCCGCTGCCCAACACCTTCCCGAAGGCGCCGCGCTCGTCATGGTTGCCGGTGGTGTAGAACACGGGCGCGCCCAGGCCGCGGGCGAACTCGCCCACGAGCTCCTTCACGGCCGTATACGCCTCCACCGCACCGTCGTCCGCGATGTCCCCCGTGACGACGATCGCGTCGACGCCCCGCACATGCCTCAGCTCGGCGAGCATCAGGCGGAGCGAGTCGGTGGCATTGACGCCGTATGCGTTGGGGGCGTCGGCCCGTTCGATGTGGGTGTCGGAGAGATGAAGGATCCTCATCTCTCCGACAGTAGCGGCTGGTTGGGCCTCAGCTCAGGGTCTTCAGCGACGCCGCGTCATACGGCGCCAGCTCCTCGAAGCGGCCGCCCAGCACCTTCGCCGCCCACTCGGGGTCCTGGAGCAGCGCCCGGCCGACGGCGACGAAGTCGAACTCCTCCGCCTCCAGACGGTCCAGCAGATCGTCGATGCCCTTGAGCCCGGAGCCCTGGCCGACGAACGCGCCCAGGAACTCGCCGTCCAGGCCGACCGAGCCGACGCTGATGGTGGGCCTGCCGGTCAGCTTCTTCGTCCAGCCGGCGAGGTTGAGGTCGGAGCCGTCGAACTCCGGAACCCAGTAGCGGCGGGTGGAGGCGTGGAAGGCGTCGACGCCGGCCGCGGCGAGCGGGGTCAGGATGGCCTCCAGCTCCTCGGGGGTCTCGGCGAGCCGGGCGTCGTAGGCCTCCTGCTTCCACTGCGAGTAGCGGAAGATGACCGGGAAGTCCGCGGAGACCTTCTCGCGTACGGCGGCCACGATCTCCGCCGCGAACTTCGTACGGGCGACCGGGTCACCGCCGTACGCGTCGGTACGGCGGTTGGTGCCGCCCCACAGGAACTGGTCGACGAGGTAACCGTGGGCGCCGTGCAGCTCCACGCCGTCGAAGCCGATGCGCTCGGCGTCCGCGGCGGCCTGGGCGAACGCGTCGATGACATCGTCGAGGTCACTCTGGGTCATCGCCTTTCCGGTGGGCTCGTCGGAGCCGATGCGCAGGCCCGAGGGGCCGACGGCGGGGGCCTCGGCGTAGGGCGGCTGGCCCTGCTTGCGCACCATGCCGATGTGCCACAGCTGCGGCACGATCGTGCCGCCCGCCGCATGCACGGCCTCGGCGACCTTCGCCCACCCCGCCAGCTGGTCCGCACCGTGGAAGCGCGGCACCCTGTCGCTCTGCCCGGCCGAGTCGTGCCCGACGTACGTGCCCTCGGTGACGATGAGACCGACGCCCGCGGCGGCGCGGCGCGAGTAGTACGACACGACGTCCTCGCCGGGCACGCCGCCCGGGGAGAACATCCGCGTCATCGGCGCCATCGCGATGCGGTTGGGGACGGTCAGACCGTTGATCACGGTCGGCCGGGACAGGATCTGGGCCGCACGGGAGGCGGTGGGCTCGGTGACGGTCACGTGGGGAGCTCCTTGGAAGCGGGATCGGTAAACCGGTCAGTATGTGCACGCGCATTGTTGCACCTTCTTAAGGAACTGCTCGCCGAAGGCTGCGTATTCCGCATCACGCCCCATACGCCGTGACCCCGGCCACACACAGCGCGGCGCGGCCGGGCTCGGCTGCGTTCAGGGAGCGGACTGTCACAGACGGGGAGGCGGTCCGGTCCTTTCTGCGGACACTCCCTGTTTGGAGGAATACATGAGCGCTGAGCACGCACACCTGCCCCCGGGCGTCGAGGTGATCAACACCCTGCCGGAGGCGGCGGCCCGGATTCCGGCGGGCGCCGAGGCCAGGACCATCCGGGTCACCCTGGCGCCGGGTGACCCGGGTGCGCCGCCGCACCGGCACCCGGGGCCGCTCTTCGGCTACGTGACCCAGGGCGAGATCCTCTTTGAGCTGGAGGGGCAGCCGCCCCGGGTGCTCAAGGCCGGTGACGCCCTGTTCGAGCCCGGGGGTGACGTGATCCACTACCAGGGCGCCAACAACCTTCCGGACGCGCAGTCGCAGCTGGTGGTGACCATGTTCGCGCCGCCTGGCTCCCCGGTTCTGACCGTGGTCGGCGCGGAGGAACTGGCCGAACGCCGACACCTCCGGGCTGCCCAGCCAGGATGACCATCGCCGGGTGAGCAAACGCCCGAGGGCGGCACCCCCTGTCGTAACAGGGGGTGCCGCCCTCGCTATGGACGGACCGGGTCCGAGCCTTCTTGCGAAGAGGCTCAGAAGTCCATGTCACCGCCCGGCATACCGCCACCGGCAGGCGCGGCGGCCTTCTCCGGCTTGTCGGCGATGACGGCCTCGGTGGTGAGGAACAGCGCGGCGATCGACGCGGCGTTCTGCAGCGCGGAACGCGTCACCTTCGCCGGGTCGATGATGCCCTCGGCGATCATGTCGACGTACTCGCCGGTCGCGGCGTTGAGGCCGTGGCCGACCGTCAGGTTGCGCACCTTCTCGACGACGACGCCACCCTCGAGACCACCGTTGACGGCGATCTGCTTCAGCGGGGCCTCGAGCGCGAGCTTCACGGCGTTGGCGCCGGTCGCCTCGTCACCCTCGAGCTCCAGCTTCTCGAACACCTGGGAGGCCTGCAGCAGGGCCACGCCACCACCGGCGACGATGCCCTCCTCGACGGCCGCCTTCGCGTTGCGAACGGCGTCCTCGATGCGGTGCTTGCGCTCCTTGAGCTCCACCTCGGTGGCGGCACCGGCCTTGATGACCGCGACACCGCCGGCGAGCTTCGCCAGGCGCTCCTGCAGCTTCTCGCGGTCGTAGTCCGAGTCGCTGTTCTCGATCTCGGCGCGGATCTGGTTGACACGGCCCGCGACCTGCTCGGAGGAGCCGGCACCGTCGACGATGGTGGTCTCGTCCTTGGTGATGACGACCTTGCGGGCCTTGCCCAGGAGGTCCAGGGAGGTGTTCTCGAGCTTGAGACCGACCTCCTCGGAGATGACCTCGCCACCGGTGAGGATGGCGATGTCGTTCAGCATCGCCTTGCGGCGGTCACCGAAGCCCGGGGCCTTGACGGCGACGGACTTGAAAGTGCCGCGGATCTTGTTGACGACCAGGGTCGACAGGGCCTCGCCCTCGACGTCCTCGGCGATGATCAGCAGCGGCTTGCCCGACTGCATGACCTTCTCCAGGAGCGGGAGCAGGTCCTTGACGGAGCCGATCTTGGAGTTGGCGATCAGGATGTACGGGTCGTCGAGCGACGCCTCCATCCGCTCCATGTCGGTGGCGAAGTACGCCGAGATGTAGCCCTTGTCGAAGCGCATACCCTCGGTGAGCTCCAGCTCGAGACCGAAGGTCTGGGACTCCTCGACGGTGATGACGCCTTCCTTGCCGACCTTGTCCATCGCCTCGGCGATGAGCTCGCCGATCTGGGTGTCGGCGGCGGAGATGGAGGCCGTGGAGGCGATCTGCTCCTTGGTCTCGACGTCCTTCGCCTGCTCCAGCAGGGCGGCGGAGACGGCCTCGACGGCGCGCTCGATGCCGCGCTTGAGGGCCATCGGGTTGGCGCCGGCGGCTACGTTGCGCAGGCCTTCCTTGACGAGGGCCTGGGCGAGAACGGTCGCCGTGGTCGTACCGTCACCGGCGACGTCGTCCGTCTTCTTGGCGACTTCCTTGACCAGCTCGGCGCCGATCTTCTCGTACGGGTCCTCGAGCTCGATCTCCTTGGCGATGGAGACACCATCGTTGGTGATCGTGGGGGCGCCCCACTTCTTCTCGAGGACGACGTTGCGACCCTTGGGGCCGAGCGTCACCTTGACGGCGTCCGCGAGCTGGTTCATGCCGCGCTCGAGGCCGCGCCGCGCCTCCTCGTCGAACGCGATGATCTTGGCCATGTGAAGTGGTCCCTCCAGGACTGGGGGTGATTCCTTCGGACCGCGCCCGCGCCCGCGACGGACGGCTCACATGCCTGGTGGTTCCTTGCCCCACCCGGCCTGCGGGCCTCACCGACCCGGTCCTTCTTTGTCACTCTCACCTTCAGAGTGCTAACGCCAATGATTAGCACTCGGGGTAGGCGAGTGCAAGCGGCTCTCGGGTATCGGGCGGCGCGCTCTGCGGTGCGCGAACAGGGGGGCGGGGCCGGGGCCGGACCCGGGCAGGACCCGGACAGACCCGGACATGGCGAAGGGCTCGCACCCCGGGAGGTGCGAGCCCTTCGAAGAAGAACGTCGCTGCTGTTAGTCGACGCGTGCTTCAGCCGGTGGCCAGACGGACCATGTCCGCCTGCGGCCCCTTCTGGCCCTGCGAGATCTCGAAATCGACCCGCTGGCCTTCCTCCAGGGTGCGGTAACCGTCCATCTGGATCGCGCTGTAGTGGACGAAAACATCCGCACCACCGTCGACCGCGATGAAGCCGTACCCCTTCTCCGCGTTGAACCACTTGACGGTGCCCTGAGCCATGCCTAACTCCCCTATTACTGGCCCTTGCACAGATCCACACTTCGCGGATCCGGGTCAGACCTCACCCCCCATCGGTCGGGGGCGTGCGCCGGAACGCGTCGACCGCGGCTGAATGTATCTGCCCAACTGCCGTCTGCAACAGGTCAATCGGACGAGAAATCCGGGCACGACCGGTCGGGAATGTGGGGACAATTCCGCTGACTTCAGGTCAAGTCGGACCCGGCATACGGAAGAAAAGCCGCAAAAAACCCGCACACTTTGGCTACTTCTTGTCGGGCTTGCGGCAGAAATCAAGGGCAGCCGACCAGTGAATCGGCGGCACGTTCCCCAACTGTACCTCGCTCAACCACACAGAATTGCCCCCTCCGCTTCTCTCACGGAGGGGGCAATTCGATGAACTCTCGGTTACCGGTGTTACCGATGGTAATGATCGGTCATTCGGTCAGCCTGTCAGCCACCCGCGACGGCCGGAATGATGGAGACGCCGGCACCGTCCGGAGTCGCGGTCTCCAGACCCTGCTCGAAACGGACGTCGTCGTCATTGACGTACACGTTGACGAACCGACGCAGCTTGCCCTGGTCGTCGAGAACCCGGGCGGCAATCCCGGTGTGGTTCTTCTCCAGGTCGGCGATGACCTCGCCGAGGTTGGCACCTTCGGCGGCGACCTCGGCCTGGCCACCCGTGTAGGTGCGCAGGATGGTGGGGATGCGGACGTTGACGCTCATACGGTGTGACCTCCGGTCAGTGTGCAAGTTCGGTGGGACAGGCTTCTCAGACGAGACCGGCCTCGCGGAACGAGTCCAGGTTGGGACGAATCGTCGCAGTCAGCCCAGTACCGGCCACCGCGTCCAACGTCTTCAGCCCATCGCCGGTGTTGAGCACCACAGTCGTGAGGCTCGGGTCCAGCACACCGCTCTCGATCAGCTTCTTCGTGACACCCACGGTCACTCCGCCGGCGGTCTCCGCGAAGATGCCCTCCGTCCGGGCGAGGATCTTGATCGCGTCGACGACCTGCTCGTCCGTCACGTCCTCCACGAAACCACCTGTGCGGCGGGCGATATCCAGGACGTACGGACCGTCGGCCGGGTTGCCGATCGCCAGCGACTTGGCGATGGTGTTCGGCTTCTGCGGCCGGACGACGTCGTGGCCCGCCTTGAACGCGGTCGACACCGGCGAGCACCCCTCGGCCTGCGCACCGAAGATCTTGTACGGCTTGTCCTCGACGAGCCCGAGCTTGATCAGCTCCTGCAGACCCTTGTCGATCTTCGTGAGCTGCGAGCCGGAGGCGATCGGCACGACCAGCTGGTCCGGCAGCTGCCAGCCGAGCTGCTCGCAGATCTCGTACGCCAGGGTCTTGGAGCCCTCGGCGTAGTACGGCCGCAGGTTGACGTTGACGAAGCCCCAGCCCTCACCGGCCGGGTCGCCGATCAGCTCGGAGCAGAAACGGTTCACGTCGTCGTAGTTGCCCTCGATGCCGACGAGCTCGCCGCCGTAGACCGCGGCCATGACGACCTTGCCCTGCTCCAGGTCGTGCGGGATGAACACGCAGGACCGGAAGCCGGCGCGGGCGGCGGCGGCGCCCACCGCACCGGCGAGGTTGCCGGTGGAGGAGCAGGAGAGGGTGGTGAAGTTGAAGGCGCGCGCGGCCTCGATGGCCTGGGCGACGACGCGGTCCTTGAAGGAGTGCGTCGGGTTGCCTGAGTCGTCCTTGACGAACAGCTTGCCGGCGTCGACGCCGAGCTCGTTCGCGAGGTTGTCGGCCTTGACGAGCTTGGTCCAGCCGGGGTTGATGTTCGGCTTGGTGGCCACGTCGGCCGGGACGGGCAGCAGGGGCGCATAGCGCCAGATGTTCGCGGGGCCGGCTTCGATCCGCTTGCGGAGCTCCTCGGTGTCGTAGGCCGAGAAGTCGTAAGCGATCTCCAGCGGGCCGAAACACTCCTCGCACGCGAAGACCGGTCCGAGGGGTACCCGGTGACCGCACTCGCGGCAGGACAGCGCCGCGGCGGGACCAAGGTCTACGGTGGAGTCGGTGGTGCTTGCAACAGTCTGCACAGCCATGTGAGGCGAGGCCCTTTCTCCTCATCTTCCTCACGACGCATCTCGCCGTGAGACGGATTTGGCACCTTCCCTAGCCGGGAGCCTCGCGGAGACGATCGACAGTGATCGCCACGAGACCGGCTGGAGGGTTGCCGGGGCTTCATCGGGCCGTTTCCCTCTGCCCCTCTGGATGAGCTGTATTCGGTTGTCAACTACGGGCGACCTCGGACATGCGATGGTCACCCGCGTTGTTCAAGACTGTAACCGAAGGCCAGGACAGTTGAGATAGTCGTCCGAACCGCGAGATGGATCACACGATTACCTGCTGTGATCACGACAGTGAGGAGTCGCCGACTGTGCTGGAAGAAGTCGAGCGCTGGCTGAGCACCCGCTCCTGGTCCGCGACCGATCGCCCGCTCCACCACATACTCGCCGCCAAACAGCGTTCAAGCCAGTCGGTTTCCGTCGTGCTGCCCGCGCTGAACGAGGAGGAGACGGTCGGCGACATCGTCGCGATCATCCGTCACGACCTCATGCAGCAGGTCCCGCTGGTCGACGAGATCGTCGTCGTCGACTCCGGGTCCACGGACCGCACCTCCGAGGTGGCCGCCGCGGCGGGCGCCACCGTGGTGCACCGGGACGCGATCCTCCCGCGCGTCCCGGCCGTGCCCGGCAAGGGCGAGGTCCTGTGGCGCTCGCTCCTCGTCACGACCGGGGACATCGTCTGCTTCATCGACGCGGACCTGAAGGAGTTCTCCTCCGACTTCGTCTCCGGGATCGTCGGCCCGCTGCTCACCGACCCCGGGGTCGACCTGGTCAAGGGCATGTACGACCGTCCCCTCGGCGGGGCGGCCGGACAGGGCGGCCGGGTGACCGAGCTGATGGCCCGCCCGCTGCTGAACATGCACTGGCCGCAGCTGGCCGGTTTCGTGCAGCCGCTGGGCGGCGAGTACGCGGCCCGCCGCTCCCTGCTGGAACAGCTCCCGTTCCCCGTCGGGTACGGCGTGGAGCTGGGCATGCTGGTCGACGCCCTGCATCTGGTGGGCCTCGACGCGCTGGCCCAGGTGGACGTGGGCGTCCGCAAGCACCGCCACCAGGACGGACAGGCCCTGGGCCGGATGTCCGCCGCGATCTACCGCACGGCCCAGCTGCGGCTGGCGCGCGGCCATCTCGTCCGGCCGGCGTTGACTCAGTTCGAGCGGGGCGAGGACGGGTTCGAGCCGCGCACGTACTCCGTGGACACCGAGGAGCGGCCGCCGATGGTGGAGATCGCCGAGTACGCGAAACGGAAGGTCGCGTAACGTCCGATACCGGGCCATACGCCGGGCAGGGCCACTGATCGTATACGGACCGGGCCACTGAGTGGAACCGTACGTTTGAGCGTTTCCGGGCCGGGCTAGGTTGAGGCGTATGGCTTCCACGCAGGGTGCTGCCAAGGTGCTGGTCGCGTCGAATCGCGGCCCGGTCTCGTACGAGGTGCGCGAGGACGGCTCGCTGCACTCCAAGAGGGGCGGTGGCGGACTCGTCTCCGGGCTGTCGGCGATCGGGCCGGACGCCGACGCGCTGTGGGTGTGCTCGGCGCTGTCCGACGGGGACCGGGAGGCGGTGCGGCGCGGTGTCGGCGAGGACGGCGTCCTGATGCTGGACGTCCCGGCCGATGTGCACGCGGACGCCTACAACGGCATCGCCAACTCGGTCCTCTGGTTCGTCCACCACATGCTCTACCAGACCCCGCTGGAGCCGGTCTTCGACGCGGAGTTCCGGCGCCAGTGGGAGTCGTACGAGACGTACAACCGTGCGTTCGCGCAGGCGCTGGCCGACCGGGCCGCGCCCGGGGCGGCGGTGCTGGTGCAGGACTACCACCTGTGCCTGGTGCCGGGGATGCTCCGGGAGCTGCGGCCGGATGTCCGGATCGGGCACTTCTCGCACACCCCGTGGGCGCCGCCGGAGTACTTCTCCATGCTTCCGGACGACATCCGCTCGCAGCTCGTATCGGGGATGCTGGGCGCCGACCGGCTGGGCTTCCTCACGTGGCGTTGGGCGCGGGCGTTCATGGCATGCGCCGAGGCCGTGGACCGCGAGCGGTTCTTCCCGTCGTGGCCGAGCGGTGCCCCGGCGTCCGTCCAGCACACGGCGACCGGGCGTCCCCCGCTGCGGACCACGTGGATCGGCGTGCACGGTCTGGGTGCCGACGCGGAGTTCCTGCGCGCCCGCTCCCACGAGGCCGATGTCGAGGAGCGGATCGCCGCGCTGCGTTCGGAGATCGGCACAGCGCCGGACGGCACCGCCCGCCGGACCGTCGTCCGCGTCGACCGGACCGAGCTGTCCAAGAACATCGTGCGCGGCCTGCTGGCCCACCGGCAGCTGCTCGACGACCACCCCGAGTGGCGCGAACGGGTGGTCCACGTGGCGTTCGCCTACCCCTCCCGCCAGGACCTGGCGGTGTACCGGGACTACACGGCCGAGGTCCAGCGACTGGCGGATGAGATCAACTCCGCATACGGCACGGCGACTTGGACCCCGATCGTCCTCCACGTCAAGGACGACTTCGCCCGCTCCCTGGCCGCGTACCGCCTGGCTGACGTGGCTCTCGTCAACCCCATCCGGGACGGCATGAACCTCGTCGCCAAGGAGGTGCCAGTCGTCTCCGACGAGGGCTGCGTCCTCGTCCTGTCCCGCGAGGCGGGCGCCTTCGCGGAACTGGGCGAGGACGCGATCGCCGTCAACCCGTACGACGTGATCGGCACGGCGCGGGCCCTGCACGAGGCGCTGTCCATGGGTCCGGAGGAGCGGGCGGAACGCTCGAAACGGCTGGCGGAAGCAGCTACGGCACTGCCGCCGGCGCAGTGGTTCCTGGAGCAGTTGGGGGCGTTGGAGGACGGAGAGGTGGGGGTGGCCGGCCAGGGGGACTGAGCGGCGGAGCCGGATTCACCTGCTTTCGGGTTGCCTCCCGGCGACCGCCGACAGCGGCTCACTCACGGCGTCTGCCCGCATCGGTGCGTGACGGCGATCGCCCGGCCCGGGCCACCTGCGCGGCGATCCCTCGAACCAGGCCGCCTGAATGCGAACGCTCGCCCCAGCTCGCCTGACCACGGCCGGCTGCAGCGGCTTGCATCGCCCCTGCACGGACGAGTGCCAGCAGCAGCCTCCCCGACGCGATCGCCCGGATCAGGCGCCTGCGCGGCGATCACTCGAACCAGGCCGCCTGACCG
>NZ_JBVKBY010000013.1:229931-319968 GCF_055656945.1 Streptomyces sp. NPDC111606
CCTGCCCCAGCCCGCCTGACCACGGCCGACTGCAGCGACTTGCCTCGCCCTGCACGGACGACTGCCAGCAGCAGCCTCCCCGACGCGATCGCCCGGTTCAGGTCGCCTGCGCGGCGATCACTTGGATCAGGTCGGCTGACTGCGATCGCTCGGACCAGCTCGCCTTACGGCGCCCCCTGCTGCAGCCCACCTGGCCACGACCGACTGCGGCAGTGTGCCTCGCGGTGGCCCTCCGGATCAGGTTGCCTGCGTGGCGATCGCCTGGAGGAGTCGTACGACGCCCTCCGGGCCTTCGACCACGATGTCCGCCTTCTCCGAGAGTTCGGTGACCTCCTCGCTGCCGCTGCAGACCAGGAGGCCGGGGGTGCCGTCGGAGCGGAGTTTGTCGACGGCGGCGTAGGCGGGGAGGTCGCCGAGGTCGTCGCCGGCGTAGAGGACGGACTCGGCGCCGAGTTCGCGGACGTATTCGCTCAGCGCGACGCCCTTGTCCATGCCGGGTGGGCGGAGTTCGAGGACCATGCGACCCGGTTCGACGATGAGGCCGTTGCGGGTGGCGAGGTCGGTGAGCGGGGCCCGGAGGGCGTCGAAGGTGCCCTGGGGGTCGGGTGCGCGGCGCGTGTGCACGGCCAGGGCGTGTCCCTTGTCCTCGATCCAGGTGCGCGGCGCTGCTGATTCGAGAAGGTCCGGCAGGGCGGCGCGGACTGCTGCGACGCCGGGGTGGGGGTCGGGGGCGGTGACCTCGCCGCTGACGGCGTCCCAGCGTTCGGCGCCGTAGTGGCCCAGCACGACGAGGTGCTCCAGGCCCGGGGTGTCGGCGAAACCGCCGTACTTCACGGCGACCTCGGCCGGGCGGCCGGTGATCACCGCGACGGCGGCCACCTTCGGCGCGAGTGCGGCCAGGGCCGGGATGGCGTCGGGGTGGGCTCGGGCCTTTTCGGGGTCCGGGACGATCGGGGCGAGGGTGCCGTCGAAGTCCAGCGCGATGAGTGAGCGCGCCGGGAGGGTGAGGATGGCGGCCAGGCCGTCGCGGCCGGGCTGCGTCGTGGGGGTCGGGAGATGATCCTTGTGACTGCCCATGGGGCGACTTTATCCGGGAACCCGGGTGGGCCGGGGAGGGGCTGAATTTCCAGCGCCGGTCCAGGCAATCCAGCCCGTCCGGCGTTTGAGGACGAGGCCGTTCAGGCCGAAGCGGGGGTCTGGGGGCGGCAGCCCCCAGGGACGGGACGGGACGGGTAGGGGCGGCGGGGGCGAACCCCCCTGCCGCACCGCCGCGAGTCACCGCTCCCCCCGCCGCCCCTCCCGAACCCGCCGCAACCGATTCACCGTCACCGGATCATGCGCCAGCGCCCGCGGATCATCCAACAGAGCGTTCAGCAGCTGGTAATACCGCACCGGAGCCAGCCCCAGCCCCTCCCGTATCGCCCGCTCCTTGGCCCCGGGCCCCGAGAACCCCCGCCGCTCGAGCGCAAGAATCGCCCGCTCACGCTCGGCGAGATCGGCGGCCTCGGGCTGCTCCTGGTCCATGTGCCGCACCGTAGCCCACCCCACTGACAGCCGAGCCGGCAGCCGAGCCGACCGGAAACTACTCCGCGCTCTCCGCCCGAGTGGCCCCCGACTGCAGCTGCCCCAGAATCGCCGACGGGCTGCCCCCGGACGTCACCGTCCTGCCGATGCTCTTCTTGACGTCCGCGCTCACCGCGGCCCAGGACGTCCGGCCCACCGGATAGAGCTCGGAGAGCGGGAGCTGGTCGAGGAAGGGCTTGAGGGCGGCGTCCTGGTCGGCCCCGGCCATCACCGTGGACGCGGAGTCGGTGACGGGAAGCAGGTTGTACTCCCGGGAGAAGTCCAGGACGTTCTGCTTGCCGTAGGCGAAGTCGAGGAACTCCCCCACCTGCTCGGCATGGCCGTTCTGCTTGAAGGCCATCATCCAGTCGGCCACACCCATGGAGACCTTGGTCGGCCCCTCCAGCCCGGGCATGGGCACCATGCCGAACTTCACGCCCTTCTTCCCGGCCATCTGCATCAGCGAGGGATGGCCGTTGAGCATGCCGACATCCCCCGCGGCGAAGGCGGAGAACGCGTCGGCCCGGTTGAGCTCCCCGGGCGGGACGGGTCCCGTGAGGCCCTTGCCGACCAGGTTGTTCTTGAGCCAGTTGAAGGTGGAGACGTTCTCCGCGGAGTCGATGCTGTACGTACCGGTCTCCGCGTCGGTGTACCCGCCCCCGCCGCTGAGCAGCCACTGCATGGTCTCGGCCTGCGCCTCCTCGGCACCGAGCGGCAGCGCGTACGGGTACTTCACGCCCTCCGCCTTGAGCGCCTCGGCGTCGGCGGCCAGCTCCTTCCAGGATGTCGGCGGAGTGAGACCGGCGTCCTCGAAGAGGGACTTGTTGTAGAAGAGCAGACGCGTGGAGGAGGCGAACGGGATGCCGTACTGGACGCCGTTCACCTGCCCCGCATCCGCGAGCTGCGAGACGAAGTCGGCCTGGACGGGGATGGAGAGCAGTTCGTCGGCCTCGTAGAGAAGGCCCTTCGCGGCGTAGTCGGCGTACGCGCCGATCTGCGCGATGTCCGGCGCGTCCCCGGCGTCGACCATCTCCTTGACCTTGGCGTCGACGTCGTTCCAGGAGTACACGGAGACGTCGATCTGCACGCCCTCGTGCTGCTCCTCGTACTCCTTGGCGAGCCTGTCCCAGTACTTCTGGGAACTGTTCGCCGCACTGTCTCCGTAGTCCGCGGCGACCAGCTTCAGTGTCACCTCGTCCGAACCACCGGTCAGCCCACAGCCGCCCAGAACCGCCGACAGGCCCAGCGCGGACACCGCCGCAATCGTTCCCGTACGTCTACGCCGCTGCACGCAAAACCGCCCCACACCCATGTTCGAAACTTTCGAAACGTCATACATATTGCCCCCATAAGGTCTACACCACGTAAGTGGACTAGACCTCTCGCGGGTATGCAAGACACACTGTTCCCGTGAGACACGTCATCGCCCTCGATGTGGGCGGCACCGGGATGAAGGCCGCCCTGGCGGCAGCGAGCGGTGAGCTGCTCCACCAGGCCCGCCGCCCGACCGGGCGCGAGCGCGGGCCGGACGCGGTCGTCGAAGGCATCCTCGACTTCGCCGACGAGCTGCGCGCGTACGGCGAAGAGCGCTTCGGCGAGCCCGCGGCCGCCGCCGGCATCGCCGTCCCCGGCATCGTCGACGAGGAGCAGGGCGTCGCCGCCTACTCGGCCAACCTGGGCTGGCGGGACGTACCCCTGCGGCGGCTGCTCGCCGACCGGCTCGGCGGCGTGCCCGTCGCCCTCGGTCACGACGTGCGCAGCGGCGGTCTCGCGGAGGGCCGGATCGGCGCGGGCAAGGGTGCCGACCGTTTCCTGTTCGTACCGCTCGGCACCGGGATAGCCGGCGCCATCGGCATCGACGGCCGGGTGGAGGCGGGTGCGCACGGCTTCGCGGGCGAGATCGGCCACATCGTCGTACGGCCGGGTGGAGCGCCGTGTCCGTGCGGGCAGCGCGGCTGCCTGGAGCGGTTCGCGTCCGCGGCGGCGGTGAGCGAGGCGTGGGCCACCGCGTGCGGGGACCCGGAGGCGGACGCGGCGGACTGCGCCAAGGCCGTCGCGTCCGGTGATCCGAACGCCGTACGGGTCTGGCACGCGGCCGTGGACGCCCTGGCCGACGGCCTGGTCACCGCCCTCACCCTGCTGGACCCGCGCACCCTGATCATCGGTGGCGGCCTGGCGGAGGCGGGGGAAACCTTGTTCACGCCGCTGAAGGAGGCCGTCCGGCGCCGGGTGACCTTCCAGAAGCTGCCGTCCATCGTCCCCGCGGCCCTGGGCGACACCGCCGGATGCCTGGGTGCCGGCCTCCTGGCCTGGGATCTCCTCGACCACACCGACCGTACGGAGGTAACCCCCTGATGGCAGCCGACCTAGGGGCACGGGACAACGCCGAATTGCGGCTCCGCCGCGGGGCGCGACGAGCCACGACGAGCCCGCAGCCCGCAACGAGCCAGGTGCCCGTCGTCCTGTCCGGCGCCGACGTGGTCATGCCTACGGGGATCCTCAAAGAGGGCCAGGTGATCGTCGAGGGCACCCGGATCGCCGGCACGGCCCCGGCGGACACCCGAGTGATCGACCTCGCCGGCCACTACGTGGTCCCCGGCTTCGTGGACATCCACAACCACGGTGGCGGTGGCGCCTCGTTCACTTCGGGCACCGCGGACGACGTGGTCACCGGCATCCACACCCACCGCCTGCACGGCACCACCACCCTGGTCGCCTCCACGGTCACGGGGGACATGGACTTCCTCACCCGCCGCGCGGGCCTGCTGTCCGAGCTGGCCGAGCAGGGCGACATCGCCGGCATCCACTTCGAGGGCCCCTTCATCTCCCCGTGCCGCAAGGGCGCGCACTCCGAGGAGCTGCTGCGCGACCCCGACCCGGCGGACGTGCGCAAGCTGATCGACGCGGCGCGCGGCCACGCGACGATGGTCACCCTCGCCACCGAACTTCCGGGCGGCATCGACTCCGTACGGCTGCTCGCGGAGCGCGGCGTGATCGCCGCGATCGGGCACACCGACGCGACGTACGAGCAGACGGTGGAGGCGATCGACGCGGGCGCGACGGTCGCCACGCACCTCTTCAACGCGATGCCGCCGCTCGGCCACCGGGAGCCGGGCCCGATCGCGGCCCTGCTGGAGGACGAGCGGGTGACCGTGGAGCTGATCAACGACGGCACGCATCTGCACCCGGCGGCGCTGGAGCTGGCGTTCCGTCACGCGGGCGCGGACCGGGTCGCGTTCATCACGGACGCGATGGACGCGGCCGGCTT
The DNA here is from genome assembly GCF_055656945.1 of Streptomyces sp. NPDC111606. Classification (NCBI taxonomy): domain Bacteria; kingdom Bacillati; phylum Actinomycetota; class Actinomycetes; order Kitasatosporales; family Streptomycetaceae; genus Streptomyces; species Streptomyces sp. NPDC111606. The sequence goes on from NZ_JBVKBY010000013.1 coordinate 234,763, forward strand.
CGGCGACGGCCGCTACATGCTCGGCCCGCTGGAGGTGGAGGTCGCCGACGGCGTGGCCCGCCTCGTCGAGGGCGGCTCGATCGCGGGCTCGACCCTCACGCTGGACCGGGCCTTCAAACGGGCCGTGACGATCGACCGGCTGCCGGTCGAGGACGCGGTGGCGGCGCTGTCGGCCAACCCGGCCAAGCTGCTCGGCCGCTACGACCGCATCGGCTCCCTGGAACCCGGCAAGGACGCCGACCTGGTGGTGCTGGACTCCGACTTCGACCTCAAGGGCGTGATGCGCCGGGGCGAATGGGTGGTCGATCCCCAACTGGGGTGATCTGTCCTGCTGTTGAGGGCGGTGGTTGTCCTGCCAGACTGGGACGGCCGCCGCCCTTTTGGCATGATCGGCAGCTGCCGGAAGGAACAACCGGCAGACGGACGGCACACGCATGCCGAACTCTTCGGGGGAGGTCGAGTACAGGTGATCCTCACTGTCACTGCGAACACCGCTCTCGACATCACCTATCGCGTACGGTCCTTGCGCCCGCACGCCTCCCACCGCGTCTCCGAGGTGACCGAACGCCCCGGCGGCAAGGGTCTGAACGTGGCCCGGGTGCTGGCGGCCCTCGGCCACGAGGTGACGGTCACGGGTTTCACGGGCGGGGCGACGGGCCGCGTGGTCCAGGACCTGCTCACGGCCACGCCGGCCGTGGTGGACGCGCTGGTCCCGGTGACGGGAGCGACCCGCCGGACCATCGCCGTGGTGGACGAGCTCACCGGCGACACGACCCAGCTCAACGAACCCGGCCCGACGATCACGCCTGCCGAGTGGTCCGCCTTCCAGGAGGCCTACGAGGACCTCCTCGCCTCGGCCACCGCGGTGGCCCTGTGCGGCAGCCTGCCACCGGGCGTACCGGTCGGGGCGTACGCCGGCCTGGTCCGGTCCGCGAGGGCCGCGGGCGTCCCCGTCCTGCTGGACACCAGCGGCGAGGCCCTGCGCCGGGGCGTCGCCGCCCGCCCGGACATCATCAAGCCCAACGCCGACGAACTCGCCGAACTCACCGGCTCCCACGAGCCGTTGCGCGCGACACAGGACGCGCGTCGCCGGGGCGCCCGTACGGTGGTCGCCTCCCTCGGCAAGTCAGGCCTCCTGGCCGTCACCCCCGAGGGCCGCTGGCAGGCCACCCCACCGACCCGCCTCCACGGCAACCCGACCGGCGCCGGCGACGCGGCGGTCGCGGGCCTGCTGTCGGGTCTGGTGGAAAAGCTCCCCTGGCCGGACCGCCTGACCCGAGCGACGGCACTCAGCGCGGCAAGCGTGGTGGCGCCGGTGGCGGGGGAGTTCGACCGGGGGGCTTATGAGGAGTTGCTGGGGCGGGTGGCGGTGACGGGGGAGGTCAGCGCGGCCTGAGTTGCGCCGCTCAAGGCTTCATCTCCGCGGAGCTACCTGGAACGGGTCTCACCGAACTCCAGAGCGATGATTTAATGATCGCTCACTCACAGGCTGCCGTGTCAGATGCGACATCCTTCAACGACTGGAGCCTCCGCGCGGGCACATCAACATCTTCCGCCGCAGTGCTCAGGGTCAAGGCCATCGGCACCGGCACGCCGGACCGAGTCCCCTGCTGGGTCTCGAACTGCGAAGGTCAGGTCAGGGGCGGATCGTACAAGTGCTCAAGCGGCGACTCGTCACACAATACTTGGACGCCTCTCAAGTGGGCAGGCAAGAAGAGGTGGGTCGCAGACAAGTGCGTAGGCTTCGGCCGCATCGGCTGATCTGACACCCTCACGACGGTCCGCCGGCACGTCTGGCGGACCGTTCTCCTATCCAGGCCTTACTTCAGCCACAGTTGGTCGATGTAGGCGTTGCACTGATTCCCCTGGCCACAGGAGATCTCGAGCGTATTGGTTCCCTTGGTCAACGTCACCGGAGCCCAGGTGGACTGCCACCCCTTCTCCCAGTCGCCCTCAGGCGAGCCCGTGAAGTTCTTCATGCCCAGAGGCTGGGTGTTGGCCTTGCCGTTGACCGTCAGCGTCGCGTTGGCATCCACTCCGGGAATGTCGTAACGGACGTAGAGCCGGTAGTCACGAGCCTTGTCGATGCCGTTGACGGTCCAGGTGACCTTGGCGCCGACCTGGTTGAATCCCTGCACATAGACGCCGCCCTCGGACTCGGCGCCCTTCACATCGGATGCGGTGGCCGCGCCACCCTCCAGGCGGAGCGCCTTGGCGTCGATCGCCGGCAGGTCCGCGGCACCCGCCCCGGCACTGCTGCTCGCCGACGGACGCGACTCCGCGCTCTCGGACTGGCTCGGGGTCGACCCCGTGTCGCCCCCCGCATCGTCCTTCTCGCCGTCGCCGCCCAGCATTGCCACGCTGATGCCGATGACGACCGCCGCGACGACCGCGATCGCGCCGATCAGCAGGCCCTTGGTGTTGGGGCCGCCGCGGCCGCCCGAGCCGTTGCCGCCGCTGTATGCCGGCTGCTGCTGGGCCGTGGTCGCGCCGCCGGGGTGCGTCTCCGGGGCCGCGTAGTGGGCGCTCGGCTGGCCGTAGGTGCCCTGCTGTTGCGGTACCTGGCCGTAGGCGGCCGTCGGTGCCTGCTGGCCGTACTGGCGCTGTCCGACCGCGCGCACACGGTTGACCGAGCCCGGGTAGCCGTAGCCACCGGACGGCGGCTGGGCGCCGTTGGCCTGCCCGTCGGCGTAGAGGTAGCCGAACGGGTCGTCGTCCTCGGGCGTGCTGGCGCCGTTGTTGCCGGACGTCATCCCTTGGTACTCCTCACCAGGTGCGGGCGGATGCGATGCGTGTGGTCAGAATGGCGAGCCTACCCGCTCCTGATGGCCCAAACGGGTGACTCGGATCGCATCGGCTCGCTGACCTGGGGGTTACCCGGCGCGTCTGTGTTGTTTGGGACGAGATCGTTTCTCTACGTACATCCGCTCGTCGGCGGACTTCAACACTTCGTCCGCAGTCATTCCGCAGTGTGCCCACCCGATGCCGAAGCTGGCGCCGACCCGCACGGCCCGCCCCTCGGCCCGGATCGGCTGGATGATCTCGCTGCGCAGGCGTACGGCGAGGTCCTGGGCGTCCGCCTTGCCGAGCCCGTTGGCGAGGATCACGAACTCGTCGCCGCCGAGCCGGGCCACGGTGTCGCCGTCGCGGACCTGGCGGGACAGGCGCCTGGCCACCTCGATGAGAACCGCGTCACCCGCGTTGTGCCCGAACCGGTCGTTGATCGACTTGAAGCCGTCGAGGTCGCAGAAGAGCACCGCGAGCCCCTTGGCGCCGTCGTCCCGCTCACCCTCGACCGGCGCGACGGTGTGCACGTGGTGGTCGTAGGCGTCGAACGCCGCCACAGCCGGCCGGAAGTCGAAACCGTGGCCGTTGGCATCGAAGGCCGGGTGGCCGTAGGCCGCGTCGACCGACTCCAGGGCGGCACCCGGGTGCGTGGAGCGCTGACACAGCCGCGAGGCGAGGCGGGAGCGCAGCTCGGCAGAGTTCGGCAGCCCGGTGAGCGAGTCGTGGGAGGCGCGGTGGGCGAGCTGGAGCTCGCGACGCTTGCGCTCCTCGATGTCCTCGACGTGGGTGAGCAGGAAGCGGGGCCCGTCGGCGGCGTCGGCGACCACGCTGTTGCGCAGCGAGACCCACACGTACGTGCCGTCACGGCGGATGAGCCGGAGCTCCGCGCGGCCCCCCTCGGCGGACGTCCGCAGCAGCGTGCCGATGTCCTCGGGGTGGACGAGGTCGGAGAAGGCGTAGCGGCGCATCGCGGAGGCGGGCCGGCCGAGGAGGCGGCACAGCGCGTCGTTGGTGCGCAGGATCCGGCCGTGCTGGTCGCCGCCCATCTCCGCGATGGCCATGCCGGACGGGGCGTACTCGAAGGCCTGCCTGAAGCTTTCCTCACTGGCGCGCAGGGCCTGCTGCTCGCGTTCGAGCCTGACCAGTGCCCGCTGCATATTCGCGCGTAGACGTGCGTTGCTGATGGCGATCGCCGCCTGGAACGCGTACATCTGGAGCGCCTCGCGCCCCCATGCGCCCGGCAGCCGCCCGTTGCGGGGCCGGTCCACGGACAGGACCCCGATCAGCTCGCCGCACGCGCTGCCCTGCACGCCGGGCGTGTACATCGGGGCGAAGAGGCGGTCCGAGGGGTGCCACTCGTCCTCGAAGCGGGGCGCGGGGCCGTCCGTGTACCACTGCGGGACGTCGTCGTCGTCGAGTATCCAGCCCTCGGTGTGCGGGATGAAGACCAGGTCGCCCCAGCGCTCGCCCATGCTCAGCCGGCGCTCCCAGGAGTCCCGGGAGCCGACACGGCCGGTGATGAGGGCCTCGGCGGCGGGGTTGCCGGAGAAGGCGGCGACGACGAGATCGCCGTCGGGGCGTACGAGGTTGACGCACGCGAGCTCATAACCGAGGCCGTTGACGACACCGTCGGCGACGGTCTGCAGCGTGTCCGCCAGGCTGCGGGCCGTGTTCATGTCAGCCATGACCTGGTGCAGTTGCCGCAGGGTCGCAAGACGGACATACGGCTCCGACTCGGTCTCCATGCTCGCCCTCCCCCCGAGACCTCGCAGCGAATCAAGGGTTCTACTTCGGCGTAACTTCCCTTGCTAGTTCCCCGCCACTGAATCACAGCGCGCTGCTCACTCGGTACACAGGGTCAACAATTAATGGCCCTTGTGACTCAAGTCACAGGTAAACGTGAACAATTGAGCGGTGTTTCTGCGTTTTTCCTGTGCGTTTACTGAACGCAAACTTTGTGCGTGTGTGGAGATGCCACGAAACGGTCTTGATCAGGTACGTCAGTCGTCCGTCCATGGTCCTAGGACCACCTCCCGGTCCCTTCTCGGGCGAAGGCCCGATGCCGGGTGCGCGGTGCCGACATTAGCGTTTTCGGCGTGCCGAACACTTCCCTGCCCGCGCCGCCCGTGACCGCCGTCCTCCCCGCCTCGCGCAACGCCGCCGGGCATGCTGAGGGAGTGAGCAACGACGAGTTCCGTGCCGCCATGTCGCGGCTGGCCGCCGGTGTGGTCCTGGTGACCGCGCTGGAGCCGCCGCTGGACCCGGACGACCCGCACGCACCCGTCGGCGAGGACGTCGGCATGACGGCCACGGCGTTCATGTCGGTGTCCCTGGACCCGCCGTTGGTCCTGGTCAGCGTGCGCGAGGGGTCCCGCATGGACGACCTGCTCGACGAGCAGCCCCTGTGGGCGGTCTCGGTCCTGGCCGAGAGCCAGCGCCACATCGCCGGCCGCTTCGCCATGAAGGGCCGCGTCAGTGACCGCCTGCTGTTCGCCGACATCCCGTACGTGCGCGGCCAGGAGACCGGCGCCCCGCTCGTGGGCGGCGCCCTGGCCACCCTGGAGTGCCGCACCGAGCAGCGCGTGACGGCCGGCGACCACACCCTGGTGATCGGCCGCGTCCTGTCGGCCTCTCTGCCGAGTGCGAACGGGGGGCCGCTTACGTATTTCCGGGGCCGTTACCGGCAGTTGGGATGATCTCCGCGGACGCAGCCGTTCGCAATTCCATGGCGGGGAACTGATCATCCGCCTTACGGTGCCGGGATGACGTCGAACACTTCAGCGCCACGCCTCGAAGAAATCACACCCGCGAACTTCGAGGCCGCCACCGGCATACGCGTGCGTCCCGAACAGGAATTCGCGGTCTCCCCGGTGATGCAGTCCCTGGCCGAGGCATACGTTCACCCCGCGGGCGTCGCCTGGCCGCGCCTGATCGTCGACGGCGACCGCCCGGTCGGGTTCCTGATGGCCTTCCTCGACATCGACTGGCGCGGCGACGGCACCCTCCTGCGCTCCGGGCTGTGGCGGCTGAACATCGCCGCGGACGAACAGGGCCGGGGGTACGGCCGGTTCGCGGTCGAGTCGGTGGCCGCGGAGCTCCGCCGCCGGGGCGACAGGCAGCTCTACGTCACCTGGCACCCCGGCCCGAACGGCCCGGAGGGCTTCTACCTGGGCCTTGGCTTCCGACCCAACGGCGAGACGAGCGAGGGCGAGACGGTGGGCGTGCTGGAACTGGACCGGACCGGCACCGCACCGGCTAGATCGGCCTGACGTCGAGCCGGGACACCCGCTCGGGGTCCGTCACGATGTCGATCACGGCGATCCGGTCCCGTACGAACGCAAACCGCAGCGCCCGTTCCACCCGCCCGCCGACCAGCACGACGGCCCCCACGGCGCCGTCGACCAGCATGAGCCGCGCGACACCGGCGAGCGACCCGTACGTCGCCGCACCCCGCGCCACCGCCGCCGCACCCGTGACCACCCCGGCCTCGGCACGCGCGATGACGTCCGGGTCCAGGACCTCGAGCAGCCCCTCGAAGTCACCCTCGCGCGCGGCGGCGAGGAAAGCGCCGACGACCTCCCGCTGCCTGTGCCGCCCGGCCGCGCCGACCTCGTGCACATCGGCGCCCCGCACCCGGCGCCGGGCACGGCTGGCGAGCTGCCGCGCCGTGGCGGGCGTACGGTCCACGACGTCCGCGACCTCCTCGAACGGCACCCCGAACAGGTCGTGCAGCACGAACGCCAGCCGCTCGGCAGGCGTCAGGGTGTCCAGTACGACCAGCAGGGCGACGCCCACCGAGTCGGCGAGGAGGGCGTCCTGCTCGGGGTCGGCGACGGTGCCGGGCACGGCCGCACCCGGACCGGAACCCGCGGTCGCGCCGTCCAGCGGCTCCTCGGCACGGGACTTGCGCGAGCGAAGCATGTCGAGACAGACCCGGCCCACGACGGTCGTCAGCCATCCCCCGAGATTGTCGATCCGGGCGGTATCGGACCGGCTCACCCGAAACCAAGCCTCCTGCACCGCGTCCTCGGCCTCGACGACCGACCCGAGCATCCGGTGGGCGACAGCCCGGAGGTGTCCGCGGTGCGCCTCGAAGCGTTGGGCGAGAAAGTCGGTGTCCTGAGAGCCGGTGCCCTGAAAGCCGGTGCCCCGAAAGCCGCTGTGGTCGCCGCTCATCTGTCCCAACCTCTCCTCGCGGTCCGTCGTCACTTCGTTGACGGTTGGCGGGACGAGGGTGTGACAGAGAGGCCTCGCCTTCCGGCTAGACGGCGGAGGTGAGCCCGGCACCCGGGGCGCCTGCGTGGGACACGGGCGCCACGGCGGCGGCTTCCGGTGCGGGCGCGGGCATGGCGACCGGGGAGGCGATTGCGGCGACGATGGCGAGGACGGCGACGGCGCGCAGGGTCCACTTCAGCACGATGGGGATCCAATCCGGACGTGTGACGGCATGAGCCTCGATCGTCGCCACCGGTCCGGTGTCCGGGGATCGTCCGAAGGTCGCGACCGTATCCCCCGCTCGGCGGAGGTGACGGGCGGCGCCGACCCGACTACGTCCAGCCCCGCCCCGTCCGCCCCCGCTTGGTCTCCGAGCGCTGCTTCTTCTCCCTCAGCCGGCGTTCGTTGATGCCGCGCGGGATGCGGGTCGGCGTGCGCGGCTTGGGGGGCGGGGCCGTCGCCTCGGCCAGGAGGGCGGCGAGGCGGACGGCGGCGGTCTCGCGGTTGCGCCACTGTGAGCGGTGCTCGGAGGAGCGGACGGTGAGGACACCGTCCACGAGGCGGGACGCCAGCCGCTCCAGCGCCCGCTGCTTCCACACCTCGGGCAGCGCCTGCGTGCTCGCCAGGTCGAACCGCAGCTCGACCTGGGAGTCGCTGGTGTTGACGTGCTGGCCCCCCGGGCCGCTCGACCGCGAGAAACGCCACATGAGCTCGGCCTCGGGCAGGGAGACGGAGCCACGGATGACGTAGGGACCAGACATGCCGTACATGTTCCCGCTTCTGTCCGGTCCACGTCACGCGAATATCCCCTACGGGTGCTCTTTGGTAAAGAAAGTAAAGACACCTGGAACTTGAGGTACCCCTCTCCGCGTTCATAGGGGTAGCTGTAGCTTCTAGCCGTACCGCAACGAGGGAAGGGACTCCCAACAATGGCTGTAAGCCTGTCCAAGGGTGGCAACGTCTCGCTCACCAAGGAGGCACCGGGCCTGACCGCCGTCACCGTGGGCCTCGGCTGGGACGTCCGCACCACCACCGGCACGGACTTCGACCTCGACGCCTCGGCGATCGCGGTCAACCCCACGGGCAAGGTCTACTCGGACGGACACTTCGTCTTCTTCAACAACAAGCAGACCCCGGACCAGACCATCGTCCACACCGGTGACAACCGCACCGGTGAGGGCGCGGGCGACGACGAGGCGATCAACGTCAACCTGGCCGGTCTCCCGGCCGACGTCGACAAGATCGTCTTCCCGGTCTCGATCTACGACGCGGAGAACCGCTCGCAGAACTTCGGCCAGGTCCGCAACGCCTACATCCGCATCGTCAACCAGGCCGGCGGGGCCGAGATCGCCCGCTACGACCTGTCCGAGGACGCGGCCACCGAGACCGCCATGGTCTTCGGCGAGCTCTACCGCAACGGCGCCGAGTGGAAGTTCCGCGCCGTCGGCCAGGGCTACGCCTCGGGCCTGGTGGGCATCGCGCAGGACTTCGGCGTGAACGTCTGACGGACGCCTCGCTGTTCAGGAACCCCTGGCTTCGGCCGGGGGTTCCGGCGTTCAGGGACTTCGGTCGTCCAGGACCTCGAGCGTCCGGCGATCGGTCGTCCAGGGCCGCGATCATCCCGTCTTCGATCGTTCATGTCTTCGATAGGTTGCCCCACGTGATCCTCGACCCGCTCCCCCTCAGCCCTGACCACGACATCCCGGCCCCGCTCCTCACCGAGCTCACCGCGCTCTACGCCTCCAACCGTGAGTTCCACGCGCTCAGCGGCGAGTTCCCGGACCCGGACGACGTACGGCCCGAGCAGGTGGCGGCCGCGCTGGCCGACGAGTTGGCCAACCCTGACGTGGAGGTCCTGCTGGCCCGCAGTGCCGGGCAGCTGGTCGGGATCGTGATCACGCTCGCCCGGCACCCGGACCCGTCCGACCCCGACCCGTGGATCGGCCTGCTGATGGTCGACGCGCGTGCCCAACGCCAGGGGCACGGAGGCCGCTTGGCCGCCCTGGTCGAGGAGCGCCTGCGCACCGCGGGCCGTACGGCCGTACGCCTGGCCGTCCTCGACAACAACCCCGACGCCATCGCCTTCTGGACCGCCCTCGACTACGAGGTCGTCGGCTACGGCGAGGACCTCCAACTCGGCCGCGCCTGCACGGTCCTGCGCAAGCCGCTCATCGATCCCGACAGCGCCCCGCGCACCCCGCGCCAAGCCGCCCGAGTCGCCGTACTCGACCCGGAGGGCTCGGTCCTCATGTTCCGGTACGACAACGTCGAGGTCGGCGTCCACTGGGCCCTCCCCGGCGGCGGCCTGGAGGCCGACGAGACGCCCCAGGAGGGCGCCCTGCGCGAGCTGCGCGAGGAGACCGGCTGGACCGACCTGGAACCGGGCCCCCTGCTCTGCACCTGGGAGCACGACTTCACCCACTCCGGCACCCCGGTCCGCCAGCACGAGCACATCTACGTCACCCGCGGCCCCCACCGAGACCCGACCGGCCCCGACCTCCCCGCGGCCCACGCCGCCGACGGCATCCTCACGTGGCAGTGGTGGCCCCGAGCAGACCTCGCCAAGTCCCCCGAACCCCTGTGGCCCCCGGACCTGGCCCGCCTCCTGGACGAGTGGGAAGCGGGCAGGGGGGCCTGAACCGGCGTGGACTGGACGCCCCTGGCAGGCACCGCCCTCGGCGCGTTGGTCGGCGTCGGCTCGACGCCGCTCGCGGACCGCACCCGCTGGCGCCGAGACCTGGCCGACCGGACCCGGCAGGAACGCCGGCAGATCTATGTGACGGTCCTGACGAAGTACCGCCTGGCCTACGAGGCCATGCACGCGGCCGCGGTCACCAGCCGCGACCAGGCGGAGGCGGCACGGGAGACGGCCGTACGGGAGGCGTTCAGGGCCTCCGGTTGCGACGAGGCTCGTGAGACCGCCCTGATCTGCGCGCCGCGAGAGATGTCCGACCTGCTCGAGCACGTCTACGCGACGCTGCGGGACCTCCAGGACGGGTTCGCAGCCGGTGACCCACCGCTCGACTCCCCGCAGTTGCAGGAGCGGCGGCTCAAGCACGCTGAGGCGATATGGGCGGTCCGTGCGGCGATGCGGCGGGATCTCGAGCGGGGGTCCTGAGCAGCTGTCTGTGCAGGACGGCGGGACGACGGGCCGGCGTCACGGTTGTTCGGGCTTTCCTTCCCCGTACAGCCAGTCCTCCCAGACGGAGGTGAAGTCCTCGTCCGGGGCCGTCTTCTCCACGTGCTTCGTGAAGTCCCCGGTGTCCGCGTTCCCGTGCCGGTGCTCGGCCGTCCAGTCCTGGACGATGTCGTAGAAGGTGTCGTCGCCGACGGCCTGGCGGATCTTGTGGAGGACCATCGCGCCGCGCTGGTAGACCGGGTCGCCGGAGATGTGCGCGGCGCTCGTGGGCTTGGCCGGCGGGAAGGACCAGAGGTCCTCGTACTCGTCCTCACCGTGGTCGTACAGGGCGTCGAAGGTCTCCTGCGCACTGTCGCCGCCGTTGTCCTCCTGCCACAGCCACTCCGCGTACGTCGCGAAGCCCTCGTTCAGCCACATGTCCTGCCAGCTCTCGGGCGTCACGGAGTTGCCGAACCACTGGTGGGCCAGCTCATGGACGAGCAGTTCGGTGCCGGGGGCGCCGGGGAAGACGGGCCGGTTCTGGGTCTCCAGGGCGTAGGCGGAGGCGTTCTCGCGGGCGACGATCGCGCCCGTGGAGGAGAAGGGGAAGGGACCGAAGTTGTACTCGGCCCACTCCACGATCTCGGGGAGCCGGGCCAGGACTTCACGGCTGGAGCGGGCCTGGGAGGGGGCGACGGCCGTGTAGACGGGCAGCGCGCTGCCGGCCGCGCCCGGCACGCTGGAGCGGCGGATGTCGTAGTCCCCGATGGCGAGCGTGGCGACGTAACTCGCCATCGGCTCGGCGGTGCGCCAGTGGAACGTCGTACGGCCGCCGTCGGTGGTCCGCTCGGCCGGCTCACCGTTGGAGACCACCTGGAGCCCCTCCGGGACGGTCACCGCGATGTCGTACGACGCCTTGTCGGACGGGTGGTGATTGCCGGGGAACCACGCCATGGACCCCGTCGGCTCCCCGAGCGCGAGCGCGCCGTCGGCGGTGGGGAGCCACCCCTCCTCCGAGCCGTCCGGGTCGGTGATGGTCTGCGGGGTGCCGGAGTAGCGGACGGTGAGCCGGAAGGTCTCGCCCTTGTCCAGCTCGTCGCGCGGCCGGACGACGACCTCCTGGCCGCTACGGCTCCACCGGGCACGCTCGCCCTCCACCGTGACCCGCTCGACGTCCATGCCCTTCAGATCGAGGTCGAAGGCGGAGAGGTCCTTGCCCGCACGTGCGGTGATCTCGGCGGTGCCGGTGAGGTGGCGGTCGTCGGGGTCGTAGGCGAGGTCGAGGTCGTAGTGCGTGACGTCGTAGCCACCGTTCCCGGCCTTGGGGAAGAACGGGTCGCGCACACCGGACCCACCGGGGGTGCCGTGGACGCCGCCGCACGCGGTGAGGACGAGGGCGAGCAAGCCACAGCCGATGGCCGGGACAACAGGAACGGAACGGGACACACCAGCGATCCTATGAGCGCGGGCCGCGCCAACCATCACCTCCCCGAGCCACGACACCGGCGGGCCTGCACGCCCGCACGCGAGCCGCATCACCCCCGCCTCCATGCCCACACCCGAGCCGGGAAACCCTCACCTCCGCACACCGCACGAACCCCGGCCCCACCGAACCCCGCGCCCGCACGCGAGCCGCCCCACCTCACCGCCGCGCCCCCACCGACCCGTGACACCATCACCCCCGTGCTCGACATCGGCTACGCCCTCTCCAACCGCTTCCCGGACCCCCCGCAGACGGACTACCGTCGCGCGGACGTCCGTGCCCTGCGCCACGACCTGTTCTGCGGCGACGTCTACCTCGCCGACACCAAGGCGGACCGGGAGTTGTCCACAGCCTGGGGATGGGTGCCGGTGCTCGACTTCGCCTGGGCCCTGTGCGACATCGCCGAGCTGCTGGACCAGGACCCGGCCGGCTCCCGCGCCTCCCGCCCCCAGCACGCGGAACTGGACTTCACCGAGTCCACCGACCGCATGCTCTTCGAGCGCCGCTTCGGCTGGGTCGACATCGAGGCCGACTGGATGCGGGCGGAGGAGCCCCCGCTGACCTTCTCGCACGCCGAACTGCGCGGTGAGGCCCGTGACTTCCTGCACGACCTGATCGCCGACCTGATCGACCTGCACGAGGACCTGGCCGAGAACCCGGCGATCTGGACCCTGCAGGCCCGCTTCCCCAGGCCGGCGTAGCCCAGCCGCCCGACGGACAACGAAGGAGCCCCATCCCGCACAACGTGGGATGGGGCTCCTGATCCGAGCGCCGGGCAGGCCTTGCACCTGCATCTCCCCGCAGGAAGCGGGACGTCTTTCCTTGGACCACCAACGCAACACCGACCACCGCGAGTTCCGGCGACCAGCTCAGGATTGATCATACCGCAGGCGTCCAGGCACCGCACACCAGCCCGCCACCAGCCCCCTCCTGATCGCCCCCGCACCCTCCCCTGACCCCTGCCTGGCCCTACTCTTCAGCCTCCACCCGCACCCCCACCGCAGCCGCCAGCACCGGCGCCAGATCCAGCAGCTGCGAAGGACTGATGACCGCCCCGGCCAGCCGGTCCACCCCCCGCGCGATGTCCAGCTCGCCCGCCCTGCGCAGGTCCACGTCCGTCAGAGTCACCCCGGTGAGGTCCGCCCGCTTCAGCGCGCAGTCCACGAACTCCACCCGCTCCAGCCTCGCGCCCCCGAAGTCCGGCTCGACCAGGACGCAGCCCTCGAAGACGACGTCTCTGAGCCTGGCCTTGCGCATGTTCAGGTAGTCGATCTTGCCGCCCCGGATCACGACCCGTTCCAGCACGGCCCCGTGCAGCTGCACGCCGCCCAGCCGGGCGTCCACCAGCTCCACATCGCGCAGGGTCGACTCGGCGAGGTCGGTCCCGACTCCCCGCGGGCCCGTGAGGACCGAGTCGAGGATGCGGGCGTGGTGAAGTCTCGTCTCGTCCAGGGCGCAGCCCCGCAGCGCGCAGTCCATGAAGCGGGCGCCCCCGCCGTCCTGTCCGGTGAGGTCCTCCTCCTGGAACTCCAGGCCGTCATAGTCCCCGTCCGGCTCCAACTCCCCCTCGCGGAACGGCTCCAGCCGCGGCAGCCGCACCTCGGGCCGCCGCGCGCGCTTCACGCCGCCCCTGCCCGGACCGCCCGCCCCGCCGGAACCGCCGCCCGCACCCATCGCTCTCCTCACCATGCACCCATGCTGCACCCCACCACTGACAATCCCTCCGACCTGCGCCGACTCCCGTCAACTCGACGCCGAGCCAGTACCGGGGGCTGCGCCGACCCGCACCCCCACCACCCCCATGTCACATTCCGGGCGCCCAGGACCGTCGTACTCACAGAAGCAGGGAAGCAAGGCGACCCGAGCACAAGGGAGACCCCCAGTCATGCACCGCATCACCGTCATCGGCGGCGGCTTCGCCGGACTCACCGCGGCCATCACCGCCGCAGAGGCGGGCGCCAAGGTCACCGTGTACGAAACCCACCACACCCTCGGCGGGCGGGCGCGGACCGCCGACGGGCCGTACCGGACGAACGAAGGACCGCACGCCCTCTACAACGGAGGCCCGCACTGGGCCTGGCTCAAGCAGCGGGACCTCATCGGGCCGCTCGCGCCGATCCCGCCTCTGGAGGCCGCCCGCCTGCGGCTGCGGCATCGGGGCGTCCTGCGCCGCACCCCGCCGTTCGCCATGCTCAAGCTGCTGCGCCGGGGGCTGCCGCAGGCGCCCGTGGACCTCGACTTCATGACGTGGGCGACCGGGATCGCCGGCGAGGAGGGCGCCCGTGCCGCCGCGCACTACTCCGCCGTCGCGCTGTTCCACCACGACCCCGGCGCTCTGTCCGCGGCGTTCGTACAGGAGCGGCTGCGCCGGGCCACCAAGTTGCCGCCGGAGGCGCACTATCCGCGCGGCGGCTGGGCGACCATGATCGACCGAATGGCGGCCCGGGCGTGGAACCTCGGGGTGCGGATGGAGACCCTCTCCCGCATCGACAGCCTCGACGACCTGAGCACCGACGCGCCCGTCGTCCTCGCGACCTCACTCGACGCCGCCCGCCGCCTGCTCAGGGACGACTCGCTGACGTGGACCAGCGGGCGTACGGCACTCATCGACCTCGCGGTGCGCACCCGGCGCGGGGATGCCTTCGCGGTCTCCGATCTCGACGAGACCGGGTGGCTGGAGCGGTTCACCGCGCAGGACCGGTCGCTGGCGCCGGCCGGGGAACAGCTGATCCAGGGACAGATCCCGATCGCCCCGCACGAGAACAAGGCCGCCGGCATCGCGCGTGCCGAGCAACTCCTCGACCTCGGTTTCCCCGGCTGGCGCGAGCGCGTCACCTGGCGGCGCGAGTCCGTGGCGAGCGGCCGTACGGGCGCCGTCGACCTGCCCGGCACCAGCTGGCGCGACCGCCCGGCCGTCGACCGGGGCGACGGGCTCTACCTGGCGGGGGACCAGGTCGCCGCCCCCGGCGTGCTGTCCGAGGTCTCCTTCAACAGCGCGCTCACGGCCGTCTCCCTGGCCCTCGGCCGGAACGCCCTTGACCTCAAGCAAGCTTGAGGTTGAAGGCTGGCTCCCCGACAGCTTCCGAGTACACGGCCCGTCCGCGTGGCCCGTCTCCATGGGGGATCCCGATGCACGCCATCCGTCTGCACTCCTTCGGCCCGGCCGAGAACCTCACCCACGAGGAGCTCGACGACCCCGTACCAGGACCCGGCCAGGTCCGGATCGCCGTGGCCGCGGCCGGCGTCCATCTGCTCGACACGGCCCTGCGCGAGGGCATCCAGGGTCCGGCGCCCGAGCCGCCGGCGTTGCCCACGATCCCCGGCCGTGAGGTCGCCGGAGTCGTCGAGTCCCTCGGTGAGGGCGTCGCGCGGCTCTGGCTCGGCAAGCGCGTCGTCGCCCACCTCGGGTTCGCCCCGGGCGGCTATGCCGAACTCGCCGTCACGGACGTCGACCGCGTCCACGAGATCCCGGAGAACCTCGACTTCGCCGAGGCCGTCGCCATGATCGGCACGGGGCGTACGGCGATGGGGATCCTGCAGTTCGCCGAGCTCGGCCCGGACGCGGTGGCCCTGGTCCCGGCGGCGGCGGGCGGCATCGGCACCCTGCTCGTGCAGTACGCGAAGAACGCCGGCGCGCTCGTCGTGGGGCTGGCCGGGGGACCGGAGAAGGCGGCCCGGGTACGGGACAACGGCGCCGATCTCGCCGTCGATTACACGGACCCGGCGTGGCCCGGGGAGGTCCGCGCCTTCCTGGGCGGCCGGGGTGTCACGGTCGTCTTCGACGGCGTCGGCGGCGACGTGGCCCGCGCGTGCGTCGCCCTGCTCGCGCCGGGCGGCAGGCATCTCGTCTTCGGCTGGTCCGGACAGGGGCTGCACGACGGTGAGCCCTACCTGGTCGACGGCGTCTCCGAGAACGTCCTCGGCCCCGCGATGATGCGCCGGGCCGGCGGCCCCAACCCCGTGCAGACCCTCGAGCTGCGCGCTCTCGCCGAGGCCGCCGCTGGTCGCCTCACCCCGGCCGTGCAGCGCTTCCCGCTCGCCGAGGCGGCAGCCGCGCACCGCGCCCTCGAAACCCGTGCGACCACCGGAAAGGTGGTGCTGGAGCCGTGACCGGCCACAAGCACCCCCCAGATGCGATACGCCCCGAGTCATGGTCTTCTGGCCGGGTGACCGTCACCCGAACGGGTGAACACGCCCGGGACGTCGATCCCCGCCGCTGGTGGGGTCTGGTGATCATCGCGCTCGCGCAGCTGATGGTCGTCCTGGACGCGACCATCGTGAACATCGCGCTCCCGTCCGCGCAGGAAGACCTCGGGATATCCGACGGCAACCGCCAGTGGGTGATCACCGCATACAGCCTGGCCTTCGGCGGACTGCTCCTGCTCGGCGGCCGGATCGCCGACCTGGTGGGCCGCAAACGCACCTTCGTCATCGGCCTCGTCGGCTTCGCCGCCGCCTCCGCGCTGGGCGGTGCCGCCACCACGGCCGGCATGCTCTTCGGCGCCCGCGCCCTCCAGGGCGTCTTCGCCGCCGTACTGGCCCCGTCGGCGCTGTCGTTGCTGACGACGACCTTCACCGACCCCAAGGAGCGCGGCAAGGCCTTCGGCATCTACGGCGCGCTGGCCGGCAGCGGAAGCGCGATCGGGTTCATCGTCGGCGGTCTGCTCACCGAGTACCTGGACTGGCGCTGGTGCCTGTACGTGAACGTGCCCATCGCGGTGATCGCCGTCTTCGGCGCGCTGACCCTGCTCCACGACAGCCCCGGCCATGCGGGCGCCCGCCTCGACGTGCCCGGCGTGCTGCTCGGCTGCGGCGGCCTGGTCGCCATCGTCTACGGGTTCGCCGAGGCGGAGCCGCGCGGCTGGACCGACCCGATGGTCCTGACCCTCTTCGTGGTCGGAGTCGCCCTCCTCGCCGCCTTCGTCTGGTGGCAGACCAGGGCCCCGGTGCCCCTGCTCCCGCTGCACATCATCAAGGACCGCACCCGCGCCGGCTGCTTCCTCACCATGGCGCTGGCCGTCATCGGGTTGTTCGGTCTGTTCCTGTTCATGACCTACTACCTCCAGGTCATCCTCGACTACTCGCCCGTGATGACCGGCCTCGCCTTCCTCCCCCTCACGGTCGCGATCATCACCGGCTCAACCCAGATCGCCGCCCGGCTCCTGGACCATGTCGCGCCGCGCCTTCTCATGGCCCCGGGCGCCCTGCTGGCCGCGATCGGCATGGTGCTCCTGACCCGGCTGACCGTGCACTCCTCCTACGCGAGCGACATCCTCCCCGCCCTCATCCTCATGGGCCTCGGCATGGGCCTGATCTTCATGCCGGTCTTCGCCACGGCGACGGCCGGCGTGGCCCCGCAGGACTCCGGCGTGACCTCCGCGACCGTCAACACCTCGCAACAGGTGGGCGGTTCGATCGGTACGGCCCTGCTCAACACCATCGCCACCACCAGCAGCGCCGCCTACATCACCGCCCACCTGACCGACCCGGCCCAGCGGGCCCTGGTCACCCAGGAGGGCATCGTGCACGGCTACACGGTCGCCATCTGGTGGGCCGCCGCCATCACGCTCCTGGCCGGTGTGGTCGCGGCGCTGATGGTGACGGCGAAACCCCCGAAGCACGGTGCCGCACAGGAGGCGCAGATCCCGGAGCCGGTGGCCTGACCGCCACCCCCGACCGGCCTCCACAAACGGGGGGAGGGGCCCCACCGGACCGCGGAGCCCCTCCCCCACCCACCGCCCCGGCGATGGGCATGTCAGTGCCGCCCGGCCACCCGGTCGGCCACCCGGGCCAGCCGCGACGACTCCCCCGCGCCGCTCAGCCGCTCCCGCCGGTCGGCGGCCCGGTAGGTGGCGTACAGGCCCTGCACACCGAGCCACCGCAGCGGCTCCGGCTCCCACTTGCGGACCTTGTGCCCGACCCAGGGCAGGTCGATCAGTTCGGTCTGCAGGCCCTGCCCCGAGTCCAGTTGGACGAGATCGCGGAGCGTGCGCGCGGCGAGGTTGGCGGTGGCCACGCCCGAGCCGACATAGCCGCCCGCCCAGCCGATCCCCGTCGACCGGTCCAGGGTGACCGTGGCGCACCAGTCGCGCGGTACGCCCAGCACGCCCGACCAGGCGTGCTCGATGCGCACCCCGGCCAGTGCCGGGAAGAACCCGACGAGGACCTCCCGCAGGGCCTCGATGGTCTCGGGCTGCGTCCGGCCGTCGTTGTCGGTGCGCGAACCGAAGCGGTAGGGCACCCCGCGCCCGCCCAGCGCGATCCGCCCGTCGGCCGTGCGCTGCGCGTACATGTAGGCGTGCGCCATGTCCCCGAGCGTCTCCAGGCTCGCCCAGCCCACCGACTCCCACTGCTCCTGCGACAGCGGCTCGGTGGCGATCATCGACGAGTTCATCGGCAGCCAGGTCCGCCGCTGGCCCTTCAGGCCCGCCGTGAAGCCCTCGGTGCAGCGCAGGACGTAGGGCGCGCGGACGGTGCCGTACGGGGTGACCGCGTGCTTGGGCCGGATCTCCGTGACCGGCGTCAGCTCATGGATCGTCACGCCCAGCGCCTCGACGGCCGCCGCGAGCCCCTTGACCAGCTTGACGGGGTGCAGACGCGCGCCGTGCGGCGTCCACGTCGAGCCGACGGCGTCGGCCACCCGGATCCGCTCGGCGGTCTCGCGCGCACCGTACAGCTCGCGGTCCTTCTCGCCGTACGACAGCTCGTGCGCGTGGAACTCCTTCAGCCGCGCCAACTGGGCGGGCGTACGGGCGACTTCGAGCACCCCGCCCTTGTGGATGTCGGCGTCGATGCCCTCTTCCGCGGCGGCCCGTACGACCTCGTCGACGGTGTCGTTCATGGCGCGCTGCAGCCGTACGGCGGCCTCGTGGCCGTGCAGCTTCGCGTACCGGTCGCGGCCCGCGATGCCGTTGTACAGCCAGCCGCCGTTGCGTCCGGAGGCGCCGTAGCCGCAGAACTTCTGTTCCAGGACGGTGATCCGCAGGAAGGGGACGGCCTTCTTGAGGTAGTACGCCGTCCACAGTCCCGTGTACCCGCCGCCGACGATCACCACGTCCGCGGAGGTGTCCCCCGCGAGCGGCTCACGCACCGAGGGGAGGCCGTCGTGCGCGTACCAGAAGGAGATGGCGCCGTTCACGGCACCGTTGACCGAGCTGCTCATGGGAGGACGTTAATTCGCGTGAGCCGATTCCGGCAGCCCAGTAGGGTCCGCAAAGTGATCGACATTCCGCAGGAGCTCGCCGCATCACAGCACGAGTACAACGGGGAGGCGGGCCGTGCCTTCATCGCCGGGCTCCCGGACCTGACGGCGGGGTTCCTCGACCGCTGGGAGCTGACGGTCGACGGACGGCCGATGCACGGGGTCAGCGCCCTGGTCCTGCCCGTGACCCGCCGGGACGGCACCCCGGCCGTGCTGAAGCTGCAACTCCTCGACGAGGAGAGCGAGGGCGAGCCGGTCGCGCTGCGCCTGTGGGACGGCGACGGGGCGGTACGCCTCCTCGACCACGACGAGCCCACCGGCACCATGCTCCTCGAGCGGCTCGACTCGTCCCGCATGCTCGCGCACCGGCCGGACGTCCACGAGTCGGTCCTGGTCATCGCCCGCCTGCTGGCCCACCTCACGTCCTTCACCGCACCCGCCGGCCTGCGCCGCCTCGGCGACATCGCGCAGGACATGCTGGAGCAGACGCCCGGTGCGCTGCAGCAGATCCCGGACCCGGAGGCCCGCCGTGTCGTCGCCGACTGCGCCGCCGCCGTACGCGAAGTCGTCGACGAACCGGGCGACCGCCTGCTGCACTGGGACCTCCACGACGAGAACGTCCTCGCCTCCGCACGCGCCCCCTGGCTCGCCATCGACCCCAAGCCCCTCGCCGGCGACCCGGGCTTCGAACTGTGGCCCGCCCTCGCCAACCGCTTCGACGCCGACGACATCCGCTGGCGCTTCGACGCCATGACCGACGTCCTCGCCCTGGACCGCGCACGCGCGCGTGCATGGACCTACGGCCGACTCCTGCAGAACTGCCTCTGGGACATCGAGGACGGCCGCCCGCTGGACGAGGAGCAACTGGAAATCGCCAGAAGGCTGCACCGGCCGCGCGACTGACCTCGCTCACGCGTACGAGGTCGCCCGCCCGCCGGCCGCGCCTGACCGGACGCCGCCCTTCAACTCACCCACGCGGCAGACGCCGCCACGGCTTTCAGTTCCTGGGCCACCGCGTCACCGATCATCTCCGCGTCACCGGCGCGCAGGTGGCTGACGACGGTGAGTGTGTAGGCGTCGGCGGTGTGGACGAGGCAGAGGTTCGCCGTGCCGGGTGGGGACAGCTGCGGCAGGGGAACGATGCGGGCCAGCGGGCGGCCGTGCAGGCGGCTGGGGTTGTCACGCCACTTGAACGCGGTGCACAGGCTCGTGGTGAGCTCGGGGCGGGCCAGCCGCTCGGCCATCACCCCGGCCAGCCACGGCACGGTCCGTGCGGCGCCCTTCAGCGCGGGAAGGAACGCGCGGTGGGCGTCGCAGCGGCGGTCGAACCCCGCGACCTCGTCCTGGCACGCCTGCAGCCGCGCCACCGGGGACTCGACGTCGACCGGCAGCGGCATACGCAGCGCGGTGACGCCGTTGCCGAGTTGGCCCGCGTTCTGGCGGTTCCGCAGGTCGACCGGCACCGTGGCGTAGAGGGGGGTCGGTGCGTTCGGCCAGGTCCGCAGGGGCCCGTAGCAGGCGTGCAGGGCACCGGCGTACGCGCTCAGCAGCAACTCGTTGAGGGTCGCTCCGCGCCCGCCGGCCGGCTGCCGTCGGGCGGCCCGCATCACCTGCGGGTCCAGCTCGACCACGGCCACCGAGGGCCGCAGTTCGGGCGTCGCGGGCAGGGACTGGCCGGGGAACCCGATGCGCCGCAACTCCCGGTACACGGTGCCGGCACCGACACGCGACCGCTGTCGCACGACCGCGGCGGGGTCCGCCCCGGCCGGGACGCCGGCCCGCGGGGTCACGGCGTCGTCCATCAGCAGCCGGAACAGCGTCTCCAGGGATCTGCCGTCCAGCAGCGCGTGATGGGCGAGCAGCACGATGCCCTGCCGCGTGACCAGCAGCCGCCACAGGGGCCGTTCAGCCGGCAGCAGGTCGCTGACGCCGTCGGTGAGCAGGGACCGCAGGTCCCGGTCGGTGGCGGTGACGTGCGCGACGGGATCGAACGGCCGGGCCGTCCGCCATCGATGGCCCGACAGCGCGGCCGGTCCGCCGGGACGCCGGAGCAGCAGGCTCATCCGGTCCAGCCCGCCCCAGCGGTCGCGGACCCGGGACCGCACCTGCGCCAGGTCGAACGGCGCACCGGGAAACACCGCGGCGATACCGATCGTCCCCGGCATCCCGTTGCGCAGGTGCCCTTCCTCGACGGCGGTCAGCCGCATGCTCCACAACCTCTCGTGCTCTCGTGATCAACCGCGGGGTGAGTCGAACACGACACAGGCGTTGTGACCGCCGAAGGCGAAGCTGTTGCTGAGCACCGGCCCATCCAGGATCTTGCGCGGTTCACCGGTGACCACGTCCAGTTCGCACCGGGGATCCAGCCGCGTCAGATGCGCGGTCGGAGGCGCGAGCCCTTCCCGCACGGAGCAGGCCGTGATCACCGCCTCCAGCGCTCCCGCCAGCCCGAGCCCGTGCCCGGTCACGGCCTTGGGCGCGGTGACCGGCACCGCACGCGGACCGAACACGGCCGCGATGGCCTGCGCTTCCGCGAGGTCGTTCAGCTCGGTGCCGGTGCCGTGCGCGTTGACGTGCGTGACGGCGTCGGCCGTCGCACCGGCGTCGGCGAGCGCCTGCTCCATGCACGCCCGGGCCCCCGCACCGTCGGGGTGCGGTGCCGTGAGGTGGTGGGCGTCGGAGGTACGTCCGTAGCCGGTCAGCGTGGCGTAGATCCGGGCGCCCCGCGCGCGGGCGAGGTCCAGCCGCTCCAGCACCAGGAAAGCGGCCCCTTCGGCCAGGACGAACCCGCGCCGCCCGATGTCGAACGGCCGTGACGCGGAAGCGGGATCCTCGCACTCGGTGACCATCGCACCGGCCCGCCCGAAGGCGAGCGCGGTCGTGGGCGTCAGCGGGCTGTCATGGCCCCCCGCTACCACCACGTCCGCGCACCCCGCCCGGATCATCTGCATCGCCTCACCCACTGCATGCGTGCCCGAGGCACAGGCGGTGGAGATCGTCAGACTGGGTCCGGTGATGCCGAGGCGGGCACTGACCCAGTAGGCACCCGCGTTGTTCATCAGCCGGGGCGCGTAGAGCACATCGGGGTGGCCGATGCCGTTCTCCTGGCTGATCACCCCGCCATATCCGGTGCCGGTGACCACCGCCCGCCGCCCGGCACCGACGTGCAGTCCGCCGGCGTCCTCCACGGCGTCCACGGCCGCGCACACGGCCAGCTGCACCGACCGGTCCGCCCGTCGTACCTCCTTGGGCGCGAGATAGCCGGTGGGGTCGAAGTCGGTCATCGGACACGCGGGGTAGCGGACCACGCCCTCGTCGTCGAACGCGTGCAGCCGCGTCGCCGAACGGCACTGCACGAGACTCTCCCAGAGTGCCGCCGGGCTCGCTCCGGCCGCGCAGCGAACTCCCAGGCCGGTGATGGCGACAGCGGGTCGGCCGGTCATCGGGCGAGGGGGGTGCGGGCGGCAGGGGTACGCAGCCGCACGATGAGGTCGGCGACATCACCCACGGTGGACACCGCGGCCTTGTCGGTCCCCCGCAGGGACACCCCGAACAACTCCTCCGACGCCGCCTCCAGTTCGGTGATGTCCAGGCTGTCGGCTCCCAGGTCGGCGACCAGCCGGGCCTGCGGGACCACCGCCTCCGGCGGCACCGACATCACCCGCGCGCACAGCGGGCGCAGCGCTTCCCATACGTCGCCGTGTCCCGCTACGCCGCCGTGTTCCGCTTCCATGCAACTGCCTCCATCTCCTGGTGCCGTCAGGGCACTGACGGCGTCGCCATCCGGGCCCATGTCTCGAACTCCGTGACGACCGCCTCCGCGAGCCGTCCCGCCTCGTTCGGGCGCAGGTTGCACACCACGGTGAGCGTGAACGCGTCCCCCGCCTGGGCCAGGGTCAGGCTGACGGTGCCCGGGTACTGCAGAGGCGGCAGCCCGACCGTGCGCACCAGCCGGCGGCCCTGGAAGGTGCTCGATCCGCCGGGCCACTTCATGGCCGTGGTCGCGGTCGCCGCGAAGCAGGAGGGCCGGCTGCGGCCGGCCAGAAACCTGGTGACCCAGGATCCCGTCCGGCGAACCGCTTCTGCGGCGGGGAACAGCACGTTCGCGTGGACGGCGGCCCGGTCGGGGACGGTGGCCATCGCCACCTGGCAGGCCCGCAGCCGCGCCACGGGACCGTCCACGTCGACGGGCAGCGGAACCCGGATCACCGTGAGGGTGTTCCCGAGTTCCCCCGTGTTCGCGCGACTGCGCAGGTCACACGGTACGGCCGTGTAGACGGGCTCGTCCCGCTGCCGCCACCGCCGCACCGGACCGTACTGCGCGCGCAGTGCCCCGGCCACGGCGCCCACCAGCAGCTCGTTCAGCGTCGCGCCACGGCCGTCGGCCGGTTGCCGGCGTGCGGATCGGATCGTGTGCGCGGGCAGTTCCGTCACCGCGACCGAGGAGCACGCCCGCCCCGGCGGCCGCATCGGCAGGGACTGCCCCGCGGCCGTCATCGTCCTGAGCTCGCGGCCCGCCGCCAGCAGCCCGCTCCGCGCGAGCGGCACCGGCCGGGCCGACTCCCGTGCCGTCACGGGGCTGTCCATCAGCGAGCGCATCAAGGTCGCCAGGGAACGCCCGTCCAGCAGCGCGTGCTGGGCCACGAGCGCCAGGGCGAAGTCACCGCCGTGCGTCGCGTCCGGAACGACGAAGAGCCGCCAGGGCGGCACCCCACCGGAGAGCGGCCGGTTCACGCTCTCCGCCCACAGGTCGTCCAACTTGTGCCGCGCCACGGCGACCTGCACGACGGGGTCGAACGGCCCCGGTACGACCCACCGCACCCGCCCTGACCGCCCGGGCCGCCCGAACAGCCCCGGCCGCGCCGTCCCGCCACCGCCGTCGGGACCCTCGAGCACGCAGTTCATCCGCTCCATGCCCGCCCACCGCTCGGCGACGAGGGCCCGCACCTGATCCACATGTGGCTGCTCGCCGGAGAGGACCGCCGCCAGGCCGATGACGCCCGGACACCCGTTGAACAGCAGCATCTCGTCGGCATAGGACAGTCTCATGCGGTCTCTCCGGCTCGCAGTCCAAACGCCCGCCCCGTGATGGAGCGGGCGTTGAACCGAATACTTCCTACGGTCTACTTGAGCGCTCCGCTGTTGCAGCCCATGTCCGAGCCGAGGTGGCTGGGCTGCGCGCCCGGGGAGCCTTCGCCGTTGAGGGCGTTGCCCAGCGCGCCGTTGATGAGACCGAGGCTGCCGAGGACGTCGATGTTCATGTCGTGCGAGCGACACTCGATGCCCTGCGTGATGTCGACGTCGTGGGCCCGCGCCTCACCGTGGGCGAAGGCGGTGCCGACACCGAAGGAGCCGACACTGCCGAGGACGGCGCCCATGAGGGCGACCTTCTGAAGCTTGCGCATTTCTACTCCGTTGGTCGAGCGGATGTGGGGTGCAGCGAAACGCTGTGGAACGGTGGCGAGTTACGGAACGGCTGTCAGCCGAGCCGGGGCAGACCCAGCTGGCCCACCGGAGGCGCCGCGACCTGCCCGAGGCCGAGCCCGGGCACCTGCGGTGCGCTGGCCGGCGAGATCAGCGGGTTGATGAGCGGGTTCACCTCGGGGTTCACCTGCGGGTTCACCTGCGGAGCGACCTTCGGCGCGGGCTCCGGGTTGAAGACCTGCGGTGCGGAGACCTGCGGGGCGACCTGCGGCATCACCTGCGGTGCCGTCTGCGGGGTGACCTGCGGCACGACCTGCGGAACGGACGGCTGGGCAGCGGCCGGCGCCGAAGCCTGCGGCGAGCCGGAGGCCTGCGCGAAGCCGCCCGAGGTGGCCGAGGCGGAGGCGTAACCGGACTGCTGCTGCGGGGCCGGGGCCGGGGCCGCGTAGTGGGGCGCCGACTGCGGACGCGTGACCTGGGCGGTGCCCGTCGACCTGGTCACCGCCGTCGCCTGCGGAGCACTCTGCTGGGGCGGCGCGTACTGCGGCGCCGGCGCCGGGGCGTACTGAGGTGCCGCGTACTGCGGGGCAGGTGCCGGGGCGTACTGAGGTGCCTGGTACTGAGGAGCGGGCGCCGGGGCGTACTGGGGCGCCGCGTACTGGGGAGGAGGCGCCGGTGCGTACTGAGGCGCCTGATACTCAGGAGCGGGCGCCGGAGCACCGCTGTACCCGACGGGATAGTCGGCGGCCTCGCTGACGCCGGCGCCGATGGCGGTCAGACCGCCGGCCGCTGCTACGACGAGCGCGGCCTTGTGAAGCTTGCGCATGGAACCCTCGGCCCTTCATTACCTGTACAGGGAAATCCGTTGTATTCAGTGCAGTCGTGCGTGCGCTCAGTCTGATATTCGTACTGCGCCCTTACAGGGGTAATGCCTGAGCTGTCATGTGGACTTCACGCCGGAGCCGGCAGCGGATCCTCTTGTCTCTCTGATTCCAGATCGCTGCCCTCTCCCAGCTGGCAACGACTTTTCTCCGGCCAGGTCACGGGATCCGAATTTCCGTCACTCCATTGCCATCGATCCGATAAAAGGCTCTGCGGCTTGTCGACGAATAACACCCTCTGGCAAACGGGTGACCGCGCCCCGACTGACGTGACCCGCCCGGCAATTGGCTCGTTCCCCCCACAGGTCGGAGCGATGGTCCATCGCAGCCGCATTTTCATACGTTCCAAGCACAGGTCAATGAAGGGCCGGGGTTCCATGCGCAAGCTTCATCAGGTCGCGCTCGTCGTAGCAGCAGCCAGTGGTCTGTCGGCCATCGGAGTCGCGCCCAGCGTCGCCGGCGACGTACCCCTCGGGTACGGCGGTGCTCCGGCACCCGTCGGACAGCCGGACACCCAGGCCGCCTCGTGGACCCGCTCGCAGGCGAGCGTGCAGTCCTCCAACTCGCCGACCGCGCACCGGCAGGCGGCCCCGGCTCCGCAGCGGGGCGCCGAAGTCAGCCCGCAGGTCAACCCCCAACTGAGCCCGAAGATCAGCCCGCAGGTCAACCAGCAGCCCGCCGCGGCGCCGGCCGGCCCGCTGGAGCAGGCCAACCTGTTCCGCCCGTACCAGGAGTGCAGCCCGCAGTCCGTGCTCAACGCGGCCGTCCCGGTCGCCGTCCTCGCCGCCGCCGAGACCCGCGGCGTCGACTGCGACCAGGCCAACAGCCAGGCGAACTCCTTCGCCCACGCCCAGTCGCGCTAGAGCGCGCGGCTCGCGGAGCTCAACGAGCCCCCGTGACCAGCACTTTCACTTCACGCCACGGTTGGCGATGCGACTTCCGGGTGCTTCTGCCACGAGATCATGTGCCCCGGCGTGCCTCCGGGACATAACAGGATACTTCGTATTAATCTTCCGTAACTGTACGAAGTCGATCTCCTACAGATCGCACCCACCTCACTCCACCGGAGATGACATGCACAAGCTTCGCAAGGCTGCCGTCGTGGCCGTGGCCATCGGTACCGTCGGATTCCTGGGCGCCGGCACGGCCACCGCCGACGGCGGCCACGGCGGCAAGGACGGGGGCAAGTTCAGCGTCCTGCAGAGCTCCAACTGCAAGTCGCACGACCTGAACGTCGACGTCCTCGGCCAGGTCGGCGTCCTCAACGGCCTGCTGGGCAGCGCGCTCAACGGCGAGGGCGACCCGGGCGCGCAGGACACGCACCTCGGCTCGTCGATGGGCTGCAACAACAGCGCCTTCTGATCCAGGCACTGACGGTCGCCTAGTCGACCGAAGCGGGAAACAGGTCCCGGTACCGAGCCTCAGGCCCGGTACCGGGACTCTTTCTTGTGTCACACATATGCATCTCAATTTACCCCAATTCCCTATAACAATATGAATTTCCTATCCATCGGCCAAGATGGTGAGACTTTCCCTGAACCGGCGTGCCGACGTTTTCTCCCAAATATTTCCTATTAGCCTCCGTAACTGTTCGAAGTCGATCTCTCAGGGATCGCACCCACTCCACTCCACCGGAGATGAATATGCGCAAGCTCCACAAGGCCGCCGTCCTGGTCGCCGCTCTCGGGAGCGTCGGACTTCTGGGCGCCGGCGTCGCCCACGCCGACGGAGGCGGCTGGGGCCAGAAGAAGGACGCGGGCTCGAGCTTCAGCGTCCTGCAGAGCAGCAACTGCAAGTCGCACGACGCCAACGTGGACATCCTCGGCCAGGTCGGCATCGCGAACGGCCTGGGCGGCAACCTGCTGAACGGCGAGGGCAACCCCGGCTCGCAGGAGACCGGCCTGGGCTCGTCCATGGGCTGCAGCAACACCGTCGGCGGCAAGTGACCTAGAGCCGCACGCTTCCCCTCGGTGCCCCGGCCCCAGGCCGGGGCACCGGTCTTTTGCCGACCGGGCACAGCCCCGGAAAGAACGAAAATGCCGGACCGGGATCATGCCCGGTCCGGCATTTCGTTCGCGCCTCGGAAGCGCCTCAGAAGTCCCTCAGAAGTCGAATTTGGGGAGCTTGACACCCTTGGGCAGCTCCGCGCGGTTGTTGCATTCCACGACCGGGCCGCTCGTCGTGGACCCGCCCTCCGCCATGCGGCCCTCGGGCAGCGTGAAGCGCGGCCGCTCCGTCGTCGAGCAGTCGTGCTTCTGCTTGACGACATAGCCGTTGCGCTTGTCGTCGCGGACGACCTCGCTCTTCTTGACGCAGACGATGTCCCCCTGCGCGGTGATCGTGCAGGCACCCTTGGGGTCTTCGTCGGCGTACGCCGGCGCGGCACCGCTGTAGATCACGGCGAGAGCCCCGAGAAGCCCCGAGACGGTTGCGATCTTCTGTCGACCGATCATGTACGGCGTTCCTTTGCAAGGAGAAGGTCGAATACGGAAACTGCTGCAGCCCGGACGCGCACCCTGATGGGTCTGCCGCGCGTCCGGGCTGCATTTGCTAAGGGTGTTGTCCAGCACACCGTCGAAAACAGCTCGATCCGGTCCAGGAGCTGGGGTGCGGATCGCGCGATATGCATAACGGTGTTCCGACGGATTTCGATGCGCCCGTCGCGACGCTCCGAGGCGATGCCCTAAGAGGCCGACTGCGTCTCGCAGTTGGGAGCCACCCGCCTCGCGGTGGTCACGACGACATTCGCAGTGCCCTGAAACTCGCGCACCGAACCCTCGGCACTTCCTTACTGAGCGGCGTACGGAGCGGAGTACTCGCCGTAGCCGTACTCCGGCGCGGCGGCCTTGGGAGCGGCCTCCGGAGCGACCTGCGGAGCAGCCTCCGGAGCGACCTGCGGAGCAGCCTCCGGAGCGACCTGCGGAGCGGCCTGCGGAGCGGCCTGCGGAGCAGCGTGCGCCTTGTCGGCCGGAACGCCCCACGTGGCAACGGCGTTGGCCGTCGAGGTGGACACCGCGGAGACGATCTGACCGTCAAAGCCGTCGCCCTCGTGAGCGAAGGCACTGCCGGCGGCACCGAAGGCGGACAGCCCTGCGACCGCTGCGGCTACGACCGCAACGCGCTGAAACCTGCGCATAGTTTGACCCTTTCTTCCCGGGCACGAAGCCCTGGTTGACTACTTAATGTGAGCATATACAAACGAACCGTAGCAATTTGGGACCTTTCACCCTTCCCTGTGTCGTGTCGGCATACGAAACGGCGGATGGCCGGACCGGGTTGACCCGGTCCGGCCATCCGCCGTTGAAAGCTCAGCCCAGGATGCGGGAGAGCAGCGGGCCGGCGTCGTTCGTGTCACTGGTGTCGGAGGCCGGCACGGGCGACATTTCGGCGCAGGTGATGTGGGGGCCGATCCGCGTCTGCCCGTTGGACAGAAGACCGGGAGTGGGCAGGGTCAAGGGCTGGGTGGGCTGGCAGTTCACCGACCGGCGGACGATGAACCCGTCACCCTCGGGGGTCTGGCCCTGGACCTGCTGGGTGCAGATGATGTTGCCCTGGGGGTCGAGCGAGCAGACGCCCGGGCCCGCCGCGTGAGCCTGGCCGGCGCCGAGACAGGTCATGGCGAGGCCACCGAGAAGTCCGGTGACAGCCGCGATCTTCTTTCCGTTGAACATGTGTTGCGTCTCCTTTTGCGGGGGGTGCCCGAGCGCAATACACCGCGAACCGGCAGCGCCGGGCCCTGGGGAAATCGGAGAGACGGGTCCCCTCGTCCGGTTCATATCCCGGACGCTCGGGGCCGTTTCGCTAGAAATGAAGGACCGACCTGAGGGTGGCTGGTCCTCGGGGGACCAACCGCTCATCGGTGCGCCGGAGTTCAGGACAGCAGCGAACGCATACGGGCCCACGGAGCGGCCTCGCGCTCCGGGCAGCCGCACATGAACGGGCCCCTTCGGGGGTGACCCCGAAGGGGCCCGCGGAAGGCGTCGCGCACGACTAAGCCGCCGACCTCAGCCAGTGAAGGCGTTGTTGAACTGGCCGCAAGTGGTGTCGAAGGTCTCGGACAGACCGAGCACCGCGACCGGAATGGAGGCCTCGCCAACCGTCTGCGGGCTGCACTCCTGGTACGGGCGGTAGAGGTCGGACACACTCGGCCCGCTCTCGTACGCGACACCGGTACCGGCACCGATGGCGGACAGGCTGCCGGCCGCCGCTGCGACGATCATGACCTGGTGAAGCTTGCGCATGGAACCCTCGGTTTTCATTACATGTACATTGAGGCTGATTGCCTACTGTGACTGAACGAACACTAGCAGTAGCGATGCTAATCCACTTTGAGCATGTCCCGTGTCCCAGCGGGGACATGGGGGTGTTCGAAGGTGCATTCGCGGACCGGAAAAGTCGCTCGGCGGGCGAATGAAATGAGGGGATGAAAAACGAACCGCGGGGCGGTGTCATCGACAACCGCCCCGCGCTGTTTGAGCCCCCTGTCGGATTCGAACCGACGACCTGCTGTTTACAAGACAGCCGCTCTGGACCAGCTGAGCTAAGGAGGCCTGCGCGCGCTGCCACGCACGCGCCCGTGCAGTGTACCCAGGTTCCGAGTGGGCCCTGTCGAAAATTTCCGCGAAGTTCACATGCCCTCGGGTACTGACAGATCAGGCGAACGCCAGGTACCGTCCAGAGCCAGTCCGCACATGTGGACTAAACCAACCACCTTCCTACAACGGATCGTCCGGCACGTTCCTGCCGGTAGAAGGGGGCCCATTCATCATGGCCACTGTCTCGTTCGACAAGGCGACCCGGATCTACCCGGGTTCCGAGAAGCCCGCTGTTGACGCGCTCGACATCGAGATCGAGGACGGGGAGTTCCTCGTTCTGGTCGGCCCGTCCGGCTGCGGCAAGTCCACCTCGCTCCGGATGCTCGCGGGGCTCGAGGACGTGAACGCCGGCGCCATCCGCATCGGTGACCGCGACGTCACGCACCTGCCGCCGAAGGACCGGGACATCGCCATGGTGTTCCAGAACTACGCGCTGTACCCGCACATGACCGTCGCCGACAACATGGGCTTCGCGCTCAAGATCGCCGGCGTGCCGAAGGCGGAGATCCGCCAGAAGGTCGAGGACGCGGCGAAGATCCTCGACCTCACCGAGTACCTCGGCCGCAAGCCGAAGGCGCTCTCCGGCGGTCAGCGCCAGCGTGTCGCGATGGGCCGCGCCATCGTGCGTGAGCCGCAGGTCTTCCTCATGGACGAGCCGCTGTCCAACCTGGACGCCAAGCTCCGTGTCTCGACCCGTACGCAGATCGCGTCGCTGCAGCGCCGTCTCGGCATCACCACCGTCTACGTCACCCACGACCAGGTCGAGGCCATGACGATGGGCGACCGCGTGGCGGTCCTCAAGGACGGTCTGCTCCAGCAGGTCGACACCCCGCGCAACATGTACGACCGCCCGGCCAACCTCTTCGTCGCCGGCTTCATCGGCTCCCCGGCCATGAACCTGGTCGAGGTGCCGATCACCGACGGCGGTGTGAAGTTCGGCAACTCGGTGGTGCCGGTCGACCGCGACGCGCTGTCCGCCGCCACCGACAAGACCGTCACCGTCGGTGTCCGTCCCGAGCACTTCGACGTGGCCGGCGCCGACTCGGACCAGGGCCTCGCGGTCACCGTGAACGTCGTCGAGGAGCTCGGCGCCGACGCGTACGTCTACGGCACCGCCAAGGTCGGCGGCGACGACTCCAAGGACCTCGTCGTCCGTGTCAGCGGCCGTGACGTCCCGGAGAAGGGCAGCACGCTGCACGTCGTCCCGCGCGCCGGCGAGTCCCACGTGTTCGCGACCTCCACGGGCGCGCGGCTCTCCGACTGAGAGAGCGCCGACCGCCCGAGGTAATGGCAGCACAACCCCGGGTAATTCACCCAGGTTGACGAAGAGGGCCCCGCAGAGCGCTGCGGGGCCCTTCTCGTTGTCGACAAATACCCCGGCATACCCGGCCATTTCGAGCGCTGTACGTCAACACGCCGCAAGGGAATGGGCACCTCTTCGTCCCCCGAAACGGTGACCAAATGTCGCCATATCAGTACTGAACGCTACCCTCACTCGCGTGAAGCACTCCACCATCCAACAGACACGACGCGGCCAGCGGAGCCCCGCCCGCCAGCTCGGCCGCACTCTCGCCCTCGTCCTGCCCGTCGTCCTGGTGCTCTCCGGGACGCTCGCGGTCACCCGGGTCAACTGGTCGGGGAACCCCTCGGACTCGGTGCTGACCGCGACCGACGTCTCGAGCGCGCGTGACACCAAGAACGCCGCTCCGCGCGCCCCTCAGGAGGTGCTGCGCGACCAGCTCCTGACCGAGCTCCAGGAGGAGGACCCGGGCGTCGCCCTCACCCACCTCCAGCAGGCCGTCCACGACCGCCCGTCGCTGGGGCGGCACTGCGCCTCGATCGCCCGTGCACTGGGGCGTGCGGCGGTCCGTGTGTACGGGCCGACGCGGGCGCAGTCGTATGCCCGGCCCGTCTGCGACACCGCGTTCGCGTCGGGGGTGGCGGCGGCACACGGCTAGCCATCCCCTTTTCGGAGAACACTCCGCTTCCGGACCGTAACGGCTGATTAAGGAACGGTTGCTGGTGAATGCCGTGAGCGGGGCGCCGCGTACAGTTCGGTCATGACTGATCCGAACGCCGCGTCCCGCCCCGTTCAAGCCGTTGTCCTGGCCGGTGGCCAGGGTTCCCGGCTGCGCCCGTACACCGACGACCGGCCCAAGCCGATGGTGGAGATCCCCGGTACGGGGACGCCGATCATCGGCCACCAGCTCGTCTGGCTCGCGGAGGAGGGCGTGACCGATGTGGTGGTCAGCTGTGGGCATCTCGCGGAGGTGCTGCAGGACTGGCTGAAGTCGGCCGAGCTGCCGGTGCGGGTCACGACCGTCGTGGAGACGGAGCCGCTCGGGCGGGGTGGCGGTCTGAAGTACGCGGCGGCGCATCTGCCGCATCCGGACCGGCCCTGGTACGCGACCAACGGTGACATCTGGACCCGTTTCTCGCTGCGCGACATGGCGGACTTCCATGCCGAGCGCGACGCGGTCGCGACGCTGGCGCTTGCGCGGCCCCGGATTCCCTGGGGCGCGGTGCAGACGGACGGCTTCGGGCACATCACGGACTTCATCGAGGCGCCGCCGTCGACCTTCGAGATCAACGCGGGCGTCTACGTCTTCTCCCCCGCCTTCGCCGGCCTCCTCCCTGAGCGCGGCGACCACGAACGTACGACCTTCCCCCACCTGGCCCGCGAACGCCGCCTGGCCGGGTTCCCGATCCCGCAGGGCGCGTACTGGCGAGCCATCGACACGGCGAAGGACCTGACGGAGGCGGCGAAGGAACTGGCGGCGCTGGGGCGCTGATGCCTGTGGCGGTCGGCGCGGGATGCCTGCGGCGGCCTGTTCCGCCCCTTCCACCCCGCCAGGGGGCTCCGCCCCCCTTGCACCCCCATCGGCCTGAACGGCCTCGTCCTCGAACGCCGGACGGGCTGACATCCCTGAGCGACATCGAAAGGTGTGGCGTAGCAATGGGCCCCGCACAGGAAGTCTGTGCGGGGCCCATCGTGGTTGTGCTGCTCGGGGTCAGCCGGTGGACCAGGGGGCGGGTAGCAGGTCCACCGGCAGGGTTACCCCAACAGGCCGCCCACCAGGCCGGGTTCGTCGGCGTCGGAGCCGCCCGTGGAGCCACCGCCGGAGGAGGGACCCCCGGAGGTCGGACCGGTGCTGGTGCTGGGCGCCTCGTCGGCCGGAGCCGACTGCTGGGGAGGAGCCTGCCCCCCGGTGCCCTGCGTCTGGCTGGGCGTACCCGCCCCGGCGCTGCCCGTGTCGCTGGTGGCGCCCGGCGTCGTAGCGGCGCCGGACGGCGTGGCCGCCCCCGACGTGGCGCCCTGCGTGGGCGAGTTGGAGGCCGACGGCGTCTTCTTCCGTTGGCCGGGCTCCTGCGGCAGCGGGGAGCCCGGCAGCTCGTTGCGCGGGGCCTCGCCGGGACCGGGGACGACGACGCGGTCGGCGTCGCGGACCGCGCCGCCGAGCAGCGAGCCGACGAGGAGGGTCAGGCCGGTGACGATCACCGTGACCAGGACGCCGCGGCGCAGGACGTAACTGCGGAGCTCCCAGATGTCGGCGCGGGGGCCGAGGCGGCGCCAGGCCATACCCGCGAGGCGGCCGTCGATCGAGTAGACCGGGGCGCCGGCGATGATCAGCGGGGACCAGGCGGCGAGGTAGATGATGTCGGGCGCGTCGTAGACCGGGACGCTCTTCCAGCTCACGGTGAGCAGGAGCGCGGCCGACAGCAGCGCGCCGACGACCGCGGCGACCCGCTGCCAGCATCCCAGGACCGTGAGGACGCCCACGATGACCTGGAAGAAGGCGATGACCAGGCCGGAGCCGACCGGGTGCTCCAGGGCGAACTGGCGGAGGGGCTCGGCCACTTCCCACGGGTGCAGGGTGTTGAGCCACTTCACCATCGAGCCGCGCTTGCCGCCGTCGAAGTAGACGGGGTCGCAGAGCTTGCCCATGCCGGCGTAGATGGAGATGAAGCCGAGGAAGACACGGAGCGGGAGGAGGACGACGCCGAGGTTCATGCGGCGGCCCGGGTAATAGGCGTGCCGGGCCGGGTCGTCGCCGCCACCGGGCCGCTTGAGGGGCGCGTCGGTTGCGTGCGTGCTGTGGGGGTCCTCCGCGAACTCCTCGTCGTCGTAGACGAGTTCCTCGTCGTATGCGCTCTCGACTGTGCGCATATGGGGCAGGAGCCGGGTGTCGAGGGATTCGTGCGTGCGCTGGGCGCCGACGATCGGCGTTTCGACGGTCCGTGACAAGTCGTCGTCGTAGCCGGTGTCGTAGCCGTCATAGCCGCCTACGTCGACCCTTGGGATGACCTGAGTGGCTCCGCCGAGGCCGGGCGCCGGCTCCTCGCCGTGGCGGACGCTGCCGTCCCGCACGGCCTGGAGCAGGCGGTGGGCGCCGGTGTCGTCGGGCGCGGACGTGCCGTTCCAGACGGCGACTCGGCGGCGGGCGCCGGTGGCCGCGCCCGCTCTGCCGGCCGCGCCGACGGCGGGGATGCGGGTGGTGTCCTCGGTGGCGCTCAAGTGCCGTGCGATCCGGGGGGATTTGGTGCGCCCGGTCGACGCGCCCAGCAGCACGCGGAAACTCGCGTGATTGACGATGATCTGCGCCGGATCGCTCGGCACCTTCACCATGCTCAGCGCGGGAGCGTCGTCGTATCCAGACGAACGGTCCCCCGTGGGTGTGCGGGGTGTTCTGGTGTCCACACTCAACTAACCGAGTGACGTGTGCTTAGGACACTGCCTTGACCGGCCCGATCTGTCCGGACCCCGTCAAGGATGCGCAGGTCGCACCACTGTCACCGGAATTACCCCGCACGGGTGACGCCACGGACGCGTGTTCAGCCGCGTCGGCGAGCCGCCTCGTAGAGGACGATCCCCGCCGCCACACCGGCGTTGAGGGACTCCGCGCCGCCCGGCATCGGGATGCGGACGCGGAAGTCGCACGTCTCGCCCACCAGTCGGGACAGGCCCTTGCCCTCGCTGCCGACCACGATGACGACCGGGCCCGCCAGGGCTTCCAGATCGCCGAGTTCGGCCTCGCCGTCGGCGGCGAGGCCGACGACCACGATGCCCGCCTTCTTGTACGCCTCCAGAGCGCGGGTCAGGTTCGTGGCGCGGGCGACGGGGGTGCGGGCCGCGGTGCCGGCCGACGTCTTCCAGGCACCGGCCGTCATGCCGGCCGCTCGCCTTTCCGGTACGACGACGCCGTGGCCGCCGAACGCGGAGACCGAGCGGACCACGGCGCCCAGGTTGCGCGGGTCCGTCACGCCGTCGAGGGCGACGATGAGCGGGTCCTCGCCCTCGTCCGCGGCCGCGTCGGCCAGCTCCTCGGGGTGGGCGTACTCGTACGGCGGGACCTGGAGGACGAGACCCTGGTGGTTGAGGCCGTTCGTCATGCGGTCCAGCTCGGGGCGCGGGGCCTCCATGAGGTTGATGCCGCCGCGCTCGGCGGCGAGCTGGAGGGCCTCGCGGACACGCTCGTCGTTGTCGATGAACTGCTGGACGTAGAGCGTCGAAGCCGGGACGCCCCCGCGCAGGGCCTCGACCACCGGGTTGCGTCCTACGACCATCTCGGACGTGCCCTTGCCGCCACGGCCGCGCGGCACGGGGCGGCGCGCGGCCTGCTTCGCCTTGGCGGTCGCGATGCGGTTCTTCTTGTGCTTCTTGCGCATCTCGGCGGGCGGGGTCGGGCCCTTGCCCTCGAGGCCCTTGCGTCGCTGGCCGCCACTGCCGACCTGCGCGCCCTTCTTGCCGGACATGCGGCGGTTGTTCGCGGCCATGACCTACCTGTCTGTCGTGAGGCGTTCGTATGTACGTCTTTGCAGTGTGCCGCCCGGAGGGCCGGGCGGCACAATCGATCTTCCGGGAACCGGGATCCGTCAGCGGGGGCCGAGCGTCCAGCGGGGGCCCTGCGGGCCGTCCTCGATGACGAGACCCGACTGCTTGAGTTGGTCGCGGATGGCGTCGGCGGTGGCCCAGTCCTTGCGGGAGCGGGCCGCCTCGCGCTGGTCGAGGACCATGCGGACCAGGGTGTCGACCACGCCGTGCAGGTCCTCGCCGCGGTCGGACTCGCCGGCCCAGTGCTCATCGAGCGGGTCCAGGCCGAGGACGCCGAGCATGGCGCGCACCTCGGCGAGGCGGGCCACGGCGGCTTCCTTGTCGTCGGCGGCCAGCGCGCTGTTGCCCTGGCGGACGGTGGTGTGGACGACCGCCAGCGCCTGCGGGACTCCGAGGTCGTCGTCCATCGCCTCGGCGAAGGCGAGCGGCACCTCGGGGGACGGCTCGACGACGTGCCCGGTCATCTCGACCACGCGCTGCACGAAGCCCTCGATGCGCGCGAACGCCGACTCGGCCTCGCGCAGGGCCTCCTCGCTGTACTCGATCGTCGAGCGGTAGTGCGGGGTGCCCAGGTAGTAGCGCAGGACGATCGGGCGCCACTGCTTGACCATCTCGGAGACCAGGACGGAGTTGCCGAGCGACTTCGACATCTTCTCGCCGCTCATGGTGACCCAGGCGTTGTGCACCCAGTACTGGGCGAAGTCGTCGCCGTAGGCCTTGGCCTGGGCGATCTCGTTCTCGTGGTGCGGGAAGATCAGGTCGAGTCCGCCGCCGTGGATGTCGAAGGCGGTTCCGAGGTACTTGTGGGCCATCGCCGAGCACTCCAGGTGCCAGCCCGGGCGGCCCCGGCCCCACGGCGTCTCCCAGTCGGGCTCGCCGGGCTTGGCGGCCTTCCACATCGCGAAGTCGCGCGGGTCCCGCTTGCCGGTGATGCCCTCCTCGGTGGGCTGCCGCATCTCGTCGAGGTCCTGCCGGGACAGCTCCAGGTAGGAGGGCCAGGAACGGACGTCGAAGTAGACGCTGCCGTCCGCCTCGTAGGCGTGTCCGCGCTCGATGAGCCCGCGCATCATCTCGACCATCTCGGTGACATGGCCGGTGGCACGGGGCTCGTACGTCGGCGGGAGGCAGCCGAGGGCGGTGTAGCCGTCGGTGAAGGCGCGTTCGTTCTCGTAGCCGATGGACCACCAGGGGCGGTTCTGCTGCTCCGCCTTTCCGATGATCTTGTCGTCGATGTCCGTGACGTTCCGGATGAACGTGACGTCGTAGCCGCGGTACTCGAACCAGCGGCGCATGATGTCGAAGTTGAGCCCGGAGCGGATGTGCCCGATGTGCGGTGCGGCCTGCACGGTGGCGCCACAGAGGTAGATCGAGACACAGCCCTGCTGGAGCGGGGCGAAGTCACGGATCTGCCGGGCGCTGGTGTCGTACAGGCGAATAGTCACGACACCAGGGTAGTGGGCGGATGGGAGTGCCTGGTGCGTAAGTGCGGTTTGGCCGTTCGTGGTCACTCGCAGGCCGGTGGGGGCGGGTCGGGCCCGCGCTGGGACGGCCCGCCGACCGGCCTCAGCCGACCCGGACCACCAGCGCCGTCGCCACCGCCATCAGTCCCTCGTCGCGGCCCGGGAAACCGAGGCCGTCGGTGGTCGCGCCCGACACCGACACCGGGGCTCCGGCCGCCTCCGACAGGATCTTCTGCGCCTCGTCGCGGCGCTTGCCGATCTTCGGGCGGGGGCCGACAACCTGGACCGCGACATTGCCGATCCGGAAGCCCGCCTCGCGCACGATCCGGGCCGCCTCGGTGAGCAGTACGACGCCCGAGGCGCCGGACCACTCGGGGCGCCCCGTGCCGAAGTGCTGTCCCAGGTCGCCGAGGCCGGCCGCCGAGAACAGCGCGTTGCAGGCGGCGTGGGCGACGACGTCCGCGTCGGAGTGGCCGGCGAGACCCGGCCCCTCGCCCTCCCACTTCAGGCCGGCGCACCACAGCTCGCGGCCCTCCTCGAAGGCGTGGATGTCGGTGCCGATGCCGACCTGGGGAAGCAGGGGCTCACCCGGCGGCGGCCGGAGACCGGAAGCGTCAGAAGCCATCGTTCAGCCTCCGGCGCGCCAGGACCGCCTCCGCAAGGACCAGGTCCAGCGGGCGCGTGACCTTGAAGGCCTCCTCGTGGCCGGGCACGACCACGACGGTGAGGCCGAGCTGCTCGACCATGCTCGCGTCGTCGGTGACGTCGTCGGTCACCGTCTCGTGCGCACGGATCAGCGCCGCGCGGTCGAAGCCCTGCGGAGTCTGTACGGCACGCAGGCGGGCGCGCTGCAAGGTGGCCACCACCGGTTCGGGCCCGCCCGTGCCGCCGGTCGGCTCGACCTCCTTGACCGTGTCCGCGAGCGGCAGCGCGGGGACCACGGCCTGCGCCCCGTCCCGTACCGCCTCGATGACCGCGTCCACCGTGTCCACCGGCACCAGCGGGCGGGCCGCGTCGTGCACCAGGACGATGTCGTGCTCCGGCGGCAGCGCGTCCAGGCCGAGCTTCACGGACTCCTGGCGGGTCTCGCCGCCGGGGACCACCAGGAAGTCAGTGCGCTCGGGCAGCGCGTGGGCGTCCAGCAGGCTCTTGACCTCGGCGGCGCCGTCGGGCGGGGCCACGACGACCACCAGGGAGACGGCCCGGGACGCGGCCATCGCGCGCACGGCGTGGATGAGCATGGGCGTGCCGTTGAGCGCACGCAGCGCTTTGGGGGCGCCCGGACCGAGGCGTACGCCCTTTCCGGCGGCCGGGATCACGACGGCGGTACGGGCCCCGGCACGTGTGTCGGCGGGGACACCCGTGGGCGAAGGACGCGAAACGTCAGACATCGGTTCCTGTCAGGTTTGTGTGCTCTGCCTACGTGGGTATGGCCTCAAGCGTGCCGGGTGGGCCTTTCTTGACCGAACCCTTCCGTGACATCGGTCGAGACGGCTGCCCGGACCCGGCACATCAAGTATCGGGGGCGCCCCCGAGGTAGGACGTACCGCGCCTGTGAGCGAACATGCCGCAGCGCCCGGCGACAGCAATTACGTCATCGGGCACCGCGGCACTTCTTTGAAAAAATCAGCACGCTGCTGAAACTACTGTGCTGAAACTGAGGCGGATGTACCGCGTCAGGACGCGAGAACCTCGTCGAGCAGCGCCTCGGCCTTGTCCTCGTTGGTGTTCTCCGCGAGAGCGAGCTCGCTCACCAGGATCTGGCGTGCCTTGGCGAGCATGCGCTTCTCACCGGCGGAGAGTCCGCGCTCGCGCTCACGACGCCACAGGTCACGCACCACTTCCGCGACCTTGATGACATCGCCGGAGGCGAGCTTCTCCAGATTTGCCTTGTATCGACGCGACCAGTTCGTGGGCTCCTCGGCGTACGGCGCGCGCAGCACCTCGAAGACCCGGTCCAGCCCGTCCTGACCGACCACATCACGCACGCCGACGAACTCCGCATTGTCCGCTGGCACACGTACCGTCAGGTCACCCTGGGCGACCTTCAGCACCAAGTAGGTCTTGTCCACGCCTTTGATCTGGCGAGTTTCGATAGCCTCGATCAGCGCGGCCCCGTGATGGGGATAGACCACGGTGTCGCCAACCTTGAACGTCATGTGACAGGTACCCCTTCCGTGGCTATCCAGGGTAACACGGAAACTGCGGGTTCTGAATGGCGTTTTCGCAGGTCAGGGCATATCTCGGGGCTTGACAACTCCAACAGGAACGTGCTGCGCGGGCCGAGCGGAAGAAAGTATTCGCAGGTGGGAGCGGCTCTGCAGGCGAGGTGAAACGCGTACGTTACACACATCCAGAGACCCCTCCGAGTGGCCGAACGTCCACATATGTCCGGTTCCAAGTGTGCGACTTCCGCTACTCCGTTCGGCGTCCCGAGTCACCTCCCGGGCGAATCCGGAATTGATCACAGCCAGGTCGGCGGCACATCCGGTGATCAATTCCGGAAGGTCGCGCATTCCTTCACGGAAATTTTGCGCGGGGACTTGCGAGACGTCTTATGTGAATGACGGACAGAGCTCCGGGCAAAGTGACAACCGCGCCACTTGTGGGTGAAGGGAAGGGTGGCGGAAGAGGCGCTTCGGACGTACTTCCTCGGCTCATCGCCGCTCGGGGGAGGGTCGGGTGCGGTAGCGCGGGAACGGCTCGGTAACCTAAGGCCGCTGACAGACACTTAGGGCGGCACTACGCGCCCCCCGTTCGAGTCAAGGAGTTGCCGCCGCCGTGAGCAGCAGCCTTCGACGCGGCGCCCTCGCCGCCGCCGCCATCACGTTCTCGATCGCCGCGCTCTCCGCGTGCGCGGCCGGCAACAACGCGCAGACCCTGGAGATCAAGCCGGACAACGCAGCCACCAGCGTCGGCGACATCAAGATCCAGAACGCCATCGTCATCACCCAGCCCGACCTGGAGTCGACCGGCCCGGCCGCGATCTCGGCGACCCTGTTCAACTCCGGCAGCTCCGCGCAGACGCTGGACTCGATCAAGGTGGACGGCACCGCCAAGAATGCCGAGCTCAAGCCCGCCAAGGGCGGCAGCCTGACCATCCCGGCCGGCGGTTCGCTGATCATCGGCGGCAAGGACAACGCCGCCGCCGTGCTGCCCAGCAGCCGCGAGGCCATCCAGGACGGCAACGCGCAGCGGATCACCTTCACCTTCAGCAAGACCGGTGACGTGAGCCTGCGCGCCTTCGTCGTCCCGGCCGAGAGCTTCTTCGAGAGCTGGGGCCCGAGCGAGGTCCCGGCGACGCCGGGCACCACGGCCTCCCCGACCGGCTCGCCGACCGCGACCCCGGGCGAGGGCGCGGAGGCCACCCCGACCGGCGGTGCGGCCGGGAGCGCGACGGAGACCGGCGGTGCGGCCGGGGACGGAGCGGCGGCCGGCAACACGGTGACCCCGAGCGACAGCGCCTCGCAGACGGTCGCCGGGCACTGAGCGGCCGTACGGCGCCGGATCGTCGTACGGCACCTGCACAGTCGTAGAAAAAGGGCGGGACCCCCGGAATCGGAGGTCCCGCCCTTCGACGTACGTGGCGACCGTGTTCTCAGTCGTTACGGCCGCGTCCTTGCCACGGCAGCGGTTTACGGCTCGAACTTGTAGCCGAGGCCGCGGACCGTCACCAGGTACCGCGGCGCGCCCGGGTCCGGCTCGATCTTGGCGCGCAGGCGCTTGACGTGGACGTCCAGGGTCTTGGTGTCGCCGACGTAGTCGGCACCCCAGACGCGGTCGATGAGCTGCATACGGGTCAGGACGCGGCCCGCGTTGCGCAGGAGCATCTCCAGGAGGTCGAACTCCTTGAGCGGGAGGTCGACCTTGGAGCCGGAGACCGTGACCACGTGGCGGTCGACGTCCATCCGGACCGGGCCCGCCTCCAGAGCTGCCGGGGTCACCTCCTCCGGCTCGCCGCGGCGGCGCAGGACGGCCCGGATACGGGCGACCAGCTCGCGCGAGGAGAACGGCTTGGTGACGTAGTCATCGGCTCCTATTTCCAGACCGACAACCTTGTCGATCTCGCTGTCCTTGGCGGTGACCATGATCACCGGGACATTCGATCGGCCACGCAGCTGGCGGCAGACCTCGGTGCCCGGCAGGCCGGGCAGCATCAGGTCGAGGAGGACGAGGTCGGCGCCGTTGCGCTCGAACTCGTCGAGTCCGTCGGGCCCGGTGGTCGCGACGGCGACCTCGAAGCCCTCTTTGCGGAGCATGTACGACAGGGCGTCGGAGAAGGACTCCTCGTCCTCGACGACGAGCACACGGGTCACGGAAGGACCTCCGGGGCGGAAAGCGTTTCGTACGCGGTTGAGTCAGCGGGTGAATCGGGGGTGGTGCGGTGATGGGATGGGGCGGCGGAGTGCCCGGCCTCGTCGTCGAGATCGGGGTGCTGCTGTGCGCGGTCGCGGGCCGCACCCGCCTCCGGCAGCCGCAGGGTGAAGGTGGAGCCCTGTCCCTCGGAGCTCCACACCGTGACCTCCCCGCTGTGTGAGGCGGCCACGTGTTTGACGATCGCGAGACCGAGGCCGGTGCCGCCTGTGGCACGGGAACGGGCCGGATCCACGCGGTAGAAGCGCTCGAAGATGCGCTCCTTGTCCTTGTCCGAGATGCCGATGCCCTGGTCGGTCACGGCGATCTCGATATTGTCCCCGCCCGGGGCGCCGACCCGGCGCGCGGCGATGCCGACACGGGTGCGGGCGGGCGAGTAGTTGACGGCGTTCTCGACGAGGTTGCCGAGCGCGGCGGCGAGCTGGCCGCGGTTGCCCCAGATGCTGAGGTCGGTGGTGCCGCCCGCGGCCATGGTGATCTGCTTCGTGCCGGCGGCGTGTCGGCAGCGGTCCATGGCCTCGGCGACGAGCTCGTCGACGCGGACGGGCTCGGCGTCCTCCAGCGGGTCGTCGTTCTGCACCCGGGAGAGGTCGATCAGTTCCTGCACCAGGTTGGTCAGCCGGGTCGCCTCGATCTGCATGCGCCCGGCGAAGCGCTGCACGGCCTCCGGGTCGTCGGAGGCGTCCATGACGGCCTCGGACAGCAGGGAGAGCGCGCCGACCGGTGTCTTCAGCTCATGACTGACGTTCGCGACGAAGTCACGCCGCACGGCCTCTATCCGCCGGGCCTCGGTGAGATCCTCGACGAGGAGCAGGACCAGGCGGGAGCCAAGGGGCGCGACGCGCGCGGACACGGCGAGGGCCTCGCCGCGTCCGGTGCCACGCCTGGGCAGATCCAGCTCGACCTGCCGTATCTCACCGTCGCGTCTGGTGTCCCGGGCCATCTGGAGCATGGGCTCGACGGAGAGCTTGCCGCCGCGCACCAGACCGAGGGCGTACGCCGCCGAGCTGGCCTTGACGACGGCGTCCCCCTCGTCGAGCACGACGGCGGAGGAGCGCAGCACCGACAGGACCGTGTCCACGCCGGGCGGCAGGACCGGGTCGGTGTGCAGAGAGGTTCGGGTGGGTCGCTTCAGGTCGCGTTCGCTCCAGCGGAACGCCAGCATGGCGATGACACCGGTAAGCACCCCGGCGATCGCTGCCGCTGCGGCGACCGCCGCGTTCACGTCCATGCACCCAGGTTAGGCATGACGCAGGCAGTGGCCACAGCCGTCGGAGTGCGACCTCGAACACTCGTCGCCCAGAGTTCACCTTGGAGCCAGTGCTGGTTCATTTGGGGTGGCGGAAACGGACGCGTACGGACCGGATCGTGGATGCGTGGGGTTCGCACAGGCGGTTTAGCTTGGGATCACACTGGCGGTTTCACGACAGTCCGACTGACGTTTTCGCGACAGTCTT
The DNA here is from genome assembly GCF_055656945.1 of Streptomyces sp. NPDC111606. NCBI lineage: Bacteria > Bacillati > Actinomycetota > Actinomycetes > Kitasatosporales > Streptomycetaceae > Streptomyces > Streptomyces sp. NPDC111606. Next base: position 277,591 of record NZ_JBVKBY010000013.1, read on the forward strand.
ACTGTCGGAGGGCATGACGGTAAGACTTCCTGTTCAACGGGATTCGACAAGATCCGACTACAGGACTGCCGGTCCGACGACAGTCTCCTGGCCCCGGAACCCCCGAGGCATACGTTAGAGAGGGACCCTGATGCGGGACGCGTACCACGAGGAACTGGACTCGATCGGCGACGGTCTGGTGGAGATGGCCCGGCTGGTCGGCTCGGCGATCGGGCGCGCCACGGCGGCCATCCTCGACACCGACCTGAAGCTGGCCGAGAGCGTGATCGAGGCCGACCAGAAGGTCGACGACCTCCAGCACGACCTGGAGGCCCGGGCCATAGCCCTGCTGGCGCGCCAGCAGCCGGTGGCGACGGACCTCCGTATCGTCGTCACCTCGTTGCGCATGTCGGCGGACCTGGAGCGCTCGGGCGACCTGGCCCAGCACGTGGCGAAGCTCACGCGGCTGCGCTACCCGGAGCGCGCGATCCCGCAGGACCTGCACGCCACCATCCTGGAGATGGGTCAGCTCGCGCAGCGCCTGATGGCGAAGGCGGCCGAGGTGATCGTCACCAAGGACGTCGACCTCGCGCTCCAGCTGGAGCAGGACGACGACGCGATGGACCTCCTCCACCGCACCCTCTTCCAGCACCTGCTGGACGAGCGCTGGAAGCACGGCATCGAGACGGCGGTCGACGTGACGCTGCTCGGCCGCTACTACGAGCGGTACGCCGACCACGCGGTGGCCGTGGCCAAGCGTGTGGTGTTCCTGGTGACGGGTGAGCACGCCGATGAGCTGCAGCCCGACATCCAGCCGGACATTCAGCCGGTTTCGGACGCCGAGGGCGTCTGAGGCGTACGGGGCGGGCCGGGGACGGCCGGAAGGGCGGGGAGTGCGGGGGCCTGTTCGGGGCGTGAGCAAGCCTCCGTGCGCCGTTGATGCGCCCAGCGGGGCGGGCATGGAATGGGCACAGGCACCAGCCCCGAGGAGGGACCATGGCCGAATCCCCCAGCACTCCCGGCACGACGCCCGACCCCACCCAGGTACGCCCGACCGAGCAGCCCGCCGATATCAGGAGCCTCCCGCTCGTCGCCGCGTGCGGCTGCGGCTCGGGCTGCGGGTGCGGGTGCCAGTCGGGAAATCCTTGCCAGTGCGGGTGAGGGTGCGGGTGCGGGCGTAGGACACGGAGGCAGCGCGGCGTACGGCGCCGTGGATCTTGCGTGGCGGTCAGGGCTCCGGTGCGGATGTCGCAGCGGGGCCCTTTGCCGTCGTCGCTGCCGCGGATACGGGACGGGGCATGCAGCGGGCTCGGACGGTGCTGACATACGCCTGCTTCTGCAGGCCCTGATACCTCGTCCGCCTCCGGTCGAGGGTTGTACAGCACGCACCTAGGATGGGGCATATCGCCCTATCGAGGGCTTGACCGGGGCTCCGCCCAGAGCCCGGGCCCGCGGCGGCGTCGACGCCCCCAGGGCAGTCACCACGCGCGCGCCGCTCTTCACTTCGGGCTTCTCAGCACTGCCAGGAGCATTGCCATGACTGCTCAATCTGCCTCGATCATCCTGGAGCGCCCGGCACAGGAGCTGGCTGACGCGACCTCGCACCATCCGTTCTTGTACGAGCTGAAGCCGGTCGAAGCGCGCAAGGTCCTCGACGACCTGCAGGCCGCGCCGATCGACAAGCTGCCGGTCGCCGAGGAGTGGATCACCGTAGCCGCCTCGGTGGGCGACGTTCGGGTGCGCATCGTCAAACCGCAGGGCGCCACCGGAACACTGCCCGTCGTGCTCTACATGCACGGCGGCGGCTGGGTATTGGGCAACGCCGCCACCCATGACCGCCTGGTACGGGAGTTGGCGGTCGGCGCCAACGCGGCGGTGGTCTTCGTGGAGTACACCGCCTCACCCGAGGCCCACTACCCCGTGGCCATCGAGCAGGGCTACGCCACCGCGCAGTGGATCACGCGTGAGGGTGCGTCCAAGGGCCTGGACGCCCGGCGCATGGCAGTGGCCGGCGACTCGGTCGGCGGGAACATGACGGCCGCGCTCGCCCTGATGGCCAAGGAACGCGGTGACGTCACCTTCGTACAGCAGTCGATGTACTACCCGGTCACGGACGCGGCCATGGACACCATGTCCTACGAGCAGTTCGACACCGGCTACTACCTCAGCCGCAAGGCCATGGAGTGGTTCTGGGACGCCTACACCACCGACCCGGACCAGCGCGCGGAGATCACCGCCTCCCCCAACCGCGCCACCACCCGGCAACTCGATGGCCTGCCGCCCGCCCTGCTGATCGTGGACGAGGCCGACGTGCTGCGCGACGCCCTCGGGACCGCTTAGCGAAGCGCCGCTTCAGGAGAGACTCACAGGGCGTCGATCTGCCACGCGATCACGCCGGTCGCCCCCTTGGCGCCCTCGACATTGATACGGACCAGCTTGTCGGCAGTGATCCGCTGCTGCACCACTGACTCGTCGCAGGGCACCGTGGTCCCCGTTCCGCCGCTCGCAGGCATGAACTCCAGCTGTGCGCTGCCGCTGCCGGCACACACCAGGTTGAGCCGGTACGTCTTCCCCCTTTCGAGCCCGGGCTCGGTGTGGACACCGTCGATCACGCGTTCCACGCCGGCCTCGACCACTGCCCCGTTGTGGACGGCGGCAAGAACCGCCTGGGCCTGCTCGGTGAGCGCCTTCTCCGATGGCTCAGTCGCCGGCCGGGGCCGACTGGGCCCAGGCGACGGTGAATTCGCCTCGCTGTCCGCACCGCTCTCGGACGCGGTGCATGAGGTAAGAAGGAATGCCGACACCACCACAGCGCATCCGGAGAGCCGGGCCGCCCGCAGGTTCGAGTAGGTCATGACTTGGTTTCCCCGTACGTCCAGGTCGGTCCGGCGGGCAGCGTGAGCTACTCCTCCGGGGGCCCGAGAGGGCCCAGCGGCGTCGAAAAGGCCCCCGCCCTGCCGGGAACCGGCAGTTCGGGGGCCCAATGGCGTCGGGTTACTTCTTCTTGCCCTGGTTCTTGACCGCCTCGATGGCCGCCGCGGCGGCCTCCGGGTCCAGGTACTTGCCGCCCGGCGTCACCGGGTTGAAGTCGGCGTCGAGTTCGTAGTACAGCGGGATGCCCGTGGGGATGTTCAGGCCCGCGATGTCGGCGTCGGAGATGCCGTCGAGGTGCTTGACCAGGGCGCGCAGCGAGTTGCCGTGGGCGGCGACCAGGACCGTGCGGCCGGTCAGGAGGTCGGGGACGATGCCGTCGTACCAGTACGGGAGCATGCGGACGACGACGTCCTTCAGGCACTCCGTGCGGGGGCGCAGCTCCGGCGGGATCGTCGCGTAGCGCGGGTCGTCCGACTGGGAGAACTCCGTGCCGTCCTCGAGGGGCGGGGGCGGGGTGTCGTAGGAGCGGCGCCACAGCATGAACTGCTCCTCGCCGAACTCGGCGAGGGTCTGGGCCTTGTCCTTGCCCTGGAGGGCGCCGTAGTGGCGCTCGTTCAGGCGCCAGCTGCGGTGGACCGGGATCCAGTGGCGGTCGGCCGACTCCAGCGCCAGCTGCGCCGTGCGGATCGCTCGCTTCTGGAGGGACGTGTGGACCACGTCGGGGAGGAGATCGGCGTCCTTCAGGAGCTCGCCACCGCGGACTGCCTCCTTCTCGCCCTTCTCGTTGAGGTTGACGTCCACCCAGCCGGTGAACAGGTTCTTCGCGTTCCATTCGCTCTCGCCGTGGCGGAGGAGGATCAGCTTGTACGGTGCGTCGGCCATGCGTCCGAGCGTAATCCACGGCTTTGGCCGGGTGCGCCCCGCGCCCGAAGGGCGGACGGTTGACGGGATCTGTTAATCCGGTGGCCCCCTCGGCGAGCGCGCTTGTAAGTTGCGGATACCTGCTGAGCCACTTACATCCGGTTGCGTGCATCCGGGTACATCCGGGGGACCCCTATGCCACTCGCCGCCCTGAGACGTGCCACCCGGGAGACCGTCTCCGGGCTCCCCCGCGAGTTCTGGTGGCTGTGGACCAGCACGCTGGTCAACCGGCTCGGGGCGTTCGTCGCCACCTTCATGGCCCTGTACCTCACCCTCGACCGCGGGTACTCCGCCACGTACGCCGGTCTCGTCGCCGCGCTGCACGGTCTCGGCGGGGTCGTCTCGTCGATCGGGGCCGGCGTCATGACCGACCGGCTCGGGCGGCGGCCCACCCTCCTCGTCGCCCAGGCCTCCACCGCGGTCTCCGTGGCCGTGCTCGGGTTCGTGCACCATCCCGTGGCGATCGCCGCCGTGGCCTTCGTCGTCGGTGCCGCCTCCAACGCCTCCCGGCCCGCCGTGCAGGCGATGATGGCCGACATCGTCCGGCCCGAGGACCGGGTGCGCGCCTTCTCCCTCAACTACTGGGCCATCAACCTCGGGTTCGCGATCTCCTCCATGGCCGCCGGGTTCATCGCCGAGGTCAGCTACCTCGCCGGGTTCCTGATCGAGGCGGGGATGACGGCCGTCTGCGCGGTCGTGGTGTTCGTCAAGCTGCCGGAGTCGCGGCCCGAGCGCACGAAGACGGAGAAGGCGGGCGAGGACGAGGTGCGGCTCGGGACGGTACTGCGCGACCGGCGCTTCATGAGCGTCGTAGGGCTGTCCTTCCTCGTCGCCCTGATCTTCCAGCAGGGCTCGGTGGGACTGCCGGTGGCCATGGGCGAGGCCGGGTTCTCCGCCGCCGACTACGGCCTCGCCATCGCCGTCAACGGTGTCCTGATCGTCGCGCTGCAGATCCCGGTCACCCGGTTCATCGAACGCCGGGACGCGGGGCGGATCCTCATCGTCTCGTCCCTGCTCGCCGGGTACGGCTTCGGCCTGACCGCCTTCGCCGGGTCGGTCGGCGTCTTCGCGCTGACGGTGTGCGTGTGGACGCTGGGCGAGATGCTGAACGCGCCCACCCAGACCGGCCTCGTCGTCCGTCTCTCCCCCGCTCAGGGGCGCGGGCGCTACCAGGGCATGTACACCCTGTCCTGGTCGGTCGCGGCCCTGGTCGCGCCCCTGATGTCCGGCCTCGTCATCGACCGGTTCGGCGCCGAGTGGCTGTGGGGGCTGTGCGCGGTCATCGGGACGGCGGCGGCGATCGGATACGGCACCCTGATGCGCCGCGTGCCCACGGACGAACCGGCCACCGCCGGCAGCCCGGCCGACGCGAAGCCGGAGGTCAGCCCGGCCGCCTGAGAACCCGATCAGGCGCGGGCGGCCTGGGGCCGCAGGCGGAGGCTCACGGATGCATCCGCGCCCCCTTGATCACCTTGTCCACCGCGTTCCTCGGTCCGTACACCGCCAGCCCCACCAGGTCCAGCTCGCCCGTCGGCACCGCCCGTACCGCCGCCCGGTTGTCGCGGTCGTTGCCCGTCGTGAAGAGGTCGGAGGTGAAGACCGCGCGCGGGAGGGAGCGGGACAGGGCGCGGGTGTGGGCCGTCGTCAGGCTCTCCTTGGTGGCCTCGAAGACCAGGACCGGCTGGCGGAACATCGGCAGATAGGGCACGCCGTCCGCGTCCTCGTACGGCTCCCCGACCACCTCGGGAAGCTGCGTCCCCAGGCCGCTGACCAGGAAGGCCGTGACGTTCAGCCGCTGCCAGGTCTCCAGGTCCGCGCGCAGCAGGACGGCGATCTTGGTGTCGAAGCGGACGGGTTCCGTGGTGCTCGTGTCGTTCATACGACGAGACTGGCGGCCGCCGTACACCTGCGTCTTGTACGTTCTTTGCATGGCCGCCGCACGGGATCGCCAGGAAGTCTCCGCGTGGCGCCCCTCCGTCCCGGGCGTCACCGAGGTCTTCCACGCGCACTTCACCGAGTACGCGTACCCGATGCACGTGCACGAGGCGTGGACGCTCCTCATCGTCGACGACGGAGCCGTACGCTACGACCTCGACCGGCACGAGCACGGCACCCCGCACGACACCGTGTCGCTCCTCCCGCCGCACGTCCCCCACAACGGCTCCCCCGCCACCCCGCACGGCTTCCGCAAGCGGGTGCTGTACCTGGACGGCACCCGGCTGGGAGACGACCTGATCGGGCCGGCCGTGGACTCCCCCGACCTGCGCGACCCCGTCCTGCGGCTGCGCGTCGGCCAGTTGCACGCCGCCCTCGCGCAGGCCGGCGACGAGCTGGAGGCAGACAGCAGGCTGACCCTCATCGGTGACCGGCTGCGTGCCCACCTGCGGCCCCGGACCCTGGCGGACAGCCCGCGGCGCGACCCCGCCCTCGCCCGCCGGCTGCGCGAACTCCTCGACGAACGCGTCGTCCAGGGCATCGCCCTCGACGAGGCCGCCGCGCTCGTCCAGGCCCATCCCGCCCATCTCGTGCGGTCGTTCAGCGGCGCGTACGGCATCGCCCCGCACCAGTACCTGATGTCCCGCCGCGTCGACCGCGCCCGCCGGCTGCTGCTGGAGGGCCGGTCGCCGGCCGACGTGGCCGCCGCGACCGGGTTCTACGACCAGTCCCATCTCACCCGGCACTTCAGGAAGCTGGTGGGCGTGCCGCCGGGGCGCTATCGCAGCAGCTCGCGCTGAGCGTCGTACAGGTTCCTGGGGCGTACGACGTCCGTGGTGCCGTACAGCTCCAGGCGGGAGTGCAGGTCGCCCGTGAAGTCGGGTACGTCGATCTGGTCGAACTCCCTGACCTCGTTGAGGCCGACGGTGGCGGAGCAGGGCGCCAGGCCGTCGAGGCGGATCATGCCCGCGCGGCCGTTCGTCACCCGGACGTTCCAGTGCGTGAAGCGCGCGCCGAACAGGGGGCCCGCGCTCGCGTCGCCGCCGTGGCGGCCGTCGTTGTGGACGGTGATGTCGGTGCGGACGTTGGCGAAGGGCAGGCCGCGGTGGCTGTCGAACGTGCCCATCCGCATGTCGCCGCGCGACCAGACGTTGTGGGAGGACAGGCCCTCCACGTTGATGCCGTGCAGCTGGGTGCCGGTGGGGGCCGGGGTGGTGCGGGCCTCGATCGTGAAGTCCTCGATCAGGTTGTCGTGCGAGCCCTCACGGCAGAAGTAGGGGTGGTGGCTGCCGCGGCCCGTCACGCGTGTGCGCCGGAGCGTGCAGGCGGAGGCGGCCACCAGGCCGAAGCCGTTGTCGACGTGGCGGACGGTCACGTCGTCGGCCCAGCAGTCGTAGGCGCACTGGAAGACGACGCCGTTGTGGCCCTTGTCCAGGAGGTGGGGCTGCTGGGGCTGCTCCGTCGCCTCCAGGGTCAGGCCCTCGACGCCCGATCCCGTCAGCTCCTGTACGTGCGTGGTCAGTTGCGGATCCCACTCCGGGCGTACATCGAGCGGGAGCGGGCGTTCGAGGGTGACCTTTCGGCCGTGGACCCGGGTGATGCGGACCGGCCATTCGTAGGGAACGTACGACGTCAGCTTCGTCTTGTCGTCCCAGGTGTACGCCTCGGGGCCCGGGCCGCCGCCGCACATGTGCTCCAGGAGGGTGTGGGCGGCGTCGTCGGCCAGGCGCAGGAGGACCAGGGCGCCGGGGCGGAGTGCCGACGGGTCCGTGACCGTGACCGTCCCCTCGCCCTGCCGCGCGGGCTCGACCCTCGTCAGCGAACGCCACTCGTCGCGCCGGTTGCCCGTCCAGCCCTCGAAGGGCCAGGCCTTCGCCCTGATGGCGGCGACCAGGGAGTCCCAACGGGCCGTCGGGGCCAGCCAGATGAGGCCGCCCGCCCAGGACCAGGACGACTTGTCGCCGCCGTAGCGGGAGCCGTAGACGCCGATCAGTTCGGTGAGGTTCTTCGTCGCGAAGAGCGTCGTACGGCCGCTGCCGGCGCCGCGGAGGACCACGTTCGAGTGGCCGATGCGGATCACGTCGTCGATGCGGAACGTGCCGGGCGGGATGGTGACCGTGCCACCGCCGGCCCTTCCGGCGGCGGCGATGGCACGGTTGATCGCGGGGGCGGAGTCGGTCGTGCCGTCCGCCACGGCACCGAAGTCGCGTACGTCGGCGACGACTCGGGGGCGGGGGAGGCGGCGCGCCCCGCCGCGGTGGCCGGCTCTGCCGATGTAGGGGATCTGGGGGTGGGTGAGGGGGGTGCGGGTGAACTCGCGCCAGAGGGCCGGGACTTCCGCGGTGGCCGCGGTCGTCCGTGCGGTACCGGCCGTCATGCCGGTCGCGGTGCCGGTCGTCGCGCCGAGCGCCACGGCCGTGGTCCCGATGAGCAGGGTCCGTCTGGTGAGATGCGCGTTGCCCATGTCCGTGCGCCCTTCCATGCGGCTCTTCATGGATGCGAACGACGTTCAGAAGTGCGATGGGCGTGAGCATGCCACGGCCCCTCCGGGGTGGGGAAGGGGTCGTACCGGGTGAGTTGGTGCGGACCTTTACGCCGGTCCCAGCCGACCTCAGCCGGGCACAGCCGGACGCTGCGTCAGTCCGTCGGGTGCTGCGTCAGTCCGTCGGGCGCTGAGTCAGATGTGTGAACGCGTCCAGATTCCGCGTCGACTCGCCGCGCGAGACGCGCCACTCGTACTCCTTGCGGATCGCGGACGCGAAGCCCAGCTCGAGGAGGGTGTTGAAGGCGCCGTCCGCCGCCTCCAGGACCTGGCCGAGGAGGCGGTCGATCTCGTCGGGGGTGACGGCGGCCAGCGGCAGTTTGGCGGTGACGTAGATGTCGCCGAGCTGGTCGACGGCGTAACTCACGCCGTAGAGCTTGAGGTTGCGCTCCAGGAGCCAGCGGTGGACGCCGGGCTCGTTCTCGTCGGGGTGGCGGATGACGAAGGCGTTGAGCGACAGGGAGTGGCGGCCGACGATCAGGGAGACGGTGGTCGAGAGCTTGCGGGTGCCGGGGAGCTTGACGACGTAGGTGCCGGGGGTGGGGGTCTCCCACTCCAGGTCCGCGTCCTTCAGGGCTGCCTCTACGACCTGCGATGCCTTCTGTACGTCAGCCATGGTGGGAGCGTACGCGACGCCGATAGGCCTGGGTCGCGGCCGTGTAGACGTCCGCCGTGGCGGCCGCCGAGGTGTCCCAGCCGAAGGACTGGGCGTGCCGGGCGGCGGCCTCGCCCATCCGCGGGGACAGGTGCGGGTCGGCGGCGAAGGAGTGCAGCACGCGCGCGTAGTCGGCCGGATTGTGGCCCTGGACCAGGAAGCCGGTACGGCCGTCCCGGACCGCCACCGGCAGGCCGCCCACCGAGGCCGCCAGCACGGGTGTGCCGGCCGCCTGTGCCTCGATGGCCACCAGGCCGAAGGATTCGCTGTACGACGGCATGACCAGCAGCGATGCCGCCCGGAACCAGTCCGCGAGCTGCTCCTGGCCGACCGGCGGCCGGAACCGTACGACATCCGCGATGCCCAGGCGTGCGGCCAGCTTCTGCAGGCCCTCGGGCTTGGCGAGGCCGCTGCCGCTGGGGCCGCCGACGATCGGGACGTGGATGCGGGAGCGCAGCTCGGGGTGCTCGTCCAGGAGCACGGCGACCGCGCGGAGCAGGATGTCCGGGGCCTTCAGGGGCTGGATGCGGCCTGCGAAGAGCGGGATCAGGGCGTCCTGCGGGAGGCCCAGGCGGGCGCGGGCGGCCGCTCGGCCGTCGGCGGGCGAGAAGCGGGTGAGGTTCACGCCGGGGTGCACCACGGCGACCTTGTCGGGGTCGGCGGCGTAGTGCCGTACGAGTTCGTCGGCCTCCTCGGCCGTGTTGGCGATCAGTCGGTCGGCGGCCGTGACGATCTGGGTCTCGCCGATGACGCGGGCGGCGGGCTCGGGGGTGTCGCCGTCGGCCAGGTTGGCGTTCTTGACCTTGGCCATGGTGTGCATGGCGTGCACCAGGGGGGCGCCCCAGCGCTGGGCGGCGAGCCAGCCGACGTGGCCGGACAGCCAGTAGTGGGAGTGGACCAGGTCGTAGTAGCCGGGGCGGTGGCCGGCCCAGGCCTGCATCACGCCGTGCGTGAAGGCGCACAGCTGGGCGGGGAGGTCCTCCTTGTTGAGTCCCTCGTAGGGGCCCGCGTCGATGTGGCGGACCAGGACGCCGGGAGCCAGGTCGACGGTGGGCGGGAGGCCCGTGGCCGTCGTACGCGTGAAGATCTCCACCTCGATGTTGATCGCGGCGAGGCGCTGCGCGAGCTCGACGATGTAGACGTTCATGCCGCCGGCGTCGCCGGTGCCGGGCTGGTGGAGCGGGGAGGTGTGCACGGAGAGCATGGCGACGCGGCGGGGGCGGCGGTGGAGCCTGAGTCGCGAGGGGGCCGCCGGGGAGCGGTGCCTGAGCCTGCTGACGTACTGGCTCACGTGGCGTTCCTCCTTGGCTGCGGGCATGCCTGGTGGAGGGTGCGAGCGCCCTCCAAGGCGGTGCAACACCGGAGGGAGGGGTTCCCATTCCGGGTGGGGTGGTTTTTGCCGAGGCATTACCGGGGGTCGCTCAACTGTTCGGGGCTTGGGTGCGTGGGGGGGGGAGAAGGTGGCCGGTGTGGATGCCTGCGGCGGCCTGTGGCGCTGAGTGGGGGTTCGCGTTGCGCACTACTCGTTCGTCGTGGGTCGGGGCCGTGCCGGGGGGTGTCCGTCCTCGGTCGGGCGGTTGCCGTGCCTCAGGAGGTGCCGCTTCTTGACGCCCGCCGCTGCGGGCGGACCCCCCCGGCACGGCCCCTGCTCGCCGTTGCGCCAGTGCGGGTGGCGTTCCGCCCGATGTCGGCCACTTACCCTCGTATGCATGACATCCCGCGCCTTCGCCCGCCCTGTGGGCACTGTTACGCGCGGGACCACGAATCCGAATCGGCTGCGCCGCATGGATCGCTGGATCGCCGTCACGCATGGCGCTGAGCTGCGGCGGGCGGGCGATGCCGTCGCGGTCGACCTCGGGTACGGCGCTGCTCCCTGGACGGCCGTGGAACTGCTCGGCCGGTTGCGTTCCGTCGCGCCACTCGCCCGTGTGGTCGGCGTGGAGATCGAGCCGGCGCGGGTTGCGGCCGCGAAGCCGTATGAGCGGGACGGGCTTGTCTTCCGGCACGGCGGGTTCGAGATCCCGGTCGTGCAGCGGCCTCTGCTCGTGCGCGCCGCCAATGTGCTGCGGCAGTACGAGGAGGATCAGGTCGCCGGGGTCTGGGAGCGGCTGTGTGCGCGGCTTGCGCCGGCCGATCCGGTGACGGGGGCGCGTGGCGGGCTGCTCGTCGAGGGGACCTGCGACGAGATCGGGCGCCGGCATGTGTGGGTCGCGCTCGGGCCGGAGGGGCCGCGTACGGTGACCTTCGCCACCCGGCTGGGCTCGCTGGAGCGGCCGTCGGACCTCGCCGAGCGTCTGCCGAAGGCACTGATCCACCGCAACGTCCCCGGCGAACCGGTCCACGCCTTCCTGCGCGACTTCGACCGCGCCTGGGCGGCGGCAGCGCCCTACGCGTCGTACGGGGCACGCCAGCGATGGATCCGGGCGGTGCGGGACCTCGCGGCTGATTGGCCGGTGACGGACGGGCCGGTGCGGTGGCGGCAGGGTGAAGTGACGGTGCGGTGGGAGGCGTTGGCGCCGGCGGGCTGATTTGGGGCTTGCGTGCGGTGGCGTCGAGACGATCCGGCTCTCCATGTCCGTCACCTGACTCCATCGCCCGACTCCGCGGGCCGACCTCGCGGGCCGATCCTGACGGCTTGGCTCCGAGCCTGGGCCGGCCCGTCACCTGCCCCTGTCGCTGCGATTCGGGGCGCACGGACTGGCCGCCTGACTCTGAGGACCGCCGTCCCCAACTCTCCTGCTGACTCATCGCCCGGCCCCGAGGACTGACACCGGGGAACGTTCCTGTCGCCCGACCTCGTCGCCGCGACTCCGTGCGCCCGGAAGCGCCGCCCCCAACTCCCCCGCCCGGCTCGCCACCCCGCAGGGAACGATCTCCGGGAGTCGTACGTCACAAAGGCGGGTGATCGGTGTGACGAGGAGGGAACGGGGGGAAGCAGACCTCTGTCACTTTGCGCGTCGTCGTGGCACGATCCCCCGGACGTTCTATGTTACTGACGGGACATCAGTTTGGGGGAAGTGGTATGGGTTCGGGCAAGCGCGGCCTGATCGCGGCGGCTGTGACCGTCGCCTGTGCGGTCACCGTACTCGCGGCACCAGGCACGGCCTTCGCGGCACCCTCCCCCACGCCCAGCGCGTCCCCCTCCTCGTCGGCGCCGGCCACCGTGTCGAACAAGGACCTTGAGGCCGTGCGCAAGAAGCTGGAGAAGCTCTACCACGACGCGGCCGTCGCCACCGACAAGTACAACGCCGCCGAGGAGGCGGCCGAGAAGCAGTCCGCCGAGATCGTCTCCCTGGCCAAGGAGATCGTCAAAGGTCAGGAGAAGCTCGCCGAGCTGAAGAAGCGCGCGGGCGCCGCGGCCGCCGCCCAGTACCGCTCCGGCGGGCTGCCCGACGAGGCGCACTTGATGCTCAGCGACGACCCGCAGGCGTTCCTCGACGGCACCGGCCGAGTGCTGCAGGGCCAGCGCGCGACCAAGGGGCTGCTCGCGGAAATGACCCGCACCCAGCAGGACTTGGAGCAGTACGCCAAGGACGCCTCCGCCCAGTGGCAGAAGCTCGAGGCGGGCCGCAAGGCCAAGGCCGCCGCCAAGAAGAAGATCAAGAAGCAGATCGCGGCGGCCGAAGAGCTCGAATCCCAGCTGGAGGAGGAGGAAAAGGAGCGCCTCGCCGAGCTGGAGGAGCAGGCCGCATACAAGGCCCAGACCGCCTGGCTGGACTCCGGCATCCTCAAGGACATCAAGGGCAAGGCCTCCGAGAAGGGCCGGGAGGCCCTCGAGTACGCCACGGCCCAGCTCGGCAAACCGTACGAATGGGGCGCCGAGGGGCCCAAGACGTACGACTGTTCGGGCCTGACGTCACAGGCCTGGGCGAGCGCCGGGCGCGGGATTCCGCGGACCTCGCAGGAGCAGTGGAAGCAGCTGAAGCGCATCGACATCAAGGACATGCGCCCCGGCGACCTCATCATCTACAACGCCGACGCCAGTCATGTGGCCATCTACGTCGGCGACGGCGCGATCGTCCACGCTCCGCGCCCCGGGCGGACGGTGACGGTCGCGGGGGCCGGCACGATGCCGATCCTCGGGGTGGTTCGACCCGATGCGTAGGTATTGGGGCGACTTGTGATGTCCGGGACGTGACGGTGGGCCTGGCGGGGGATATGGGTGCTTATGGCGGGCCGTTCAGGGGACTTGTGACCGGCGACTCGTGACCCCCGCCACGTGACCCACCCCACGCCACGTCGGCGCCAAACCGTGCACCGACGTGACCTTCGTCATCCCTGCCCCTGGGCCACCCTGTCCAACTGCGGTACGGAAAGCGGCATATGACAGTGGCCAGCTTCCACACGGCGTGCCCTACACCATTCCGCTGCGGCGCCGACACCCGCTATGGTCCCCGTCGGTGGCTCGAGGACCCTCGTTCCCACCATGCCCTCGGGGGGAGGGAAGGAACTCAAGACGATGCCCGTACCCATACCGCGGCAGAGAGCGATCCCGGCCGTGGAGAGTGGTCAGGCGCCGGCCGCATCCCCAGGCGGCTCCTCCATGGAAGAGGCTCCGCGTAAGGAATCAAAGGTCGAGAACAACACCCACACCAGTCTGACGCTGCTGCTGATCGAGGACGATCCCGGCGGCTCGACGGTCGTGCCCGAGATGCTCGATGCGGTCGGCAAGCCGATCCGTGTGCGCACCGCCCGCAACCTCACCGAGGCCGGACGGCTGCTCACCGACGACGTCCACTGCATCCTGCTGGACCTCGCGCTGCCCGCGCCCGGCACAGCCGGCGACGCGGACGAGCTGGGTGTGCTCAAGCACGTACTGGAGCTCGCGCCCCGGCACGCCGTCCTCGCGCTCACCGCGTCCGGTGACGCCGAGCGCGGCGCGGAGGCCGTGCGCGTGGGTGCGCAGGACTACCTCTTCCGGGACGAACTGGACGGGCGGCTGCTGAGCCGGGCGATCCGGTACGCCGTGGAGAGGAAACGTTCCGACACGGCCGAGCGACGGCTGGCCGAAGGCCGTCTGCGGGCCCAGGAGAATCGCCGCCTGGAGCGCGGTCTGCTGCCGACGCCGCTGCTGGAGGGCTCCTCGCTGCGGTTCGCCGCGCGCTACCGTCCGGGGCGCTCCCGTGCCCTGCTCGGCGGTGACTTCTACGACGTCGTGCGCACCGCGGACGGCACGGTGCACGCCATGATCGGCGACGTCTGCGGCCATGGGCCCGACGAGGCCGCGCTCGGTGTGGAGCTGCGGATCGCCTGGCGGGCGCTGACGCTGGCGGGGCTGTGCGGCGACGAGCTGCTGGGCACGCTGCAGCAGGTCCTCGAGCACGAGCGGGCCGACGACGAGATCTTCGCGACGCTGTGCACGGTGGACATCGCGCCGGACGGCCGGCGTGCCGGGCTGTGCCTGGCGGGTCACCCGTCTCCCCTGCTCGCCCGGCCGGGGCGGGCCGCGCGGCTGCTGCCCTACGACAACAACGGGCCCGCGCTCGGGCTGCTGCCCGGGGCCCGGTGGCCTCGGATGCAGGTGGAGCTGGGAGCGGAGTGGAGCCTGATGCTCTACACCGACGGCCTCATCGAGGGTCGCATCGGCGAGGGCCGGGAGCGGCTGGGGCAGGACGGGATGGTGCAGATGGTGCGGCGGCAGCTCGCGGAGGGGCTGCGCGGGGAGGCGCTGCTGCGGGCCGCCGTCAATGAGGTGCGGAACCTCAATGGCGGCGAGCTGGCCGACGACGTGGCTGTGCTGTTGCTGGACCGGACGACGTGAGCGGGGCGGGTGCGCCGCGGATGCTGCGAGAGCGGGGCGCGCCTTCCGGGGCTCGGTAGTCCGCCGACTGCTGATGCGTTGTGGCTGGTCGCACCCACGCGGCGGAGCCGCACATCGATACAGGCCCCGCGCCCCTTACGGGGCGCTGCCACTCGGGGCGTTGATCAGCGGCCGCCGTTCCACGGGCCGTACGGGCCGTCGCTGCTGGAGCCCTTTCTGCTGCGACCACCGCCGGGCAGGCCCTTGATCGCGGGGCGTACATCCACCATGTACACGATCGTCGCGATGAGGCCGATGATCGGCAGGAACGACAGGATGTTGAAGATCAGGTTCACCACGAAGGCGAGCCCGAGGATGAGCAGCCAGAACGGCTTGGTCTTCTTGTCGGCTGCGCGGTAGGCGTCCTCGCGGCGCGTGGCCGCATCGATCAGTGCGAAGCCGCTGAAAAGGATCAGGGCCACACTCAGCAGCCACATGAACCCCGCAAAGCCCTGCATCAGCACAACGTCCACCACCCGACTCGGCTCATACCTACGCGCTCACCGTACCCGCAACCGCAAGCCGGCTACCCGAACAACGGGCCGGGCACTCCGTAAGTGCCCGACCCGTGTTCTACGACCGCTTTTCACCCGTCCGTGTCACTTGGCGGGCGGCGTCGTCTTCTTGGCGGCGGGCTTGCGTGCCGGAGCCTTCTTGGCCGGGACCTTCTTCTCCGGGGCGGCCTCGGCGGCGGGCTGGGGCACGACCGGCTTGGCCTCGGCGGGCTTGGCCTCGGTCTTGACCTCGACCGGCTCGGCCTTCGGCTCGACGGCGATCGCGAACTCCTCGATCTCCTCCGCGGCCTCGCCACGCCAGGTCTTCACGGCCTGCTCGCCGTGCTCGGCGACCTTCTCGTAGGTCTCACGGGCCTTCACGGCGTACTCGGCGGCGACACCGATGGTGCGCAGCGCGAAGTCCTGGGCGCTCTCGCCGAACTTCTTCAGATCGGCGTCGAGGCTGGTGCCGAGCTTCTTGACGTCCGCGTCCAGGTTGCTGCCGAACTTCTTGAAGTCGGCGTCCAGGCTGGTGACGAACTCGTTGACCTTGGTCTGGAAGCTCTCCTGCGCCTCCTTGGCCTTGGCACCGGCCTCCTTGGCGCGGGCGGTGGCCTTGTCCTGGACGGCCTTCGGGTCGGTGTTGCGAACGGCCTCGAACCTGGCCGGCGCCTGGGAGCGCAGTTGCTCCACCAGGCTGGGCACCTTCCGGGCCTGCTGGAGGGCCAGGTCGGCGGTGCCGGCGGCGAAGTAGAGCGGGGTCGGGTCGCTGAGGGTCTTACGCAGGTCGTCGGTGATGGCCATGGTGGGTGGTCCTCCCGGGTTGCTTTCAGTGAGGGTTTCGGGTCCCGCGGTCGGCCTGCCGGTGTGCGTGGTCAGCCGGCCGACTGCCGGGGGTTGTTCGGGTTCTCCGGGTCGGCGTCACTGCCGTCGGACGTATGGGTCGTGCGGGTACGGCGCGCGGCGGACTTACGGCCGCCTGCCTTGGCATCGCTGCCGTTCGTGCGGGTCTTACGGCTGCGGCGCACGGCGGCGTCACTGCCCTGAGCGGCCGCCGCGTCGTCGCTGTTCTTGTCGCCGTCGCCGTGCTCGGAGTCCACCGCACCGTGGTCCGTCGAGACGGCCTCGACCAGGTCGACCGCCTCGGCGGCCTCATGTGCCTCGTCGGCCTCGCCCGCCTCGGGGGCTATCCCGAACCCGTTCTCCTTGCGGAAGGATTCGTAGATCTGGAGCAGCACCTGCTTCTGGCGCTCGTTCAGCGTGGGATCGGCGATGATGACGGCGCGCGTCTCCACCTCGTCCCGGTCCCGCTCGGCGTCGAGGATGCCGGCCCGCACATACAGCGTCTCGGCGGAGATCCGCAGGGCCTTGGCGACCTGCTGCAGCACCTCCGCGCTCGGCTTGCGCAGCCCGCGCTCGATCTGGCTCAGGTACGGATTGGACACCCCGGCGGCATCGGCGAGTTGCCGCAACGACAGCTGCGCGTTGCGCCGCTGGTCGCGCAGGTACTCACCGAGATTGCCGACGTTGAGCGATGCCATGCCTCCACCTTGCCCCACCCTCGCTAACTATTGCAAGCACCTGCTTGCAATAGTGCGCCACGCCACGTGACGGCCACTCAGATGGATCACACCGTCGATGTCCGGCCCGCTTCCGGGGCACGTCCACGGCATCCTCCCGCCCCGTCCTGGCTGAAAACGACAGGGCACACCTGCAGGCACGCGGAATCATGAAGCATGCGACCGGATGGCTGGCACCTCACCGAAAACGTCGACGACTTCCTCGCCCGGGCCGGAGCCTTCCTGCGCTCGCGGCCCGGCCCGCACGTCATGCAGCTGACGTGGGCCGAGCGAGTGCGGACGCGTGGGGCGGACGCCTTCGGCACCGAGGCCCCGGTCTTCGGCACGCTGGAGCAGGCGGGCGAGATCCGCGCGACCCTCTACCATCTCCCGCCCCGCGGGATGGGCCTCTCCCCGCTCTCGCCCGAACAGGCCGACTCCCTCGCCGCCCGCCTGGCCGCCCTCGGGCACGCCCTGCCCTCCGTCAACGCGGACCACGGCACCGCCACCGCTTTCGCCGAGGCCTGGCAGCGGCACACCGGGGCGACGGCGAAGCTCCGCGACACGCGGTTGCGTCTGTACCGCCTCGGTACGCTCACGCCACCGGAGCCGATGCCGGCGGGCCGAGGCCGCGTCCTGGGCGAGCAGGACCTGGAACAAGTCATGTTCTGGTGCGGCGAGTTCGCCAAGGCCGTCGGGGAAGTCGTCTCCATCGACGCCCGCTCCTGGGCGGGCACGCGCTTCGCCGACAAGCGCTACACGCTCTGGGAGACCCCGGACGGCACTCCCGTCTCCATCGCCGGCATGAACCCGTTGATCGGCGGCCAGATCCAGGTGGACATCGTCTACACCCCGGCCGACCTGCGCGGTCACGGCTACGCGGGCGCCGTGACGACCGAGGTGAGCCGGGCCGCGCTGACCGCGGGCGCGCAGGACGTCGTGCTGTTCGCGGATCTGTCCAACCCCAAGAGCAACGCCCTCTACCAACGCCTCGGCTACCGCACGCTCACCGACTGGTCCGCGTACGACTTCTCAGGCTCCGGTGCGGAGGGTGCGCACCTGGGGTGAGAGCAGCGCGGCCGTGGTGGCCAGGACGATCAGGGCCGCGCAGCCTGCCAGGGCCGGGCCGGTGCCCACGGCGGCGGCGACGGCGCCGGCGACCAGCAGGCCGAGCGGGGCGAAGGCCAGGGAGCCGAACCAGTCGTAGGAACTGACACGGGACAGGGCCCGCTCCGGGATCTCCCGCTGGATGGTGGTGGCCCACAGCACGCCGAAGACATCGCTTGCGATCCCGGCGCCGAACATGGCCGTGGCGATCAGCCACACCGGGGCTTCGGCGCTGAGCAGGGCGATCGGCAGGGCGGCCGGAAATGTGCACAGCACGCCCACCAGAATCGGACGCTTCACCCGCACGCGGGCCGCGAGTCCCGCGCCGGCGATGGTGCCCACGGCCTGCGCCCCCACGATCACCGACCACGCCCGCGCCCCGCCGAGGTGCTGCTCGGCCGTCAGAGGGCCGAGCACCCCGACGTTGGCGTTGAGCGCGGCAACGACGACGGCGTACTGGGAGACGACGACCCACAGCCACTGCCGGGAGGCGAACTCCTGCCACCCCTCACGCAGATCGGCCCAGCCCGACGCCCTCTTGCGCGGCCGTACGGCCACCCGCAGCGGGGCGATCAGCGCGGCACTGACGACGAAGGACGCCGCGTTGAGCACGAGTGCCCAGCCGGCGCCCACCAGAGCCACGGTCACCCCGGACAGCGCCAGGCCCAGCAGGAGGGAGCTGTTGGTGCCCATCCGCAGCAGCCCGTTGGCCCGTTGCAAACGATCCGCGGGCACGATCAGCGGCACGAGGCCGTCCATCGCCGGGGCGAACAGGGCTGTCGCCGTGCCGGCCGCCACCGCGAGCAGGCACATCGCCACCAGCGGTGCGTGCCCGGTCAGCACCATGGCGGCCAGCCCCGCGTAGGCCCCCGCCCCCACCGCATCGGCCAGCACCATCAGCCCCGACCGCGACATACGGTCCGCGATCACCCCGCCGGCCAGGACGAACACCAGCTGCGGCAGCGCCTGGCAGGCCACCACCAGTGACAACCGCCCCGCCCCGGCGCCCGGCAGAGCAAGCACCGCGAACGCCAGCGCTACCCGCGCGAAGCCGTTGCCCAGCACGGAGACGACCCGTGCGCAGGCGAGCCGGACGAACTGCGGGTCACGCCACAGAGGCGCCCGGGTCGAAGTCACCGTCACGGCCCGGCACCCTACGGCGGCCGACGCCGACGCCCGTCCTGAACCGGCCACGGAGGTGAACACCGGCCCCGGTCGACCTCCGTGTCACAGAACGGGCGGCCGGTTCGTCCAAGGTTTCGTAGAGGTATTCCGGAATCGGGACGGTGAGTGTCATGCGGGTGTTCGTGGCAGGTGGGACCGGGGTCATCGGACGGCGGCTGGTGCCGCTGCTCGTGCAGCGGGGGCATCACGTGACGGCCACGACGACGAGCGCGGCCAAGCTGGGTCTGCTGAAGGAGCTGGGCGCGGACGGGGTCGTGATGGACGGGCTCGATGCCGTGTCGGTCCGTGAGGCGGTGGCGGCGGCGCGGCCGGACGTGATCGTGCACCAGATGACGGCCATCTCCATGCCGCACTCCGGCAAGCCGGACATCAAGCACTTCGACCGATGGTTCGCCACCACCAACCGGCTGCGCACCGAGGGAACGGACCATCTGCTGGCCGCCGCCGAGGCGACCGGCGTCCCCCACTTCGTCGCGCAGAGCGCCGCCATCTGGAACGGCATCCGTGAGGGCGGCTGGGTGAAGACCGAGGAGGACCCGCTGCCCGTGGAGACCGGCAGGCTGCACGCGCTGGGTGAGGGCATCCGCCACATCCAGGACGTCGTCCTCAAGGCCGACGGGACGGTCCTGCGCTACGGCGGGTTCTACGGTCCGGGCGCCACCGACGACCAGGTCGAACTCGTACGCAAGCGGCAGTTCCCGCTCGTCGGGGGCGGCACCGGCTACTGCTCCTGGGTGCACCTCGACGACGCGGCGAGCGCCACCGTACTGGCCGTGGAGAAGCAGGCACGGGGCGTGTTCAACATCGTCGACGACGAACCGGCGCCGGCCAGTGAGTGGCTGCCGTATCTGGCCGACTGCGCGGGTGCGAAGCCTCCGCTGCGGGTGCCGAAGTGGCTGGCTCGGCTGCTGGCCGGCGAGGTGGCGGTGCTGATGATGACCGAGGGGCGCGGGTTCTCCAACGCCAAGGCCAGGCGGGAGCTCGGCTGGGAGCCGCGCTACCCCTCGTGGCGCCAGGGGTTCCGGGAGGAGCTGGCGCGGTCGTAGCACCGGCGCCGGTACGCACTTTTTTGTGCGTACTTGGCAGCGCTCCGCCGCCGTCCGACCCTGGAGGCAGCTGACCGGCTTCCCGGTTCCTCGCGCTCGTTCCTCGCGCCCGTAGCGCTGCCTCTTCTCCCTCGAAGGAGCTCCATCGTGGATACGTCCATGCCCGCATCGTCCGCCGTCACCGTGCTCGGTCTGGGGCCGATGGGACGGGCGCTGGCCGGCGCCTTCCTGGCTGCCGGTCTGCGGACCACCGTGTGGAACCGCACGCCGGGCAAGGACAGGGAGCTGCTCGGCCGTGGGGCGGTCGGGGCGCGGTCGGCTGCGGAGGCGGTCGCTGCGAGCGAGCTGGTCGTCGTCTGCGTGGTGAACTACGACGCCGCCGACGCCGTGCTGCGGCAGGACGCCGTGACCGGTGCGCTCAAGGGCCGTACGGTCGTCAACCTGACCGCGGACACCCCGGCCCGCGCCCGGGACACGGCCACGTGGGCGGCCGCGCACGGCATCCGCTATCTGGACGGCGCGATCATGACGCCGGCCACGACCATCGGGACGCCCGACGCGGTGTTCCTGCACAGCGGCCCCGAGGACCTCTACCGCGGGCACCGGCCCGTCCTGGATGTGCTCGGCGGCACCCACACCCACCTGGGCGAGGACATCGGCCGGGCCGCCGCCTACGACGTCGCCCTGCTCGACATCTTCTGGACGGCCATGTCGGGCTACGCGCACGCCCTGGCCGTGGCGCGGGCCGAGGGCATCACCGCACGGGAGCTGACCCCCTTCGCACAGGGCATCGGCACGATCCTGCCGCCGCTGTTCGAGGAGCTCGCGGGGGACGTCGACGACGGCACCTACTCCGGCGAGCTCAACCCGATCACGTCCGCCGTCTCCTCCATGGCCCACATCGTCGAGGCCTCCGAGTCGCACGGCATCGACGCGGGCGTCATGCGCGCGGCCGAGGGACAGGCCCGCCGGGTCATCGGGCTCGGGCACGGCACGGACGGCTTCATGCGGGTCGCCGAGCTGCTGGGGCGCCGCTCCCAGGCGGGATGACCCACTCCTCCAGTACGTCGAAGTCCCGTTCGGTGAGCCCGTGGCGGGGGTCGACGCGGTGAAGGAGGGCGGGCGCGGCATGGTGGGCGGCCACCCAGTCCCGGTCGGCGTCGGTGATCTCGTCGTCGACCCAGAGGAAGGGGCGGCCGGCGGCCCAGGACACCAGGGGCCGCGTCTTCCAGTGCAGGCCACGGGGTCGGCCGAGGTCGGCCCCGGCCCCAGGACCGGGACCGGCACGGAAACCGGAGCCCGAACCGGGGGCGGAGCCGGGCTCGTCGTCCTCGTCCGGCCAGTCCATCACCGGCAGCGAGGGCAGGCCCAGCCACGGGGCGATGCAGGTGTTCGCGTCGTCCAGCCAGGTCGTGGCCCACACCAGCTCGCAGCCGAGGCCCGCGAGCCGCGTCAGACGGGCGCCGAACGCCGGGTCGATCCGGGTGAGGAGGGGGTGGCCGGCACTCTGCGGCAGGGCGCGGGCCGGCTCGTACAGCTGGTACGGCCCTTCAGCCCCGAAGGGGATCAGCGTCCCATCGACGTCCAGGAAGAGAAGCATCAGAAAAGGATCTACCCCGGCCGGGGTGCTGCGCTACTGTCGGCGGTATGACTGCCGGGTCGGCCTTGTGCCGTGATCGAGTTGGGTGTTGCCCGGCCTCTGAGTGAGGTTGCGGCGGCGGGCCAGGAGCCCGCCACTTTCTCTTCGCCTTCCCTCCGCACGAAATCCAGCGACGGAATCCAGCGACAGAGAAAGAGAGAGAATGCCCAACGACTTCAATCAGCAGGTCATCGACGAGTTCCGCGCCAACAAGGGCCGCGTCGGCGGCTACTTCGAGGGCGCCCGACTGCTCCTCCTCACCACCACCGGCGCCCGCACCGGCCGCCCGCACACCACCCCCGTCGGCTACCTCCCCGACGGCGCCGACCGCATCCTGGTCATCGCCTCGGCCGGCGGCGCCCCCAGCCACCCGGCGTGGTTCCACAACCTCCTCGCGAACCCTCACGTCACCATCGAGAGCGGTGCGTTCACGTACGAGGCGCGCGCGGCCGTACTCGACGGCGAGGAGCGTGACCGGGCCTTCGCGCGGGCCGTGGAGGCGGATCCGGGCTGGGCGGAGTACCAGGAGAAGACGCGGCGGGTGATCCCCGTGGTCGCCCTGCACGAGATCGCCCAGGACGGCCCTCCGAACATCAACGCCTCGTCCATGGGCGAGGCCATCAAGGTCGTCCACGACGCCTTCCGCCGCGAACTCGCCCTGATCCGCGAGGAGATGGCCAAGGGCGGCGCCACTCTGGGCGCCCAGCTCCGCGTCAACTGCCTGACCTTCTGCGCCGGACTGCACAACCACCACACCGGCGAGGACATCGCCCTGTTCCCGTTCCTGGCCGACCGGCACCCCGAGTTCGCCCCCGCCCTGGCCCGTCTCGGTGAGGAGCACGAGCGCATCGCCGCCCTCGTCGAGGACCTGCGCATCGCCGTGACCGCCGACCACCCGGACCCGGCCACCGCCCGCGACGAGGTGGAGCGTCTGACGGCGGAGCTGGAGGCGCATCTGGCGTACGAGGAGGAGCAGTTGATTCCGGTGCTGGACGCCGTGTAGGGAGGCACGGGAGGCTGTCCGCACGTCGGCGCCCGCAGAGCTCTCAGGGCTTTCAGAGCTCACAGGCCTCTCAGGTCTCTCAGGCCTCTCAGAACGGCAACGGCCTCCCGTGCACCACCTCCAACCCCACCACCGCCCGCGTCACCACCACATACAGCCGCTGCAACCCCCGCTCCTCCGCCGCCACGATCGCCGCCGGCTCCACGGCGACGACATGGTCGTACTCCAGCCCCTTCACCACGCTCGCCGGTACGACGGTCACCCGCGCGCCCAGCTCGTCCGCACCCCCCGCCTCGATCCCGGCCACCGCCAGTGCCTCCCGCACCCGGTCCGCGTCCGCGTCGGCCGCGACGACCCCGACGGACCCCTCCCGGCCCAGCGCATCCCGCACGGCTCCCACGACCGCCCCCGGCAGATCGCCCTCGGCCTCCCGGAACCGCAGCTCCCCGTCCCCCCGCAGCGAGCGAGCCGCCGGTACCTCCACATCCAGCCGCTCCAGCAGCCGGTTGGCCAGCGCCAGCACCGCGCCGGGCACCCGGAACCCCGTCGTGAGCGGGACGACCACCGCGTCCGGCTTCCCCAGCTGCCCCAGCACGCTCTCCCACGACCGCGCCGCCCACGGCGTCGTCCCCTGCGCCAGATCCCCGAGCACGGTCACCGACCCGAAGACCGCCCGCCGCGCGATCGCCCGGCACTCCATCGGTGACAGATCCTGCGCCTCGTCCACGACGACATGGCCGTACCCCTTCGGATGCTCGACGAGCCCCGCCACCTCGTCCAGGAGCACGAGGTCGGCGGCCGACCAGCGCGCCGACTTCCACGATCGCGGCGGCTTCGCCCACAGCACCGCCTTCTGCTCGTCCGCGTCCAGCAGCCCGTCGGCGGCGTCCCCCAACACTCCTGGTTCGCTGAGAAGTTGAGCCACGACCTCCTCGGGACGCACCCGCGGCCATACGGCATCGACGTACGCCCCGACCGCCCGCGCCCGCGAGATCCGCTGCACCCACGCGTTGCTCCGCGGCCCGGCCCGCCGCTCGGCCTGCGCCTGGATGCGCCGCACCACCCGCGTACGCACCCGCTCCCGACCGACGCCGTAGGGCGGTGCCTCGGCCCGCACCCCCGCGACGATCCGCAGCAGTTCGTCCTCCGGAACCCGCCACCGATACGAACCGTCGGTCAGCACGAGGGGGTCGACGCGGGGCGGCCCACCCACTCGCGCGTACAGCGCCCGCCGCAGCACCTCCGCCATCCGGACGTCGTGCTTGAGGCCGGCGGCCCTCCCGTCATCCACCCCGGTGACCGGATGCCGTGCGATCTCGTCCCGCAGCGTGGACTGCCGTACCCCGGTCTCGCCGAGGGCGGGCAGCACCTCGGAGATGTACGACAGGAAGGTCGGGTTGGGCCCGAGGATCAGCAGGCCGCCGCGCCGGATGCGCTGCGGGTGGGTGTACAGCAGGTACGCGGCGCGGTGCAGGCCGACGGCGGTCTTGCCGGTGCCGGGAGCGCCCTGCACACACACGGAGACGGCGAGGTCACCTCGTACGAGATCGTCCTGCTCGGGCTGGATGGTCGCCGCGATGTCCCGCATGGGCCCGACGCGGGGCCGTTCGATCTCCCGGGCGACGATGTCGCTGACGCGCGACTCGCCCCGGTCGAGGTGCTCGTCCTCCAGGCCGGTGAGGTCGGCGGAGTCGCCGCGGCTGCCGGGTGCCCAGCCGAACCGTCGCCGTACGTTGACGCCCTGCGGGTCGCTCGGGCCGGCCTGGTAGAAGGCGCGGGAGACGGGAGCACGCCAGTCGACGACGAGGGGCGGGGCGGCGACGTCCTCGCTGATCCGCATCCGCCCGATGTGCAGCGCCTGCCGATCGGCGTCCAACCGCCCGAAGAACAAGGGCCCTACGGGCAGCTCCCGCATCGCCTTCGCCCGGCTGCGCAGCCGGTAACCGAGCACCTCGGCGTCGGCACCGGAGGCGGAGACGTCCTCGGCGGTGACGACGTGCTCCTGGGCGCCGTCGACCATGGCGGCGAGGGCGGTTCGGCAGCGGTCGTGGTGGGCGCGTTCGCGCACGAGCTCGTGATGCAGTGACGTCATTCCAAGAAGCGTACCGAAATAACGTGACCGAGTTAAATTTTTTACCGAGCCTCATCCATCGGCGCGTCGACCCGCGGCAGGCAACCCCGCCGCCAACAGTCCGAACGCCCGCTCGGCCGCCGCCACCGCGTCCCCCCGCACATCGGCCGCCCGCTCCCCCGCCGCGATCCGCCGCCAGTTCTCCAGCGCGAGAATCCGCTGCACGGCGACGATCTGCCCGGCAGCCAGCCGCCCGTCCAGCCCTCCCCCCAGCGCCTCGGCGAGCGCGGCCTCCGAACGCTCCAGATAGCCGTACAGCCGGGCGGCCAGCGCGGGTGTCCCGTACAGCAGCGACTGATAGGCGAGCACCTCGGGATGATCATTCAGCCCGGTGATGGGGTCACACCGCTCCAGCCCGTCGAGAAAATGCCGCCGCAGCGCCTCGACGGGCGAGCCGCTCCCCTGCCGCACCACCCGGGCCGCCTCGCCCTCATGATCGGCGAACCGGTACAGAACGAGGTCCTCCTTCGCCGGGAAGTACCGGAACAGCGTCGGCTTGGAGATCTCCGCAGCGGCGGCGACCTCGGCCACGGAGACGGCGTCGAAGCCCTTCTCGAGGAAGAGGCGGATGGCGGTGTCGGAGACGGTTCGGTACATCCGCTGCTTCTTGCGCTCGCGCAGGCCGGTCTCGCCCGCGCCCGCCCCGTTTCTGCCGGTCTCGCTCATGCGGTGAGCCTACGCGCGGCCGAAGCGGCGGCGCCCTCAGGCAGCCGCTCGCTGCGGCCAGTCCGGCCTCTTCGCCAGGGACCAGAGGTCGTCGAAGTGCTCCCGTGACCACACGTTGAGGTCGGTCCTGTATCCCTTGGGGTCGTAGAACTCCGGCCCCATCTCTCGCGCGGTATGCCGGGACAGCAGCGGTACTCGCATCGAACGGTCAGCCTGCCCGTGGCGGTGAGCCGCCCGGCGAGGTCCGCCAGGATGTCGTCGTACTCCTGACAGCGCCGGATCATGCGCAGCCGGAAGGCCGGAGGACAGCTCCCGGACCCATCCCTGAGTCACCTCCGCAGCCGCGCTGCCCGACGGGACGTCAGTTGCCCGTGGATGAACCGCCTTTGGGAGAAGCCATGGTGCCCCTACGCCAGGGCACGGGCAAGATACGGGTTCGCCGTCGGGCGGACGGGCAGGCCGAGAAAGGCGGTGGCCGCGGCCAGTGTCATCGGGTACGAGTCCACCGCGCGGCGTACGTTGGGGGCGTCCAGGCTGGCGCCGGTGACCAGGCGGTCGAGGTCCACATAGGCGGAACGAACGGTCTCGATGCCCCGGTAGACCGGCCAGTCGCGCCGCCAGTTCCTGGTGCACTCCCCCGGCAGCCCGCGCTCCCAGCGCCGGAACATACGCTCCCGGATCTCCGCCCTGGTCGGAGTGAGGTGCATGTGCCGGACCAGGTCGTAGAGAGGGTCGCCGACCACCGCCATCTCCCAGTCGATGATGGTCACCGCGAGGCGGTCGTCGCGGCGCACGAGGTTCCACGGGTTCAGGTCACCGTGCAGCAGGGCCGGCTCCCGGTCGGTCAGCTCGTAGCGGGACAGGATCACTCGCAGCCGGTCGGCATCGGGCAGTCCGAGGAGCCGGGCCAGTTGCTGCGATTCCTTGGGCAAGTCCCGCACCCACAGCACGAGTTGGTCCCTGAGCCACTGGAAGAAGCCCCCTCCGCCGGCAGCCGGGTCGACCTGCTGGTAGTCCACCTGCGTCAAGGCGCACAGCTGGTCGACAAGCCCGTCCGCCTCGTGCGGGAGCAGGCCGTGCACGGGGTGGCTGGGAGGAAAGTCGCGCGACCCCACGTAGGTGTGGATGGCGAAGGGGTCGCTCGGATAGCTCTCGCCCAGCGCGAGGGCCTTCGGCGCCGCCACGTCCACGTCCGCCTCTTCGATCGCGCGGAGTACGGCGTGCTCGCTGAGGTAGCTGGGCTCCCGGCGGCAGACGCCCGGCAGCCTGCGCCGCACGACCACGGGGAAGTCGATCCCGGGCACCGAGACGACCGAGTTGAGGTGCGCGGTGCCCTTGAACACCCGGCCCGCCGGGGCGGCTCCTTCCACCAGCAGGGCCTTGCGTACGGCTGAGGCCGGAAAGTCGGTCCGCTCGCCGAGCCGCCGGTCGGGCTTCCAGGTGAAGGCCTTCCTGACCAAGGCCCGGCCGTTGATTCCGCCGTGGCTGCGCGAGGCCAGCCATCGGAAGAGGGCGCGTTCGATCTCGGGCCCGCTCGGCACGTTCCCCAGCCGGAGCGGTTCCGCCGCCGCCTCCAGCGCTCGGAGCACCTCCGCCGTCGCCTCATCGAGTCTCTTCTGGGTGAACGGTTCCTCCAGCGACCGCGCGGCGCGCATGACGTCCGGGTAGACGGACTGTGCCCGCTCGAAGGCCACATAGCGAGGCAGATCCTTGCCCAGTCCGTTGACGGCCGCGGGCCGGATCTCCAGCATGGCCGCGGCCCAGGCGTCGATCACTTCGGTCCATTGGTGGGACGGATACCGCATGCGCACCAGGTGGGTCGCCAGGTCGTGCAAGGGGTCGCCGTAGGTCGCCAGCTCCCAGTCCACGCAGATGAGGGGCTGAGCACCGTGATAGGAAGCGATCAGGTTGTCCCGGTGCAGGTCCCCGTGCAGCAGACTGTACGGCCGCCGGGCCATCGCGGGCACTCGCTCGGCGAGCCGGATCAGCGCATCCTCAGGGATGCCGAGGGCAGCGAACAGCCCGCCGAAATCCTGCCAGTTGGGCTGCCGGATCTGCCGGTCGGCAAGGCGCGCCAGCGTCTGCAGAAACCCCTGGCTGTCCGTGTCGTTGCGCGGCCAGGCCGTCGGCAGCGGAGGCAGTGCGCCTCTGCGCACCTGGGCCATCTGGGCAAGCAGGCCGGCCAGCGCCCTGACGAGCAGGGTGTCGACGGGTTTGCCGTCCCCGCAGACGCTGGAGAGCGGCACGCCATCCACATAGCTGTGGATCGAGAAACCGTCACGTTTGACGAGGCACCGGGGCGCGTGAGGCAGGACTCCCCTGATGGCGTCGAGGATCTGCGCCTCTTCGTTCCAGGTTCTGATCACGACGGGCAGCACGTCGTCGCGCCGGACCCGCACGGTCACCGATGTACCGGCATCGAGACCCACCAGCCATGCCATGGCCCCCGTGAGTGGCAGCACGTAGTTCCGATTGTGGTGCCCGCTGCTCGCCTGGCCCAGCTTCTCGGCTTGCCCCACGAAGTCTCTGATGACGTCGTCGGGTGTGGCGCGCCCCCCGTGCACAGGACGGGGAGGGACTGGTGCGCGCACAGGCCGCTCCGGTTGGTGACGAGGACGATATGCCAAACGAAAGCACGTGGTGTTCTGCCTCGCACGACATACTCCGGCCCTGGGGGCCGCCAGGAGGGGTTCGCCACTCTCTTGCACGAAGTCTTTGCGAGGCCGCTCGAGGTTTGGCTGTTCGCCATCACATACGCACGAACGGGAACCGTCACTCAATCGGTGCGGGCATGGTACTGCACCCCACTGGGGGAGTTTTCGGGGGTCGGAACTACTCCGACAGCAGCTTCCAGACCGAGTCGAACCACTTCTGCATGCTGTCCACGAATACCGTGCCCGATGAATCGGGATCCTCGTCCTTCACGTGGTGGGTCAGCGTCGCGTTCAGGCCCAGGACGTCGAGCGCTGTGAGCACTTCGTCGTCTTCCAGCATGATCTTGCGCTCGATCACCTCATACGGCCCGTGCAGCGCTTCGGCGCCGTTGAACAGGTAGAGCTTGAAGGCCGGGGTGAGCGGCGCCCGGCGGATCTCGACGTCGACGGACGGCACCAACCCCTCGGCCTGGAGGGACGCGAGCGACTCCCGCAGCGACTTCGCATGCCGCTCCGTGATGTCATGCAGCCGCTCACGCAACCGCGGGTCCCCCTTGTCGTCCTTGACGCGGGGATAGGGCAGAGACTGTGTCTCGGCGGGCAGGAGCATGCGCAGGGTGATGCGTCCGGGGCTGATGGAGCGGCCGCGGATGCGGTCGGCCTGCTGCTGGATGCGCCAGTACAGGGACTCGGACGTCAACGTATAGACGTCCAGGGTCACTTCGGCCTGCTCGAAGGCCTCGCTGATGAGGGACTCGAGGGTGATGCCCCGGCGCGACCGGGTGGCCTTGGGGGTCGGCGAGTGTATCCGCTGAGCCTTGATCACCCGGGACCCGCTGCCCTGCCGTGACTCGATCCAGCCCTCGTCCACCAGGTCCCGCAGGGCACGTTGGACGGTGTCCCGGGAGACGCCGAACTCATCCGCCAGGTCACGCTGGGAAGGCAGATATGAGCCCGGCGCGTAGGGCCCGTCGGTCATACGGGCGCGCAACTCGTCGGCGACCCGCTGAAA
Organism: Streptomyces sp. NPDC111606; assembly: GCF_055656945.1. Classification (NCBI taxonomy): domain Bacteria; kingdom Bacillati; phylum Actinomycetota; class Actinomycetes; order Kitasatosporales; family Streptomycetaceae; genus Streptomyces; species Streptomyces sp. NPDC111606. The sequence continues at coordinate 306,793 of NZ_JBVKBY010000013.1, forward strand.
CTCCCGGCCACCGCTGTCACTGGTCTGCTGCGCATCCACACCTCGACCGTACCGCTTTCAGTCCACCCGCAAACCAGGATCCAGTCAACCCGCCTGCCACACAGGCCGGTTGGTTAAGGGATCAGTCAGATCGGGCAGACCACCCCCAAGCCAATCAGTCCAATTGGATGGTAGTTGGAGTGTTGCGGGAAACTGGAAGGGAGGTGGGGGAATGCTTCTGCTTCAAGTCTCCAGGGGACTCTTCGAGCTGGCCCTGGGCATGCACGCGCAGACGAAGCTCGGCGGCGTCGGTGTGCTGCTCCTGCTGGCGGTGGGGGTGGGCATACGGGCGCGGCGCGTCGGTCTGGCCGTCGGGGCCGCCATGGTGTTCACGCTGCTGATGATTCAGGCCTGAGCCCGGACCAGCGTCAGGACCGACGACAGCGTGGCCACGACCGTCGTGGCCCCGGCCTCCCGCAGCAGCTTCTCCTTGCGCGGATTACGCGCGTAGCCGAGGAACGCCACGCCGGCGCTGTTCGCGGCGGCGAGGTCCGAGGGCGTGTCGCCGATCATCAGGGCGGACGGGCGTGCCGCCCCCATGGCGCTCAGGGCCCGGTTGAGGCAGTGCGGGTCCGGCTTGAGGTGATGGAGGTCCTGGGTGCGGCCGTAGATGTGCGGGCTGAAGCAGGAGAGCAGGCCACGGCCGTCGAGGTACGTGCGGACCACTCGGGGGGAGTTGTTGGTGGCGATGGCCAGCCGGGATCCGACGGCCGTCCAGGTGCGTATCAGCGGGTCCGCGTATTCGGTGGGCATCGCGGAGGAGGTCGCCCGCAGTTCCTCCTGGGTGAGACGTTCCTCCAGCTCCGCGACCAGGTCGCTGCCGGGGTGCCGGCGGTCGACGGCGCGCAGGACGACGTGGGGGTCCAGCAACTCCCGTTCGGCTTCGGACAGCAGCCCGTGCAGCCCCCGCCCCTCCAGCCACTCCACCAGCTCGGCCGCCACCCGCTCCGCCGAGTGCCCCGCGAACAGCCGGCAGATCGGGCCGTCGAAGTCCCACAGCACGACGCGGGCGCGCTTGATCAGTTCGCGAAGTCGTTCCGTGTCGTTCTCGGTCTCTGCTGTCACCTGTTCAGTCTGCTTCGTATCAGAAGTCACTAGGAGAGTGTCATGTCAGTGGTGATGGTTTCCCAGAGGGCGTCGAACCACTTCTGGGATTCCTCCACGAACGCGGCGTCGCGCTGCCCGGCCTGCTTGACGAAGGAGAAGAGGAGGGACTGGGAGCCGAGGGCGTCGTACATGTCCAGGGTGCGGCTCTCGTACTCCTCCTGGCGTTCGGTGAGGACGTAGTAGCCGATCAGCGCTTCGTCGCCGTTGAGGAGGTAGAGCTTCACCGGGGGTGTGAACGGCAGGGCGCGGAAGGTGACGTGGACGTCGATGCCGTGGGTGGAGCGGACGGCCTGGAGGTTGTGGCGGAGCACCTGGGCCTGGGCGTTGCGCATCGCCAGCCAGCGTTTGTGGACCGGGTCGTCGTCCCCCCGCCCGTCCACCAGGACCGGAAAGGCGAGATGGATGTCCCGGGACGGCAGCAGGAGCCGGACGTCGATCGACTCGGGATGGATCGAGCCCTCGTGGATCAGGCGGAGGGGTTCGCCGAGGGCCAGCATCAGGGTTTCCGAGGTGTGGCATACGACGTCCACGCGGACGTGCGGTGCGGCGAAGGCCTCCGTCAGGCGGGGGGCCAGGCTGACCATCGTCGGCTGCGGTGCGCCCCGGGTGGGGGCCGGCAGGGCGATGCGCGGCGGGCTGCCCTTGCTGACGTTGGTCAGGAGGCCGTCCTCCTGGAGTGCGCGCAGGGCCTGGCGGACGGTGCCTCGCTCCACGCCGAACTCCTCGGCCAGTTCGGCCTGGGTGGGCAGGCGGTCGCCCGCCTTGAGCTCTCCGACGCGGATCCGTTCCCGCAGGATGTCGGCGATCTCCTGCGGCGAGAGTCTCCTGCTGCCGTTCACTGCCACGTTCTCCTGAGTCACGACCAAACGCTACAACTCTCACCCATCTATGGGCAGTTGTTTGTAGCTTGTTTCAAAGTAGGGGCCAAGTGGGGACAACTTAGTTGGAGTTGGCGCCAAGTTGGTTGAGTTGGCGGAAGTAATCCTTCCATCCCCAGAAGCCCGAAGGGGGAAACACCGATGCCCGTTCTCGCACTCCTCTCCGCCGTGTTCGTCGTCGGCGTCGAGCAGACCCTCCAGTGGAAGTACGGTGCCACCGGCATTGTCGGCCTGCTGCTGCTCACCATAGGCATCAAGGCCAAGAGCCCGACCGTGAGCTCGATAGGGGCCGTCGTCCTCGCGATCCTGCTTTCGGGTCCCGCCCTATGACAACGACAAACACTCAGGTCAAACACTGTGGGGGATGATCAGCTCGTGAGCAGCAGCTCCGAACTGATCGTCTCCCACAGCGCGTTGAACCACACATGCGACTGCTCCACGAACGTCGTGTCCCGCAGCCCGGCCCCCTGCTCGAAGGCGAACAGCGTCGACTGGATGCCGGGGGCGTCGTACATCTCCAGGTGCCGCTGGCCGATCTCCACCTCGCTGCGCGCCAGCGTGTAGTAGGCGAAGAGCGCCTCCGTGCCGTTGAGGAGGTACAGCTTCACCGGCGGTGTGAACGGCAGCGCCCGGAAGGTCACCTGCACATCGATGCCGTGCGTGGCGCGCAGCGCCAGCAGATTGTGCCGGAGCACCTGGCCCTGGGCGTTGCGCTGGGCCAGCCAGCGCCGGCGCAGCTGCAGGTCGGCGTCGTCGGCCGAGGCGTCCACCGCTGTCGGGAACGCGAGCGGGATGTCGCGGCTCGGCAGCATGACGCGGACGTCGACCTTGGCCGGTTTCAGCTGTCCGGCGTGGATCTGGCGGAGCGGTTCGCCCATGGCGAGCGTGAGGGAGACCGAGGTGAGGCACAGCGCGTCGATCTCGACGTGCGGGGCGGCGAAAGCGGCCGCTATCCGCGGGGCGAGGGCCACCATGGTCGGCTGCGGTGCGGCTCCGGGGCCGGTCAGCGCCCTGCCGAGGTCGGGGGCGACGGTCGCCGGGGCTCCTTTGGACACGTTGGTGAGCAGATGCTCCGACTGCAGAATGCGCAGCGCCTGCCGTACGGCTCCGCGCTCGACGCCGAACTCGTCCGCCAGTTTGGCCTGGGTGGGCATGCGCTGGCCGGGCTGCAAGGCGCCCGAGCTGATGCGGGCACGCAGCTCATCGGCCACGTCCCGATGTGACTTCTGTGGCCGCTGTGAACTCTTCCGCCCATTGACGGAGGCGTGTTTCGGCTCCACGACCAAACACTACAACTTCCCGCCATCTTTAGGCAGTTCCGGGGATGGTGGTTATGAGACGTTCCAAGCGGTCATAAGTACAGTGAAGTTGGTCGCCAACTTAAGCAACATGGTCAAACTTCAGGAGGGTTGGCCACCAGAGTCGGCTCTGTCGACCATCGTCCCCGAGAGGAGACCGGCATGCCGCTCATCTACCTGGCCGTAGCCGCGCTCGTCATTGGATTCGAGCAACTCATCCAGTGGAAGTACGGGCCGATGGGCATCATTGCCTTTCTCGCCCTGACCATCGGTATCAAGGCCAAGAACACCATGATCGGCGGCATCGGCGCGGTGATCCTCGTCATGCTGCTCGCCCACTAGGCCTTCCCGCGAAGGCTTGGCGACCAGGTTCGGCCGTCCGGGCTCCCTTCCGGAGGGGAGCCGGGAGCCCGGTCGGTCAGCACAGCCACAACTTCACATCGACAACCGAATACCGATCGCACAGCCACAACCGCTCGGCCCAACCGGATACGGGCGCACAGCCCACCACCACAACTGAACAGCTCGCTACGGATGAGCAGACCTGTCACCGGCAGAGAGGAGACCTCAGAAAACGTCTGGGCACCACGGTCGCCTGGACGTACGCAGCAGGGCGTCGGCCACCCGGGCGGCGCCCGCTCGTTCTTCCCGGACCCGCCCCAGCGCGGTGAGCCGTACGGCGGACTCGTCTCCGAGCCAGAGGCTGCCCAAGTCGGCGACGTCGAGGGTGAGTTCGGGCGCCGCCGTGGTCGGCGTACAGGAGGCCCCGTCGGTCGACGCCTCCAGCAGGTAGCGTCCGCCGGCCAGCCCGCCCCCGTCCACGACATCCAGCACCAGCGACCCCTGCCCCTCGTACGTCCGCGCCTCCAGCGCCCGTACGACATCCAGGATCCGTACCCACAGCCAGTCCGCCAGCGTCGTGACCCTGGCCGCCCGCGGGTCGGGGAGGTAGAGGGGCAGGAGGTCGTCGGGAGCCCGCCAGCCGCTCTTGACCGTCGTGATCCAGTCGATCGAGCACAGATAGCGCCACAGGGCGCGCTCGGCGTCCGGGGTCGCCGCGACGAGCCAGTCCACGGTCGCCGTGTTGAGCGGCTGCTTGCCGTCGCCCCAGTGGTCGTCCGCCTTGTACGACGCCAACCCCTGGACCTCGCCGCCCGCCGAGCGGTACACGGCGAAGAAGGGCTCGGTCCACGGGGACCTGTCCAGGCGCAGCGCCCCGGTGCTGACCTGCCACCAGCGCTCGTCCCGGTCGACGGCGCCCGGCTGGGCGCGGCGCACCCGCTCGTACAGCTCCGGGCCGATCTTGCGTACGTCCGCGCCGTCCACGATGTCGATACGGCCGCCGTCCTCGGGGCCGGACCACCTCGGGTCGAGGCCGGTGCGGGGGACGTCCACGGTCCACTGGGCCGTGGAGGTGGCGGGGCCGAAGCCGTAGCGGCCGTAGATCGGATACTCGGCGGCGATCAGGGTGGCGACGACGTCGCCGCGGTCCTTCGCGGCGGCCAGGTCGTGGGCCATCATGCGGCTGAGCAGGCCGCGGCGGCGGTGGGTGGGGGAGACGGTGACGTTCGAGACGGCGTCTGCGGGGACCGGGGCGCCGCCGACTGCGGTGATCTCCTGTGCGAAGGAGCGGAAGGTCGCCACACAACGGCCGCTGTCGAAGGCGCCGAGGGTGCGGGACGGGACGATGTACGACGCGCGGTCGGCGACCTCTGTCTCGGAGACGTCGGGGCTGCGCAGGAAGCCGGTGTTCAGGGCCCGGGTCCAGTCGGGGATGTCGGCCTCGGTGATCGGGCGGACGTCTATGGAGGTGGGAGGTTCGGGACGGCTCATGGGGTCACGGTAGGTGGGCGGGCGTGAGGTGTCGCCGGGTTTTTACTCGCCCTCGAACTCCCCCAAAGAGGGCACCCCCAGCCGGGCAAAGGCAAAGCCCCCTCCGGGTGGTGGGGGCTCGCCTCAGGCGCCGGACCTCGGACTGCTCCGACCGGCGTGCTACGTCAGCAGGTCGTCCACCTGCGCCTCACCGTCCCGGTACCGCCGTGCGATCTCCGCGCTGCAGTCGTCGGCCGTCCGCTGCAGGCGTTGGCGGCGGCGGGACACCTGCTGCTCGTAGCGGACGAGACGTCCCATGGCGGTGTTCAGTTCGGCGTCCGTGCGGGCCTCCAGGTCCGAGAGTTCGACCTCCGCCAGCATTTCGGCCGCCAGCAACCGGTACTCCTCGCTCTGCGGGGTGCCCAGCGTCACGTGGCGGGCCGAGGAGCGGTGGCGGGCCGGGGCGTCGGTCAGGATCTCCGGGAGGCGGTCGACGACGGACGCCGCGCCCGCCGGCGAGCGCCGTGCCACCTCCGCCCGCAGGATGTCGATCCGCCCCTGCAGCAGCCGTCGTACATAACTCAGATCCGCCTCGTCGCGCTGGGCGTCCCGGCGCAGGGTGCGCAGCTCGGGCAGGCTGAGTGCGGTCAGGTCGTGCTCGGGCGGTTCCACGGGCAGCCGCGGGCCCGGATCCTCGGCGGTGCGTTGCGTGGGCGGCCGCAGGCCGTCCAGCTGGGCCGCGTGGCTCAACACGACAGCCCCAGGAGGCTGCCCTGAACTCGGTGTGCTCATATGCCTCTACCGTCCCCTCGACCGGCGTGTGGAAGCATGGTGCCATCCCAACTGGCCGCAATGTGACCGAGTGCCCCCGAACGGGCCCAGATGGGCGGTTAAGGATCAAAAAAGAAACCCCCAATGAGGCCACTCCCCCGCACACGGCATGATGACCGCATGCGAGCTGTGGTGCAGAGGGTGGACGGCGCGAGTGTCGTCGTGGACGAGGAGACGGTCGGGGAGATCGGCGGCGAGGGGCTCTGCGTACTCGTCGGCGTCACGCACGAGGACACCAAGGAGAAGGCGGCCCAACTCGCCCGCAAACTCTGGTCGATCCGCATGCTGCACGACGAGAGGTCCTGCAGCGACATCGACGCCCCGCTCCTCGTCATCAGCCAGTTCACCCTGTACGGCGACGCACGCAAGGGACGACGGCCCACCTGGAACGCCGCCGCCCCGGGCGATGTCGCCGAGCCCCTCGTGGACGAGGTCGTCGCCCAACTCCGCGCTCTGGGCGCGACGGTGGCGACGGGCCGGTTCGGGGCCCGGATGCGGGTGTCCCTGACGAACGACGGCCCGTTCACCGTGCTCCTGGAGATCTAGGGCTCGACCACCGTCTCCTGCGCCGCGGCCGTCGTGTCCGCCATCAGCGGCGCGTCCACCGGCACGTTCCGCTTGACCAGGGCGAGCGCGACCGGGCCGAGCTCGTGGTGCCGTACGGACGTCGTGATGAAACCGATCTTGCGGCCATCGGGGCCCTCGTCGGCGAGGCGGATCTCGGTGCCGGGCGTCGGCAGGTGCACCTCGCTGCCGTCGAGGTGCAGGAAGACCAGCCGGCGCGGCGGCTTGCCGAGGTTCTGGACCCGGGCGACGGTCTCCTGGCCGCGGTAGCAGCCCTTCTGCAGGTGCACCGCGCTGGCGATCCAGCCCAGCTCGTGCGGGATGGTGCGGTGGTCGGTCTCGAAGCCGAGGCGCGGGCGGTGGTGTTCGACGCGCAGCGCCTCGTAGGCGAGGATTCCGGCCGGCGGGCCGGCCTTCTCCGCGTACGACTCCAGGTCGGCGCGCGGGAGGAACAGGTCGCGGCCGTACGCCGTCTCGCGTACGACGGCGCTCTCGGGCACCTCGGCGATGGACCCGGCGGGCAGGTGCACGACCGCGCGCTCGGCGGTCCGGTCGACGACCTCGACCTGGTAGAAGAACTTCATCGACTCCAGGTACGCGATCAGCGCGTCCTGGGTGCCGGGCTCGACATGGGCCCAGACCGTCGTGCCGTCGTCGACCAGGTACAGCGCGTGCTCGATGTGGCCGTGCGCGGAGAGGATCAGCGCCTCGGTGGCCTGGCCCACCGGGAGATCGCTGACGTGTTGCGTGAGCAGCAGATGCAGCCAGCTCAGCCGGTCCTGGCCGGTGACGGCGATCACTCCGCGGTGCGAGAGGTCGACGAAACCGGTGCCGTCGGCGAGGGCACGCTGCTCGCGGAACAGGTCGCCGTAGTGGGCGGCGACGCCTTCGTCCACGCCCTCGGCGGGCACGGCGCCGGGCAGGGTCAGCAGGGGGCTCTTCATGGGCACAAGCCTACGACTCGGTAGTTGAACTCTTGCCGTTCGAGCCCTGGGTCGAACGGTCCGGCTGACCTGCACGCTCCGCGCAGTCCTTGCAGCGGCCGAAAATCGCGAAGTGCTTCATGTCCGTGTCGAACCCGAAGGTCTCGCGCAGTTTCGCCGTGAAGTCCGCCGCCACCGACACATCGGCCTCGATCACATTGGTGCAGTCGCGGCAGACCAGGTGGAGGTGATGGTGCCGGTCCGCCAGGTGATACGTCGGCGCGCCGTGCCCCAGGTGGGCATGGCTGACCAGCCCGAGCTCCTCCAGGAGCTCCAGGGTCCGGTACACGGTGGAAATGTTGACCCCCGACGCCGTCTTCCTCACTTCCACGAGGATGTCGTCGGGGGTCGCATGCTCAAGGGTGTCCACGGCTTCCAGGACAAGCTGACGCTGAGGCGTCAGCCGGTAGCCGCGCTGCCTGAGGTCGCTCTTCCAGTCGGTGCTCACCACACCCAAGAGTCTAGGACTACTTGAAGAAAGCGATGCCGTCGTCCGGCATGTCATCGGGCAGGGCCTTCGCCCAGCGCTCGACGTCCTCCGGGCTGACGACCTTCTTCAGGTGGGCCGACATGTAGGGACGCAGCTCGACCTCGGGGGTCTGCTTCTCGCCGACCCACATGAGGTCGCTCTTGACGTAGCCGTACAGCCGCTTGCCACCGGTGTACGGGCCGGAGGCGGCCGTGCGGGCCACCGCGTCCGTGACCAGGTCGATCTGCGGCTTCTTGTCGGCCAGCTCGCCGTACCAGATCTCGACGACGCCGTCGTCGCGGACCATGGTGACCTCGACCTTGCGGTCGGCGTCGATGCGCCAGAAGCCGTACTCGGACTCCAGCGGCTTCACCTTGTTGCCGTCGTTGTCCAGCACCCAGGTGTGGGACCGGTACTCCAGGAAGTCCCGGCCGTCGTGGGTGAAGGTGACCTCCTGCCCGAAGTTGCACTTCTCGGAGCCGGGGAAGTCGTGCACGCCCGCGCCCGCCCAGCTGCCGAGCAGGAAGGCGAGGGGGACGAGGTCCTTGTGAAGGTCGGACGGGATCTCGATCATGAGCAGCTCAGAAGTCTCGTACGTCGGGGGATGGGGATCAGCGCTGGCCCTGGTACAGCTTCTTCACGGCCAGCCCGGCGAAGGCGAGGACGCCGACGCAGACCAGGACCAGCAGGGCTTCGAAGAAGATCTCCACGGGGTTGCTCCTCGATTGAGCGGAGAGTGTGCGGTACGTACACAGGGCCGGGCCCCAGCTTACGCGGCCGGGGACCGGCCCTCCGTGTGAGGTGGGCCCTCTCGGGATCAGCCGAGCAGCTGGCTCTGCAGGACCACCGTCTGCTGGAAGGGGACGGCCGCGGCACCGCCCTTGCGGGACTGCACGACCAGCCCCAGGACGTCGCCCGACACCAGGTACGCCTGCCGGACCTGCTCGGCGCCGTACGGCTTGGCCTCGGTGTACGCGTAGTGCCGTACGTCGACGACCTCGGCCTCGGCGGGGAACTCCTCGTCCAGGTGCACCTCGGCGGCGCCGCGCAGGGCGTGCTGGGGCGAGTCGTAGCTGGTGAAGTGGTCCTGCTGGAGCACGTCGGCCACCTGGGCGGACTCGAACTGCAGCAGGTAGATCCGGGTGTGCGTGCCGTCCGGGGTGGTCCAGCCGCGGGCCGCGATGTGCCGCAGGGCGTGGTCCTTGAGCACCTGGGTGAGGGCGTCCCGGTCCTCCGCCGACTCGTACGCCGCCAGGAAGTCCTTCGTCGCCAGCCAGCCGTTGCGTCCGCTCAGGGCCTTGTCGGCCTTGTCCGCCCTGGCCCCCGCGGGCGCCGGCAGCAGCAGCTTGCGCAGGTCCGCGTGGTGCAGGGCGGCCGCGTTCTCCTCGGCGAAGGGCGCGGGGCTGCCGGAGGGCAGCGGCGGCTTGGTGATCGCCGGGTAGGCCCAGCGCCCGTCCGCCTCGGTCTCGAGACCGGGTACGTCCGTACGCTCCATCCGCGTGATGCCGTACGCGGTCGAGGCGCCGACGGCGGCGAAGACGACGACGGTGGCGGTCCAGCGCAGGACGGCGCGCAGGACGCGGCGATCCTTCTTCACCGGAACGACCGGGTTGTCCGGGCTCTCCGGGCTCATCGGAGGAACGGCAGGAACGGGGGGTGCCTCCGGTGGCGGCGGTGCGTCGGCGACGGGCGCCGTGGCGATGGGCTGCTGCTCGGTCATACGGCCTTCCCCGGGTCGTCGATGCGGTCGAGCTGTCGGGTGACGAACATCCCGATGCTGTTCAGGTCGAGCGGCCGGATGCCCGACGCGGTGGCGCTGATCAGCACGTCTCCCGAGTAGGCCGCGCAGAACACCCGGTCGAGCTTCTCGTCGTCGACCTTGGGTGTCAGGAAGCACTTGGCGTTCTTGTGGCCCTCGATCTTCGGGCCCTTGCGGAAGATGCCGATGGCGGAGAGGAACTCGTTCTGGGCGCTCGCGGATTCCCGTGCGTCGTCGCGGCTCTCCATCCGCGCCAGTACGACGCTGACGGAGAACGCCGTCTTGTGGTGGACGTCGTAGGGGTCGGCGTTGTAGTAGCTGCGCATCGCCATGCCCTTGAGGCTCCGCTTGTCGAGCTCCTTCTTCAGCTTCCGGCGCTCGCTGCGGGGCAGGTCCTTGAGCGACTCCTCGCGCAGGGCGGTGGCCTGACGGCCACTGAGCTCGGCGTCGGAGCCGAACTCCCCGAGGTCGGGACCGCGGGTGTAGCCCTTCTCGTCGTACGGCAGCAGCAGGCCGGCCAGCCCCGTGGCCGTCCCCTTGGCCCCCTCCGCCTTGTCGCCGGCCGCGGCGGGCTTGGGGAACTTCCAGGTCGGCTTGCCCGCATCGCGGTCGGCGTCCTGGACGGTCACCACGGTGTAGCCGGCACCGCCGACGACGGCACCGAGCAGCAGGACGGTCCCGGCGAGGGCGGCGACGCGCGAGGCGCGAGGCCGCTTGGGGCCGGGGCTCGCGAGGAGGTTCTCGGGGCCGGCGAGGATCTCGGGGCTCTGGGCGCTCTCGGAGGCCGGCAGGGCCTCGGGGCTCCGAACTTCCTCAGGTGTCTCGCTCACAGCCGGCCCACCTGCCGCTTGGCCAGGTCCATGATCTTCTCCTTGGGGATCGGCTTGGTGTCGTAGACCCAGATGTCCACGGCGATGTCACCGCGCCAGGCGTGCGCCTCGGCCGAGTACAGCGGGAGGTAGCCGGGCTTGCGATCCGGGGTGTCGTGCACGTACGCCATGCCGTCACCCGTGCCGGGAACGGGCCAGCTGCGGGTGCCGGACTCCTCCTCGGCCCAGTAGTGGGCGCCCTCGGCGTTCTCGGCGGCCGACAAGGCCTGTTCCTGGCGGTACTGGACCAGGTGGATCACGACGTTCTGCGTGCTGCCCGCCCGCCAGCTCGTACCGGCGGCACGGCGGAACTGCTCCTCGATGAGGTTGCCGACGGCCTCCTCCGGCTTCTCGAAGGTCTCCGCGTATTCGGCGAGGTCCATCCAGCCGTCCGTGCCGAGCTCGAACACGGTGTCCCGCGTGCCCTTGGGCCGCTTGAGCAGCAGCTTGCGCAGGTCGCCGTCGGTCTTCACGCGACGGTCCTCGGCGGCGGACAGCGGCTCGACCTCGCCCGTGGCCTGCTTGACCACGGGCTGGGACAGAGGCGGCAGCTTCGTGGGCTCGCGGTCGGCCTGCACGAGATAACCGGTGCAGGTCCCGGCGACGACCCCGAGCACGACGGCTCCGGCGATCAGCAATGCCGTACGCCCCCGTCGGCGGGGCCGGGGCACGGCCTCGCCGACTTCTTCAGATTCATCCAAAACGTCCCCCCACGGAACGTGAAGTGCGCATTCCGTATGCGCGCGCACAGGAGACCCATGGCCAATGCACCAGGTTGTAAGGGAGTTGATTACGATTCGGCCATGGCGAAGAAGCTGGTGATCAAGGTGACGGCGGGGGCCGATGCCCCCGAACGCTGCTCACAGGCGTTCACGGTGGCGGCGGTGGCGGTGGCCAGTGGCGTCGACGTCTCCGTGTGGCTGACCGGCGAGTCCGCATGGTTCGCCCTCCCGGGCCGCGCCGCGGAGTTCGAACTCCCGCACGCGGCCCCGCTCCCCGACCTGATCGACTCCGTCCTGGCCACCGGCCGTCTCACCCTGTGCACGCAGTGCGCGGCCCGCCGGGACATCACGGAGAAGGACGTCATCGAGGGCGTACGGATCGCGGGCGCGCAGGTCTTCGTGCAGGAGGCCTTGGGGGACGACACGCAGGCGCTCGTCTACTGAGACAGCCACGCGTCTCGCGGCGGGCCGGACCGCCGGGGGCCGCTCACTGCCGCGGCCGCTTCTTGCCGTCCAGTTCGTCCCACCACTCGTCGGACTGGGGGTCGCCGGACGGGTCGTCCCACCAGCGGTCCTCCGGGCCGCGGCGGTTGGCGACCATGGCGGCGAACGGCGGGATGACCATGGCGACCACGCACATGCCCACGGCCACCGGGACCGACCAGAGGCGTACGACACCCCAGGCCAGGACGAAGAGCGTGATGCAGATCCCCATCATGGCGAAGTACCGGTGACGTCGCCGTGCGTACATGACTCCAGGGTAAATCCGCGTCGGCCGGCCCACAGGACTCCCCTTGCTGGGGCCGCGACCGCCCGCCTCCGCACAGGACGAAGGGCCGCACCCCAGGCGTCCAACCCGCGGGGTGCGGCCCTTCGGCCGATCAGGAGTGCCTCAGACCGCGATCGCGATCTCCGCCAGGCCGCCCTGCTGGGCGACGACGGTACGGTCGGCGGTGGCGCCGGGGACGAGTGCGCGCACGGTCCAGGTGCCCTCGGCCGCGTAGAAGCGGAACTGGCCCGTGGCGGAGGTGGGGACCTCCGCGGTGAACTCGCCGGTCGAGTCCAGCAGACGGACGTAGCCCGTCACCGGCTCGCCGTCGCGGGTCACCTGACCCTGGATCGTGGTCTCACCGGGCTTGATCGTCGAGGCGTCGGGGCCGCCGGCCTTCGCTCCACACATGTCTTTCTCCAGAAGGGGTCTGACCGGAAGGAAGGCCGGTCGGGATTTGCGGGTCTGTGCTCTTGCTACAGGGCTTACTTGTTGGCGCCGAGCTCGATCGGGACGCCGACGAGGGAGCCGTACTCGGTCCAGGAGCCGTCGTAGTTCTTGACGTTCTCCACGCCGAGCAGCTCGTGCAGGACGAACCAGGTCAGCGCGGAGCGCTCACCGATGCGGCAGTAGGCGATGGTGTCCTTCGCCAGGTCGACCTGCTCGTCGGCGTAGAGCTCCTTGAGCTCGTCGTCCGACTTGAAGGTGCCGTCGTCGTTGGCGTTCTTCGACCACGGGATGTTGCGGGCGGACGGGACGTGGCCCGGACGCTGCGACTGCTCCTGCGGCAGGTGGGCCGGGGCGAGCAGCTTGCCGCTGAACTCGTCGGGCGAACGGACGTCGACCAGGTTCTGCGAACCGATGGCCGCCACCACGTCGTCACGGAAGGCGCGGATGGAGGTGTCCTGGGCCTTGGCCTTGTAGTCGGCCGCCGGGCGCTGCGGAACTTCCTCGACCAGCTCGCGGGCGTCCAGCTCCCACTTCTTGCGGCCGCCGTCGAGGAGCTTGACGTTGTCGTGGCCGTAGAGCTTGAAGTACCAGTAGGCGTACGACGCGAACCAGTTGTTGTTGCCGCC
>NZ_JBVKBY010000014.1:0-270578 GCF_055656945.1 Streptomyces sp. NPDC111606
CTTTGTACTCACCCTCTCGGGCTTTCCTCCGGGCGCTTCCCTTCGGTCTTGCGTTTCCGACTCTATCAGACCTTTTCTCGATCCGATTTCCTCGGCGCTTTCCAGGTTTCCGCTCTCGCGTTTCCCTTTCCGGCGACTCCGACTTTATCAGAAGTTCCGGGCCGGATTGACCAGCCACTCTTTTCCGAAATCATCGGGAGGGGCTTCTCGGGAATCGAAGTTCCACGGAAGCAGATAGATAGTCAATCTGCCCGGCTGGACTCGCATCCACTTCCAGGCAACTGTTCAAATCTACCTCCCCGCCAGCTCCGCGTCAACGGCTCTTGTGGGGCGAAGAGGAGACTAGCAGCTCAGCGGGCGTACCCGCACATCAGGCCGCGGTCGGAACGGCGGCGCTGCGCTCGGCAGCCTCGACGTCGCCCGTCTCCCCGGCACGGGCGGCACGGCCGCCGAGGACATAGACGTATGCGAGGAAGGCCAGCTCAGCGGCGACGCCGATGCTGATGCGCGCCCAAGTGGGCAGGCCGGATGGGGTCACGAAGCCTTCGATGGCGCCGGAGATGAAGAGGACCAGAGCGAGGCCTATTGCCATGCCTATTGCGGCTCGGCCCTCCTCGGCGAGGGCTGAGCGTCGCGTACGAGGGCCTGGATCGATGAGGGTCCAACCGAGGCGTAGGCCGGTGCCTGCGGCGACGAAGACGGCGGTCAGTTCGAGGAGACCGTGCGGCAGGACGAGGCCGAGGAAGGTGTCGAGGCGACCTGCTGAGGACATCAGGCCGAAGCCGACACCGAGGTTGAGCATGTTCTGGAAGAGGATCCAGAGGACCGGAAGGCCGAGGAAGACGCCGAGGATCAGGCAGAGGGCGGCGGCCCAGGCGTTGTTCGTCCAGACCTGGGCTGCGAAGGAGGCCGCGGGGTGGCTGGAGTAGTACGTCTCGTACTGGCCACCGGGGCGAGTGAGCTCGCGTAGTTCGCTGGGGGCGGCAATCGTGGCCTGTACTTCGGGATGGGTGCCGATCCACCAGCCCAGGAGGGTCGCGACCAGGGTGGACAGGAGCGCCGTGGGCACCCACCAGTGGCGCGACCGGTATACGGCGGCCGGGAATCCGTAGGCGAGGAAGCGGGTGACGTCACGCCAGGAGGCGCGTCGAGTGCCTGTCACCGCGCTCCGCGCGCGTGCCACCAGCTGGCTGAGCCGGCCGGTCAGGTGTGGGTCGGGCGCGCTGGACTGGATCAGGGAGAGATGGGTGGCGGTGCGCTGGTAGAGCGCGACGAGTTCGTCGGCCTCGGCGCCGGTGAGACGGCGCTGGCGTCCTAGGAGGGAGTCGAGGCGGTCCCACTCGGCTCGGTGGGCGGTGACGAAGACGTCGAGGTCCATCTGGTTTTCTGCTCCTCGGCTGTTCGTCGGCGACTCGTCGTAGGTGTCAGCTTGTCGTACTGCGGCGTGATGCGCCCTCAGCTTGGCAGACTGGCCATTTCAGGGGCAGATCAGGGGAAGGACGGTCGGCGTGAGTGAGCTGGTGACGGGCGAGGCGGTGGCGCTGGAGTTGCGCCCCGCGAAGCTGCCCAGCAGGGCCTTGGCCGTGCTGCTTGATCTGGCCGTGGCTGTGATCGCCTACATCGTCGTGACCATTGGCGTCGTGGCTGCCACCGCTTCCCTGGACGAGGCGGCGCAGACCGCGCTGTCGATCGCGATGTTCGTTCTGCTGCTGGTCGGCGGGCCGATCGCGGTCGAGACGCTCAGCCATGGGCGCTCGCTCGGGAAGATGGCGTGCGGCTTGAGGGTCGTACGTGACGACGGTGGGCCGATCCGGTTCCGGCACGCGCTGGTGCGTGGCCTCATAGGCGTGATCGAGATTCTGATGACGCTCGGTGTCGTCGCGGTCATCGCCTCGCTGGTGTCCGCGCGCGGGCGGCGGCTCGGTGATGTCTTCGCCGGGACTCTCGTCGTGCGGGAGCGGGTGCCCGTCGCTCGGGCGGGGTTTGTGCCGCCGCCTCCACCGTGGTTGGCCGGGCGGTTCTCGGGGCTTGATCTGTCGGCGGTTCCCGATGGTTTGTGGCTGGCCATTCGCCAGTACCTGACGCGGATGCAGCAACTCGACCCGCAGGTCGGCTGGAGCATGGCGGAGCAGCTGGCCACGGACCTCGCGGCGCGTACGGGCACTCCGGCGCCGCAGGGTGTCCCGCCGGCGGCGTATCTGGCGGCGGTTCTGCAGGAGCGGCAGGCGCGGGAGGCACGGCGGGCCTTCAGTCACGGGGTGTTCGAGGGTGGTGCGCCCACTGTGAGTGATGCGGGGGCTGGGACTGGTGGGGCTGGTGCGTACGGTCCACCGATTGTGGCGACCCCTGCTGCGGCGCCTCCGCCTTCCCCGTACGGCGTGGAAGGGGATGGTTCCTCGGCGCCGCGTGACGCAGTGCGGCAGCCGCCGGCGCCGCAGGATGCGCCGGCGGACGACCGGCCCTCCACGGGCTTTGCCCCGCCGGCCTAGCTCCTTCCAGGCCGGGGGCCGTCGCTCAACTGAACGTCGACGGCGGCGATTCCAGGTCCTCGAGCTCGATGCCGGGGGCTGCGAGGACTACGTCGCCCGTGATGTGCACGGCGTGCTGCTCGCCGGTGTCCAGGGCTGTGACCTGGTACTCGTCCACGGTCAAAGGGCCGTTGTCAGTGGCGTGTGTTTCTCTGTTCACCAGGGCCCAGGACTGGTCCACGGTGCGGGCGGCGAGGACCGGGTCCGTGAAGGCCAGGAGGCGTACGCGAGTTGCCGAGGCGGAAGGGGTGAGGCGCAGGAGACGAGTGGTGGCGATGAGGAACGCGGGGGAGGTTCCGGAGAAGGCATGGGCGCGCACATTGCCTTCTGTGGCCTGAACCCCGGTGGGGTCGGTACGGACCCAGGTGACGCCGTCGATGGCGGCACCGCGTACCTGCCAGCCACCGGCGTGGAGTTCGAGGCGGATGGGGCGGCCGAGTTCGTCCAGGGCGAGGTCGACGGAGCCGCTGTGATCGCCCGCAGGGGTGGTCAGCTGGGAGACGTAGCGCCAGCCGGACGGGCCGGGGGCGCAGTGGAAGTGCTCTTCTGCGAGGGGGGTGTGATCGTGCGGATCGTGGAGCGAATAACGGCCGCGGGGCATCGGGGTCCTGGGTGTTGACGGGCTGGTCCGCCCGGGCGGGCCACGGGGGTCGCGCGGGCTGAGAGGGCCGCACGGGCCAAAGGGGCAGGCCCCCGGCACGGGGGTGCGGGGGCCTGCCTCGGAGGATCTGCTGCCGACGGAGCGCGTCGCCGGCTGAGCAGCCACCCGGTTCGGCAGCGGCTCAGCGGCGGCTCGGCTCAGTAGCGGTAGTGGTCCGGCTTGAACGGGCCCTCGACCTCGACGCCGATGTACGCGGCCTGCTCGGGGCGGAGCGTCGTCAGCTTCACGCCGAGCGAGTCCAGGTGCAGGCGGGCGACCTTCTCGTCCAGGTGCTTGGGCAGCGTGTACACGCCGGTCGGGTAGGCATCCGGCTTGGTGAACAGCTCGATCTGGGCCAGCGTCTGGTCCGCGAAGGAGTTGGACATCACGAAGGACGGGTGACCGGTGGCGTTGCCCAGGTTCAGCAGGCGGCCCTCAGAGAGGACGATCAGCACCTTGCCGTCGGCGAACTTCCAGGTGTGGACCTGCGGCTTGACCTCGTCCTTGACGATGCCCGGGATCTTGGCGAGGCCGGCCATATCGATCTCGTTGTCGAAGTGGCCGATGTTGCCGACGATCGCCTGGTGCTTCATCTTGGCCATGTCCGAGGCCATGATGATGTCCTTGTTGCCGGTCGTGGTGATGAAGATGTCGGCCTTGTCGACGACCTCGTCGAGGGTCGTGACCTGGTAGCCGTCCATCGCCGCCTGCAGGGCGCAGATCGGG
Source organism: Streptomyces sp. NPDC111606 (assembly GCF_055656945.1). Classification (NCBI taxonomy): domain Bacteria; kingdom Bacillati; phylum Actinomycetota; class Actinomycetes; order Kitasatosporales; family Streptomycetaceae; genus Streptomyces; species Streptomyces sp. NPDC111606. Next base: position 3,895 of record NZ_JBVKBY010000014.1, read on the forward strand.
TCGATCTCGGTGATGATCACACGGGCGCCCTGGCCGCGCAGGGACTCCGCGCAGCCCTTGCCCACGTCGCCGTAGCCGCAGACGACCGCGGTCTTGCCGCCGATCAGGACGTCGGTGGCGCGGTTGATGCCGTCGATCAGGGAGTGGCGGCAGCCGTACTTGTTGTCGAACTTCGACTTGGTGACGGCGTCGTTCACGTTGATCGCCGGGAACAGGAGGACGCCGTCGCGCTGCATCTCGTACAGGCGGTGGACGCCGGTCGTGGTCTCCTCGGTCACGCCGCGGATCTCGGAGGCGAGCTGGGTCCACTTCTGGGAGCCGTCGGTGATGGTGCGGTTCAGGAGTTCGAGGATGACGCGGTGCTCGTCGTTCTCGGCGGTGTCGACCGAGGGGACCTTGCCGGCCTTCTCGTACTCGACGCCCTTGTGGACGAGGAGGGTGGCGTCACCACCGTCGTCGAGGATCATGTTCGGGCCGCCGGTGGGGGTGTTCGGCCAGGTCAGGGCCTGCTCCGTGCACCACCAGTACTCCTCCAGGGTCTCGCCCTTCCAGGCGAAGACGGGGATGCCCTGCGGGTTCTCAGGCGTGCCGTTCGGGCCGACGGCGATGGCGGCGGCCGCGTGGTCCTGGGTGGAGAAGATGTTGCAGGACACCCAGCGGACCTGGGCGCCGAGGGCGACCAGGGTCTCGATCAGGACGGCAGTCTGCACGGTCATGTGCAGCGAGCCCATGATGCGGGCGCCGGCCAGCGGCTGGGTGGCGGCGAACTCCTTGCGGATCGCCATCAGGCCGGGCATCTCGTGCTCGGCGAGGGTGATCTCCTTGCGGCCGAAGTCGGCCAGGGAGAGGTCGGCGACCTTGAAGTCCTGTCGGTTCTCGACAGTCGTCATTACGAGCTGCTCCTCGGGGTTGGGTCGAGGGTGGGTACGGCTGGTCTGCACGGCGGCGGACACCGGGGTGCCCGAAGAGGACACAGGCATGCCCGCGTACGCGCAGCGCAGTCCGTCGGAGGCCCTCTCTCCCTCGGCCGGTCCGTGTCGGGACCGCCCGACCGCCATCAGCAGCGACGTCTGGCTCTGTCCCAAGCTACACCGGGACGCCCGGGAGCCACAGCGGGAGGCCTGGGCGTTCCCGGTCTGGCTCGTCCGGCTCCGTACGGATCCCGCCATCGAGGCGGCCCGGAGTCGGGAGGGCAGCGGCAAGTTCACCGGTCGGCAGGCGGGGCCGGTGGCCGTCGTGGGTGGGGAGGTGCTGCGCGGGAGCGATAACAGGACACCAACGAACCGTACGCAGGAGGGAGCAAACCGGGGCGAAGAGCCACTTTCGCCACTTTGAGGCTGTGGCGAGGTGGGGCAGGATGCCCGGGAGATCTGAACAACTGATCGATCTTGCGGGCTGTCCGGGACGGTGGTCCGCACGAACAAAGGCGTTAGGAGATCGACGTGACCAGTCCGGCCGGCCCTCCCCCCACGGGCGGCGGCAGCGACGAGCAGAAGCGGTTGAAGCTGCTCGCGGTGACCGCATGCCCGACCGGCATTGCACACACGTACATGGCGGCGGAAAAGCTCGCGCAGGCTGCCGAGAGCCGCGGCATCGACATGAAGGTGGAGACGCAGGGATCCATCGGGGCTGAAAACGTTCTCGATGACAACGATGTCAACACCGCGGACGGCATCATCGTCGCCGCGGACAAGGACGTGGACCTGAGCCGTTTCGCGGGCAAGCGGGTCCTCGCGGTCGGGGTGGCCGAGGGCATACGCCACCCCGAGCGGCTGATCGAGCAGGTGCTGTCGGCGCCCGTCCACGAGGCGGGGGCGGTCACCTCGGCCTCGGGGGCCGGCGGTGGCAAGGAGCGGAGCGTCGGGTACAAGGCGCTGATGAACGGGGTCAGCTACATGATCCCGTTCGTCGTGGTCGGCGGGCTGCTGATCGCGATATCGCTCTCGCTCGGTGGGCACACCGACCCGTCGGGCGGTCTGGTCATCCCGAAGGACTCCTTCTGGATGGACGTGAACAACATCGGTGTCATCGGCTTCACGCTGATGGTGCCGATCCTGTCCGGTTACATCGCGTATGCCATCGGGGATCGGCCCGCGCTCGTGCCGGGCATGATCGGTGGCTGGATCGCCAACACGGGGGAGTTGTACGACTCCAAGGCGGGCGCCGGGTTCATCGGGGCGATCGTGACCGGGTTCCTCGCCGGATATCTGGTGTTGTGGATCAAGAAGATCAAGGTTCCGAAGTTCGCGCAGCCGATCATGCCGATCATCGTCATCCCCATCGTGGCGACGACGGCGCTCGGGCTGTTCTTCATCCATGTCATCGGCAAGCCGATCTCCTGGGTGTTCGAGAGCCTGACCGACTGGCTCAGCGGGATGACGGGCACGAGCGCGATCCTGCTCGGCGCGATTCTCGGGCTGATGATCGCGTTCGACATGGGCGGGCCCGTCAACAAGACGGCGTTCCTGTTCGGCGCCGGGCTCATCGCGACCGGCAACCAGACGGTCATGGGCATGTGCGCGGCGGCGATCCCGGTCATGCCGTTGGGGCAGGGGCTCGCCACGCTGATGCGCAAGCGGCTGTACACCGAGCAGGAGCGGGAGACGGGGCTCGCCTCGCTGTTCATGGGCTGCTTCGGCATCTCCGAGGGCGCGATCCCGTTCGCCGCGGCACGGCCCGCGCAGGTCATCCCGGCCAACATGCTCGGCGGCGCGGTCGCCGGTGCGATCGCCGGAGTCGCCGGCGTGGAGGACGCGGTGCCGCACGGCGGGCCGATCGTGGCGGTGCTGGGCGCGGTGAGCGGCGTACCGATGTTCTTCGTGGCCGTGGCCATCGGCACGGTCGTCACCGCGCTGACGACGGTCGCCCTGGTCGATGTCAGTGAGCGCAGGAGGCGCGGGGAGGCTCTCGTCAGCGCCGGCACGGGTACGGGTACGGCCGGGCTCGAGCCCGCGCTGGTCGGTGCGGGTGCGGGAGTGCCGGGCGCCGGAGCAGCTGCGGTCGTGGCGCAGGCTGCCGTACGTGAGGCGGCGGCGACCGGCTCGAGTGCGTCGCCGACGGGGTCGCTCGCAGCGTCCACGGGTGCCGCGGACGAGCCCGAAGCCGACGATTCCCCTGCCGAGGTTCTTTCCGGTTACCTCACCGAGCAGACCGTGAAGGTGCGGCTCGACGCCGCCGGCAAGGAGTCGGCGATCCGTGAGATGGCCGAGCTGCTGGCGGGGACCGGCAAGGTCGCGGACGTGGACGAGCTGGTGGCGACCGCGCTGCGGCGGGAGGCGCAGGGTACGACCGGGCTAGGTGAGGAGATCGCGATCCCGCATGCCAAGACCGATGCGGTCACCGCGCCGGTCGTCGGTTTCGCGCGGTCCGTGCAGGGCGTCGAGTGGGACTCGCTGGACGGTACGAAGGCGAGGCTGGTGTTCATGATCGCCGTACCGGAGGCGGCCGCGGGCGACGAGCATCTGCGGATTCTGTCGCTGCTGTCGCGGAAGTTGATGGACGCCGGGTTCCGGGAGCGGCTGCTGGCCGCGCCGGACGAGTCGGCCGTCCTCGGGGTGCTGCGCGAGGTCGGGTAGCCGGGACAACTGACAGCGGGGCCCGCCGAGCGACTCGGCGGGCCCCGCTGTCAGTTGTGCGTTGTCCTACGAAACGTCAGTGGTCGGTGCCGTCGGGCGTCGGGCCGCCCGGCGCTGCCTTGCGGTCGGCGCCCTTGGCTGCTTCGGCCTCGCTGTAGATGTCGGGCTCGAGGTAGATCACGCGGGCGATCGGGACCGCCTCGCGGATGCGGGCCTCGGCGGCGTCGATGGCGGAGGCGATCTCGGCGCCCGTGTCGCCCTGCGGGACCGCGATCTTGGCGGCGACCAGGAGCTCCTCGGGGCCGAGGTGGAGCGTGCGCATGTGGATGATGCGGGTGACCACGTCACCGTCGACGATGGCGGCCTCGATCTTCTGCTCGTCCTCGGCGCCCGCGGCCTCACCGAGCAGCAGCGACTTGGTCTCGATGGCCAGGACGACCGCGATCAGGACGAGCAGGACGCCGATGCAGATGGTGCCGATGCCGTCCCAGACGCCGTCGCCGGTGAGCAGGGCGAGGCCGACGCCGCCCAGGGCGAGGATCAGGCCGACCAGCGCGCCGAGGTCTTCCAGGAGGACGACGGGCAGTTCGGGCGCCTTGGCGTGGCGGACGAACTCCTTCCAGGACTTCTTGCCCCGCAGGACGTTGGACTCCTTGATGGCCGTACGGAAGGAGAAAGTCTCGGCGATGATCGCGAAGACGAGAACACCGACCGGCCAGTACCAGTGGTCGATCTCGTGCGGGTGCTTGATCTTCTCGTAGCCCTCGTAGAGGGCGAACATGCCGCCCACGGAGAACAGGATGATCGAGACGAGGAAGGCGTAGATGTAGCGCTCGCGGCCGTAGCCGAAGGGGTGCTGCGGGGTCGCCTCGCGCTTGGCCTTCTTGCCGCCGACCAGCAGCAGGGCCTGGTTGCCGGAGTCGGCGAGCGAGTGCACGCCTTCGGCGAGCATCGACGACGAGCCGCTGAACGCGAACGCGACGAACTTCGCTGCCGCGATCGCGAGGTTGGCGGCGAGTGCCGCCACGATCGCCTTGGTACCGCCTGACGCGCTCATGTGTCGCGTTGTCCCTTCGCCTTCGTCTTCGTACGCCTGTACGCCCGCACGTCTGCACGTCCGTACGCCGTTCAGGGCGTCGCCGAGGGAGGCGTGCGGCCCCCGTTCGGCTTTGCCCGTCCTTTGCCGGTGGGCCATTGTTGCAGCCCGGTCCGACAACGGCGCGCCGGGTCTTCGGATGCCCTCGGTCAGGCGACGACCGTGGCGCGGAAGACCGTACCGGCACCGGACACTTCGGCCTCTTCGCCTGCCGGTACGAAGACGGACCGACCGGGCGTCAGGTCGTGCTCGCCGATGCGGACGGAGCCCGCCGTGCAGAGCAGGATCTGCGGGGTCGCGCGCGTGACGTCGTGGGCGGTGGTGCCCTCCGGGAGGACGTACCGGGACAGCCGGAACTCGTCGATCGGGGTCTCGTAGACCTCCTCGCCGTCCGGGGACGCCTCCGGGCGCAGCACCCCGGGGTCGCCGGCCTCGAAGCGGACGACGCGCAGGAGTTCGGGGACGTCGACGTGCTTGGGGGTCAGGCCGCAGCGCAAGACGTTGTCGGAGTTGGCCATGATCTCGACGCCGAGGCCGCTGAGGTAGGCGTGCGGGATGCCGGCGCCGAGGAACAGAGCCTCGCCGGGCTGGAGGCGGACGTAGTTCAGGAGCATGGCGGCGATGACGCCGGGGTCGCCGGGGTAGTGGTGGGCGAGTTCGGCGTACGGGGCGTAGTCGCCGCCGAGGCGGGCGCAGGCGGCCGCGGCGTCAGCGACCGTGCGGGCCATCTCGTCCGGGTCGGCGGTGAGGACCGCGGTGAGCACCTCGCGCAGGGCCGCGTCCTCGGGGTGGGCGTGCAGCAGGTCGACGTACGGCTTGAGGGAGTCGACGCCGAGGCCGTCCAGCGCATCGGCTGCCGCGATGGGGTCGCGGAAGCCGCACAGGCCGTCGAACTCGGTGAGCGCGCAGATCAGTTCGGGCTTGTGGTTGGCGTCCTTGTAGTTGCGGTGGCCCGCGTCCACCGGGATGCGCCGGCGCTCCTCGTCCTCGTAACCCTCCTTCGCCTGCTCCAGGTTGGGGTGCACCTGGAGGGAGAGCGGGGCGCCGGCGGCGAGGATCTTGAGCAGGAAGGGCAAGCGAGGGCCGAACTTCGCCACGGCCGCCTCGCCCAGCTCACGCTCCGGGTCGGCCTCGATGACCTCGACCAGCGTGCCGCGCTCGGTGCGCGAGGGTGCGCCCGGGTGTGCGCCCATCCACATCTCCGCCTGCGGTTCGCCGGTCGGCTCGGCCCCGAGGAGCTTCGGGATCGCGGTGGTGGAACCCCAGGCGTAGGGGCGGACGGTGTTGTCGAGGCGGTCCATGCGGTTGTCTGCCTGCTCTCTGCGGGTAGGCGGGTTCTCTTCGTGGGGGCCGCCGGTTCGCCTTGTGTACGCCTGCCGGTTTCTGCTGCGTACGGCTGCCAGGGCCCCCTGGGACAGATCAGGCTCCCGAAGCGAGCGCCAGGTAAACGGCGGCGAAATCGGTGATGGCGATCAGTTCCGCGAGGGTCTCCAGCTCGCCGCCTGTTTCCGGCTCGAGTTCGCTGATCGGCGTGTCATGGCTCAGGGCCAGGTCGCGCGCGGCGGGCGCGGCGGTGAGGCCGCCGATCGGGCGGTCGCGCAGCAGCACCACGCGCGCGTGCAGGGCCGGTGTCTCCTCCACGCGGTCGCGGAAGAAGTCGTCGGGGTCGGCGTTCGCCGCGAGTCGGCCGGCGAGCAGGGCGCTGTGGTCGGCGAGTGCCTCGGGCAGTTCGGCGACGAGGGCGGGGTGGCCGGATAGCTCGGCGAGCGCGGCGGCGAAGCGGCGGCCGGCCGGGCCGGCGGAGACGCCCTCGGTCCAGATCAACGGGAGCGAGTCGGCGAGTTCCGCGGCGAGGGTCTTGGCGGGGTTGCTGTAGGTCGCGATGGCGGGCCCGCAGCGTTCGGCGATGTGGTCGAGGCGGTCGGCGACCTTCTCGACGGCGTCGGGCGGAGCGGTGAGCATGCCGGTGCGGTCGAGGAGCGCCAACAGCGGGGTGAGCAGGGCCCACAGGACGCCTGGCGCGGAGGCGGCGAGGACTTCTTCCTCCCCCTCGTCGTACGGGGCGGTCGCCATCGGCACGAACAGGCCGTGGTTGTTGTGCACGGCTTCGGTGAGCGGGGAGCCGGCGGGGGCCACGGCGACGACCGTGAGGCCGCGGCGGTAGGCCTGCTCGGCGAGGAGCGACAGGCCCGGCTCGCTGCCGTCGGGGGTGGTGATCAGCAACAGGTCCACGGAGCCGGCCCAGCCCGGGAGCTCCCAGCGCAGAGCACCCGCGGCGGGGGCGACGCCGGCCGGAGCCAGCCGGGTGACGGGGCTGGTGGCGCCTGCGAGGGTGCCGAGGAGGTCGGCGACGCAGATGGCGGCGGCGCCGGGGCCCGCGATGAGGATGGCGCGGGGGCGGCCGTCGGGTTTGAGGTCGTTGATGCCGGCCTCGGCTGCGTGCCGGGCGGCGGTGCGGACACGGGCACCTGCTTCGGCCGCGCCGCGCAGCAGGGCACGGCGGTCGGCCTCGGCGAGCGCCTCCGGCGTGTCCAGCAACGATTCGTCGAGCATGGGCGGCAGCCTCCGATCGCCGGTTCTTTTGAGGGCGGGGGTCTTGCGCGGGGGCGGGGTGTGCGTCGGGGGGCTTGCTCGGTCCGGGGGGCGCCGGTGGGGGCTTGGTTCCGGGTGGTGCTGGGTTCCGGGCGTCCTGGTGGCGGCATCCGCCGGCGGTCGTCTGCTGGCGGTGGCCGGAGTCCGTGCGCCGCGGGCCGGGACGGTGCGCCGCCGGGGGCGGCAGCGGAGGCCGGACGTCTGTACGGCGGGGGCTGCTTGGTCCCGGACGGTGACCGGTCGTTCCGTCGCCCTTGCGCCAGTGCCGGGGCGGCCCGTTACGCGGGGCGGCGGGCCTCGTCCACGAGCAGGACGGGGATGCCGTCGCGGACGGGGTACGCCAGGCCGCAGCCCTGGCCGGTGCAGATCAGCTCGGCGTCCTGCTCCTTGAGAGGGGCGTGGCAGGCCGGGCAGGCGAGGATCTCCAGGAGGCCGGCTTCCAGCGGCATGAGGTGTCCCTTCTGGGGCGGGTGGGTGCGGTTACGTGCGTGTGTGCGGATGTGCCTGGTCAGCGTACCGCCGGTGGGGGCGGGGTGCCGGGGTTGGGCGGCGGTGGGGGTGGTGGGGGTTGTTTCGCCCCCGCCGCCCCTACCCTTCCCGTCCTTGAAGGGGCTCTGCCCCTTCCACCCGGGTCCCTGGGGGCTGCCGCCCCCAGACCCCCGCTTCGGCCTGAACGGCCTCGTCCTCAAACGCCGACGGGCTGAGTTGCCTGGACCGGCGCCGAGATGGCAGAGCCGGTGTACGTGCGCAACCCTCGCCCCCCCCCGGCGCGCCCCTCAACCTCTGATGATCGCCAACGCCTCGTCCCGCACCTTCGCCATCGTCGCCTCGTCCCGTGCCTCCGCGTTGAGGCGCAGCAGCGGCTCCGTGTTGGACGGGCGGACGTTGAACCACCAGTCGGCGGCCGTGACGGTCAGGCCGTCGAGTTCGTCGAGTTCGACGCCCTCTCGGGCCTCGTAGGCGGACTTGATGGCCGCAAGGCGGCCCGCCTGGTCGGCGACGGTGGAGTTGATCTCGCCGGAGCCGGCGTAGCGGTCGTACTGGGCGACCAGGCCAGACAGGGGGCCGTCCTGGCCGCCGAGGGCAGCAAGGACGTGCAGGGCGGCCAGCATGCCGGTGTCCGCGTTCCAGAAGTCCTTGAAGTAGTAGTGGGCGGAGTGCTCGCCGCCGAAGATCGCGCCGGTCGTGGCCATCTCGGCCTTGATGAAGGAGTGGCCGACGCGGGTACGGACCGGCGTGCCGCCGTTCTCCTTGACGACCTCCGGGACCGACCAGGAGGTGATCAGGTTGTGGATGACCGTGCCCTTGCCGCCGTGCTTGGCGAGCTCACGCGAAGCCACCAGGGCGGTGATGGCGGACGGGGAGACCGGGGCGCCGCGCTCGTCGACGACGAAGCAGCGGTCGGCGTCGCCGTCGAACGCGATGCCCAGGTCGGCGGACTCCTCGCGGACCCGCTTCTGAAGGTCGACGATGTTCGCCGGGTCCAGCGGGTTCGCCTCGTGGTTCGGGAACGTGCCGTCCAGCTCGAAGTACATCGGGACGACGTCCAGCGGGAGGCCGCCGAGCACGGTCGGCACCGTGTGGCCACCCATGCCGTTGCCCGCGTCGACGACGACCTTCAGGGGGCGGATGGAGGTCAGGTCGACGAGGGAGCGCAGGTGGGCCGAGTAGTCCTCCAGCGTGTCCCGCTGCGTGATCGTTCCCGTCTGCGCGGCCGGTTCCGGGGCGCCCGACTCGGACCAGCCCTCGACCAGTTCGCGGATCTCCGTGAGGCCGGTGTCCTGGCCGACCGGGGCCGCGCCCGCGCGGCACATCTTGATGCCGTTGTACTGGGCCGGGTTGTGCGACGCCGTGAACATCGCGCCCGGGAGGTTCAGCGCGCCCGACGCGTAGTACAGCTGGTCGGTGGAGCACAGGCCGATCTCGGTGACGTCGACGCCCTGGGTCGCCGCTCCGCGCGCGAAGGCGCGGGACAGACCGGGGGACGAGGGTCGCATGTCGTGCCCGATCACGATCGCGCTCGCGCCGGTCACCCGCACGAAGGCGGCTCCGAAGAGCTCGGCCAGGGACTCGTCCCATTGGTCCGGGACGACCCCGCGCACGTCGTACGCCTTCACGAGCTGTGACAGATCAGCAGCCACGGCCAACCCTCCTGAAAGTCCTATCGGTCACCCCAAACTACCCGCCCGGACTGACACTGCGCTGGGTGACCGCTGAGTGGACTCCCAGCCGTAACCTCAGGTCAGCGCGGAGGTCAGGGCAGCATCCAGCCCAGCACCGGTGAACTCTGGCCGATCACGATCAGGCACATCACCAGCAGCAGGCCCAGACTCCACGGCAGCACGCGTCGCAGCAGGTCCCCCTCCCGGCCCGCGAGCCCCACGGCGGCGCACGCGATGGTGAGGTTCTGCGGCGAGATCATCTTGCCGAGCACACCACCTGAACTGTTGGCGGCGGCCAGGAGTTCCGGCGACAGCCCCGACTCGCGGGCCGCCGTCACCTGCAGGGCGCCGAACAGCGCGTTGGCCGAGGTGTCCGACCCGGACACGGCCACTCCGAACCAGCCCAGCACCGGCGACAGGAAGGCGAGCCCGGCGCCGGCCGCCGCCACGAAGTAGCCGATGGTGGCCGCCTGTCCGGAGAGGTTCATGACGTAGGCGAGCGCCAGCACGGACGTCACGGTCAGGATGGCGAACCTCAACTCGTGCACGGTCGCGGCCCACTCCCTGACCGCCACGCGCGCGTGCACCCCCAGCACGACCGCAGCGCACACTCCGGCGAGCAGCACGAGCGTGCCGCCGGTGGACACGATCGGCCAGCTGAAGACATTGCCGCTGACCGGCTCCCCGTCCGGATTGGCAACGTTCAGGAAGGGCCAGTCGAACGTCCGGGTCGCCTCGGCCAGCCAGTCCTTGACGACCGGAATCTGCGCGATGGAGAAGATCACGACGATCAACGCGTACGGCGCATAGGCCCGTACGACCTCGCGCCGCGGATCGTCCTCGTCCAACTCCTCGCTCCGCGACCCGGTCAGCACCGACGCGCGTACGGCCTCCGTGGCGGGCACGCGCGCGTGCGGTACGGCGACCAGGGCGCCCGCACCGGCCAAGGCGGCGCCGATGTCGGCGAGTTGTGCGGAGACGTAGTTGGAGGCGGCGAACTGGGCGACGGCGAAGGCGATTCCGCAGACCAGGGCGGGGACCCAGGTCTCCCGCAGCCCGCGCCGTCCGTCCACGAGCCCGACCAGCACCAGCGGAACGACCAAGGCCAGCAAGGGCGTCTGACGCCCCACCACGGAGGCCACGTCATCCAGCGGCAGTCCGGTGACCTGCGCCAGCGTCACCACGGGCGTTCCCATCGCACCGAAGGCCACGGGCGCGGTGTTGGCGACCAGCGCGACGACCGCCGCGCGCACCGGATCGAACCCGAGCGCCACCAGCATGACCGCGCAGATCGCGACGGGCGCCCCGAACCCGGCCAGAGCCTCCAACAGGGCCCCGAAGCAGAAGGCGACGACGAGTGCCTGGATCCGGGGATCGTCGGAGAGCCGCCCGAACGACCGGCGCAGGATGTCGAAATGACGCGTGCGGACGGTCATCCGGTACACCCACAGGGCGTTGACGACGATCCACAGGATGGGGAAGAGCCCGAAGAGCGCTCCCTGGGCGCCGCTGGAGAGCGTCTGACCGAGCGGCATGCCGTACGCGAGCCAGGCGACCAGCACGGCCGCCAGAAGCCCCGTGAGCCCCGCCAGGTGCGCCTTCATCCGGACCCCGCCCAGCAGGACGAGGACGATCACCAGCGGCAGGGCCGCCACCAGCGCGGACAGGCCGAGCGAGCCTGCGACGGGTTCCAGTTCCTGCACGTACACGGGCGCCTCCCCGGATTCCGCCATGCGGAAAGCGATTTCTCGTTCCGACATGCGGAATGGTCGTGTCCGCGCCAACGACACGTCAATGCTTGTGCATCACTCAACGAAACAAGCACACGAGAAACAGGAAATCCGACTGTTTCGACGGTCAGTTGTCGGGCGACCGAAGCACCCGCAGATGCCCACGCCGCGCGACCTCCATCGGGTCGGCACCACGACCGCCGCCCCCGCCGGCCCCGGCCGCCCGCTCCTGCGGACGGGCCGCCTCACGCACGGCGTTGGCAAGCGCTTCCAGGTCATCACCGCTGGGACGGGCCGGAGCCGAACTGTCCAACAGCCGTACGACCTCCCACCCGCGAGGGGCGGTGAGGCGCTCCGAGTGCTCGGCGCACAGGTCGTAACAGTGGGGTTCGGCGTAGGTGGCGAGCGGGCCGAGGACCGCGGTCGAGTCGGCGTAGACGTACGTCAGCGTCGCGACGGCGGGACGGCCGCAAGCGGTGCGCGAACAGCGACGTACAGGGCTCACGACGTTGGACGGTACCGCACTCTTGAGCGGGCCGCGACGACTCTCCCCCGGCTCACTCCACCGTGTCGTGTTGTGAAACACCCCACACGCCCCTTTCACCCCACCTCGCTGACCTGCAGTGAAGCCTCACCCCAAGATCCGGCACACGCTTGAAACCGGTCATCACTCATCCCAAACCCCGTCATTTACCTCGCCATCGACGGTCTCGGAGCATACGGAAACGAGCCCAACCTTGGCTGGAATGGTCATCTGCAGACATGCCGTACGAGCGGCCGGACCTCGCCCTCACCACCCATGGAGATCGGACAGGCACCGCCCACGAGGACTACCCTTCATCAGTGATGGACACCCCCGTACCGCCCCGCGCCGCCGGCCCCGGGCCCCGCCGCCGTGATCGCCACGGTCGGGGCATGCGCGGCCCGATCGCACCGCCTCAGGTCCCCCTCGCCGCGAGCCGCGCCGACGTCTTCGCCGACCTGGTCCAGGACTCCGTGGAGCGCCTAGAACGCCGCTGGCCCCAGCTGGCCGACATGGACTTCCTGGTCCTCGAGGTCCCCCGCCTGGACGGCCCCGGCCGCGCCTGGAACGACGAGGCGGTCCCCCTGGGCGGCACCATCCCCGCCCGCGAGGGCCGCCCGGCACGGGTCGTCATCTACCGCCGCCCAGTAGAGATCCGCACCAAGGGCCGCGACGAGCGAGCAGCCCTGGTCCACGAGGTGGTCGTAGAGCAGGTGGCCGAGCTCCTGGGCCTCACACCGGAGACGGTGGACCCCCGCTACGGCGAGGACTGAAGCCGCCGACGGGGAGGGGCCCAGGCCTGGGCGGTGTTTGGGACAGTGGCCCCACGGACCGCCAGTCGCGTACAGCGCGCAGGGGACGTGCCGGGGGGGTGTCCGCCCGCAGTGGCCGGCGTCAACACGCGGTACCTCTTGGCCTAAGGCGACCGCCGGTCCGAGGACGGACACCCCCCGGCACGTCCCCAACCCACCCACCGAACCCCAGGCGCTACGCGAACCCCCACTCCACAGCCACAGGCCGCCGCAGGCATCCCGCCCCACCGCCGGAGGCATCCCGCCGGCCTACTTCTGCAGGACCGACAAGTCCTCATCCGCCTCCGGCACAGCCACCATCCCCCGATCGTCCGGCAACGTCTGCACCGTGAACCCGGCCACCCCGTCCTCCGTGACCGCCAGCGTCCGGGACGCATACACCGGCCCACCCGACACCGACTCCACAGTCAGCGCGTACGTGCCCTTCAGCCCACTCGGGACCGGCACCTTCACGTCCTGCGTGGTGCCGGCCTTGACCGTGTACGACTTCGACGCCGCAGCACCGCCCTCACTACCCGCAGAAGCCGTCACCTTGACCTCCGCGGCACCGAAGGGCGCCGTCACGGACAACGTCGTCCCCTTCGCCCGGTTGTCCACCGCCGTCGCGCGCGTACCCACCGCCCGGCTCGCCGGGATGAACGCCGTCTCCTGCTTGTCCCCCTTCCCACGGACCACCCGCACCGCCGCAACAACCGGCACCGAACGATCCGTAGGAGTCAGCACCAGCGACCCCGCCTCACCCTGCATGACGTCGCCGAGATCCACCGCACTGGTCATCCCCGCCTTGACGTGCAACGTCTCGTTCCCGGCAGGCGTGATCATCCCGGACGGCGAGGCAAGCCGCACCTTCAGATCCGCGTCGGCGTCCCCCGGCGTGAAGGCGACCAGCCGCACAGAGGTGGCGTCCTTCGGAATGCCGGGCAGCACCAGACTCCCCGCGGGATCGGCGGACGCCGCCAGCCAGTCCCCACCGAGCTTGTCGTCCAGCGCCTGCACCGAGGCACCGACCCGACCGCTGCGCACAGTCACATGCACGGTCACGTTGTCCTGCTTCTCACTGGTGAGCGTGGACAGCAGAATCGGCTCACCTGAGTGCGGCTGGACCGTGATCCCCTCCCCCACCGTGGTCTCGAGCGCACCGTCCTTGCCGTACAGCTCGATGTCGACGACGGCGGCGGCGTCGTCGGGGTTGGTCAGATGCACGTAGTCCGTGCGGTCGGGAGCCGTACTGGCCCCGGGGAACCAGAACTCGGTGTCAGGCGCGGTGCAGTTGACGCCCTGCAGACCACGCCCCGTGCCCACGGCGACCTCGGTGGTCTCCTGCACGGTCCAGCCGGGCGCGAACTTCCCGTCGGCGGTCCCGATGAGCGCGGGCGAGTCGGCCCCGGACGCATCACCGCTGATCGGCGTCCCCGGCTGCTTGCCCTCCAGTACCGGCTTGTCGGCCTTCCCGGCCTTCCCGGCGTCCTCGCCCTTCTCGCCCTTGCCGTCCGCCGCGTCGCCCTTCTCCTGCGCCGCGGACTGCAGTTCGGCCTTCCCGTCACTCGCCGTCCCCTTGGTGACGGGGGTGAACGAGGTGTACGTCGTCTCGGCGAGGTCCGAGATACTCGGCGCCGGACACACCAGGCTCGTACGCTCCACGGGCAGCTCGGCGGCCGCCTTGGCGGTGTTCGCACCGGGCGCGTCCGGCGTCGTGAGCGCCGCGAGCCCGGTGACGGCGGCGAGGGCGGTGACGCCGGCGATCAGGGAGAGGGTGGTGCGGTTCACTGCTGGCTCCCGTCGGGACGCTCACTGCCGTGCTGATGCTGCTGCGCCGGGTCGTCGTACGTGCCGTCGTAACCCTGCTGGTACGTCTGGTCGTACGACGTGTCGTACGCCGCCGTGGAGGACTGCCCGCCGTACGCGTACGGGTCGTACTGGCCGCCCTGATACGGATCCGCCTGATACGCCTGGTCGTAGGCGCCGCCCGCCGGGTACTGCTGCCCGCCGTAGTTGCCGTACTCGGCACCTGCGTAACCGGGCGTGTCCCACTCGCCGTAGGACTGCTGCTGGGGAATCGCCGCAGCCGGCGGCTCCGACGGAGGAGCGGGGAACTCGCCTTGCTGACCGGCCTCTTCGGCGTCGGCCTCGGCCTGGGCGCGCAACCGACGGGCCCGCCGCCCCTCGCCGGCCATGGCCTCGGCCGGGACGACCGGCTCCTCGGGCAGGTCGTCGTCGATGTCGCGGCGACGTCCGGGAAGGGCCATCACGACGAGTACGAGGGCGAGGAAGCCCTGGGCCCACAGCCACGCGCTGTGGCCGATCGGGTCGTCGTAGGTGACGTCCAGCTTGCCGCCGCCGGCGGGCAGTTCGAAGCCCTGGGCCCAGCCGTCGACCGTGGTCGCGGTGAGCGGCTTGCCGTCCAGGGTGGCCGTCCAGCCGTCGTCGGCGCTGTCGGCGAGCCGCAGGACCCGCCCCTCGGCGCCGCTGGGGATCGTGGTGTGGATCTCGACGGGCCCCGCGGCAACGGGCTGCGGCTCACCGGCCCCGGAGCCGCCACCGGCCGCAGACCCGGAATCAGCCCCGGAACCGGACCCGGGCTCGGACTCGGACTCGGACTCGGCTCCGGCGACGATGGCCGCCCGCGACACCTGCCGGTCGATCCGCCACAACGCACTGCCGTTCTGCTCGCTCAGCCGCGAGAGCCCGGGCGTGGCGTCCAGGACGCGCGTGACCTCACGCGGCGCGCCCTTGTGGACGAGGACGTAACGCACGGCGAACGCGCCGAGTTGGTCGGCCTGGTCGGCGCCGGAGCCGGCGACGAGGTTGGCGACGATCTTGTCGAGCTTGGTGTTCTCCCCGTCGGCGGCGGCGAGCTCGGCGTCGCCGAGGCGGGCGCCGGAGCCACGGACGAGCATGTAGCCGACGTGGGCGGAGGATTCGCTGTCCAGGACCAGGGTGCGGGCCTGGTCGCGGGTGCCGCTCTCCTCGGCGACGAACGCGGGCACCTGCACGGGGTCGCGCCGCTCCAGCGGCCCGTCGGCGCCGCGGATCATCCAGCCGGCGGCGACGAGCAGCGGGCCCGCGGCCGCGGCGAAGGCGATCAGCGCGGCGACCGGCTGGCGCCAGCCGAAGCTCTGCTCGGCCACCCGCGCGCGTGCCCCGTCGGCGCCGAGCAGGGCGGCGGCCAGCAGGGCGATGCCGTAGACGAGGGTCGCGGGGCCGGCCCATGTGGAGCTGTTGGACAGGACCGCGAAGACGAGGCCGACGAGGGCGACCGCCCACGCCGTCCGGATCCCGAACTGGCGCTCGGAGCGCATCAGGGCGGCCAGCGCGGCCAGCACGATGCCGATGAGCATCAGCCCGTCGACCGTGCCGGGGCCGCCGGGGCTGGCGCCGAGCAGATCCAGGGCGGACGCGGCGGAGGAGCCGTACTCCAGGCCGGCCTCCTGGAAGAAGCCGAACGGAAGCAGCGACAGCGACCAGGGCGCGAGGACCAGCAGGGGCACACCGAGCTGGGCCAGGAAGCGCAGTCCGTAGGCGGTGATGTCGGCGCGGCGCACCGCCAGCACTCCGAGCCCGAGGAGCAGCGCGATGGGCCACACGATCGGCGTGAAGGCCGTGCTGATCGTCAGCAGCAGCGCGTACGCCCAGGTCGCGCGCCAGCTGCCGCGCGCGCCGGAGCCGTTCGTCAGGCCGCTCGCCGCGATGCCCGCGCGCGCGATGAGCGGCAGCAGGACGGCGAGGACGGCGGTGCCGATGCGACCGCCGGCGAGCGCGCCGGTGGCGGCGGGCAGGACGGCGTAGACGACGGCGCCCCACGCGCGCAGGAGGCGCGACTCGACGAGCGGGCGGGAGGCGAAGTACGCGGTGAAGCCGGCAAGCGGCACCGAGCAGACGAGCAGGACGGTGACCGCGAGTCCGGTCGATCCCAGCAGAATCGAGGCGAGCATCGCCACGAGCGCGAGATACGGCGGCGCGGCCGGGGTGCCGCCCGCGCCCACGGGGTGCCAGGCGTCCACGTAATGCGACCACAGCTCAGCGGAGTCGGCCGGGGCCGGCAGCAGTGCCCCGCCCGCGAGCGCGCCCGCGCCGAGGAGTTGCCGGCAGGCGATCAGAGAGACGAACAGCAGCACCAGGAAGAGCACCGGGCCGGGCTTGCGGGCGACGCGCTTGAGACGGGCGAACTGCTCTATCTCCAGGAAGTCGGCGTCATCGCCGCCGGGTCCGGACTCGATCGCGCTGCCGTGCCGGCCTGCGCCGGAGGTGACCTCGGGGTCGGAGCGGCCGACGAGGCTGCCCGCGACCTGTTCGACGGTGGCCCGCACGGTCGCGCCGGGCGGCGGGAACAGCGCCCGCAGCTCACCCTTGTCGATGACGGGACTCCCGCGCCTGCGCCGCCCGGCGATGATCCGCTCGGGGCGCAGCAGCGTGCCCATGAGGCCGCGGATCTCGTCGAGGGCCTGCCCGGGGACCTTGCCCACGAGGTAGGCGAGGGTGCGCAGGACAGTGCCGAGCAGGAGGCGCAGCAGCACCCAGGGCAGCACGGCCGTGCGTGTGTTGACGAGCAGGGTGTAGACGGCGCCCGCCTTGTCGACCTTGTGCGGGGAGGCGGAGGTGCGGCCCACGCAGTCGACGGTGCGGCGCTCGCGGGAGGAAGCCTCGGCGTGTCGTACGACCGCCTCGGGGGCGACGAGGACGCGGTGGCCGGCGGCCGTGGCGCGCCAGCACAGGTCGACGTCGTCACGCATCAGGGGCAGCCGGCGGTCGAAGCCGCCGAGCTGTTCGAAGATGTCGCGGCGGATCAGCATGCCGGCGGTGGAGACGGACAGCACGGGCCGTACGTGGTCGTGCTGGCCCTGGTCCTGTTCGCGGCGGTCGAGGCCGGTCCAGCGGCGGCCGGAGTTGGCGATGGTGACGCCGACCTCGAGGAGCTGCCGGCGGTCGTACCAGCCGCGCAGCTTGGGGCCCACTACGGCGACGTCGTCGCGGCCCAGCTCGTACTCGTTCTCCACGACGCGCAGCAGCTGGGCCAGGGCGTCGGGTTCGGGGGCGCAGTCGTCGTGCAGGAGCCACAGCCATTGCACCGGCTCCCCGTGGGGGAGTTCGGGCATGTCGTAGGCGTCGTCGCGCCATGTGCGCGTGACGGGGTCCCAGCCGCTCGGCCGCTTCAGATATGCCAGCTCGTCCGGGGTGAGGACGGGGGCGGTGCGGTTGGCCTCCTCGACGGCCTGGCCGAATCCGGTGCGCCGGGCGAGGTGCAGTACGCGGTCGGCGCCGAGGGCGTCGGTGACCAGCTGGGCGGAGTGGTCCCCACTGCCGGTGTCGGCGGCAACGGCGAACTGGACGGGGCGCTCCTGGCCGAGCAGCCCGGCGAGCGCGTCGGGCAGCCAGCGGGCGCCGTCGTGGGAGACGAGGACCGCGGTCACCACATGACGCGGGAACTCAGGTGTGGCAGCGACGTCGTGATGGGCTGCCGTGTGGCTGTGCACGGACATCGAGGTACGGGCCCCGGTTCGATGGACTGCGGTGGACGCCCGTGCCCCGTGGGGGCAGTGCGGCGTCTCGGACGAGCGACCACACTATCGGCTGGGCATCACGGCGGCCCGCCGCCTGTGGATAACCCACCCGCGACGGGCCGTTCGAAACGTATTCGAGACGTATGTGCGTGCGTTGTGTGCGTGCGACGACCGTCGGTCGGGCGGTCGGTGCGACGCTCAGACGGCAGCCTTCTTCAGCCGGCGGCGCTCCCGCTCGGACAGGCCGCCCCAGATGCCGAAGCGCTCGTCATTGGCGAGGGCGTATTCGAGGCACTCGGAGCGGACCTCACAGGCGAGGCAGACCTTCTTGGCCTCGCGGGTGGAACCGCCCTTCTCGGGGAAGAAGGACTCGGGGTCGGTCTGGGCGCACAGCGCGCGCTCCTGCCAGCCGAGTTCCTCGTCCGCGTCGTCGACCAGCAGTTGCTGCACCAGCTCGGTCATGTGCGCCCCTCGTCTGTCTTCGCGTCCCCGTGATGTAGCCGTTACCGATTCCGGCTGAACGACACGAGTGAAATTACAAGTGTGCTGCTCCGGGCGAGTCAAGCCGAGATCTGCTATTGAGCCCCTTATTCACTCTGCGGAACCAAGGCCTAGCGGAAAGTGTTCAAATCGGCATAAACCTTGACAAGCGGACGAGGCTCGGGAGGGCGTCCAGCTCCGCCCAGAGCCTGTACGGAAAAAGACGCCCAGAAGTTCGATCTCGTTGCACACACGCGCAGATGCGAACCGGATCACAGTCGGATCACAGGATCACAACGACGCCGCGCGCCCGGTTGTGCGCCATGTGTCCCGGTCAACTCATGAACAAACCTTTCGCCACGGAGATGAACCGGATGAGGTGAAACATGTCCCACATAACGGGCGTCGAGTTGACACTGAAGGTGCGAACCGATGTCCTTGTGGGCATGCTCGCGAACTCGGCACTCACCTCGACCCGCACCGCCGGGTCCCACGGTGCTGCCCGCGCTCGCTGTAGCTGTTGCTGTCCCAGCTGTTGAGCCACACCTGCTCCAGCTGTAGGCCGAGCCACCCTTTCCTCGGCTCTAGTTCCCTCTGACCTTCCTTCACTGAGGAACCACCGCACCCCATGAACAGCGACAGCGACCTCCAGATCGCCGGCGACATCCTCGAAGTCCCGCACCTCCTCCAGACACCGCGCGAGCACCCGGCCACCGTCGCCGAGTTCGTGGGCCTGGCCCGCTCCATCGCCGCCGACCGCTCCCAGTGGGAGCACCTCGTCCGGTACGACGCCACCACGCGCTGGTACCACCGGCTGAGCACGGGCCCCGGCTACGAGGTGTGGCTGCTGTCCTGGGTCCCAGGACAGGGCAGCGGCCTGCACGACCACGGCCCGTCCTCCGGTGTCCTGACGGTCCTGGACGGCACGCTGACCGAGCGCACGGAACGCGGCACGCGCGTGTTGGAGGCGGGCGCGCAGCGGGTGTTCGCACCGGGATACATGCACGAGGTGGCGAACGACGCGCTGGAGCCGGCGGTGAGCCTGCACGTGTACTACCCGGGCCTGACGGAGATGCCGATGCTCCCCCAGTCCCAGCTTCGTTCGACCGCGGGGACCGCCATGGCTTCGGCCTGCGAGGCGCGTACGGAGCAGCGTCCCGTGACTGCCTGACGCGTTGTCGTACCCGCCTGCAAGACTGCTCCCATGCGCATTGTGGTTCTGGCAGGCGGCATCGGTGGTGCCCGGTTCCTGCGCGGTCTGAAGCAGGCCGCGCCGGACGCGGACGTCACGGTCATCGGCAACACCGGGGACGACATCCACCTCTTCGGGCTGAAGGTCTGCCCGGACCTCGACACGGTGATGTACACGCTGGGCGGCGGCATCAACGAGGAGCAGGGCTGGGGGCGGGCCGACGAGACCTTCCATCTCAAGGAGGAGCTCGCGGCGTACGGCGTCGGGCCGGAGTGGTTCGGGCTCGGCGACCGGGACTTCGCCACGCACATCGTGCGGACGCAGATGATCGGTGCCGGATATCCGCTCAGCGCGGTGACGGAGGCGCTGTGCGACCGCTGGAAGCCGGGAGTCCGGCTCATCCCGATGACCGACGACCGCGTCGAGACGCACGTCGCGATCGAGGTGGACGGCGAACGCAGAGCCGTCCACTTCCAGGAGTACTGGGTGCGGCTGCGGGCCTCGGTGCCGGCGGAGGCGATCGTGCCGGTCGGCGCGGAGCAGGCCAAGCCGGCGCCGGGTGTCCTGGAGGCGATCGCCGACGCGGACGTCATCCTCTTCCCGCCGTCCAACCCGGTCGTCTCGGTCGGCACGATCCTCGCCGTGCCCGGCATCCGCGAGGCGATCGCCGACGCCGGCGTGCCGGTCGTGGGCCTGTCCCCCATCGTCGGTAACGCGCCCGTGCGCGGGATGGCCGACAAGGTGCTCGCGGCGGTAGGCGTCGAGTCGACGGCCTCGGCGGTCGCCGAGCACTACGGCTCGGGGCTCCTGGACGGATGGCTCGTCGACACCGTGGACGCGGGCTCCGTCGAGCAGGTCGAGGCGGCCGGGATCCGCTGCCGGGCCGTACCGCTGATGATGACCGACCTCGACGCGACCACGCAGATGGCACGCGAGGCGCTGACGCTGGCCGAGGAGGTGCGAGCGGCTTGAGCGACGTGTCTGCCGACGGCTACCGCGTCTGGGCCGTCCCCGGGATTCCCGAGATCCAGCAGGGCGACGACCTCGCGAAACTGATCGCCACCGCCGAACCCGGCCTCGCCGACGGGGACGTGCTCCTGGTCACCTCGAAGATCATCTCCAAGGCCGAGGGCCGGATCGTCGAGGCGACCGACCGGGAAGCCGCCATCGACGCGGAGACCGTACGGGTCGTGGCGCGCCGCGGCGCCCTGCGCATCGTCGAGAACCGGCAGGGGCTCGTGATGGCCGCCGCCGGGGTCGACGCGTCCAACACTCCCGCCGGGACCGTGCTGTTGCTGCCCGAGGACCCCGACGCGTCCGCGCGGGCGATCCGGGACGGGCTGCGGGACGCCCTCGGCGTCGATGTCGGGGTCGTCGTCACCGACACCTTCGGCCGTCCCTGGCGCGCGGGGCTCACCGATGTGGCGATCGGCGCCGCCGGCATCCGCGTACTCGACGATCTGCGCGGCGGCACGGACGCGTACGGCAATCCGCTCAGCGCGACCGTCGTGGCGACCGCCGACGAACTCGCCGCCGCCGGTGACCTGGTGAAGGGCAAGGCCTCCGGGCTGCCCGTGGCCGTGGTACGCGGGCTGGCGCACACGTTGGCCGAGGAGCACGGGGAGGGCGCGCGGGCCATGGTGCGCGGCGCTCGTGACGACATGTTCCGGCTGGGCACGTCGGAGGCGGTACGGGAGGCGATGACCCAGCGCCGTACGGTCCGGGCCTTCACGGACGAACCGGTCGACGCCGGGGCCGTACGAAGAGCGGTCGCGGCGGCGGTCACGGCACCGGCGCCGCACCACACCACACCGTGGCGGTTCGTGCTGCTGGAGTCGCAGGAGTCGCGGACGCGGCTGCTCGACGCGATGCGGGACGCCTGGATCGCCGACCTGCGGCGCGACGGCAAGAGCGAGGAGTCCATCGCCAAGCGGGTGCGACGCGGGGACGTCCTGCGCAACGCTCCGTATCTCGTGGTGCCGTGCCTGGTCATGGACGGTTCGCACACCTACGGCGACGTACGGCGTGACGGCGCCGAGCGGGAGATGTTCGTCGTCGCCACCGGGGCCGGGGTACAGAACTTCCTGGTCGCGCTGGCCGGGGAGCGGCTGGGGTCGGCGTGGGTGTCGTCGACGATGTTCTGCCGGGATGTGGTGCGCGAGGTGCTCGGGCTGCCGGAGGACTGGGATCCGATGGGGGCCGTGGCCGTCGGGCATCCGGCGGAGGAGCCGCGGCCTCGGGCGGAGCGGGATGCGGGGGCTTTCATCGCGGTGCGGTAGTGCGCGCCGTACAGCGCCTAGGCTCGTAGGGGTCTCTCCATACCGGTCTTCTTAGGACTTCACTCGTGGCAGGACGCTTCACTCCGCAGTCCACGCGTACGACTGTGCGCGGCGGCCATGTCCCCGTGCCCGCCGGGATACCGCGTCAGGCGCCGGCACCCGGGCGGGTGCGCACCTGGGTGCCACAGTGGCCGCTCGATCTCGGGCTGGTGCTGGGGCCTCTGCGGCGGGGGCCCGGGGATCCGACGTTCCGGGCGATGCCGGACGGGTCGGTGTGGCGGGCCTGTCTCACGCCCGCCGGGCCCGGGACGCTGCGGGTCGGCGTGCGGGGTGCCGAGGTGCGGGGCGAGGCCTGGGGGCCGGGGGCCGAGTGGCTGCTGGAGCAGTTGCCCGAGCTGCTCGGGGCCGCCGATGATCCGTCCGCCTTCGTGCCGCGGCATCGGCTGGTGGCGCTCGCTCGGCATCGGCGGCCGGGGCTGCGGTTGACGCGGACCGGGCTGGTGCTGGAGTCGTTGATTCCGTCGATTCTGGAGCAGAAGGTCACGACCGATGAGGCGTATCGGGCGTGGCGGTTGCTGGTCCGGAAGTACGGCGTGGCGGCGCCGGGGCCCGCGCCCGGGCGGATGTGTGTCATGCCGGACGCGGCGACCTGGCGGATGATTCCGTCCTGGGAGTGGCATCGGGCCGGGGTCGACAACAAGCGGGCGTCGACGATTCTGCGGGCCGTACGGGTCGCTGCGCGGCTGGAGGAGGCGGTGCGGATGGCTCCGGCTCAGGCGCAGGCTCGGTTGGAGGTCGTGCCGGGGATCGGGCCGTGGACGTCTTCGGAGGTTGTGCAGCGCAGTCATGGGGCGGCGGACGCGGTGACCGTGGGGGATCTGCATCTGCCGGGGATTGTGGGGTTTGCGCTTGCCGGGGATCGGGATGCGGATGACTCCGTGATGCTGGAGTTGCTGGAGCCGTATGCGGGGCAGCGGCATCGGGCGGCTCGGTTGATTCTGTTGAGCGGGCGGGTGCCGGGGCGGCGGGCTCCGCGGATGCCGGTGGGGGATATCGGGCGGTTGTAGGGGGCGGGTTTTTCGCCCCCGCCGCCCCTAACCTTCCCGTCCTTGAAGGGGCGCTGCCCCTTCTACCCCGGACCTGGGGGCTGCCGCCCCCAGACCCCCGCTGTCGGCCTGAACGGCCTCGTCCTCAAACGCCGGACGGGCTGAAATAACAGGGCCGGCGCCGAGATGCACCGTCGGCAGGGCGCGCAGCCCCCAGCGGGTGGGTGGGGGTTAGGGATGGTGCAGGCCCCGCCCTCAAACACCAGACGGGCCGCAATGCCCGGACCGGCGCCGAGAGACACCGGCCGCAGACCCCCAACCCCCAGCGGGTGGATGGGGGTTAGGGATGATGCAGGCCCCGCCCTCGAACACCGGACGGGGCTTAGATGTCTGGACCGGCGCCGAGGGGAACTGTCGACCTCCGTGAGCAGTCCCCCACCGGGTGGGTTGGATGCCGGGTCGGCACCGGGAAGGGGCCGTCGGTCCTCGGCGGTGCTACAGGTCCGGTGAGAAGCGCACCGACCCCGCCGGGATGCGAGCGTCGCACCACACCCGTACCCCGTCCCTGAGCTCGTTGTCGGCGCCGATCACCGCGCCGTCGCCGATGACCGTGCCGGTGAGGACCGAGCGTTGGCCTACGCGGGCGCGGGTGCCGATGAGGGAGTCGGTGATGATGGCGCCGGGTTCGATGACGGCGCCGGGAAGGATCGTGCTGCCGAAGACGCGCGCGCCCTCGGCCACGAAGGCGCCCTCGCCCACCACCGTGCCGCCGGTCAGCTTGGCGTCGGGGGCGACACTGGCCGTGGGGAGGATCAGGCGGTCGCCGCAGCGGCCGGGGACCGCGGGGGACGGGGCCCGGCCCAGGACGAGGTCCGCCGAACCGCGGACGAAGGCCGCGGGCGTGCCCAGGTCGAGCCAGTACGTCGAGTCGACCATGCCCTGGAGGTGGGCGCCGGCCGACAGCAGGTCGGGGAACGTCTCGCGTTCGACCGAGACGGGCCGGCCCGCCGGGATCGTGTCGATGACCGAGCGGCGGAAGACGTACGCCCCCGCGTTGATCTGGTCGGTGACGATCTCCTCGGGAGTCTGCGGCTTCTCCAGGAACGCCGTCACCCGGCCCGTGTCGTCCGTCGGGACCAGGCCGTACGCCCTCGGGTCCGTCACCTGTGTGAGGTGGAGGGAGACGTCCGCGCCCGTCGTCTCGTGCGTACGGACCAGGGCCCTGATGTCCAGGCCCGTCAGGATGTCGCCGTTGAAGATGAGCACCGGGTCGTCGGGTGCGGAGTGGAGCCGGGAGGCCACGTTGCGGATCGCGCCGCCCGTGCCGAGGGGCTCCTCCTCCGTCACGTACTCCAGGTGGAGACCGAGCGCCGAGCCGTCCCCGAAGTACGGCTCGAAGACCTCGGCCAGGTACGACGTCGCCAGGACGATGTGTTCTACGCCCGCCGCTCTCGCTCTCGCCAACTGGTGCGTGAGGAACGGGACCCCGGCCGCCGGGACCATGGGCTTCGGCGTGTGCACGGTGAGTGGACGCAGCCGAGTGCCCTTGCCACCGACCAGGAGGATCGCTTCTGTCACCTGTCGTCTCTGCTTCCTGCCGGGACCGGCCGAACTGTCTTTCGGCCGGCCAGTGTATGCAGACCGTTGTGCGACGCCCTCGACGGCAGTGCGGCAGTGCGGCAGTCCGCCTCATGCCCCCCGACGGCGGTGAATGCGACCCCATGCCCCCATGAGTCCAGCTACGAGCGCTACGGGTTCTGCCCCGCCCCCCTCAACTCCGCGCCCTTTCAGCGCCCCTGGTAGCGGGCCGCCGAAGCGCGGGCGGAGCCGAGCTTGCTGTAGAGCTGCTTGCCGGGGCACTCCGTGGAGAAGCCGTCCCGGTGGCCGGAGATCACATTCAGTCGTACGTTCTTTCCCTTTCGGTACAGATTGCCACCGCCGGACTTCAGATATGTCTTTCCGCGCGGATTGGCACCGTAGAGCCCCAGTTTCCAGGCCGTGAGCCGCGCCACGGCTTTCACCGAGGCGGCGGTCGGCTTGGTGACGCCGTAGCTGCCGAGGACGGCGATCCCCATGCTGTTGGTGTTGAAACCGCGAGTATGGGCACCCAGGACCGGCTTCGCCACTCCCCCGGCACGCCCCTCGTAGATGTTTCCGCACTTGTCGACGAGGAAGTTGTAGCCGACGTCACGCCAGCCCATGCTCACCACGTGGTAGCGGTAGATACCGCGAATGAGCGAGGGGACCTGCGAGCAGGAGTACTTGCTGCCGGAGGCCGTGTGGTGCACGAAGGCCGCCTTCACCTTCTTCGTGTAGACGAAACTCCGCTCCCGCCAGCTCTCGTTCGCGCCCCAGCCGCGCCGCGTGACGATGCGCGGCCGCGGCCCGATGTACGGCTTCGCGCGCTGTTCCTGCGTCAACTCGGTACCGCGCAGCGCCAACAGCTCCCGCTCGGTGGCGGCCCGGCCGAGCTCGGGGATCGCGGCGGCACCGACGGGCGCGAGGTCGACGTTGGCGGCGGAGGCGGCCAGGGACTCGGCGGTCTCGACGGTCTCGGGGTTGAGCGTCCCTGGGCGGGGGGCGCCGGCGGTGTCGCCGCCCTGCGCGGGGGCGGGGTCGCCGGGGTCGACGAGTTCGAGGCGAAGGCCGTCGGGCAACGTCGAGGCGGCCTCGGGGCGGGCTGTCGTGTCGTCACCACTGCCGCTCACGCCGTCCTCGGGCTCCTCGGAGGCGTTCTCGGGTTCCCCGGTCGGCCGAGGCCCGGCGGCGGACCCGGTGGGCTCCGGGGTGACCCGTACCTCCACGCCGTCCGACTCCCCGACCCACAACGGCGCCGTGGAGCCGCGGACCCGGCCCGAGGCGGGTTCGTCGGTGCCCGGGTCGGCCGCGTGATCGGCGTTGTGGGTCTCGATGTCCTGCCAGCCGGACCAGGTGCCCGTGCCGACGGCGCGGGTGCGGACCTGGACGCGGCCGTGCAGTTCGGCGTCCGGGTCGTCCCAGATCACGCCGACAAGGGAGAAGTGCCGTACGCCGCGGGGGGTCAGGCCCTGTTCGGCGGGGGCACCGCTGACTCGGTCACCGTCGAGGGGGGCGAGGGGCAGCGACTGGGTACTGCCGGGGACGTACGACTCGTCGCCAGGCTGACGTACCGCCGGCCCGGCCACCGTCCCTGCGCTCGTGGCGGCTTCCGCTCCGAGCGCCGGTCTCGCGGTCGCCGCGACGGCAGGTGGGGTGAGCGGGAGGGCCAGAGCGGCCGCGCACGTGACACCGATTGAGGAAGCAAGAAATCCACGCATAGCAACGATGTTGGACATAGTCATACAGACCTGTCCATCGGGGAGCTGACGGGGCGTCGGCATCCGATTCGTCCGAACCGGTGGCGGTCGGATGGCCCCGGCGGGGGGTGTGCGGGTGCGTGTCCGCGTACGCTTGCGCGGGTGAATGCCACCGATCGCACCCCTGCCGACCTGCTGCGTTCCGCGCTGGCCGCGGATCCGAGCCGTCCCCTGGTGACCTTCTACGACGACGCCACCGGGGAACGCGTCGAATTGTCCGTGGCCACGTTCGCCAATTGGGTGGCCAAGACCGCGAATCTGCTCCAGGGAGACCTGGGGGCCGGTCCCGGGGACCGCGTCACGCTCTTGCTCCCCACCCACTGGCAGACCGCGGTCTGGCTGCTGGCCTGCTCGTCGGTCGGCACGATCGCGGACGTGGGCGGGGATCCGGCGGCGGCCGACGTGGTGGTGAGCGGGCCGGACGGACTGGAGGCGGCGCGGGCGTGCCGGGGGGAGCGGGTCGCGTTGGCGCTACGGCCACTGGGGGGCCGTTTTCCGCAGCCGCCGGCCGGCTTCGCCGACTACGCGGTGGAGGTGCCGAGTCAGGGTGACCGTTTCGCGCCGTACGCGCCGGTGGATCCCGAGGATCCCGCGTTGATCGTGGCCGGGCGGGAGTTCAGCGGTGCCGAGGTCGTGGAGCGGGCGCAGGCCGAGGCGACGGGGCTGGGGCTCACGGGGCCGGGGTCGCGGATTCTCTCCGCTCTTCCCTACGACACCTGGGAGGGGCTCAATGCCGGGCTGTACGCGGCGCTGGCGACCGGGGGGTCCGTGGTGCTGTGCCGGCACATCGAATCCCTGGGCGAGGACGCCCTTGCCAAGCGCATCGAGGCCGAACGGGTGACGGCGACCGCGCGGTAGCCTCCGGCAATTCCGGGAGTCTCGTCATCCGGCCCTGCGACGAACCCCCTCCTTCCTCAACCCCGCCAGGGGGCTCCGCCCCCTGCACCCCCATCGGCCTGAACGGCCTCGTCCTCAAACGCCGGACGGGCTGAAATACCTGGGCCGACGCCGAGAAGTGCCATCGGCACGGTGCACAGCCACCCGCGGGCGGGTGGATGGGGCTAGGGATGGCGCGACCTCGCCCCCCAAACGCCGGACGGGCTGAAATGCCCGGACCGGCGCCGAGCGGGACCGACTGCGCGGGGGCGGGGTTGGGATGGCACAGCCCCGCCCCACCACCGGACGGGATGGAATGCCGGGACCGGCGTCGCGCGGTGGCCGTGGTGGCGTACCCCCGTTGGCGCCGCACCCGCCCACGGCGGCAAGGGGACGTGCCGGGGGGTGTCCGCCCGCAGTGACCGGCGTCAAGAAACGGCACCCACCCTGCCCAACCCCCACCGCCGGTCCGAGGACGGACACCCCCCGGCACGGCCCCGACCCACCACACCCCCGCAGGCGCCACGCGCACCCCCACCAAACAACAACAGGCCGCCGCAGGCACCCCCGCGGCACCCCCACCCACCAGCCACAGGCCGCCGCAGGCATCCCGCCCCACCGCCGGAGGCCCCGTCACCCATTCAGCCCCCCACCACCCACCCCCCACCCCCCATCCACGCCACGGTGGTAGCAGCAGCCCACACCGCACGCACTACGCACTGAGGGGTGGACCCAGCCGTGACCGACTCCGCACGTGCGCGCCCCGGGGCGTCGGGCAGTAAGGCGGGCAGGGACAAGAGGTCCGTGCGGCGGTGGGTGCGACGAGGGGTCCTGGGGCTCGGGCTGGTGGTCATTGCCGCCGGTGGGGCCGGGTGGGCCGTGTACGCGAAGCTCAACTCCAACATCACACCCGACGAGGCCGCCGCGGCCGAATTGGCCCGGTATGAGAGGGAGCGCCCCACCGCACGCGTCAGCGGCGCCCAGAACATCCTGCTCATCGGGTCGGACTCGAGGGCGGGCCAGGGAAACCGCCGCTACGGACGCGACTCCGGTACCGAGCGCTCCGACACCACCATCCTGCTGCACCTCTCCGGCAAGCGCCGCAGCGCCACCGCCGTCTCGATACCCCGCGACCTGATGGTCGACGTCCCCGGGTGCCGGAAGTCCAACGGCTCCCGCAGCGAGCCCATGTTCGCGATGTTCAACTACGCCTTCCAGATGGGTGGTTCGGCCTGCACCATCCGCACCGTGGAGCGGATGACCAACATCCGGATCGACCACCACATGGTCGTCGACTTCCACGGCTTCAAGGAAATGGTCGACGCCGTCGACGGCGTGGAGATCTGCCTCAGCAAGCCCATCAACGACAAGGCCGCCAAGCTGAGACTCCCGGCCGGCAAGGTCACCCTCAACGGCGAGCAGGCCCTCGGCTACGTCCGCGCCCGCAAGACCCTCGGCGACGGCAGCGACACCGACCGCATGGACCGCCAGCAGCGCTTCCTCGCCGCACTCGTGCACAAGGTGCAGAGCAACGACGTACTGCTGAACCCGGTCCGTCTCTATCCGGTCCTGGACGCCGCCACTTCCTCCCTCACCACGGACCCGGCCCTGGCCAGCTTGCGCGGTTTGTACGAACTTGCGCGTGAGGTGCGCGACATCCCCACCGAACGCGTGCAATTCCTCACGGTCCCGAGGGAGTCGTACATCTACAACGCCAATCGCGACCAACTCGTGGAACCCGAAGCGGAGCGGCTCTTCGAGCGGCTCCGCGTCGACGCCCCGGTGGAAGTCGTGAATTCGTCCGAAACGTCCCAGGGCCCCGAGCCCTCGGATACCGCTTCCCCGGCGCCCACGTTCCGCGGCAACACCGCCGCCCAGAACCCCTGCGGGTAAAGCGCTCACCAAGTCGACGAACCCCAGTTCAAAGAAATGCGCCGGATTGCCCAGTTGTAGGGACGTGGAATTTGTCACCGTCGTCGCTCGACGCTGAACTGGGCGGATAGTGTGAGCGATCCGGTGCACCCGGCCGTAGTTAGGCTTGCGCACTGTTTGACCGAGACCCGAGCGCCTTGGAGGGGGTAGGCGCCGCGTGGCCCCGACGGAGGATTCAGACAACCGTGGACGCGCAAGGCCGTGGGCGGGCGGACGACATCGATCCCGCAGACCAGTGGGTGCTCAATCCGAACACCGGCGAATACGAACTGCGACTGGCTCCTTCCGCTCCGCAGTCATCGGTACCCGGACCCCGTAGATCCGCCTCCCGGGCAGGAGCGGCTTCCCGTGCCGGCGGCACGACTGCCGGGGGGACCGGCGCCGGAGGTGCGGGCAGCGGCGCGGGCGCCGGGGGTGCCGTGCGCAATCGCACCGCCGCCCCCGCACGCGAGACGCGTCCCGCGCCGGGCCGTGAGGTGCCGTCGCAGCGCAGGCGCAAGGGGGCGCCCGAGGAGCCGCCGGGCCGGCGTGGCCGGCGGCCGGTGAAGAAGAACAAGGCGAAGCGGGCCCTGCTCTGGACCGGCGGAATCACCGCGTTCGTGGTGGTCGCCGCTGCCGCGGGCGCGTATCTCTACATCGAGCACCTCAACGACAACATCCAGTCCGTCTCCGACGACGGCGCGAGCACCGGTGGCTTCTCGAAGGACAAGGCCATCAACATCCTGCTCATCGGCACGGACAAGCGCACGGGCGCGGGCAACGACAAGTACGGCGATTCGGGCAGCGCCGGGCACGCCGACACCACGATCCTGCTGCACGTCTCCAAGGACCGCTCGAACGCGACCGCGCTGAGCATCCCGCGTGACCTGATCGTCGACATCCCGGACTGCCCGACCACGCAGGAGGACGGCTCCTCGAAGGTCATCGCGGGCGAGACCGACGTCCGTTTCAACACCAGCCTCGGGCAGGAGGGCCGCACGCCCAGCTGCACCGTGCGGACGGTCACCGAGCTGACCGGAATCCAGGCGGACAACTTCATGGTGGCCGACTTCAACGCCGTGAAGACGCTGACGTCGGCGGTCGGCGGCGTCGAGGTGTGCCTCGCCAAGGACATCAACGACCCCGACTCCAAGCTCGACCTCCCCAAGGGCGAGCATGTGATCGAGGGCGAGCAGGCGCTGGCCTTCGTCCGCACCCGGCATGCCGTCGGCACCGGCGGCGACCTGAGCCGGATCGGGCTCCAGCAGCAGTTCCTCAGCGCGCTGATGCGCAAGCTGAAGTCGAACGACACCCTCACCAGCCCGTCGAAGATGATCAAGCTGGCCGAGGCGGGCACGAAGGCGCTCACCGTCGACTCGGCGCTCGACACCATCGACAAGCTGAAGGACCTCGGCCTGGAGCTCGGCAAGCTCAACACCAAGAACCTGACCTTCACGACGGTTCCGGTGATAGACAACCCCACGGAGAAGGTCCGGGCGACGGTCGTCCCCAACCCGACCACTGCTCCCCAGGTCTTCCAGGCGATCCAGAACGACGTCTCCTTCACCGCGGTCAAGGAGCAGAAGAAGAAGGAAGCCGCCGCCGTGGCCGCCCGGCTCAAGGGCACCAAGGCCGACCCCGCCGATGTGCGGGTGCAGGTCTACAACGGCGGAGCCCCCGCGGGCAGCGCCCAGGAGACCCTCACCTGGCTGCAGACCGAGGAGGGCGTGGAGAAGTCCGAGAACGCGGGCAACGCCCCGGAGCCGCTGTCGAAGACGACGCTGGAGTACGCCCCGGACCAGGCGGACCAGGCACGCCGGCTCGCCGCGATCATGGGGCTGTCGGGGTCCGCGTTGAAGCCCGGCAAGAGCGTGACCAACTCCCAGGGCCTGCCCACGATGACGCTGACGCTGGGCAAGGACTTCAAGGGTGCGGGCGTTTCGCTCACGGCTCCGAGCAAGGCGCCCGACGTGGAAAAGTCCACGGCCGACAAGGTGGAGTGCGCGAAGTAGTCACTCAACGGGCCCGTCCCACCGCCTGCTTGGCGTGCGGCGGGCCTGTTCCGCTCGAAGGCCTCGGCAGGGCATCCGTGCCCGCGTCCGCGGTGCGGCACCGCGGCACGGAATCTCCGGTACGGAAACTCCGGCGAGGAACGCAACTGTGGCCGACTCTCGTTGGTCTGACACAAGACACGGTTGTGTCAGGCGGCGTTGACCCGGCACACCAAGCGGCCGTGCCGGGCGTGAATTTTGCCGACGCGTGGCCAACCGGGCTCGGACCCACAGGGGTCTGACAGGTTGCGAACCGGCGTCGGACAGGGTGGTCCGACATGGTTCGCTCCACACCGGACAGGGAGGTCCGGCGCGGGGCGGAGCCGTGTCGGGCAAAGGGTGGGGAAGGGCAGACAGTTGGCGCAGAGCAGTGTGCGAGGGGATGCCCCCGCGGTGGAGGACACCATGTCCCTCACCCCGCAGGCCGACCAGGACACGCCGGCCGACCAGGGCGGACGGCACGGTGGCGGGGGTTCCGGAGGCAGCCGTGGGACCGACGGCAGACCCCGCAAACGGCGGGTGCTGCGCTGGTCGGCGACGGTTCTGGCGGTGGTGATACTGGGCACCGCGGGTGCCGGGTATCTCTACTACCAGCACCTCAACGGCAACCTGAAGAAGGACGACCTCAACATCGGCGACGCCAAGGACCGCGCCGCCCGGACCGAGGCGAACGCGGCCGGTCAGACGCCGCTGAACATCCTGCTGATCGGCTCGGACGCCCGGGACAGCAAGGAGAACCAGAAGCTCGGCGGCGCCAAGGAGACCTTCGGCGGCACCCCCCTCGCCGATGTCCAGATGCTGCTGCACGTCTCGGCCGACCGCACCAACATGTCCGTGGTGAGCATGCCCCGCGACACACTGGTGGACATCCCCAAGTGCACGGACCCGGACAGCGGGGACGTCTACCAGGCCCGCCAACGCGCGATGACGAACCAGTCGCTCGGCCGCGGCGGCCCGGGGTGCACGGTGGCGACGTGGGAGAAGCTCACCGACATCCACATCGACCACTTCATGATGATCGACTTCTCGGGCGTGGTGTCGATGGCGGACGCCATCGGCGGCGTCCCGGTCTGTGTGAAAGCCAACATCCACTCCAAGGACAGCCAGGGCCACGGCTCCGGGCTGAAGCTGGAGAAGGGCACGACGTACGTCAAGGGCGAGCAGGCCCTGCAGTGGCTGCGCACCCGGTACGGCTTCGAGGACGGCAGCGACCTGGCCCGCGCCAAGGCGCAGCACCAGTACATGAACTCGATGGTCCGCGAGTTGCGCAAGAACGCCAAGCTGAGCAACCCGGGCAAGCTCCGCGCCCTCGCCGAGGCGGCCACCAACGCGCTGACCGTCGACCCGGGACTGGGCACGGTGGCCAAGCTCTACGACCTGGCCGGCGAGCTCAAGAAGGTGCCGACCTCACGCATCACCATGACGACGATGCCCAACCGCTATGTCGGTTCGCGCGTCGAGCCCACCGAGGACGCGACCAAGCTGTTCCGGCTGGTGCGCGAGGACATCGCCCTGGACGGCAAGGACAAGAAGAAGGCCACCGAGGAGAAGACCTCCACCGATCCGGCCGCGGCTGACGACGAGATCGCCGTGCAGGTGCAGAACGGCACCCGCACCGACGTCCTCGCCCCGGCCCAGGGCCGCGCGACCACCGTCGCCGGGCTGCTCGTGGACAAGGGCTTCACCCAGGCCGTCGCGGACGCCTCGGCCACGCCCATGGCGGACACGACCCTCGTCCGTTACCCGAGCGCCGACCTGGAGGGCGACGCCCAGCGGCTCGCCAAGGCCCTCGGCATCCCGGCCGACGCCGTCGAGAGGTCGACGGACGTCTCCGGTGTCACCCTCGTCGTCGGCGCGGACTGGCGGGAGGGGACGGCGTACAAGGCCCCGAAGCAGGACGACAGGACCCCGGACACGGCGGAGGCGCTGAACGCCTCCGACACCAAGGCCTGTATGAAGGTCGACCCGGACTTCACGTGGTGACGGGCGCCCCGCCCGGCGGGCTCAGCCGGCGCTGTCGACGCTGAGCACGGCCGGGCGGCGGGAGGCGATGACCTTCCTCGCCAGGGCCCGCGGGCTGGTCAGGAAGCCGTAGCCCCAGGACATGTGCATGGTGGCGAGGGCGACGGGGATCTGGAGGCGTGCCTTCAGCGGGAGGCCCTTGCCGGCCGGGAGCGAGCCGGCGGTGATGGCCGCGAGGTAGCCGCCGGGGACGACCAGCGCCCACGGGGTGACCAGGGCGCCCAGCACGAGGCCCGCCGCGATCGCGCACACCGCCGTCGGCGGGGCGAGGTAGCGCAGGTTGATGGAGCCGGCGTGGTAGCGGGCGACGACGTGACGCCAGCGGCCGTAGTCCTTGTACTGCTTGGCGAGTGCCTTCACCGACGGCCTCGGGCGGTACGACACCTTCAGCTCGGGCGAGAACCAGATCAGCCCACCGGCTTCCCGGATCCGGAAGTTGAGCTCCCAGTCCTGGGCGCGGATGAACTCCTCGTTGTAGCCGCCCTGTTGCTCCAGTGCCTCGCGCCGGAAGACGCCGAGGTACACGGTCTCGGCCTGCTGGGCCTCGCCGCCGGTGTGGAAGGCGGCGTTGCCGACGCCGATCTTCGACGTCATCGCGGCGGCGACGGCGTGCTCCCAGTCGTTCTCGCCCTCGGCGTGCATGATGCCGCCGACGTTCTGCGCGCCGGTCTCCTCCAGGAGGCGTACGGCGGTGGTGATGTAGTTCGGCGAGAGCATGCCGTGGCCGTCGACGCGGACGACGATCGGGTGGCGGGAGGCCTTGATCGCGGCGTTCAGCGCGGCCGGCGTGCGGCCGGTCGGGTTCGGGACGGTGTGGACGCGAGGATCGTCCCGTACGAGCTCGGCGGCGATCTCGTCCGTGCGGTCCGTGGACGGACCGAGGGCGATCACGACCTCCATCTCGCCGGCGTACTCCTGCGCGAGGATCGCTTGGACTGCTCCGCGCAGATGCCGCTCCTCGTTGAGGACGGGCATGATCACGGACACGGCGGGGAGCTGCACGTCGGGATTGGCGTTCATAGGGGGCTCACGTTACCGCGAACGGGGGACAGCGATGCGCCCCGCCGGGGCCGGTGCTCCGGGCAGCAGATCGTATGGGCCTACGGTGCTCACGGATCCCACGTACGGCCCCCAGGGCAACCCCAGCGGAGGTATCCCCCCATGCCCACGCCGCCCCGCCGCTCTTCCGCCCCGCCGCAGCGCAGCCCGCGGCCGCCCCGTGGCGGGGCGCGGCCGGCCGCGCCTCGACGGCGGAGGCGGCCGCGGTGGGCCATGCGGGCGGTGACCACGCTGTCCGTCGTGGTCCTCGCGTCCGCCGGGATCGGTCACGCGGTGGTCACCAGTCTGGACGCGAAGATCGCGCGGGTGGACCCGTTCAAGGACATGAAGAACCGGCCGCAGGCCGGGCACGGGATGAACGTCCTGCTCGTCGGCACGGACGGCCGCGACCGCATCAGCGAGGAGGAGCGGCGCAGGTACCGGCTCGGTGGCGCCCCGTGCCACTGCACGGACACGATCATGATCGTGCACATCTCGGAGGACCGGGAGCGGGCGAGCGTGGTGAGCCTGCCTCGCGACTCGTACGCCGAGGTGCCCGCGGGTGAGGGGCGCAAGGCCCATCCCATCAAGATCAACGCGGCGTACGCGGAGGGCGGGCCGAACCTCACCGTGCGCACGGTCGAGCACATGACGCACGTGAAGATCGACCACTATCTGGAGGTCGACTTCACCAGCTTCATGAAGACGGTCGACGTGGTCGGCGGCGTGCGGATCTGCACGGCCGAGCCGCTGAAGGACTCCTACACCGGGCTGGACCTGCCGGCCGGCACGCATCGGCTGATGGGCGGGGAGGCGTTGCAGTACGTCCGCGCCCGGCACGTCGACAGCGACTCGGATCTCGGCCGGGTGCACCGTCAGCAGCGGTTCATGGCGGCGCTGATCGAGCGGGCGACGTCGTCCGGGATCCTGCTGAACCCGATGCGGTTCCGGGACGTGACGCGGGCGGTGCTGGGGTCGGTGCGCGCGGACAAGGGGTTCGGCACGGGCGAACTGCTCGACCTCGGGCGGGCGATGCGTAACTTCTCGCCGTCGTCGTCGGAGTTCACGACCGTGCCGATCGGGCAGCTGGCATACGAGGTGAAGGGCCTCGGCTCCACCGTGAAGTGGAACACCTCACAGGCCGAACGCCTCTTCCGGGCCCTGCGCGAGGACAAGCCGCTGGCCGCGCAACGGCCGAAGAGGAGGGCCGTCCCGGTGGAGGTCGCCCCGCAGCAGATCCGCGTCCAGGTGGAGAACGGCACGACGAGGGCGGACCTCGGCAAGCGCGTCGACGCTGCGCTCGCGACGGCCGGGTTCCGTACGACGGGCCGTCCGGCGAACGCGGCGGACCGCTCCGTGAAGCGCACGGTCGTCGCCCACGACCCCGGCTGGGACCGCTCGGCGAAGTCCCTGGCAGCCGCACTCCCGGGCAGCGAACTACGCCCCGTGAAGGGGCTGGGTCCCACTCTGAAGGTGATCGCCGGGACGGACTTCAAGAAGGTGCGCAAGGTACGGGCCGAGGACCCGACCCAGGGCCAGGCGACGGTGGTACGGGGCGACGAGGCGGGGTGCTCCTAGTTCGGCGGATGCCCCGCCCGGCAACCCTCGGCAGCACCCTCAGTCCTCGTACCCCTCGGCCGCCCTCTTCTCGCGGAGCTCCTTGATGGCTCGCCGGCGGGCCAGACGGTGGGTGCGGCGGATCTGGGCCTCCTGGTTGCGGCGCTTGTCGCGCTCGGTCTCCGGGAGCACCTCGGGGACGCGTCGTGGCTTGCCGTCGGCGTCGACCGCCGCGAAGACCAGGTAGGCCGAGCCCACCTGGGTGGCCGGCGCGGACTCGTTCCAGCGTTCCGCAAGGACCCTTACGCCGACCTCCATTGAGGTCCGGCCGGTCCAGTTGACCTGGGCCTTCACATGGACGAGGTCGCCGACGCGGACCGGCTCGAGGAAGACCATCTCGTCCATGGACGCGGTGACGGCGGGGCCGCCACTGTGCCGGCCGGCCACCGCGCCCGCGGCGTCGTCGACGAGTTTCATGATCACACCGCCGTGCACCGTCCCGAGGAGGTTGGTGTCGTTGTGGGTCATGATGTGGCTGAGCGTGGTGCGGGATGCGGAGGTCGGCTTGCCCGGGATCTCCGGAGTGCCCGACTCTGCGGCGGTGACCTGGTCTGTCATGGCCTCTACCTTATGCCGCGTCGACATTCGCGGACTTTGTGTTGGGTTCGCAACAGCCGTGCCTCTATTTTCCGCCGAACCTTGTAAGTGACCTGGCCATGCCCTGCACACTGGGGCGCATGAATGACTGGCCCCAGGCACCCGACGACAACCGCGGCAACCGCTACGGACGCGGCAGCGCGAGCGCACAGCCGGAGAGCGCGCGCGTGATGCGGCAGGTCCGCCGTGGCCAGGCGGCGCCCCCCGGCCAGGGCTACGGCGGGGTCCCGCAGCAGCAGTCGTACGTGAACGGCCAGGGCCACGGCGGCTACGGCGACGACGGGTACGACAGCGGTTACAACACCGGCCAGGTGTACGGCGGTGGCGGGGGCGGCCGCGACGGCGGGGGGATGCGCGAGCCGCGGCCCGCGCCGAACTGGCGGCGCCGTATCAAGGTGACAACCATCACACTGGTGACGGTGCTGGTGGTGACGTCCGTCGCGACCTATTTCTGGGCCGACTCCAAGCTCAACCGCGAGGTCGACCTGTCCATGGTCATCGACCGGCCGGAGGCGGGCGAGGGAACGAACTACCTCATCGTCGGCTCCGACAGCCGTGAAGGACTGTCCGACGACCAGAAGAAGAACCTGCACACCGGGTCCGCCGACGGCAAGCGCACGGACTCGATGATGATCCTGCACGTCGGCAGCAACGGCGACACCCTGATCTCGCTCCCCCGCGACTCGAACGTCACGATCCCGTCGTACAAGGGCTCGGACTCCGGGAAGCTCTACCAGAGCACCGGCCGTCAGGTGAAGCTGAACGCGGCGTACGCCGAGGACGGACCCGAACTGCTGGTCCGTACCGTCGAGTCCAACACCGGTCTGCACATCGACCACTACGTCGAGATCGGCTTCGCGGGCTTCGCCAACATCGTGGACGCCGTCGGCGGTGTCGAGATCGACATCCCGCAGGACATCAAGGACTCCAAGTCCGGCGCGGACTTCAAGAAGGGCAAGCAGACCCTGAACGGCCAGGACGCGCTCGCCTTCGTCCGCACCCGTTACGCGCTGGCCGGATCCGACCTGGACCGTACGAAGAACCAGCAGAAGTTCCTCTCGGCCCTGGCCAACCAGGTCGCCACCCCGAGCACCGTCCTGAACCCCTTCAAGCTGTACCCGACGATGGGCGCCGGCCTGGACACCCTGATCGTCGACAAGGACATGGGCCTGTACGACCTGGCGTCCATGTTCTGGGCGATGAAGGGCGTCAGCGGCGGTGACGGCAAGTCCATGAACATGCCGATCTCGGGCAACTCCGCGAACGGCAACCTCCAGTGGGACACCGCGAAGGTGAAGACGCTGGTGGAGCAGCTGAAGAACGACGAGAAGGTCACCGTCTCGGGCAACTGAGGCACCGCCTGACAGCAGTCGAGGGCACCCCGGCCGGGGTGCCCTCGACTGCTGTCAGGCGGTTGTCACATCGTGGCGCCCGCCATCGCGCGGCAGGTCGTGGCACAGCGGCGACACGCCTCTGCGCAGCGCATCATCTGAGGATCGTCCGGCATGGACATACACGCCTCCGCACACATCTCGCAGGCCTTGGCGCACATCGCGCACATCTCCGCCGACATGGGCGAGCGGCGCATCATCATGTCCGCGCACATACGGGTCGTCTCGGCGCAGTCCATCAGCGCCCGCATGATCTGCATCTGAGCCTGGCCGCCCATCTGCATGCAGGAGCTCATGGTCTCCTCGCAGATGCTGTGGCAGTTCAGGCACGCGTCGACGCAGTCCTGCATCTCCTTGCTCATCGCGGGCATCGTCTGGGGCTGGGTCATGGCTCCTCCTGGGGGGTGCGGGAGCCCTGGGGCGGGCCCCGTGCCCTTCCGTCCTACGCCCGCCCGCCGCGCCGCGCCATCGGGCGGACGTGAACAATTCCGACCAGATGCCGCACAGGGCACGGTCGCCCGTGTTCCTCGCAAGGCGGTGAAACAGGTCCAAATGAGTGAAGGGTGCCCGGAGATCCGGACACCCTTCACCATCAAATCCCGTGGCGTTACGGCAGGTTGCGCGCCATGACGATGCGCTGGACCTGGTTCGTGCCCTCGTAGATCTGCGTGATCTTGGCGTCGCGCATCATGCGCTCGACCGGGTAGTCACGGGTGTAGCCGTAACCGCCGAGGAGCTGGACCGCGTCCGTGGTGACCTCCATCGCCACGTCCGAGGCGAAGCACTTGGCGGCGGCGCCCAGGTAGGTCAGGTCGGCGTCGCCGCGCTCGGAGGCGGCGGCGGCCTGGTAGGTCAGGGCGCGGGCGGCCGAGATCTTCATGGCCATGTCGGCGAGCATGAACTGGATGCCCTGGAAGTCGGCGATCGGCTTGCCGAACTGCTTGCGCTCCTGGACATAGCCCTTGGCGTAGTCCAGGGCGCCCTGGCCGATGCCGAGGGCCTGCGCGGCGATGGTGATGCGGGTGTGGTCCAGCGTCTT
The DNA here is from genome assembly GCF_055656945.1 of Streptomyces sp. NPDC111606. NCBI lineage: Bacteria > Bacillati > Actinomycetota > Actinomycetes > Kitasatosporales > Streptomycetaceae > Streptomyces > Streptomyces sp. NPDC111606. The sequence goes on from NZ_JBVKBY010000014.1 coordinate 42,757, forward strand.
CATCGCGGTGGCGAAGCCGGTGCCCTCCTCGCCGATCATGCGGTCCGCCGGTATGCGAACGTTGTCCAGGTAGACCTCGCGGGTCGGGGAGCCCTTGATGCCGAGTTTCTTCTCGGGGGCGCCGAAGGAGACGCCCTCGTCGGACTTCTCGACGACGAAGGCGCTGATGCCCTTGGAGCGCTTCGTCGGGTCGGTGACCGCCATCACCGTGTAGTACTCGGACTCGCCGGCATTGGTGATCCAGCGCTTCACGCCGTTCAGCACATAGTCGTCGCCGTCGCGGACGGCCTTCGTCTTCATGCCTGCCGCGTCGGAGCCGGCGTCGGGCTCGGAAAGGCAGTACGAGAACATGCCCTCGCCCTTGGCGAGCGGGGTCATGTACCGCTTCTTCAGGTCCTCGGAGCCGGAGAGGATCACCGGGAGCGAGCCCAGCTTGTTCACCGCCGGGATGAGGGAGGAGCTCGCGCAGACGCGGGACACCTCCTCGATGACGATCACCGTGGCAAGCGCGTCCGCGCCCGCGCCGCCGTATTCCTCGGGCACGTGGACGGCGTGCAGGTCGTTGGCCACCAGCGCGTCCAGCGCCTCCCGCGGGAAGCGGGCCTCCTCGTCCACGGCGGCGGCGTACGGCGCGATCTTCGCCTCGGCCAGCGAGCGGATGGCGTCACGGAGCATGTCGTGCTCCTCGGACGGGCGGTACAGGTCGAAGTCAGCCGATCCGGCCAAGGTCTCTCACGCTCCAAGGACGCTATGTGGTCAGTGCGAAGCTGGCGCTAATTACCGTTAAGTAACTCAAATTTTAGGGGGCGGCCCACGGGAGTGATACGTGAGCTTGGCGACAGCTGGGAAGTTGCCCGTCAGACCCTCCGACTATGCTCGGGGCCGCATGTCCCCGTCCTTCTCCCTGGAGTCCGCATGGCCCTCAAGATCACGGTGATCGGCACCGGTTACCTCGGCGCGACGCACGCCGCGGCCATGGCCGAGCTCGGCTTCGAGGTGCTGGGACTCGACGTGGTGCCCGAGAAGATCGAGATGCTCGGCGAGGGCCGGGTCCCGATGTTCGAGCCGGGCCTGGAGGAGCTGCTGCGCAAGCACGTCGCCGGTATCGAGGGCTCCACCGGGCGGCTGCGCTTCACGATGGACTGGGCGGAGGTCGCCGAGTTCGGCGATGTGCACTTCGTCTGTGTGAACACCCCGCAGAAGCACGGCGAGTACGCCTGTGACATGAGCTACGTGGACGCGGCCGTCGAGTCGCTCGCCAAGCACCTGCGCGGGCCCAGCCTCGTCGTCGGCAAGTCGACCGTGCCGGTCGGCAGCGCGGACCGGCTCGCGGCCCGCATTCTGGAGCTCGCGCCGGGCGGCGGCGAGGTCGAACTCGCCTGGAACCCCGAGTTCCTGCGTGAGGGCTTCGCCGTCCAGGACACGCTGCACCCGGACCGGATCGTGGTCGGCGTGCGCAGCGAGCGGGCCGAGAAGCTGCTGCGCGAGGTGTACGCGACGCCGATCGCGGCCGGCTCCCCCTTCGTCGTCACCGACTTTCCCACCGCCGAGCTGGTGAAGACCTCCGCCAACTCCTTCCTCGCCACCAAGATCTCCTTCATCAACGCCATGGCGGAGGTGTGCGAGGCCGCCGGCGGCGATGTGGCCAAGCTCGCGGAGGCCATCGGCCACGACGACCGGATCGGCAAGAAGTTCCTGCGGGCCGGTATCGGGTTCGGCGGCGGCTGCCTGCCCAAGGACATCCGTGCCTTCATGGCCCGCGCCGGTGAGCTGGGCGCCGACCAGGCGCTGACCTTCCTGCGCGAGATCGACTCGATCAACATGCGTCAGCGCGGGCAGATGGTGGAGCTCGCCCGGCAGGCGCTGGGCGGCGGCCCCTTCCTGGGCAAGCGCGTCGCCGTGCTCGGCGCCACCTTCAAGCCCGACTCGGACGACGTCCGGGACTCACCCGCGCTGAACGTCGCCGGTCAGATCCACCTCCAGGGCGGCCAGGTCACGGTGTACGACCCCAAGGGCATGGACAACGCCCGCCGCCTCTTCCCGACCCTCGGTTACGCCGACACCGCGATGGACGCGGTGCGCGGCGCCGACGTCGTACTGCATCTGACCGAGTGGCGGGAGTTCCGCGAGCTGGACCCGGCGGCGCTCGGCGAGGCCGCGGCGGCGCGGGTCATCCTGGACGGACGCAATGCGCTCGACCCGGAGGTGTGGCGCAAGGCCGGCTGGAACTACCGGGCGATGGGCCGACCGACGGCCTAGCCCACGGGCCACACGGCCGGCCGCCCGGGCCACGCGACGCGAGGCGAGGCGGGTTGTGCAGCCTCGGGCCACGTCGTGGAGCCGGCCCAGGCCACGCGACGCGAGGCGAGGCGACCGGACCTCTCCGCCGCACAGAGCCGGAGAGCCGTCGGCCACGGGGCTGGAATGCCCTGAGCCACGAGGCCGAAGCACCATCAGCCACGGAGGCAGAGCACCATCAGCCACGGAGGCAGAGCACCGTCAGCCACAGGGCCGGAGCACCATCAGCCACGCCCTGAGCCATAGGGCCGAAGCACCATCAGCCACAGCCCGGAGCGCCCTGAGCCACGTGGCCGGAAGGTCCTGAGCCACACGGCCGGAAGCTCGTGATCCACGGGCCGGACGCCCCTGATCCACCTCGCCGCACCGCCTCACCCCGGCGCCGCAATGACCCGCCACCGAGACGCACGACGCCGTTTCGGCCGAGGCTCAGTCGGCCGAAACGGCGTCTTGTCGCATTCTGCCCCACACGGACCACCCGGCGCCGAGCGGTCGCTCAACCCCACCGAGAAAGGGCTTACTTCGCCCGATACCTCCGCATCTTCGCCCGCGCACCGCACACCTGCATCGAGCACCACCGGCCTCGCCCCGCCGGACTGCGGTCGTAGTACGCCCAGTGGCAGTCGACCGCCTCGCACGCCTTCAGCCGGGCCCAGGTCCCGTCACCGAGGGCCTGGGCGATCGCCACCGCCACCCGGGACAGCAGCGAGCCCCCGTCCGCGGCGAGCAGATCGGCGGAGCCGTCGGCCGCATCGACCGTGACGACCAGCGGACCCGCCGCCAGCAGTTCACCGAGCGGAGTCGCCGAGCGGTGCGGCGGATGTCCCGCGTGGGCAAGGAGGGCCACGCGCAGGGACTCCCGCAACTCCCGCGCGCCGGGTATGTCCTCCTCGGCCAGCCCGAAGCGCGCCCGGCCCTCGGCGGTGTCCAGCGAGTCCGCGCCCGACTCGAGGTCCAGGGTGTTGACCAGGGACTCAACCAGCCCCAAACCCCCGGGCGCAGGCGATCTCTCACTCATGGCAGCACGCTACCTCCCGAATCCCCTTGCGACGTTACCGCCAATACGGGACTATGCGGTAACGATGTTACCTGTTGATGCCAGACACAGGTAACCACCGCTTCGAGGAGGAAACCATGGCCATCGCAGAACTGGGCGCCGTCGTCCTGGACTGTCCCGACCCCCGCGCCCTCGCCGACTTCTATGCGCGGCTGCTCGGCGGCAGCATCGAGGACCAGGAGGACTGGGTGGACGTGAAGGTGCCCGGCGGCCCGACGCTGGCGTTCCAGGCCGCCCCCGGTTACGTACCGCCGCAGTGGCCGTCGCCCGAGCACTCGCAGCAGTTCCATCTGGACCTGACCGTCGAGGACCTGGACGCCGCCGAGAAGGAGGTGCTGGCCCTGGGTGCGAAGCCGCTGGACACCGAGGACCGCTCGCGGACCTTCCGGGTTTACGCGGATCCGGCGGGGCACCCCTTCTGTCTGTGCGCCTGCTGAGTGCCGAGCACCCTGTGACCCTCGGGAGGAAGCCATGGCCCGCGTGACCCGTCTGCGTTCCGTCGTCATCGACTGCCCCGACCCGCGCGCCCTCGCCCGCTTCTACGCCGGCGTCGGCGGCGGCACGGTCGAGGACGAGGACCCCGAGTGGGTCGTGCTGCGGCTCCCCGACGGACCCCGGCTCGCCTTTCAGCCGGCGCCCGGGTACACCCCGCCGGAGTGGCCGCGGGCCGACCGCAACTCCCAGCAGTTCCACCTGGACTTCGACGCGGGGTCCACCTGGGAGGAGGTCGAGGCGGCCCAGGAGAAGGTGCTGGAGCTGGGCGCCCGGTTGCTGCACGCGGAGGACAAGGAGGACTTCCGGGTGTACGCCGATCCGGCGGGGCATCCGTTCTGCCTCTGCCGGATCGAGGAGCCCTGACGGATCGAGGAGGCCTGAGCCCGCCGGCCCTCCCCGTCTCCCCCGCTATCCGTCCAGCTCGGAGATCTTCATCGTCGACGGCGCCCGGCGCCGCTGTGCCTCCCGGGCGGTGAAGTCGGCCTCGCGCAGGACGCGCTGGACATTGCCCCAGGTCAGCAGCGCGATGTCGGACTCGGACCAGCCCCTGCGCAGCAGCTCGGCGACGAGGTGCGGGAAGCAAGAGGCGTCGGTGAGGTCCTGCGGGTGGGCGGTGCCGGCGTCGTAGGTGCCGGACAGGCCGACGGACTCCGCGCCGGCGACCTTACGGACGTGGTCGAGATGGTCGGCGACGTCCCGGACGGACGGCCCGGTCTGCTCGGCGGTGAGCGGCACCATGCACAGGCCGCCCCCGGCGCCCAGCTCGGCGAGCAGGTCGTCGGGGAGGTTGGCCGGATGGGGGCGCAGGGCGCGGGCGGCGGAGCGGGCACACAGAACCGGCGCCTTGGACACCGCGCACGCCCGGCGCACGGTGTCCGGGGAGGCGCCGGAGAGGTCGGCCAGCACACCGAGGCGGTTCATCTCGCGCAGCACCTCCTCACCGAACCGGGTCAGCCCCGCCTCGCTCGCCCAGGCCACGCCGGACAGCGTGAGCGCGCGCAGCCCCAGCCCGTGCAGGGAACGCAGGATCCCGAGCGAGTCACCGAGGGCGGCGGCCCCGGCCGGGCCCGGCAGGACGGCGATGCGGCCGCAGTGGCGGACGTCGGTGATCGGGCCCGGGTTGTCGGCCAGGCGCAGGCCCTCCGGGTGGGCCCGTACGACGGTCTTCACCAGGTCCAGCTGGTCCAGCGTGGCGCCGACGGCCCGGTCGCCGGTCAGCCCGTCGGGCAGGTGCAGCGCCCAGAACAGCGCACCGACATGTCCCTCGCGCATCCGCGGTACGTCGGTGTCGACGGCGCTCTCGCCCAGCTCCAGGTCGAACCAGGGCAGGCGGCGCAGCGCCCACGGCAGCCCGCTGTAGCCGTCGGCGACGGGGTGGGCGGCGAGGAGGGCGTGGGCACGGTCGAGGAGGTCCGCGTCGGTGCCTTCGCCCGGGCCGGTGACGGATTCGGTCGGCTCCTCGGGCAGCGGGGCGGGCAGGTCATCGAGTTCGCCGACCTCGGGGCTGGTGTCCGCGTCGTACTTGAGGTCTGCCATGGCGGTCTCCGTACGTGATCGGCGTGATGATCCGCAGTACGGTCACCGTCGCACGGACCCGGACGGGCTTCCTGGTGGACGAGCCGTTCGGGGGTACCGCGAGCCGACCGGCATGGAACGGGCTGTGCGGGGGTAGCGCGCGTCAGCTCTCCCGCGCCGCCTCGATCACCTCGTCCAGGGTGTCGCGGATGGGGGTCCCCCCGCTCGAGCGAAGCCGAGAGTGGGGGAGGACCAGGTCGGCGATCATGCCGTCGATGCGGTCGCGCTCGGCGGTGAGGTCCTCGACCAGACGGGGCGTGGCGATCACGGAGGGGCCGCCGTCGGTGTCCCGCATGCAGGGCAGCAGCTGCGCGATCCTGCTGCTGTGCAGCCCGGCGGCGAACAGCTCCTGGATCCGGACGACCCGGTCGACGGCCGCCTCGGGAAAGTCACGGTGCCCGCCGGGGGTGCGCTCGGCGCGCAGCAGCCCCTGGGCCTCGTAGTAGCGCAGCGACCGCTCACTCACGCCGGTGCGCCGGGCCAACTCACCGATCCCTATGCCGCGCCCCCCGGTTCCGTGGCCCGTCCGGGCTTGAATCTGACACTGATGTCAACTTCTACGGTACGGCCATGACGCGCACGACGGACAAGACGGCAGCCGTACGTCCCCTCCTCGCCCCGGCCCGCCTGGGCCCCCTGCACCTGCCGAACCACCTGGTCATGGCCCCGCTGACCAGGAACCGCGCGGCGGCGGACGGCACTCCGACGCCGCTGATGGCCACCTTCCCCCAAACTCTCGACTTCGCTCGAGCCCGGGGGGACCCCCATCGCACAGCGCGCGACGGCCGGGCTGATCATCGCCGAGGCCTCGACGCCGAACGCGGTCGGGCAGACGTATCCGAACATCACCGCGATCCACACCTCGTCGCACGTGGCCGGCTGGCGACGGGTCACGGACGCCGTGCGGGCCGCGGGCGGTGGGCCGATGTTTCTCCAGCTCCAGCACGGTGGCCGGGTCGGGCACCCGGCCACGAGCGGACTGACCCCCGTCTCGCCCTCGCCCGTGGCGCTCCCGGAGACGATCTTCACACCGGACGGGCACCGCCCCGCCGTCGTCCCGCGGGAGATGACCGCCGACGACATCCGCGCCACCGTCGCCGACTTCGCGAGGGCCGCCCGCAACGCCGTGGCCGCCGGTTTCGAGGGCGTCGAGGTGCACTCCGCCAACGGCCATCTGCTGCACCAGTTCCTGGCCGGCAACACCAACCGCCGCACGGACGAGTACGGCGGCTCGGTGGCCGGGCGGATCCGGTTCGTGCGGGAGGTGGTCGAGGCGGCGGCCGCCGCGATCGGGCCGGAGCGGGTGGGCGTACGGGTCTCTCCCCGCAACACCGTCAACGGCATCGACGAGACCGACAGCGACGCGCTCCACCCGGCGCTCGTCGAGGCGCTCGGCGGGCTCGGATTGGCGTATCTGCACCTCGTGTACGCCGACCCGGCGGACCCGCTGTTCGGCCGGATCCGCGCCGCCTGGCCGGGGACCCTGATCGCCAACCCGGTGCTCCCGGAGCTGTCCGCCGAGGCGATCGGCGACGCGTCGGCCCGGCTCCTCGACGCCGGTGCCGATCTGATCGCCCTCGGCCGCCCGTTCCTGGCCAACCCCGACCTGGTGCGCCGGCTCGCGCTCGGGGCGCCGCTCAACCCGGTGCGGGACAGGTATCTGATGTACACGGGCGGGGCGACCGGCTACACCGACTACCCCGCCCTCGACGATCAGCCGTCCAGGGCCTCGAGGGTCGCGTTGGACGGGCCGCGCGTGGCCTGAAGGTCACGGGCCACGTCCTCCGCCGCGCCCAGCACCCGTACCGCGTTCTGCCAGGTCAGCTTGGCCAGGTCGGGCTTCGACCAGCCACGGTCCAGCAGTTCGGCGATCAGGTTCGGGTAGCCGGAGACGTCGTTCAGACCGTCCGGGGTGAAGGCGGTGCCGTCGTAGTCGCCGCCGATGCCGAGGTGGTCGATGCCGGTGACCTCGCGCATGTGGTCCAGGTGGTCGGCGACCGTGGACACCGTGGCGATCGGGCGCGGGTTGCTCTCCTCGAAGGCGCGGTGCACCTTCATCGCCTCGGCGGTCGTGTCGAGGTGGTGGAAGCCGTGCGCGCGCATGTTCGCGTCGGCCTCGGCCGTCCAGTCGACCGCCGCCTGGAGCACGAACTTCGGCACGAACGTCACCATCGCGACGCCGCCGTTGCCGGGCAGGCGCTCCAGGACGTCGTCGGGGATGTTGCGCGGGTGGTCGCAGACCGCGCGGGAGGAGGAGTGGGAGAAGATCACCGGGGCCGTGGAGGTGTCGAGCGCGTCGCGCATCGTCGTCGCCGCGACGTGCGAGAGGTCGACGAGCATGCCCTCGCGGTTCATCTCCCGCACGACCTCGCGGCCGAAGGCCGACAGACCGCCCACCCCGGGCTCGTCCGTCGCCGAGTCGGCCCACGCGATGTTGTCGTTGTGGGTGAGGGTCATGTAGCGCACGCCGAGCGCGTACAACGCCCGCAGCGTGGCGAGGGAGTTGGCGATGGAGTGGCCGCCCTCGGCGCCCATCAGGGAGGCGATACGGCCCTCGGCGCGGGCCGCCTCCATGTCCGCCGCCGTCAGCGCGGGGCGCAGGTCGGCCGGGTGGCGGGCCAGCAACTGCCGTACGCAGTCGATCTGTTCGAGGGTGGCGCTGACCGCCCTGTCACCTGCGTAGTCGGAGCGCACGTACACCGACCAGTACTGCGCGCCCACGCCGCCCTCGCGCAGCCGGGGGATGTCGGTGTGCAGGTGGGCGCCCTGGTGGGCGGCGATGTCGCGGGCGTCGAGGTCGTAGCGGACCTGTTCGCGCAGGGCCCACGGCAGGTCGTTGTGGCCGTCCACGACCGGGAACTCCCGCAGGAGTTCCCGGGCTGCCTCCAGGGAGGTCATCGGCGTCACTTCCCCGAGCCGAAGCCGAAGCCGCTCGCGCCCTCTACCTTGGCGCGCAGGCGCTTGCCCTTCTCGGTGGCCTGGTCGTTCAGCTCCTGCTGGAACTCCCGCATCCGCTGGAGCAGGTCCTCGTCGTGGGTGGCGAGGATGCGGGCGGCGAGCAGACCGGCGTTGCGCGCGCCGGCGACGGAGACCGTGGCCACGGGCACGCCGGCCGGCATCTGCACGATGGAGAGCAGGGAGTCCATGCCGTCCAGGTACTTCAGCGGGACCGGGACGCCGATGACGGGCAGCGGCGTGACCGAGGCGAGCATGCCGGGGAGGTGGGCGGCGCCGCCGGCCCCGGCGATGATCGCCTTCAGACCGCGCTCGGCCGCCTGCTCGCCGTAGGTGACCATCTCGCGCGGCATCCGGTGCGCGGAGACGACATCGACCTCGTACTCGATCTCGAACTCGTCGAGGGCCTGCGCGGCGGCCTCCATGACGGGCCAGTCGGAGTCCGACCCCATGACGATGCCTACAACGGGGCTCATTCGGTGATGGTCCCTCTCAGGTAGCCGGCAGCGTGACGGGCGCGCTCCAGCACGTCGTCGAGGTCGTCGCCGTAGGTGTTGACGTGACCGACCTTGCGGCCGGGCTTCACGTCCTTGCCGTACATGTGGATCTTGAGCTGGGGGTCGCGGGCCATGCAGTGCAGGTACGCGGAGTACATGTCGGGGTAGTCGCCGCCGAGGACGTTGACCATGACCGTCCACCTGGCGCGCGGGCGCGGGTCGCCGAGGGGGAGGTCCAGGACGGCCCGGACGTGGTTGGCGAACTGGGACGTGATGGCGCCGTCCTGGGTCCAGTGGCCCGAGTTGTGCGGGCGCATCGCCAGCTCGTTGACGAGGATGCGGCCGTCGCGGGTCTGGAACAGCTCCACGGCGAGGTGGCCGACGACGTCCAGTTCCTTGGCGATCGTCAGGGCGAGTTCCTCGGCCTTGAGCGCGAGGACCTCGTCGAGGTCGGGGGCGGGCGCGATGACCGTGTCGCAGACGCCGCCCACCTGCTGGGACTCCACCACGGGGTACGCGACCGCCTGGCCGTGCGGGGAGCGGACGACGTTCGCCGCGAGCTCGCGGACGTAGTCGACCTTCTCCTCGGCGAGGACGGGGACGCCGGCGCGGAAGGGGTCCGCGGCCTCCTCGGGCGAGTCGACGACCCAGACACCCTTGCCGTCGTAGCCGCCGCGGACGGTCTTGAGGACGACCGGGAAGCCGTCGCCCTCGGCCGCGAAGGCGACCACGTCCTGTGGATCGGTCACGATGCGGTGCCGTGGGCACGGCACACCGATCGCGTCGAGCTTCGCCCGCATCACGCCCTTGTCCTGGGCGTGCTGCAGCGCGTCGGGGCCCGGGCGGACGGGGATGCCGTCCGCCTCCAGAGCCCTGAGGTGCTCGGTGGGTACATGTTCGTGATCGAAAGTGATCACATCGCAGCCCCTCGCGAAGTCGCGCAGCGTGTCGAGGTCGCGATAGTCGCCGATGACGACATCACTGACGACCTGCGCCGCGGAATCCTGAGGGGTGTCACTGAGGAGCTTGAACCTGATGCCCAACGGGATGCCCGCCTCGTGTGTCATACGAGCAAGCTGACCCCCGCCGACCATGCCGACTACCGGGAACGTCACGCCCCTAGGGTATCGGCCACTGCGCGACGGCCGGTTTCCGTCCCTCGCCATCGGCCCTCGCCGGTCTTCTTACCCGAGTTTTCCGGGTCTCTTCCCCGCCTATGAGCTTGCGCACAGGCAATCGTCGAGGGGGGTGGTTAGCATGGCTGGGTTGACGAAACCAACCGACAAACCGACCGACAGGAGCCTTTACGACCATGGGACGTGGTTCCTCGGGGCTTCATACGGCGCCTCCGGCACCCCGCAGTGCCGTGCGGCAACGCTTCGACCGGCTGGTGCGTGAGGTCGCCAAGTTCGGTGCGGTGGGTGGTGCAGGACTCCTGGTCAACCTGCTCGTGTTCAACCTGGTACGGCATGTGACCGACCTGCAGGTGGTGCGCGCGAGCGTCATCGCGACGGTGGTCGCGATCATCTTCAACTACCTCGGCTTCCGGTACTTCACCTACCGGGATCGCGACAAGGGCCGCCGTACGAAGGAACTGGGCCTGTTCCTGCTGTTCAGCGCGGTCGGCCTGGTGATCGAGAACGGTGTCCTGTACGCGGCGACGTACGGCTTCGGCTGGGACAGCCCGCTGCAGAGCAACATCTTCAAGTTCCTCGGCATCGGCATCGCGACGCTGTTCCGCTTCTGGTCCTACCGGACGTGGGTGTTCCGCGCGCTTCCCTCGAAGGAGGCGGTGGCCGGAGCGGAATCGTTCCTGGAGACGCCTCGGCGGGGTGCACGGGGTGCGGACAAGCCGGAGAAGCCGCGGGTGCGGGTGGGCTGACGCTGACGCGTCATCGGCGTTCGCCTGAGGTATCCCCTGGGGGCCTGCGGCCCCGGGACCAAACGGGCTGGAATACCTGGACCGGCACCGAGCAGCTCTCGCGCTCGTGCTCAGCACCCACCCGGCGGCGTCACGCTGTCACCTGACCGTCGGCCCCGATTCCTGTCCCTGCTTCGTCGAGGGGGGCGTGCGGGAGAGGAACAGGGCCAGTACCGGGGGCTTGGTCTGGAGCATTTCCAGGCGGCCGCCGTCCGCCTCGGCCAGGTCGCGGGCCACCGCGAGGCCGATGCCGGTGGAGTTGCGGCCGCTGATCGCGCGCTCGAAGATGCGGGCGCCCAGGTCCGCCGGGATTCCGGGGCCCTCGTCCGTGACCTCGATGACCGCCTGGTTGCCGGTGACGCGGGTGCGCAGCGCCACCGTGCCGCCGCCGTGCATGAGGGAGTTCTCGATCAGGGCTGCCAAGACCTGCGCCACCGCGCCCGGCGTGCCGACGGCCTCCAGGTGCCGCTTGCCCGAGCTGACGATCGCCCGGCCCGCGCTGCGGTAGGCGGGGCGCCACTCCGCCAGCTGCTGCTGGATGACCTCGTCGAGGTCGAAGGTGACGGCCGAGCCGGTGCGGGGGTCACGGGAGTTGGTGAGGAGGCGTTCCACGACGTCCGTGAGGCGCTCCACCTGCGCCAGGGCGATCGTGGCCTCCTCCTTCACCGTGTCGGGATCGTCGGTGAGGGTGATCTCCTCCAGGCGCATCGACAGGGCCGTGAGCGGGGTGCGGAGCTGGTGGGAGGCGTCCGCGGCGAGGCGGCGTTCCGCCGTCAGCATGCGCCCGATGCGCTCGGCGGAGGCGTCGAGGACGTCCGCCACCCGGTCCAGCTCATGGACGCCGTACCGCTTGTGCCGGGGCCGCGGGTCGCCGGAGCCGAGACGTTCCGCCGTCTCCGCGAGGTCGGTGAGCGGCGAGGCCAGCCGGTTCGCCTGGCGCACCGCCAGCAGAACGGCCGCGATCACCGCCAGCAGGGCGACGGCCCCGATGATCAGCAACGTACGGCCGACCTCGCGCGTCACCGACGAGCGCGGCTCCTGCACGGTGACCGTCTCGCCCTCCTCGCCCGTCTCGCTGGCGCTGATGACGTCACCGGTCGGCCGCTCGCCCACCTCGATCAGGGGCTTGCCCGGGATGCGGATCCGGGCGTACCGATCCCCCTGGATCTGGTCCGCCAGCACCGCCGCGTTCACGGTCTCGTCGCCGAGCAGCCGGCTGTCCACGATGCTGACCAGCCGCACCGCCTCGGTGTCCACCCGCTCCTGGGCGGTGCTGGTGATGGTCCGTGTCTCGACGATGACGAGTGACACGCCGAAGACGGCGATCACCACGAGAACCACGGCGAGGGTGGACTGGATCAGTCGGCGGCGCATGTCCTCTTACTTACCTGTGTGCCATGCCGGTGCGGCAGTGGCTCAGCTCTTCTCGAAGCGGAAGCCCACGCCCCGCACGGTCGCGATGTAGCGGGGGTTCGCCGCGTCGTCGCCGAGCTTCTTGCGCAGCCAGGAGATGTGCATGTCGAGCGTCTTGGTCGAGGACCACCAGGTGGTGTCCCAGACCTCCCGCATCAGCTGGTCCCGGGTGACGACGCGTCCCGCGTCGCGCACCAGCACCCGCAGCAGGTCGAACTCCTTGGCGGTGAGCTGGAGTTCCTCGTCGCCCATCCACGCGCGGTGCGACTCGACGTCGATGCGCACCCCGTGCGTGGCGGGCGGCTGCTGCGGCTCGGCGGCGCCGCGCCGGAGCAGGGCCCGGACCCGCGCGAGCAGTTCGGCGAGCCGGAACGGCTTGGTGACGTAGTCGTCGGCGCCCGCGTCCAGGCCCACGACGGTGTCCACCTCGTCGGCACGCGCGGTGAGGATCAGGATCGGCACGGCGTGGGCGTCGGCACGCAGCCGGCGGGCCACCTCCAGGCCGTCCATGCCGGGCAGGCCGAGGTCCAGCACGACCAGGTCGATCCCGCCCTGCAGTCCTGCGTCGAGTGCGGTGGGGCCGTCCTCCCGCACCTCGACCTCGTACCCTTCCCGGCGCAGTGCGCGGGCCAGCGGCTCCGAAATGGACGCGTCGTCCTCGGCGAGCAGTACACGGGTCATGAGCTGATGGTAGTCCGCCCATGACAAGAGCCGGGGTGTGATCGGACGCCTTGGTTCTTACCCGGCTCGGGTGAATCTCTTACCTTCGGCCGCAGTGGTACAGACCATGTCTGCGAAGTGCGATCCTGGGAAGGACCTTCGAAAGGGCGGCTGCGGTTCCCTCGACACCTGTGATCCGCATCTCAAGTCCTTCCATTTCAGGCGGTGTCCTGACGTATGGTGACTCTACGCCTGTAGCACTGCGGGGACCTTCGGCGCATTTGACGCCGAGGGTCTCTTTTATGTGCGCACTGCATAAGGAATGACCTGTGGCCGGGCCCCCGAAGGCGGGGGCGTGGATCCCGACGGTCGCCGTCTTCCGCTCCGAGACCCGGAGCGGACTGCCCCCTGGCGTGGGGCGGACGGCCGTGTCCGCCGGTGCCGGCCGCCCCCCACCGGGCGCGTGACCGCTCTATGTCGCCGCGCGTCCCGACCAGCAAGGAACGACCATGGCGTCCAGCCTGACGAAGGACTCGGCCCGCCCGGGCACCCCCGGCACCGAGAAGACCTTCTTCGGCCACCCCCGCGGACTGGCCACTCTCTTCATGACCGAGATGTGGGAGCGTTTCTCCTACTACGGCATGAGGGCTCTGCTCCCGCTGTACCTGGTCGCTCCGGGCGGCCTGCACCTCGACGCGGCGACGGCGACCGCGATCTACTCCGTGTACGTGTCGCTGGTGTACCTGCTCGCCATGCCCGGCGGCTGGTTCGGCGACCGCGTCTGGGGGCCGCGCAAGACCGTCGCCATCGCCGGCGGAATCATCATGCTGGGCCACCTCACGCTGGCCCTGCCCTCCTCCGGCACCTTCTACGGCGGTCTCGGCCTGGTCGCGATCGGCTCGGGTCTGCTGAAGGCCAACATCTCCACGATGGTCGGCCACCTCTACGACGGACCGGACGACCCGCGCCGCGACGGCGGCTTCACCGTCTTCTACATGGGCATCAACCTCGGTGCCTTCGCCGCCCCGCTGATCATCGGAACCATCGGTGAGAGCGTCAACTGGCACCTGGGCTTCGCGCTCGCCGCACTCGGCATGGCGCTGGGTCTCGCGCAGTTCCTGATCGGCTCCCGCCACCTGGCCGAGCGCTCCAGCGTCGTCCCGACGCCGCTGTCCGCCGAGGAGAAGACGTCCACGCTGCGCAAGGCGGGGATCTGGGCCGGTATCGCGGTCGTCTTCTACGCGATCGTCGGCTTCTCCGGCAACTACACGCTGAACTGGCTCCTCGTCCCGCTGACCCTCCTCGGCGTGATCATCCCGACCCTGGTGCTGGTCCGCATCAAGCGCGACAAGGACCTGGACCGTCCCGAGCAGTCGAAGATGTCCGCGTACATCTGGTTCTTCGTCGCCGCGGCCGTGTTCTGGATGATCTACGACCAGGGCGGCTCGACCCTGTCGATCTTCGCCGACTCCTCCGCCGAGAACAGCGTCTTCGGCTGGGGCTTCCCGGTCTCCTGGTACCAGTCGGTCAACCCGGTCCTGATCATGGCGCTGGCCCCGGTCTTCGCCTGGTTCTGGCTCGCGCTTAACCGGCGTGGCAAGGAGCCGAGCACGATCGTGAAGTTCGCCTCCGGTCTGGTGCTGGTCGGCGCGTCCTTCTTCCTCTTCCTGGCCCCGCTGTCGATCGCCGAGGGCGGTCACAAGGCGGCCGCGATGTGGCTGGTGGCGATCTACTTCACGCAGACCGTTGGTGAGTTGCTGCTCTCCCCGGTGGGTCTGTCGGTGACGACGAAGATGGCTCCCGCGAAGTACGCCTCGCAGATGATGGGCGTCTGGTTCCTGGCCGTCACCGCGGGTGACGCAACGACCGGCCTGCTCTCCATCGCCGGGGTGGACCTGAACAAGACGAGCGTCGTCGCCCTGGAGGCCACGCTCGCCGTGGTCGCCGGTGTGGCGGTGTGGATGTACCGCAAGAAGGTCAAGGAGCTCATGGGCAACGTCCGCTAGCGCGCTGCCGGAGCCGCCGGAGGCCGTCGCACCGAGGTTTGGTGCGACGGCCTCCGGCTTTTCGCGGGTCGGCTCAGTTCGGTATCTCGTCGCGTCGTACGGCTGCGACGAAGGGGGCCCAGGCGGCCGCGGGGAGTATCAGGGCGGGGCCGTGGGGGTTCTTGGAGTCGCGGACCGGGACGACGGGGGTGGGGGTGGGGAGGTTTTCGGCGACTTCGAGGCACGCGCCTCCGTCGGGGTTGCTGTAGCTGCTCTTGCGCCACGTCACACCGGTCAGGTCGATGGATCGCACGGTGCATCCTCCAGCATCTGCGTGATGACCTTCTGCGACTCGGCCGGTGACAGCGCCAGGTCGCGCGTCGAATCGTACGCACGTTGCAGACGCTCAACCTCCACGTTTTCCTCGATCAATTCGCCGTGGTACGCGGTCTCGGTATAGGCGACGGTTTGCCCTTCGGGCAACCGCAGGAACATCACGTCGGTGCTCACCAAGCCGTGCAGCCCAGCGTTCAGAGGCAGCACCTGAAGCGTGATGTCCGGGCGCTCCGCCGCTCCCGCAAGGTGTTCGAGCTGCTCGCGCCAGGCTCTGGCATCCCTCACCGGGGTACGCAGCACTGCCTCGGACAGGATGGTGCGGAAGGTCGGCGCATCCTCGCCCTCCAACAACGCCCTGCGGCCGACCCGCGCCTCCACCTGCTGGGCAAGCTGCCCGCCCTCGATTCCCCCCGTCGCGAGAACCTCACGCGCGTAGTCGTCTGTCTGAAGCAAGCCGTGCACGGTGCTTACGCCGAAGTGCCACAGCCTCACCGCCTCGGCCTCCAACAACATGTACCTGCGGTACTGCTCCTTGAACTGCGCCGGGTCCGCCACCGCCAGCTCCCACAACGCCAACAGCAGCCCCGGCGTCCCGTAGTACTCGTCCAGCGCCTGCGCCACCTCGGGGCTCCCCAGCGACTGTCCCCGCTCCAGCTTCCCGAGTGTCGACCAGTCCCAGCCCAACTCGTCCGCGAGCTGCCGCAGGCTCAGCCCGCGCCGCTCGCGCAGTTCCCGAACCTCCTCCGCGAACCGCCGTCGCGGCTCCTGGCTGCGGCTCGTCACCGTCCGTCGCTGCGGCACCCGTTCCTCCCCGTACGCCCGGCTGTGGAATTTGTGGAATTTGGCGTGCCCCGTGTGGAACTAGCGCCTCTCACCGGCCTTTTCGTGTTCCGGGCACGGCATGCTCGTACTGCGCCTGAACACGCACCGTAATCCAACGGATGCGTGCAGCACGGGCGTTCCCCCGCAAGCGACCTCAAGGAGTGAGCCATGACGACCGCGACCCTCCCGCGACTCCCCCACCGCAACCGCCCGCAGCGCCCGCACGCCGCCTGGACGCCGCCCGGCGGCTGGGCGCGGCCGACGCCCGCCGTCCTGCGCGCGATGGAGGCGGCGCTCGCGCGGTGGACCGCGTGACCACGCCCGCCATGTGGGCGGCGACGCCCCCGCCGCCGCCCGCCTGTGACGTGTGCGGGGCGTTACTGGCCCAGCGTGACGCGGCGAGAGCGGCGGGCCGGACCGCCGAAGCCGACGACTGCGACCGGGAGTTGCGGGACCACTGGAGCCTCGGGCGGGAGTGTGCGCCGTGACCGAGCCCCCGTCCCCGCCGCCCTTCGCGTACGACACGAGCCGCTCACCCGTCCCCGTGGACGGCTGCCGGTCGTGCCGGGAACTCGCGGCACGCCGGGCCGCGGCGCGGACCGCGTTCGACTACAGCGCGGTGGCCGACGCGAACGTGATGATGCGGTCGCACCTACGGTTGGACCACTGACCGGCTGCCCCGGCCGCCGGTCCACTGACCGCCGACCTGCCCGCCGACCTGTCCGGACAGCAGGCGCAGCGCGTCGGCCGAGGCGGTGTCGCCCGGTGTGTAGACCTCCAGCCGGTGATCGGGGCTCTCGGGCTGGAGCCACACCTGGTACTCGATGTTGAGGTCGCCGACGGTCGGGTGCCGCAGGCGCATCGTGCCCACGGTGCAGTCGGCGACATCCCCCTCGGCCCACAGCCTGGCGAAGTCCCGGCTGCGCATGGCGAGTTCACCGATCAGTTCGGCCAGCCGGGCGTCGGTGGGGTGCCGGCCGGCGGTGAGCCGTAGGTAGGCCACGTGGATGCGGGCGAGCTCGGCCCAGTTGCGGTGCAGGTCACGGGAGAGGGGGTCGAGGAAGAACATCCGCGGGATGGACGGCCGTCGCAGGAGATCGTGGGGCGCGTCGAAGTCGACGTGCTCCGCGACCAGGGCGTGTCCGGTGCGATTCCAGGCCAGCACGTCACCGCGCCGCCCGAGGACCACGGCCGGAGTGCTGTCCGCCAGGGACGCCAGGAGCGCGAGCACCCGTTGGTGCGGCTTCTCCGGGGCGGGGCGGACCAGGCGTGAACTCGTGGCCTGGCCTGCGAGGTTGTGCAGGTGGGCGGTTTCGGCGGGGTCGAGCCGGAGCACGCGCGCGAGCGCGTCGAGGACCTGCCGGGAGGCGGTACCGGCCTGGCCCTGCTCCAGCCTTGTGTAGTAGCCGGCGCTCACCCCGGCGAGCTGGGCGAGTTCCTCGCGGCGCAGGCCCGGTACCCGGCGGGCGGTGCCGTAGATGCGCAGTCCGATGTCGGCGGGCGTGACCCGATCGCGGCGGGACTTGAGATAGGCCCCGAGGCTCTCCAGCTCCATGCCTTCGAGCGTAGGTGCCGCGGGCCGCGGCTGGGTGCCCCTGCCAGGTGTACCCATGCCGCGGGGATGGTTGCCGGGCGGACGGCACCACACCGTCGTATGCATGAACGCACAAGTGAATGCGCAAGTGGCAGCACACGAGGGGTCCCACTCCGCCGGAATGCGGGCGTGGCTCGGGCTGCTGGTGGTGCTCGGCCCGGTCCTGCTGGTGGCGATGGACGGCTCGGTGCTGTTCCTGGCGACGGCCAAGATCTCCGAGGCGCTGTCGCCGACCGCCGGCCAGGCGTTGTGGATCCTGGACGCCTACGGGTTCGCCGTCGGCTCCCTGCTCATCGCCTTCGGGAACATCGGCGACCGGTACGGGCGGCTGAAGCTGCTGATGACCGGAGCGGCGGTGTTCGGAGCAGCCTCGGTGGGAGCGGCGTTCGCCCCGGGGCCGGAACTGCTGATCGCCTTGCGGGCGTTGATGGGTGTGGCCGGTGCGACGCTGCTGCCGTCCGCGCTGGCGGTCCTCAGCGAGCTGTTCCCCGACCCGCGCCGCCGGGCGAGAGCGATCGGGATCTTCGCGGCCACCTTCGCCGCGGGCTTCGCGATCGGCCCAGTAGTCGGCGGGCTTTTGCTGAGCGGCTTCTGGTGGGGGTCGGTCTTCCTGATCAACCTCCCCGTGATCGTGCTCTTCCTGATCCTGGCCCCGGTCCTGCTGCGCGAGGTACGTGCCACGCGGACCGGCCGCGTCGACGTCCTGAGCGTCGTGCTCTCCGCCGCGGGCATCCTGCTGACGGTGTACGCAGTCAAGGACGCGGCCGCGGCGGGGCCGACCGCGACGACCACGGCCACCGGGATCGTCGGCGTCGCCATCCTGGCGTGGTTCGTTCGGCGGCAACTCCGCCTCGAACACCCGCTGATCGACTTGCGTCTCTTCCGCGACCGGGTGTTCACGATCGCGGCCGTCACCGGTCTGCTGCCGCTGGCCGCATGGTCGGCCACGGCCTATCTCGGCGGCATCTACCTCCAGTCCGTCCTCGGGCTGAGCGTCCTCGACGCGGCTGTCGTCGCGCTCCCCGCCGCCGCCGTACTCACCATCACGTGCGTCGTCACACCGGCGCTGGTCGCCCGGATCGGTACCCGGGCAGCGCTCATCACCTGTCACTTCCTCATCGCCGCGGGTCTGCTCCTGCTGCCGGCCACCGGCGTCTCCGGTGGGGTCGTCTGGTACGTGACCTCCACCGCCCTCGCCGGAATCGGCTACGGCATCTCCTTCAGCGTCGTCGCCGACACCGCCGTGGCCGCGGTCCCGGCAGAACGCGCCGGGGCCGCCGCAGCCATCGCAGAGACCAGCAACGAGATCGGCAACGCCCTGGGCATCGCGCTCCTGGGCTCACTCGCCGCCCTCGTCTTCCGCCTCCAGGGCCCCGGCGCGGCGGGCACCCTCACGGAGACCCTGCAGGTACCTGACCTGACGGCTGCGACGGTGCACGACGCCAAGTCGGCCTTCGTGACAGGCCTGCACGTAGCCGCCGTCATCGCGGGTGCCCTCCACGCCACGCTCGGCGCTTTTGCACTGCGTCACCTGACTCCGCGGACCTGATCAGCCGCGGGTCGGCAGCGCCGCCCAGGGGCCGACCGACACCCCTGGCGCGGCACTACCGGCGGAGGGCTACCGCAGACGCCGCCGTCCCGGCAGGAACGTGAACACCGCCCCGCCCAGCAGCAGCGCCGTGCCCGCCACCAGACCCAGTGCCTTCAGGGACCCCTGGTCCTCCGCGCCGGTCGCCGCCAGGCCGCCGTCCGTCGACGAGCCGCCCGCGGAGCCTCCCGCCGAACCGCCCGTCGTGCCGCCGCCGGACGCGCCGCTCGCCTGCTCGCTCGTGTCCAGCGTCAGTGACACCTCCGACTTGGCCGGAGTACAGGTCGTCGTCGTGCCGAGGGCCTCGATCGTCAGGACTCCCGGGGAGAGGGTCGACTCGCCGCTCGCTCCCGGCTTGTAGGTGCCCGTGAGGTCGGGGATCTCGATCGGGTCGCCCGACTTGATGGCCTCGGAGTTGGTGGGCCCCTCGACGTGGACCGTGCCCTTGTCGGCGCCGCCCAGGGCGACCTCCATCGACGGCTTGACCGAGTCCTTGGGGATGTCGGCGGGGCTGTCCATCACCGACTTCTTGAACTGCACCGTCAGATCGAAACTCCCGCCGTTCTTCTTGGCGTTGATCTGGACCGGCGAGGTCGCTTCCTTGTCGCCGATGGGCGTCTTGCACTTGTACGGGACCTGGACCTCCTTGCCCGTGAAGTCGGTCTGGCCGCCGTCGCCGCCCCCGGTGCTCGTACCGCCGGTGTCCCCGCCCGTCTCGCTCTCACTCGGCGCCGGGTCCGAAGGGCTCGACGACCCCGTCGGCAGACCGGTCGGCACGCTCGTCGGCAGCGTCGGGACGACCGTCGGCAGGCCTCCCGTCGTACCGCCCGAAGTCCCGCCCCCGTCCGTCACCTTGATCGTCGCGGCCTTCTGCACCGTCTCCTTCGGCGCGCACTTGGTGTCCGTGGAGATGGGCTTGTTGACGTTGATGTTGTAGGCGCCCGGCGTCAGGGTCACCTCGCCCGGTGCCGTCAGCTTCAGCTTGCCCTTCATGTCGGACAGCTTCATGTCGCCGCCCTTGGGGATCGCCGGGTTCTCCCGGGGCCCCTGCATGGCGACGTCCGCGGTCTGCGCACCGGCCGCCTTCAGCGTTCCCGACGGCTGGATCGTGTTCGCCTGCAGGTCGAGGATGTCGGGGTTCTTGGACGCGGCCTGGACGAACTTCCAGACGATCTCCACCTCGTCGCCGACCTTCGCCTCCGCGGGCGCGGTGATCTCCACCTTCGTGGTGCCCTGGACCGGCGGCAGCCCGGAGATGGCGGGCGGGATGCACTCGGTCGCGTACGCCACCTCGGCGGCCTGGGCGGGCGCGGCGGACACGCCGAGCAGGATGCCCGCGCCGCCGAGCATCAGCGCGACGCCCGCCGCGCCGCCTCTTCCCGGGCGTGCCGGTGTGACTCTCCTTCGCTTGCTCACGGGGGTCCCTTCCTGGTCGGAGTCGACGGAGTCGTGGGGGCCGTCGAACTCGTCGGGCTGTCGTCGTGCGGTGCGGAGAGCCGACCGGCCGTGCCCGGATCGCTGTCCGGGGTGAACCACGGCAGGGCCGAGGAGGAGGAAGAGGGCAGGGCGTGCCTGGCCTCTTCGCGGGGCTTCAACCCCGGTAGGCGCAGGGCCGGTTCGGGCAGCCGGAACCTGCGGCGGCGGGCGGTCTGCCGCGGCCGTACCCGGTCCACGACCGCCAGCCCGACGCGGAACACCGCTGCCGGTACGACCAGACAGACCAGGATCCAGAACAGCGTCACGCCCCAGGGCCGGCCCACGCCCCAGGGCTGTTCGGCCATCACCTTGCCGCCGTACTTCAGGGAGACCGTGTAGTCGCCGTGCGCGCCCGCGGCGAGTTCCACCGGCAGCTCGATCCGCGCCTTCCTGCCCGGCTGGATCGTGCCGCGCCACTGCTGTTCCTGCCACTGCGGTGCGAACACGCCGTGGGAGGTGCCGACCTGGAAGACCGGGTTCCTGACGGGTGAGGTGCCGACATTGCCGACCGTGAACACCAGCGTCCGCGCCGGTGGTGCGCCGAACCAGGTCAGCAGGCCGCTCGAACCGTCCAGCCGGGTGTCCGTGAGGACCGACAGGCGTCCCCCGGCCGGCTCCGCGGGCAGCGGCTCGACCGCGTGCCCGGCCACCTGGAAGATCGCGTCGGCCTCGGCCTTCGCCCCGGTCACCGTCGCCACGTGCACCACACAGGGGCACGGCACGGGCGGCTCGGCCACCGGAAGTTTCCGGCTGAAGCGTCCGTCCGCGTCGGTCGTCACGGCCCGGCCCTCCGCATTGGCGCAGGAGTTGGTGCCGCCGCTCACGCCGGTCGACGGCACGGACCGGCCGCAGATCAGGATCATCAGCAGGGTGCGCGCCCGCCAGCCGCTGCCGGTCACGGTGATCGCACCGCCGGTCCCCGCCTGGGATTTGGACAGCTTGACGGTGGGCGGGTCGTCCGCGGCCGACACGTTCACGGCCGTCGCCGGCGACAGCAGCGCCAGCACGGCCAGCAACACCGCGATCCGTACCCTGGCGTTCACGTCCCCGCTCCCGTCAACTCGGCTTTTCTGTAGGGCTGTTCCGTTTCGGCGGACTCGCCGCGGTCGGGCTTACGGCGCCCTCGATGCCGTACGACGAACAAGGCGCCCGCCGCCGCCCCCGCGAACCCCCCGGCCCCGGCCACCGCATCCCACGGCACGAACCGCGCCGACGCCCGGGCCGTGTCGCTCGCCCCGCCGGCCGCCGTCACCGTCAGGCGCACGTCGACCGCGTCGAGCGCGGGCCGGTCGGGCCACGGCTCGGTGAGCTTCGTACGGCTGCCCGGGGGCAGGTCGACGGAGAGGGTGCGCGGTGCGCGGTCGAGGAGGCGGCCGAAGACACCGTCGGCGCGGATCGCGAGGCTCGGGGCGAGAGCGGTCGTACCGCGGTTGACCAGCTCGTATGTGATGCCGTCGGCGTGCACCCGGACGTGTTCCACCGTCAGCGCGGACAGCTCCGGACCGGTCACGCGCAGGCGGAGCGGAACGGTCCGCGCGCGGCCGTCGGCGTCGCGGGCGACGAGCTCGCCGGAGCGGTCGCCGGGGGCCGTGCCCGGCGGGACGGTCACCGTGAAGGGGACCTCGGCGCGGGTGCGGGCCGGGATCCGTACCGCGCCTTCGGCGAAGGCGATCGGGACGCCGGTGCCCTGCAGCCGTACGGTGACCGGCTCGCCGCCCCGGTTCGTCACGGACACCGTGTCCTGCTGGACCGTCCCGGGCGCGCCCTCGGCGTAGAAGGACGGCCGCCCGCCGCCGGAGGGCGCGACGGTCCAGGCCTCGGCGGCGGTCGCCACCGGAACGGCCGCCAGGAGGAACAGCAGGGACAGGCACAGGACACGGACGGCTGACGACATCGGCGGCTCCAGCGGTGATCAGGCGTGAAGGTCAGCGGCGTACCGCCTGACCCCTCCGCGTCAGCCACAGCGCGCCTGCCGCGCCCGCGAGCAGCACCGTGCCGCCGAGGGTGCCCAGGGCGATGGCCGAGTCCTCGGGGCCGGTCTGCGGGAGCTCGGCGCCGGAGTCGGAGCCGCCCTGGCCGGCGCCGCCCGTGCTGCCGCCGCCGGACGCCGCCGTCACGTCGAGGGTGAGCGACGGGCCGGGGCTGTTGCCGGGCGTGCACGTGGTCGTCGTGCCGAGCGCCTTGATGGTGAGCACGCCCGCCGTGAAGGTGACCTTGCCGGTCTTCTTCGGGGTGTACGTGCCCGTCAAGTCGTTGATCTTGATGGGGGTGTTGGCGGGAATGGCCTCCTGGTTGGCCGGGCCGGTGACCGCCAGGGTGCCGCTGTCGGCGCCGCCCAGCTTGATGGTGGCGCTCGGGTTCATCGCGCCCTTGCCCAGTTCGACCGGGCTGGACGAGACGCCCTTCTGCCACGACATGGTGATCTTGTAGCCGCTGCCGCTCTTGACGCCCTTGATGTCGATGGGCGAGACGGCGCTCTTGTCACCGATCGGCGTCTTGCAGGCGTAGTTGACGTCGACGACTTCGGCCCGGGCCGCGGGGGCGGCCATCAGCACCGCCGAGCCGGCCAGGGCCGCGGCCGTCGCGAGCGCGGCGGTTCGCTTCTGCTTCGACACGGTCCCCTCATTTCCTGACGGCACATCAGATCGGCCGTCAAGGTACGCCCGGCGCCTTGAGGAGGGAAGACACGGCGCACGCCGGAGTTGTGACGATCCGGCGTGTGCCGCAGGGGGTTCGGGTGGAGAGCCGACCCCTCAGGGTGACCCTGGGTAACACGGGGTCAGGCCGGGCGCAGCAGCTCGGGCAGCCCCCAGCGCCGCAGCACCTCCGGCACGAGCACCGTCCCGTCCGCCCGCTGGTACTGCTCCAGGATCGCGGGGAGCAGCCTGCTGGTGGCGAGGCCCGAGGCGTTGAGGGTGTGGACGTACGCCGCCTTGCCGCCGCCGGCCGGGCGGTACCGGATGCCGCCGCGCCGGGCCTGGTAGGCGCGGGCGTTCGATACCGAGCTGACCTCGGCGTACGCGCCCAGGCTGGGCAGCCAGACCTCCACGTCGTAGGTCTTGGCCTGCGCGGGGCTGGTGTCGCCGGCGGCGAGCTTGGTCACGCGATGGTGCAGCCCGAGTCCGGCGACCAGTTCCTCGGCATGGGCGAGCAGTTCGAGATGCGCGGCGTCCGAGTCCTGCGGCCGGGCGAACTGGAACAGCTCCACCTTGTTGAACTGATGCCCGCGCAGCGTCCCGCGCTCCGCCGTGCGGTGGCTGCCGCTCTCCTTGCGGTAACAGGGCGTGTAGGCGACGTACCTGCGCGGCAGCTCGCGCTCGTCGAGCGTCTCGCCGCGATGGAGATTGACCAGGGCGGTCTCGGCGGTCGGCAACAGAAAGTGGTCGTCGTCCGTCCGGAAGACCTCGTCGGCGAACTTGGGGAACTGCCCCGCCGTGTACCCCGCCTCGTACGTCAGCAGGTGCGGCGGCAGCACGAACTCGTACCCCGCCCGGCGATGCGCGTCCAGGAAGTGATTGAGCAACGCCCACTCGAGCGCTGCGCCCTCCCCCCGGTAGACCCAGTGGCCGCGCCCGGCGAGCGCCGTGCCCCGCCGGTAGTCGACCAGCCCCAACTCCTGCGCGAGCCGGACGTGGTCCCGCCCCTGGAATCCGAGGTCGGGCGGCACCCCCACGGTCCGCACGACCTGGTTGCACTCCTTGCCCCCCGCCACCACGTCGTCGTCCGGAAGGTTGGGCAGCGCGTCGAGGAACTCCTGATGCCGAGCACCGAGCTCGACGAGGCGAGCCTCGGCCCGGGCCAGCTCATCGGTCAGGGCCTTGGCGGTGGCGTGGAGTTCCTCGGTGGGAGGCAGGGCAGCAGCCGGGCGCTCGCCCGCCGGCGTTCCCTCCCGCCGCAGCTCAGCGATCTCCGTCGAGATGCGGCGGCGTTCGCCGCGGAGGCGCTCGACGGTCGTGCGGGCTTCGCGGAAGGCGGTGTCGAGGGTGAGGAAGGCGGGGATGTCGGGGGCCACGGCGCGTTTGCGCAGGGCTGCCCGGACCTGGTCGGGATGGGTTCGGATGAGGGTGACGTCGAGCATGGGGCGCGCTCCGTCCGGTCGGCCGGAGCGGCAGAGGTCGCCCCGGGGTGGTCCCTCGGGGCGTGGGCGAGAGGGTGCTCGCGGTGCCACCACGCCTTCACCGCCGTACGGCGGACTCGTTCGGGCCCGGTGACGGGGGCCGGCCCGGCGGGGCATTTCCTCCCCGCACTCGGGAGTGGATTCACCTGGGCGCGAGGCCGCTTTCACAGCGAACGGCGGCTCTCTCGGCTCGCGGACCCGGGCTACTTGTCTCCGTCAGCGCGTTGCAGGGAGCGTAGAGCGGCGCCGCGGCGGTGCGGAAACGAATTTCCTGTACGGCAGGCCGAACGGGTGACCTACGCCGGCGCTCCCAGCTCCGCCCACACCGTCTTGCCCGCGACCCCCGGCGTCCGCATGACGCCCCAGTCCAGACACAGCCGCTGCACGATGAACATGCCGTGGCCGCCGGGACGCCCCGCGCGGTGCGGCGTGCGCGGCGCCGGCTGGCCCGTGCCCTTGTCGGAGACCTCGACCCGGATCACCTTGTTGTCGCAGGCGATCCACAACTCGTCCGGCCCCTCGGCGTGCAGGCAGGCGTTGGTGACCAGCTCGGACACGACGAGCAGCACATCCTCCGCGGCGGCCCGCTGGTCGGCGGTGGCAGCGGGGAGCCAGCCCCACGCGTACAGCGCCTGGCGGGCGAAGTCACGGGCGAGCGGGACGACGCCGCTCTGGCCCTCGAGGACCAGCCGGCGGACCTGCCGCCCCGCCGACACCTCGGCGGACTCCACGGGGCTCAGGGACGGCACGGTGCCCCCTCCGGGCCCTCCGGCCGCCGCGGAGCCCTCGTCGGAGCTCCCCATGGCCGGCATGCCGCTCTCGGACGCCCCCGAAGCGCCGCTGGGCTCAGGGCCGCGGTCGCCCGGCGAGAAAGGCCGGGTGGTGCTCATCAGCGCTTCACCTCACCGATTCACCAGTTCAACGTTCACACGATTCAGAAGTCAGTACGTAGAGTCAGTACGCCAGTACACGGTCCTTGCCTGATACGTCGGTCACAGCCCCCACCCCGGTGGCCGACATCACAGCCGAGGGGTTTCAGGATGTCTCCTGCCCGACCGAGCCGAGGGAACACCCCTGTATTCGGCATGAATGATGTGACGTCTGATGCAGAGCCGGACGCGGGGGGTCAACCCGCCCCGTCGGCCTCGTCGGCCAGGGCGGCGTCGAGCGAGTCGTGGACCGTGAAGACGGCCTCGGCTCCCGTAATCTCGAACACGCGTGCGACCACGGGCAGCATCCCCGCGAGATGCACCCCGCCACCGGCGGCTTCCGCCTTCAGCCGGGCCCCGAGCAGCACGTTCAGACCCGTGGAGTCACAGAACTCCAGTCGCGAGCAGTCGACGACCAGCCGACTGAAGCCCTTCTCGAGGCAATCCTCGAGTGGCTCACGCAACAAATCGGCGGTGTGGTGATCCAACTCACCTGCCGGGGTCACGACGGCGCTGACGCCCTCTTCCCGCACCTCGACCAGAAGTCGGCCAGACTGTGCGCTGCCGACCGTCCCGCGGTCCATGCCGTCTCTCACTCCCGACGTCCTGGCTGCTGACTGACGCTGTCGAACACTACGCCCTCCCTACGCCTCCGAACACCCGAACATCCACCCAGAATCGGACATTTCAGACCAGAGCGCACTTGCGGTGGGCTCCTGAAAGCGGGTAGGGCTAGTAAAGACACGTAACCGACTCGGCCGGCTTTGGAGGCGCCGCACACCGCAGTGCACGCAGGCTTCGGCAGCCGAATGCCGAGAACGATGGAGGACATCATGTCACCCCGGCTCGACGCATCGCATACCCAGAGCGCGACGTCGGCATCCCAACCGGAACAGCTGGATCCCATCGAGTTGAGCGCCGACGTACGTCCCGAACAGGACTTCGGTCAGGAGTTCGGTCAGGACGACGCGCTCGCCGGACTTCCGGACATCCCGCCGTACGACGAGGTGGGGCCGGTGGACGCGCGGGCCCTGTCCAAGACCCTCTTCGAGCGGCTGGAGTCGCTGGAGGAAGGGACCCACGAGTACTCGTACGTCCGCAACACGCTCGTCGAACTCAACCTCGCGCTGGTCAAGTTCGCCGCCTCCCGCTTCCGCTCGCGCAGCGAGCCGATGGAGGACATCATCCAGGTCGGCACCATCGGCCTGATCAAGGCGATCGACCGCTTCGAACTCAGCCGCGGCGTGGAGTTCCCCACCTTCGCGATGCCGACCATCATCGGTGAGATCAAGCGCTTCTTCCGCGACACGTCGTGGTCGGTGCGGGTACCGCGTCGGCTTCAGGAGCTCCGGCTCGACCTGGCCAAGGCCGGGGACGAACTGGCCCAGAAGCTCGACCGCGCCCCGACCGTGGCGGAACTGGCGGAGCGCCTCGGCCTGAGCAACGACGAGGTCGTCGAGGGCATGGCGGCGTCGAACGCGTACACCGCCTCGTCGCTGGACGCCCAGCCCGAGGAGGACGACGCCGAGGGCGCGCTGGCCGACCGGATCGGCTACGAGGACCACGGGATCGAAGGCATCGAGTACGTCGAGTCCTTGAAGCCGCTCATCGCCGAACTGCCGCCCCGGGACCGGAAGATCCTGTCCCTGAGATTCGTGGCGGGCATGACCCAGTCGGAGATCGGCGAAGAACTCGGCATCTCGCAGATGCATGTGTCGCGACTGCTGTCGCGGACGTTGGTCCGGCTCCGCAAGGGGCTGACGGTCGAGGAGTGATCCATCCAGGAGTGGCGTCTCCTCCGCGCTGACCTGCGCTGTGCCCGGTGCCCTGCCGAATTCCGTCGGCGGGACACCGGGCACAGCGCGTTCGGGGAACGGATGCGTCCCGCCCTGCCGTGCATGCGCGGCTCACGGGTTACCCACAGAAACCCTTTCCCCACGGCTTCCCTTCCTCCACTATGAGCCGTCATACCCGCCGGTAGGTCAGGACTCCGGACGGGTCGCACGGCTGCAAGGAGGCAGGCGGATGGCTCGGGCCGACGACGGTGGGGACCGTGACCGTGGGATGCACACGGGCGCGGCCGACGCACGGCTCACCGAACTGCTGCGCGCCGACACGGCCACCGCGTATCCGGCCCTCCAGGAGCTGCGCGCCCGCCATCACGCATCCGTCCTCGCCTACGCCCGCCTGTGCACCCCGAACGACTCCATGGCCCGGCAGCTGGCGGCCCAGGCGTTCACCCTGGCGGCCCGTCAGACCGCGCGCGGCATCGACCCCGGACTGCCCTGGCGGCACCAACTGCTGATGCTGACCGCCCGGCTGGCCGGGACCTGGGCCATGGACGAACGGGCGGCGGGCCTCGACGCGGGACTGCTGCTCGTGCTGAACACGGCCGGCCCCTCCGGCCCGGTCCCGCCCATGCTGACGGCGTTCCAGACCCTTCCGTCCCGCACCCAGGGCCTGATCTGGTACGGCCTGGTGGAGCGGGAGCCGGCGGACCGGACGGCGGGCCTCCTCGGCGTCACCCGCGAGGACGTCACGTACGGCACGGCCCCGGCGCTCCAGCTGCTCGCCCGGTCCTGTCTGCGCGCCCGTCTCACCGCCTCCGACGACCTCGACTGCTCCGACTTCGGCCGCCTCATAGAGGAGTCCGTACGGCCGGACAGTCCCCGCGACAGCGCCGATCTGCACGCCCACATGGCCCGCTGCCCGCACTGCACGACGGCGTACGAGGAACTGTCGGCCCTGCGGGACTCACCGCGCACGGCGCTGGCCGAGGGGCTGCTGCCGTGGGGCGGGACGGCGTACGCGGCGGGCGTTCCGGGAGAGCGGGAGGGCGCGCGGCGCGGGGGTGCCGCCGCCCGCCTTGCCGCGAAGAGGAGCTGGCCGGTGCCGGGATGGCCGTCCGATCGTCGCCGGGTGGTGCTGGTGTCGGCGGCGCTCGGGGTGGCGTTGCTGCCGCTGGTGGCGTTCCTGGTGGCCCAGGGCGGCTCGTCGTCGCAGGATCCGGTGGGCGCGGTCGGCATTCCGGTGAGCGTGCCGCCGGTGGCGGTCACGGTGACGGCCACCGTGTCGGCGACGCCGTCGCCCTCGTCGCCGTCGCCCTCACCGTCACCGTCGCGGAGCTCCAAGTCGCCGTCGCCCACAAAGAGTCCGACGCCGACGAAGACGGCCGGCCCCCAGCCGAAGCCCTCCCCCACGCACCCGCCGAGCGGCACGTATGCCCAGGTCGTGAACGTCGCCTCGGGGCTGTGCCTGGACGTGGGCGGCGCCTTCTTCAACGGGACCGACGTGATCACGGCTCCCTGCACGTCGTCCGGCACCCAGCGCTGGCGGGTCGACGCGGATCGCGGTGTGCTCCAGTCGTCCGCCGATCCCGACTACTGCCTGGACAGCCGTGGTTCGACGGACCGGGGCGTCGGGGTCTGGACGTGCGACTCGGTGGAGGGTCGCAACGGTCAGAACCTGATGTTCGTGGTGGACGGCGACGGCGTGATCCGCCCCGCCATCGCCTTCGGGACGGCGGTGACCCCGGCGGGGGGTGCCGGGGACGGGCTGTCGCTGGAGTCGGTGAGCAGCGGCGGCGGCCAGCGCTGGAAGGCGGGGGCCGCCTAGCCCAGGTGCAAGGGCCCTGGGCTGGGCGGCCCTTCGGGCTCAGGCCTCGCGTACGCCGCGTCGCCACACCTGGCTGACCAGCGGCACGCCCGGGCGGTAGGCCAGGTGCACATGGCTCGGTGCGTCGAGCAGGAGCAGGTCGGCGCGAGCGCCCGGGGTGAGGCGGCCGATGTCGTCGCGCCTCAGGGCCGCCGCGCCGCCCGCGGTGGCCGACCAGATCGCCTCGTCCGGGGTCATCCCCATGTCCCGTACCGCGAGCGCGATGCAGAACGGGACGGACGAGGTGAAGGACGAGCCCGGGTTGCAGTCGGTGGACAGGGCGACGGTGGCTCCCGCGTCGAGGAGGCGGCGGGCGTCGGGCCACTGGGCGCGGGTGGAGAACTCGGCGCCGGGCAGGAGCGTGGCGACCGTGTTGCCGTTCGCGAGGGCGTCGACGTCGTCATCCGTCAGGTGGGTGCAGTGGTCGGCGCTGGCGGCGTCCAGTTCGACCGCGAGTTGCACGCCGGGGCCGTAGGAGAGCTGGTTGGCGTGGACGCGGGGGTGCAGGCCCTTGGCCTTGCCGGCGGTGAGGATCGCGCGGGCCTGGTCGCCGTCGAAGGCGCCCTTCTCGCAGAAGACGTCGATCCAACGCGCGTGCGGCGCACAGGCGTCGAGCATCTCGCCGGTGACGAGGGCGACGTAGGCGGCCGGGTCGTCGGCGTGGTCCGGGGAGACGATGTGGGCGCCGAGGAAGGTGACCTCGTCGGTGTGGGCGGCGGCGATGCGCAGGGCGCGGGCCTCGTCCTCGACCGTCAGGCCGTAGCCGGACTTGGTCTCGAAGGTGGTCGTGCCCTGACGCAGGGCCTCGGCGAGGTAGTGCGTGAGGTTGCGCTCCAGGTCCTCGTCGCTCGCCGCCCTGGTGGCCGCGACGGTCGTGCGGATGCCGCCCGCGCTGTACGGCCGCCCCGACATCCGGGCGTTGAACTCCTGCGTCCGGTCGCCCGCGAAGACGAGGTGGGAGTGGGAGTCCACGAAGCCCGGGACGACCGCCCTGCCACCGGCGTCGACCCGATTGTCAGTGGCGGGTGCTTTGCTTTGATCACCGGTCCACGCGATGCGGTCGCCCTCGATGACGACGGCCGCGTCCTGGATCAGTCCGAGGGGGGAATTGTCACCGAGGGAGGGGTCGTTGGTGACCAGGGCGGCGATGTTGGTGATGAGCGTGCTTGCGGTGCTCGCGGAGTGGGCGGGGCTGACGGTCGTCGCGTTGCTCATGGCGTCCTTGGTGGCCTGGTCGGCTGTGGGGTCGGGTTCGGGGGCGGGCCGCGCGGGTGGGCGGCTCCGCGTCATCCGCGCAGGGCTTCGACGGCGTCCGCGAGGGCTTTCGGCACATCCGGTACGAGGGTGTGGACCCTGTCGCGCACGACATGCCGACCTCCCACGACCGTATGCGACACGTCTGCTGCCGACGCAGCGAATACCGCCGTCTCGGCCCCGAGCCGCGCAAGCGGCCCTGCCGTCCTGACCGAGTCGAGCGCGATCGTCGTGAGGTCGGCGAGCGCGCCGGGTTCGATGGCTCCGGCGCCGTCCCAGCCGAGGGCGGCGTGGCCGTCGGCCGAAGCCGCCCGCAGGAGGGCCGCCGCCGTCCAGTGACCCCGCGTCCGGGTGCGCAGGCGCTCGTTCAGCTCCATGGCGCGCGCCTCTTCGAGCAGGTCGATCACGGCGTGGCTGTCGGAGCCGAGGGAGAGCGGGGAGCCGGCCCGCTGGAGGGCGACGGCTGGTCCGATGCCGTCCGCCAGGTCCCGCTCGGTGGTCGGGCACATGCAGGTGCCGGTGCCGCTGCCGCCGATGAGGGCGACGTCCTCGTCGGTGAGGTGGGTGTTGTGGACGCCGGTGGTGTGCGGCCCGAGGACCCCGTGGTCGGCGAGCAGCCGGGTGGGCGTGCAGCCGTGGGCCTCCCGGCAGGCGTCGTTCTCGGCGGTCTGCTCGGACAGGTGCACATGCAGCGGGGCCCGCCGCTCCTCGGCCCACCGCGCCACGATCGCCAACTGGTCGGCGGGCACGGCCCGTACGGAGTGGATCGCCGCCCCGATCCGTGCGTGATCCCGGTCCTTGAGAACTGAACAGCGTTCGGCCCAGGCCTCCGCGCTGCCGTCGGAGAAGCGGAGCTGGTGGTTGTCGGGGGGCTGTCCGAAGCCGGAGGACAGGTACACGGTGTCGAGGAGGGTGATGCGGATGCCGGCGTCGGCGGCGGCCTCGACGAGGGCCTCGCCCATGGCGTTGGGGTCGGCGTAGGGGGTGCCGCCCGGCGCGTGATGCACGTAGTGGAACTCGCCGACGGACGTGACCCCCGCCAGCGCCATCTCCGCGTACACCGCGCGGGCGAGTTCGCGGTAGGTCTCGGGGGTCAGCCGGTCGGCGGTGGCGTACATGACCTCACGCCAGGTCCAGAAGGTGCCGGAGCCGACCTGGACCGTGGAGCGCAGGGCGCGGTGGAAGGCGTGGGAGTGGGCGTTGGAGAGGCCGGGGAGCGTCAGCCCGCGGAGGATCTCGGCGCCCGGAGGCGGGGTTTGCGTGCCGGTGCGGACGGCGGCGATGCGGCCGTCCGCGACCTCGACGGCCACTCCCGGCTCGACGTGGGTGCCGAGCCAGGCGTGTTCCAGCCAGTAGGTACGGGTCCGCTGGGTGGGCGTCACGTGCAGGCCAGTCCTTCCAGTACGTCGGCGAGGGCGATGACTCCGGCCACGCAGTCGTCCTCGGCGGCGAACTCGGCCGGGGAGTGCGAGACGCCCGTGGGGTTGCGTACGAACAGCATGGCGGTCGGGATGCTCCCGGACAGGATTCCGGCGTCGTGTCCTGCGCCGGTGCCCAGGACGGGGACCTTGAGCTCGGGTTCCCGCTCCTGGCCGAGGATGCGGGCGAGTTCGTCGCGCAGGGCGTGGTCGAACTCGACGACCGGCGTGAAGGACTCGCGGACGACGTCGAGGTCGATGCCGTGGGCTGCCGCGTACTCGCGGGCCGCCTTCTCGACGCCCCCGACGACACGGTCCAGGCTCGCCTGGTCCTCGGCACGGGAGTCGAGCCAGCCGCGCACCAGGGAGGGGATGGCGTTGACGCCGTTGGGCTCCACGGCGATCTTGCCGAAGGTGGCGACGGCACCGGCGAGTTCGGCCTCGCGGCGGGCGGCGAGCACGGTCTCGGCGTACGACAGCATGGGGTCGCGCCGGTCCACGAGCCGTGTGGTCCCCGCGTGGTTGGCCTCGCCCCGGAAGTCGAACCGCCACCGGCCGTGCGGCCAGATGGCGCTGGCGATGCCGACCCGGTCGCCGGACAGGTCGAGGGCACGGCCCTGCTCGACATGGAGCTCGACGAAGGCCCCGATGCGGGCGAGCCGCTCCGGATCGGCGCCGATGGTGTCGGGGTCGTAGCCGGCGGCCTCCATGGCCCGGGGCAGGCTGACGCCCTCGCCGTCGGTCAGCTTGTGGGCGCCCTCGACGGTGAGCTGCCCGCCGGTGAGCCGGGACCCGACACAGGCGAGCCCGAACCTGGCGCCCTCCTCGTCGCCGAAGTTGACGATGGCGAGGGGCTTGGTGAAGTCGGCGCCTCTGCCGCGCAGTTCATCGAGCGCGGCGAAGGAGGACACGACTCCGAGGGGCCCGTCGAAGGCGCCCCCGTCCGGCACCGAGTCCAGATGCGACCCGGTGACGACCGCGTCCCCGGCAGCAGGGTCCCCGAGCCAGGCCCACTGGTTCCCGTTGCGGTCGACCTCGTAAGCGAGCCCGCGCGCTTCGGCCTGCTCCTTGAACCAGGCCCGGCATTCGAGGTCCACACCGGTCCAGGCGAAGCGCCGGTACCCGCGGGAGGCGGGGTGCCGACCGATGGGGAGCAGATCGCGCCACATGTCGTGGAACGAGCGGCCGGCGGGCCCCGGCACAGGCTGTGGGCCCGCACTCGGCGACGAGACCTCAGCCCCCACCGAAGAGTTGCCGTGCCCGCCCGAATGCTGAGTCACGCGTCGTCACCTTCGCGCATCGGGACGCGGACGTCCCGCTCGTCGGCAACCGACTCCGCGATGTCGTACCCGGCGTCGACATGCCGGATGACGCCCATCCCGGGGTCGTTCGTGAGGACCCGGCGAATCTTCTCGCCGCCGAGCTTCGTGCCGTCGGCCACCGTCACCTGGCCCGCGTGGATGGACCGCCCCATCCCCACGCCGCCCCCGTGGTGAAGGGACACCCACGACGCGCCGGACGCCACGTTCACCATGGCGTTCAGCAGCGGCCAGTCGGCGATCGCGTCGGACCCGTCGAGCATGGCCTCGGTCTCACGGTAGGGAGAGGCGACGGAACCGCAGTCGAGGTGGTCGCGCCCGATGGCCAGCGGTGCGGCGAGCTCGCCCGAAGCCACCATGTCGTTGAAGCGCTCGCCGGCCTTGTCCCGCTCGCCGTAGCCGAGCCAGCAGATGCGCGCGGGCAGCCCCTGGAAGTGCACCCGCTCGCCGGCCAGCTTGATCCAGCGGGCGAGGGACTCGTTCTCCGGGAAGAGGTCCAGGATCGCCTTGTCGGTCTTGGCGATGTCGGCCGGGTCGCCCGAGAGGGCGGCCCAGCGGAAGGGACCCTTGCCCTCGCAGAACAGGGGGCGGATGTAGGCCGGCACAAAGCCGGGGAAGGCGAACGCGCGGTCGTACCCGGCGAGTTGGGCCTCGCCGCGGATCGAGTTGCCGTAGTCGAAGACCTCGGCGCCGGCGTCCATGAAGCCGACCATGGCCTCGACGTGCTTGGCCATGGACTCGCGGGCCCGGGTGGTGAAGCCGGCCGGGTCCTTGGCCGCGTAGGAGCCCATGTCGTCGAAGTCGACGCCCAGCGGCAGGTACGCCAGCGGGTCGTGTGCCGAGGTCTGGTCGGTGACGATGTCGATGGGGGCGCCCATCGACAGGAGCTGCGGGAGCAGTTCGGCCGCGTTGCCGAGGACGCCGATGGACAGCGGACGGCGGGCGTCACGGGCCTCGGTGGCCAGCTGGAGGGCGTGGTCGAGGGAGTCGGCCTTCACATCGAGGTACCGGTGCTCGATGCGCCGCTCGATGGCACGCGGGTCGCAGTCGATGCAGATCGCGACGCCGTCGTTCATGGTCACGGCGAGCGGCTGGGCGCCGCCCATGCCGCCGAGGCCGGCGGTGAGGGTGATCGTCCCGGCGAGGGTGCCGTTGAACTTCTTCGCGG
The DNA here is from genome assembly GCF_055656945.1 of Streptomyces sp. NPDC111606. Lineage (NCBI taxonomy): Bacteria > Bacillati > Actinomycetota > Actinomycetes > Kitasatosporales > Streptomycetaceae > Streptomyces > Streptomyces sp. NPDC111606. Next base: position 77,288 of record NZ_JBVKBY010000014.1, read on the forward strand.
CGACGGCGGCGAAGGTCTCGTAGGTGCCCTGGAGGATGCCCTGGGTGCCGATGTAGATCCAGGAGCCGGCCGTCATCTGGCCGTACATGGTCAGACCCAGCTGTTCCAGGCGCCGGAACTCCTCCCAGTTGGCCCAGTCGCCGACGAGGTTGGAGTTGGCGATGAGGACGCGCGGGGCCCACTCGTGGGTCTGCATGACGCCGACGGGGCGGCCGGACTGGACGAGCATCGTCTCGTCCTGCTTGAGGCCCTTCAGCGTGCGCACCATCGCGTCGAAGGAGCGCCAGTCGCGGGCGGCCTTGCCGGTGCCGCCGTAGACGACGAGCTTGTCGGGGTGCTCGGCGACCTCGGGGTCGAGGTTGTTCTGCAGCATCCGCAGGGCGGCTTCCTGCTGCCATCCCAGGGCACTCAGTTCCGTACCGCGCGGTGCTCGGACGGGGCGGGGTCCTGACATGGTCTGCCTCCCAGCGGACTGTGACTGCGAACTGTTGAGGTTGGTATTCACATCCTGGACGCCTGAATAGAACTAGTCAATACATCCGTGCGCCAGCATCGGCGCGTCCCGGATGTTTGGCTGGATGCGTGGGCTCCTACGACGACGCGACAGGGGGCGACGACATGACGGGGGATGTTGTGGACAACGGAGCGGGCAGCGGAGCCGGGATCCCGGCGCATGACGCGGAGCGGGTGGCCCGGCGGGACGAGGCGGTGCGGGCGGCCGTGGAGCAAGGGCTGCTCGGGCCCGGCACTCCGATCGCCGGCCTGCTCGACGTCACCGGCATCCGGGAGTCGGCGAGGGCGCTGCGGGCGGCGTTCGACGCGGTGGTGGTGCCGGGCACGCCCGTGCTGCACGCCTTCGCGGTGAAGGCGACCCCGCTGGTGGCGGTGGTGCGGCTGCTGCGCGAGGAGGGCATCGGCGCGGAGGTGGCGAGCCCGGGTGAGCTGGCGCTGGCACGGGCGGCGGGGCTGGGTCCGGAGATGACGGTCCTGGACTCGCCCGCCAAGACGCCGGCCGAGCTGCGGGAGGCGCTGGCGCTGGGCATCGCCGTCAACGCGGACAACCCGCAGGAGCTGGACCGCATCGACGCCCTGATGAGGTCGGCGGCCAGCCGCTCGCCGCTCGGGATCCGGGTGAACCCGCAGGTCGGCGGGGGTTCCATCGAGGCGACGTCCACGGCCACGGCGACGTCGAAGTTCGGCGTGGCGCTGCGCGACGAGGGGGCGCGGGAGTGGGTCGTACGGGCATATCAGGACCGCCCGTGGCTGACGCGGCTGCATGCGCACACCGGGTCGCAGGGCATCCCGCTGTCGCTCATGGCGCAGGGGGTCGCCGAGGCGTATGCGCTCGCCGAGGAGATCAACCGGCGGATCGGCCGGCGGCAGATCGACACGCTCGACATCGGCGGCGGGCTGCCGGTGAACTTCGCCTCGGACGTGACGACACCGACGTATGCGCAATACGTGCGGCTGCTGGGCGAGGCGGTGCCCGGGCTGTTCGACGGGCGGTACGGGCTGGTCACCGAGTTCGGCCGGTCGCTGCTGGCCAAGCACGGGACGGTCGTGGCGCGGGTCGAGTACGCCAAGAGCGCGGGCGGGCGGCCGGTGGCGGTGACGCACGCGGGGGTGCAGGTCGCCACGCGGACGGTGTACGCGCCGGGGAGCTGGCCGCTCAGGATCGCCGCGTACGACGGCAAGGGGCATCCGAAGGAGGGTCCGGCCGTGGTGCAGGACGTGGCCGGGCCGGCCTGTTTCTCCGGGGACCTGCTGGCCGAGGGGGCCGCGCTGCCGTTGCTGGAGCAGGGGGACTTCGCGGCGGCGCTGGACACGGGGGCGTACTACTTCGCGCACCACTACGCGTACAACTCCCTGGCCCGGCCCGGCATCCACGGTTTCGTGCCGGACGGGTCCGGGGGCATCGCCTTCGCGACCGTGCGCGAGCCGCAGACGCTCGACGAGATCGTGGCCGAATCGGGAGGGGCGCACGCGACCTCGCTCACCACCCTGGCCACGCCGGAGCGCCGTTGACGTAGGTCAATACCCAGCAGTACGCCATATGCGATCAAGCCACTGGAAAACAGGGTCAGTTGACCCACCCTAGTCACTCGGCGCATGTTCCACTGGAAAATGCCCGAACGCTCACTCACCGCACACACGTTGCGTAGTTTGGCGGTCACTCAGCCGGACCCCGAGGCGGGAGGGGAGCGACGGTGCCCGGAATCGACGAGTGCTTGCTGGAGACGATGCGGCTGCCAGGTGCGCGTGGTGCTGCGTTGGTCGACTGGACGAGCGGGCTGGCCCTGGGCACGGTGGGCGATCCTCCGGGCGGTGACCACGAGACGGCGGCCGCCGAGGCGGCGGAGCTGGCACGGCTGGCCGCCGAGCAGCACGCCTTCGGGCCGGAGGACGGCTCCGACGCCACGGATCCGCCCGTCGAGGACGTGATCCTCAGCAACCGGGACAGCTATCACGTGCTCCGGTTCGTGCCGACGACGTTCGACAGCAGCGTGTTCCTGTACCTGTGGCTGGCCCGCGCGGAAGGCAATCTCGCGCTGGCCCGCATCCGGCTGGGCGAGATGGCCGAACGGCTGGTGCTGTGATGACCGTGGTCACGCCACCACCGCGGCTGCCGGTACGGGACCGGCAGACTGCGCACCAGCGGGCGGGCGGTGTCTCCCCGATGCTGACCCGTCTCGCGGACGAGCGGGCCACCGGCGTCCTGGACCGCGAGCACGGCACGCTCCACCTCGCCGAGGGCCGGGTGGTGCACGCCGAGAGTCCGCTCGCTCCCGGTCTCGACGAGCTCCTCACGGCCCACGGCATGCTCGGCGCCGAGGCCTGGCGGGACGCCGAGGACAGCGCCGACGAGGGTCGGCTGCTGCGGCACGGTGTCACGCCGGGGGCGCTGGAGCTGGCGCAGGTGAGCGCCCTGTACGACGCCGCGTACTTCGCGCTCGCCCCCAGCAGCACGCCCGGCCGCTTCCGCTACGGCACCGCGCACTGGCTCGCCTCCGTGCATCCCGTGCCGGTCGTCGCCGTGGAGCGCGAGACGCTGCGCCGCCGGGCCCTGCTGCTGGGCATCTGGCCCGACCCGGCGACGGACGGCGCGCCCCTGATCCGGGCCGACCCGGTCGCGGCGCCCGCGGTGCCGCCCCGGCAGGCCGCCGTACTCGCCCGGGTGGACGGCGTACGGCGGGCCACGGACATCGCCCGGGAGCTGGGCAGACCGGCGTTCCACACGCTCGTGCACATACGGCGGCTGGCCGCGGCGGGGCTCGTGGCCCCGCAGCCGCCGCCCGCCGTCGAAGACCCCCCGTCCGACCCAGCCGATCCCTACATCGCGCTGCTGAAGAGGGTCAGGGATGCGCTGGAGGCCCTTTGACCGCAAACCCTTCGAGGACCGCGAGCCGCCCGGGCCGCCCGAGCCGCGGCGGTCCCGCGCCGAGAGGAGACACCTGATGGCGGCCGAGGCCCCGATACTCGACGAATTCCGCCGGCTCAGAGCCCGCGTGCCCCAGCTGACCGGAGCACTCGCGGCCGGTGTGGACGGCCTCGTCCTCGCCCACGACACCCCCGGCGTCGAACCGGACGGCCTCGCCGCCCTCACCGCCGCCGCGCTCGGCGTCGCGGTGCGGGTGACGGACGCGACCGGCCGCGGCGACTTCCGCGAACTGCTCATGCGCGGCACGGAGGGCTATGTGGCGACGTACGCCGCGGGCCGTACCGCCGTGCTGACGCTGCTCGCCCAGGACGGCGTCAACGTCGGCCGGCTGCACCTGGAGGGCCGCCGCGCGGGTGCCCGTATCGGGGAGCTCGTCGACGCGGAGGCGACTCCTGTGCGCCGCAGCCCTGCCAAGAGCGCGGCCAAGGAGCCCGCCAAACCCATGCCCACCCGCACGAAAACCGCGCGCGCCGCACGCACCAACACCAACGCGCGCACCACTACGGAGAGTTGAGAGGAACACACGTCATGGCCAACACCGAGACCACGCTGAAGGAATGCCTCGCTTCGATCGAGGGCGCGACCGGGGTCGCGCTCGTCGACTACACCAGCGGAATGGCACTGGGCACTCTGGGCGGCGGCAAGAGCTTCGACCTCAATGTCGCCGCCGCCGGCAACACCGACGTCGTCCGCGCCAAGATGCGCACGATGGAGCACCTCGGCCTGAAGGGCGGCATCGAGGACATCCTGATCACCCTCAGCGACCAGTACCACCTGATCCGGCTGATCGCCGGGCGCGGGGGCAACGGTCTCTTCCTGTACCTGGTCCTCGACGGCAAGCGCGCCAACCTGGCCATGGCCAGGCACCAGTTGAAGAAGATCGAGGAGGACCTGGAGGTCTGACCTACACGAGCGCCGCGGTGCGGCGGCGGGCCCCTCCGGGGGCCGCGTCGCCCGCGGCGACACCCGTGGTGCGGTAGCCCTTCACGGCCTTGCCCGCGGGGCGGCCGCCCCGGCCGTCGAGCCAGTCGACCCGCGCCCACAGCAGGGCCTTCCCGGCCCGCTCCAGCCGTCCGAGCCACGCGGCCTTGAGCCGCAGCCCGGCCCCGCACCCCGCGAGAAGCATCCCGCCCGCCGCCGGCACCGCGAAGGCGCTGCCCAGCGCGGCGAGGAACGCCAGGATCAGCCACCAGCGGTGGCCCCGGCGCCAGTTGCGCACGGCGACCGCGCGGTCCTGGAGCACGTCCTGCTTGCCGGCGCGGGTGGCCGAGCCGATCAGCGCGGTGTAGCGCTTGCGACGCACGGACGCCACCACGGCCACCGTGACGATGAACAGCGCGGCGCCGCCCAGCACGCCGATCCTGCGGCCCGTGATGCCCGGCACCAGCACGCCGGTCCCCGCCGCGAACACCCCGAGCCACCACAACGGCGCCGCCCCGGCCCGTACGACGACGGCCACCCGAGCCAGCCCCTGCCCTCCACCGCGTGCCACGTTCCGCCTCCCGTCCCAGCACTGTCCAGTAGCTGTGCGCGCACGCTAGCCAGCCAACGTGAGACGAGCCTTAAGAAGCTCTCAGGAACTCACTCGACGAACAGCCCCCGTACCGCCGCCCGCGCGTCGAACTCCTCCAGTCGCGCCTGGGCGTCGGGCAGGTCGTCGCACATCGCCTCCAGCAGGACCCGGCCCAGCAGCATCGGCGCGCAGGCCGTGTCGAAGGCGAGGCCCGTGCCGACGGCGGCGGGCAGCAGCAGGTCGGAGACCTTGGCGACCGGCGCGAAGGCGGAGTCCGCGACCGTCACGACCGTCAGTCCGGCCTCCTTGGCGTAGGCCAGGGTGTCCACGACCTCGCGCGGATGCCGGGGCAGCGCGAAGCAGAGCAGGGCCGTCGCGCCGGCCCGTACGGCGGCGTCGATCCGGTCGTGGATCATCGTGCCGCCCTCGTGCAGCAGCCGTACGTCGGGGTGGACCTTGGCGGCGAAGTAGGCGAAGCCGTACGCCTGGGAGGCCGCGGCCCGCAGGCCCAGCACGGGCAGGGGGCGGGAGGCCGCGAGCAGGCGTCCGGCCTTCTGCACCGGGCGCGGATCGGCGAGCACCTCAGCGAGGTGCCGCAGGTTCTCGATCTCGGCCTCGACGGCCTGCTGGTACTCGTTGTACGAGCCCGCGTCCGCCGCGGGCTCCACGGGCGCGACCTCGCGCAGGTGCCTGCGCAGGGCGGGGTAGCCGTCGAAGCCGAGGGCGACGGCGAAACGGGTCACGGACGGCTGGCTGACCCCGGCCAGCTCGGCCAGCTCCACGCTGGACAGGAACGGCACGTCGGCGGCCCGCCGCACCATGCTGTGCGCGATGCGCCGCTGAGTCGGGGTCAGCCGGTGCCCCTCGAAGAGCGCCTGGAGACGCGCGGCGGGGCTGTCGGCCCCATGGGACGTTCCGTGGGCCGTCCCGCTCGTGGTCCTGTCCGCGCTCATGCGGCGCTCCCCCTCCAGATGTCCGTGAACCGGTCCAGCAGTGCTGCCGCCGCCGTCACGTCGTCGGTGAGCGGACGGTCGGCCAGGTCGTCGTCGAGCACCGACTCGGCCAGCTCCAGCGCCCGGCTCACGCCGAGCTCCGGTTCGGGCCTGAGGCCGCGCAGCCGCAACGCCCGTACGGCGGCGACAAGTTCACAGCCGACGACGAGACGGTACGCGTCGCACGCGCGCAGTGTCTGCCGCGCGGCGAGCGAGGCGAAACTGGCCTGCTCCTCCACGCCCCGGGAGAGTACAGCGTGGCCGAGCGAGGCGGGGGCCGAGAACGCGCGCAGGTCGCCGAGGGCGGCACCGGCGGCGTACTCCAGGATCATCACGCCGGACGAGGCGGGCTCCTGGTCGGCGAGGAAGGGCTTCAGGCGGGTGTAGGCGGGCTCGTTGAGGGTCGACAGCCGGGACGTCGACAGCCGCGCCACCTGGGTCAGGGCCAGCCTGAAGTGGTCCAGGGAGAGAGCGAGTTGGGCCTGGTAGAAGCCGCCGTGGTGGTAGGCGGCCATGTCCTCGGGGGAGATGAGGGGGTTCTCGGCGGCCGCGTTGATCTCGACCGCCAGCACCTGCTCCAGGGCGTCGGCCGCGTCGTGCGCGGGGCCGTGGATCTGCGGCAGGCAGCGGAAGCCGTACGGGTCCTGGAGCCTGCCCAGCGGAGGGGTGGGCCGGTCCTCGGCGCCGATGAACTCCCGCATCTCGCGGGCGACTTCGGAGCTGCCCCGGTGCGGTCGGGCGGTGTGCACGGGAGCGGCGTACGCCTCGTGGGAGCCGTCGACGGCCAGCAGTGACAGCGCGGCGACGACCTGGGTGGCGGCGACGAGCCCGCGCAGTTCGTGCAGCGCGAGGGCGGCCTGGCCGAGGGTGAGGGCGTTGCTGCTGATGAACGCGAGGGCGTCGTTGTTGTCGAGCGGCTGCGCCTCGGGGGCGCCGGGCCCCCGCCACGGATGTTCGCCGGCCAGCGCGAGTCCGGTCTGCGCGAGCGCCGCCAGGTCGCCGGTGCCGACCGAGCCGAACTCGTTCACGACCGGGTGGGCGCCGCTCTCCAGCGCCTCGCACATCGCCGTGATGACGGTGGGCCTGAGGCCCGCGCCGCCGGCCAGCAGTTGGTTGGCCCGTACGGCGAGCATGGCCCGCACCTGCCGGGCGGGCAGCTCCGCGCCGATGGCGCCGGCGTGGCTGCGCAGCAGACGCAGACCGTGTTCGGCGGCGGCCTCGGTGGGCACGTCCTCGTTCCGGTTGGCGCCCACGCCGGTGGAACGGCCGTAGACCCGCCCGGTCGCGGCGATGAGGCGGGCGGCGTCCCAGGACGCCTCCGCGCGCTTCATCGCGTCGGTCGCGGCGACCGGCCGCGCGCTCCCGTCGGCGAGGCGTACGACGTCCTCGACGCCCAGCCCGATCCCGTCGAGGACGACCAGGGCGGTGTGCCCAGAAGTCACAGCACTCGGCGCGTCCACGATCCGAGACGACATAAAGCCCCAAGCTCCCCTCAATCCGGACATCGGGTCTTGCCTAGCGACCATCCGTTACTTCGGATTTACACCAACCCGTTGACAACCTATTCAGCTACCGAGAACTCTGCATGACGTTATACAGCCGGGCAAGGGACAACTCATGATCCAGTTCGACGCGGTCCACAAGCGCTTCCCCAACGGCACGACAGCAGTCCACGATCTCTCCCTGGAGATGCCGGAGGGCGGCGTGACCGTCCTGGTCGGATCCTCCGGTTGCGGCAAGACGACCACCCTGCGGATGATCAACCGGATGGTGGAGCCGACCTCCGGCACCATCCGGGTCGGGGGCAAGGACGTCACCCGGCAGGACGCCGCCGAGCTGCGCCGCTCCATCGGGTACGTCATCCAGCAGGCGGGCCTGTTCCCGCACCGCACGGTGCTCGACAACGTCGCCACCGTGCCGCTGCTGCTGGGCCACGGCCGCAGGAAGGCCCGGGCCCGCGCGGCCGAGCTGCTGGAGACCGTGGGCCTCACCCCCGACACCGGCAGGCGCTACCCGCACCAGCTCTCCGGCGGCCAGCAGCAGCGCGTCGGCGTGGCCCGCGCGCTCGCCGCCGACCCGCCCGTGCTGCTGATGGACGAGCCGTTCGGCGCGGTCGACCCGGTGGTCCGCACCCAGCTCCAGGACGAACTTCTGCGCCTGCAGAAGGAGCTGAGCAAGACCATCGTCTTCGTCACACACGACATCGACGAGGCCGTACGCCTCGGCGACCAGATCGCGATCTTCCGCACCGGTGGCCACCTCGTCCAGTGCGCCTCCCCCGCCGAGCTCCTCGCCCGACCGGCCGACGACTTCGTGGCCGACTTCCTCGGCGCCGAGCGCGGCCTGAAGCTGCTGTCGCTGCGGACCCTCGCGGACGTCCCGCAGGGCCCGGCGCCGGAGGGCGGCGACTGGAGCCTCGTACGCGACGAGGCCGGCAAGCCCCTGCACTGGCGTTCGGCGGACGCCGCCGAGATCCCGGTGCGACCGCTGAGGGACTCCGACTCCCTCCTCGCGGCCCTCGACGAGTCCATCGCCTCCCCCGCCGGCCTGATAGCCCGCGTCGACGCCGACGGTGTCCTCACCGGCGTCTCGTCCCGCGACGACATCCACGAGCACGCGGGCCAGGCGCACACCGAGGCCCGCGCCCACGCGGAGACCGAGGTGGCCGCATGACCATCGACTGGTCGTGGATAGGCGACCACACCGACGACCTCACCACCCTCACCGTCTCCCACCTGCAGGCCGCGCTCACCGCCGTCCTGCTCGGGATACTGATCTCGCTGCCCCTCGCGGTGATCGCCCACCGGGTCCGCCCCCTGCGCGGCTTCCTGCTGGGCCTGTCGAACGTGCTCTTCACGATCCCGTCGATCGCGATCTTCGTCCTGCTGCTCCCGGTCTCCGGTCTCACCCGCACCACGACCGTGATCGGCCTGACGGTCTACACGCTGGTCGTCCTGCTCCGGAACACGGTCGAGGGCCTCGACTCGGTCCCCGTGAAGGTGAAGGAGGCCTCGAAGGCGATGGGCACGCGCCCCCTGCGCACGCTCCTCACCGTCGAGTTCCCGCTCGCGCTCCCCGTGATCATGGCCGGGGTGCGGATCGCGACGGTCATGTCCATCTCCCTGGTCTCGGTCGCGACCTACATCGGCGACGGCGGCCTCGGCCAGCTCTTCACCGACGGCTTCCAGCGCAACTTCCCCACCCCGGTGATCGCCGGAGTGGTCCTCACCCTTCTGCTGGCCGTGGTCGCGGACGCGGCCCTGGTCGCCCTGCAGCACGTCCTGACCCCGTGGCGGAGGCGGCGAGCCTGATGTACGAACTCTTCAAGAACCTCGGCGACTGGCTGGTCAGCGGCGAACAGTGGTCCGGCTCGGACGGCATCGCGCACCGGCTCGCCGAGCACCTGCAGTACTCGCTGCTCGCCACCCTCATCGCGGCGGCGATCGGCCTCCCCCTCGGCCTGCTCATCGGCCACACCGGCAAGGGCGCCTTCGTCGCGATCAACCTCGCGTCCTTCGGCCGCGCGCTGCCGACCGTCGGCCTGGTCGTCCTGGTCTTCCTGGCCGGCGGGCTGTCCATGCTCCCGGTCTACGTCGCCCTGGTCGCCCTCGCGGTCCCGGCGATCGTCACCAACACCTACGCGGGGATGACGGCCGTCGACCCGGACGTGAAGGACGCGGCGCGCGGCCAGGGCATGCGCGCCCACCAGGTCCTCCTCCAGGTGGAGCTGCCGCTCGCGCTCCCCTTGATCATGACCGGCCTGCGCCTGGCCCTGATCCAGGTCGTGGCCACGGCGACCATCGCCGCGTACGTCTCCTTCGGCGGCCTGGGCCGCTACGTGTTCGACGGCCTGGCCCAGCGCGACCTCGTGCAGGTGCTCGGCGGCGCGGTGCTGGTCGCCCTGGTCGCCGTGGCCCTGGACCTGCTGCTCTCCGGCCTCCAGCGCTTCCTCTTCCGCCACCGCACTGCCTAGGGACCCCTCGATGAACCGACGCTCGACGAACGGACGCGCGATGAACCGACGCACCCTCCTCGGCGGCCTCTTCGCAGCGGCCTCCGTCCCCGCCCTCGCCGCCTGCTCCAGCGGCATCACGTCCCTCGAAAGCCAGGGCTCCGCCGGCTCCGGCGGCGGCTCCAGCAAGGGCGGCCTCACCATCGGCACCGCCAACTTCACCGAGAACCAGGTGCTCGGCCACCTGTACGCGGCCGTCCTGGAGGCGGCCGGCGTGAAGGTCACCGTCCGCCCCAACCTCGGCACCCGCGAGATCCTGATCCCCGCCCTCAGGGGCGGCGACATCGACCTGCTCCCCGAGTACCAGGGCGCCCTGCTGCACTACGTCTCCCCCAAGGCGAAGGCGACGGAGGAGGGCGAGATGCAGAACGCACTCACCATCGCCCTCCCCGACGGCCTCCAGGTGCTCCCGTACGGCATGGCCGAGGACTCGGACGCCTTCGCCGTCACCCGGGAGACGGCCGAGAAGTACGGCCTGACCTCCCTCGCCGACCTGAAGAAGCAGAACGGCAAGCTGGTGATCGGCGCGGCGCCCGAGGTGAAGAAGCGGGAGGTCGGTGCCGTGGGCCTCAAGGAGGTCTACGGGGTCGAGTTCAAGGAGTTCAAGTCCCTCGACTCCTCCGGTCCGCTGGTCAAGGGCGCCCTGAAGAAGGGCGACGTCGACGTGGCCAACCTCTTCACCACGGACACCGACATCCAGGCCAACGACTGGGTGGTCCTCACCGACCCCAAGAACCTCATCCCCGGCCAGCACGTCGTCCCCCTCATAGCCGACCGCAAGGCCGACGCCACGGTCCGCAAGGCCCTCGCCCGCCTCGGCAACACCCTGACGACCGCCCAGCTCACGGAGCTGAACCGGCTGGTCGACAAGGACAAGAAGGATCCGGAGGACGTGGCGGACGAGTACGCCAAGGAGCACGGGCTGGTGAAGTGACGGCGCACTGCCGTACGCCCCCATCCGAACAGGGGGGCTAACCCCAGTGCGGCCCCGGCCCCCGCTGCCTACCTTGGATCCCATGACCGGAATGGACGCGCGGGACACCGAACTCAAGAAGGAACTCAACGCCACCCTGCAGGCCCGCAGGGAGCTGGGCGACGAGTACGAGTCCGCGCTGGTCGACTCATTCATGGAGAAGGTCGACCAGCGCATCGACGGGGCGGTCGAGCGCCGCATGCGGCGTCAGATGGCCGAGCAGCAGATGGTGGCGGCCCGCGGCTCGCGGTCGCCGAGGCCGACGGACTCGTTCGGCGAGCGCTTCGGCTTCGCCATCGTCTCGCTGGTCCTGGCGATCCCGCTGTCCGGGATCGGTGCGGGCGTCGCCGACCTCCCGGGCCTGCTGGTCACCTGGGTCGGCATCGTCGGCGTCAACGTCGTCCAGGCGGCTCGCACCACCCCCGGCCTCTTCCAGGGCTGGCGCCGCAACGCCAAGAGCGAGGACCGCTGGGAGGGCTGACCCTCCGCACCGGCCCATGAGGTTCACGCCTGCCGGGTCGGCATGGCCATGATCTGCCGCAGGTTCACATGCCGCGGGCGGCTCGCAGCGTAGGCCACCACATCGGCGAGCTCCGCCGCCGACAGCGTGCCCATCGCCTCGACCATGCCGTCTACCTGCGCCGAGATCTCGTCGTTGTCGGTGTGGAGCCGCAGCTCGCTCTCCACGAACCCGGGCTCGATGTTGGTGACCCGTACGTCACGCGGGCCGAACTCGGTGCGCAGGCACTGGGAGAGATGGGTGATCGCCGCCTTCGTCGCCCCGTACACCGCGTAGTTGGGGAAAGCGAGGTGCGCGCCGACGGAGGAGATGTTCACCAGGTCGGCGGTGCGGCCCTCGGCGGCCGCCGCCACCAGGTCGCCGGTGAACGCCCGGACGACGCGCAGCACCCCGGTCACATTGGTGTCGATCATCCGCTGCCACTCGTCGAGCCGTCCCGCCTCGACGGGGTTGCCCAGCATGACGCCGGCGTTGTTGACGACGAGGTCCACGGCCCCGTACGCCTCGTGGACCCGCTCCGTGGCCGCGGCCACGGACGCGTCGTCGGTGACGTCGGCGACGACGCCCAGCGCCGCGCCTCCGCCCGCGGTGATCTTCGCGGCGAGCTCGTCCAGCCGCTGCCCGCGCCGGGCCAGCAGCGCGACCCGCGCCCCCTGCTCGGCGAGCAGCACGGCGACGGCCTCGCCGATCCCGCTCGCTGCTCCGGTCACGACGGCGGTACGGCCGGTCAGGTTCTCGTACGACATGGGATTCCTCCAGGTCAGGGAGGTGCCAGGGCGTGTCCCGGCGCCTTGCGGACACCACTCACCCTCCGCCGCCGCGCCCGCCCTACCCAGGGCTGCGTCGTTCCTGTGTCTGGCAGTACCAGGCTCACGCCCCGCCGTCCGTCTACGCTCGAAACCATGGACGGGGACCTGGGAGACTTCCTGCGCTCACGCCGCGGCCGTATCCAGCCGGAGGAGGTGGGGTTGCCCTCGTACGGGCGGCGCCGCGTTCCGGGGCTGCGCCGCGAAGAGGTGGCGCAGCTGGCCGGAGTGAGCGTCGACTACTACGTCCGCCTCGAACAGGGCCGGGGGCAGAGCGTCTCGGATGCCGTCCTGGACGCGATCGCGCGGGTGCTGCGGCTGGACGAGACGGAACACGCCTATCTGCGTACGGTGGCCCGGCCCCGTGACCGAGCCATCCGCCGCCAGGACACGGCTCGCGTCCGCCCGGGCGTCCAGACGCTGCTGGACAGCATGGACCGCACGCCCGCCTTCGTCATCGGCCCCCGCATGGACGTCCTCGCCTGGAACTCTCTCGCCGACGCGGTCAGCGACTACGGCCGTACGGCTCCCGCCGACCGCAACATCCCCCGGCACGTCTTCCTCGACCCCGACTCCCGGACCCGCTACCCGGACTGGTCCGCGATCGCCGCGCAGGCGGTCGCCCATCTCCGTCTGAACGCCGGCCACCGCCCGGACGACCGCAAGCTGTGTGCCCTCGTCGGCGAACTGTCCCTCCAGAGCGAGGACTTCCGCCGGCTCTGGGCCGACCACCAGGTCGAGGCCTGCATGTCCGGCACGAAACGCATCCAGCACCCGCTCGCGGGCCTGCTGACCCTCCCGTACGAGACCATGACCATCCAGACGGAACCGGACCAGACGATGGTGGTGTACACACCGGAACCGGGCTCGGAGACGGCGGAGCGGCTTGCGCTGCTGGGGAGTTGGGCCGCGGCGGAGGCGGGCTGAGGCTGCCGACGCTCCCGCGCGACTCTCGAACAGAGCAATGCGCGGGGACCGCCGCACCCCCGTTTCCGGGGGGCGGGACGACGGCGGTCCCCGCGAGGGACGTCGACCGGGTCAGGGCCAGGTCTCACGTCCGGGCGTCCATGGAGGTCCGGGAGCCGCTCCGGAGGTCCTTGGACGTTCGGCGCCGGCCCGGGCGGGGAGCCGCTCCCGCCCCCTGCCGACACCAACTAATGTGCCCGACCCGTGTTAAGCGGGTGCTGCGTGGACGTGACGCGCTCGTACCAGTTCCGCGACGCTCCGAGCGGCGCCGGTCACCGCAAGTTCGCCGCGGACACGGGCCGTTCACCGCAGGTTTGCCGCTACTTCCCGCTCTTGGCGAGGAAGGCCAGCAGGTCCTGACGGCTGATCACACCGGTCGGCTTGCCCTCGACGAGGACGATCGCCGCGTCGGCCGCGCCCAGCACGGACATCAGGTCCGCGACCGGCTCACCGGAGCCGACCTGCGGCAGCGGGGCCGACATGTGCTTCTCCAGCGGGTCCTCCAGCGAGGCCCGCTTGGTGAACAGGGCGTCGAGCAGCTCGCGTTCGACGACGGACCCGACGACCTCCGCCGCCATGACGTCGGGGTGGCCGGCGCCCGGCTTCACGATCGGCATCTGCGAGACGCCGTACTCGCGCAGCACCTCGATGGCCTCACCGACCGTCTCGTCCGGGTGCATGTGGACGAGGGACGGGATGGCGCCGTGCTCCTTGTCGTCGAGGACGTCACTGACACGCGCGCTCGGGCCGGTGTCCTCGAGGAAGCCGTAGTCGGCCATCCACTCGTCGTTGAAGATCTTGGAGAGGTAGCCGCGGCCGCTGTCCGGCAGCAGCACGACCACGACGTCGTCCGGGCCGAGCCGCTCGGCGACCCGCAGCGCGGCCACGACGGCCATGCCGCACGAGCCGCCCACCAGCAGGCCCTCCTCCTTCGCCAGCCGCCGGGTCATCTGGAAGGAGTCCTTGTCGGACACGGGGACGATCTCGTCGGCGACGGTCCGGTCGTACGCCGTCGGCCAGAAGTCCTCGCCGACGCCCTCGACGAGATACGGCCGACCGGACCCGCCGGAGTACACGGAGCCCTCGGGGTCGGCGCCGACGACCTGCACCTTGCCGTCGCTGGCGTCCTTGAGGTAGCGGCCCGTACCGGAGATGGTGCCGCCCGTCCCCACACCAGTCACGAAGTGGGTGATCTTCCCCTCCGTCTGCTCCCACAGCTCGGGGCCGGTGGAGTGGTAGTGGGAGAGCGGGTTGTTCGGGTTGGAGTACTGGTCCGGCTTCCAGGCGCCCGGCGTCTCACGGACCAGCCGGTCGGAGACGTTGTAGTACGAGTCCGGGTGCTCGGGATCGACGGCGGTGGGGCAGACGACCACCTCGGCGCCGTAGGCCCGCAGCACGTTGATCTTGTCGGTGCTGACCTTGTCGGGGCACACGAAGATGCACTTGTACCCCTTCTGCTGGGCCACGATGGCGAGGCCGACGCCGGTGTTGCCACTGGTCGGCTCGACGATCGTGCCGCCGGGCTTGAGCGCGCCGCTCTCCTCCGCGGCCTCGATCATGCGCAGAGCGATGCGGTCCTTCACGGAACCGCCCGGGTTGAAGTACTCCACCTTGGCCAGGACGGTAGCCCGGATGCCCTTGGTCACGTTGTTGAGCCTCACCAGCGGGGTGTTGCCGACGAGACTGATCATCGAGTCGTGGAAATGCACCGTTGTCTCCGGATGCTGCAAAAGAAGTGGTCTTAGTTCCGCCAGCCTATGGCCTGCACGGGGCCCATGACGGTCGTTCACTCCTCGTTGGGATTGGGCCACGGTCCGTGCGGGGCAAGCAGTTGATGTACGGCTATGAGGAGGTGGCGGCGACGCATGACGAGCATGTCGAGGGCGAGGGTGGCACGGCGGATCGCGGCGGGCGCCGCGTACGGCGGAGGCGGCATCGGTCTGGCGGGGGCGGCGGCCGTCGGTCTGGTCCTCGCCGAGGTGCGGATGGCCCGGCGTCATGTGGGCAACGGCACGAGCAACCACGTACCGAACGCCGACGGCCGGTACGGCCGCCTGTACGCCACTCCCGGCGAACCGCCCCTGCGCCTGACCATCCTGGGTGACTCCACGGCCGCGGGGCAGGGCGTGCACCGGTCGGGGCAGACCCCGGGGGCGCTGCTGGCGTCCGGGCTGGCGGCGGTGGCGGAACGCCAGGTGGTGCTGCGCAACGTGGCCCTGCCGGGCGCCCGCTCGGACGACCTGGACCGCCAGGTGGCCCTGGTGCTCGCCGATCCGGCTCTGGTGCCCGACATCTGCGTGATCATGGTCGGCGCGAACGACGTCACGAACCGCATGCCGGCCACCCGCTCGGTACGCCACCTGTCCGCCGCGGTACGGCGTCTGCGCACGGCAGGCGCGGAGGTCGTGGTGGGCACCTGCCCCGACCTCGGCACGATCGAGCCGGTCCAGCAGCCGCTGCGCTGGCTCGCCAGACGGGCCTCACGCCAGCTGGCGGCCGCCCAGACGATCGGTGTCGTCGAACAGGGCGGCCGCACGGTGTCGCTGGGCGACCTGCTGGGCCCGGAGTTCGCGGCGAACCCGCGCGAACTCTTCGGCCCCGACAACTACCACCCCTCCGCGGAGGGCTACGCCACGGCGGCGATGGCCGTCCTGCCGACGCTCTGCGCGGCCCTGGGCCTGTGGCCGGCGGAGGAGGAACGCCCCGACGTCACCCGCCGCGAGGGCTTCCTCCCGGTGGCCCGTGCGGCGGCCGAGGCCGCGTCGGAGGCGGGCACGGAGGTCACGGCAGCCATGCCGACCGGCCCGAAGGGGCCCTGGGCCCTGCTCAAGCGGAGGCGCCGGCGGCGGGTGCAGGAGGCCGAGCCCACGTCCACGCCGTCCAGCCCGTCCGGCGTGTGAGGACGAGGCCCGTTCCCAGCGACCCCGAGAGAGCCAAGCAAGCGCTTAGAAAGCTGCGGCAAAGGTCACATGCCCATCCCCGTGACCCGATGCGTACGTACGGGTAACTTCCCTCACAGCCCTGCCCGACCCCCCGGTATGCCCACCCGTCGCCCGACCACCACCCCTCAACGAGGCGCTACGCGCCGCACCTTTTAACTGGAGCCGTGATGCCCGAAGCCGTGATCGTCTCGACCGCCCGCTCCCCCATCGGCCGCGCCTTCAAGGGCTCCCTCAAAGACCTGCGCCCCGACGACCTCACCGCCACGATCATCCAGGCGGCTCTGGCCAAGGTCCCCGAGCTGGACCCGCACGACATCGACGACCTGATGCTCGGCTGCGGCCTCCCCGGCGGCGAGCAGGGCAACAACCTCGGCCGCATCGTCGCCGTACAGATGGGCATGGACCACCTCCCGGGCTGCACGGTCACCCGGTACTGCTCCTCCTCCCTGCAGACCTCCCGCATGGCCCTGCACGCCATCAAGGCGGGCGAGGGCGACGTCTTCATCTCGGCCGGCGTCGAGACGGTCTCCCGCTTCGCCAAGGGCAACTCCGACAGCCTCCCCGACACCCACAACCCCCTCTTCGCCGAGGCCGAGGCCCGCACCGCCGAGGTCGCCCAGCAGGAGGGCACGACCTGGCACGACCCGCGCGAGGACGGCCTCGTGCCGGACGCCTACATCGCCATGGGGCAGACCGCCGAGAACCTCGCCCGCATGAAGGGCATCACCCGCCAGGAACTGGACGAGTTCGGCGTCCGCTCGCAGAACCTCGCCGAGGAAGCCATCAAGAACGGCTTCTGGGAGCGCGAGATCACCCCGGTGACCCTCCCCGACGGCACCGTCGTCAGCAAGGACGACGGCCCCCGCGCCGGCGTCACCGTGGAGGGCGTGTCGGGCCTCAAGCCGGTCTTCCGCCCCGACGGCCTCGTCACCGCCGGCAACTGCTGCCCCCTCAACGACGGCGCCGCCGCGCTCGTGATCATGTCGGACACCAAGGCCCGCGAGCTCGGCCTCACCCCGCTCGCCCGCATCGTCTCCACCGGCGTGTCCGGCCTGTCCCCCGAGATCATGGGCCTCGGCCCGGTGGAGGCCTCCCAGCAGGCCCTGCGCCGCGCCGGTCTCACCATCGACGACATCGACCTGGTCGAGATCAACGAGGCGTTCGCCGCCCAGGTGATCCCCTCCTACCGCGACCTGGGCATCGACATCGACAAGCTGAACGTCAACGGCGGCGCCATCGCCGTCGGCCACCCCTTCGGCATGACGGGCGCCCGCATCACCACCACGCTCATCAACTCGCTCCAGCACCACGACAAGCAGTTCGGTCTGGAGACGATGTGCGTCGGCGGCGGCCAGGGCATGGCGATGGTCATCGAGCGCCTGAGCTGAACCGGCCATTTCGAGCCCCTGGGTAGTCAACTCACGACCCAGTGTGAGCCTTCGGCCCAGAACCCGGGAAACCCCGCGGTTCTGGGCCGTTTTGTGATCCAATCTCCCCCAGGATGTGACCTATCTCCCTCGACACAGGGATTTACGCAGGTCAGAGCCGTTCACCGCTAAACATCAGGCCCAAAGTCCTGTCCGTTTGGTGACGTTACGCACTGACAGCTGGATAGTCCGCCCTTCAAGCTGATGTAGGAAGTCGGGGGTCGACTTTGAACCGGGAGTACGTCAGTGAGCGCCATGCCGATCGCTTTGCTGCTCACCACGGCCGCCACGGGCGCCGTGGGCGTCGCCGTCCTGCGCACGCTCTTGGTGCTGCGCCGACAGGTCGCGGCCCTGCACACCGAGCTGGAGCGGACCAACGCGGGCTCGGCCCGCGGCCTCGTCCCGCAGGCCCGCCTCTCCGCGGACGCGGATGAGATACGCGCCGCGGTGGCCGAGGCGCTCGCCGAGGAGCGCGAGCGGGAGCTGGCCGAGGCGCGGGCCTTCTGGGCCGCCCAGGAGTCCCGTGACGCCACCGACGCACCCACTCTGCTGGGCCTGTCCGACAGTGAGCTGTTCCTGCCACGCCAGGCAGATTTCGCGGGCCTGGAGCATCTGGAGCCGGTGACCGAGTCGACCGCGGACGCCGACGAGTTCGCCGGGGAGTCCCCCGAACTGGCCGCGGCCCGCCGCCGGCACCCTTCCCACCCGGACTTCGTCCCGGTTTCCTCACCGGCCGTGAACGATCACGAGCGCACGGTTGCCACCCTCGAGGACCTCGCGGCCTCCGCCACCGAACTGACCGACGTCCGCCCGGGCCCGCTGGGCACCCTCGACGTCTACGTGTTCGCGGACGGCACGACCCTGTGCATGACCCCGGGTCACCGCGAGACGGCGGAGCGCCTCGCCACGGCCCTGCGCGCCGGCGAGACGCCGGTCCTGCTGGGCGGTTCGGGAGTCTCGGGCGCGTACACGCTGACGTTCGCGTGCGGCGAGGAGAACGTCTACATCCTGGCCGACCGGGTCATAGCGTCCCTCTAGCCTCTGAGGCGCCGGGGACCGCAACGCCCTCAGGGGCGCGGGGAACTGCGCGACCGGCCCCCACGCACCCGCGGCCGCCGACGACGCTCAGACGCCCGCCCTCTTCTGCGCCTCCTCCACCAAGCGCACGGCTTCGGAGACCTGGTCGTCGCTCTCGAGAACGACTGCCAAGTCGTGCACGGCAACGGTGATCTGATCCGCTGCGGCGAACATCCCGGCATCAGGCATCACTCGAGGCTCAGCCCCGGGCGCCTCCAGAACCTGCGCCCACCGAGCCAACTCCCTGGCCAGCGCCAGCGCCTCCGCGGCCGCGCTTCTCTGCAACCGGCTCTGCGGCGCCGCCCGCAACCGGTCGGCGAAGTGATCTACGGCTCGGGTCAGACGCGTCGTATCAACCACGCCGTGAGCGTACGCGACTGTTGCCAACGGGCGAACGCTCAGGCACGGTGACCTGAAGGACCGGCTTACATCCCCTTTGCGTCCGGAGGCGCCGATGTCCCACGTCCTCTCCGAGGAGACCCACCGCAACATGCTCGCCCGCATCCCCCATTGCACCGGTCGTGAAGTCTCCGACTGGCTCCGCACGGTAGAAGAAGGCCCGGCCCTCGTCCGCTTCGAGGAGAAGGTCAGCTGGCTTCGCCACGAATACGACCTCGCGTACGGCCACGCGAAGGCGATCGTCCACGAGTACGACCTGAGGAGGGCGGCGCGCAAATTCCTCTAGGCGCGCACACGACGAAGGGCCCCGGAATGAACCCGGGGCCCTTTGCTGCACAGCCGTCGCAGGCTAGTCGCTGCTGTTGAGGATCGAGATGAGCCTCAGGAACTCCATGTAGATCCACACCAGCGTCAGCGTGAGGCCGAAGGCGGCGAGCCAGGCCTCCTCGCGCGGTGCGCCGTAGGCGAGGCCGTCCTCGACCTGCTTGAAGTCCAGGGCGAGGAAGCAGGCGCCGAGCAGGATGCCGACGATGCCGAACACGATGCCGAGCGGGCCGCTGCGGAAGCCGAGGCCGTCACCGCCGCCGAAGACGGCGAACAGCAGGTTGACCGCCATCAGCAGGATGAAGCCGAGCGCGGCCGCCATCACGAAGCCGACGAAGCGGCGGTTGACGCGGATCCAGCCCGCCTTGTACGCCACCAGCACGGAGGCGAACACCGCCATGGTGCCGATCACCGCCTGCATGGCCGCACCGCTCGCGATGCGGTTGTCGACGACGCTGGAGACCACGCCGAGGAACACACCCTCGAGCGCGGCGTACGACAGGATCAGCGCGGGCGAGGCCTTGCGCTTGAAGGACTGGACGAGCGCCAGAACCATGCCGAGCAGACCGGCAACGATGGCGATGCCGTACGACCGGCTGATGTTCGCGTCGTCGACGGGCAGCAGCGCCCAGGCGAGCGCGGCCGTGACGATCAAAGTGCCGAGCGTGGTGCCCGTGCGCAGGATGACGTCGTCGATCGTCATCCGGCCGGTGGTGGCCGGGGCCTGCGGCGGTGCGCCGTGCTGAAGGTCCGTCTGGGCGTAAGGGTTCTGCGCATACGGGTTGCCGGCCTGCGGCTGGGCATACGGGTTGCCCTGCGTGCCGACAGCGGCGCCCCCGGCCTGCGGCGCGGTGTTGAAGCCCGCGTAGCCGTTGTCGCGGCTGAACCCCCGTCGCGAGAAGACCGGGTTGCTGCTCCTCATTTCACTCCTCCATGGCCACCGTGCGTGGCCTTGGCTCAAGAGTAATAGGTTGGCAAAGGATCGACCCTAATACCTGCGGAGGATCTTTCCCTCTTCGTGCTGCGCAACACGGTACGCGGCTGGGTGATTCCCGGCCATGGACGGGATCATTCATGACCAACCTGGGACGTGGCCGGAACCCGTCGGAGATCACTCCCCCGGCCCCGCCCCGCGCTCACCCGAACGGAAAGCCCGTGTACCCCTCGGCCAGGTCCGTCTCGGCGGCCCGCGACGACGCGAGCCGCTCCAGCCGCGCCAGCTGGAGCCGATCCTCGAAGGGCGTTGCGCCGGGGGCCCGGTGCAGCAGCGTCGTCATGTCGTACGAGAACCGCTCGGCCTGCCAGACGCGGCGCAGACAGGTCTCGGAGTAGGCGTCGAGCAGCTCCGCCGAACCCGTCTGCCGTTGATGCGTCAGCGCCCGCGCGAAGGTGACGACGTCCCCGACGGCCAGATTCAGCCCCTTGGCACCCGTGGGCGGCACGATGTGCGCCGCGTCACCGGCCAGGAACACGCGGCCGTACCGCATGGGTTCGTGGACGTAGGAGCGCATGGGGGTGACGGACTTTTGGGTGATCGGACCGCGCTGCAGCCGCCAGTCGTCGTCCGTCTCGAAGCGGCGCTCCAGCTCCGCCCAGATCTCGTCGTCGCCCCAGTGCTCGGCGTCGGTGCCGTCCGGTACCTGGAGGTAGAGGCGCGAGACAGACGGGGAGCGCATGGAGAGCAGGGCGAAGCCGCGGTCGTGCCGGGCGTAGACCAGCTCGTCGTGGGAGGGCGGTACGTCGGCGAGGATGCCGAGCCAGCCGAAGGGGTACGTCCGCTCGTGGACCCGGGCCAGCTCGGCCGGGATCGCCTTGCGGGCCACGCCCCAGAAGCCGTCGCAGCCGACGAGGTAGTCGCACTCCAGGACGTCCTCGCGCCCCTCGTGCCGGAAGCGCACGCGCGGGCTGCCGGTGTCCGCACCCTCCACCGCGAGCGCCTCCGCCTCGAACAGCAGCGGGCCGCCCTCCTTCAGCTGGAGGGCGATGAGGTCCTTGCAGACCTCGGTCTGGGCGTAGACCATCACCGACCGGCCGCCGGTGAGTGCGGGGAAGTCGACGCGGTGGCGCTTCCCGGCGAACCGCAGTTCGATCCCGTCGTGCCGGAGGCCCTCGCGGTCCATCCGCTCCCCGGCGCCGGCCGCGCGCAGCACGTCCACCGTGCCCTGCTCCAGGATCCCGGCGCGCTGGCGGTGTTCGACGTAGGCGCGGTCGCGGCTCTCCAGGACGACCGAGTCGATGCCGGCGTTGTGGAGCAGACGGGCGAGGAGGAGGCCGGCCGGGCCCGCTCCGATGATGCCGACGGTGGTGCGCATCGGTCGCCTTCCCTTCGCTGTTCGCCAGGTGAAGTTTCATTCACCATTTCCTGACGCGAGTCTCCGACCGCACACGCCCGCTGTCAACGGTTCGGTGAAGACTTGAAGGGAGCTTGCAGGAAGCTCGAAGGAAAGGAGAAGGACGGAAGTGCCCAGAGCCGGACTTGAACCGGCACGCCCGCGAAGGGGCAGCGAGGTTTAAGCTCGCCGTGTCTGCATTCCACCATCTGGGCAGGCCATGGGCTCCGCATCGAGGTTCCGAGCCTATCGGGATACATCCCCCGAACAGCGGACGGGCGGACCGATGTTGTCTTATTTTATTGACGTCTGAGGGTGCATCAGCCCACGGAACACGCCATCCGCACTTGCCAATAGCCTTACGGGCGGCGGTCGACGGCGCATACGGAATGACGGAATTTCACCGTCCGAACGAGGACGCTCCACCTGTTCTTGACGCGAGCAGCCGTCAGGGGTCCTCGTCATCCTCAGGTATGACGCGGCGGGGTCCGGTCCATCCGCAGTCTGCCTTCGGAACCGGAACAGCGACTGACTACACGGCGCACTTCGGCCGGGACGATGGACTACGTCCCCTCGTACACACCGTCGTCCCTCAGGAGTGCCTTCTCGTGACCACCGCATCCATCGCCGGCCGGGCCACCTCCGTGGCCGCGCGTGCCACGGATCTGTCGAAGATCTACGGACAGGGCGAGACCCAGGTGGTCGCCCTGGACCGGGTCTCCGTCGAATTCCGGCAGGCCGAGTTCACCGCGATCATGGGCCCGTCCGGCTCCGGCAAGTCCACGCTGATGCACTGCGTGGCCGGCCTGGACACCTTCTCCTCCGGTTCGGTGCGCATCGGCGACACCGAACTCGGCTCCCTGAAGGACAAGCAGCTGACCAAGCTGCGCCGGGACAAGATCGGCTTCATCTTCCAGGCGTTCAACCTGCTGCCGACGCTGACGGCCCTGGAGAACATCACCCTCCCGATGGACATCGCGGGCCGCAAGGCCGACAAGCAGTGGGTGGATTCGGTCATCCGGATGGTGGGCCTCGCCGACCGCCTCAGCCACCGCCCCGCCCAGCTCTCCGGCGGCCAGCAGCAGCGCGTCGCCGTCGCCCGCGCCCTGGCCTCCAAGCCCGAGATCATCTTCGGCGACGAGCCCACCGGAAACCTCGACTCGCGCTCGGGCGCCGAGGTGCTGGGCTTCCTGCGCAACTCCGTACGGGAGTTGGGGCAGACGGTCGTGATGGTCACGCACGACCCGGTGGCCGCCGCGTACGCGGACCGCGTGGTCTTCCTCGCCGACGGCCGGATCGTCGACGAGATGTACCGGCCGACCGCGGACAACGTCCTCGACTTCATGAAGCAGTTCGACGCGAAGGGCCGCACCAGCTGATGTTCCGCACCGCCCTGCGCAACGTACTGGCGCACAAGGCCCGGCTTTTGATGACCGTGCTCGCCGTCATGCTCGGCGTCGCGTTCGTCTCCGGCACCTTGGTCTTCGCCGACACCCTCTCCAACGCCTTCCGCAACCAGTCGGCGAAGAGCTACGACAACGTCGCCGTCTCCATCACCTCGTACGCCAACCCCGACGACGCCAAGGAAGAGCCCGGCCTCTCCCGGAAGACCCTCGACAAGATCGCCGCGGTGGACGGCGTCGACGCCGCGTACGGCCGCGTCGAGGGCTTCGCCGGGGTCGCCGACCCCGACGGGAAGCTGATCGGCGTCGGCTGGTCCAACAAGGGCTCCAACTTCGCCCCCGGCAAGGACGGCAAGAACCCCGCCTACACGTTCACCGACGGCTCCGGCCCGGTGAAGGACGATCAGATCGCCCTGGACAAGGAGTCCGCGACCAAGGGTGAGTACCAGGTCGGCGACCGGGTCCGGGTCGCCACGAACGGGCCGGTGAAGGAGTACACCCTCAGCGGCGTGTTCACCACCGAGGACGGCGCCGTGAACGCCGGCGGCAGCCTCGTCCTCTTCGACACCGCGGTCGCCCAGAAGCAGTACCTCAAGCCGGGCTACTTCGAGAGCGTCACCGTCACCGCCGCCGCCGGCGCGGACGACAAGAAGATCCTGGACGCGGTCAAGCCGCTGCTGCCGGACAGCGCCGAGGCCCAGACCGGCAAGGCGCTCGCGGACGAGCAGGCCGAGCAGATCGAACAGGGTCTGGGCTCGCTCAAGCAGGTCCTGCTGGGCTTCGCGGGCATCGCGCTCTTCGTCGGCATCTTCCTGATCTCCAACACCTTCACGATGCTGGTCGCCCAGCGCACGAAGGAGATCGCCCTGATGCGCGCCGTCGGTGCGTCGCGCAAGCAGATCACCCGCTCGGTGCTCGCCGAGGCCGCGGTGGTGGGTCTCGTCGCCTCGGTGATCGGCTTCGTCCTCGGCATCGGGCTCGCGGTCGGACTGCGGTCCGGGATGGCCGCGTTCGAGATGAAGATTCCGGACGGCCCGCTCATCCTGTCCGCCACGCCGGTGATCGCCGCGATCAGCGTCGGCGTGCTGATCACCATGTTCGCCGCCTGGCTGCCGGGCCGCCGGGCCGCGAAGATCCCGCCGGTGGCGGCCATGAACAGCGTTCACGCGGCGGCCACCACCAAGTCGCTGGTGCTGCGCAACTCCATCGGTACGGCCATCACCGGCCTCGGCGCGGCCGGGATCGTGCTGGGTGCCTCGACCGGCGGCGACGACGGCCGGATGTACATCGGGGCGGGCGCGTTCTTCGCGCTGATCGGCGTGATCATCCTGATCCCGCTGCTGTCCCGGCCCGTGATCGCGCTCGTCCGTCCGCTGCTCGTCGGCCCCTTCGGCGTGGCCGGCAAGCTCGCCGGCCAGAACGCGGTCCGCAACCCGCGCCGTACCGGCGCCACCGCCTCGGCGCTGGCGATCGGACTGACGCTGGTGACCGGCCTGTCGGTGCTCGGCATCACGGTCGGCACGGCCATCGACAAGATGACCACGGACAACATCAAGGCCGACTACATGGTCTCGATGGCGAACGGCGGGGACCTCGACCAGTCCGCGCTGACGGCGCTGGAGAAGGCCAAGGGCGTCTCGGCGGTCTCGCCGCAGCAGAGCGTCTACTTCCAGGCCGGTGACGAGGACTACGTGTCCGCCTCGGCGGTCACGCCGGGCGACATCGAGCAGGTCCTGAACGTCGACGTCGTCAGCGGCAACATCGACTCGCTCGCCGCGGGCCAGATCGCGGTCGCCGAGAAGACGGCCAAGAGCAAGGGCTGGAAGCCCGGCGACAGCGTCCCCGTCACGTTCAACGACGAGAAGAAGGGCACGCTCAAGGTCGGAGCCGTCTTCAAGGACAGCGAGTTCCTCTCGCCCGTCCTCGTCGACACGAAGGTCGTGAACCCGCACGAGGTGCAGCCGTACATCCAGCAGATCTTCGTGAAGGTGGACGGCGGCCAGTCCGCGGCGAACGAGAAGGCCCTCATCAACGCGCTGGGCGACAACCCCGCGATCAAGGTGATGGACCAGCAGGACATCCGCAACGAGTTCGGCGGCGTCATCAACACCCTGCTGAACATCATGTACGGCCTGCTGGCGATGGCCCTGATCATCGCGGTGCTGGGTGTCGTCAACACCCTCGCGATGTCGGTCTTCGAACGGCAGCAGGAGATCGGCATGCTGCGTGCGATCGGTCTCGACCGGCGCCGGGTGAAGCGGATGGTCCGGCTGGAGGCCGTGGTCATCTCGGTGTTCGGCGCGGTGGTCGGTATCGGTCTCGGCTCGTTCCTCGGCTGGGCGATCGGCGAGACCTTCGCGGACCAGATCCCTGGCTACGCGCTGGTCCTGCCCTGGGACCGGATCGGGATCTTCCTGGTGCTGGCCGGACTGGTGGGCGTCCTCGCCGCGCTGTGGCCGGCCCGCAACGCCGCGCGGCTGAACATGCTGAACGCGATCAAGGCGGAATAGCCGTACGAGCGCATGGGCCCCGTTCCCGGGAGGGAGCGGGGCCCTGGCGTTTCAGCCCCAAGTACGGGCCCGCAACGACATCCCGGAGTCGCCGGAGTCGGGTGTCCTGACGGCCAGCACCTGGTTGACGCCGATGCGGTTGCGCTCGAAGGCGAGCACGCAGGCGGCCATGTACAGCCGCCAGACGCGGGCGCGTCCGACGCCGGTGAGCTTGACGGCCCGCGGCCAGTCGGCGTCCAGGTTGGCGACCCAGCGGCGCAGCGTCAGGGCGTAGTGCTCCCGGATCGACTCGACGTCACGCACCTCGAACCCGGCGCGTTCGAGCTGGGTGACGGTGACGCCGATGGGCTGGAGTTCGCCGTCGGGGAAGACATAGGCGTCGATGAACTCGTCGACCTCGTACGTTGATTCGTCCCGCTGCGGCCGGCGCCCGATCTGGTGGTTGAGCAGCCGCCCACCGGGCTTGAGCAGCCGGTGCAGTACGTCGGCGTACTCCAGGTACCGCTCGGCGCCGACGTGTTCGGCCATGCCGATGGAGGAGACCGCGTCGTACGGCCCGTCGTCGACGTCCCGGTAGTCCTGTACGCGGATCTCCACCTTGTCGGTGAGCCCCTCGTCGGCGATGCGCTTGCGGGCGTAGGCCGCCTGCTCCTGGGAGAGGGTGACGCCGACGACGCTCACGCCGTACTCGCGGGCCGCGTGCATGGCCATGGAGCCCCAGCCGCAGCCGACGTCGAGCAGCCGCAGGCCGGGCCGCAGGCCGAGCTTGCGGCAGACGAGGTCGAGCTTGTCGTGCTGGGCGGCCTCGAGGGTGCCGTGCGGCGGCGGGTCCGGCCAGTAGGCGCAGGAGTACACCATGGACGGGCCGAGGACGATCTCGTAGAAGTCGTTGCCGACGTCGTAGTGGTGGCTGATCGCGCGTCTGTCGGTGCGCTTGGTGTGCAGATGGGCACGGGCCCGGCGCACCTCCTCGGGAGGCGGCGCGGGCGGCAGCGGAAGTCCGCCGAGCTTGACGAGGCCGCGGACGGCGGCGCGTACGTCGGGGTCCCGGAGCGCCTGAGCCAGGCTGCGGGCATCCTCCCCGCGCTCCCAGACGAGCCCCGCGAGCAGATCGAGTGCGGCGTACAGGTCGCCCTCGATGTCGAGGTCCCCGGCCACCCAGGCCCGGGCCAGCCCCAGCTCCCCGGGCTTCCACAACAGCCGCCGCACGGCGCGGCGGTTGCGTACGACGAGGGTCGGCGCGCCCGGCGGGCCCGTCTGCGAACCGTCCCAGGCGCGAATGCGCACCGGGAGCGGAACCCCCAGCAACTGTTCGAGCAGGCCCTTCAGCCGCACCGCGGCGTCTGGCATGGCGCACACCTCCGTGATGGGATCCCGGAATGTCCAACACCACGTAAACACCTGCAAGCCCCGCGCGCAGTCCCCCACGCGCGTCACAGCTGGGCAAACCCTGGGAAGGCGTACGCGACCGGCACCCGCGGAGGTCTCCCGGACAGCCCGAAGGGGGCCGCCCGCACCACGGATGGCGGGTGGCCCCCTTCGGGGTCGTTCAAGTGACCGGAGGTCAGGAGGCCTTGGCCTTCTCGCCCTTCTCGGCGCTGCTCGCGGGAGCGACCGGGGCCGGCTTGGCGGCCTCGTAGAACTCCTCGCGCGGGGACTCCAGCGCGCCCAGCGCCACGACCTCGCGCTTGAGGAACATGCCGAGGGTCCAGTCGGCGAAGACGCGGATCTTGCGGTTGAAGGTCGGCATCGCCATGCCGTGGTAGCCACGGTGCATGTACCAGGCGAGACGGCCCTTGAGCTTGATCTTCACCTTGCCCATGACGATCATCGCCACGCCCTTGTGGAGGCCGAGGCCCGCCACCGCGCCCTTGTTGGCGTGCGAGTAGTCCTTCTGCGGGAAGCCCCGCATACCGGAGATCACGTTGTCGCCGAGGACCTTGGCCTGACGCAGCGCGTGCTGGGCGTTCGGCGGGCACCAGGCGTTGGGGTTGCCGGCCTTGCGGCCGACGAGGTCCGGGACCTGGGCGTTGTCGCCGGCGGCCCAGATGTAGTCGGTGCCCGCGACCTGGAGGGTCGGCTCGCAGTCGACGTGACCGCGGGGGCCGAGCGGCAGGCCGAAGCGGGTGAGGGCCGGGTTCGGCTTGACGCCGGCCGTCCACACGATGGTGTTGGAGTCGACCTCGAGGCCGTTCTTCAGCACGACGTGGCCGTCGACGCAGGAGTCCATGGAGGTCGAGAGGTAGACCTCGACGCCACGGGCCTCCAGGTGCTCCTTGCCGTACTGGCCGAGCTTGGGGCCGACCTCGGGCAGGATCTTGTCGGCGGCGTCGACGAGGACGAACCGCATGTCCTCGCGGGTGACGCTGGTGTAGTACTTCGCCGCGTCGCGGGCCATGTCCTCGACCTCGCCGATGGTCTCCGCACCCGCGAAGCCACCGCCGATGAAGACGAAGGTGAGCGCCTTGCGGCGGATCTCCTCGTCGGTCGTGGAGTCGGCCTTGTCCAGCTGCTCGAGGACGTGGTTGCGCAGGCCGATGGCCTCCTCGATGCCCTTCATGCCGATGCCCTGCTCGGCGAGGCCGGGGATCGGGAAGGTGCGGGAGACCGCGCCCATCGCGATGACCAGGTAGTCGAACGGCAGCTCGTACGCCTCGCCCACCAGCGGGGCGATCGTGGCGACCTTGCGGTCCTGGTCGATGGTGGTGACCCGGCCGGTGAGGACCTCCGCCTTGGGCAGCACGCGTCGCAGCGGGACGACGACGTGGCGCGGGGAGATGCTGCCGGCGGCGGTTTCGGGGAGGAAGGGCTGGTAGGTCATGTACGACCGGGGGTCGACGACCGTGACGGTCGCCTCGCCGTAGCGCATCTTCTTGAGGATGCGCCGAGCTGCGTACAGGCCTACGTACCCACCGCCTACTACGAGGATCCTGGGACGCTCCGTGGTGCTCATGCCATCGAGTATCCACCTGCCCCAGGGGGGTCGCTCGTGCGCCCCTTCACAAGCTCTTGCAGCCCCTGTGCTACACTCCCCGGCCCGCGTGACACAGGTCATGGTCACGATGGGGAACCGGGAAGCGATACGCCCCGTTGTCAATGCCGCGTGAGCTGCCTCTCTGTCGCTGCGGGGCCTCTGTGAGCGGGCCGGAAGACCCTCGGACGAGAAGCTCCCAGGACCTCTTTACACCGGCCATCTGAACATGTTCAAGGGGCTGTTCACCCCTCGGAAGGGTCAACCGGCACCGATCTGTGGTCCGACAGGGCCGAATTCCTTGTGAAGAACTTCACGAACTTTCTCGGGCGGGCGCTCGCGGCGGGTCCACGAGGGCCCCGAAAGCCCCCTTGGAGGCGCTCATACGCTAGCCGACCTGCTCAACCGAAGCTACCCACCAGTAATGAATCGAGACCCGAACCACCCCGCGACGGCAGATCTGAGGCACCGTCACCCGGTCGGCCACACTCCGCGCGAAATTGATCAGAAGGCCACATAACGTGCAGCCATGATCACCTCACAGAAGGCGCCCCTGCGGGCTGCCAAGCGAATAGTCTCGGTCGGCGCTGCCCTCGGCATCGCCCTTGCACTGGGGACGGCTGCCGCATCCACTGCGGCAGCGACGCCCGCCGCCATGAACACCGCTGCCGTACAGTCCAGTCCGGCCCACGGCGGCCATGGCGACGACGGAGGGTGCAGCGGCCTCCTCGTCATCCTCTGCAACTGACGGACAGCCCGCACGGGCTCAGAGGCAACGGCCCCGGTCCCTCTTCACGAGGTACCGGGGCCGTTCCGCGTCTTCACGCATCCGCGGGTGCACAGCGGCTCCGCTCTACCGGGCCGCCGCCTCCGCCACCTTGAAGGCGATGCCGTCGAGGATGTCGTGCTCGCTGACGACGACCTCCTCGGCGCCGATCCGTTCCATGATCGCGAGCAGCACCAGCGCGCCCGCCGCGATGACGTCAACTCGCCCCGGGTGCATGGACGGTACGGCCGCGCGCTCGGCGTGGGTGGAGCGCAGAAGCCGGTCGGTGATCTCGCGGACCCGGTCGTGGCCGATCCGGGAGTGGTGGATGCGGGCCGAGTCGTACTCGGGCAGGTCCTGCGCGATGGCCGACACCGTGGTGACCGAACCGGCAAGCCCCACCAGCGTCCTGGCCTCGCGCAGCGGCACCGTCTCCTCGGCGAGGTCGAGAGCCGCCTCGATGTCGGCCCGCATCGCCGCGATCTGCTCCTCGGAGGGCGGGTCGGAGACGACGCCGTCGCGGACCAGATGGCGCTCGGTCATCCGCACGCAGCCGACGTCCACGGAGCGTGCCGCGCGGACGTGCTCCTCACCGACGACGAACTCGGTCGACCCGCCGCCGATGTCCACGACGAGGTAGGGCCGGTGCAGGTCCTCGCGCCCCACGAGCTCCTTCGTGGCGCCCGTGAAGGAGAACTCGGCCTCCTGGTCCCCGGTGACGACCTCGGGCTCGACGCCCAGGATGTCCATGACCCCGCGGACGAACTCGTCCCGGTTCTCGGCGTCCCGGGAGGCGGACGTGGCGACGAACCGCAGCCGCTCGGCGCCGTGCTCCTTGATGATCGCCGCGTAGTCACGGCAGGCGGCGAAGGTCCGCTCCAGCGCCTCGGGCGCGAGCCGCCCCGTGCGGTCGACGCCCTGACCGAGCCGCACGATGGTCATACGGCGGTCCAGGTCGACGAGTTCCCCGGTGTGCGGGTCGACGTCGGCCACGAGGAGCCGGATGGAGTTCGTACCGCAGTCGATGGCGGCGACGCGGGTCACCGGCCGCCCTCCTCGGACTTCCCGGACGCCTCGGACTTCTCCGGGAGCGTCACGCACGCGCCCTTGCTCCACCACTGCGGCAGCATCGCGATCGCCTCGTCCCCCAGCGGGTTCACCCCCGGCCCCGCGGCCAGCGAGTGCGCGACCAGCACATGCAGACACTTCACCCGGTCCGGCATGCCGCCCGCGCTCGGAAAGCCCGTCAGCTCCTCGATCTCGTCGCGCCGCCGGATGTAGTCCTCATGCGCCGATCGATACGCGGCGGCCAGCTCGGGGTCGGACTCCAGCCGGGCCGTCATCTCCTTCATCACGCCGTTCGCCTCCAGCGTGCCGATCGCCGACGACGCCTTCGGGCACGTCAGGTAGTACAGCGTCGGGAAGGGCGTGCCGTCGGGCAGCCGCGGGGCCGTCTCGACGACGTCCGGCTGCCCGCACGGGCACCGGTGCGCGATCGCGCGCAGCCCGCGCGGGGGACGCCCGAGCTGCTGCTTGAAGGCCTCGACGTCCGCGTCGGTGGGCTCGGTGCGCGGGGTGGGCGGCGGGGCGGTTTCCATGCCTGTCTTTCTGTCTGTTCTCGTCGGCGGTCTGTCGACCGGTCCGGACGATCGGTTCACTGGCGGGACGCGTCGGCCTTGTCGACCCCGTCCCAGATGTTCGCGTACCAGGGGCGGTCGGCCGCGCCCAGGTCGGCGCGCGACTGCTTGGCCGCGTCCGGGTCGATCACGACGTAGCCGGTCTCCCCCGGCATCACATAGTGCAGCCGCAGCCGGATCTGCTGCTCGGCGTAGGCGTCGTCCTGCCAGCGTGCCTTGACGTCGCGCAGTTCCTCGACCCGCTGGGCGGCCTCTTCCTTCTCCCGCTGCATGTCGGCGATCTCGGCGCGCTGGGAGACGTACTGCCTTATCGGGTAGGCGAGCGCCACGATCATGGAGCAGACGACCAGCGCCAGCAGCGCGGCGCGTCCGGTGAGCCGGGAGCGCCGGGCCTGCCGCTTGGTCTGGGAGCGGTAGACACGGGCTGCCGTCTGCTCGCCGAGCAACCGGATCCTGGTCGCGGTGGAGAACCGGTCCCGATCCTTGACGGCCATGTCCCGCCTCCCGTTTCACATGCGTACGTCCCCGCACACGGTACGGGACCGAGTACGGGGACGTACGTACGACTGGCTAAGGCTCACCCAAGGTTGGGCTCGGCCAGGTCAGCCCTTGAAGCGCGGGAACGCGCTGCGGCCGGCGTACACCGCCGCGTCGTCGAGGATCTCCTCGATGCGCAGCAGCTGGTTGTACTTGGCGACGCGCTCGGAGCGGGCCGGGGCGCCGGTCTTGATCTGGCCGCAGTTGGTGGCGACGGCCAGGTCGGCGATGGTGACGTCCTCGGTCTCGCCGGAGCGGTGGGACATCATGCACTTGAAGCCGCTGCGCTGGGCCAGCTCGACGGCGTCCAGCGTCTCGGTGAGCGAGCCGATCTGGTTCACCTTCACCAGCAGGGCGTTGGCCGCGCCCTCGTCGATGCCGCGGGCCAGACGCTCCGGATTGGTGACGAACAGGTCGTCGCCGACGAGCTGGACCTTGTCACCGAGCCTGTCGGTGATGGTCTTCCAGCCGTCCCAGTCGTCCTCGAACAGCGGGTCCTCGATGGAGACGAGCGGGTACGCGTCGACGAGCTCCGCGTAGTACTCGGTCATCTCGGCGGCCGAGCGGTCCTTGCCCTCGAAGGTGTAGACGCCGTCCTTGTAGAACTCGGACGCGGCGACGTCGAGCGCGAGGGCGATCTGCTCGCCGGGGGTGTAGCCGGCCTCCTTGATCGCCTCCAGGATGAGGTCGAGGGCCTCGCGGTTGGAGCCGAGGTTCGGGGCGAAGCCGCCCTCGTCGCCGAGGCCGGTGGCCAGACCCTTGCTCTTCAGGACCTTCTTCAGCGTGTGGTAGACCTCGGCGCCCCAGCGCAGGGCCTCGGAGAAGGACTCCGCGCCGATCGGGGCGATCATGAACTCCTGGATGTCCACGTTGGAGTCGGCGTGCGAGCCGCCGTTCAGGATGTTCATCATCGGCACCGGCAGCAGGTGCGCGTTGGGGCCGCCCAGGTAGCGGAACAGCGGGAGGTCGCTGGCCTCGGAGGCGGCGTGGGCGACGGCGAGCGAGACGCCGAGGATGGCGTTGGCGCCGAGGGAGCCCTTGTTGTCGGTGGCGTCCAGGTCGAACATCGCCTGGTCGATCAGGCGCTGCTCGGTGGCGTCGTAGCCGACCAGCTCCGGGCCGATCTGCTCGATGACGGCGAGGACGGCCTTCTCCACGCCCTTGCCGAGGTAGCGGTTCGAGTCGCCGTCGCGGAGCTCGATGGCCTCGAAGGCGCCCGTCGAAGCGCCGGACGGAACGGCGGCACGACCCGTGCTGCCGTCGTCGAGGCCGACCTCGACCTCGACCGTGGGATTGCCTCGGGAGTCCAGGATTTCCCGGGCTACGACGACGTCGATGGACGGCACGAGTATCTCCTTCTTGGGATGTGAAGCACTGTGTCGCTGGTGGTGCGGGGCTGTGAGCCTTGCGACTAGAGCCTAACCGCCCCGGGGACATCGGCAGCCGACCGACCGTCCCGTGGACAGGACCGAACCGTACCCATTGTTCCCTATCGGAACAAAGGGTGGGTGACTTACAGGGAAAGAAAAAGCCCCGCTCCGGTGCGTACGGGGGAACACGCACCGGAGCGGGGAGCCCGTGGGGGACGGGGGTGACCCTCACGAGGTCTTCAATATGAGTTCCACGGATGTGAGGGCCCTGCGGTTCAGCTGGAGGCCGCGTATTACTTCAGGTGCAGCTGCTGACCCGGGTAGATCAGGTCGGCGTCCTCGACGATGTCCTTGTTCAGCTGGAAGAGCTTCTCCCAGCCGCCCTTGACCTTCTTCTCCGCGGCGATCGAGCTGAGGGTGTCACCCTTGGCGACCTTGTACTCGCCGTCGCCCTTCTTGACCTTCTTGCCGGTCGGGGTGGTAACGGTCTTGGTCGACTTCTTCTCGGCCGCCGGGCGCTCGGCGGAGCGGGAGGCCGGCTGCTCCTCGGTGGCGCGGGGGGCGGACTCGGTGCTCTGCGAGGAGCCGGAGCCGCTGTACGCGGCGCTCGACAGGCCGGTGCCACAGTGCGGCCAGGCACCCTTGCCCTGGCCCGCGAGGACCTTCTCGGCGATCTCGATCTGCTGGGCCTTGGTGGCCTTGTCGGCGGTGGCGGCGTACGCCGTGCCGCCGTACGCGGCCCAGGTGGAGGCGGAGAACTGCAGGCCGCCGTAGTAGCCGTTGCCGGTGTTGATGGACCAGTTGCCGCCGGCCTCGCACTGGGCGACGGCGTCCCACTCGGAGGCGGTGGCGGCGGAGGCGCTGCCGGCCGCCATCAGCGGGGCGGCGACGGCGGCGCCGGTGACGCCGACGACGGCTATGGCGCGAGCGGCCTTGGACGGACGACGGTGCTTGCCCTTGCTGGAAAACAGCATGGTGGATCCCCTCACCGACGCCTGCGAGGTGAGCTGTCGGGTTCGGGCCGGTTGAGTTGCCCGGCCGCGCTCGTCCGCCTTTCGGCTCGCGTTGCGCGGCTTCACCCCGAGCCGGCTCCGGCGTGCGGCCCCGAAGGGCCTCAACTGCCGGACCCGGCGCTTACCTTGGGTCCCCCGCTCCTGCCTACGGCGCTTGACGCGACGACTGTTCCCGTGCGGCCGCTGGCAGGATTCGGCGTTGCGGCAGCCGGGGCTCGCGGTGACGAGCGATCACGACCGTAGACACCCGATTCCCGGAATTACAAAGACGATCAGGGCTTCTGAGATCTATCTCTCACTGCATTCAAAACGGACATTCAGGTGCGAAAGGTGACGCGAACTCTCGCTGTTTTTCGCCCCGTTCGGCCCTTATTCGACGGGGACGTCCAGGGTCTGACCGGGGGTGATGTCGTTCGCGTCGCCGCCGATGGCGCCCGCGTTCGCGTCATACAGCGCCCGCCACCCGCCCTCGAGGTCAAGGGAGTCGGCGATGGAGGCCAGCGTGTCGCCGGCGCGGACCTTGTACGAGGCATGGCGGCCGGAGGTCTCGGCGGCCGGGTCGGCGGCCTCGCTCTCGTCGGCACTGGGCCCACGGTGACGTCCGGCGCCGGCCTCCTCGCCCGTGAGCGCACTGGTGTCGACGAGGCTCCAGGCGCCCACATCTTGCACCCAGTTGTCCTGATTACCCCCGTCCGAGGTCTCCACGGGAGAGCTGTCGGGCGACTTGGAGGCCTTGGCGTCAGGTGACGCGTCAGGCTTCGCCGAGTTGTCCGCCTTGGACGACGAGGAAGGGGAGGAAGAGGGAGAAGAGGATGAATTCCGGGGCGATTCGGACGAAGCGCTGGGGGATTCACTCGACGAGCTCGACGGGCCGTCGCTCGCGTTCGACGAGTTCGAGGAGCCCGGCGAGTCGGACGAATTGGACGAATTCGATGAGCCGGGCGAATCGAGCAAGCCGGAGGATCCGGACACCTCGGAGGGTGAATCGCCCTCCACTCCGGTGTCGAGGTCGGCCAAGCCGTTCTTCGGGGTGAGCCCATTGAGCACCGCACAGGTACCCCAGGGCTTGGTTCCCTGGTCGGCGAGGACGGCCTGCGCCACGGAGATCTGCTGGGAGCGGCTCGCCAGGTCAGGGCGCGGGGCGTAGTCGAGGCCGCCGTACTGCTCCCAGTCGTCCTGGGTCAGTTGCAGGCCGCCGTAGCGCCCGTTGCCCTCGTCCGTGCTCCAGGAGCCGCCGCTCTCGCACTCGGCCACCTTGTCCCACACGGTGCCGTCGGCGGCGCTCGCGCTCGTGGCGCCGAGCAGCGGGATGGCGATGGCGGACCCGGTCACTCCGGCCGCGACGAGGAGAGCCGGGGCCTGACGGGGGCGACGGTGACGACCGTTCCCGGAGAGCATGCGGGGACCTTTCACGAGGCAGCATTGACCGCGGCGTTTGAAACCTCGACGCCGTCGTTGATCCGTGAACGTATAGGCAGACGATCACTTGTCACAAGTTAATGCCGCGTAGATCACGTGAAGATCACAGAATTGAGCGCGTGTCACGTTTGACGAGGTGGACACACTCACTCAACTGGTGTGAAATCCACCGGAAGTGTGCGCAGCCCGCGCATGATGAGACCTCCGCGCCACCTCAACTCCCCCGGGTCCACGGCGAGTCGGAGATCCGGGAGACGGGCGAGGAGCGTGGCGAGAGCCGTCTGGCCCTCCAGTCGGGCCAGCGGAGCGCCGAGGCAGTAGTGGATGCCGTGGCCGTAGCCGAGGTGCTGGTTGTCGCGGCGGCCGAGGTCGAGGACGTCGGGGTCGGCGAACCGCTCCGGGTCACGGTCGGCGGCGGCCAGGACGACGAGAACGGGGTCGCCGGCCGCGATGTCCTGCCCGCCGATGGTGAGCGGCTCGGTGGCGAAACGCCAGGTGGCGAGCTCGACGGGGCCGTCGTAGCGCAGGAGTTCCTCCACACCGGTTTCGAGGAGGCCGGTCTCCTCGGCGGCGAGGGACGCCTGCAGGCGGGCACGTTGCTCGGGGTGGGTGAGCAGCGCGTAGACGCCGTTGCCGATCAGATTCACGGTCGTCTCAAAACCGGCAAAAAGGAGGATGAAGGCCATCGCTGCGGCCTCGTTCTCGGTGAGGTGCTCTCCGTGGTCGGAGGCCCGGATGAGACCGGAGATGAGGTCCTCACCGGGCGTGGGTTCCTCGGGCAGGGCTTCCCGCTTGCGGTGGATGAGCTCGGCCAGATAGCCGCGCATCTTCTTCACCGACCGCGCGACACCGCCGCGAGGGCCGCCCTGGTGGCGGATCATCATGCCCGCCCAGTCCCGGAAGTCGTCCTGGTCCTCGCGGGGGACGCCGAGCAGGTCGCAGATGGCGTAGATGGGGAGCGGGAAGGCGAACTCGTGGATGAGGTCGGCGCTCCCCTTCGCCGCGAACTGGTCGATCAGACGGTCCGTGAGCTCCTGCACCCGAGACTCGAACTCGGCGACCCTGCGGGGCGTGAAGGCCTTGGAGACGAGCCTGCGCAGCCTGGTGTGGTCCGGCGGGTCGATGTTGAGCAGATGCGTCATGAGCTCGGCCTTGCGCTCACCGGGGATGCCGGTCTTGCCCTTGGCGTGCGCGGGCTCGTCGTGGTGGGCCGGGTTCTTGGAGAGCCGGTTGTCGGCGAGGGTCTGCTTGGCATCGGCGTACCGGGTGACCAGCCAGGCCTCCACGCCGCTGGGCAGCCGGGTCCGGTGGACCGGGGCGTGCTCGCGGAGCCAGGCGTAGGCGGGGTACGGGTCGGTCGCGAACTCCCAGGTGAAGAGCTCGGTGGGTTCGGGGGATCCGGAGGTGGTGCCGGTGGGGGTGGGCTGGTTGGTCACTCCCTGACGGTATCCGTTGCCGGTCCGGCCCCCGCTCCCTGTTCCGGCCCCCGTCGCCCTGTCACCGGCCCCCTCTCCCTACTGAGGGGACACCCCCTCGACGGCCCGCACCGCGTCCCGGTAGGTCCGGGCCGCGACTCTCAGGGCCGCCTCCGGGTCCACCCCGGCGGCCTCCGCGCGGACCGCCATCGCGAGGAGCTCGTAGCCGAGGCCGTCCCCCGTCGGCAGGGGCACCTCCAGGCCCGCCGTACGCACCCGGGAGGCCAGCTTCGCGGCCAGTGCCAGGCCCGGCTGTCCCAGCGGGATTCCGTCCGTCACCGACTCGCGCTGCTTCTCCGCCGCCTTCGTGCGCAGCCAGTGCTCCTTGACCTCCTCGGGGGTCGTCGCCGTCTCGTCGCCGAAGACGTGCGGGTGGCGGTGGATGAGCTTGGTGACGATGCCGCCGGCCACGTCGTCGATGGAGAAGGGGGACTCCGGGTCCTCCTCGGCTATCCGGGCGTGGAAGACGACCTGCAGCAGGACGTCGCCCAGTTCCTCGCGGAGTTCGTCGCGGTCGCCGTCCTCGATCGCCTCGACGAGTTCGTAGGCCTCCTCGATGCCGTACTTCGCGAGGCCCTTGTGGGTCTGCTGGGAGGACCACGGGCACTCGAGGCGGATGCGGTCCATGACCTGGACCAGGTCGAGGAGTCGGGCGCCGGGCAGGTCGTAGGAGGCGGGGAGCAGTTCCAGGTCCGGCATGCTGACGCGTCCGGAGCCCGCGAGGCGTGCCAGGCCGTCCGTCAGGGCCGGCTCGCCCTCGCCCGTCGCCACGACCACGACCGTGCGGCCGCCTCCGCACGCGTCGATCAGCTGCTCGGCGGTCGGAGCGTTCTCGTCGACCGCTATGCCTGCCTCGCGCAGATACGGCAGCTGGGGGTGCGCGCCGTCCGCGCACAGCACACGGTCGGCCGCGTGCAGCGCCTGCCAGGCGGGCCAGGACAGCAGGCCGGGCGCGACACGGTGGCTGGTGGTGAGCAGGACGATGCGGCCGGGGGCGGCTTCGGGACTGGTTGCGTTCACGATCCGAACGTAACCCACGTCACCGACAGCGCCCCGAGTTGTCCACAGGCAGCGCGGCTGCCCCTGCCGCTACGCCGTCTGCTGCGTCCCCGTCGCCGTCACCTCGCGCACCCACGGCGTCTTCGCGTCCGCCCGGCCGCTCTTTTGGACGTCCCAGGCGCCGTAGCGCGGGTTGAGGTCGATGTCGAGCTTCTTGGACGCCTCGGCCAGGGCGTTCCAGAAGGCGGGCTTGCCGGTGTCGGTACCGAGGGAGGTGGCGAGTTTCTGGGCCTCGAGCTGGAGGCGGAGGTTCTCGTCGAGGCGCTGCGGGGGGATGCCGTACTGCTGGAGCCAGGCCGTCTCCAGCGCCTTGGCGCCGCCGACCTGCTTCTCCAGGCCGCCGCGCATTTCCTGGAGCTCCTTGCGGGTGACGGTCACGCCCGCGTCCTGGGCGGCCCGGTGCAGCACCTGGTCGAGAACCATGGTGTGCAGGACGTCCCGCGGGAGGGTGCCGGACTTGGCGATGACCTGCGCGTACTGGGCGTCGTCGGGGACGGCCTCGCGCTGTGCGGCGCGTACCTCGCCGACCCGGTTCTCCAGCTGCGCGACGGTGATCCGCTGGCCGCCCACGACGGCCGCCGCACCGGGATGCGCGTCGCTTCCGCAGGCGGTCAGCAGGGGCGCCGCGGCGATCGCGGCGGAGAGAAGGAGCGCGGTACGACGGCGGCGGTGCAAGGAGACCTCCTGGGGGGAGCTTGTGCGGCGGTGCACAAAGTCTTGCGGTGATCGATGGTAGGCAGTGGGCAAGCTCTGGCCAACCCATTCGACCAACGATTCGCCAGGACTTCGGGCACCGGAGCACCCCCGCCCGGCCCACCGGCGCCGGGCAGCCGGGCAGCCGGGCAGGAACTAGCCGCGCACCTGCCCCAGCCACTGCAAGGTCCGCCGTACCTCCGTCGCGAGCGGGTGGCCGGGGCCGTGCAGGCGTTCCACGT
This sequence comes from Streptomyces sp. NPDC111606, assembly GCF_055656945.1. NCBI lineage: Bacteria > Bacillati > Actinomycetota > Actinomycetes > Kitasatosporales > Streptomycetaceae > Streptomyces > Streptomyces sp. NPDC111606. Next base: position 116,103 of record NZ_JBVKBY010000014.1, read on the forward strand.
CGTGCAGCAGGCGGGCCAGGGTGTCGTGGGCGGCGGGCCGGTCGCCGAGGGCGAGCAGGAGGTGGCCGATGCGGCGGCGGACGTCGTGGGCGAGCTGGGGGTCGCCGGAGACGTACTGGTTCTCGTAGTACGGCAGCAGCCGGCGGTACTCGGCGAGCGCGGCCGCGGGTTCGCCGAGCTGTTCCAGGCACTGGGCGGAGTCGTAGCGAAAGCGCAGGGACTGCGGGTCGGCCTGGCCGGCCTCGGCAGCGCGCTCGTCGGCGAGGCGGCGCAGCTCCGGCAGCGCGCGCCGGTACTGGCCGTCGTCCATGAGCGTGGCCGCGTACTGCTTGCGCAGGCTGCGCACGACCGGGGAGTGCTCGCCGTGCTGTTCGGCGGCGGCGGGCAGGATCGAGCCGAGGATGTCGACGGCCTGGGTGATACGGCCCTCGCCGAGGAGGCGCTTGACCTCGTCGACGGCGCGCGCGACGTCCGGCTTGTCGGTGGCGGGCGGGCCGGGTGTGGCCGGGGCGGGCTGCGGCGCGGGAGTGCGGGCGCGGTCCGGCCAGGGTGCGTGCGGGCGCAGGAAGGGGCGCGTGGGGTCGAGGGGTGAGCCGGTGGGCGTCCCGCGCGCGGGCAGGAGCGGTGCCAGATCCTCGTACACCTCCTGGGCGGAGGCGGGGCGCTGCTGCGGGTCCTTCGTGAGCAGGCGCAGGACCAGGGCCTCGAGTGCCTCGGGGACCTCGGGGCGGATACGGCGCACGGGCAGCGGCGGCTCGTACAGGTGCCGGTGCAGCACGCCGAGCGCGGTCGAGCCGGAGAACGGCACGTCACCGCTGAGGAGTTCGTGCAGGACCACGCCGAGCGCGTACAGGTCGGTGTACGGGCCGACCGCGCCGCCCATCGCCTGCTCGGGGGCCATGTAGGCGGGCGAGCCGATGGGGGTGCCGGTGTGGGTGAGGCGGGTGGTGTCGGCGTCCATGACGGAGGCGACGCCGAGGTCGAGGACGGTGACGGTGCCGTCCTGCTTCACCATCACGTTGCGCGGCTTGAGGTCGCGGTGGACGATCGGCACGGCGTGCACGGCGCTCAGTACGGCGCACAGTTGCGCGGCGACCGCCACGGCCCACTGCCAGGGATAGGGGTCGTGCTCGGCGAGATGGCCGGCGAGGTCGACGCCGTCGACGTACTGCATGACGAGGAACAGTTCCTCGCCCGCGCTGCCCGCGTCGTGCACGGTGACGAGCCCGGGGTGGTCGACCTGTGCGGTGACCCGGCACTCGCGCTCGAACCGGCGGCGCAGTTCGCCCGCCTCCTGCCCGGCCACCTTGTCGGGGCGCAGCAGCTTCACGGCCACGCGCCGGTCGAGCCGCTGGTCGTACGCCGTCCAGACCTGCCCCATGCCGCCCTGCCCGATGAGCGTGGACAGTTCATAGCGGTCGGCGACGACACGTCCTGTCGTCACGGTCACCTGTCGCCCTCGTGGGTGCCGTCCTGGCGGCCGTCGTGCTTGCGCAGGTAGTCACTGAGCTCGTCGAGTTCGGCGCGCACCTGGTCGATGCGCGCGGGCGCGGGACGCTGCGGGGGCGGCGGGACGGGGGTCCGGGGCATCGGCGTCTGGGACGTCGGGGTCTGGGGGCCCGGTGCCTGGGGTATCGGCGCCCGGGGTATCGGCGTCGACTGCGGCACCGTCGTGGCGGTGTACGGCGACCCGGCCTGCGGATAGCCGTACGACTGGGACGGGACGGAGGGCCGCTGGGCGCTGTAGCCCGGGAAGCGGAGCTGGTGGAAGTGGCGTATGTCCGCGGAGAGGTAGTACGCGATCGCGGCCACGAGGCCGCCCAGGAGGAGGGCGAGACCCAACCAGCCGCCCGCGGTGTGGATCTCGTCGCCGGGCTCGGAGCCGATCATGTACAGGCCGAGGAACTCCACCACGATCGACGCCGCGAACAGGCCCCAGTCGAGGGGCTTGCGGGTCACGATGGCCAGCCGCAGCATCATCGTCCACGTCAGCAGGCCGAAGCTCAGCACCGAGATCACGACGAACAGCAGGCGCAGGAAGACCAGCCACCCGGTGGGCGGCGGCTGCTTCACCGGCTGCGTGTAGCCGTGGCCTTGCATGGCTGCTCCTGATGCCTGAAGTGGGCGTACGGACGGCCGGTCCTGCCCGGTGCGGGGCAACCTCGGTCGTGCGATTGTCGCTTCGAGCGTATAGGCCGACACCGACATACGGTCACCGGTTGTACCGAACCGTTGCCGAGCTGATCACTTCGTACAACGGCGGAGGTCGCGGAGGCCTCGCTTCCGGGTCACAGCGGGTGCCGCATCCACACGTTGGGCTCGACATACACCGCGCAGTCCCGCTCCGGCTCGCAGCGCACCGGCACCAGCGCGCCCGGCACCTCGATGTCGCCCGCCGTGTCGAAGGGCAGTCCGGTCCAGTGGCGCCACTGCTCCAGGGAGCCGGCGACGGTCATGGAGGCCGGGGCAATGGAGTCGATGGTGGCGCCGGCGCGGGCATGGACGCGCAGCCACGGGTCGTGCGGCAGGCCGTCGGGGCGTACGCGGTGGGCGTACTCCTCGATGGGGGTGTGCGGTTCGAGGTGCTTGGCGCTGGGGCGGACCGGGGCGACGACCTCGCTGAAGCCGTGGGCCCGGGCGTTGTCGCGCATCGCGGAGAGCATCCGGGCGGACAGGCCGCTGCCCTGGGCGTGCGGGGAGACGACGACGGAGATGGCGCTGACCGTGTCGGGGCGGACGCCGGCGCGCAGGTCGGCGAAGGCCCACACGAGCACCTCGTCCCAGCCTCGGGCGGGCAGCCGGCCTCGGTCCTCGGCGGCGAGGGCGAACGGGACGCTGAAGGCGTGGGCGACGACCTCGCCGCGCTCGTCCTCGGCGAACAGCGCGTACTCGGGGAGTTCGCGCGGGATCCGGCCGTAGTGGGCGTTGCCCACCGGGTCCTGGGTCGTGAACCGGTGCCAGGTGTCCGGCATTTCCATGACCCGGTCGAGCATCTCGGGGCGTTCCGCGAGGCTCGATGTCTTCAGCTCCATGCCGGTCACCGTAGGCGTGGGACGGCCACACCGGGAAGCTGTTTTCGGGGCGTGGACCAGGATGTCAGCCGGCGCACTGGCTGAGCATCATCTCCTTGTCGGCGGCCGTCACCGGAAGTTCGTACTTCAGCGAGACCTGGGCGAAACGCACCGCGTACGAGCAGCGGATCCGCTTGTTCGGGGGCAGCCAGGACGCGGGGCCGGAGTCGCCCTTGGAGCTGTTGGTCGGGCCGTCGACCGGCATGAGGTTGAGGGGGTCGTTGGCGATGTCCTGGCGCTTGCCCTTGGGCCAACGGGCGGCTCCCATCTGCCAGTCGTACGACAGCGGCATGACATGGTCGATCTGTACGGTCGTGGCGCGGGACTTGGCCCACTCGATCGTCCGGCCCGTGTACGGGTCGTGCAGGGTCATGGAGGCCACGACACAGTCGGAGCCGGAACGGAACCGGACCTCCTCGCCGTCGCGCTTGAGCAGGTCGTTGCGGGTGTCGCAACCGTTGCGGGAGAACGGGATGCCGCCCGGGGCCGAGTCCATCCAGGCGTAGCCGAACTCGTCGCGGTCGTAGCCCGTCCTCGGGCCGCGGCCCTTGGTCGCCACCTTCTCGATCAGGGCCCGTGCCTCGGCCCGGTCGGCGTCCGAGGTGAGGGGCGCGAGGCCGACTTTCGTGCCGTCCGGGTTGTCCAGTGGGCTCACTGCCCGGCCGGTGCCCGCGGCCGGGGCGGAGCCGGAGGGCTCCTCGTCCACGTGCAGATCGACGTTCTCGCACCCCGCCAGTACCAGCACCATGCCGAGCACCGCGGCGGCGCCGGCCGCCCCGCCCCTTCGACCCCTTCGACGCATCACGATGCGTCCCCTCCCCTGCCGCCCGTGCCGCCCCGCACAGGCGGCTTTCCCCGGTACACCGTCGTGCACACGGTAGCGACCCGGCGCACGGCGGCGTTCGAGAGGTCCAGACCACCCCTGGGCCAGGCGGGCATACTTCGCAACTCGGGCGTATCGTCGGTGGTGAGTCACCTCGGGAAGGAGCTCTGCATGGGCATCTTCGACAAGTTCAAGAACCGTCACGCGCAGGACAAGGCCAGGGACATGTCCGACACCGCGGAACGGAAGGCGAACGAGAAGACGGGCAACAAGTACGAGAGCCAGGTCGACGACGCGCAGCAACGCATGGAGCGCGGAATGGGCATGGATCGCGACCGGCCGCCCGAGCAGCCGTAGGACCCAAGGCCCACGGAGGACCACGCGACCGTAAGGCAGGGCGCCGACGCCGGGGCACACCCCAGCGCACCCGTCGGCGCCCGCGTCACAGGCTTTCAGCGCGCCACCTCAGACCCGGAGGCCGTCCGCGGGACCCAACTCCCGCGGGCGGCTTCACGGTTGCCGGGTTGCATCCAGCCCTCCTGCTCCCCGGCTCCCGCTCCCCCAGCGGGCCTCCCCGGAACTCCTCAGACCTTCCCGATCCCCAACGTGGTCTCCGACGGCAGCAGGCCGGAGGACAGCACGGCCACCCAGAACTCCCCCAGCAGCTCCACGAGACGGTCGATCTCGTCCCGAGCAAGTGACTGCCAAGGCCCGGCGGCGAGTTGGTCGGTGTGCTCCTCGACGGTACGGCGGAGTTCCCGGCCCGCCTCCGTGGCCGTACCGTCGGCATCGATCAGGCCCCGGGCGGTAAGGCGTTCTCGGGCTGACGTCCATTGCGCCGGGGTCCAGCCGCGACTCTCGAAGCGCTCGACCGACGCGGCACCTATCGCGGCGAAGGACACCAGGGACTCGACCGGGTCGAGGCCGGCCACCATCAGGGCCGCTATGTGACCGTCACCTCGGTGCTCGCGCAGGATTGTGGCCGCGTGCCAGAGCTGGAGGTGCGGGGCGCGCGGCCACTCCAGGGCGGCATTGGCCGCGGCGAGCGGGCGGCCCGCGATGTCCGCCGCCTCGGCAGCGCGGCGGGCGAGGGCTGCGGCTTCCGCCAGCTCGGGGCTGTCCGCCCGGTCGGCGAGTATCGCGCGATACGCCCGGTCGATCCCCCGCACCCGCGCCTGAAGCAGAGCCTCGGCACTCGCGATCTTCCAAGCGGGGTCGATGTGTTCGACGACCATGCGAGGGCTGAAGCTGTAGAACGCGGACGTGACCCGTTCCGCACCGATCGCCCCCAACGGCGCGGCACGGTAAGGGAAGTAGCTCTGCCAGCGCTCCTCGGTGTCATAACCGAGCGCCGCGGCCTCCTCGAAGACGGCCGGCGCGTAGTACAGCACCGCGTGAAGAGGCTCCAGCAGGTGCCAGAGCTGACGTACGCGGTCCAGTCCCAGCTGCCCCTCGTGCTTGACCATGACGCAATCCCCAGTTCGAAGTTCCGGATCCCCACCCCTGCAACTTGACACTGACAAGATTGCCCGACGCGCCAAAACTTGTCAATGCCTAGATTGTGCGTACGCTGCTGCCCATGCCCCCCGCACCGCAGCCATCCCCTTCCCAGCAGCCGGCGCCCCGCGGCGCTCGCAGCCCCCGCCGCCCCTACCACCACGGCGACCTGCGCCGCGCCATCCTCACCGCCGCACTGGATGTCATCGCCACCGACGGCCCCTCCGCACTGAGCCTGCGTGACCTCGCCCGGCGCGCCGGTGTCTCGCACGCCGCACCGGCCCACCACTTCAAGGACCGCACCGGGCTGCTCACGGCGATCGCCGCAGAGGGATTCGGTCTGCTCGCGGACACGCTCAACGAGGCCGCGGAACTGAAGGACGCCGGCGTGCGCTACGTCCGCTTCGCACGCGAGCACCCTGCACATTTCCAGGTGATGTTCACACCCGAACTACTGCGCGCCGACGATCTGGAACTGACGACGGCGCGCACCCTGGCCGGCGACGCGCTGCGCGGCGCCGTCTCCGCCGTACGGCCCGAGAGCCTCGGTATCGACGCCCGCCTGGCCGGCGTCGCCGCCTGGTCCCTGGCGCACGGCTTCGCCACGCTGCTCCTCGGCCACAACCTGGACGGCCCGGTCGGCGACAAGGACCCCGAGGAGGTGTTCCGGACACTGGCGGCGACGCTGTTCCGGACCGGGCCCTGAGACATCGCTTGACCTCAAGTCAACTTGAGGTCCCAGAGTGGTCCGCATGACCACCGAAACCGCAGACGCCAATTCCGCGCAGCCCGCCGGCAGCGAGGCCGGCCAGACCGCCGAGACCGAGTCCGTCCGGACCGCCGGCATCAAGGCCGTCGAAGAGGCGGACCTCAAGGCCATCGCACAGGTCGTCGCCACCGTCGAGCGCACCCAGCGCGCCAAGGACGCCGAAGGCTTCCTCGCGCTCTTCCACCCCGACGCCCTGTGGACGACCGCCCACGGCAAGGTCCTCATCGGCTTCGACGCCATCGCCGAGTTCACCCGTGCCGTGCTGCCCGCCGCCACCTGGGACGGCGAGGTCACCTACGAGGTGGCGCACGCGCAGTTCCTGCGGCCCGACGTGGCGGCCGTCAAGGTCCGGCAGGTGTACCACTCACCGAGCGGCGACACGGAGGGTGCCCCGCTGTACGTCATGACCAGGCAGGACGACGGACGGTGGCTGCTGCACGCCTGCCAGAACACCGAGGTGCGGGTCGACTAGGACGCGCCCGGGCCCGCCGCCGACCGCCCGTTCACGGCATCGGGATCGCCCGCTCACGATCCCGGCACCGCCCCGCTCACGACCCCAGAATCGACGCCAGGAACTCCCCGACCCACCCCAGCAACTCCCGCCCGACCAGCGGCTTCCCGCCCACCTTCGCGGTCTTCGGGCGCGGGACCAGCAACTGGTGCACCGCCGGCTTGATGACGGTGCCGGGGTACAGGCGCTTGACCCTGAGTTCCTGGGACTCGCGCAGCTCCACGGGGGCGAAGCGGATGTTGGTGCCCTGCAGGACGATCTCGCCGACGCCGCACGCGCGGGCCAGCATGCGCAGGCCCGCCACGAGGAGGAGGTTCTCGACGGGCTCGGGCAACTTGCCGTAGCGGTCGACGAGTTCCTCGCGTACGGACTTGATGTCCTCCTCCGTGTTGGCGGAGGCGATGGCGCGGTAGGCCTGCAGGCGGAGGCGTTCGCCGGGTGCGTAGTCGTGGGGGACGTGGGCGTCGACGGGGAGCTCGATCTTGACCTCGAGCGGGGGCTCCTCCTCGACGCCGCCTTCCAGGGACGCCCGGTAGTCCGCCACGGCCTCGCCGACCATGCGGACGTACAGGTCGAAGCCGACTCCGGCGATGTGCCCGGACTGCTCGCCGCCGAGGAGGTTGCCCGCGCCTCGGATCTCCAGGTCCTTCATCGCCACGTACATGCCCGCGCCCATCTCCGTGTGCTGGGCGATGGTGGCGAGGCGCTCGTGGGCGGTCTCGGTCAGCGGCTTCTCCGGCGGGTACAGGAAGTACGCGTACCCGCGCTCGCGCCCACGGCCGACGCGGCCGCGCAGCTGGTGCAGCTGGGAGAGGCCGAAGTTGTCGCCGCGCTCCACGATCAGGGTGTTGGCGTTGGAGATGTCGATGCCGGACTCGACGATCGTGGTCGACACCAGGACGTCGAACTTCTTCTCCCAGAAGTCGACGACCACCTGCTCCAGCGACTGCTCGGACATCTGGCCGTGCGCCGTCGCGATGCGTGCCTCGGGGACGATCTCGCGCAGGCGCGCGGCCGCCCGGTCGATCGACTCGACCCGGTTGTGGATGTAGAAGACCTGGCCCTCGCGCAGCAGTTCACGGCGGATCGCGGCGCCGATCTGCTTCTCCTCGTACGGGCCGACGAAGGTCAGGACCGGGTGGCGCTCCTCGGGCGGGGTCGTGATGGTCGACATCTCCCGGATGCCGGTGACCGCCATCTCCAGCGTTCTCGGGATCGGGGTCGCGGACATCGTCAGGACGTCGACGTTCGCGCGCAGCTTCTTCAGCTGCTCCTTGTGCTCGACGCCGAAGCGCTGCTCCTCGTCGACGATGACCAGGCCCAGGTCCTTGAACTTGGTCTCCGAGGAGAACAGCCGGTGCGTGCCGATCACGATGTCCACCGCGCCCTCGCGCAGACCCTCCAGGACCGCCTTCGCCTCGGTGTCGGTCTGGAAGCGGGACAGGGCCCGGGTGTTCACCGGGAACTGGGAGTAGCGCTCGGAGAACGTCCCGAAGTGCTGCTGCACCAGCAGGGTCGTGGGCACCAGTACGGCCACCTGCTTGCCGTCCTGGACCGCCTTGAAGGCGGCGCGGACCGCGATCTCCGTCTTGCCGTAGCCGACGTCGCCGCAGATCAGGCGGTCCATCGGGACCGACTTCTCCATGTCCTCCTTGACCTCGGCGATGGTCGTCAGCTGGTCGGGAGTCTCGGCGTACGGGAAGGCGTCCTCCAGCTCGCGCTGCCAGGGGGTGTCCGAGCCGAAGGCGTGCCCGGGGGCCGCCATGCGCGCGCTGTACAGCTTGATCAGGTCGGCCGCGATCTCCTTGACGGCCTTCTTGGCCCGCGCCTTGGTCTTCGTCCAGTCCGCGCCGCCCAGGCGGTGCAGGGTGGGGGCCTCGCCACCGACGTACTTGGTGATCTGCTCCAGCTGGTCGGTGGGGATGTAGAGCCGGTCGCCGGGCTGGCCGCGCTTGGCCGGGGCGTACTCCACCACGAGGTACTCGCGCGTGGCGCCCTGCACGGTCCGCTGCACCATCTCGATGTAGCGGCCGACGCCGTGCTGCTCGTGGACGATGTAGTCGCCCGCCTCCAGGCTGAGCGGGTCGATCGTCTTGCGGCGGCGGGCGGGCATGCGGGCGCCGTCCTTGCCGGCCGCCTTCTGCCCGGACAGGTCGGTCTCGGTCAGGACGGCCAGCCGGAGCGCCGGGTCCACGAAGCCGTAGTCGATCGAGCCGCAGGCGACATGGACGACCGACGGGGAGATCTCCCCGAGGTCGGACTCCAGACGGGCCGCCACGCCCTCGCTGCCGAGCACCTCGACCGTGCGGGCCGCGGGGCCGTGCGCCTCGGTCACGAAGACCGTGCGCCAGCCGTCGGCGAGCCAGCCCTTGGTGTCGGCGAGGGCCTTCGCGGTGTCGCCGCGGTACGACTCGGGCGCGTGCATGCCCAGCTTGAGAGTGTCCGCGTCGAGCGTCTCGTCGGCGGCGAACGGCGACACCGACCACCACATCATCTCCAGCTCGCGCGCCCTGTCCCGGACGTCCGCGATGGACCACAGGGAGGCCGCGCCGACGTCGATGGGCGCCTCGCCGCCGCCGGCCGTGGCGGCCCAGGAGGCCTGCAGGAACTCCTGCGAGGTCGCCACGAGATCGGCGGCCCGCGTGCGCACCCGCTCCGGGTCGCATACGGCGGCCATGGCGCCCTTGGGCAGCACGTCGAGCAGCAGCTCCATGTCGTCGACGAGGACGGGGGCGAGGGACTCCATGCCCTCGACCGCGATGCCCTCGGCGATCTTGCCCAGCAGTTCGCCGAGCTCCGGGTGCTGTTCGGCGAGGGCACGCGCGCGTGCCCGTACGTCGTCGGTGAGGAGGAGCTCGCGGCAGGGCGGGGCCCACAGGCCGTGCTCGGCCACTTCGAGGGAGCGCTGGTCGGCGACCTTGAAGTAGCGGATCTCCTCGATGTCGTCGCCCCAGAACTCGATGCGCAGGGGGTGTTCCTCGGTGGGCGGGAAGACATCCAGGATGCCGCCTCGTACGGCGAACTCACCGCGCTTCTCGACGAGCTCCACGCGCGCGTACGCGGCGGCCGCCAGGGCGTCCACGACGGCGTTCAGGTCGGCGGTCCGGCCAGTTCTCAGAGCCACCGGCTCCAGATCGCCGAGGCCCTTGACCTGCGGCTGGAGCACGGAGCGTACGGGCGCCACGACCACGGAGACCGGGCCCGTCTCGGGGTCGTCGGTGCTGGGGTGGGCGAGGCGGCGCAGGACCGCGAGGCGGCGGCCGACGGTGTCGCTGCGAGGGCTGAGGCGCTCGTGCGGGAGGGTCTCCCAGGACGGGTACTCCACGACGCCCTCCGGAGGGAGGAGGGAGCGCAGGGCTGCCGCGAGGTCCTCGGCCTCCCGGCCCGTCGCCGTCACCGCGAGGACCGGGCGGTCCGTCTCACGGGCGAGGGCGGCGATCGCGAACGGACGGGCCGCCGGGGGGCCGACGAGGTCGACGTGCATGCGGTTGCCGTCTGCGGCCGCCGTGATCGCTTCCGCGAGGGCGGTGTCCTTGACTACGGCGTCGAGCAGACCGTGCAGGCTCATGGAGGGGGGCTTTCCGTCCTGGGTGGGCAACACGAAGGGCCCGACGCGTGTTGCGGGCCGGGGGCTTCCAGCGTACGTCGCTGCGGGGGCGGGTGCCGGGGCTGTGGATAACGTCCGTTCTCCGGTCGCCGGCGTTGACGTGACGTCGTGAAGAGGCTCCGCCCCTTCGACCCCGCCGGCGCTGCCGCCCCGGACCCCGCTTCGGCCCTGAACGGGCCTCGTCCTCGAACGCCGGACGGGCCGGATTGCCCGGACCGGCGCCTCACACGTCCGACCAGCCGGAGTGCCCGGACCGACACCTGGAAGTGACCGAGTCGCACAGGCAGGCGAAAACTCGAACGCGCGTACCGCGTAAGGTCCCCCCATGCCCACCCCCGCCACCTCCCCGACCCGGGACACGTCCTCGGACCCCCACATACCGGCGCCCGCCGCGCGCGAGCCGGAGCACGGACAGCCCGGTCCCGGGCGGCGTGATCCCTGGGTGCTCGCCGTCGTGCTGTTCGTCGGGTATGCGGTCATCTCGGTCGGTCGTTACCGGCATCTGGGGCAGCGGTCGTGGGATCTGGGGATATTCGAGCAGGTCATCCGGTCGTACGCGCATCTTCAGGCGCCCGTCGCCGATCTGAAGGGGCCGGGGTTCAACATCCTGGGGGATCACTTCAGCCCGGTGACCGTGCTGCTGGCCCCGGTGTACCGGGTCTTCCCCTCGTCGGTGACGCTGCTCGTCGCGCAGGCGGCGCTGTTCGCGCTGTCCGCCGTGCCCGTCACGCGCGCCGCGGCCCGGCTCCTCGGGCGGCGGCAGGGGCTCGCGATCGGTATCGCGTACGGGCTGTCGTGGGGGCTTCAGCAGGCCGTCGACTTCGACTTCCACGAGATCTGCTTCGCCGTCCCGCTCATCGCCTTCAGCCTCGAGGCGCTTCTCGGGCAGCGCTGGCGCGCCGCTCTGCTGTGGGCCGTTCCGCTCGTCCTCGTGAAGGAGGACCTGGGGTTCACCGTCACCGCCCTCGCCCTGGTCGTCGCCTGGCGGGCCCGCCACCTCTCGCCGCGCGCGTTCCGGTACGCGCTCGGTGTCGCCGTGTTCGGCGTGGTGGCCGTCGCTCTCACGCTGCTCCTGGTCATACCGAGCTTCAACTCCGCCGGCACCTACGACTACTGGAACAAGGTGAGCGAGTCCGGCGGCGGCGGACCCTTCGACGGTCTCGACACCAAGCTCCGCACGCTGTGCTGGCTGCTCATCCCCACCACCGGGCTGCTCGCGCTGCGGTCCCCGATCCTGCTCATCGCCCTGCCCACCATCGGCTGGCGTTTCGTCTCCTCCTACTCGCAGTACTGGGGCACCGACTGGCACTACAGCGCCGTACTCATGCCCGTCGTCACCCTCGCGCTCGTCGACGCCCTCAACACCGCCCGGCACAGCACGCGCGCGTGGCTGCGGTCCTATGTCCAGCACCTGCCGGCCGCCGTCGCCGCGGCCTCGGTCGCGCTGACGACCTCGCTGCCGCTGTCCGCGCTGGCCGAGGGGGAGATCTATCGCAAGCCCGCGCGCGTGAGTGCCATCGAGCGGCTGCTGGGCACGGTTCCGGACGGCGCCTCGGTCGAGGCGAACATCGCCCCGATCAGCCGGCTCACCTCGCGCTGCCGCGTCTTCTGGGTCACCAACACGCGCGGCATCGAGCCGGACTTCATCGCCCTCGACAACTCCCGCAAGCGCTACCGCGATGTCGAGGCCTACGCCCGCACCCTGCACCCCGACGCCCGGTACACGATCAAGGGCACCGCCTACGGGGTCGTACTCCTGGAACGCCGGACGGGATAGCGGACGGAGCGGCAGGGGGCGCCCCCGCACACGTCCGGGCCCGGTCCGAAGGTGTCGCCTTCGGACCGGGCCCGTCCCCCGCAACCCCCGTGTGCGGTGGCTATTCGGTCGCGATCGCGTTGAGTACGTTCATCCGGCCCGCCCGGAACGCCGGCACCAGGGCCGCGAACAGGCCCACGAAGGCCGAGCCGATGAAGACCCCGATGATCGTCGGCCACGGGATGTCGAGGACGTTCAGGCCCTCCAGGGCGAGCAGCCGCTGGGCCGTCGCGCCCCAGCCCATGCCGAGCCCGAGGCCCAGCAGGGCACCGAACAGGGCGATCACCACGGACTCCATACGGATCATGCGGCGCAGCTGGCGGCGGGAGAGGCCGATGGCGCGCATCAGGCCGATCTCGCGGGTGCGTTCCACCACCGACAGGGCCAGGGTGTTCACCACGCCCAGGACCGCCACGATGATCGCCAGGGCGAGCAGGCCGTAGACCATGTTCAGGAGCTGGCCGACCTGGTCCTTCAGCTCCTCCTTGTAGTCGGTCTGGTCGCGGACCTGGTACTGCGGGTAGCCGTCGAGCGACTTCTTCAGGGCCGCGTACGCCGCCTCCTCCTGGCCCTCCTTCGCCTTGCCGAACATGATCACGCTCTGCGGGGTCCGGTCGGCGGGAAGGTACTTCGACAGGGTCTCGATGCTCATGTAGCGAGCGCCCTGGTCGATGGAGGTGTCGTCGTCCGTGATGGCCGCGACCTTCAGCTTGGCCGTCTCGCCGCCCTTGAAGGCGACCGTGATGGTGTCGCCGACCCGCACGCCGTGCTTCTTGGCGTAGTCGGAGCCGACCGACATGGCGTCCTTGCCGTAGGCGGCGGAGAGGGTGCCCGCGGTGGTGGTGCGGCGCAGGTCCTCGGCGTACGTCGGGTCGGCGGCCGTGAGCCCCTCGTCGTCGGTCTTGCCGTCGGGCGAGGTCAGGGTGGCGTCGACGTCCTTGTAGCGGGTGACGTGGGCGAGGCCCGGCGTCTGCTCCATCGCCTTCTCGGCCTGCGGCACGATGCGCCCCTGCTGGGGCATGACGATGAAGTCCGCGCCCACCGACTTGTCCAGCTCGCTCGTCGCCGAGGCGACCATCGAGGAGCCGACCACCGACAGACAGGCGACCAGCGCGAGGCCGATCATCAGGGCGGCGCCCGTGGCACCGGTACGGCGCGGGTTGCGCAGGGCGTTGCGCTCGGCCATGCGGCCGACGGGGCCGAAGGCACGCAGCAGCACCGCGCTGATCACGCGGACCACGGCGCCCGCGAGGAGCGGGCCGATGACCACGAAGCCGATCAGGGACAGCACCACGCCGCCGCCCAGCATCAGCGCGCCGTCGCTCGCCTTGTCGGCGGTGGCGGCCGCGAAGAGGGCGAAGGCGCCCGCGCCCGTCAGGACCAGTCCGATCAGACCGCGGATCCAGCCCGCCTTGCCGTCGGCCGGCGTACCGGCGTCGCGCAGGGCGGCCATCGGGGAGACCTTGCCGGCTCGGCGGGCCGGCAGGTAGGCGGCCAGCACCGTGACCACGACGCCGAGGATCAGGCCGACCACCGGGGTCGTGACCTTGACCGTGAGGTCGTCGGTGGAGAGGTTCATGCCGGCCATCGACATGAGCTTCATCAGGCCGACCGCGATGCCGACACCGGCGCCCACGCCGAGGACGGAGCCGATGAAGCCGAGCAGCAACGCCTCCACCAGCACCGACCGGTTGACCTGCCGGCGCGAGGAGCCGATCGCCCGCATCAGGCCGATCTCACGGGTGCGCTGGGCGACCAGCATCGAGAAGGTGTTGATGATCAGGAAGATGCCGACCAGGAACGCGATCCCGGCGAAGCCGAGCATGGCGTACTTGATGACGTCCATGAACGCGCCGACGTCCTTGCGGTTCTCGTCGGAGTTCTCCTTGGCCGTCTGGATCTTGTACGTGCCGTCCAGGGACTGTGCGACGTTCTGCTTGAGCTGCGCGTCGCTCACACCGTCCGCCGCGGTGACGGAGACCTGCGTGAAGCGGCCGGTGGCGCCGAGCAGGGTGCGCTGGGCGGTCTCGGTGTCGAAGTAGACGACGGCCGCGCCCGGGTTGGTGACCTTCCAGGAGGCGATGCCGACGATCCGCGCGCGGGTGTCGCCGGTGGCGGCGATGGTGCGCAACTCGTCGCCCAGCCCGAGGTCGTGCTTGTCGGCGGTGTCCGCGTCGACCATCACCTCGGTGGGCCCGCGCGGGGCGTGCCCGGAGGTGATCTCCATGGACCTCTTGTCGTTCTCGGTCCAGTTGCCGGCGAAGGTGGGCGCACCGGTGGAGGAACCCATGTTGTCGTTCTCGGAGTTGACGACGGTCACGCTCGTCGAGGCGACCGCGCCCTCCGCCTTCTTGACGCCGTCGACGGCCGCGACCTGCTCGACGGCCGAGGCGGGCAGCGAGACGGGCTTGCCCGTGCCGCCGCCGTTGTCCTCATCCTCGGCGTCCTTGGGGCTGACGGTGACGTCGGAGGAGGTGACGGCGAAGAGCTTGTCGAAGGTCGTGTTCATCGTGTCGGTGAACACGAGCGTGCCGCACACGAAGGCGACCGACAGGAGCACCGCCACGGCCGAGAGGGCCATGCGTCCCTTGTGCGCGAAGAAGTTGCGCATCGAGGTCTTCAGGACGGTCATGACGTACGTCCCCGGGCGTCGAAGTCCTTCATGCGGTCCAGGACGGCCTCGGCGGTCGGCTTGTACATCTCGTCGACGATGCGCCCGTCGGCGAGGTACAGCACCCGGTCCGCGTACGAGGCGGCGACGGGGTCGTGCGTGACCATCACGATGGTCTGCCCGAGCTCGTCGACGGACCGCCGCAGGAAGCCGAGGACTTCGGCGCCCGCGCGCGAGTCGAGGTTTCCGGTCGGCTCGTCCCCGAAGATGATCTCCGGCCGCGCGGCGAGCGCACGGGCGACGGCGACACGCTGCTGCTGGCCGCCGGAGAGCTGGGTGGGCCGGTGCTTGAGCCGGTCGGAGAGCCCCACCGTGTCGACGACACGTCCCAGCCAGGCCCGGTCCGGCTTGCGGCCGGCGATGTCCATGGGCAGCGTGATGTTCTCGAGGGCGTTGAGCGTCGGCAGCAGGTTGAACGCCTGGAAGATGAAGCCGATCCGGTCCCGGCGCAGTTGCGTGAGCTTCTTGTCCTTGAGCCCGGTGATCTCGGTCTCGTCGAGGTAGATCTGGCCGCCGGTGACGGTGTCGAGCCCGGCGAGGCAGTGCATCAGGGTGGACTTGCCGGACCCGGAGGGGCCCATGATCGCGGTGAACTGGCCCCGCGCGATGTCCACGTCGACGTGGTCGAGAGCGACGACCCGGGTCTCCCCCGACCCGTACGCCTTGACGACCTGCCGCGCCCGCGCGGCAACGGCCGTACGCCCTCCAGTACCCCCGTGCCTGGGAATGGTTACAGCCGATGTCACGGTATGTCTCCTATGTCTTGCGACGGTCGGTCACTGCTACGACCGTCAGTCTCGTGGTGGGAGAGGGGCCGGCGCGCTGGTGCCCAGCCCCCTCTTGTGCGGGGGAAAACCCCACCCCCGCCGGTTCGGTGAGCCGCCCCCCAGCGGCGTAAAGCCAGGTTAAGGACGGGCACCGGGGCGTCTCGTCCTCCGCCGGTACGAACCCTCCCCGACCCCTGGTACGGAGGTACCCCTAGGGGCACTCCACCCTTCGATGGAGAACAGCTCGGGGTCGTCTCCTCCCTCGGACCCATTGAGCCTCCACCCTCCCGCCGCGTGAGGGTCAAGTGGGAAGCTGTTCCGCGGCAGATAGGTGCAAGGGGAAAGCAACAGGAGAGGACCCCGGTGGGCAGTACGGGACCCGCGATACGCGACACCGCGCAGAGCACCGGAACCCCGAAGCGGGGAGCCGTGGTTGCGGCCCTGATGCTCGCGATGGCGCTGGCGGCACTCGACGCCACCATCGTCTCCACCGCCGTACCGCAGATCGTCGGCGACCTCGGCGGCTTCTCCGTCTTCTCCTGGCTGTTCTCCGGCTATCTGCTGGCCGTGACGGTGACCCTCCCGGTCTACGGCAAGCTCTCCGACTCCTTCGGCCGCAAGCCGGTGCTGATCGCGGGCTCGGCGCTGTTCCTGCTGGGGTCGCTGCTGTGCGCGGTGGCCTGGAACATGGGGGCGCTGATCGCGTTCCGGATCGTGCAGGGGCTGGGCGGCGGGGCCCTTCAGGGGACGGTGCAGACGCTGGCCGCCGACCTGTACCCGCTCAAGGAACGCCCGAAGATCCAGTCCAAGCTGTCGACGGTGTGGGCGGTCTCGGCCGTGGCCGGTCCCGGGGTGGGCGGGGTCCTGGCGGCCTACGCGGACTGGCGCTGGATCTACCTGATCAACCTGCCCATCGGGGCGGTGGCGTTGTGGCTGATCGTGCGGTACCTGCACGAGCCGCAGCGCGCCAAGGACGCACGTGCGGATACGACGGCCACGCGCGCGCGTGTCGACTGGGCGGGCGCGCTGGCGGTGTTCGCGTGCGGGGGCGTGCTGCTGACGGCGCTGGTGCAGGGCGGGGTGGCGTGGCCGTGGCTGTCGGTGCCGTCGATCGCCTTGTTCGCCACGGGACTTGCGCTCGCCGCGGTCGTGGTGATCGTGGAGCGCCGGGCGGCCGACCCGATCATCCCCGGGTGGGTGTGGCGGCGCCGGACGATCGCGGCGGTAAATCTGGCGCTGGGCGCGCTGGGGCTGCTGATGGTGGCGCCGGCGGTGTTCCTGCCGACGTACGCCCAGTCGGTGCTCGGGCTGGCGCCGGTGGCGGCCGGATTCGTGCTGTCCGTGTGGACGTTGAGCTGGCCGGTGTCGGCGGCGCTGAGCCAGCACGTGTATCGCAGGATCGGCTTTCGCAACACGGCGATGCTGGGCATCGGGACGGCGTCGCTGATCCTGCTGGCGTTTCCGTTCCTGCCGTATCCCGGGCAGGCGTGGCAGCCGACGCTGCTGATGCTTTTGCTGGGGGCGGCGCTGGGGTTGTTCCAACTGCCGCTGATCGTGGGCGTGCAGTCGACGGTGGGCTGGTCGGAGCGGGGTACGGCGACGGCGTCGGTGCTGTTCTGCCGTCAGACGGGGCAGACGCTGGGCGCTGCGATCTTCGGCGCCGTCGCCAACGGGGTGCTGGCGTCGAGGCTCGGCGGGGCGAGCGACCTGGACTCGGTGACGCGGGCCCTGGATTCCGGCAGCGCGGCGCCGGAGGCGACCAGGCGGGCCATCGCCGACGCGGTGCACGCCGTGTACCTGGGGGCGTCCGCCGCGGCGGCACTGGCGTTCCTGATGCTGTTGCTGCTGGCGCCGAGACGGTTCCCGGTACTCGACGAGGACGGCTCACGGAAGACGGACATGGACCTCGGGGTTGGCCGGTGACGGCCCGTCGAGGACGGGCTGCGGGACGCCCTTCAGGTGCAGGTCGAAGAATGCGGCGACGTACGCACGCGTGAGGGCCAGTGAACGCCCGTAGGGCAGCGGCGCGGTGTCCGGGATGCCGAGGAGTTCCCCGAGCAGAGGCGCGTCGGTGAACGAGCCGTGGTCGGTTCCGTCGAAGGTGAGCCAGCGCTTCCAGCCGTCGAGGTCGGCCCAGGCCTCGTCCCATGTCGTGTCGCGCGGGGGCCTGTTCTCGGCTCCGATCATCAGGAAGGGCCGGCCGTCGAGTCCGCCTGCCGGCACCGGGGAGAAGAAGGTGCCGTCCATGTTCACGCCGGCCTTCACGCGCGCGTCGGCGGCCATCGTCGCGGCGGCTGCGTTGCCGCCGATGGAGTGCCCGGCCATGCCGATCCGCTTCGCGTCGATCACGCGCGCGTACCGCCACGCAGGGTGCCGCCCCGTCAGCCGGTCGAGCACGAAGGAGACGTCCTCGGCACGGCTCCGAGCAACGGCCGAACCGCCGATCGAGGAGAACTCGTCGCAGATGGCGCAGGGCAGCGTCCGCCCGTCGGGGAGGGTCGTACCGGCGTTCTCGTACGGGTGGTCGACCAGCGCGACGACGTATCCGCGGCTGGCGAGGTCCTCGGCGAGAGCGGTCAGGGTCGCGCGCGGCAACGTGAAGCCGGGCGAGAGCACGACGAGCGGGAACCGGCCGTGCGCCGGACGGGCCTCCCTGTGTGCCCAGGTGCGTACGCCGCTGATCTCCTCCGGCGGAATCGTGGCGTCCGGGACCCTCAACTCCAGCAGCAGACGTGCCTCTTCGGGGGTCATGTAGGGAGCCGTCGGTCCGCCCGTGCCGGGGCGGGCGGGGTAGTACATGGACACCATCAGCTGACGGGCGCCGGCGGACGGCACCCAGGGGTCCGGTCGGTCGTGGTCGACGAGGTGGAGGGTGCTGCGGCCGACGGCGTGCAGACCGGTGGGGCCCGGGAGCCGGGCCGACCCGGCGAGGGTGGTGGAGGCCGCGGGGTCGGCGAGGGCAGAACCGGCGGACACGGGCGCGGCGGAGCCGGGCCCCGTGGCGACGGCGGGCGCGGTCAGGGCGGGCGCGAGCGCGAGGACGGCGGCCGCGGCGACGGCTGAGAAGCGTGATCGGTTCATGCAAAGGACGGTAGGCCGCTGCCCCTGACCGGGCGTCGCCCCGGAGTCCCCTCCTCCGGACGCCCGGTGGTACCGCGGACGGACCCTTACCCTGGCCGTCATGCTGACCCTCGAACGCCTGCGCGCCGACCACGCGCCCGCCCTTCTCGCCTTCGAGGCGGAGAACCGGGCGTACTTCGCCCGTACCATCCCGGACCGCGGCGACGCGTACTTCGAAGCCGCCGGGTTCGCCGCCCGGCACCAGGCCCTGCTGGCCGAACAGGACGCCGGAATCTGCCACTTCCATGTCGTACTGGACGACGAAGGCCACATCGTCGGACGGGTCAACCTGATGGACGCCGAGGACGGCTGCGCCGAACTCGGGTACCGCGTCGGTGAGCGAGCGGCCGGCAAGGGCGTCGCCACGGCGGCGGTGGCACAGTTGTGCCGGATGGCCGCGACGACGTACGGACTGACGTCGCTGGTCGCCGTCACCACCCTGGACAACCGCGCCTCCCGGATCGTCCTGGAGAGGAATGCCTTCACGGTGGTGGAGGACATCACCATCGACGGACGGCCCGGGGTCCGCTACCGGCGCTCGCCTGACGCGCCGGCTCACCTGAAGTAGCGCAACCGTCGCCTGCTGTAGCTCATAGCCGACTCAAAAGTCAGAGTTAACGGGGGTAACACACCAGGTCAGACACGGTTCGGTGAAGGAAGTGCATACCGACCACTCAGTTTGACGAAACCCTCGCGTTCAACAGGTACTCCGAAGTAACGTGCGTGGCTCGCCCGCCCCCCACACTCCCTGCGGTCCGCCGCACCGGACCCGAGTCACGCAAGGAGCACCGGGATGTCCTCCCCGTACGACCCATACGCCGGGTACCCCTGGCAAACCCCCGACCCGCCGCAACCACCCCCACCCCCACAGCACCGAACCCCCGATCACCCACCCCTCGGCCACCACCGTGACCTGCGGATCCTGCGCACCGCCTACCGCTGGCAGCGGCGCGTGGCGACGCTCACCGCGCTCGGCTACTTCACCCTCTTCCTGATCCTGTCCGCGTTCGCGCCCGGGTTCATGTCGAGTACGGTCGCCGACGGTCTGCCCGCGGGCCTGCTGCTCGCGCTGCTCCAATTGCCGGTCACCTGGCTGGCGATATGGCTGTACGAGCACACCGCCCGGCGTTACGTCGACCCGCTCGCGGACCGTATCCGCAGGGAGGCCGCGGTGGACGCCAAGCGGGAAGCGGGCAAGCGGGAAGCGGGCAGGCAGAGCACGGGGCAGAGGGAGACGTGGCGATGACGGACTTCAGCGATAACGCGCAGGCGATGTCGCTGGTCGCCTTCTGCGCGGTGGCCACCGTCACGCTGCTGTTGTGCGTGATGACCGGCCCGGACCGGGACGACCTCGACGAGTTCTACACGGGCTACAGCTCCCTGTCGCCGATGCGCAACGGCCTGGCGATCGGCGGCGACTACATCAGCGCGGCCACCGTCCTCGGGACCACCGGTGTGGTCGCGCTGTGCGGTTACGACGGGATCGTGCTGGCCCTGAGTACCGCCCTGTCGCTGATGCTGCTGATGTTCCTGCTGGCCGAACCCCTGCGCAATGCGGGCCGGTTCACCATGGGCGACGCGCTCGCGCGCCGGATGCCGGGGCGGGGTGTACGGATCGCCGCCTGCGCGGTGACGCTGGCCGCGCTGGTGCCGCTGATGCTCGTGCAGCTGGCCGGGACCGGGCAGCTGCTGGCGTTCATCCTCGGATTCTCGAGCGACAGCCTGAAGACGGGGTGCATCGTCGGCCTGGGCGTGCTGATGATCAGCTACGCGGCGATCGGCGGAATGAAGGGCACCGCGCTCATCCAGATCCTGAAGCTGGTCATGCTGCTCGGATCGGGCGCCGTGGTCGCCGTAATGGTGCTGGACCGGTTCGACTGGGACCCGGGCGCCCTGTTCAACGCGGCAGCGGACGGGAGCGGGGTCGGCTCGGCGTTCCTGGAGTCGGGCCTGCAGTTCGCGGGTGGTCCGCACCCCCGGCTCGACATGATCAGCTCCCAGCTCGCGGTCGTCCTCGGCGGTGCGGTCCTGCCGCACATCACCATGCGCATGTACACGGCGTCGGGCGCCCGTCAGGTGCGCCGCTCCATGTCCTGGGCGGTGTCGAGCGTGGCGCTGTTCGTGCTGGTGATCACGGTGGTCGGCTTCGGCGCGACGGCACTGATCGGACGCGAGGTGATCGCCGGGGCGGACCCGCAGGGCAACACGGCGTATCTGCTGGGCTCCAGGGCCGCGTTCGGCGCCGAGGTCTCCACCGCGGAGACGCTGCTGTTCACGGCGGTCACCACGGCCATCTTCCTGACCGTGCTCGCCTCGGTCGCCGGCATGATCCTCGCCTGCGCCAACTCCCTGGCCCACGACGTGTTCGCCACCCGGCTGCGGGAGCTGTCCGGCCGCCGCGAGATGATGGTGGCCCGGCTGGCGGCGCTGGCGGTGGGCGTCCCGGCGATCGTGCTGGCGACGATGGTCCAGCACCGCAGTCTTCAGCCCTTGGTGACGCTGTCCTTCACGCTGGGCGCCTCGGCGATCGCCCCGGCCCTGGTCTACAGCCTCTTCTGGCGCCGGTACACGCGGTCCGGTCTGCTGTGGACGCTGATCGGCGGCTCGCTGGTCGTGCTGGTGCTGATGCCGGGGACCAATCTGGTCTCCGGGTCGCCGATCTCGGCCTTCCCCGAAGCCGACTTCAACTGGTTCCCGTTCACCACACCCGGGCTCGTGTCGATTCCGGCCGGGTTCCTCTTCGGCTGGCTGGGGACGGTCGTGTCGGGACGGGGCAAGTCGGAGGAACATCGGCGGCAGTACGAGGCCGTCGAGGGGTGGATTCTGGCGGGGGCGGTACGCAGGGGGAACTGAGCCTGCCTCACGAAGGCCGGGGCCTCACGGAGGCCGGGGTCGGGGTCCGCCCCGGATCCCGGCCCCGCTTCACTCCAGGGCCGCCTGCCGCTCCAGCGTCGAGAGGCTGTTGCGCATCTGGTCCATCTGCATGCGCACCTCGTCCCACGTCTCCCCGTG
Organism: Streptomyces sp. NPDC111606; assembly: GCF_055656945.1. Lineage (NCBI taxonomy): Bacteria > Bacillati > Actinomycetota > Actinomycetes > Kitasatosporales > Streptomycetaceae > Streptomyces > Streptomyces sp. NPDC111606. The sequence goes on from NZ_JBVKBY010000014.1 coordinate 137,767, forward strand.
CTCGCGCAGCACCTGCTCCGTGTCCCGGGCGATCTCCTCCGCCCGCTTGCGCGCCTGCTCGACCACCTCCTCCGCCCGTGCCCGCGCCTCCTCCTGGAGGGTCTTCGACGTGGTCTCCGCGTCCTTGAGCTCCTGCTGTGCCTCGGCCAACGAGGCCTCGGCCCGCGCCACCCCCTCCTGCTCCGACGTCTCCACCGCGGCCAGCCCCTTCTCGGCCTCCCGCGCGGCCTCCTCCTCCCGCTCGGCGTGCTCCTTGGCCTGCTGGGCGAGCAACACCTTGGTGCGCTGGCGCGCCTCACGCATCGGGCCGAGCACCTCCCCGCGTTCCTCCTTCACCTCACGCCGGGCGGCGATGCGGATCTCGCCCGCCTCACCGCGCGCGGCGAGCAACCGCTGACGGGCGCACTCCTCGGCCTCGGCGTTCACGGCGTCGGCGTGCGCCTGTGCCGCGTCACGCACCTCGTCCGCGTACGTCTGAGCCTCCTCCATCAGCCGCTGCGCCTCCTTGCGCGCGCCCTCCCGCACGGCGGCGGCCTCCTCCTGCACCATCTCGAACAGCCGCCACGCCCGATGCCCGAGTTCCTCGTACGTCTGCGGGTCGAGTTCGTCCACCACCTCGCGCAGCCGCTCCGCCTCCGCATCCATCTCCCTGGCGAGCACGGTGAGCCGGGCGGCCCGCTCCCAGGCGGCGTCACGGTCGCGAAACAGGTCGTCGATGTAGGCGTCGACCTGTTCGGGACGGTAGCCACGCCCTCGTACGACCACGAAGTCGTAGAGCGGGACCGGTGCGCTGCTCATCCTTGAACCCCTCTCCGCCGAACGGATGCGAAATGATGATTTAGCGCACATCTTGATGTATCGGGCGGAAGCGTTCATAACGCGACACTCCGCGCAGGAGGCACGGCTCGGTGGGCACAGAGGCACAAAGGCGCGGCGAGTAGCGCATACGCAAAGGGCCGGCCCCGGTCGCACAACCGGGAGCCGGCCCTTTCACAACCCGCACGCCGCCGTCAGCGGCAGTCGGGTGACATCACCTCACATCGAGCAGCCGCACGGCGTCACAGCAGCCCGTCCCACATCTGCTCCAGCAGCACCGACCACCAGCTCTCCGGCGACCCGAGCGCCGCCGGGTCGAGCGAGGCGAGCTGGGCCTGGAAGTCGACGGTCCAGCGGCCCGCCTGCTCCTGGTTCAGGCCGAAGCGAAGACGCCACATCCGGCCCAGCAGCGCCAGACAGCGCTGGAACTCGGGCAGGCCCGTATTCACGAACTGCGGCGGTACGGGCGCGCCGCCCGGGCCCGCCTCCACGGGCACGGCGACGATGTTCGCCGTCCCGTACTGCACACAGAGCGCCTTGCCGAAGTCGCTGCCCATCACCAGGTACGACCCCGCGTCCGACGCCGGCTGCACCCCGCGCTCCTGCGCCAGCTCCGCCAGCGTCGGAACGGGCCGCCCCGGCTGGGCCTGCGCCCAGAAGAACGGACCCATGTCCATCGGCAGACCACCGACCACCAGGCAGTGCGCCACGACCGGCGGCACACCCTGCCGGGACACGGCGGCCTGCTCGAACCGGAAGAGCCCCGGCCCGAACGCCCCCGCCAGCTCCTGCGCCACACCCTCCGGCGGAATCGGCGGCACCGGCTGCACCGGCTGCACCGGGACACGCACCGGCGCCGGCCGGGCGGGCCCGTCGGCGACCTGGTGCAACTCGCCCTGATGGGCGATCAGCTGCTGCATGCCCTGCTGCCGGCTCGCGTGGTCCGTGCCGTACGGCGCGATCGACGTGATCCGCGCCTGCGGCCACTGCTCCCGGATCATCCGCGCGCAGTACGCGCCCGGCAGCTCACACGACTCCAGCTCGGTGTGCAGCTCCAGTACCTGGTCCGGGGGCACGTTCATGCCCCGCAGCTCGTGGAAGATCTGCCACTCCGGATGCGGCGTACCCGGCGCCGAACGCCGGATCAGCTGCTGCTCCGACCCGTCCTGCGCGCGGTAGCGGAGAACGGCCTGGTAGCCGGGGCCCACGGTCGGCTGACCGGCGGGCGGCTGCGGGTAGCCGTACGCCGGGGGCTGCCCCGGGCCGGGCGGCATCGGGGGCTGGGGGGCGCCGGGCGGCGTGCCCATCGCACCGGGCGGCATACCCGGGGCTCCGGGCGGGGCACCGGGGACGCCGGGCGGCACGCCGAGTGCGCCCGGCGGCATGCCTGGAGCCCCGGGCGGCTGCGGCGCGCCGGGCGCGGACGGTGGGGGCGGCACACCGGGTCCGCCCACCGAAGGTGCGGCGAACACCGTCTCCGCGTGGTGAACGCCATCGCGAGCGCCGCCAGGGGCACCCGGAGCACCGGGCGCGCCAGGGGCACCCGGCGGCTGCGGCGCACCGGGCATACCCGGAGCGCCCGGAGCACCGGGCGGGTTCGGGATGCCGGGCGCATGCGGCGCACCAGGCATACCCGGAGCGCCGGGAGCACCAGGCGGGTTGGGAAGACCGGACGGATTCGGCGCACCCGGCGCCCCAGGAGGTCCAGGCGGTCCCGGCGGCTGCGGGGCGCCGCCCATCAGGCTCGGGTCGGCCAGCACGGTCGCGGCATGGTGCACACCGCCCGGGGGCGTACCGCCGGGCGTGCCGGGCGGGTTGGGGATGCCCGGAGGCTGCGGGGCGCCGGGCATGCCGGGCGCACCCGGGGCACCCGGCGGCTGCGGAATACCGGGCCCGCTCGCGGCACCCGGACCCTGCGGAGCCCCCGGCCCGGCAGCGCCCTCGGGCCCGTCGGGGCCGAGCGACGACACCAGCTGCGTCGGAACGTACCCGCCCCCCGGCGTACCCGGAGCGCCCGGTGTCCCCGGAGCCCCTGGCGGAGGCGGCGGCGTGGCCCCACCCCGCGCACGAGGGGGCGCCGCCTTGCTGGTCGCGGCATCGGCGATGTCACCGGCGTTGGGCGCGAGCGAGCGCCCGGGCGTCTCCGGAGCCTGCGGCGCACCCTGCGGGTATCCGTAGGAAGGTGCGGGCGGCGGCGTGGCACCCGCCCCGGGGACACCCGGCGCAGGCGTACCCGGCGCACCCGGTCCCTGCGGATAGCCGTACGAAGGCGCACCCGGCGGCGGAGGCGGCGTACCCGGACCGGCCGCACCTTGCGGATACCCGTACGAAGGAGGCGCCCCCTGCGGCGGAGGCGTCGCGCCCGGCACGTCGGAACCGTCCAGCGCCGGCGAGACCGCGGTCTTCGGAAGCTGGCTGCCGCCCGACATCAGTGCCGTCTTGGCGTCCGGCGGCGTGGCGTCGTCACCGCTCAGCGGCGGTGCGAACACCGTCTCCGGCAACGGCACCGAACGGTCCTCGCCGGCATCGGCGTTGGTGTCCGTACCGGCCCAGGGAGTCGCCCCTTCAGGCACCCCGGGCTCCCGCGGCGGAGGAGTGGACGAAGACGCGGCACCCACCGGCACCCCGCCCTGCGTCTCGGGCAACGACCCGGCACCCGACGTACCGCCGACCGCACCGGTGTCGAAGTCCGAAACCGAAGCCGAGCCCGAACCGGAACCCGAGCCCCCGTCCCGCCGGTCCGGAACCCCTATCCGGTCCGCCGCCTCCTGCAACCACTCCGGCGGAGTCAGCAGGAACGACGTCTGATTCAGATCCACCCGCGCCGGAGCCGCCGGCGCCGGTTGCGCAGCCGCGTCCCCACGGCCGTACTCCTCCTCGTACCGGCGAATCACCTCACCCACCGGCAGCCCGGGCCACAACGTGGCCTCCCCGCTGTCCCGGGCGATCACCAGCCGCTGCGCGCCCCCGTCCGACCGCGGACCGTCGGCGCGGTCCTCGGCCCACACCACGAAGCCGAGCCCGAACTCCCGTACCCGCACCTCACGATGCTGGTACGCCGGCACCTCGCCGTTGATCCACTCTTCCGCACGCTCCTGCGCCTGTGCGAACGTCACCATCGCGAAGCTCACTCCCCCACAGCCGCGGCAGCGACGGGCACCACACGCGCGAACCCACCGTCCACCATCAGATTCGCCACCGTCTCCAACTCCGGCGGAGAACCCGCCAGCCGGGACAGAAACGCGTCGAAGTCCTCACCGCAGGGCATCAACAGCCGCTCCACACGCTCCGCAGGCGCCCACGAAGGATCGACGTCCCGCGCGTCGTCGTACGCGCAGAACCACACCGAACCCAGCCGGTCGCCCTTCACCTTCACGGCCAGCAACCCGCCCTGCACGAACCCGACGCCCAGGTAGTCCTTGGTCAGATGGTCGCGCAGACACTTGTTGACATAGACCAGGTCATTGACCGCGGCCTCGTCCCGCACCGTGAACAGCGGCTGGTCGACCAGCAGACCCAACTCCGCGTCCAACGCCGTCCCCACCGGCGCACATCCGCCCGCGGCCTTCAGGAACGACCGATACGCCCCCGGCAACCGGTACCCGAGATCCTCCTCGACCCCCAGCGCCTGCGCCTCCGTCACCGCCACACCCGACTTCGGCAGCCGGAAGTGCGCCGGCCGCGTCTCCTGCAACGGCCGTGTCCCCCGCTTGTCGTGCTCCACCGCCGACGTCGCGATACCGCCGTGATGCCGCAGCAACGCCTTCACCTCGACCGGAACCAGCTCCAGCCGCCGCGAACCCACCACGTGATGCCACGTCCAGCCGTGCGGCGTCGCCACCGCCGGCACCGTGTCCCACAACTCGTGCCCCGACGCCGCCAGCGCCGCGTTCGCCGACACATAGTCCGTCAGCCGCAACTCGTCGACCCCGAAGCCCTCCGGCGGCTCCGCGATCTCCACCGCCGCGCGCGCATACGGCGAGAATTCGGGGTGACCACGCTCGTCCACCCGTACTCCTCTCGGGTGACGCGACGCGCGAACCGGATCCGGGAAATGCACGACCTGCCCGGCGTAGGCCGCGTTCGGCGGCGCGGCGTGTCCCCCGGCCTGGCGGCCGGGAGGTGCCCCCAGCCCGAGCCGACCTGTCGTCATGGCGGTTGCCCCCTGCGGCGTTCAGATACGGTCCGCCATGACCACTCTCGGTCACAACGCCCCGTATCAACTGTCTCGTCCCCGTCCACACGTCACTGCATGGAAAGCGGTGCCGACAGCCTATGCGGTACGACGACACCGGTCACCGGCGCCGGTTGTGACCCCCTCCGCTTCCGTGACCAGCCGTCACCCTGCCGTGACAGCCTGCCCAAACCCGGGCGTGTCGCGGCGCCCCAGCTTCCGCACCCGCCACGCCATTTGGCACTCTGTGACGTCCGAGAGCATGCCCGGGGGATGCTCGGGAGGGGATGAGAACATGAACGCGACGCAGACAGGCCAACCCGCCGCCAGATCAGGCGACCCCCGCATCGGCTGGAGCGCCACCGAAAACCCCCACGCGCCCGCCCTCCGCCACCGCCGCGACGGCATACTCCCCACCGTCGCCGCCGCCCTCTCCGTCCGCGGCGAAACCCTCACCGGCACCGCCGCCCGCGGCGACCAGCCCCCCGCACTGCACCCGCTCGTCCAGGACTTCCTCGACACCCTCACCAGCGGTCAACGCGACCGCTTCACCGGCCGCTGCGCCGAAACCATCCTCATCTCACGCCACATCGCCGCGGCCGACACCACGCGCAGCAAACGCGCCGCCCGCAAACCCATGACCAACGGCGAAGCCCGCAAAGCTCTCAAACAGGCCAAACTCACCGCCCGCCGGATCCGCGAGGACGGCGACCCCCTGCACGGCAGCTTCGCCACCCCCTGCCGCGCCTGCACCGCCCTCAGCGCCCACTTCGGCGTCCGCGTCGTCGACCCGGCAGCGGCGGACGGCTGACCTCACCCCGCCACGGACTGCCGACCCACCCCCACCCCACACGCACATCCCATAGGCACCGACGAACGAAGGGCAGATGCACACCGACCGCACCTCCACCACCCGCTTCCCCGTCCCCGTCGACGCCGCCCTGCGCGCCGCCGGCTGGCAACCCGGACGCTGGGACATCAAACAAGCGGAGATCTGGGCCGACACCCTGCGCGAACACGCCTCACCCGCGGGCCACCGCCACGCCGTCTTCCCCGCCGCCGTGGAAGCCTGGGCCGAATTCGGCGGTCTGCACCTCGCACCCACCGGCCCCGGCCGCCAGGTCGCCCCCGCCACCCTCCACTTCGACCCGCTCCACGGCCTCCACATGGCCCGCACCCTCGGCGACCTCGGCCGCGCCCTCGACACCGAGGTCTGCCCCCTCGGTGCCGAAACCGACACCGAGGCCCTCCTCGCCATCGACACCGAGGGCCGCATCTACGCCCTCGACCACACCGGCGACTGGTACCTCGGCCCCGACATCGACCAGGCCCTCGCCGGCCTCGTCGCCGGGATAGAACCGGCACGGCTGACAGCGGGCTGACACACGAAGACGGCCGCACCGGCACCACCGGCCCAGCGTCCGTGGACTGCGGCTACGCCGCCGGAATCACCGCCGACACCCGGAAACCCCCGGCATCCGTCGGCCCCGACACAAACACCCCGCCGAGCGCCACGACCCGCTCCTTCATCCCCACCAGGCCGTTGCCCCCCGACGGCAGCCGGGCCAGCGACGCCGACGACAGCTCCGGCGGCGGCTCGTTCTCCACCTGCATCGCGATCTCCGACACCCGATGCGCGAGCCGTACATGCGTCTTCGCGCCCGCCGCATGCTTGTGGACGTTCGTCAGTGCCTCCTGCACCACCCGGAACGCCGTCTGCTCGATCTCCGGCGCGTACGCCCGCGAGTCCCCCTCCACGGACAGATCTACCACCATCCCCGCCGCGGCCGACTGCCCGATCAGCTCGTCCAACTCCGACAGGCAAGGCCCCTCGGCGCCGACGTCGTCCCCGCCGACGCCACGCCCCCGATCGGCCGCCGCAGCGGCAGCGGCCCCCACAGCGGCAAGCGGTACGGCAGCCCCCCGGGGCTGATCCACATCCGAAGGCTGCCGCGCGGCACCCCCACTGCGCAGCACCCCGAGCATCTCCCGCAACTCGGTCAACGCCTGTCGTCCCATGTCTCCCACGAGCGCGGCGTTCTTCACGGCCTTCTCGGGGTCCTTCCGCGCCACGGCCTGGAGCGCCGCCGCATGCACCACCATCAAGCTCACCCGATGCGCGACGACGTCATGCATCTCCCGCGCGATCCGTGTCCGCTCCTCGTTGCGCGCCCACTCCGCACGCTCCTCCGCGCGCTCCGCGAGCAACTGAAGCTCCCGCTCGAGACTGTCCGCCCGCTCGCGCAGGCTCTCCATCAGCCGTCGCCGGGCGCCCACATACAGCCCGAGCAGCAGCGGAGGCGCCGTGACACCGAGAGCTGTGGTGATCGACGCGAATGGGATCACCCAGTCCCCGAAGGTCAGATTCCCCCGCGCCACGTCCTGGCGCACCCACACGAACGTCACGATCAGCGTCCCGACGAACGACATCCCGGCGAGCGACGCGATGATCCGCCGCGGCAGCTCGGACGCGGCGAGGGTATAGAGGCCCACGATGCCCAGCAGGATGCCCATCTGGGCGGGCATGACGGCGATCGACACGAGCACGACGGCTATCGGCCACCGGCGCCGCACCAGGAGCACCGACCCGGCAAGAACCCCGAACACCACCCCCGCGGCCACCGGAATCCCGGCATCCCGCGCGAACCGAACCCCCTCGGCTCCGCACTCCAGCGCGGAAACGACGGCCAGACTCACGTCCAGCACGGCACTGCGCAACCTGCCCCACCACCACGGCCCCGCCCCCGGTGGCGGTTCCCCGGCCTGCTCTTCCCCCGTCGTGGTCATGCCTCCAGCCTACGGGCGGGCAGCCGTGGTTTTCCGGCGACTTTTATGGACTGGCCTACACCACACTCCGTGACCGGCCGTAAGCGAAACAACCCGATATCCCTCGAACTGCGAAGCCGGCCGCAGGCGCCGCCGCGGCGCCGTCCCGAGAGCGCCGGCGATCGCCGGGCCGACCTGTACCGTCGCGTGGAAGGCGCCCGGTACGGCATAGTGTTGGGTGCCGACTCGGCGACCCGACCAAAGGTCCGGTTCAGTCGAGTTAATTCCCCCGTGGTGTAATTGGCAGCACTGTGGCTTTTGGTGCCATCTGTCCGGGTTCGAGTCCTGGCGGGGGAGCACATGCTCGGTTCGGGCTCTGACTGCTGACAGCTCAGTCAGGGCCCGCTCCCATGTCCCCCACGAAACACCCCGGTATCCTGCGGATGTCACCCCACCCCCTCCACAGCCGAAGGGCATCCCGTGAGCGCCATTCGCCCGGCAGCCGTCGTCGTTCTCGCAGCGGGTGAGGGCACCCGTATGAAGTCGGCCACACCGAAGGTCCTGCACGAGATCTGCGGACGCAGCCTCGTGGGTCATGTGCTCGCCGCCGCGGGTGAGTTGCAGCCCGAGAACCTGGTCGTGGTCGTGGGGCACGCCCGCGAGAAGGTCTCCGCACACCTCGGTGAGATCGACCCCGGCGTACGCACCGCCGTACAGGCGGAGCAGAACGGCACCGGGCACGCCGTACGGATGGCCCTGGAGGAGCTCGGCGGGGCCGTCGACGGGACCGTGGTGGTCGTCTGCGGCGACACTCCCCTGCTGACCGGCGAGACCCTGACCCGCCTCGCCGCCACCCACTCCGCCGACGGCAACGCCGTGACGGTGCTGACCGCCGAGGTCCCGGACGCGACCGGGTACGGGCGGATCGTGCGCGACGGCGCCTCGGGTGCCGTGACGGCCATCGTGGAGCACAAGGACGCGAGTGAGTCGCAGCGGGCGATCCGGGAGATCAACTCGGGCGTGTTCGCCTTCGACGGGCAGCTGCTGGCCGACGCCCTCGGGAAGGTCCGTACGGACAACTCGCAGGGCGAGGAGTACCTGACCGACGTGCTCGGGATTCTGCGCGAGGCCGGTCACCGGGTCGGCGCCTCCGTGGCGGGCGATCACCGCGAGATCGCCGGGATCAACAACCGTGTGCAGCTGTCCGAGGCCCGTCGGATTCTCAACGACCGGCTGCTGACCGACGCGATGCTCGCCGGCGTCACCGTCGTCGACCCGGCGACGACCTGGGTCGATGTGACCGTCACGTTCGAGCAGGATGCCGTCGTCCTGCCCGGTACGCAGTTGCAGGGGTCCACCCATCTCGGCGAGGGCGCGGAGGTCGGCCCCAACAGCCGGCTGAAGGACACGCGTGTCGATGCGGGTGCCCGTGTGGACAACACGGTGGCCGAGGGTGCGCATGTGGGCGCGAACGCGACGGTGGGGCCGTTCGCGTATCTGCGGCCGGGAACGCGGCTGGGCGCGAAGGGCAAGATCGGTACGTACGTCGAGACGAAGAACGCCTCGATCGGTGAGGGGACGAAGGTGCCTCACCTCTCTTATGTCGGTGACGCGACCATCGGCGAGTACACGAACATCGGCGCCGCGAGTGTCTTCGTGAACTACGACGGACAGGACAAACACCACACGACGGTCGGCTCGCACTGCCGTACCGGCTCGGACAACATGTTTGTGGCGCCTGTCACGGTCGGGGACGGTGCCTATACGGCGGCCGGGTCCGTGATCACGAAGGACGTGCCGCCCGGTTCGCTGGCTGTGGCCCGCGGTCAGCAGCGGAATATCGAGGGTTGGGTGGCCCGTAAGCGTCCGGGCAGTGCGGCCGCGAAGGCGGCTGAGGCGGCGTCTCGCCAGGAGGACGGCGAGGGCTGACCGGAAACAGGTGCGTCAAACACGGCGTACCGTGATAAGTGCACACCCGCACCCCACCAGCTGAGACGGCCTCCACCATGCCCAGCCGAGGTCGCTCTACAGGCAGCTGAGACACCTCTGAGGAGACAGTGCTGTGACCGGGATCAAGACGACCGGCGAGAAGAAGTTGATGTTCTTCTCCGGCCGCGCCCACCCCGAGCTTGCCGAGGAGGTCGCCCAGCAGCTGGGTGTCGGGGTTGTCCCGACGAAGGCCTTCGACTTCGCGAACGGTGAGATCTACGTCCGCTATCAGGAGTCGGCGCGCGGTGCGGACTGCTTTGTGATCCAGAGCCACACGGCTCCGATCAATCAGTGGATCATGGAGCAGCTGATCATGATCGACGCACTGAAGCGTGCGTCGGCGCGCTCCATCACCGTGATCGTGCCGTTCTACGGTTACGCACGTCAGGACAAGAAGCACCGTGGGCGTGAACCGATTTCGGCGCGTCTGATCGCGGATCTGATGAAGACGGCGGGTGCGGACCGCATCCTGACCGTGGATCTGCACACGGACCAGATCCAGGGCTTCTTCGACGGCCCTGTCGACCACCTCTTCGCTCTGCCGCTGCTCGCGGACTACGTGGGCCGGAAGGTGGACCGGGAGAAGCTGACGGTCGTGTCTCCCGACGCGGGGCGTGTGCGGGTGGCCGACCGGTGGTGCGACCGGCTGGGTGCGCCGCTCGCGATCGTGCACAAGCGTCGTGACAAGGACGTGGCGAACCAGGTGACCGTCCACGAGGTCGTGGGTGAGGTCAAGGGCCGGGTGTGTGTGCTGGTCGACGACATGATCGACACCGGTGGGACGATCTGTGCCGCGGCCGACGCGCTGTTCGCGCACGGCGCCGAGGACGTCATCGTGACGGCGACGCACGGTGTGCTGTCGGGTCCGGCGGCGGACCGGCTGAAGAACTCCCGGGTGAGCGAGTTCGTGTTCACGAACACGCTGCCGACGCCGGGTGAGCTGAGCCGTGACCTGGACAAGCTGACGGTGCTGTCGATCGCGCCGACGGTCGCGAACGCGGTGCGTGAGGTGTTCGAGGACGGTTCGGTGACGAGCCTGTTCGACGAGCAGTGATCGCGGGATAGAGATCCTTTTGGGAACGGCCTCCCTGTCCGAGTAGACTGCTTCAGTTGCTCGGCGAGGGAGGCCGTACCTGTTCGCGCAGGTGCCGGCGATCCGTTATCGACGCGCTCTTCGTAGCAGGCCGTTCGTGGCCGGGTGACCACGTCCGTCTCTAGTTCTACGAGGAGTGAATATGTCCGAGGTCAAGATCTCCGCCGCGACCCGCAGCGAGTTCGGCAAGGGTGCAGCCCGTCGTATCCGTCGTGACTCGAAGGTTCCGGGTGTCCTGTACGGCCACGGCACCGACCCGCTGCACCTGACCCTGCCGGGTCACGAGCTGCTGCTCGCCCTGCGTACGCCGAACGTCCTGATCGCCCTGGACATCGACGGCAAGACCAACGAGCTGGCGATCCCGAAGTCCGTGCAGCGTGACCCGATCAAGGGCTTCCTGGAGCACGTCGACCTGCTGCTGGTGAAGCGCGGCGAGAAGGTCACCGTCGAGGTCCCCGTCCACGCCGAGGGCGAGCTGGCCGCGGGTGGCAACCTGCTCGAGCACGTGCTGAACGCGCTGCCGGTCGAGGCCGAGGCCACGCACATCCCCGAGGCCGTCACCGTGTCCGTCGAGGGCCTGGAGGCCGGCGCCTCCATCCTGGCGAAGGACATCACGCTGCCCAAGGGCACCACGCTGGCCGTCGAGGGGGACACTGTCGTCCTGCAGGTCCTGGCCGCGCAGGCCGAGGAGGCCCCGGAGGGCGAAGAGGCCGCCGAGGGCGAGGAAGTCGCCGAGGCCTGATCCTCAGCTCTGGCAGAGGCGTGATCCTCGGCTCTGTCATCGGTTCGTCAGCCGCTGTTCCCGATGGGGGCAGCGGCTGGCGTGCATCACTCAAGCTTGCCTGGCAGTGTCCGCGCCGGTCACGCCGGCGGACCGGCGTTTCTGCTGGGGGTCCGGGGGTTACCCCCCGGGAAAGCACAGCAAGGAGACATGGACGTGACGACCGACCCGAGCGCCCCTTGGCTGATCGCCGGCCTCGGCAATCCCGGACCGGAGTACGCCAGGAACCGGCACAACGTCGGGTTCATGGTGGTGGATCTGCTGGCCGAGCGGATCGGCGGGAAGTTCAAGCGGGCCGGCCGGGCTCAGGCGCAGGTCGTCGAGGGGCGGATCGGGCCGCCCGGGCCGTTGAACCGGCGGGTGATCGTGGCGAAGCCGATGTCGTACATGAATCTCTCCGGCGGCCCGCTGAACGCTCTTCGGGATTTCTACAAGGTGCCGGTGGGCAATATCGTCGCTGTTCATGACGAGTTGGACATCGACTTCGGCACGCTGCGGTTGAAGCTGGGTGGCGGGGACAACGGGCACAACGGGCTCAAGTCGATGACCAAGGCGATGGGTTCGGAGTACCACCGGGTGCGGTTCGGGATCGGGCGGCCGCCGGGGCGCATGCCCGTCGCGGACTTTGTGCTGAAGGATTTCTCGGCGGCGGAGCGCAAGGAGCTGGACTACTTCGTGGACCGGGCGTCGGACGCGGTGGAGGCTCTGGTGATCGAAGGGCTGGAGCGGGCGCAAAGCACGTACAACTCCTGACTTGTCCGCCCACCCGAACGGGCCCAGGTTGACCGGCAGTAGGGGCATGGCCAAGGATCGCGGCCATGCCTTCTGCCGTTGTCTCCAGTCAGGGCGCTTTCGCCGCGCTGCGGTTCGGGCGGCTCGCGGCGATGGGCACGGTCGTGGTGCTGATTCTGATCGCGGGCGTGTGGGCGTCGTGGGGCACCGCGCAGCACGTGATGCTCACGAAGGGCCGGGAGAGCGGCACGATCGAGGTGGCCCGGTGCGGTGCGGACTCGTGCAGCGGGCCGTACACGCCGATCTCGGCGGGGTCGCAGCCGCGGAAGTCGGTCGTCATCGAGAAGAACGTGGCCGTGCGTAAGGGGCAGACGTACACGGTCGTGATCAAGCCGAGCGGTGACACCGTCGTGCGGTCCGGGCCCGCGGGGATCCTGTACTCCTGGGTTCCGCTGGGCGGCGCGCTGTTGCTGGCCTCGGTCGTCGTCGCGGGCGGACTGCGGCGCACGCGGCTGGCGTGGGTGATGGCGGGGTCGGGGGTCGCGCTGCTCACGGCCGTATTCGTGACGGTCTGAGGTGTCCGCCGTTCTCCATGTCTGTGGAGGATCTGAGTGTTGTCTGTTCGTGATTGACCCGGCGTCAACGCGGGCTGGATGCTGAGCCGCCCCCTCCACATCTTCCCGCTCCTTTCACGAAGATGGACTCCTGCCTCATGCGAACCACCCTCACCCGCGTCGGCGCCCTGTCCGCCGTCGCCGCGGCCGCTGTCTTCTGCGCACCGGCCGCTGCTCACGCCACTCCCGCCGGTGACAACGGCACCGTCAAGATCCATGACGCCACCACCGGCGAGGAACTGCGCAAGAACGAGCCCCACGTGTGCGAGTTCTACCTGGACGCGTTCGGTTTCGACAGCGCGCAGAAGGTCGACTGGCACATCGAGGCGTGGGCGCCGACAGCCGCCGTCAAGGGCGAGACGGTGAAGTCGGGCGCCATCACTCTGGACGGTGAGGGTCATGGCCGTACGGCGGACATGACCCTGGCCGACGGTCACTACAAGCTGTTCTGGAACTTCGAGGGCGAGAAGGGGTCCGCCAAGCACAAGGTGTTCTGGACGGACTGCGAGGACGAGGAGGAGGGCGGCGCCACGGCCACGCCGTCCGCCTCGTCGCCCAGTTCCGAGCCCGAGCCCGAGACGCCGGGCGGCTCCACGCCCGAACCGAACGCCACGCCGTCGTCGTCCCCGTCGCCGCAGGGCGGCGCGGACGGCGACCTCGCCGAGACCGGGAACGGTGCCCCGGTGGGCCTGCTGTCCGCGGCTGCCGCGGCGCTGTTGGGCGCGGGCGGATACCTGGTGTTCCGGCGTCGTAAGGCCTGATGTGAAGCGGTGCAGAAACCGGTGAAAGAGGGGTGCCCCCGTGCTTCGTACGAAGCACGGGGGCACCCCTCTTTTCGCTGATCAGCCGGTGTTGCGCAGGCCTGCCGCCACGCCGTTGACGGTGAGCAGCAGGGCGCGGGCGAGGAGCGGGTCGGGCTCGGCGCCGGCGGCCGCCGCGTCGCGCTGGCGCTTGAGGAGGGTGACCTGGAGGTAGGAGATCGGGTCCAGGTAGGCGTCGCGGATGGTGAAGGTCTGCTTGAGGACCGGGGCGGCGTCGAGGAGTTCCTTCTCGCCGGTGATCTTCAGGACCTCGGCGACGGTGAGTTCGTGCTCGGCGCGGATGGTGTCGAAGACGTGCTTGAGGTCGTCCGGCACGAGGGTGTCGACGTAATGGGCGGCGATCCGCAGGTCGGTCTTGGCGAGGGTCATCTCCACGTTGGAGATGAAGTTGCGGAAGAAGTGCCACTGCTCGTGCATCTCGTCGAGCACGGTGTCCAGGCCCGCCTCGCGCAGCGCCTTCAGGCCGGAGCCGACACCGAACCAGCCGGGCACGATCTGCCGGGACTGGGTCCAGCCGAAGACCCACGGGATGGCGCGCAGTCCGTCGAGCGAGACGCCCGAGCCGGGGCGGCGGGACGGCCGCGAGCCCAGGTGCAGGTCGGCGAGCTGGTCCACCGGCGTCGACGCGAGGAAGTAGGACGGCAGGTCCGGGTCCTCGACGAGCTTGCGGTAGGCGGCGTGGGCCGCGTCGCTCGCCACGTCCATGGCGGCGTCCCAGCGGGCGAGAGCCTCGTCGGACTGGCGCGGCGCGGTGTGCAGGGCGGAGGCCTGGAGGGTGGCCGCGACGGTCAGTTCCAGGTTCTCCCGGGCCAGTGACGGCACCAGGTACTTGTCGCTGATCACCTCACCCTGCTCGGTGACCTTGATCTCGCCCTCCAGGGTTCCCCAGGGCTGGGCGAGGATCGCGTCGTGGGACGGGCCGCCGCCGCGGCCGACGGTGCCGCCACGTCCGTGGAAGAGGCGCAGCCGGACGCCGTAGCGGTGGGCGACGTCACGCAGCCGGCGCTGGGCGCGGTGGATCTCCCACTGCGAGGTGGTGATGCCGCCGAACTTGGAGGAGTCGGAGTAGCCGAGCATGACCTCCTGGACGTCGCCGCGCAGGGCGACGAGGCGCCGGTACGACGGGTCGGAGAGCATGTCCTCCAGGATCGTGTCGGCCGCCTTGAGCTCGTCCGTGGTCTCCAGGAGCGGCACGATGCCGATCTTCGCCCAGCCGGCGTGCAGGTCGATCAGGCCGGCCTCGCGGGCGAGCACGCTCGCCGCGAAGACGTCGTCGGCACCCTGGCACATGGAGATGATGTACGACTCGATGACCTCGGGTCCGAACACCTCGAGGGCCCGCTTGACGGTCTGGAACACGCCGAGGGTCTTCTCGCCGGCCGCGTCCACGGGTGCCGGGGTGGGGGCGAGGGGGCGGCGGGAGCGCAGTTCCTTGGCCAGCAGCTTGGCGCGGTAGTCGCGCGGCATGTCGGCGTAGCGCCAGGACTCCTCGCCGAGGCGGTCGAAGAGCTGGCCGAGGGCATGGTGGTGGGCGTCGGCGTGTTCGCGTACGTCCATGGTGGCGAGCTGGAGGCCGAACGCGGACAGGGTGCGGATGGTCCGGTTCATCCGGCCTTCGGCGAAGAGGCCGCCGCGGTTTTCCCTCAGCGAGGTCTGGATCAGCTTCAGATCGTGCAGGAGCTCGCCGGTGCCGAGGTAGTCGCGCCCTGCCTCGTGCGGGATGTTCCTGGCCAGGCGTGTCTTGGTGTTCTCCAGCTTCTGCCGGATGCAGGTGGCCTTGAGCCGGTAGGGCTCCTCGGCGTTGAGGCGCTTGTAGCGGGGGCTGATCTCGGGGAGGTTCTCCAGGTCGGCCTGGAGGGAGGTCAGCAGGTCCTCGGTGGCGCCGGTGTAGCGGATGGAGTTCGACAGGAAGCCGCGCAGCTCGTCGATCATCTCCAGGGCGTCGTTGATGCCGTGCTCGTGCTGGAGGATGAGGACGTCCCAGGTCACCTGGGGGGTGACGTTGGGGTTGCCGTCGCGGTCGCCGCCGATCCAGGTGCCGAAGGTGAGGGGGCGGGTGGCGTCGGGGAGCTTGTGGCCGACGCGCTCCAGTTCCGCGGTGAGGTCCTCCAGGACGTCGCCGACGGCGCCGGCGTGCAGTTCGTCGAGGTAGTAGATGGCGTTGCGGGCCTCGTCGGCGGGCTCGGGGCGTACGACGCGCAGCTCGTCCGTCTGCCAAACGAGGTCGATGTTCTCGGCCAGTCGGGTGTCGTGCCGGCGCCGGTCCCCTTCGAGGACGGGGGTCTCCAGGAGCGCGGCGACACGCCGAAGCTTGTTGAGGACGGAGCGGCGGGCGGCCTCGGTGGGGTGCGCGGTGAAGACGGGGCGCACGTTGAGGTGCTGGATGGTCTGGCGCAGGTGCTCGGGGTCGGCGTCCTTGAGGCGGTCCGCCGTACGGGCGAGCAGGCCGCCCTCGGCGGCGCGGCGGGCGCGCAGCTCGCGGCCGCGGTGGACCTGCTCGGTGACGTTGGCCAGGTGGAAGTAGGTGGAGAAGGCGCGGACCAGCTTGGCCGCGGTGTCCAGCTCCGTGCCACGCAGCAGTTCGGCGGCGGCCTCGCCGTCCTCGCGGGTGAGGCGGCGGACCTTTTCGACGAGGTCGAGGAGCTCGGGGCCTTCCTGCCGGACGAGGCTCTCCCCGAGGAGGTCACCCAGTCGGCGGATGTCGGCACGCAGCTCACTGCTGGTCGTCGTGGTCTGGTCGTCGGCACTGCTCACAGGTGCGGCTCCTTGCAGTGTTGAAGCTCGTCCGGGAGGGAACTCGGGCCCGGGGGCCGCGCGGCGGGGGCCGCATACGGCTCCTGGCATCCGGGAAGAATTCAGAGCGGACCGCGCTGTCCGACCGACTCCAAGGATAGGTGTCCATGCGGACGCGCAGACTCTCGGGCTCTTGCTGCCGGGCGACGCACTGCCATACTTACGACGCCGTAGGTTACGTAGCCGTAGGGACCGATGTAACGGAACCTGGGAACAGTTCCTGCGACCCCGGCACCTGCCACAACCCTCGACCCCACAGGGGACGCCCATGACCACGAGCTCCGATGTGATCGAAGACGCCCCGAAGGCGAACGACGACACCACCCCCTCTGCCACGCTCGGCGGTGAGAAGAAGGGAACGCTCGAGCAGTTCGCGCTCCTCCTGTTCATCGTCGTCCCGTTCCTGGCGCTGGCCGCCGCGGTGCCCCTGGTCTGGGGCTGGGGCGTGAGCTGGCTCGACCTGGGTCTGCTGGTCTTCTTCTACTTCTTCGCCTGCCACGGCGTCACGATCGGCTACCACCGCTACTTCACCCACGGCTCCTTCAAGGCGAAGCGCCCCCTGCGCATCGCCCTCGCCATCGCGGGCTCGATGGCAGTGGAAGGCCCCCTGGTCCGCTGGGTCGCGGACCACCGCAAGCACCACAAGTTCTCCGATGCGGAGGGTGACCCGCACTCCCCGTGGCGCTACGGCGAGACGGTCCCTGCTCTGATGAAGGGCCTGTGGTGGGCGCACATCGGCTGGATGTTCGACGAGGAGCGCACGTCGCAGGAGAAGTACGCGCCGGATCTGATCAAGGACACGGCGATCCGGACGATCTCCCGTCAGTTCATCTACTGGACGATTCTGTCGCTGGCGCTGCCCGCCCTGATCGGCGGTCTGGTGACGATGTCCTGGTGGGGCGCGTTCACCGGCTTCTTCTGGGGCTCGCTCGTGCGGGTGGCGCTGCTGCACCACGTGACGTGGTCGATCAACTCGATCTGCCACGCGGTGGGCAAGCGCCCGTTCAAGTCGCGTGACATGTCCGGCAACGTCTGGTGGCTGGCGGTCCTGTCCTGCGGTGAGTCCTGGCACAACCTGCACCACGCGGACCCGACGTCGGCGCGGCACGGTGTGGAGCGCGGGCAGATCGACTCCTCGGCGCGGATCATCCGCTGGTGCGAGCAGCTCGGCCTGGCCTACGACGTGCGCTGGCCGTCACGCTCGCGTATCGATTCTCGCCGGAACAGCGAGGAAGGCGGCTCCCGGCGCCGGAAGGAACCCGTAAAGGCGGCATGATTGACGCCGTGGCGACCGACTCCAGCAGTACCCCCAGCAACGACAAGCCGCGGCGGACGCGCCGTACCCGGATGACCGGTGCGGAGCGCCGCCAGCAGCTGCTGGAGATCGGTCGGACCCTGTTCGCCGCGAAGGGCTTCGAAGGCACGTCGGTGGAGGAGATCGCGGCGAAGGCCGGGGTCTCCAAGCCGGTGGTGTACGAGCACTTCGGCGGCAAGGAGGGGCTGTACGCGGTGGTGGTGGACCGCGAGATGCGGCGGCTGCTGGACATGGTGACCAGCTCGCTGACGGCCGGCCACCCGCGTGAACTGTGCGAGCAGGCGGCGTTCGCTCTCCTGGACTACATCGAGGAGTACACGGACGGCTTCCGCATCCTGGTCCGTGACTCGCCCATCCCGCAGTCGACGGGTTCCTTCGCCTCGCTGATCTCCGACATCGCGACCCAGGTGGAGGACATCCTGGGCCGCGAGTTCAAGAACCGCGGCTTCGACTCCAAGCTGGCCCCGCTGTATGCGCAGGCCCTGGTCGGAATGGTCGCCCTGACCGGCCAGTGGTGGCTGGACGTTCGCCGCCCGAAGAAGGCGGAGGTGGCCGCCCACCTGGTCAATCTGGCGTGGCACGGGCTGGACGGGCTGGAGCCGAAGCCGCGGCTGATAGGGCACCGCAAGAGCTGACACGCTCCGCGGTGCCGGCGCACTCAGTGCTTGAAGGTGTCCTTCCCCTTCTCCTTCGCCTGGCGCGCGTCGCCCTTCATCTGGTCGGCCTTGCCTTCGGCGGTCATCCGCTCGTTGCCGGCCATACGACCCATCGCTTCCTTGGCCTTGCCCTTGAGCTGTTCCTTCTTGGCCCGGGTCTTCTCTTCCTTCGCCACGTTCCTCACTCCCGTAAGGCTCGACGTCGGTTTCACCGCAGCGGGTGACCCCCTGCGGGGCCCTCAAACGGGGATCCCCGGCCTCGCGCCGATCGGCTCCACGAACTCCAGCCGGTTCCCCACGGGGTCGTTCGAGTAGAACCGGCGGTGCCCCGGCAGGTCCTCGTCCCAGGTCACGGCCGCTCCCCGGGCCGCCAGCCGGGCGGCGTACGCCTCGATGCCGGTGACCCGCAGCCCGAGGTGGGCCTTCTTGGCGGGCCGGAAGTCCGTCTCGACACCGAGGTGCAGCTGCACGGGCCCCGCCCGGAACCAGCAGCCTCCGCGCGCGGCGAGCACAGGCGGCTTGGGGATCTCGGTCATCCCGAGGACGCCCGCGTAGTACGCCCGAAGCCGGTCCTCCGAGCCGGGCGGCGCCGCAAGCTGGACATGGTCGACGGCGGCGATCATCACGCTCCCCGGCGTGCCACGGCGAAGATCCGCCGGAACGGGAAGGGGGTGCCGTGGGCGCCGGGCGGATAGGCCTCGCGCAGGGCCGCCCGGTAGTCGTGCAGGAAGGCTTCCCGCTGGTCGGGGGCGTCGGCGAGTGCTGTCAGGACCGGACGCAGTCCGGTGCCCTTCACCCAGTCGAGGACGGGGTCGTCGCCGGTGAGGAGATGGATGTACGTCGTCTCCCACACGTCGGCCGTGCAGTCCAGGCCGGTCAGGCGGGCGAGGTAGTCCTGCGGGGTGAGGACGGCGTCGGTGTGACGCAGGGTGTCGGTGAGGCCGTGACGACGGGCGAGGTCGCGCATCAGGCGGTGGCTCGGGGCGTCGAAGTTGCCGGGGACCTGGAAGGCGAAGGTGCCGCCCGGTTGCAGGCCCCGCACCCACTCGCCGAAGCGGTCCGCGTGCCCCGGCACCCACTGCAGCGTGGCGTTGCTGATGATCAGGTCGTACGGCTCGTCGGGCGTCCACGTCCGCACGTCGGCGTGGGCGAAGTCGAGGTGGCCTCCACCGGCTGTCGGCCCTTCGTGGTCGACGTGGGCCTTGTCGAGCATCTCGGCGGAGTTGTCGTGGCCGGTGATGTGCGCGGTGGGCCAGCGCTCGGCGAGGACGGCGGTGACGTTGCCGGGGCCGCAGCCGAGGTCGGCGATGCGCGGCCGGTCGCCCGGGAGGTCGGGGACGCGGGCGAGGAGGTCGGTGAAGGGTCGGGCACGGTGATCGGCGTGGCGCAGGTACTGGCCGGGGTCCCAGGTGGGGGTGGCGGCAGCGGACATCGCGGCGTCTCCTGTCGGTCGCTTCTGTCGCCCTCCAGCCTGCCCCGCAAGATATCTTGACGTCAAGAGACTTCACGTCGACACAACCACTACACTGATCGTCATGGAGGACGAGGTCGATCGGCTGGTCGCAGCATGGCGCCGGGAGCGCCCGGACCTCGACGTGGAACCGCTCGAGGTGCTCAGCCGGGTGAGCAGACTGGCCCGGCATCTGGACCGCGCACGCCGGCTGGCCTTCTCCGAGCACAGCCTGGAGCCCTGGGAGTTCGACGTGCTGACCGCGCTCAGGCGCGCGGGGACGCCGTATCAGCTCTCCCCGGGGCAGTTGCTGACACAGACCCTGGTCACCTCGGGCACGATGACGAACCGCATCGACCGGCTGGCCAAGAAGGGCCTGGTGGAGCGCCTCCCCGACCCCAGCGACCGGCGCGGGGTGCTGGTCCGCCTCACGGACGAGGGCCGCGACCGGGCGGACCAGGCACTTGCCGGGCTGCTGGACCAGGAGCGGGCGATCCTCGCGGAGCTGTCGCGTGCCCAGCGGGGTGAACTGGCGGGGCTGCTGCGGCAGTTGACGGCGCCGTTCGACAACATCCCCGGCTAGGCGCTCCGCTGGGAGAGCCGCGCTGGGAAGTGCCGCGCTGCGCCGTCGATCGTCTGCTGCGCCGTTGTGGCTGGTCGCGCAGTTCCGGCCGCGCCCCTCACAGGGGCGCGGCCGCTCAGCCCCGCTGATCAGGCGCTGCTGCTTTCCTCCGGCATGATCCTGCCGGTCGGCCCCAGGTCCACCGGGCCGACCCCCGCCCGTCGCGCGAGCGCTACCGCGGCCAGTGTGGAGTGGACGCCCAGTTTGCCCAGGACGTTTTGCATATGGGTGCGGACGGTGTGCGGGGAGAGGTACAGGCGCTCGGCGACGGCCTTGCGCCCCAGTCCCGCCACCATGCACCGGAGGACTTCCCGCTCGCGCGGGGTCAGCGACTCCACCAGCCGCTCGCTCTCGGTGCGATGCTTGCGCGCGGCCGTCAGCTCCCGCAGAACCCCTGTGAGCAGGGCGGGCGGCAGATGCGTCTCGTCGCGCAGCACCCCGCGGATGACGGTGAGCAGCCGGGACAGCGAGCAGTCCTTGGCGACCCACCCGGAGGCGCCGGCCTGCAGGGCGAGCGCGGCCCGGCGCGGATCGTCCTTCTCTGCGAGGACGACGATCCGTACCGCCGGCTGCGCGGAGCGGACGCCGACGACCAGCGAGATGCCGTCGACGAGCCCGTCCTCGCCCACCTCCTGAACGGGTACGGCCGGCCGTATGCCCGGCGCGTTGCCGCCCAGGTCGGCGTCGACGAGCAGCACGTCGTAACGGCGCCCCTCGGCCGCCGCGCGCTCCAGACTGCGCAGCGCGGCCGGGCCGCTGCCGGCGGCGGAGACGTCGACGTCGGGCTCGGCCGCCAGCGCGGCGGCGAGTGACTCGGCGAAGATGCGATGGTCGTCGACGACCAGGACTCGGATGCGAACCACGAAACCCCCTTCCCCAGGCTCCCGAAGAGCAGGGGATACCCCATCGTCATGAGGACGACATCGGGAGACGAACACCGTCGCGGGCACGGCGCCCGAAGCGTGGATGGCCGCACGGCCGCCGCCGTGCAAGAACTGCTACCCCCACTTCGGGCGTCGTACCCGACCTGTCTCGCCCCCTGATCAGCACCGGCCCCCACCGGTGCTGCTCATCAGAGTACGGGCGGGGCGCAGGAGCGGAAGGTAATTTGCAGAACTGGCTGGCCGACGCGTTTATGGTGAGCCGCATGTTTCGTCTGGAGACAGAAGTCGACAAATCTCGCCAGGATCTGCTCCGCCGGCGACTGCGGGACACCAACACCGCGGTCTCCCCGATTCTGCGCGCCCTGCGCGGAACCCCAGGTGAACGCGAACATCCGCTCCAGGTCTGGGCGTTGGACGAGTCAGGTGCCGTGGCCGGCGGGCTCGTGGGTCACACCTGGACCACCTGGCTCCATGTCACGTACCTCTGGGTCGACGAACGCCACCGCGGTGCCCGCCTGGGTTCGCAGTTGCTCGCAACTGCAGAGCGCATGGCCCGTGACGAACGGGCCTGCACGGCCGTACGCCTGGAGACATGGGACTTCCAGGCGCCGGAGTTCTACCGCAAACGCGGGTACGACGTGGTGTGTGTGATCCCCGACTATCCGCCGGGGATCACGGAGTACACGCTCACCAAGCGACTGGCGTGAGCGGGTCAGCGCACCCGGCGCGCACCCGCCGCCGGCACCGCCTCGAACACCCGCGGTGCCGTGAACCCGGCGGCGGCGAAGGCCTCCTCGACGGACTTGGTGACGGTCTCGACGTCGGCCGCCTCGGCCAGGACGATCGCCGAGCCGCCGAAGCCGCCGCCGGTCATGCGGGCACCCAGGGCGCCGCCGGCCAGGGCGGTGTCCACGACCAGGTCCAGCTCCGGGCACGAGATGCGGAAATCGTCGCGCAGTGAGGCGTGGCCGGCGGTGAGGACCGGACCGATCGCGCGGGTGTCGCCCGACTCCAGCAGGGCGACGACCTGCTCGACGCGCTGGTCCTCGGTGACGACGTGGCGCACCAGCCGGCGCACCTCCTCGTCGTCGCCGAGCCGGTCGAGCGCCGCGTCCAGCTCGTCGTACGCCACGTCCCTGAGCGCGTCCACGCCCAGCAGCGCCGCGCCCTTCTCGCAGCCCGCGCGCCGCTTGCCGTACTCCCCCTCGCTGTGGGAGTGCTTGACCTGGGTGTCGACGACGAGCAGGCGCATGCCCTCGGCGGCCAGGTCGAAGGGGATCTGCTTCTGGGAGAGGTCCCGGGTGTCGAGGAACAGGGCGTGCCCGGCCTCGCAGCAGGCGGACGCGGTCTGGTCCATGATGCCGACGGGGGCGCCGACGTAGACGTTCTCCGCGCGCTGGCACAGGCGGGCCAGCTGCCAGCCCTTGAGGCCGAGGTCGTAGAGGTCGTTCAGAGCGAGCGCCACGACGACCTCCAGCGCCGCCGACGACGACAGGCCCGCGCCCGCCGGGACCGTCGAGGCCAGGTGGATGTCGGCGCCGGTCACCGCGTGGCCGGCCTGGCGCAGCGCCCAGACCACACCCGACGGGTACGCCGTCCAGTTCCGGTCCGACTCGGGCTCCAGCTTCTCGACGCGCAGTTCCACGACGCCGCCCTCGACGTCCGCCGAGTGCAGCCGCAGGGCGCCGTCCGTGCGCCGCGAGACCGCGGCGACCGCGGTGTGCGGCAGGGCGAACGGCATGACGAAGCCGTCGTTGTAGTCGGTGTGCTCGCCGATCAGGTTGACCCGGCCCGGCGCGGCCCACACCCCCTCCGGCTCTGCCCCGTACAGCTCCCTGAACCGCTCGGTGACCGCGGCTGCCGTGTCGACGCTCATCCCCTGACCCTGACCTTCCCTGCTGCTGCATCCGACAGCCGCTACGCGGCGGGGGCCGAAGCGGCCGGTGAGTTGACCGGCCGAACAGCCGTAGAACGTACGGCCGTCCCTAACGGCCGTAGAACCTAGCCTTCGCGCCGCTGGGCGAACTCCCACGCGTCGGCGACGATCCCCGCGAGGTCCGCGCGGGACGGGTTCCAGCCGAGCCGCTCGCGGGCGGTGTCGGCGGAGGCGACCAGGACCGCCGGGTCGCCGCCCCGGCGCGGGGCCACGACCTCGGGGATCGGGTGCCCGGTGACCTGGCGGACGGTCTCGACGACCTCGCGGACGGAGAAGCCGTTGCCGTTGCCGAGGTTGCAGATGAGGTGCTCGCCCGGCTCGGCGGCCTTGAGCGCCAGCAGGTGGGCGTCGGCGAGGTCGGCTACGTGGATGTAGTCGCGCACACAGGTGCCGTCCGGCGTCGGGTAGTCGTCGCCGAAGACGGAGATCGCGTCGCGCCGGCCCTGGGCGACCTGCAGGACGAGCGGGATGAGGTGCGACTCGGGGTCGTGGCGCTCGCCGCAGTCGCCGTAGGCGCCCGCCACGTTGAAGTACCTGAGCGACACGGCACCGAGGCCGTGGGCCGCCGCCTCGCCGCTGATCATGTGGTCGACGGCGAGCTTGGAGGCGCCGTACGGGTTCGTGGGCTGCGTCGGGGCCGACTCGACGATCGGCACCTCCTCGGGCTCGCCGTAGGTGGCGGCGGTGGAGGAGAAGACGAGCTTGCGCACGCCGGCGTCGCGCATCGCGCCGAGCAGCGCCATGGTGCCGCCGACGTTGTTGTCCCAGTACTTCTCCGGCTTCACGACCGACTCGCCGACCTGCGAGAACGCAGCGAAGTGCAGCACGGCGTCGAAGGAGGAGTCCAGCCACTTGGCGGCGTCGCGGATGTCGCCCTCGATGAAGGAAGCCCCGGCCGGCACGCCCTTGCGGAATCCGGTCGAGAGGTTGTCCAGGACGACGACCTCGTCTCCCGCCTCCAGCAGATGCTGGGCGACCACGCTGCCCACATAGCCGGCGCCACCGGTGACCAGGTACTTCCCACTCATGAACTCGCTACCTCTCGCAGTCGCTCGGCCGCGCGCTCCGGCGGCACGTCGTTGATGAACACGTTCATGCCGGACTCGGAACCCGCGAGAAACTTAAGCTTGCCGGAAGTGCGTCGGATGGTGAAAAGCTCGAGGTGAAGAGCGAAGTCCGCACGCACCACGCCCTCGAATTCCTCCAGTGTGCCGAACGGCGCCTGGTGCCAGGCGGCGATGTACGGCGTCGGAGGCTCACCCGCGGAGTTCTCCCCTCCGTCCCGTCCGTCGAAGATCCGGTCGAAGCGCCTCAAGAGTTCCAGATAAACCTTGGGGAACTCTGAGCGCGCCTCTTCGTCGAGCGCGAGCAGATCGGGCACCCGGCGCTTCGGGTACAGGTGGACCTCGTAGGGCCAGTGCGCGGCGTACGGCACGAAGGCCGCCCAGTGTTCACTCTCCAGGACGACCCGCCGGCCGGCGAGTTCACGCTCCAGGACCGCGTCGAAGAGGTTCCCCCCGCCGGTGGCGTCCTTGTGGGCGGCCAGCGAGCGCAGCATCAGGGCCGTACGCGGGGTGGTGAAGGGGTAGGCGTAGATCTGCCCGTGGGGATGGCCGAGGGTGACACCGATCTCGGCGCCGCGGTTCTCGAAGCAGAAGACCTGCTCCACGGAGGGCAGGGACGACAGTTCGGAGGTCCGGTCGGTCCACGCGTCCAGGACCAGCCGGGCCTGCTCCTCGGTGAGGTCGGCGAAGGAGGCGTGGTGGTCGGAGGTGAAGCAGACGACCTCGCAGCGCCCGGAGTCACCGGCGAGTGAGGGGAAACGGTTCTCGAAGACCACGACGTCGTAGGAGGAGTCGGGGATCTCGCTCAGTCGCTCACCCTCCGAAGGGCACAGCGGGCACTCGTCGGCCGGCGGGTGATAGGTCCGCCCCTGCCGGTGCGAGGCGATGGCGACCGCGTCCCCGAGCAGCGCGTCCCGACGGACCTCGGACGTCGTGACGGTCCGGTCCAGCGGCCGCCGGTCGACAGCGTCCCGCACGGTGTCGTCGCGCAGGTCGTAGTAGACGAGCTCACGACCGTCGGCCAGACGGGTCGAGGTCTTCTTCACGCTGAACTCCTCCATCAAACATAACTAAACACAGAGAAACACAACGCACCACCTCAGTCAACATCACAATCAAACAAAGACCATCACCAGACGTGTTCAATTACTGAACACGGCGGCGTAGGTTCCGCTCTGTATCGGTTCGCGCAACGAAGCGAGTACAAATGCAAACCCCCACACAATCCCCCACCTACCTCGCCGCCGAGCTACGGCTCCCCACGAACTGGCTCGACTACACGCTGCTGGGCATCTACTTCGTCGTCGTGCTGGGCATCGGCTTCGCCGCCCGCCGGTCGGTGAAGACCAGCCTCGACTTCTTCCTCTCCGGCCGCTCCCTGCCCGCCTGGGTCACCGGTCTCGCCTTCATCTCCGCCAACCTGGCCGCCACCGAGATCCTCGGCATGGCCGCCAACAGCGCGCAGTACGGCGCCTACACCGTCCACTGGTACTGGATCGGCGCCATCCCGGCCATGGTCTTCCTCGGCCTGGTGATGATGCCCTTCTACTACGGCAGCAAGGTCCGCTCGGTTCCGGAATTCCTGCTCATGCGCTTCGACAGAGGGGCGCACCTGCTCAGTTCGATCCTGTTCGCCTTCGCCGCGATCCTGATCGCCGGGGTGAACCTCTACGCCCTGGCGATCGTGGTCGAGGCCCTCCTCGGCTGGCCCCAATGGGTCGCGATCGTCGTGGCGGGCTTCTTCGTCCTCGCCTACATCACCCTCGGCGGCCTGTCGTCGGCGATCTACAACGAGGTCCTGCAGTTCTTCGTGATCCTGGCCGCGCTGATCCCGATCACCGTGCTGGCACTGAAGAAGGCGGGCGGCTGGGACGGCCTGACGGACACGCTGACCAAGTCCCACGGCGACGACTTCGTCACCGCCTGGGGCGGCACCGGCATCGGCGACGCGAACCCGCTGGGCGCGAACTGGCTGACGATCGTCCTGGGCCTCGGCTTCGTGCTGTCCTTCGGCTACTGGACGACGAACTTCGCCGAGGTCCAGCGGGCGCTGTCGGCCAAGAACCTCTCGGCGGCCCAGCGCACTCCCCTCATCGCGGCGTTCCCGAAGATCTTCATCGTGTTCCTGGTGATGATCCCGGGGCTCGCGGCTGCGGCCCTGGTCCCCGGCTTCGGCACCGAGGAGTCGGGCTACCAGTACAACGACGCCATCCCGTACCTGATGGAGGGCCTGCTGCCCAACGGCGTCCTCGGCATCGCCGTGACCGGCCTCCTCGCCGCGTTCATGGCGGGCATGGCGGCGAACGTCTCGTCCTTCAACACGGTGTTCACCACCGACATCTGGGCGCGGTACGTGGTCAAGGACCGCGAGGACGGCTACTACGTCCGCTTCGGCCGCCTCATCACCGCGATCGGGGTGCTGGCGTCGATCGGCACGGCCTTCCTGGCGTCGTCCTTCTCCAACATCATGAGCTACCTCCAGACCCTGTTCTCCTTCTTCAACGTGCCGATGTTCGTGGTCTTCATCGTCGGCATGTTCTGGAAGCGGGCGTCGATGAAGTCGGGCTTCTGGGGCCTGCTGGCCGGCACGACGGCAGCGATGGTGAACTACTTCGTCCTCTACAAGCAGGACATCATCTCGATCCCCTCCGACCAGGGCGCGAACTTCGTCTCCGCAATCGCGGGCTTCGTGGCCGGCGGAATCGTCATGGTGGCCGTCTCCCTCTTCACGGCCCCCAAGCCGACGGAGGAACTCCAGGGCCTGGTCTACGGCACCCGCTCCCCCGGCATGGCCGAGCCGCCCGCGCCGGGTGACGAGGCGTGGTACCGCAAGCCGGCGTTGCTGGGCTGGGGCGCGGTGGTCCTCGCTGCGGCCTGCTACATCCCGTTCTCCTTCTGACGACGGAGCTCTGAGAACTCATGACCGACCACCACTCCGAACGCCCCGGCTTCTCCGAGGAGGACCTGCTGCGGCAAGTCACGGACCTGGAGGGCAAGTCCGCGACGGCCGCCCGGCTCTTCGACATCCGGCGCATCATCGGCGGGCTCTTCGTGCTCTACGGCGTCATCGTCACGATCGTGGGCCTCACCGACGACGACGCCGCGATCGACAAGGCCCAGGGCATCAACATCAACCTCTGGACCGGCCTCGGCATGCTGCTCCTGGGCCTGTTCTTCCTGACCTGGCTGAAGCTACGGCCTACGGCGCCGGCTCCTCCGGAGACCGAGCCGGAGGATGAGCCGGCCCCGTAACCCACCGAGGGGCGCAACTCCGTCGGCATGGTGCGTAGCCACCCGCGGGTGGGTGGGGGCTAGGGAGGGCACAGCCCCCGCCCCGGATGCCGGACGGGCGGAGATTACCTGGACCGGCGTCGCACAGCAGCCGTGATGGCGCACCCCCGCGGCGCAGCACCCGCGTACGGCGGCAAGGGGACGTGCCGGGGGTGTCCGCCCGCAGTGACCGGCGTCAAGAAACGGCACCACCCTGCCCGACCCCCACCGCCGGTCCGAGGACGGACACCCCCCGGCACGGCCCCGACCCACCCACCGAACCCCAGGCGCTACGCGAACCCCCACCGAAGCAGCCCCAGGCCGCCGCAGGCAGTTCAGGCGTCACGCACCACCACCCTCCCCCGCCCGATCCAGCAACCCCGTCCGCGCCGCCAAGGCGGCCGCCTCCAGCCGCGACCCCACGCCCAGCTTCATCAGCACCCGTTGGACATGGGTACGCGCAGTGGACGGTGCGATGCCCATGCCCGCCGCGATCAGGCGGGTGTCCTCGCCGTCGGCCACGCGGACCAGGACCTCGACCTCCCGGGGCGTGAGCATCTGCAGCAACCGCTGCCCCTCGTCGTCCGGTTGGGCCGCCGGGTTGAGCAACTCGCTGAACGCCCCCTGCAGCAGCTGCGGCGCCACCGCCGCCTCCCCCGCCCTGGCCTTCATGATCGCCCGCTCGACACCCTCTATCCGCTCGTCATGCCGCACATAGCCGGAGGCCCCCGCCGCAAACGCCGCCGCAATCCCCCGCGGACTCGGCACCGGCCCCAGCACCAGCACAGCCACCTGCGGCCGCTCCCGCTTGATCCTCACCACCGGATCGAACATCCCCGGCTCCGCAGGCGTCGCCGTCCCCAGCAGACACACCTCAGGCGCCCGCGTGATCACCAGCTCCGCCGCCCCCGCGGCCGGCGCCGCCGCGGCCAGCACCCGGTGCCCCCTCAGCTTCAGTGCCGAGGCCAGCGCCTCCGCGAGCAATCGGTGGTCGTCGACCACCATGAGCCGCACTCCCATCGACCAACCCCCCAAGTCCCCCAGACCCCCAGTCCCCCAGCGGAATCCGGCGAACGCCCGCTACGGAGCCCCACCACGGATACCCACTGGCCGCGCGGACAGAAGCCCCCTCCCGGCTCCCCCGCCCTTCATGCCCCCGGAAGCTACACGCTTGTTCGACGTTCCGCTCCCCCTACCGGTGAGAAGTGCCCCGGAACGGCGGATTTTCTGGCTTTCCCCGCATTCGAGAACGATGAGACGGTACGACCGTACGCACATGGCCCCGCTCCTGAACAGGAACGGGGCCATGGTCGTCGGCAGCGTCAGCTCACTCGACCGTCGTACCGAACGCGATCACATGAGCCTTCGGGTCGGCCGAACTCGTCAACTCGCTCGCGAACACGGCGGACATGTAGAGATGCCCCTGCGAGTAGATGAACTCGGAGTACTCCGGAGACATCCGCGTCTCCACGTCCCGCACCGGCCGCGCCGCCGGATTCTCCAGCAGCTTCGTCTCCTTGAAGCTGCCACCGTCCACGCTGACGATCTGCCCGCCCTTGTCGTAAGGCGGCCGCTTGTACGCGATCACGTTGCCGCCGTCCATCCGCAGCGGCGTGATCGTGTACCCGTCCCCCGCATCCGCCCGCTGCCCGGTCTGCTTGCCGGTGGCCAGGTCGAAGGCGACGATCTCGTTGGTCCGGCCGCGCTCACCGCCGCTGCTGTGCTGCTCGGTCTCCACGTAGAGCCGGTCGTTGCCCACCACGACGCCCTTGCACTGCTCGATCGTGGTGACGCCGGAGCACTTGGCCGCGAACTGGTCGGCCGGCACGGAGATACGGATGCGCAGCTTGCCGGTCTTGTTGTCGATGGCGAAGACGTCCGAGATGCCGATGGCGTCCGACTGCCCGGCCTCGGCGGCCACGACGAGCGGCTCGGTGGACACCACGCTCGCGTACTCGACGCCCTCGGCCATCTTGTACTCGGAGATCACCTTCCCGGACTTCGGGTCGATGGTCTGGATGTGCAGCTGAGGCTGGTCGTAGGAACCGCACTTGCGCACGGCGACCATCTTCTCGCCACCGGCGTACCCGAGGTCGTAGCAGCCGTCCTCGGCCTTCGGCACCCACAACTGCTTGCCGGTCTCGAGGTCGAACGCGGTGCCGCCGCTCGTCCCGCCGGCCGCGACCGTGCCGCCGCTGACGGTGAGGTTGTCGAAGCGCAGCGGCCTGCCCTCCACCTCGGTGCTCTTCGTCCACAGCTTCTTGCCGGCGTCGAGGTCGATCGCCGCGACCTCGCTGCAGCCGTACGAGGGCCGTTCCTTGGTCGGCATGTCGGGCTGGAAGGCGACGGCCGTCAGCCCGTCCTCGTTGACGTGCTTACTGGCCTGGCAGACCGGCCCCGGCAGCTTGACGGTCCACAGCTTGGTGCCCTTGTCGCGGTCGTAGCCGACGATCTCGGCGACACCGCTCTTGACGTACGCCTCGTCGGTCAGCCACGAGCCGGACACCACGACGCTGGTGTCGTCCTCGACATCGGGCGCCTTGACCTGGAAGAGCACATCGGAGTTGGTGTCGGCGGGCACCTTCTCGGTGCCGTCGGGGGCGTCGACGCCGCCGCCCCCGTCACCGTTGTCCCCGCCACCGGTGCCGCCGCTGGAGCTGGCGGTCTCGTCCTTGCCGCCCTCGTCACCGGACTTGGCGTACAGCACGCCACCGATGATCAGCGAGATCACCACGACGGCCGCCGCCACGATGACGGCAAGCTGCCCGCTGGACCGCTGCCCGCCACCGCCCGGCCCGGTGGCCTGGGCGTGCATCGGCACGGTCTGCTGCGGATAGCCGTAGCCGGCCTGCTGACCGTAGGGGTTCTGCTGCTGGCCGTAGGGGTTCTGCGGCTGCCCGTACGGAGCGGGCTGCTGGCCGGGGTAGCCGTACCCGGCAGGCGGAGTGGGCTGTTGACCCCCCTGAGGTGCCTGCGGATAGCCGTACCCCGGCTGCTGGGCCCCGGACGGCGGGCCCTGCGGGGGCGGCGGCGTCTGCGCAGGCGGCGGCGGTGTCGGCGGGCCGAAGCCGCCGCCCCCCTGCTGCTGGGGCGGCTGGTCCTGCGGCGGGCCGAACCCGCCCTGCGGGGGCTGGTTGGGCGGCGGAGGCGGCGGCTGGGTCATGGCGTGGGTACCTCAGGGGAGGGGGACGACGGGCACGGCGGGGACGTGGGGGACGACGGCGAAGGGAAGGACTGCCGCTCGCCTCACTTGCCGAAGGCGAGAATCAGCTTCTCCTTGGATTCGTCGCTGCCGCTCAGCCGGGTGCTCGAGAGGTAGAAGCGCCCGTCGGCCCAGTCGAACGCCTTCGAGAAGAAGCCATTCTCCACGTCCGCGGCGCCGGCCGGGTTCTGCAGCAGCGTCGTCGGCTTGGGGTTGCTGCCGCTGACCGGGATGGACACGACCTGGCCGCCGGCGTCGTACGACGGGTCGACGTAGGCGATGAGCTTGCCGTCCTCGACCTTGATCGGCAGCATCGGCTCCTCGGCGGGGGACTTGACGCGCCACTTCTCCTTGCCGTTGGCCAGGTTGATCGCGACGATCTCGTTGGCCCCGGTGGTCGCCTTGGTCGGCATGTAGAGAGTGTCGGCGTCGGAGGCCACACCGGAGCAGCCCTGGAGGTCACGCTGGAGGATGGCCCAGCCGCACTGGGCGCCGATCTCCAGAGCGACCTCGACCTGCGAGCGGCGCTTGCCGTCGTCGCCGAGCGTGGAGATGTTCCACTGCTTCTTGTCCTCGTTGGTGCTGTAGAGGACCAGCGGGTCGAGGGAGAAGACGCGTGCGACCTTCCAGCCCTTGTCGAACTGCCAGGTCCACTTGACCTTGCCGGTCGCCGGGTCGAGCTCCTGCACCTCGTCGTGCTCGTTGCTGCCGGTGGCGTCGCAGCCCGCCACGGCGATCAGCTTGTCGCCGCCCGCGAAGGAGTCAGGGAAGCACTTGTCGCCGAACCTCGTCTTGTCCCACAGCTTCTTGCCGCTGTTGACGTCGTACGCCGTGCCGGACTGCGAGCGGCCCACCATCAGCGTCTTGCCGGTGATGGACAGTTCGACGTCGAGGGTGCTGTCGAACAGCGCGCCGTTGGCGACCGAGGCCTTCCAGCCCTTGGCGCCGCTGTTGAGGTCGACCTGCTGGAGCTGGTTGCACTTGGCGCGGTCGCTGCTGCCGCTCATGTACGCGACGACGATCTTGTCGTCGGACGACTTCTGCGGGGTGACCGCGCAGATCTTCTGCGGGAAGGTGATCGGGTCCCAAGTGGCTTCACCGTCGCCGACGTTGTAGGCGAAGAGCTGCTTGTACGCCGCCTTCACCGCGGCCTTGTCGGTGATCCACATGCCGGGGGCGTCGGCGCCGGAGGCGGGCGCGTCGGGCGCGGGCTTGTACCAGAGCACCTTCGAGTCGCCGGACTGGCGACCGCCGTTGAGGTTCTCCGGGTCGGCGCCGCCGTCACTGCCACCGCCGTCGGGGTCCTCGGACGGGGACTCGGTGTTCTTCGAGTCACCGCTCTCCTGGGCGATCGGCTTCTTCGGGTCGTCGTCGCCGCTGGTCACCGCGTACACGCCGCCGCCGATGACGAGCAGCGCCGCCACCGCGGCACCGATGGCGAGGGCGGGCTTGCCCTTGAAGGGGTTGCGCGAGCCGGGCTGCGGGGCGCCGGGCGCGCCCGGGTACTGCGGCTGGCCCGGGTAGCCGTAACCCTGGGCGGGCTGCTGGCCGTAGGGGCCGGGCTGCTGCTGATAGCCGTACGGCCCCGGCTGCTGCTGCGGCTGTGCGTACGGGCCGGACGGGTACGGGCCCGGCTGCGCCGGCTGCTGCTGCGGGTAGCCGTAGCCGGGCTGCGGGGCGCCGGGCGGCGGGCCCTGCGGGGGCGGCGGCGTCTGCGGCGGGCCCTGCGGCGGCGGGGGTGTCTGGGGGGCGCCCTGCGGCGGGGGCGGGGTCTGCGGCGCGTCCTGCTGCGGAGGCTGCGGGGCGCCGAAGCCGCCCTGCCGCGGGTCCTGCGGTGCGCCGAAACCGCCCTGGGGCGGCTGGTTGGGCGGCTGGCTCATGAGCGGTTCCCCCTCGTGACCGGTGTGGTGCACGTCCTGTGCCGTCGCGTTTCCGCCACACCGACGGTTCTCAGACTGTTCTCAGACGGCTCTTTCTATCACCCGCCGACGACAGTGCACCGGGCCGTCTCGCCCCCTGTTCCCAAGGGAGGACCGGCCTGTGATGCCCCCGTTATGCGCCTTCACACGCCCTTCACGCGGGGCGCGTGCCGCTCGCGCGAGCCCCTCCGGCACCGCACGCCGGACCGTTGCCCGTGCTACGCGTCCTCGGCAAGTTCCAGCCAGCGCAGCTCCAGCTCGTCCCGCTGGCCGGCCAAGTCGCGCAGTTCCGCGTCGAGTTCGGCGACCTTGCCGAAGTCCGTGGCGTGCTCGGCGATCTGCGCGTGCAGCTTGGTCTCCTTCTCGGAGATCTTGTCGAGCTGGCGCTCGATCTTCTGCAACTCCTTCTTGGCGGCGCGCACATCGGCGGCGCTCTTCTCCGGTACGGCCTTCTCGGCGGCCGGAGCGGACACCGCCCCGGCGGCGACCTGGGCCTCCATGCGGTGGCGGCGCTCCAGGTACTCGTCGATGCCGCGCGGCAGCATCCGCAGGGTGGCGTCGCCGAGGAGGGCGAACACCCGGTCCGTGGTGCGCTCGACGAAGAACCGGTCGTGGGAGATGACGATCATCGAGCCCGGCCAGCCGTCGAGGACGTCCTCCAGCTGGGTGAGGGTTTCGATGTCGAGGTCGTTGGTGGGCTCGTCGAGGAAGAGGACGTTGGGCTCGTCCATCAGCAGGCGCAGCAACTGGAGCCGGCGCCGCTCACCACCGGAGAGGTCCCCGACCGGCGTCCACTGCTTCTCCTTGCTGAAGCCGAACGTCTCGCACAGCTGCCCGGCGGTCATCTCCCGCCCCTTGCCGAGGTCGACGCGCTCGCGCACCTGCTGAACGGCTTCCAGCACCCGCAGGTTCGGGGCGAGTTCGGCGACCTCCTGGGACAGATAGGCGAGCTTGACGGTCTTTCCGACGGCGATCCGCCCGGCGGCCGGCTGCTCCTCGCCCTCCGTCCGTGCCGCCTCGGCCATGGCCCGCAGGAGAGAGGTCTTGCCGGCGCCGTTGACACCGACGAGACCGATCCGGTCGCCCGGGCCGAGCTGCCATGTCACATGCTTGAGCAGCACTTTGGGGCCGGCCTGGACGGTGATGTCCTCCAGGTCGAAGACGGTCTTCCCGAGCCGGGAGGAGGCGAACTTCATCAGCTCGCTGCTGTCCCGGGGCGCGGGTACGTCCTTGATGAGCTCGTTGGCCGCCTCGACGCGGAAGCGCGGCTTGGACGTGCGCGCGGGAGCGCCGCGCCGCAGCCATGCCAGCTCCTTGCGGACCAGGTTCTGCCGCTTGACCTCTTCGGTGGCGGCGATGCGCTCGCGCTCGGCGCGGGCGAAGACGTAGTCGGAGTAGCCGCCCTCGTACTCGAAGACGTCGCCGCGCTGCACGTCCCACATGCGTGTGCAGACCTGGTCGAGGAACCAGCGGTCGTGGGTGACGCACACGAGCGCCGAGCGCCGCTCGCGCAGGTGCTGGGCGAGCCAGGCGATGCCCTCGACGTCGAGGTGGTTGGTGGGCTCGTCGAGGACGATGAGGTCCTGCTCCTCGATGAGCAGCTTGGCGAGCGCGATCCGTCGCCGCTCGCCACCGGAGAGGGGGCCGATGACGGTGTCGAGGCCCTGCGGGAAGCCGGGCAGGTCGAGGCCGCCGAAGAGGCCCGTGAGCACGTCCCGGACCTTGGCGTTGCCCGCCCACTCGTGGTCGGCCATGTCCCGGATGACCTCGTGCCGGACGGTCGCCTCGGGGTCCAGCGAGTCGTGCTGGGTGAGCACCCCGAGCCGCAGCCCGCCCGAGTGCGTGACCCGGCCGGTGTCGGCCTCCTCCAGCTTGGCCAGCATCCGGATCAGGGTCGTCTTGCCGTCGCCGTTGCGACCGACGACGCCGATGCGGTCCCCCTCGGAGACGCCGAGCGACACACCGTCGAGCAGGGCACGGGTGCCGTACACCTTGCTGACGTTCTCGACATTGACCAGATTGACGGCCATTTCTCTCCTGCCCAGGGGGTCGATCAGCCTCCCAGCCTAGTCGGCCCGTACGACAGCCCCGTGCGCCCCGGGGGTCGGCAGCCCCGGGGCGCTTCGCCGTGGAGGCCGGCGTCAGCGGCGGGCGGCCGCCGCGCGGACCTCGGCGAGGAGGTCGTACATGACCTGGCCCGGGCATTCGGTTTCGAAGTAGTCGCGGTGACCGCCGACCGTGTTCGTGTCCTTCTTGGTGCCGTTGACGGGGTTGGTGTAGGTCACCCTCGCCTGCGGGTCCAGGCCCTTGAACCGGGATATGACCTTGATCAGCCGGATCAGGGAGGCCTTGGCCGCGGCCGTGGGGGCCTGCTGGTCGAGGTTGCCGATCAGGGCGATGCCGAGGGCGCCGGAGTTGTAGCCCACGGAGTGGAAGCCGGTGACGAGATCGCCGTCCGGGTTGAAGGCGGGGATGCCGTCGGCACCGGAGTAGCGGCCCTCGTAGACCGTGCCGGCCTCGTCGATGAGGAAGTGGTAGCCGATGTCGCCCCAGTCGTTGGTGATCGCGTGGAACTCGTAGATCGCGCGCACCGTCGCGGCCGGGTCGGGGTCGTCGTTGGGCGTCGCGGTGTGGTGGACCGTGATGATCTGGAGCGGGTAGTACGTCTCGGGCGAGTTGACCTTGCCGTCCTTGTACCGCTTGGACTCGTCGGCGCCCCAGGCCGGCCGCGAGAGGTAGCCGACGCCACGCACGCGCGTGGGCTCGCTCGGCACCTGGTAGGTGCGCTCGGGCCCGTCGGTGGTGTCGATGGCCAGCGAGCGCACGCCGTTGATGTCGCTCGGGGCCTTCACTTCGTAGGTGCCGGCGTTGTCGGCGGCGACCAGGGCGGTACCGCCGTCCCCGACGGCCGCGCAGCCGTGGGCCAGGTTCTGCCAGTTGCCGTCCGAGAGCCGGATGGCGGCGCCCTCCTTGGCGCCGGACCAGCGCACACCGACGTAGGAGGCGGCGAAGGCCGTGGTGGTCTCGCCGGTGCCGGTGGCGGCCTCGGTCCGGGTGGCGGGGAACTTCTCCGGCGTGGTGCCCGAACCACCGGATTCGGAGGTGGAGTTGTCCGTCTCGCCGGAGTCGCCCGCGGCGAACACCATCGGCGCGAGGGCGGCTCCGGAGGCCACCGCCCCGCCCGCGGCGATCATGCCGCGACGGGACAGGGAGCGCTTTCTACGGTGAGACGGCTGAGCAGGTGTGGGGGATTCGGACACAGGAGTGTCCCCTTCCAGAAGTGCACTTGACGGTGAGCCGGGCACGACGGCCCGAAAGTTGAAACGTCAAGCGACCCTAAACGCCTCAGCGGCCGCACGGGTACTGCGATCGCAGTACTTCCGTGTGGAGATCGAGCGAAGAACGCGTACTTGTGAGTACGGCGTCACGCTCAGGCGGCACGCACGACCGTGGCACCCTGCGCGGGCCCGGACGCGGTACGTGCCGCACGGCAAGTGCCGGACGCCCGCAGGGTGTCGGCCACCTTCACGGCGGACTCGGCGTCCCGGGCGAGGAACGCGGTGGTCGGGCCCGAGCCGGAGACCAGCGCCGTCAGCGCGCCCGCCGCGAGCCCCGCGGCGAGGGTGTCGGCGAGCTCCGGGAAGAGGGAGAGGGCTGCGGGCTGCAGGTCGTTGGAGACGGCCGCGGCGAGCGCGTCGGGGTCGCCCTTCGCGAGGGCGGCGAGGAGCGGCTCGGAGGCGACGGGCTCGGGGATGTCGGTGCCCTCGCCGAGCCGGTCGAACTCACGGAACACGGCCGGCGTCGACAGCCCTCGGCCGGCCATCGCGAACACCCAGTGGAAGGTGCCGCCCGCGTCGAGCGTACGGAGCTGCTCGCCCCGCCCGGTGCCCAGCGCCGCTCCGCCGACCAGGCTGAACGGCACGTCGCTGCCCAACTCGGCGCAGATGTCGAGGAGTTCCTCGCGGGAGGCGTGCGTACCCCAGAGCGCGTCGCAGGCCAGCAGCGCGCCCGCGCCGTCCGCACTGCCGCCCGCCATGCCGCCGGCCACCGGGATGTCCTTGGCGATGTGGAGGTGGACCGCGGCGTCCAGTCCACGGCGTTCCGCCAGGGCGAGCGCCGCGCGGGCGGCGAGGTTCGTACGGTCGAGGGGGACCTGGTCGGCGTCGGGCCCGTCACAGGTGACGCGCAGCCCGTCCGGCGAGGGGGTCACGGTGACCTCGTCGTACAGCCCGACCGCCAGGAAGACGTTGGCCAGGTCGTGAAAGCCGTCGGGCCGCGCGGCGCCGACCGCGAGCTGGACGTTGACCTTGGCGGGGACACGTACGGTGACGCTCGCGCTCACTTACTCGGACTCCTTGTGCTGGTCGGCGGGCCGGGCGGCGGACTCGGCGGGCGGGACGCCGGGCTCCTGCGAGCGAGCGCCGGACTCCGTGCGCCGGCCGCCGGACTCCTCGGGCTGGGCACCGGCCGCCTTGTGTTCGGCGATCCGGACGAACTCCTCGACCGTCAGTGCCTCTCCGCGGGCCTGCGGCGAGACGCCGGCGGCGACGAGGGCCTCCTCGGCGGCGGCCGCCGAGCCCGCCCAGCCGGCGAGTGCGGCCCGGAGGGTCTTGCGGCGCTGGGCGAACGCGCCGTCGATGACGGCGAAGACCTCGCGCCTGGAGGCGGTCGTCCTGAGCGGCTCGGCGCGGCGGGTCAGGGACACCAGCCCGCTGTCGACGTTCGGGGCGGGCCAGAAGACGTTGCGTCCGATGGCGCCGGCCCGCTTGACCTCGGCGTACCAGTTGGCCTTGACCGAGGGGACGCCGTACACCTTCGAACCGGGCGGGGCGGCCAGTCGGTCGGCGACCTCCGACTGCACCATGACGAGGGTGCGTTCGATGGTCGGGAAGGTCTCGAGCATGTGCAGGAGGACCGGGACGGCCACGTTGTAGGGGAGGTTGGCGACCAGCGCGGTGGGCGGTGGGCCGGGCAGCTCGGCGACCTGCATCGCGTCGGAGTGCACCAGCGCGAACCGGTCGGCGCGCTCCGGCATGCGGGCCGCGATGGTCGCGGGCAGCGCGGCGGCGAGGACGTCGTCGATCTCGACGGCGGTGACGCGGTCGGCCACCTCCAGCAGCGCCAGGGTGAGCGAGCCGAGTCCCGGTCCCACCTCGACCACCACGTCGTCGGGGCGGACGTCCGCGGTGCGGACGATGCGGCGGACCGTGTTCGCGTCGATCACGAAGTTCTGGCCGCGCTGTTTGGTGGGACGCACACCGAGGGCGGCCGCCAGTTCACGGATGTCGGCGGGGCCCAGGAGGGCGTCGGGGGTGGGGCTGCTCACCCGACAAGGGTACGGGGCCGTACAGCTGACACCCGCCGCCCGTCACCACAGCCGGCTCACCCGTGCAGTCGCTCCCCGCAATGCGGCCAGGGACTCGCTCCCTGCCGCACATACAGCTTCTTCGCCCGTGCCGTCTGCTCCGCCGCCGGCGCGTCCTGCGGACGGCCCTTCCCGCCGAGGCCCCGCCAGGTGTGCGTGTCGAACTGGTACAGCCCGCCGTACGTCCCCGACGAGTCCACCGCGTCCGCCCGGCCCCCGGACTCGCAGGCCGCGAGGCCCTGCCAGTTCAGGCGTTCCGCGCCGCGCACCGACGTCGGCAGCGGCTTGGTGCCGACCTTCACCACCTGCGTCTGCGGCTCGCGCACCACCTCGGACCCGGTCCGCCGCGGCTTCTGCCGGACGCCGTTGACGGTGCGCAGCGAGTACGTGATCCGCCGCAGCCCCAGCTGCCCCGCCCGCTCGACGACCTCCGTGCCCTTGAACACCGAGGGGTCATCGATCCGCTGCACGGCGAACTGGATCGCCTCGTCGCGGATCTCCTTGCGGCCGGTGATCCGCAGGACCGTGACCGTCTGCCCGTCGCGCGGGAAGCTGTCGAGCGGGACGGACGTCGCGTCCTGGCCGCGCAGGGTGATGCCGGCCTGGTCCACGACCTCGCTCACGGTCGCCGCGTTCGTACGGATGGTGCGCGCCCGCCCGTCCGCCATGACGGTCACCGCACGCTCGGTGCGCACATCCAGCGCAAGCCCTTCACGCCCGATGCTCCGGGAGCGCGACGCCGAGACGTACGCCCCCTCCGCGCGCACCCCGATCTGCCTGAGCGCCGCCTCCACCGTGCGCTCCGTCGTCCACACCTCGCGCCGCTGGCCGTCGAGGGTGAGCCGCACGGGGCGGCCGTAGCGCACCGCGACCTCGTCACCGCTGGTGAGCGCCGCATCGGGAGCGGGCGCCACCACGTCGTGCGCGCCGACGTCGACACCCTCCTCGGTGAGCAGCTCGGTGACGTCGTCCGCGAAGGTGTGCAGGGTGCGCGGCTTGCCGTCGACGCTGAGCTCGATCGCCTTGTCCTCGGCGACGAAGGCGCTGGTGCCGCCCGCGAGGAACGCGACGACCAGCGCCTGCGGGACGAGCCGGCGCATGGGCCCGTCCCCCCGCTCGGCGACCCTTCCCCTGCGCCGGTGCGCGGCCCGACGTCCGCCCCTGGGGCGCACTACCGGCTCGTACGCCTCCTCGTACGCCGTCTCGGACGCCTCGTAGGCGGGCCGGTAGGTGTCCTCGTACGGGGCGTAGGAGGTGCCGTATGTGCTGTATGTGCCGTACGCGTCGTGCGTCTCGTACGGCCCCTGCACCCCGTATCCCAGCGTCTGCGCGCTGTGCGGGTCGAAGCCGCCGTACGCCGGGGGCTCGTGGGCCGGGCTCGGGCCATACGTCTCGAACTGCGCGTTGCTCACGACGACACGCTCCAGCGGAGGGGTCCGTTTAGGGCCCCCAGAACCTAGCGGAGCGTCGATCACTCTCCAAGGCGAAGCGACTACGCACAGTTACGACCGGGTCGAGGTGAACCCGTACGAGCGTTATCGAGCGGTGATCCGTCAGTAGCCGAAGGCATGTGCAGTGTTCGAGCCCAGGGCCGCCGCCAGCACGTCCTCGTCGATCCCCCGTACGGCGGCCATGGCGCGCACCGTGATCGGAATGAGATACGGAGCGTTGGGCCGTCCGCGGTACGGGGCCGGCGTGAGGAACGGCGCGTCCGTCTCCACGAGGAGCAGCTCCAGTGGGGCCACCGCCACCGCGTCCCGCAGATTCTGGGCGTTCTTGAAGGTGACGTTGCCGGCGAAGGACATGAAGTACCCGGCGCGGGCGCACACCTGGGCCATCTCGGCGTCCCCGGAGTAGCAGTGGAAGACGGTCCGCTCCGGGGCGCCCTCCTCCTTCAGCACCCGCAGCACATCCGCATGGGCCTCGCGGTCGTGGATGACCAGCGCCTTGCCGTGCCGCTTGGCGATCTCGATGTGGGCGCGGAAGGACGCATCCTGCGCCTCCTTGCCCTCGGGCCCGGTGCGGAAGTAGTCGAGGCCGGTCTCGCCGACGCCCTTGACCTGCGGGAGCGCGGCCAGGCGGTTGATCTCGGCGAGCGCCTCATCGAGCGCCCGCGCACCACCCGGCTCACGCGCCCCCTGCCGGGACCAGCCGTCGGGGTCGCCGTGCACGATGCGCGGCGCCTCGTTCGGGTGCAGCGCGACGGTCGCGTGCACGGCGTCGTGCTGCGCCGCCGTCTCGGCCGCCCACTGCGAGCCGCGTACGTCACAGCCGACCTGCACGACCGTCGTCACGCCCACCGAGGCCGCCTTGGCGAGCCCCTCCTCCACCGTGCCGGACTGCATGTCGAGGTGGGTGTGCGAGTCGGCGACCGGCACCCGCAGCGGTTCCGGGAGCGGCGGGGCGGCGTGCTTGTCGGCGGCGTTCGAAGGCATGTCCCGATCCTACGAAAGGGGCATGCCCGGGCGGCCGGGTGCTCGGCTCAGCTCGCCTTGCGGTGGAAGACGTGCAGGAGATCGGACAGATGCCAGTGGTGGTGCGGCTCGGCCGGCGCCGACTCCGACTCGCGCTCGGCCTTCGACTGGGTGGGGATCGGGCCGGCGCGGTGCAGGGAGTTCTGCACGGAGGACACCTGGCCGGGCCGCATGATCCGCACGACGTGGCCGTCGCAGTTCTGGCACGTGGGCCGGCTCAACGGGGACGGCACCACCTGGCCGTTCGCCACGTACATGACGAACTCGCGCCCGTCACCGTCCAGGTGGTGCTCTATCTCGTACGACTGCTCCCAGCCGTGCCCGCAGCGCATGCAGGCGAACGAATACGACTCGTGGACGACGGCGGTCGCGGCGCTGCGAAGGCCCGTGGTCTGCTGTGCGATCTCACTCATGCCAGCTCCTGTGGTCCGCTGGGTGGGACGGGTCACGTCCCACAACCCAGTGGACTCCTCCGCAGGAGTGAACGCACGGAATCTGTCCAGTGTTGGCGCCGACTTGGACGTTCCTTGCCGAAAGGGCCGGGTTCCTTTACCCCGGCATGGGGCGCACGCTCATGCGATATACGCCCTGCTCACACGGCATTTCACGCCCCCGCCTTCTTCGCCGCCACCACGGCGTCGAAGACCTCCCTCTTGGGCACCCCGGCCTCCGCCGCCACCGCCGCGATGGCCTCTTTGCGTCGCTCCCCCGCCTCTTCGCGGATGCGAACCCGCCGTACGAACTCGGTGGCGTCGACCTCCTCGGCCCCCTTCTCGGGTGCCCCCTCGACGACGACGGTGATCTCCCCGCGCACGCCCTCGGCCGCCCACTCGGCCAGCTCCCCCAGCCCGCCGCGCCTGACCTCCTCGTACGTCTTGGTCAGCTCCCGGCACACGGCGGCCCGCCGCTCGGCGCCGAACACCTCGGCCATCGCGGCGAGCGTGTCGTCGAGCCGGTGCGGCGCCTCGAAGTAGACGAGGGTGCGCCGCTCCTCGGCCACCTCCTTCAGGCGCGAGCGCCGCTCCCCCGCCTTGCGCGGCAGGAACCCCTCGAAGCAGAACCGGTCGACGGGCAGCCCGGACAGGGCG
This sequence comes from Streptomyces sp. NPDC111606, assembly GCF_055656945.1. NCBI lineage: Bacteria > Bacillati > Actinomycetota > Actinomycetes > Kitasatosporales > Streptomycetaceae > Streptomyces > Streptomyces sp. NPDC111606. The sequence goes on from NZ_JBVKBY010000014.1 coordinate 179,591, forward strand.
AGCGCGGTCAGCACCGCGGACGGCCCCGGCACCGCGGTGACCTTGATGTCCTTCTCGACCGCCGCCGCGACCAGCCGGTACCCGGGGTCGGACACGGACGGCATCCCCGCGTCGGTCACCAGCAGCACCCGCGACCCTTCGAGCAGCGCCTCGACCAGCTCGGGCGTGCGGGCCGACTCATTGCCCTCGAAGTACGACACGACCCGCCCGGCCGGCTGCACGCCCAGCGCCTGGGTGAGGCGTCGCAGCCGACGGGTGTCCTCGGCGGCGACCACGTCCGCTCCGGCCAGCTCCTCGGCCAGCCGGGGCGGGGCGTCCTTGACGTCGCCGATGGGAGTGCCTGCCAAAACAAGGGTTCCTGTCACGTTTCCATCCTCGCAGGGCGCATCCACGCGACTGTCACAGACGTGTTCCCTACGATGGCGCGGTGACCAGTACCGCGTCCTCCACGGACACCCGGCAGGGCCAGGCGACCCACGAGCAGCGACCGTCGTGGCAGCAGCGGCTGCGCCGATTCGGCTACACGGCGACGCCCGGCAGCGACGTCCGCGACCGGCTCGTGCCGCCTTACGTCCAGCCCAGCCCGCGGATGTGGCAGTTCCTCGGCGTCCCGCGCCCGCTCGCCGAGCGGATCGCGCGCTGGTCGGGCTGGATCGGCCCGCTGCTGGTGACGCTGCTGGCGGGAGTGACGCGGTTCTGGAACCTGGGCAACCCGAAGGCGGTGATATTCGACGAGACGTACTACGCCAAGGACGCGTGGGCGCTCGTCCATCGCGGTTTCGAGGTCAACTGGGACAAGAACGCCAACGACCTGATCCTCAAGGTCGGCGACCAGGTCCAGATCCCCACGGACGCGGCGTACGTGGTGCATCCGCCGGTCGGCAAGTACGTCATCGGGCTCGGCGAGCTGATGTTCGGGTTCAACCCGTTCGGCTGGCGGTTCATGACGGCGCTGCTGGGGACGCTGGCCGTGCTGATGCTGTGCCGCATCGGCCGCCGTATTTTCCGCTCCACCTTCCTCGGCTGCCTCGCGGGCACGCTGATGGCGGTGGACGGGCTGGCCTTCGTGATGGCCCGCACCTCGCTGCTCGACGGGGTGCTGATGTTCTTCGTGCTGGCGGCGTTCGGCTGCCTCGTCATCGACCGGGACAGGGCGCGCGCGAAACTCGCGGCCGCGCTCCCGGCCGACCCCGACGGCCGGTTCCGCCCGGACGCGCACATCGCCGAGACCCTGCGCCTCGGCTGGCGCCCCTGGCGCTGGACGGCGGGCCTGATGCTGGGCCTGGCCATCGGCACCAAGTGGAACGGCCTGTACTTCCTGGTGGCGTTCGGTCTGCTGACGGTCCTGTGGGACGTCGGCGCCCGCAAGGTCGCCGGTGCCCGCCACCCCTACACGGCGGTGCTCAAGCACGACCTGGGTTTCGCCTTCCTCGCGACCGTGCCGGTGGCGATCGTCACCTATATCGCCTCCTGGACCGGCTGGATCCTCTCCCCCACGAACGGCAGCGGCGGCTACTACCGCGACTGGGCGAGCGCCGACGGCCGCAGCAGCAGCTGGTCCTGGCTGTTCCCCGACTGGTGGCTGAGCCTGTGGCACTACGAGCACCAGGTGTACGACTTCCACGTCGGCCTGTCGTCGCCGCACACCTACGAGTCCAACCCGTGGAGCTGGCTGGTCGTCGGCCGCCCGGTGTCGTACTTCTACGAGTCCCCCGCACCCGGCAAGGACGGCTGCCCCGTCGACGCGGGTGAGAAGTGCGCCCGCGAGGTGCTGGCCCTCGGCACGCCGCTGCTGTGGTGGGTGGCCGCCTTCGCGGTCCTGTACGTCCTGTGGCGCTGGGCCTTCCGCCGTGACTGGCGCGCCGGCGCCATCGCCTGCGGTGTCGTGGCCGGCTACCTCCCCTGGTTCCTCTACCAGGAACGCACCATCTTCTTCTTCTACGCCATCGTCTTCCTGCCCTTCCTCTGCCTCGCCGTGGCCATGCTCCTGGGCGCGATCATCGGCCCGCCACGCGCCGGGGACACCCGCCGGGTGGCGGGCGCCACGGGCGCGGGCGTACTGGTGCTGCTGATCGCCTGGAACTTCATCTACTTCTGGCCGATCTACACGGGCACCGCGATCCCGGTCGACGACTGGCGGTCGCGGATGTGGCTGGACACCTGGGTCTGATCGGCCAAAACGGTCACTCTTCGGTCAATAGTTCGGCCAACAAAAGAAAACACCTCTCACACCTTTCCCCCACGCCACTTACAGTGCGGTGGACGAAAACGGGGAGGGGACCATGTCCAAGGGGGTCAAAGTCGCCGTCATAGGCGGCGTGTTCGCCGTGATGGTGGGCGGTGCCGGATACGGCGCGTACAACATCATGTCGGCGTTGAACGGCGGCGGGGCGACGGGGGCGAGCGGGCCGGCGCCGGTACGGTCCGGGCCGCCGAGCGCGGACGAGGTCGAGGAGACCACCACGAAGTTCTTCGCGGCCTGGGAGAAGGGGCAGGCGGCGCAGGCGGCAAAGCTGACGAACAACGACACGGCGGCCGCGCCGGTGCTGACGTCCTACGGCCGGGACGCCCACATCACCGGCGTGAAGATCACGCCCGGCAAGGCCAACGGCGACACCGTGCCCTACACGGTGAAGGCGAAGGTGTCGTACGACGGCAAGTCCGAGCCGCTGTCCTACAGGAGCGAGCTCACCGTCGTCCGCGGCGTCACCACCGGGCGGGCCCTCGTCGACTGGCAGCCCACCGTGATCCATCCGCAGCTGAAGAGGAACGACACCCTCGTCACCGGCGAGGCGGCCGCCCCGCCCATCGAGGCCGTCGACCGCGATGGCACCGTGCTGACGAAGGACAAGTACCCCTCCCTCGGCCCGGTCCTGGACACCCTGCGCGACAGGTACGGCAGCAAGGCGGGCGGCTCGCCCGGCGTCGAGCTGGCGATCCGGCACGCCGACGAGTCGCCGGACACCTCGCTGCTGACCCTCGCGAAGGGCAAGCCCGGCAAGCTGCGAACGACGCTCAGCGCGAGCGTGCAGGCGGCGGCCGAGAAGGCGGTGCAGCGGTACGCCCAGTCCTCCGTCGTGGCCCTCAAACCGAGCACCGGCGAGGTGCTGGCGGTGGCGAACCACCGTGACGACGCCTTCAACGCGGCCTTCGAGGGCCGTGTCCCGCCCGGCTCCACGATGAAGATCATCACCGCGGCGATGCTCATCGACAACGGCGTGACCACGATGAACGGCCCCGCGCCCTGCCCGGACACGGCGACCTGGCAGAGCCAGACCTTCAAGAACCTCACGGGCCTCAAGCCCGACGAGACCGCAGGCGCCACGCTCGCCAACGGCTTCGCGCGCTCCTGCAACACGGCCTTCATCAAGCTCGTCGACGAGGAGCCGCTCACCGACGCCTCGCTGACGACGGAGGCCCAGGAGCGGTTCGGGCTCGGCGGCGACTGGAAGACCGGCGTCAGCTCCTTCGACGGCAGCGTCCCCGCGGCCACCGGCCCGGACCGCGCCGCCGGCGCCATCGGCCAGGGGCAGGTCCAGATGAACCCGCTGAACATGGCGTCGGTCACAGCCACCGCGATCACCGGCGAGTTCCGGCAGCCGTATCTGGTCGCACCCGACCTCGACGACCGCCGACTCGCCACCGCCAAGGGGCTGCCGGCGAGCACCGCCTCCCAGCTGAAGCAGATGATGCGGCTGACCGCGACCGCGCCCCAGGGCACCGCAGTGCAGGTCATGTCCGGGCTCGGCGGCGACATCGGGGCCAAGACCGGGTCCGCCGAGGTCGACGGGGAGGCCACCTCCGACAGCTGGTTCACGGGTTTCCGCAATGATGTGGCGGCCGCGGCCATGTCCCAGCAGGGCGGCCACGGCAGCGACGCGGCCGGACCGATTGTCGCAGCCGTGCTACGAGCGTCCGGGTGAACTTATCCCTCGCGGCACGGGACTCTAGGGTGGTCGTCGTCGTTGGTATGCGTGAGGCTGGCGGGGCGGCGGGGGCTCCTGGAATACGCGAGGGAACGGAAAGCAGTGGGCAACAGAAGGCGCGTCGCCGAGCGACGGAAGACCAACCCCGCCGTGCTCGGCGGGATGATCGCCGTGGTCCTCGGCGGCACCGGGATCGGCGTCTACGCGCTGCTCGGCAGCGGAGCCGCCGCCGAGAACGGTGCGCAGTCGTCGAGCTCCGAGAAGGCCAAGGCCGTCAAGACCGGCCCGCTGTCGGCGACGGAGGTCAAGACCGCGGCCCGCGAGTTCCTCACCGCCTGGCAGCAGGACAAGGTGTCCGAGGCGGCCGCCGCCACGGACGGCACCACGGCGGCCAAGGCCCTGCTGACCGGCTACACCAAGGACGCCCACATCAAGGACGTCACCCTCACCGCCGGCACCCGCACGGGCGCCAAGGTCCCCTTCTCCGTGAAGGGGACGGTGTCGTACAAGGGGACCAGCAAGCCGCTGACGTACGACAGTGCGCTGACGGTCGTGCGGCGGGCCGAGGACGGCAAGCCGCTCGTCCAGTGGCACCCCGGGATCGTCCACCCCGACCTGAAGGACGGCGACACCCTCGTCACCGGCGCGTCCGGCACCCCGCCGGTCAAGGCCCTCGACCGGGACGGCGGTGAGATCACCGAGGACGAGTACCCGTCGCTCGGCTCGGTCCTGGACGGGCTGCGCGAGAAGTACGGCGAGAAGGCGGGCGGCAAGGCGGGCATCGAGCTCCAGGTGGTCCGGGGCAAGGAGTCCAAGAAGGCCGAACTGTCCGACAAGACCCTGGTGGAGCTGAGCAAGGGCACGCCGGGCACGGTGGAGACGACGCTGAGTCCGACGCTGCAGGCCGCAGCGGAGAAGCAGGTGGCCACCAAGTCGAAGGCGTCGGTGGTCGTGCTGCGCCCCTCGACCGGCGAGGTCCTGGCGGCCGCGAACTCCTCGCACGGCTTCAACATCGCCTTCCAGGGCTCCCTCGCGCCCGGCTCCACGATGAAGGTCATCACCTCGTCGCTGCTGATCGAGAAGGGGCTGGCGTCGGCGGAGAAGGAGCACCCCTGCCCGAAGTACTTCACCTACGGGCACTGGAAGTTCCAGAACGACGACAAGTTCGAGATCAAGGGCGGCACCTTCAAGGCGAGCTTCGCCCGCTCCTGCAACACGGCCTTCATCAGCCAGGCGCCCGAGCTGGACGACGACAGCCTCACCAAGCAGGCCCAGCAGGTCTTCGGTCTCGCCCTGAACAACTGGGCCGTCGGGGTGCCCACCTTCGACGGGGCCGTCCCGGTGCAGTCGCAGGCCCAGATGGCGGCCGAGCTCATCGGGCAGGGCGGGGTGCGGATGAACCCGCTGAACATGGCGTCGGTGTCGGCGACCGTGAAGACGGGCACGTTCAAGCAGCCGTACCTGGTCGCCCCCGACGTGGACGGACGGCAGCTCGCGAAGGCTTCGCGCACCATGTCCGCGGCCACGCTGTCCCAGCTGCGCGACCTGATGTCCTACACGGCGGCATACGGCACGGCGGCCGAGGCGATGTCCGGGGTCACCGGTGACGTCGGCGCGAAGACCGGCTCGGCGGAGGTCGACAACCAGAAGAAGCCGAACGGCTGGTTCACCGCGTACCGCGACGACCTTGCGGCGGCGGGAGTGGTCCAGCAGGGCGGGCACGGCGGCGAGACGGCCGGCCCGCTCGTGGCGGCGCTGCTGAAGGCGGGCGGCTGAGCCTCAGTGCGGGACGGGTGCCTCGGCGGCCAGATAGGTCCGCCGCAGGAACCGCATCAACGCCTTCGTCTCGAACTGCACCACCGACACTCCCTGCGCGGAGTGGATCTCCACCACTGCCTGCACGCGACCGCACGGCCACACCCGGACGTCGCCGGAGCTGGCCGGTGCGCGCAGGCCCTCTTCGAGGAGTTCCCGCGCGAAGCTCCACTCGTGCGGGCCGGGCAGGCGCATGCGGACAACACGCGGGTCGGCGTCCGGGTCGTACCGGAGAACGACCGGAATCGCGCCTCGCTCGTCCAGCACCTGGACGTCGGTATCGGTGACGATATGGGCTCGGGCGTACTGCTCGACTACGGACATCGGACGACCCCTTACCGTGCGTCACCTGTGCGGAAACTGTCCATCCGCTTCCCATCCAATGTCCCATATTTCCGGGATTACACCCCGCGGAGCGCCTTATCTCGTGTTCACAACAGAGAGAGACACGCTCTTGCAAACTGTTTGCATCAAGCCACACCATCGAAGGGTGCACGTACCTGACGGATTCATAGACGCCCCGACCTCCGCCGTGACCGGTGTGGTCGCCGCTGCCGCGGTCGCCGTGAGCCTGCGCGGCGCACGCCGTGAACTCGACGAGCGGACGGCCCCGTTGGCCGGCCTGGTGGCTGCCTTCATCTTCGCGGTGCAGATGCTGAACTTCCCCGTCGCGGCCGGAACCAGTGGCCATCTGCTCGGCGGCGCCCTGGCCGCGATCCTCGTCGGCCCCTTCACCGGCGCGCTGTGCATCTCCGTCGTCCTGCTGATGCAGGGCATCCTCTTCGCGGACGGCGGCCTCACCGCGCTGGGCGTGAACATCACCAACATGGCGATCGTCGGCGTCGTCGTCGCCTACGTCGTCTTCCGGGGCCTGGTGAAGGTCCTGCCGAAGACCCGGCGCTCGATCACCGCCGCCTCCTTCGTCTCCGCGCTGGTGTCGGTGCCGGCCGCGGCGCTCGCGTTCACCCTGCTGTTCTGGATCGGCGGCACCACCGACGTCCCGATCGGCAAGGTCGCCACCGCCATGGGCGGCGTCCACCTCCTGATCGGCATCGGCGAGGCCGCGATCACCGCGCTGACGATCGGCGCCGTCATCGCCGTACGCCCGGACCTCGTGTACGGCGCCCGTGATCTGCGGCAGCCGCTGAAGCTGCGGGTCGGCGGCGAGCTCGTCGACGCTCCCGGAGCCGAGGCCGAGCAGCCGGTCGCGGCCCGCACCTCGCGCCGCACCCTGTGGATCAGCGGTCTGGCCACCTCCCTCGTCCTCGCCGGCGTCGTCAGCTTCTACGCCTCCGCCAGCCCCGACGGTCTGGAGAAGGTCGCGGAGGACAAGGGCTTCGCCAAGTCCGCGGAGGAGCACGCCAACGCCGACTCCCCGCTCGCCGACTACGGCGTCAAGGACGTCGACAACGCCCGGCTGTCCGGCGGCCTCGCCGGCGTGATCGGCGTCGGTGTGACCGTGGTCGCGGGCACCGGCATCTTCTGGGCGGTGCGCCGGCGTCGTACGGGCGAAGCGGTTGACACGTCGCCCACGAGCACCAGCGTCTGATCATGGGCGCCGGGCACGCGCACAGGCTCTACCGGCACGGGCACTCGCCCGTGCACGGCCTGCCGCCGCACACCAAACTCGCCGCGACGTTCGCCTTCGTGGTGGTCGTGGTGTCGACGCCGCGGGAGGCGATGTGGGCGTTCGGCCTGTACGCCGTGCTGCTCGCGGTCGTCGCGGGTGTCGCGCGCGTGCCTGCCGGGTTTCTGCTCAAGCGGCTGCTGATCGAGGTGCCGTTCGTCGCGTTCGCCGTGCTGCTGCCGTTCGTGGCGGAGGGCGAGCAGGTCGAGGTGCTGGGCATGTCGCTGAGCGTCAGCGGACTGTGGGGTGCCTGGAACGTGCTCGCGAAGGGCACCCTGGGCGTCGCCGCCTCCGTACTCCTCGCCTCCACCACCGAGCTGCGCGAACTCCTGCTGGGCCTGCAGCGGCTGAAACTCCCGCCCCTTCTCGTGCAGATCGCGTCCTTCATGATCCGGTACGGCGATGTCATCGCCGACGAGATGCGACGGATGCGCATCGCGCGGGAGTCGCGCGGGTTCGAGGCGAAGGGCGTGCGGCACTGGGGCGTGCTCGCGAAGTCGGCGGGCGCGCTGTTCATCCGCTCCTACGAACGTGGCGAGCGCGTGCATCTGGCCATGATCAGCCGGGGATACGCCGGTTCGATGCCGGTGATCGACGAGGTGACCGCGTCCAGGGCGCAGTGGTCGTACGCCCTCGCGCTGCCCTTCGCCGCCCTTGTCGTCTGCGTGTTGGGATGGGCCCTGTGAGTACTGCTTCCCTGGAGGTCTCCGGCCTCGCCTTCGCCTACCCCGACGGCCACCAGGCCCTGTTCGGGGTGGACTTCACCATCGCCCGCGGCGAGCGGGTCGCGCTGCTCGGCCCGAACGGCGCCGGCAAGACGACCCTCGTCCTGCACCTCAACGGCATCCTGACCGGCGGCACCGGCAGCGTGAAGGTCGCCGGACTGCCCGTCGGCAAGCAGCACATGGCCGAGATCCGGCGCCGGGTCGGGATCGTCTTCCAGGACCCGGACGACCAGCTCTTCATGCCGACGGTCCGTGAGGACGTGGCCTTCGGGCCGGCGGCGGCCGGACTGAGGGGGCCGGAGCTGGAGGAGCGCGTCGACCGGGCGCTGGAGCGGGTCGGTATGGCGGAGTTCAAGGACCGTCCGCCGCACCACCTCTCCTTCGGCCAGCGGCGCCGGGTCGCGGTGGCGACCGTCCTGGCGATGGAGCCGGAGATCCTCGTCCTGGACGAGCCCTCCTCCAACCTCGATCCCGCCTCCCGCCGCGAACTGGCCGACATCCTGCGCTCGTTGGACGTCACCGTCCTGATGGTCACGCACGACTTGCCGTACGCCCTGGAGCTGTGCCCGCGCTCGCTGATCCTGAGCGAGGGCGTGATCGCGGCGGACGGGAAGACGGCCGAACTCCTCGCGGACGACACGCTGATGCGCGCCCATCGCCTCGAGCTGCCGTTCGGTTTCGACCCGCGGTCCGTGACAATGGGCGCGTGACGCATCAAGAGGACGCGGGGTCGCTGTCCCTGGACGACCAGCTCTGCTTCGCGCTGTACGCCGCCCAGCGGGCGGTGACGGCCGCTTACCGCCCGCTCCTCGACGAACTCGGCCTCACCTACCCGCAGTACCTCGTGCTGCTGGTCCTGTGGGAGCGAGGCGAGACGACGGTGAAGGAGCTGGCCGCCGCGCTGCGGCTCGACTACGGCACCGTCTCCCCCCTGCTGAAGCGGCTGGAGGCGGCCGGCCTGGTACGGCGTGAGCGGTCGGCGCGCGACGAGCGGTCCGTGCTCGTGGCCGTCACCGGGCGCGGGGAGGAGCTGCGGGAGCGCGCGAAGTGCGTGCCCGGCTCACTGCTCACCACAACGGGGCTCGATGCGGCGGGAGTCGCGCGACTGCGCGAGGAGCTGTGGCAGCTCGCGCACCGAGCACACCCCAGCGCGGACCCCACCCCCTGAACTCGGGTTACCCCCGGTTCCTACCCCCTGGTAGCGGCGACCGACGTACCGGCCAGTACCTTGTGCACAATGTACTTGTGCGCGCCTTTTCCGATGCGCGCTGTCTGGGGGGAGGGCCAACCATGACTGACGAGGGCACCGTCGTCGACACCCGTCCGACGAAGATCATGTACGTCGCCGAGGCCACCGCGCACGGCGGCCGGGACGGCTATGTCACCAGCCAGGACGGCCAGATCGAGCTCAAGGTCGCGATGCCCCCGGAGCTGGGCGGCGACGGCAACGGCACCAACCCCGAGCAGCTGTTCGCCGCCGGCTACAGCACCTGCTTCCACAACGCACTGATCCTCGTCGGCAACCGCGAGGGCTACGACCTCACCGGCTCCACGGTCGCCGCGAAGGTCGGCATCGGCCCCAACAAGCAGCGCGGCTACGGCCTGGCGGTCGCTCTCAGCGTCTCCCTGCCGGTGCTGGACGCGGGTCTCGCCGCCAAGCTGGTGGACGCGGCGCACGAGATCTGCCCGTACTCCAACGCGACCCGCGGCAACATCGAGGTCACGATCCTCCTCGGCTGACTCCCGCTCTCAGCACCCGGAATTCGTTCGTGACACACGTATCCGGCAGCTAGCCTGCCGGGCATGACGTCCTCGGAAGCATCGGAATCACATGCCCACCCACGTTTCGCCGAGGCTCTGCACGAGCTCGGGCTGAGCGATCTGAACGCCCGGATGCGCCGGTTCCCGGACGCGACCCGTACCGCGGCCGAGGCCGCCGCCGCCATCGGGTGCGAGCTCAGCGAGATCTGCAAGTCGCTGATCTTCGCGGCGGACGGGGTGCCCGTGCTGGTGCTGATGGACGGGGCGTCCCGGGTCGACCTGGACCTCGTGCGGAAGGAACTCGGCGCCGAGAAGGTCACCCGGGCCAAGGTCGACGTCGTGCGGGAGACCACCGGGTACGCCATCGGGGGCGTACCCCCCTTCGGGCACCGTACGAAGACGCGCGTGCTCGCCGATCGGTCGCTGCTGGGGCACGACGTCGTCTGGGCCGCCGCCGGGAACCCGCACGTGGTCTTCCCCATGGCGCCCATGGACCTGGTCGCCCATGCCGGCGCCACCCTGGTGGACGTGCGCGAGCAGACTTCGTGACCCCGCTGGTCACGGCCGCCGTCCTGCTCGCGGCCGTCACGCACGCCGGCTGGAACGCCATCGCCCACAAGATCACCGACAAGCTGGTGGGGTTCACGCTCATCGCCGGCGGCGGGGTGGTGATCGGGCTGGCCCTCATGCCCTTCGGGGGGTTTCCGGCGGCCGAGGCGTGGCCGTATCTGTTCGCCTCCGCCCTCGTCCACATCGTCTACTTCGCGCTACTCATGAAGTCCTTCCAGCTGGGCGACTTCGGGCAGGCCTACCCCCTCGCACGCGGCACCGCGCCGCTCGTGGTCGCCGTACTGGCGGCCGTGTTCGCGCACGAGGTGCCGAACGGCTGGGCGGCGGCCGGCATCGCCCTGTCCTGCGCGGGACTGACCGGCGTCGCCCTGTGGGGGCTGCGCGGGCGCCGGCCCAACTGGGCCGCGATCGGGGCCGCGCTGGCGACCGGGCTGAGCATCGCGGCGTACACCGTCATCGACGGTCTGGGCGTACGGGCCTCCGGGTCGTCCCTCGGTTACATCGCCTGGCTGATGGTGATCGAGGGGCTCGTCATCCCGGCGTACGCCCTCTGGCGCTGGCGCGGACAGACGGTCGCCGTACTGCGGCCGTTCGCGGCGCTGGGACTGCTCGGTGCCGCGCTGTGCGTCACCGCGTACGCGCTGGTCCTGTGGGCGCAGACGAAGGCCGAACTGGCGCCGATCGCCGCCCTGCGGGAGTCCTCCATCATCGTGGGGGCCGCGATTGGGGCGGTGTTCTTCAAGGAGCGGTTCGGGGCGCCGCGGATCGCGGCGGCTGCGCTGCTGGTCGTGGGCATCGGGCTGATGCTGCACACGGGTTAGGTGAAAGCCCCGGCCGTTGGCCGGGGCTTCACACCGGTCGGACGGTCAGCCGCCGAAGGCGCTGTTGTTGCAGCCCATCGTCGAGCCGAGGTGCGTGCTCTGGCTGCCCGAGTCGCCCTCGCCGTTGAGGCCGTTGCCCAGCACGCCGTTGAGCAGACCGACGACGCCGAGGATGTCGATGTTCAGGTCGTGGGACTTGCACTGGGTGCTCTGCTGGACCTTGTACTGGTCCCCGCCGTCGGCGTGGGCCGCGCCGGCACCCAGGAATCCGACCGTGGTCAGGGCGGCGACCAGGACGGCGGCCTTACGAAGCTTCTGCATGTCATCTCCGGTGGAGTGAGGTGGATGCAATGCGTGAAGGGGTGACCCCTTACGATTAAGGGAGATTAAGTAAGAAATGCCCCAAATCATCCTGCGGCGCGCCGAGTTTCGAGATCTTGCGCCAGAAGTGCGGCGTCCTACGCCTGCGCCGGCTTGCCCACCCGGAATGCGAACTGCCCGCAATAAGTGAGCTTCCGCAGGTTCACCAGGGCCGTCCTGCGGCGGCCGTGCCGCGCCCACTGGTCGATCTCGGAGTTGAGCGGGGACTGCTCGTCCCAGTAACGGCTGTACTCCGGTGGCCTGCCGAGGTAGCTCCGCATGATCAGCGCCACCCCGTCGAGCGAGGGCCGGATCTCCTCCAGCGCGAGCCCCGCCTCCTCGACCAGCCTCCGGAAGCCGTACGGCGTGTAGTTCCACAGGCTGAAGGAGTGGTACGGCTCGAACTGGGACGTCGATCCGATGAAGCAGCCGCCGGGCGCCAGCACCCGGGCGATCTCCGCGAGCAGTTCGCGCGGGCGGGCGACGTGTTCGAAGACCTGGTGCGAGTAGATCAGCGGCAGTGAGTCGCAGGCGAGCGGGAGACGAACGCCGTCGTAGTGCACCACCGGGTCACCGCCGGGCGTGCGCTGGCCCGCCTCCGGTGAGTCCCGGATGTCGATCCCGACCCACCGCACCTCGGGGTCGTGCTTGCGGAACAGCGCGGCCGACGTCCCGCGTCCGCACCCGAGGTCGACAACCAGCCCGGGCGCACCGGGGGCGCCCATCACCTCGTCGACGTAGTACCGCGAGGTGACCTGACGGGCGTGGTCGTCGGGGATGCAGTCCCGCATGAGGTCCCAGAGGGTCGCCATGCTCCGATGCTACGGACACTCACCGTTGCTCGCGATTCACGCTCCGTGAGAGCCCTGAGAGCGGTGTGACGCCCGAGAGGTCGTGTGCCGCGACGCTGTTGCGGTCGGTGACCGAGCGGCCCAGCGCGTGGTGCGGCCACAGGCCCGCGGCCACCCGGCGGCTGCGCTCGCTCCACTGCCGGGCCGCCAGGTCGCCGGACTTGTAGTGGTTGAGCGCGTAGCCGCCGGAGTGGATGCGCAGCAGGGTGAAGCCGCCGGGGTACTCCTTGGCGGCGGCGACCTCCTGCTGGGTGACGTGCGGGGCACGCACCAGCACGGTGCGCTTGTTGCGGTGGGTGTGGCCCGCGTGGTGGAGGAATACGCCGGGCGCGGATGCGTAGGCGTCGACGACTGTGCGGGCCTGGCGGCGTTCCAGGCACTGGCCGCGGGTCACCGGGAAGACGGAGTCCCGCACGGTCAGCGGATGGTGGCCGAACACCACCGTCGGCTGGTCCGGTGCTGCCCTCAACCCGGCCTGGAACCAAGCCAGTTGCTCGGGGCCGAGGCCGCCCGCGTCGGCGCCGTTGCCGGTCTTGACGTAGGTGTCGAGGCCGATGATCCGCAGCCCGCCGAGGTCACGGGCGAAGTATCCGGGTCCGTCGCTGCCCGCCAGGCCCGGGAAGGCTGCGAGGAAGGTGGAGTTGTCGACGGACCGGTCATGGTTGCCGCGTACGACGAAGTAGTCCTGCCCGTGGGTGCCGAAGCCGTCCAGGATCCGCCGGGCCTCGCCCAGGTCGTGCGCCGCGCCGCCGGCCGAGATGTCGCCCCCGGCCAGCAGCAGGTCGGCCCCGCGCCGCCGGGCCTCCTCGACCAGGGCCCGGCTCATCAGTTCCGGGTACGGCGCTCGCCCCGGCTGCTGCGGCACCCCGCGCAGCAGGGGCAGGCCGCCGACCAGGCCGGCGGTGGTCTCGCCGAGGTGCAGGTCGTTGCAGAGCGCGATGGACAGCAGGTGCCGGCCGGGCGGGGGCTGCGGGGTGGTGAAGGAGTACGGCCCGCCGCTCGCGCCGAACCCGAACGTCGACGTGCCCACCGCGTTGCCGCGCACCAGATGCAGCGGCGTGGGTGTGGCGGTCACGCCTCGTGAGCGGGCCTGGTAGTAGTACGTCTGCCCCGGCTCCAGGTCCGTGAGCTCGACCTGGTGATGGGCGGTCGGCAGGTCGACGGACGCGGTGCGGTTGAGCCGGGAGGGGTGGGTGCCGTAGACGACCTCACCCTCGGTGATCGCGGGGAGCGGGTGGCCCAGGCCGTCGTCGGTGCCGGGGATGCCGGTGTACCAGGTGATGACGGCGCTGTCCTCGGTGAGGGTGACCAGTTCGAGGTTGACGGCGGCCAGGGCGTCGGGGTGGTGCGAGCGGGCCCGCTGCATGGCGGCGGAGGCCGAGCGCAGCAGGGCGGGGGCGAGGCGGGCACCGGAGCGCAACACCTCGCAGGGGCCGGGGAAGGCCGACAGTGCTGCGAGAGCGGGGAGGTGGGCGGAGAAGCAGCAGCGCATGTCCTCGATATGGCCCAGTGCGGTTAACGGGGGAGGTGGCGGTGACGGCGGGGCCAGGTCCGGCGCACGACATCTCCATGGAACGCGACATCTCCATGGAAGCAGGGCGAAGCCGGTCCCCGAAGCGGATGTGCCGAGTCTCACTGATCCCGAGCTGCGCTCTTTGCACCCCGGCGTCCCCTCCGACACCAGGCGCCCCATACCGGCCGTGCGGCGTGAGGAGTTCGCTGACCTCGGCTATGCGGCGGCACCCTCCGAGGCGCACCCTGGAAGCAAGGATTCCGGAGGTGATCGTCATGTTGCACACCACTGTGGGATGGCACGTCGAGATGGAGTTCCAGGAGGACGAGACCCACACGAGGGCGGTCGCGATGGTGCGGCTCCCCGACGGCAGCGAGGTACGCGCCCACGGCCACGCCACAAGGCACCACACGGACTCGAATCAGCCACGCGTCGGCGAGGAGATCGCCGCCGCCCGTGCGCTGAACGAGCTCGCGATGCAGATGCTCACCAAAGCGCACAGTGAGATCGATCAGGCGTCGGGGCGCACGTCCCACCCCATCCACGTCTGAACCGCACGCCGCGCGACCACCGCACGCCGGGCGAGCCCCGCCGGCTAGGCGAGCGCCGTCCGCACCGCCCGTATCAACGCCTGCGCCCTCGGATCCGCCGTCACCGTCTTGCGGAAGCCGTTCGTCACATAGCCGAACGCGATCCCCGTCTCCGGGTCGGCGAAGCCGAGGGCGCCGCCGCGGCCGGGGTGGCCGAAGGAGCCCGGCCCCAGCAGCGGGGACGCGCTGCCGTGCAGCATGTAGCCCAGACCGAAACGGGTGTTGACCACCAGAACGCGGTCCTGCCCCGCCGCCTCCTCGGCCCGCGCCAGCTCCACCGTCGCCGGGTCGAAGAGCCGTACCCCGTCGACCTCGCCGATGAGCGCGGCGTAGAAGCGGGCCAGTGCGTCGGCCGTCGCGATGCCGTTCGTCGCGGGGAGGGCGGCGGCACGGTAGGCGGGGTCGTTCTGGTCGGGGAAGGGGGTGATCGCGGCGAAGGCGCGGCGCGTGAGGGAGGCCGGATCCTGATAGGCCTCGGTGACCGAACGCTTCGGACGTGCGCGGAGCCCGCCCGCGGGCTCGGGTCCCTCGACCCGGCCCGTACGGCCCACGCGGCCCGCCTCGGACTCGGGCAGCCCGAGCCACAGGTCCAGGCCGAGCGGACCGGCGACCTCCGCCGCGAGCCACTCGCCGGCCCACCGTCCGGTCACCCGACGCACCAGCTCGTCCAGCAGCCAGCCGTACGTCAGCGCGTGATAGCCGTGATCGGTGCCCGGCACCCACGCGGGCGCCTGAGCGGCGACCGCCTCGGGGCCGCGGTGCGGGTCCAGCGCCTCCTCGGGCGTGAGCGGGCGGTCGAGCACCGGGAGCCCGGCGCGGTGGTTCAGCACATGCCGGACCAGCAGCCGCTCCTTGCCGTGCGCCTTGAACTCCGGCCAGTACTCACCCACCGGCGCGTCCAGGTCCAGCTGCCCGCGCTGCCGCAGGATCAGGGGTACGGCGGCGGCGACGCCCTTGGTCGCCGAGCGCACGACCTGCGCGGTGCCGTGCTGCCACGGCTGCGTGCCGTCGACGTCCTTCGTGCCGGCCCACAGGTCGACGATCTTGCGCCCGTCCCGGTACACGGCGACGGCCGCGCCGCGCTCCCCGAGGGTGCCGAAGTTCCGTATGAACGCCTCCCTGACCGGCTCGAAGCCCTCGGCCACTGTGCCGTTCACGTCCACGCCCGTGCTCCCCTGCGACTGTCTCGTTCCGCGGCCGGCCGGCTGCGCCGTGCGGCCGGCTCGTCCGCCTACGACAGTCATCCCAACACGGGTGCGGGGCCTTCGATTCCGTTGTGTGGCCGACGTCTCGGCCGCTCGGGCCGGTCGAGAGGCCGCAGTTCGGACACATGAAAGAGCCGGTGAGGGCACCCCGTCCCCACGGAGCCCTCACCGGCCGGTCTGTCACTTCAAGGGCGGTACCTCAGAGGCGGCGCCTCAGGCGCGCACCAGCGCCCGGTCCTCGTCGGGGTCCTCGGACCCCTTCGCCTCGGCGTCCGTGCGCAGGCCCTCGCCCTCCACGTCCACGTTCGGCAGGGCACGGTCCAGCCACTTCGGCAGCCACCAGGCCTTCTTGCCGAGCAGGGCCAGGACCGCCGGGACGATGGCCATCCGGACGACGAAGGCGTCGAAGAACACCGCGATCGCCAGGCCGAAGCCGATCATCTTGACCATGGACTCGCTGGAGCCGATGAAGCCCGCGAACACCGCCATCATGATCACCGCGGCCGCCGAGACCACCCGGGCGCCGTACTTGAACCCGGTCACCACCGCCTGGCTCGGCTTCTCGCCGTGGACGTACGCCTCGCGCATCCGCGTCACGAGGAACACCTCGTAGTCCATCGCCAGGCCGAAGACCACGCCGACCATGAAGATCGGCATCATGGACATCACCGGGCCGGTCTCCTCCACGCCCAGGAGGCCCGCGAACCAGCCCCACTGGAAGACCGCGACCACCGCGCCCAGCGCCGCCATCACGCTCAGCAGGAAGCCGAGAGCCGCCTTCAGCGGGACCAGGATCGAACGGAAGACCACGATCAGGAGGAGGAAGGCGAGGCCGACCACGAGCGCCAGATACGGCAGCAGCGCGTCGTTCAGCTTCTCCGAGACGTCGATGTTCATCGCCGTGCTGCCGGTGACCAGCACGGTCGCGTCCGTGTCGGCCTTCACCTCCGCGCCCTTGTCGCGGATGGCGTGGACCAGGTCCTCGGTCGTGACGGACGACGGCTTGGCGTCCGGGATCACCGTGATCGTCGCCGTGTCGCCCGCCTTGTTGGGCGTCGCCGGCGTCACCGCCACGACGTTCTTGATGCCCTTGATGTCGTCGCCGACCTGCTTGAAGGCGGCGTCCGGGTCACCGCTGCCCTGGGCGTCGACCACCACCATCAACGGGCCGTTGAAGCCGGGCCCGAAGCCGTCGGACAGCAGGTCGTAGGCACGCCGCTGCGTGGTGGACGTCGGCTGCGAACCGTCGTCGCCGAGACCCAGTTCGAGGGAGGTCGCGGGGACGGCCGCGGCGCCGAGGCCCACGACACCCAGCAGGAGGATGGCGATCGGACGGCGTACGACGAAGCTGGCCCAGCGGGTGCCCAGGTTCGGCTTGGCCGGCCTGCCCGCCTCGCTGCCGGAGGCCGCCTTCTTCGCGGCCCGCTTGCCGCCCAGCCACCGGCTCTTCTTCCCGGCGGGCTGCACCTTCTTGCCGGCGTACCCCAGCAGGGCCGGGATCATCGTCAGCGCGATCAGTACCGCGATCACGACCGTGCCCGCCGCCGCGATGCCCATCTTCGTCAGCATCGGGATGTTGACGACCGACAGGCCGACCAGCGCGATGACCACCGTCAGACCGGCGAAGACCACCGCCGAGCCCGCCGTGCCGACGGCCCGGCCGGCCGCCTCCTCGCGCTCGCGGCCCTCGGCCAGTTCGGCGCGGTAGCGGGAGACGATGAACAGGGCGTAGTCGATGCCGACCGCCAGGCCGATCATCATCGCCAGCGTCGAGGTCGTGGAGCCCAGCTCCAGCGTGCTCGCCAGGGCCGTGATCGTCGAGATGCCGATGCCGACACCGATCAGGGCGGTCAGCAGCGGGAGCCCGGCCGCGATGAGCGAGCCGAAGGTGATGACGAGGACGACCGCGGCGACACCGATACCGATGATCTCCGTGGCGCCGGTGTGCGGCACTGTCTGGAGCGCGTCACCGCCGATCTCCACGGTCAGCCCGGCGTCCCGCGCGTCCTGTGCGGCGTCCTCCAGGGCGTCGCGCGAGGAGTCCTGCAGTTCCATGCCGGAGACGTCGTACTTCACCGACGCGTACGCGACCGTGCCGTCCTTGCTGACGGCCTGCGCGGTGTACGGGTCGGCGACGGAGGCCACCTCGGAGCCGTCGGACAGCTCCTTGACGGTGTCCTCGACGGTCGCCTTGTTGCCGGCGTCCGTCATCTTCTGCCCGTCCGGCGCCTTGAAGACGACCCGGGCGGTGGCGCCGTCGGCACTCATGCCGGGGAAGCGCTGTTCCAGCAGGTCGAAGGCCTTCTGCGCCTCGGTGCCGGGGATCGAGAAGGACGTCGTGCCCGCGGCGGGCGCGCTGGCCGCACCCACACCGGCGAGGGTGAGCAGCGCGACCCATATGAGGGCGACGAAATGCCGTCGCCTGAAGGCGAGCCGGCCGAGTTTGTAGAGGAACGTGGCCACGAGGGCGTCTCCCGGTCAGGTCGTGGATTGGTGCGTGGGCAGGGGTCATCAGCCCGACGACGTGAGCGGTTACGTCAGGTGGAGGGCTTGCTCAGGGGACTGTCAGGGGGTGGGCGCGCCGAGGGCGGGGAGGACCACGGCGTCGATGTACGACATGAGGAAGGCCTGCGTCGGCGGCTGGTCGTCGATCAGGGTGCGGGTGGCGAACGCGCCGACGAGCATGTGCACCACGTACTCCAGCGCGGGGCAGTCGGCACGGATCTCGCCGCGGTCGACGGCCCGCTGGACCACCCGGTTGAACTCCGCCATCTCCGGCTCGATGAGCAGTTCCTTGAAGGCCCTCAGCAGGTCGGGGTTGGCGTGCACCGCCATGAACAGACCCCGCATCAGCGCGGCGTTCTGCTGCATGTGGCAGTCGTCCTCGCGTGCCGTGAGGGCGTGGAGGTCGCCCCGCAGGGATCCGGTGTCGACGTCGGCGATGTTGCCCGGCTTGTTGTGCCGGATCGCCTTCGCCACCAGCTCCGGCTTGCCGCCCCACTGGCGGTAGAGCGTCGCCTTGCTGGACCGGGTGCGGGCCGCCACGGCGTCCATGGTGAGGGCGTCGTAGCCGACCTCCCGGAGCAGGTCGAGCACGGCCTCGTACAACTCGGCCTCGCGCTCAGGGGTGATCCGACTGCGACGTGCCGTAGCCGCCTCGGTCACGGTCCTCACCTCCCCCTCCGAACGACACGGTTTCGTACACCTAAAAGGTACCTCATCCACGAGCGAAACGAAACGGTTTCGTTCGTGTCGTGGGTCACGCGCACCCCTATGCCGGGCATGTCACAAGTTGCTCAGGTCCGTCCCCGGGAAAAGCATGGGTAGGTGAGCTATCTGCGCCTGCCGCACCTCCATGACGACCTGCTGTGCTTCGTGGCCGAGGACGACCTGTGGCTGGCCCCCCTCGACAGCCCGGCCCGCGCCTGGCGACTCACCGTGGACCGCACCAAGAGCGGCCCACCCCGCTTCTCCCCCGACGGCCGCCACATCGCGTACACGAGCTGGCGCAGCCTGGTCCCCGAGATCCACCTCGTCCCGGTGGACGGCGGTCCCGGCCGCCAGCTCACCCACTGGGGCTCGGCCGACACCCAGGTGTGCGGCTGGACCCCCGACGGCGTGATCCTCGCCGTCGCCTCCCACGGCGAGCCCTTCTCCCACTTCACCTGGGCCTACAAGGTCCGCCCGGACGGTGATCCCGGCCGCAAGCTCCCCTGGGGCCCGTGCTCCGACCTCCAGGTCGCCGACCTCGACGGCGAGCGCAAGTCCCTGCTCCTGACCGGTACCCCGCCGCACGAACCGGCGTCCTGGAAGCGCTACCGGGGCGGTGCCATGGGCAGGCTGTGGCTGCACGGCGAACGCCTTCTCGCGGACATCGGCGGCCACCTCGCCTCCCCCATGTTCGTCGGCGGCCGGATCGCCTTCCTCTCCGACCACGAGGGCGTCGGCAACCTCTACTCGTGCGCGTACGACGGCTCCGACCTGCGCCGGCACACCGACCACGACGCCTTCTACGCCCGGCACGCCGCGAGCGACGGCACCCGGGTGGTGTACCAGTGCGCGGGCGACCTGTGGATCGTGGACGACCTCGCCGCGGACTCCGAGCCGCGCCGGCTCGACGTACGCCTGAGCGGGCCGCGCGCGGGCCGGCGGCCGTACCAGGTGCCGGCCGCCCAGCACGTCGACGGCATCTCCGTGGACGAGACGGGCCGCGCGAGCGCCGTGGTCGTGCGCGGCAGCCTGTACTGGCTCACCCACCGGGACGGCCCCGCCCGCACGATCATCGACACCCCGGGCGTACGGGTCCGGCTCCCGGAGATGCTCGGCTCGATCGGCCAGGTCGCGTATGTGACGGACGCGGAGGGCGAGGACGCCATCGAGATCGCCTACCTGCCCAGGGCGACCGGCGACCGCGAACCGCGCCGACTGGCCTCGGGCGAGCTGGGCCGGGTCCTGGAGATGGTCGCCGACCCGCAGGGCGAGCGCCTCGCGATCGCCGCGCACGACGGGCGCCTCCTGCTGCTGGACGTGACGGAGGACTCCAACGGCGAGGTCACCGAGCTGATCCGGTCCGTCAACGGTCCGGTGCGGGACCTGGCCTTCTCCCCGGACGGCACCTGGCTGACGTGGTCGCACCCCGGCATCGGCCGCACCCTCCGCCAGATCAAGCTGGCCCGCATAAAGGACCGGATGATCGTCGACGTCACCAACGGCCGCTTCGAGGACGAGAATCCGGTGTTCACGCGGGACGGCCGCTACCTGGCCTTCCTCTCCTGGCGCGGCTTCGACCCCGTGTACGACGTCCACACCGGCGACCTCTCCTTCCCGCTGGGCTGCCGCCCCTACCTGGTCCCCCTGTCCTCCGCGACCCCCTCCCCCTTCGCCCTGAACCCGGAGGGCCGCCCCGCGGCCGGCGGCCTGGACCCGGTGGAGGACGAGGAGGGCGGGGACGGCGGCGCACCGACCGTCGAGATCGAGGGCCTGGAGAGCCGGGTCACCCCCTTCCCGGTCACCGCCTCCAAGTACTCGGCGCTGTACCCGGTCGCGGGCGGCGGGCTGGTCTGGCTGCGCTGGCCGATCTCGGGCGCGCTGGGCGAGACGTTCGCCAACCCCGACGACATGACCGGCCGGCCGACCCTCGAGCACTTCAACATCAGCAAGGCGAAGAAGTCCGAACTGGTCGACCATCTCGACTGGTTCGCGGTGAGCGGCGACGGCAGCCGCCTGGTCCTGGTCGACGAGAGCGAACTGCGCGGAGTTCCGGCCTCCGAGTCCGGCGACAGTGACACGACGGTGTGGATCGACCTGCGCCGCATCCTGCACCAGGTCGACCCGACGGCGGAGTGGAGGCAGTCCTACGCGGAGGCGGGCCGGCTGATCCGGGCGTACTTCTGGGAGCCGCAGATGTGCGGCATCGACTGGGACGCGGTCCTGGCCCAGTACCGCCCGCTCGTCGAACGGGTCGCCTCCCCCGACGAGTTCGCGGACCTGCTCCGCGAGGTCCTGGGCGAACTCGGCACGTCACACGCCTACGTCTCCGCCGCCCGCCGCAACGAGGGCCCGGCGCACTACCAGCGCTGGCAGGGCCTGCTCGGCGCCAACTTCGTACGCCGCGACGAGGGCTGGATGGTCAAGCGCATCCTCCCCGGCGAGTCCTCCGACTCCAAGGCCCGCTCCCCGCTGGCAGGCACCGGAATCCGGGAAGGCGCGGTGCTCACCCACGTCGACGGCCGCCCCGTGGACCCGGTCACCGGGCCCTACCCCCTCCTGGCCGGCGCCGGCGGCACGACGGTGGAGCTGACGTTCACGCCGGCGGAGGGCGAGGCGGGCCGGGCACGCCGCGTGGCCGTGGTCCCCCTCATCGACGAACGCCCCCTGCGCTACCAGGACTGGGTCGCCAAACGCCGCGCCGTCGTACGGGACTTGAGCGGCGGCCGCTGCGGCTACCTGCACATCCCGGACATGGGCGGCTCGGGCTGGGCCCAGTTCAACCGGGACCTGCGCATGGAGATGTCACGCCCCGCACTGATCGTCGACGTACGAGGCAACGCGGGCGGCCACATCAGCGAGCTGGTCGTGGAGAAACTCACCCGCACGATCCTCGGCTGGGACCTCACCCGCAACGCCCAGCCGGTGTCGTACGCCTCGAACGCCCCGCGCGGCCCGGTCGTCGCCCTCGCCGACGAGGCGACCTCCTCCGACGGCGACATGATCACAGCCGCTTTCAGACTCCTCAAACTGGGCCCGGTCGTCGGACAGCGCACCTGGGGCGGAGTCGTCGGCATGACCGGCCGCCACCGCCTGGGCGATGGCACGGTGATCACGGTCCCGATGAACGCGGCCTGGTTCGACGCGTACGGCTGGAGCATCGAGAACAAAGGGGTGAGCCCGGACGTCGAGGTCCTGCGGACGCCGCTGGACTGGGCGGAGGGCCGCCACGCCCAACTGACGGATGCGGTGGAACTGGCGCTGGAGCTGTTGGAGACGAACCCGTCGGCAACTCCCCCGGACTACGCACACGTTCCCGACCGGTCAAGACCAAAGCTTCCCCCACGCTCTTGAGGGACGGCGGGACGACACCCAAGGGGCGCGGGGAACTGCGCGACCAGCCCCCACGGACCCGCACCCGACAACGAAACCCCCAACACCAACACAAACGCGGGGCACCCGCCAAAACAGGGGGCACCCCGCGCCGCGTTCAGCGAACCGACTGACTACCGGTCGTAGTCGTGGTCGAAGCGCTCCTCGTCCTCACGCATGCGGTCGGACTCCTCGTCCCGCTGCGGCCGCTGCGGGCGACCCCGCTCCGGCTGCCCCTGCGGACGGCCCCGCTCCGGCTGCCCCTGCGGACGCCCCTGCGGGCGCTCCTGCTGACCGTGCTGACGCGCACGCTCCTGCAGCTGCTCGGACTTCTCCTTGAACTGGTCCTTCATGCCCATGTGGGTTCACTCCCGTAGTGAGTGGGGGGTTGGCCCCTCGGTGGGGCCTCGACCAGATTCACACGGGCGATAACCCTGCGCATGTCGATCAGTTACGCCGCGTAATACGCTCCTGCTCATCGGCGGCGCCGCCCGCTCCGACCAGCCCCGTCCGCACCCCCACCAGCCGGTCCCCGAAGCGCCGCATCTCCCGTTGCCCCACGGTCCCGATGATCCCCGGCAGATAGCCACGGACCCCCTGCATCCCGCGCAGCCACCACTGCCCGTAGACATGGCTGGAGCGCCGCTCGATGCCCGCCACGATCCGGTCGACCGCCGGCCCCAGCGGATACGTCTTGTTGGAAGGCCACGGCAGCCGCTTCCTCAACTCCCGCATGACGTCGTCCTGATCGGCGCCGCGCACCATGTCGGTGTCGGTCCAGGACAGATACCCGACCCCCACCCGCACGCCCTTGTACCCGACTTCGGCCCGCAGACTGTGCGCGTACGCCTCCACACCCGACTTGGACGCGCAGTACGCGGTCATCATCGGCGCCGGGGTGATGGCCGCGAGCGAGGCGATCTGCAGCAGATAGCCGCGGCTCTCCATCAGCACCGGCAGGAACGCACGAGCCGTCACCGCCGACCCGATGAGGTTGACCTCGATGACCCGCCGCCACGCCTCCGGGTCGGAGTCCACGAACGGTCCCCCGCTGGCGACACCCGCGTTGGCGACGACGATGTCGACCTTCCCGAACCGTTCCTTGACCTCACGCGCCACCCGCGCCATCGCCTCGTGATCCGTCACGTCGGCGTACCAGTGGTCGCTGTCGCTGTGCAGCCGTTCGGAGACCTGCTTGAGGGCGTCCGCCTCCAGCCCCACGAGCGCCACCTTCGCGCCGCGCGCCGAGAGCTTGCGGGCGAGCAACTCCCCGACGCCCCGCGCCGCCCCCGTGACGACGGCGACCTGTCCTTCGAGGCTCACCCTGCTCATGCGCCCTCCTTGACCTGCGTGTACGTCTTGACCTGCGGGTACGTCATCGCCAGTTCTCGTATCTTCCCGGTCACCAGCTCGGGCGCCTCGACCGGTGTCATGTGCCCGAGGCCGGGCAGTTCGGTGACGCCGAGGCAGTGCGGCAGCGCGGCGGCCAGCGAGCGGGCGTGCACCGGCGGGGTCAGGCGGTCGGCCGTGCCGACGACCACCGCGGTCGGCACCGTCAACTCCCTTACGCCGTGGTCGAGATCGAGCAGATCCAGCACGTTCGACCAGGCGTGTCGCACCCTGCGCGGGCACGCGTGCACGATCCGCGCGCACGCCTCGACCATGTGCGGGGCCGAACCGGCGCCCATCGTCGCGTACTTGAGGATCGACCTGGCGATCGGCGTGACCGGCCCGAGCGGCGCCCGGGAGCCGAGGATGTGCTTGGTCAGCCAGGTCCGCAACCGTCCCGGCCGCATCGGTACGACCGTGGACTCGGCGACCAGCCGCGAGGCGCCCGTGCTGCACAGCAGGACCGCGGCGGCGTGCGCACGGAACCCCGGGCGGGCAGCGGCGGCCATCACCGTCATGCCACCCATGGAGTGCCCGACGATCACGGCCTTCTCACCGGGTGCGAGCGTCGCCTCCAGTACGGCTTCGAGGTCGTCGGCGAGGGCGTCGCTGCTGCACGCCGGGCTGGCCGGGCTGCGTCCGTGGCCGCGCTGGTCGTAGGCGATGACCCGGTGGTCGACGGCCAGCTCCCGGATCTGCGCCGCCCAGAAGGCGGTCGAACAGGTCCAGCCGTGCGCGAGCACGACGGCGGGCGCTGCCGTGTCGTCGACGGGACCGTGCACCTCCACGTGCAAAGGGGCACCATCGGCGGATATCGCCGTCAGTTCACGGGCGGGGGCGGGCGGGGCGTACGGCCCGGAGGCGACGTGCATCAGCCGGCTCACGCGGTCACCCCCGACTTGGCGTCCTTGGAGTTGGCGCCCTTCGACTTGCCGCTCTTCGCCTTGCTGTCCTGTGACTTGGCGTCCTGTGGCGGGGCGTCCTTCTCGGCCGGCGCTCGCAGGAGCTCGTACTCCGCCAGATCCACCCGCCGCGTGGCCCGCCGGAACTCGGTCGTCGTACCGGGCCAGACGGTCGTGTTGCGGCCGCTGGCGTCCAGGTACCAGCTGGTGCAGCCGCCCGTGTTCCACACCGTCCGCTTCATGCGCTCCTGAACCCGCCGGTTCCAGGCGTGCACGGCGCTGGGCCGGGCGTCCAGGGCCGCGCGTCCGCCGAGGACGTTCAACTGCTTCACGAAGTCGGCCATGTAGTTCAGCTGGGACTCGATCATGAGGATCATGGACGAGTTCCCGAGCCCCGTGTTGGGCCCGATGATCGTCATCCAGTTCGGGAACCCGGCGGCGGACGCGCCCCGCAGCGCCTCCATCCCGCCCTTCCACGACTCGGCGAGGGTCTGCCCCTGCGCACCCACCACCCGGTCCGCGATCGGCATGTCGGTGACGTGGAACCCCGTACCGAAGACGATCGCGTCGGCCTCGGCTTCGCTGCCGTCGGCGGCGACGAGGGTCGAGCCGCGAATCTCGCTCAGACCGCTGGCGACGAGGTCGACGTTGGGCTGGGCGAGCGCCGGGTAGTACTCACTGCTCAGCAGGATCCGCTTGCAGCCGATGCGGTAGTCGGGGGTCAGCTTGGCGCGCAGGTCCGGGTCCTTGATGGAGCGGGCCATGTTGCGCTTGGCCAACTGCTCGATCAGGCCGAGCTCGTTGGGGCGCTTGGTGAACGCCTGGACCTGCAGCTCCCGGATGCCCCACAGCAGTCCACGGCGCAGTTGCGCGGTGAGGGGCAGGGCCCGGTGCAGGGAACGCTCGACGCCGCTGATGGCACGGTCGACGCGGGGCATGACCCATGGCGGGGTCCGCTGGAAGAGCGTGAGCCGCTCGACCTGCGGCTGGATGGACGGCACGATCTGGATGGCGGAGGCGCCGGTGCCGACCATCGCGACGCGCTTGCCGCGCAGGTCGAAGTCGTGGTCCCAGCGGGCGGAGTGGAAGACCTTGCCGGGGAAGGAGTCGAGCCCCGGGATGTCCGGCATCTTCGGGTCGGACAGCGGCCCGGTGGCGGAGACGACGAGGTCGGCCGACAGACTCCCCGCGCTGGTCTCGATGTCCCAGCACAGCCGCTCGGCGTTCCAGGTCATCCGCTGTACTTCCGAGTTGAAGCGGATGTGCGGCCGCAGCCGGAAGACGTCGGTGACGTGCTCCAGGTAGGCGCGGATGTGCTGCTGGCCGGAGAAGGTACGCGGCCAGTCGGGGTTGGGCGCGAAGGAGAAGGAGTACAGATGGGACGGCACGTCACACGCACACCCCGGATAGCTGTTGTCCCGCCACGTGCCGCCGACGCTGTCGGCCCGCTCCAGGACGACGAAGTCGGTGACGCCCTCACGCCGCAGCCGTACGGCGGCCCCCAGCCCGCCGAACCCGGACCCGACCACCGCGACCCGCACATGTTCGCGTTCGGCCATGCCTGTGCCTCCCTGCTTCCACCCGGAACCCGGAACCATGCCAGTGAACACTGGCACAATGGGGAGAGTAGAGGAGGTCCGTACCGACCGGTAGGGGTCGGATCGAGGAAAGTTACCGCCGGTACGAATTAAGGTTCCCGGGTGACCCAGAAGCGTGAATACCGCATGGAGGAACTGGCCCGCCTGGCCGGCATCACGGTGCGCACCCTGCGCTTCTACCGCGAACGCAAGCTGATCCCGCCACCCCGCCGCGAAGGCCGCATCGCCTGGTACGACGACCGGCACCTGGCCCGCCTGCGCACGATCTCGGCACTGCTGGAACGCGGCCACACCCTGAACGGCATCGCGGAACTCGCCGACGCCCTCGACCACGGCCGCGACGTCGCCGACCTCCTCGGCGCCGCCCCCACGGAGGAGGAGCCGGTCCGCCTCACCCCCGAGGAACTCGCCGCCCGCTTCGAGGGCCAGGTCACCCCGGAGAACCTCGCCGCCGCCCTGGACCTCGGCTACCTCGGCACCGACGGCGGCGAGATCGTCCACATCAGCCGCCGCCTCCTGGACGTCTCCTCGGCCCTGGTCCGCGAGGGCATCCCCCTCGCCGAGGTACTGGCCGCGGGCAAGCAAGTCCGCGAACACGTCGACGACCTCGCGGAGATGTTCGCCGAACTGGTCCTCCGCCACGCCCGCGAGGACGACCTGCAACGCCTGCGCCCGCTCGCCCGGAGCGTGGTGGAGGCGGAACTGTCGCTGGCACTGGACCGACGGCTGCGCAAGCGCGACTAGCGGCCGAGATCACCTCGCGTCTCAACTGTCCGACGGTTCATGAACATTCACACCATTGAGGCACTTTCACAGCAGTCCCAGGCGAAGCCGCGTTCGCACTCCGAGAGTGAGACCGAAAAGGCCCCGGCGACTGTGCGACCAGTCCCGGGGTATGGCCGACTCTTACGTGGAGCGTCGACGTGCCCAAGCGTAGTCCTCAGCCGTCACAACCGGCTTCAACTCCCACCGAACAGCCGCGAGCTCTAGGAGCTGTGCGTCTCAGCAACCTGACCGAAGTGACCACCTCACCCGGCAGGCAGCGCGCCTGGATCCAGCAGTGCACCGACCGACTGGGCTTCACCCTGATCGCCGAAGCCGCAGATCTGGGGGTTTCCGCACGCAAGATGTCTCCCTTCGAGAGGCCTTCGCTGTCGCCTTGGCTGCGACGCCCGGACGCATACGACGCCATCGTGTGGTCACATGTGGACCGCGCCGTGCGTTCCGTCGCCCACATGTCCGACTTGGTTGAATGGGGCAGGCGACATGCGACGACGCTCGTCTTCGGGATGCCTGAGGAGCGTCAGCCGCTCGTGGTCACGCCGCAGGCAGATGGCGACTCCATTCGCCGCTGCATGAATCTGGCCTACGCCGCCGAACAGGAAGCTCGCGCTCTGTCCGCTCGGCTCACCAGCGCCCACGAAGCGCTGCGCGCGATGGGCCGATACGGAGGCGGCCTCGCTCCATTCGGGTACAAGAAGGCGCCGCATGCCTCCGGCGTCGGCTGGTGTCTCGCTCCCGACTCGGAGACCGTTACCGTTGTCCGCGCGATTGTGGACGACGTGCACTCGGGACTGTCCCTGGTCGCCATCGCCCACAAACTCGAAGCCGCGGGTGTACTGGTGCCGCGTGACCGTCATGCCCTACTTCAGGGACGCCCAACGGGCGGGCGGCGCCACGGACGCGATTTCGACCGATTTCGCTGGACGGCGGGCAGCCTGTCCAAAATCCTGCGCACGCCGACGCTGATGGGACACCGGGTGCACAGGGGGAAGACCGTCCGTGACGCTGAGGGCTCACCCGTACTCATCGGCCCTCCGCTGCTCACCGAAGAGGAGTTCCAGGCCCTCCAGGACGTCCTCAACGCGCGTTCCAACGGCATCCACCCCAAGCGTCGGGAGACATCGCTTTTGATCGGAGTGGCGCACTGCGCCGGGTGCAGTGGCCGCATGTACTTCGCCACACGGAAGGCCTATGCGTACGGCGACTACGCCTGCCGTGCGTCGGCCCGCGGCACGACCTGCGC
This sequence comes from Streptomyces sp. NPDC111606, assembly GCF_055656945.1. Lineage (NCBI taxonomy): Bacteria > Bacillati > Actinomycetota > Actinomycetes > Kitasatosporales > Streptomycetaceae > Streptomyces > Streptomyces sp. NPDC111606. The sequence goes on from NZ_JBVKBY010000014.1 coordinate 207,849, forward strand.
TGCCCCTGCCGCCATCCGCGCCAGCTGGCTCGACGAGTACGCCGTCAGCCGGTACCGCGAGGCATTCGCCGTGGACGGCGAGGTGACAAGGGAAGGACTCCTCCGGGACGGGGTTCGCGTCACAGTCGCCAAGGGACGATCGGGCGGCGGCCCGGAGCGGCTGGCCGGGCCCGACACCTCCCGCTTGACCTTCACAGTCGGGTCACGTCGCTGACCTACCTACGGTGCGTATGGGGGTGCGCAGGGCATCAGCACGCCCTGCACACCCCCATGATCCAAGTCACATGTCGAAGACGACCGTCACAGGAGCGTGATCCGACCACCGTTCGTCATAACTGGCGGCTCGCTCCACGAACGCCTTGGCCGCTCTCCGCGCAAGACCCGGGGTCGCGACGGCGAGGTCGATCCTCCAACCTGTATCGCTCTCGAAAGCCCGCCCCCGGTACGACCACCAGGTGTACGGCCCCTCCACATCCGGATGCAGCTCCCGTACAACGTCGATATAGCCCCCGGCGCCGGCCTCGAACACCTCGGTCAGCCACTCCCGCTCCTGAGGCAGGAAGCCGGAGTTCTTGGTGTTGCCGCGCCAGTTCTTCAGGTCGGCCTGCTGGTGGGCGATGTTCCAGTCGCCGCAGACCAGGACCTCGCGGCCGTCGGCGGCGGCGCGCTCGCGCAGGGACTTCAGGTAGGCGAGGAACTCGCCCATGAAGCGGACCTTCTCGTCCTGCCGCTCCGTGCCCACCTCGCCGGAGGGGAGGTAGAGCGAGGCGACCGTCACACCCGGCAGGTCGGCCTCGACGTAACGCCCGCTGTCGTCGAACTCACTCGACCCGAAGCCGACCTGGATCCGGTCGGGCTCGCGGCGGGTGTAGAGGGAGACGCCGGCGCGGCCCTTGGCGGCGGCGGGCGCGTGGACGACGTGCCAGCCGTCGGGCGTGCGGACGGGCTCGGGCAGCTGCTGCGGCTCCGCGCGCACCTCCTGAAGGCACAGCACATCGGCCTCGGTGCCGGCGAGCCACTCCACGAAGCCCTTCTTCGCGGCGGCCCGCAGCCCGTTCACATTCACAGAGGTCACAGTGAGCACTCGGGCACCCTACCGGCACACTGGACGGTGTCCGATTCTGGAAACTCTTGATCTTGAATTGATATACGGTATCTAGCATGCATATACGCCCTGTCCCGTTCGACCACCCCGACGCCGTCAAGCTCAACGACCAGGTGCAGGCCGAGTACGGCGTCCGCTACGGCGACGCCGGCGACGCCACACCCCTGGACACGGCGGACTTCAGGCCGCCGAACGGCCTCTACCTGGTCGCGTACGACGCGCTCGGCACCCCCGTCGCGTCCGGCGGCTGGCGGTCGCAGGACGAGAACGGCGAGGGCAACGAGGACGGGGACGCCGAGCTCAAGCGGATGTACGTCATCGAGCAGATGCGCGGGCGAGGCCTGGCGAGACGCATCCTGGCCGCGCTGGAGGAGGACGCGCGGGCGGCGGGCCGTACGCGCATGGTGCTGGAGACCGGGACGAAGCAGCCGGAGGCGGTGGCGCTGTACACGTCCAGCGGCTACGAGCCGTGCACGAAGTTCGGCTACTACCGCTTCCACGAGCTGAGCCTGTGTTACGCGAAGGCGCTGTGAGCGCTCAGTTCCGTGCGGCGTTGACGCGGTAGAGGTCCCGCACACAGAGGTTGAGGACAGTGGCGGCGACGACGAGCCCGGCGCACACCAGCAGCACCGTCCGGTTGCCCCAGCTGCCGGCGGCGAGCGCGGTGAGCAGATAGCCGAGCGGAATGGCCAGCCGCTCCCCGACGCTGTTGAACGCGCTCATGCGCCCCAACTCGCCCTGCGGAACGTGCTGCTGGAAGGCGGTCGTCCACGCGACGATCGCCACGTCCAACGCGACCCCCGCGAGCAGGGTGGCCAACAGCAGCCAGGGCAGGGGCAGTCCCCACGCCATGACGAGCAACGGCCCGGCGAGCGGCGCACCTGCCACGACCGCCACGACCATCAGCCGGTACGGCCGCCAGCGCAGGCACACCACGGTCCCGACCAGCAGCCCCGCGGAGAACGCGGCCGCCACGAGCCCCCAGTCACGGGCCCCCGCGTACTGCTCCGCCGCGACGACCGGCCCCAGCAACTGGAAGCCGGCCAGCCAGGCGGCGACGAGGACGGCCCCGGCGACCGTGTAGGTCCACAGCCAGGTCCGCGACCGGAAGCCGGTCCAGCCCTCCCGCAGGTCACCGAGCGCACTGGTGGCGGTGACGGGCGCGTCCAGGCGCAGCCCGAGCAGCAGGACGGCGGCCACGGCGAAGGTGAGCGCGTCCCAGGCCAGCGCCCAGGCCGGACCGCTGACCGCGACGACGACTCCGCCGATGGCCGGCCCGAGCACTTTGACGGCGTTGCTCGGCAGCCTGAGCAGGGCGTTGGCCTGCTGCAACTGCTCCGCCGGCACGATCTGGGGCACGGCGCCCTGGGTGGCGGGCACGGTGAAGGCCATGGCCGTCCCCGAGACGAAGCCGCACACCGCGATGGAGGTGGTCGTCGCCTGTCCGATCGCGACGGTCACGGCCAGCGCCCCCTGAGCGGCGGCGGCCAGCAGATTGCCGAGGAAGAGCAGCCTGCTCCGGGAGACCCGGTCCGCGAGCACTCCGCCCACGAGCAGGAAGACGACGGTCGGCACGGTGTTCGTGGCGAGCACCACACCGAGGTCGCCCGCTCCTCCGCCCTGCTCGATCACGGAGTAGGCGAGTGCGAGAGGCGCCATCGCGGATCCGGTGGCCGAGATGAGACTGGCGGTCACGAACCGCCGGAAGCGCGCGTTCCGCAACGGCGCCACGCGCCTGGCCGGTAACTCCGCGGTCGCCTTCGGCACAGTCCCCCTCAAGACGTGACCCCTTGGGAACAACAAAGATCCCGCCCGATCAACCGATCGGACGGGATCTTTCAACTGCCCAGGTTTCCCTGGAAAGTTGTTGCGGTGGACCTGAGGGGATTTGAACCCCTGGCCCCCTCGATGCGAACGAGGTGCGCTACCGGACTGCGCCACAGGCCCTTGCAACGAGTGAAACTTTAGCACCCCGATCGGCCTGCTTGGAAATCCGTTCCCTGGCCGGACGGGGGGTGGCTACTCGTTCGCGGCTCGTGGCCGCTCGCCGTCCTCGAACTGGTCGAACAGCGGCGTACGGCCCCGCTCACGCGCCCGGCGGGCGGAAGCGGCCCGGCGTGCGTCGCTACGACCGCCCCCCTCGGCCTTCTCCTCCTCGGGACCCGCGTCGCCCGGTTCGGCGCCCCGCTCGGACCCGTCCGCGGCCTCGGCGCCCGCCTCCCGGTCCCGGCCGACGGGGCTCGACCGTGCCGAGCTCCAGGCGTCCGGCGCGCCGAGGTCCACGTCGGAGGTGGCCCGGGGCGCGACCGGTGCGGTCACGTACGTCGGCAGGGGCACCGGCACCGGGTCCCAGCTGTCGCCGTGGCCGGGCCTGCGCTGCCGCTCGCGCTGCTGGTCGACCCACTCGGCGTGGTCGGTCTGCTCGACGAGGGCGCGCCGGTCCGCGGCGAGCGCGGAGAGCCCGGGGTCGGTACCTGGTTCGGGCCCCTCGTCGGACTCGTCGAGGCCGGAACCGGCGTCGGCGGGGCCGCGCCGACGCGACTGGCGGGCATGCTCGCGCAGCCGCTGCGCGGCGACCTCGGCGCGGCGCCGGTCCATCTGGTAGGCGAAGCGGCGGCGCTCCTGGGAGCGCAGATACGCGATGTACCCGCTGAGCATGACGGCGGGAACGCCGGGTGCCCACAGGAACGCGAGCCCGCCGACCGCGGCGACGATCGCGCCGAGGGTGAAGGCGAGGAAGAGGACGACGGTGGTACGCCGGCGGCGCGCGAGCACCTTCAAGCGCCGGGCGCGCGCTGCTGCCGCCTCCTCCGAGGCCGAGGGCGCCCGCCGGGCGGCGGGTACTCGCTTGCGTGCCTTGGGGCCGGAGCCCGCTTCGGCCGTGGGCGCGCCCGCGCGTTCGGGGGCCTGCCTGGACCCGTGTTCGGGCGCCGGTTTGCCCACCGGTTCTCGCGGGGATTCCCGCGCCGGCTCCTGGCGCCCCGGTGCCTGCGCCTGTACCGCAGCCTGGGTCTGCGGACGGGTCGGAGGCATGGCGAAGGCCCGGACGTCCACCGACTCGGTGACGTCGCCCGGGTCATCGGCGCTGGGCTCCCCCTCCTCGGTGGAGCGCGCGCGCAGGTCCTTGGCGTACCGGCGCTCCATCCCCGCCCGTCCGGACAGCAACCGGATGGCTGTGCTGAAGCGTTCCGTCGGACGGGCCTCGTTCAGCTCGTCCTGCCTACGGAGCCACATCGGCACCAAGTAGGCGGCCCAGGCCCCGACAATGACTGCGTAGATGAGGCCGCTGCTGCTCACGTCTCACACGGTAGAGGGGTTTGCGTGAGGCCATCCGCCAATTGAGCCGGTGTGTCGCACGATCTGGCTGATATTTCGAACTTTTTTTGTGACCGATGCGATCAGCAGCCCGCCGAGGGCGCGAATTTAACGCCCCGAGCCGGTCATCCGGCGATCAATTTCGAACACTTATTCAATTTCCGGGCCAGGCGGGATTCCCTCGGCTGTTCTGGCGGGTGTCCTGCGGGTTCGACTGGGATGTCTTCTCCGAGCGCGCCCGTTGCCAGCCGCCGAGCAACCCCTCCGGCACCTCTTCGGCCGTGAGCGCGAAGACGAGATGGTCGCGCCAGGCTCCGTCGATGTGGAGATATCGCGGACGCAGCCCCTCCTCGCGGAATCCGAGTTTCTCCACGACCCGGCGGCTGGGCGCGTTCTCGGGGCGAATGCAGACCTCGATGCGGTGCAGACCAACGGTGCGGAAACAGTGGTCCACGACGAGTGCCACCGCGGTCGGCATCACACCGCGGCCCGCCACCGCCTCGTCCACCCAGTAGCCGACGTGTCCCGAGCACATCGAGCCCCAGGTGATCCCGGCGACGGTCAACTGCCCGACCAGCCGCCCCTGGTACTCGATGACGAACGGCAGCATCCGGCCCGAGTGCGCCTCGGACCGCAGATGCCGGACCATCTGGCGGTAGGTCGGCCGGTGCGTGATCGGTCCGCTGGGCGTGGGCGGCGGAATGGTCGCCTCCCAGGGCCGCAGCCAGTCCCGGTTGCGCCGGTTGACCTCGCGCCAGGCCCGTTGGTCGCGCATCTTTATCGGCCTCAGGACGACATCGCCGTCCCTCAGCACGACGGGCCAGGATGGGCTGTTCAGCTCGCACCCCCGCTGCTGGGTCTGGGGTGGTCGCCGCCGCGGATCTGGTCGACGGCGTGGGTCAGCAGGGGCTCCAGGACGGCCAGCCCGTCCTTCACCCCGCCGCTGGAGCCGGGCAAGTTGATGATCAGCGTGCGCCCGGCGATTCCGGTGAGCCCCCGGGACAGTGCCGCCGTGGGCACCTTGTCCCGTCCGAAGGCCCTGATCGCCTCGGCGATGCCCGGCACCTCGAAGTCGAGGAGGGCACGGGTCGCCTCGGGGGTGCGGTCCGTCGGCGAGATGCCGGTGCCGCCGGTGGTCACGATGACGTCGTACCCGGCATCGACTCCGGCGCGCAGGGCTGCCTCCACGGGATCCCCGTCGGGGACGACCTGGGGTCCGTCCACCGCGAAGCCGAAGCTCTTGAGGCCGTCGGCGATCAGCGGGCCGCCCTTGTCCTCGTAGACCCCGGCGGCGGCCCGGTTGGAGGCGGTGACCACAAGAGCGCGATACGTCATGCCCGGCTCCAGTCGCCCGACTTGCCGCCCGTCTTCTCCTCCACCCGTACGTCCGTGATGACCGCTCCCTTGTCGACCGCCTTCACCATGTCGATCACGGTGAGCGCGGCGACGGAGACCGCGGTGAGGGCCTCCATCTCGACGCCCGTGCGGTCCGTCGTCTTCACGGTGGCCAGGATCTCCACCGCGTCGTCCGCGACCGACAGATCCAGTTTCACACCGGACACCGACAACGGGTGGCACAGCGGGATCAGGTCCGGTGTGCGCTTGGCGCCCATGATGCCCGCGATACGCGCGGTGGCGAGGGCGTCGCCCTTGGGTACCCCCTCGCCGCGCAGCAGCTCGACCACACGGGGCGAGACGAGGACGCGTCCGCTGGCGCGGGCGGTGCGCGCGGTCACGTCCTTCTCGGAGACGTCGACCATGCGGGCCGCGCCCGCCTCGTCGATGTGGGTCAGCCGCTCCTGCGTGGGTCGGTCGTGCTCATGGGGTCCGGGGGTCTCCCCCCGGGAAGGCACAGTCATGATCGTGTGGCGCTCCCGGTCCGGGCCCGTCGCGGTGCGGCGCACGGGCCTGCTGTGCGCGACACGGTATCGCGGGCCAGGGCCCCTCAGCGGAGCAGGACCACCTCGACCTCGGCGCCGGGCTCGACGCTCTCCACGTCCTCCGGGACGACGATCAGCGCGTCGGCGTGTGCGAGGGCGGCGATCAGATGGGATCCGGCGCCGCCGACCGGCCGCACTCCGCCGTCGGTGTAGGTCCCGCGCAGGAACTGTCTGCGTCCCTTGGGCGAGCTCAGTGCCTTGTCGGCAGCAAGGGTCGCCGTCATCCGCGGCCGGTGGACGTCCTCCAGGCCCATCAGGGTGCGGATCGCGGGGCGCACGAACAGCTCGAAGGAGACGTACGACGACACCGGGTTGCCCGGGAGCGCGAGCAGCGGGGTGTGGTCGGGGCCGATGGAGCCGAAGCCCTGGGGCTTGCCGGGCTGCATGGCGAGCTTGCGGAAGTCGATGCCGCTGCCGGCCTCGTCCTCGTCGCCGACGTGCGACAGCGCCTCCTTGACGACGTCGTACGCCCCGACGCTCACGCCGCCGGTGGTGACCATGAGGTCGGCGCGCACGAGCTGGTCCTCGACGGTGGACCGCAGGGTCTCGGCGTCGTCGGCGACGGCGCCCACGCGGTAGGCGATGGCGCCGGCGTCACGGGCCGCGGCGGTGAGGGCGAAGCTGTTGGAGTCGTAGATCTGGCCGTGGCCCAGGTCCTCGTCGGGCTGGACGAGTTCGCTGCCGGTGGACATGACGACCACGCGCGGGCGTGGGCGCACGCGCACCGTGCCGCGTCCGATCGCGGCGAGCAGGGCGATCTGGGGCGGCCCGAGGACCGTGCCCGCCTCGAGGGCACGGTCGCCCGCCTTGACGTCGCTGCCCTTGGCGCGCACATGCGCGCGTGCCTCGGCCGGCCGGTGGATCTGCACCTGGCCACGGGCGCCGTCGGGGGCCAGACTGCGGGCGCGCATCCCGGTCACCGGGCCCTCGCCGAGGCCGCCGTCGGTCCACTCCACGGGAACGACCGTCTCGGCGCCGGGCGGCAGCGGGGCGCCGGTCATGATGCGGGCGGCCTGGCCGGGGCCCACGTGGAGCGGGTCGGCCTGGCCCGCCGCGACGTCCCCGACGACCTCCAGGACCGCCGGGAACTCCTCGCTCGCGCCCGCGACATCCGCGACCCGCACCGCGTACCCGTCCATGGAGCTGTTGTCGAACGGCGGCAGGGAGACCGGCACCGTGACGTCGTCGACCAGGACACAGCCCTGGGCGTCGAGCAGTTGCAGCTCGATGGGTTCGAGGGGGCGGACGGTCGCGAGGATGTCCTCCAAGTGTTCGTCCACCGACCAGAGGTGGTCCTGGTCGGCGGGGCGGGGCGCGGCGGCGGTGCTCAACTCGCTACATCTCCTCGGCTACGTAACTGCGAAGCCAGGTCCGGAAATCCGGGCCCAGGTCTTCACGTTCGCACGCGAGTCGGACAATGGCACGCAGGTAGTCGCCACGGTCTCCGGTGTCATAGCGGCGGCCCTTGAAGACGACGCCGTGCACCGGGCCGCCGACCTTCTCGTCCTGCGAGAGCTGCTGCAGGGCGTCGGTGAGCTGGATCTCGCCGCCGCGACCGGGCTCGGTCTTGCGCAGTATGTCGAAGATGGCAGGGTCGAGGACGTAGCGGCCGATGATCGCGTAGTTCGACGGGGCGTCCGCGGCGGCCGGCTTCTCGACGAGGTCGTGCACCTTGACCACGTCGCCGTCCTCGGTGGGGTCCACGGCCGCACAGCCGTAGAGGTGGATCTGCTCCGGTGCGACCTCCATCAGCGCGATGACGCTGCCGCCGTGCTGCTCCTGCACCTCGACCATCCGCTTGAGCAGCGGGTCGCGCGGGTCGATCAGGTCGTCGCCGAGGAGGACGGCGAAGGGCTCGTGGCCGACGTGCGGGGCGGCGCACAGGACGGCGTGGCCGAGGCCCTTGGGGTCGCCCTGGCGGACGTAGTGCATGGTCGCGAGGTCGCTGGACTCCTGCACCTTGGCGAGCCGGCCGGCGTCACCCTTCTTCTGAAGGGCGGATTCCAGCTCGTAGTTGCGGTCGAAGTGGTCCTCCAGCGGGCGCTTGTTGCGGCCCGTGATCATGAGGACGTCGTCGAGGCCTGCCGATACGGCCTCTTCGACCACGTACTGGATCGCCGGCTTGTCGACGACCGGCAGCATCTCCTTGGGAGTGGCTTTGGTGGCCGGCAGGAAGCGGGTACCGAGGCCCGCTGCGGGGATGACAGCCTTGCTGATCCGAGGGTGCGACTGAGTCATGCCCGACACCATATCCGGTGCCTTTGCAGTGAATCTGAGGCTCCGGTTAATTCACTCTCATATGAGCGTATTAAGAAGGGTACGGGTGCGACCAGTGACTCACTCCGGACGTCCGGCCGACACTGACAAGCGAACGTTGCGGCGAGAGTTCATCTCGGTGAGAAGCAGGTTGACGGCCGATGACCTGCGGGAAACAGCGACCGCGCTGGCAGGTCGGGCGCTGGAACTGCCCGAGCTCGCGCACGCGCGCATGGTTGCGGCGTATGTGTCCGTAGGGAGTGAACCCGGCACGCTCGCGCTGCTGGACGCGCTGCGCGCCCGGGGCGTGCGCGTCCTGCTCCCCGCCCTCCTGCCCGACAACGACCTCGACTGGGGTGCCTACTTCGGGGAGGACTCCCTCGCCCGCGTCCAACACGGCGGAAAGATGGCTCTCTTCGAGCCCGCCGGCGAACGTCTTGGCCCGGACGCCGTGACCGACGCCGACGTCGTGCTGCTGCCGGGCCTCGCGGTGGACGCGCGCGGGATGCGTCTGGGGCGCGGGGGTGGGTCGTACGACCGTGTCCTGGCCCGCCTCGAGGGCGCCGGGGCGCATCCCGCGCGCGTGGTGCTGCTGTACGACTCCGAGGTCGTCGAGCACGTCCCCGCAGAGCCGCACGACCGTCCGGTGGACGCGGTGGTGACGCCGTCGGGGGTGCGCCGGTTCGGCGCGGCCTGAGTCCCCCGAGCCGGACAGCCGAAGGGGCCCTCCACGCGTGCGTGGAGGGCCCCTTCGGCGTTCGCCTTCAGCTGTGCGCCGTCAGCGGCTCACGGCTTGAGCACCAGGGTGTCGCTCGTGCTCTCGTCGACGGCGTCGTTCGAGAAGGACCAGTCGAGCAGTTCGCCGTCGGCCCACTTGTCCGTCTGGTCGGTGTAGTGGGCGTTGTAGGCGTGCCCCGAGGCGCCGGTGAGGTTGATCCACTTCGACTTGTCGAGGTCGCCGAGGTTGACCACCATCCGCATCGACGGCACCCAGACCACGCCGTAACCGCCGGCCGCGTTCCAGCCGCTGGCGTTGACCGTGGCCTCGCCGCCACTGAGCTTCCAGGGGCCGCGGTTGAGGGCGTACTGGAGGAACCCGGGGCCGTCGGTGCCGAGGGTCTGGTTCTTCAGGAACAGGCGGTGCAGCCGGCCCCAGCTCCAGGTGTCGATGTCCTTGCCGAGCTTGGCGGTCAGCTCCCAGCGGGCGTCGATCATGGCGCGCTTGAACAGGCCGTCACGGTCGGTGGCGGCGGGACGGGTGCCGTTCTTCGGCGTCGTCCACCAGTCGCTCTTCTCGTCGTCCAGGAGGCTGCGCACGACCTCGAACCAGCGGTCGCCGCCGTCCGGCTGCGCCTGGTCGGCGTCGCGCTCACCGCACTCGCGGACCTTGTCCGTGTCGTCCGCGGGGCCGGTGGTGTTGACCGGGTCGATCCACAGGCACTGGCCCTTGACCCGCAGCTCCTTGGGCAGCTTGTTGCCGAAGGCGAGCTTGAGGATGTTGCGCCAGACCGAGTTGAAGTAGGCGGCGGCCGCCGAGTCGGCGTCCTGGGTGTAGTCCCAGCCCTCCAGGAGTTCCTGTGCCTCCCGGACGTCGTCCGCGTCCCGGACCGTCTTGTCGTCGATGTCGATCTTCAGCAGCTTGGGCACCAGCAGCTTGGCGATCTCGCTGCTGTTGTCGAGCTGCATCTGACGCATGTCGTCGGTGGAGATCTTGCCGCCGTCGTCGATCTTCGACTGGATCAGATCGGTGATGCGCTGGCTGCGGGCGCCGTAGCCCCAGTCCGTGGTGAGCGTGTAGGGGTACTTGGCCTTGTCGACCACCGCCTGGTTGGCGGTGACGATGTAGCCGCGGGACGGGTTGTACTCGTACGGCAGCTCGTCGTCGTCGATGTAGCCGGTCCAGCGGGACTTGGAGTCCCAGCCGGGCGCCGGGACGGAACCGTCGTAGCCCTGCGCGCGCGTGGGGATCCTGCCGGGCAGCGTGTAGCCGATGTTGTCCTCGGTGTCGGCGTAGATCAGGTTCTGAGAGGGGACGTCGAACAGGGCGCCCGCGGCGCGGAAGTCGGTCCAGTTCTTCGCCTTGTCCATGGCGAAGACGGCGTCCATGGTGGTGCCCGCCTGGAGCGCGGTCCAGCGCAGCGAGATGCCGTAGCCGTCGCCGCGGTCGGGGGCGGCGGTGTCGACGGTGGCCTTCTTGCCGACCTTCACCAGCTCGCTGCTGCGGTCGGACAGCAGCGGTCCGTTACCGGTCTCGCGGACGACGATCTTCTTGGGGGAACCGCCGGCGACCTTGATGGTCTCCTCGCGCGTGGTGAAGGGGCGCGTCTTGCCGTCGTACAGGTAGCCGTCGCCGGAGAGCTTCTCCAGGTAGAGGTCGGTGACGTCGACGCCGGAGTTCGTCATGCCCCAGGCGATGTTCTTGTTGTGGCCGATGACCACGCCGGGCATGCCCGCGAAGGTGTAGCCGCTGACGTCGTACTGGCACTTGCTGGAGACCGAGCGGCAGTGCAGGCCCATCTGGTACCAGACGGACGGCAGCGAGGCCGACAGGTGTGGGTCGTTGGCCAGCAGCGGCTTGCCGGTGATGGTGTGCTTCCCGCCGACCACCCAGGAGTTGGAGCCGATGCCGTTGCCGTTCACGCCGACGGCGGTCGGCAGGTCGTCCAGGACGTCCTGGAGCCCCGACAGCTGACTCTGCAGGCCGGCGCCGTCCGAGCCGGCGGCCGTTCCCGTGCCGCTCGTGGAACTGTCGGCGGAGGAACCCGCGGTGGACGTGGAGCCCTGCTCGAAGGTCTTGGTGACCTCGTCGTACCGGCCCGCCTGGACGATCGTCTTGTTGCGGCCGTAGGGGTAGTCCGGGTACAGGTCCTGGATCTCCTTGGGGCCCAGGCGGCTGGTCATCAGGGCGCGGTCGATCTCGTCCTGCATGTTGCCGCGCAGGTCCCAGGCCATCGCCTTCAGCCAAGCGATCGAGTCGACCGGGGTCCACTTCTGCGGCTTGTAGTCGTTGGCGAACCCGAGGGCCGCGTACTCCAGGGAGATGTCCTTGTTGCCCTTGCCGTCCAGGTAGGCGTTGACTCCCTTGGCGTACGCCTGGAGGTACTTCTTGGTGGAGTCGGACAGCGTCTTCTCGTACTCCTGCTCGGCCACGCGGTTCCAGCCCAGGGTGCGCAGGAACTCGTCGTTGTCGACCTGGCTCTTGCCGAACATCTCCGACAGACGCCCGGAGGTCATGTGGCGGCGCACGTCCATCTCGTAGAACCGGTCCTGCGCCTGGACGAAACCCTGCGCCATGAACAGGTCCTCGTCGGAGGAGGCGTAGATCTGCGGGATGCCGTAGCCGTCGCGCTTCACATCGACGGGCCCGGACAGCCCGTCGAGCGTTATCGACCCCTTGGTCTGCGGGAAGGAGGCACGCACGGTGCTGATGGACCAGTACGCCCCGCCGGTGACGCCCGCCACGACGGCCAGGACCAGCACGATGACGATCAGGCGGCCTCTGCGCCCCTTCTTCCTGCCGGACTTGCCGGGCTGCTGACCCGTGGAGGCGGTGGTGTTGGGGGGCATCGCTGTCCTTGCTGTCCTAACGCGAGCGGCAGGCGGTCCTGGAGTGCTGGAGCAACCATAGGCGCAGGGCCCACTCCACCTTGACGCGGAGTGGGGAACCAGCGCGGACGGACGTTCGATCATGCCTGCCCGAGTGTCAAGAAATCGTCAAGAGTTAGGTAAGGTAACGAAGTAGTTGGGTGCGGAGAACCGCCACTTCGTGTCCTATGTACGTGAGCCCGCGCGCGCGTGCGTGCGGGCCAGGGAAGGGAACGGCCGCTGACTGTCCACGACCTCAACCAGCTCCTGCTCGTCTGCTCGCTCGTCCTGCTCCTCGCCGTCGCCGCGGTCCGGATCTCCTCGCGCAGCGGGCTCCCCAGCCTGCTCGTATACCTGGGGATCGGCGTCCTCATGGGCCAGGACGGGATCGGCGGCATCAGCTTCAACGACGCCGAGCTGACCCAGGTCATCGGGTACGCGGCGCTGGTCGTGATCCTGGCCGAAGGCGGTCTGGGCACCAAGTGGAAAGAGATCAAGCCGGCGCTTCCGGCCGCCACCGCCCTGGCACTGGTCGGGGTCTCGGTGAGCGTCGGGGTCACGGCGGCGGCAGCGCACTATCTGGTCGGGCTGGAGTGGCGGCAGGCGCTCATCATCGGGGCGGTCGTCTCCTCGACCGACGCCGCCGCGGTCTTCTCGGTGCTCCGGCGGATTCCCCTGCCCTCGCGCGTGACCGGCACCCTGGAGGCCGAGTCCGGCTTCAACGACGCCCCCGTGGTCATCCTGGTGGTCGCCTTCTCCACGCACGGTCCGATCGAGCACTCGTACGTGCTGCTCGGCGAGATACTGCTGGAGCTGGCCATCGGCGCCGCCATCGGCCTCGCGGTGGGCTGGCTGGGCTCCTGGGGCCTGCGGCACGTGGCACTGCCCGCCTCCGGTCTCTACCCGATCGCCGTCATGGCCATCGCCGTCGCCGCCTACGCCGCGGGCGCCATGGCGCACGGCAGCGGCTTCCTGGCCGTGTACCTCGCCTCGATGGTGATGGGCAACGCCAAGCTGCCGCACTGGCCCGCCACGCGCGGGTTCGCCGACGGGGTCGGCTGGATCGCGCAGATCGGCATGTTCGTCCTGCTCGGGCTCCTGGTCACCCCGCACGAGCTGGGCGACGACATCCTGCCCGCGCTCATCATCGGGCTGGCGCTGACCATGGTGGCCCGCCCGCTGAGCGTCGTCCTGTGCCTGACGCCCTTCGGCGTCGCCTGGCGGGAGCAGGCCCTGATGTCCTGGGCCGGGCTGCGCGGCGCCGTACCCATCATCCTGGCGACGATCCCCATGGTCGGCGGCGTCGAGGACAGTCGCCGCATCTTCAACATCGTCTTCGTCCTGGTCGTCGTCTACACCCTGGTCCAGGGTCCGACCCTGCCCTGGCTGGCCCGCAAGCTGCATCTGAGCCGGGGACCCGGGGCCGACGACCTCGGCATCGAGTCGGCGCCGCTGGAGCGGCTGCGCGGGCACCTGCTGTCCTTCGTGATCCCCGACGGCTCGAAGATGCACGGCGTCGAGATCAACGAGCTGCGGCTGCCCGCCGGGGCCGCCGTCACGCTCGTCGTCCGCGAGGGAAAATCGTTCGTTCCGCTGCCGACCACGGTGCTGCGGCACGGGGACGAACTGCTCGTCGTCGCCACGGACCCGGTACGGGACGCCGCCGAGCTCCGCCTGCGCGCCGTGGGCGCCGGGGGCAAGCTGGCCGGGTGGCTGGGGACGAACGGGACGCCCTGAGGCACGGCCGGAGAAGGCCTGCCCAATCGCAGGTGGAGCGCTACGTAGTGCTCATTTTCACAGGATCAACGGCCGATTTCCCCTGTACTATGCAGGAGCACCCAGATCGAACCAACTCTGCCTGACGCAGAGCTGGCGCGACCGTATGGCGGCCGGGACGTCCCTCCTCACATGGGCGCCGGTATCTACCGCAGTTCCGCGCAAGAGGACAGCTCTCGGCGCCGCCCCCGACCCGTAGGGGCCGCGCTACCAGGCGGCAGAAAGGCACGGGCCGTGGCATCCACGGTCACCACCGAGCCGTCGAAGGACGCGCCGGCCTCCTCCCGCCCGGGATACGGACAGCTGCTGCGCACCCGCGGCGCCTGGACGTTCCTGCTCCCCGGCTTCGCGGCACGCCAGCCCTTCGCGATGCTGACCATCTCCATCGTGCTGCTCGTGCAGCACACCACGGGTTCGTACGGTGCGGCGGGTGCCGCCGCTGCCGTCACCGGCGTCTCCATGGCGCTGTTCGCGCCCTACAGCGGCCGCCTCGCCGACCGCTACGGCCAGCGCGCCGTCCTGGTCCCCGGCGTCCTGCTGCACACCCTGTCCGGTCTGACCCTGACGACGCTCGCCCTGACCGACGCGCCCCTGTGGGCCCTGTTCGTCGCCGCCGTGCCCACCGGCGCCTCGGTGCCGCAGGTCGGGCCCATGGTGCGGGCCCGCTGGGGCGTGAAGCTCCAGGGCTCCCCCCTGATGACGACGGCCGCGGCCTTCGAGTCGGTCACCGACGAGCTGACCTTCGTCGTCGGCCCGCTGCTGGCCACCGCCCTGTGCACCGCCGTCGACCCGGCCGCGGGCCTGATCACGGAGGCCTCGCTCACGCTGCTCGGCGGTCTGCTGTTCGCGGCGCAGAAGAGCACGCAGCCCTCGGTCGCCGCCGTCGGGCACACGCGCGTGGAGCACGCTTCGGCGCTGCGCATCCCCGGCGTGCGCGTGCTGATCGTGACCTTCCTCGGCATCGGCTCCGTCTTCGGCGGCATGCAGGTCTCACTGGCCGCCTTCTCCGAGTCGATCGGCGAGCCCGGCCTGAACGGCGTCCTGTACGGCACCTTCGCCGCGGGCAACATGCTCTCCGGCATCGCCTGCGGAGCAATCGCCTGGAAGGTGGCCCCGCAGCGCCGCCTCCTCGTCGGATACGCCGCCCTCGCGCTGACCGCGTCCGGCCTGTGGGCCGCACACTCGGTGCTCGTCCTGGCCGGCCTCGGTCTGCTCGTCGGCATGTGCATCGCACCCGCGCTGATCACCGGCTACACGCTGGTCGAGAGCCTGGTCCCGGCCGGCGCCCGCACCGAGGCCTTCACCTGGCTCACGGGTGCGGTCGCGCTCGGCCAGGCCGCCGCCGTCACCGTCGCAGGTCAGCTGGAGGACCGCTTCTGGGGCGGCGCCGGATTCCTGGTGCCGATGGGCGGTACGCTCCTCGCCCTCGCGACCCTGGTGGCGCTGCGCTCGCGGCTGGAGGCACGGTCCGGCAGCCGGACGGTCGCACGTGGCGTGGGTCACCGCGTGCCGGTGGCAGTGGACTGAGCGGCTGGAATACGTCACTATGGACCGTCGTTAGCACTCATCGAGTGAGAGTGCCAGGAGGAAGACAGTGCCCACCTATCAGTACCAGTGCACCGAGTGCGGCGAGGGTCTCGAAGCGGTGCAGAAGTTCACCGACGACGCCCTGACCGAGTGCCCCAACTGCCAGGGCCGCCTCAAGAAGGTGTTCTCCGCGGTCGGCATCGTCTTCAAGGGCTCCGGCTTCTACCGGAACGACAGCCGCGGCTCCTCGTCGAGCAGCTCGCCGGCGTCGTCGAAGTCGTCGACGACCTCCTCGTCCGACTCGTCCTCGTCCTCCTCCTCGTCGCCTTCGTCCTCCTCGGACTCGAAGTCGTCGAGCGCCGGCACCTCCTCCAGCAGCTCCGCCGCGTAGGAGTCGTTCCTCACGGGACCCTGTCGTCATCCGGCGACGGGGTCCTCGGCATTTCCGGGTGCGGTTAGGGTGCGGGCATGGCGAACAAGGCGAACGTGGAACTCGGCGTGATCGGCGGCTCCGGCTTCTACTCGT
Source organism: Streptomyces sp. NPDC111606 (assembly GCF_055656945.1). Taxonomy (NCBI): domain Bacteria; kingdom Bacillati; phylum Actinomycetota; class Actinomycetes; order Kitasatosporales; family Streptomycetaceae; genus Streptomyces; species Streptomyces sp. NPDC111606. The sequence goes on from NZ_JBVKBY010000014.1 coordinate 223,879, forward strand.
TCCTCGACGACGTGACCGAGATACAGGTGGACACCCCGTACGGGCCGCCCAGCGACTCCCTCTTCCTGGGCGAGATCGCCGGCCGGCGGGTCGCCTTCCTGCCCCGGCACGGACGCGGCCACCATCTGCCGCCGCACCGGATCAACTACCGGGCCAACCTGTGGGCGCTGCGCTCGCTCGGCGCGCGCCAGGTGCTCGGCCCGTGCGCGGTGGGCGGGCTGCGGCCCGAGTACGGACCGGGCACGCTGCTGGTGCCGGACCAACTGGTCGACCGTACGAAGTCCCGGGTGGGGACGTACTTCGACGGACTGCCGCTGCCCGACGGTGCCGTGCCGAACGTCGTACACGTCTCCCTGGCCGACCCCTACTGCCCCACCGGTCGCGCGGCCGCGCTGAAGGCGGCGCGGGGGCGGGACTGGGAGCCGGTGGACGGCGGCACTCTGGTCGTGGTCGAGGGACCCCGCTTTTCGACCCGTGCCGAATCGCTGTGGCACCAGGCCCAGGGCTGGTCGGTGGTGGGCATGACCGGCCACCCCGAGGCGGCTCTCGCCCGTGAACTGGAGCTCTGCTACACCTCGTTGACGCTGGTCACCGACCTGGACGCGGGTGCCGAGACCGGCGAGGGCGTCTCGCACGACGAGGTGCTGCAGGTGTTCGCGGCGAATGTGGACCGGCTGCGGGGCGTGCTGTTCGACGCGGTGGCCGCGCTGCCGGCGAACGAGGAGCGGGACTGCCTGTGCACCAAGGCGCTGGGCGGGATGGACCCGGGGTTCGAGCTGCCGTAGGGCCCTGGAGAGGGCGGCGGAACCTTACGTTCGGGTGAGGGAGTTCTCCACAACCGGCCGGTAGTCCACGGGCTCCGACGGGCAGCGGCGCGATGCCTCATCGTGGCCTGCAAGCCGTTCCGTCGTCGCAGGTGGTGGTCCTCATGTCCGTTGCTCCGTGGTCGTCCCCGACCTCCCTCCCTTCCTCTCCCCCGTCGCCCTCCCCTTCCCCTTTCGCTTCCTCTCTTGTCGCTCCGCTCCCCCTGGGCGCGGACGCTCCGGCCACGTGCGAGGTACCGCACTTCGCCCCCTTACGGGTGCGCGGCGGGGGGCATCGGCTGCGCCGACTCCTACGTCACCGCAGGCGGGCCGCGGCGGCGGGGCTCGCCGTCACCGCGGCCGCACTCGTGGCGGCGGGTCCGCAGGAGGCCGACCGGGCACGCGGGCATCCGGTGGCGGACCCCGGTCGACAACACCGGGCCGTCGAGAGGGTGTCCGCGCCGGTGCGGATCGCCGACGGAGCGACCGTGCGGCTGCTGCGACCCGGTGACCGGGTCGATGTGATCGCCGCGGAGGAGAGCGCGACGGGCGGGGAGGCTCAGGTGGTCGCGCGCGGGGCCCGGGTGTCGCAGGTGCCGGAGGTGCCCGAGCCGCTGGACGCCGCCGGCGAGAGCGGTGCGCTGGTCGTGCTGTCGGTACCGCGCTCCACCGCGGCACGCCTCGCGGGCGCGAGCGCTACGGCACGGCTGGCGGTGACGCTGTGCTGAGCCGGATCGCGCATGTCGTGCACATGGCGCTGGACGCCCTGTCAAGTCCCTCGTTCAGGTGGCCTGATTGGACAGGATGGCGTAGCCCTGACGTAGGTTGCGGAGCTGTTCGTTCCACAACCTGCGTATGCGAGGAGAGACTCCGCGGTGAGCGAGAAGAAGGATCCGGGCCTCTGGGACGGCTTCAAGGCCTTCCTGATGCGCGGGAACGTCGTCGATCTGGCGGTCGCGGTGGTCATCGGCGCCGCGTTCACCAACATCGTCAACGCGGTGGTGAAGGGGATCATCAACCCGCTGGTCGGAGCGATCGGCACCAAGAACCTCGATCACTACAGCTCGTGCCTGAGCTCGACGTGCGAGGGCGAGCAGGGCATCCAGATCCTGTGGGGGAGCGTCCTCGGCGCGGCCCTCAGCTTCGTGATCACCGCGGCCGTCGTCTACTTCCTGATGGTCCTGCCCATGGCGAAGTACCTGGCCCGCGTGGAGGCCCGCCGCAAGGCGAAGGAGGGCACGCAGGAGGTCATCGAGGTGACCGAGCTGGAGGTGCTCAAGGAGATCCGCGACGCGCTGGTCGCGCAGCGCGGCTCGGGGCACAACGAGCAATAGGGGCTCAGATGTGGTGGGGCGGCTTCTCGTCGAGGAAGCGCTTCAGGTCGGCCGCGCTGTCGCCGCCGGTACCGGGCCGCTCGCCCCACCCACGGTCCGTGTCGTCCGAGGACTGCTGGTCCAGCGGGTCGTCGAAGACCAGCGCGGGCTTCGGCTCGCCCGGTTCAAAGGCGGCGGGGGCAGTGCTCATGCGTCCAGGGTACGGCCCGCCCGGCGATGACCCGCGCCCTCGCACACGGGTGATCCCTTACAGGAGAAATTCCCCGCTCCATCTGCTGTGCTTGTCCCCATGACGTCCAGTTCCACTCCCGCGTCGGGCTCCCCCCGCCCACCCGGACACCGCCGCCCGCTGCGCAGGCTCACCGCCCGTGGCCGGGGCGAGGAGCACCGGGTCGCCACTCCGCTGGAGCTCTTCTTCGACCTGTGCTTCGTCGTGGCCATCGCCCAGGCGGGCATCCAGTTGGTGCACGCGGTCGCCGAGAGCCACGCGGGCCAGGGGATCCTCGACTACGCGATGGTCTTCTTCGCCATCTGGTGGGCCTGGATGAACTTCACCTGGTTCGCCTCCGCCTACGACAACGACGACATCCTCTACCGGGTCGTCACCCTGATCCAGATCGCCGGTGTGCTGGTCCTGGCGGCCGGAATCTCCCGGGCGTTCGAGGACCACGAGTACCTCGCGGTGCTGCTGGGCTATGTGATCATGCGGCTGGCGCTCGTCGGGCAGTGGCTGCGAGTGGCCAGGTCGAGCGAGGGCCCGGAGCGGACAATGGCCCTGCGGTACGCCGGCGGCGTGCTGCTGTGCCAGATCGGCTGGGTGGGACTGGTGCTCCTGCCCGAGGACGCCAGACCCTGGCTGTTCCTGGTGATGGCGATCCTGGAGATGTGCGTGCCTCCGTTCGCGGAGCGGGACCACCCCACGTCCTGGCACCCGCATCACATCGCCGAGCGGTACGGACTGTTCACGATCATCGTGCTCGGCGAGACCATCGCGGCGGCCACCGTGGCGGTGAAGACCGGCATCGACGAGAACGACGCGCTGGGCGATGTACTGCCGATCGCCGCGGGCGGGCTGCTGATCATCTTCGCCGCCTGGTGGATCTACTTCGTGGTGCCGATCCACGGCCATCTGCGCTCCAACAGACAGGCGTTCCTGTGGGGCTACGGCCACTACGTGGTGTTCGCGTCGGCGGCCGCGATCGGCGCGGGGCTGGAGGTGGCGGTGGAGCAGACCGTGGGCAAGGCGCACATCTCGACGCTGGCCGCATCGGCCGCGGTGACCCTGCCGACGGCGCTCTACCTCCTGACGGTCTGGCTGCTCCACTCGCGTTACTTCAAGGTGGGCATCACTCAGCAGCTGGTGCTGCCGACCACGGCGCTGCTGGTGATCTGCTGCACGTTCCTGGGCGAATGGGCGGTGCTCGTGGCCGGCATCGTCACGGCGCTGGCGGTGGTGACCGGGGAGACTCTGACGGCCACCAGGTCGGCCCGAGGCCGCGGGACGACGGCGGAGACGCCGCTCACCTGACACATGGGGCCGGTCGGGCGCCGGTCACCCCAGCGGCCCCGTCCGGCCGGATCTCGCGGGACCGCACCGGTGGCTGCACGAGACTGGGCCCATGACAGTTGACGCACTGACAGATGTCGCCGGGCTGCGGGTGGGCCATGCGACGCGCACCGGCGACGGTTGGCTGACCGGCACCACGGTCGTCCTGGCGCCCGAGGGCGGGGCCGTCGCCGCCGTGGACGTACGCGGCGGCGGTCCCGGCACCAAGGAGACGGACGCCCTCGATCCGCGCAACCTCGTGCAGAAGGTCGAGGCGATCGTGCTGACCGGGGGCAGCGCGTACGGGCTGGACGCGGCGTCCGGGGTGATGGCCTGGCTGGAGGAACAGCGGCGCGGGGTGCGGGTCGGGGTGGATCCGGCTCATGTCGTGCCGGTGGTGCCCGCCGCATGTGTCTTCGATCTCGGCCGGGGCGGCGACTTCCGGGCGAGGCCGGACGCGGCCACCGGGCGGGCAGCGGTCGAGGCGGCCGCGGCGAGCGAACCGGGCGACCCGGTGCGGGAGGGCTGCGTGGGCGCCGGTACGGGGGCGACGGTCGGGCCGCTGAAGGGCGGGATCGGCACCGCGAGCCTCGTCCTCGACTCGGGGATCACCGTGGCCGCGCTGGTGGTGGCCAACGCGGCGGGGTCGGCCGTGGATCCCGAAACCGGGGTTCTGTACGGGGAGTTGTTCCAGGGGCGCGTGGACTACCCGGAGGAGAGCGTCCACGAGGCCGCGCGCCGGAGCCTCGCCGAGATCGCGGCGAAGAACGCCCCGCCCCCGCTCAACACCACGCTCGCCGTGGTCGCCACCGACGCGGACCTGACGAAGGCGCAGGCGCAGAAGCTGGCCGGCACGGCGCACGACGGCATCGCGCGGGCCGTACGGCCGGTCCATCTGCTCAACGACGGGGACACCGTGTTCGCGCTGGCCACCGGGGACCGCCCGCTCGACGCCGGGCAGCCCCTCGCGCTGAACGAACTTCTCGCGGCGGGCGCGGACGCGTTGACGCGCGCGATCGTGCGGGCCGTGCGGGCGGCTGTGTCGGTGGACGGGCCGGGTGGATTGTGGCCGTCGTACGGGGAGTTGTACGGGGAAGGGTGACGAGGAGCAATAACGGGGAGCGGTAACGGGGGCTCCCGTGCGGGCGCCGCGGGCGATTGTCCCGGTTGTGTCACGTGATGGCGTTCACGGCGCACGTTGGGAACCCGGTCCCGTGGCGGTGGCCTCTTCCACCGTGGAACGGAACGGATCCCGCAGATCGCATGAAGATGGAGTATCTCGTGACAACGCCGGACATAGCAGCGCGGCGCGCAGTGGGGGCCTGTGCCGCCCTGATGATCGGCGCTCTGACGCTGACCGCCTGCGGTGGGAGCGCCAACGCCGATCACGAGGACGGAAAGGGCGGCAATGACTCGTCCAAGACTTCCGCAGCGCAGATCGCGATCTCGGCGAAGGACGGCTCGACGGGGGCGTCGATCAACTCGACCGGTGTGAAGGTCAGCGACGGCAAGCTGACCGAGGTGAAGATGACGGTGGCCGGGACCGACCGGGCCGTGCCGGGCTCCCTGGCCGCCGACGGGGTCAGCTGGAAGCCGAAGGAGCAGCTGGAGCGGGGGACGAAATACCAGATTTCGGCCACCGCGAAGGACGCCGACGGGCGCAATGCCGCGGCCGACTCGACCTTCACGACGGTGTCCAAGGCCAACAGCTTCATCGGGACGTACACGCCCGACGACGGCACCACGGTCGGCGTCGGCATGCCGGTGTCGTTCAACTTCGACAAGGCGATCAGCAACAAGAAGGACGTCCAGTCGCACATCACCGTCACCTCCAGCAGCGGCCAGAAGGTGGTCGGGCACTGGTTCAACGGGCAGCGGCTCGACTTCCGGCCCGAGGCGTACTGGAAGGCCGGCTCCAAGGTCACGATGAAGATCGACCTGGACGGCGTCGAGGGCGCGAACGGTGTCCACGGGGTGCAGAAGAAGACGGTCACCTTCACCGTCGGGCGCTCGCAGGTCTCCACGGTCGACGTCAACACGCAGACGATGACGGTCGTGCGTGACGGCAAGACGGTCAAGTCGGTGCCGATCTCGGCGGGCAGCTCGGAGTTCTCCACCTACAACGGGCAGATGGTGATCTCCGAGAAGTACAAGAAGGTCCGCATGGACAGCCGCACGGTCGATCTCGCCAACGCGTACGACATCAAGGACGTGCCGAACGCGATGCGGCTGACGCAGTCGGGGACCTTCCTGCACGGCAACTACTGGTACAACCAGGGCAACCCGCCCTTCGGCCGCCAGGGCACCAGCCACGGCTGCGTCGGTCTGCAGGACATGAAGGGCGGGCAGGGGGACACCCCCGCCAAGTGGTTCTACGACAGCTCGATCCTCGGTGACGTGGTGATCGTCAAGAACTCCCCCGACAAGACCGTGACGCCGGACAACGGGCTCAACGGCTGGAACATGTCGTGGAACGAGTGGGGCGCGGGCAGCGCCGTGTGACCCACTGAAGTACCGTCCGAGCAGGGATTCTTGACAGTTCGTCGGGCCGCGCGGGAACTCCTCGCGCGGCCCGCGCGTTTTACCGGACGTACGTTTTCTCGGTTCCCGGACATGATGTCCGACCGAGGGGCTACGGTATGCACCCACAAGGTGACATGCAGCAACGCCGGGAGAAACCTTGAGCGTTCCGTACGAGACGGCAGCGTACGAACCACCCGAGTCGCCGGAGTCTCCGGAGGAGCACCTCGCGCGACTCCTCGGCCGTGCCCTGAACTCGTTCGAGCTGCCCGACGAGACGATACGGCGACTCGACTGTGCGCTGGCTCACGACAGCTCGCTGCACTCCGCGCACCACAGCGCGGGGCTGCATCGGGAGACGTACCGGCATACCTGGCTGCTCGCCGACGGGTCGGCGCTCACGCTGTGGGAGCTCGTCCACAACACCGCGCGGGGCCGGGCCCCGCAGCACGAGGTGTATGTCGACGAGGAGGAGCTGCGCGCCGCGACCGGGCGGCTGCCGCTGCCGCCGGACGCGCCGGACTTCGAACTGCCGGTGACGGTGCAGCTGTCGCCGATCCCCGCGGCCCGGCACGCCTATGTGCCGGACGACTCGGCGGACCACGCGCGCCGGTTGCTGCGCCGCGCGGAGAACCCGGACCGGCCGGACACGGCCACGGCCACCCTGTTGACCACGGCGTTCGCCCACCAGATCACCCAGGCCTTCGGCCGCCCGGGCCGTGCGGGCCGCCCCGGGCTCTGCTTCTCCCTCTACGAGCACGCCTTCCTGCTCCGCGACGGCAAGGAGATCTCCCTCTGGGAGGTCGAGCACACGGCCACGCCCGACGGCCGGCACATGTGCGAGGTGTACACCAGCGAGGACGCGGCACGCGACGCGATGGAGCGACGGGCTGCGCAGGTGCCGTAGGGGTCGGGCGGGGGCCGCGTGGGGGCGGCACAGGTACCGGAGGCGGCGGCGTAGGTCCCGCAGGCGGTGGGCGCAGGTCCCCCGCTGGTGGCGTGCGCAGGTCCCACTGGTGGCGTGCGCAAGTGCCGCCCGCGGCAGGACCAGTGCCGCACGAGCGGCGAGCGGAGATGCGCCAAGTGCCCCGCAGGTGCCGCAGACGCGGCGAGCGCAGGTGCCACGGACGCGCGAGCGCAGGTGCCACGGACGGCAGGCGTGCAGATGCCAGGGGTGGCGATCACAGGCCCCGATGGTGGCGAGCGCAGGTGGCCACGAGCGGCCTGGGTGCCGCAGGCGCAGACGTCGCGGGCCGGTGACGAGCCAAGTGCCGCAGACGCGGTGACCTCAGGCGCCGCAAGCCGTCGAGCCAAGTACCGCAGGCGCCGCGAGTGCATCTGCCGCGGGTGGCCGAATCAGGCGCCGACGGAGCCGCCGGACCCGTTCAGCCGGCGCGGCCCTTCAGCGGCTGTCGTCGAGTTGGCGTACCAGGCCGGCGAACGCGTCCCGTTCTGCCGGGGTCAGTTCCACGGCTTCCAGGGCGGGGGCGGTCTGCCGTTGGGGCGGGAGGCCGGAAAGTGCCCAGGGGGTGGTCTCGGGGCGGGTGCGGCGCAGGAGGCGGGCCAGCCCCATCACCCACAGCACAGCCGCAAGGGCGAGGACGACCGGGCCCAGCAGCTGGATGATCGAGACGTTCTCAGGCATACGCTCCAGTAGACAACACGGTCCGGGCCATTGGGCCCGGACCGTGACGTATCTCGCAGGTGCCGTGAACAACTCACAGCGCCCCAAAGGGACAAGCCGGAGGCCTGCCCTGCGGAGGGCTCAGGCCGCCACCGGCTGCTTCGCCGCCGTGGTCGCGGCCGACGCGGGATCGGCGGCTGCGGTGCCCTCGGGAGCCGTCCTGCGCATGCCCTTCAGGACGATGACCAGGCCCGCCGTGACCGCCGTACCGGCCGCGATGGCCAGCAGGTAGAGGAACGGCTTGCCGATCAGGAAGGTGACCCAGATGCCGCCGTGCGGGGCGCGCAGGGTCGAGCCGAAGGACATGGTGAGCGCGCCGGTGACCGCGCCGCCCGCCATGGAGGCGGGGATGACGCGCAGCGGGTCGGCCGCCGCGAAGGGGATCGCGCCCTCGGAGATGAAGGAGGCGCCCAGGACCCAGGCGGCCTTGCCGTTCTCGCGCTCGGCCGTGGTGAACAGCTTCTTGCGGATCGTGGTGGCGAGGGCCATGCCGAGCGGCGGGACCATGCCGGCGGCCATCACGGCGGCCATGATCTTCATCGCGGAGTCGCTCGGCGCCGCGACCGAGATGCCGGCCGTCGCGAAGGTGTAGGCCACCTTGTTGACCGGGCCGCCGAGGTCGAAGCACATCATCAGGCCGAGCAGGACGCCGAGCAGGATGGCGTTGGTGCCGGAGAGGCTGTTCAGCCAGTCCGTCAGGCCCTTCTGCGCCTCGGAGATCGGCTTGCCGATCACCACGAACATCAGGAAGCCGACGACCGCCGAGGAGACCAGCGGGATCACCACCACCGGCATGATGCCGCGCAGCACCGGTGGGATGTCGATGCGCTGGATGCCGAGGACGACCCCACCCGCGATGAGACCGGCGACCAGACCGCCGAGGAAGCCCGCGCCGATCGTGACGGAGATCGCGCCGCCGACGAAGCCGGGCACGAGGCCGGGGCGGTCCGCCATGCCGTACGCGATGTATCCGGCGAGGACCGGGACGAGGAAGCCGAAGGCCGCCGCGCCGATCTGGAACAGCAGCGCGCCCCAGCTGTCGACCTGCCCCCAGTCGAAGTGCTCGGTGACCGACTTGGCCTCGTTGATCTGGTAGCCGCCGATCGCGAAGCCAAGGGCGATCAGCAGACCGCCCGCCGCGACGAACGGGACCATGTAGCTCACGCCGGACATCAGCCACTTGCGCAGTTTGGTGCCGTAGCCCTCGCCGGGCTCGCCCGCACGCTCGACCGGGGTGCCGCCGCCGGGCCGGGCGGCGGCGGTGACCTCGCCGCGCTCCGCCTTGGCGCGGACCTCGGAGATGAGTGCGGCGGGGCGGTTGATGCCCGCCTTCACACCGACGTCGACGGTCGGCTTCCCGGCGAACCGGTCCTTCTCCCGTACGGCCACGTCGTGCGCGAAGATCACACCGTCCGCCGCCGCGATCACGGCCGGGTCGAGCCGGGTGAAGCCGGCCGAGCCCTGCGTCTCGACGACCAGCTCGACGCCGGCCTCGCGGCCCGCGTTCTCCAGCGACTCGGCCGCCATGTAGGTGTGGGCGATGCCGGTCGGGCAGGAGGTGACGGCGACGATACGGAAGGGGCGGTCGCCGGGGGCCTCGGCGGGGGCTTCGGGAGAAGCACCCTCGGCGGAGGGGGTGGTGCCCGTGGCGTCGTCGGCGGAGGCCGCCACCGACGACGCCACGGAGTCCTGGGAACCTGCGGAGGCTCCGGAGCCTTCGGAATCGGCGGTGTCGGCCGCCCCTACCGCCTCGGCCACCCCTACCGCCTCGGCTGCCCCTTCCGCCTCGGCTGCCCCTTCCGCCTCGGGCTCGTCCCCCCGAATCAGCGCCGCCGCCGACGCCGTATCCCCCGCCGACCGCAGCCCGTCCGTGAACTCGGGGTTCATCAGTTGCCGGGCCAGCGACGACAGGATCGTCAGGTGGGCGTCGTCCGCGCCCGCCGGAGCCGCGATCAGGAAGATCAGGTCGGCAGGGCCGTCCGTGGCGCCGAAGTCGATGCCGGCGGCGCTGCGCCCGAAGGCGAGCGTGGGCTCGGTGACGTGCTCGCTGCGGCAGTGCGGGATGCCGATGCCGCCGTCGAGGCCGGTCGGCATCTGTGCCTCGCGGGCGGCCACGTCGGCGAGGAAGCCCTCCAGGTCGGTCACCCGGCCCAGGGCGACCATGCGCTCGGCGAGGGCGCGCGCCGCCGCTTCCTTGGTGTCGGCGGACAGGTCGAGATCGACCAGGTCCGCGGTGATCATGTCGCTCATCGCGGGCTCCTTCGCACGCGTATCGCCCGGGGAGTCTGGTGGGCGGTGAAGGGGACGGGGGTGCCGTGGGGGGCGGCATGAATGCGGTGGGGGGAGGCGGAGACAGCAGAGGTGGAGACAGGAGAGGCGAGGTCGGGGAGAACCCGCTTCCCCCGGGCGGCGGAGCGGCTCAGGTTGCCCTGCCGTCCGTCGGCGGCCGTGAGTAACGCTGAGCTTCGCCGGTCACCGACCAGATCAGCGAGAACTGTGACAACCACGACATTCGTCATGACACCGGCTCCTTCAGTACGCGGTCCACCGGCACCTCGGCCGTGACCGTCACCGCGGACGGGTCCAGATCGGTCGGCGAGGGCATCACGCTGCCGGGCAGCTGTACGGCTGCCGCACCGTGCGCGACGGCGGAGGCCAGCGCCTCGGGCCCGGCTCCCCCGGCGATCAGAAAGCCGGCGAGGGTGGAGTCACCGGCGCCGACATTGCTGCGTACGACGTCGACGCGCGCGCTGCCGAACCAGGCGCCCGAACCGTCCACGAGCAGCTGCCCGTCGGCGCCCAGGCTCGCCAGTACGGCACCGGCGCCCATCTCGCGCAGCTCCTCGGCGGCCTTCAGCGCGTCGCCTACGGTGGTCAGAGGGCGCCCGACGGCCTCCGAGAGCTCCTCGGCGTTCGGCTTCACCACGTCGGGCCGGGCACGCAGCGCTTCGAGGAGGGCGCGTCCGGAGGTGTCCAGCGCGATCCGCGCGCCGCCCGCGTGCGCCCGGGTGACGGCATCGGCGTACCAGGACGGGGCGAGCCCTCGGGGCAGGCTGCCGCAGCAGGCGATCCAGTCGGCATCGGGCGACTGCTCGCGGACCGTCTCCAGCAGGAGCTCCTGCTCGGCGGCCGACAGCTGCGGCCCAGGTGCGTTGATCTTCGTGAGCACGCCGTCCGACTCCGCGAGCGCGATGTTGGACCGGGTGGCGCCGGCGACCGGCACCGGTGCGACCTCGATGCCCTGCGCGTCGAGCAGGTCGGCGACGAGCGCGCCGGGCGCACCGCCCAGGGGCAGGACGGCGACCGTGCGCTGACCGGCGGCCGTCACGGCGCGCGAGACGTTCACGCCCTTGCCGCCCGGGTCCATGCGCTCGCCGGTGGCGCGTATGACCTCGCCGCGGTCGAGGGACGGCACCTCGTAGGTGCGGTCCAGGGACGGGTTCGGGGTGACGGTGAGGATCATGCGCGCACTACTTCCGTGCCGCCGCGCTCGATCGCGGTGGCGTCTTCGGGGCTCAGCCCGCTGTCGGTGATCAGCAGGTCCACGTCGCTCAGGTCAGCGAAGCGGGCGAAGTGCTCCTGGCCGTGCTTGGAGGAGTCGGCGAGCAGCACCACGCGGCGGGCCGCGGCCACCGCGGCCCGCTTCACCGCGGCCTCGGCGAGGTCCGGGGTGGTCAGACCGTGCTCGGCGGAGAAGCCGTTGGCCGCGACGAACAGGACGTCGGCGCGGATCTCGCCGTACGCGCGCAGCGCCCAGGCGTCCACGGCGGCGCGCGTACGGTGCCGTACCCGCCCGCCGACCAGGTGGAGCTGGATGCCGGGGTGGTCCGCGAGGCGGGCCGCGATCGGCAGGCTGTGGGTGACGACGGTGAGGGACGCCTCCAGCGGCAGCGCGGCGGCCAGGCGGGCCACCGTCGTACCGGCGTCGAGGATCATCGTGCCCTCGGTCGGCAGCTCCGCGACGGCCGCCTTGGCGACCCGGTCCTTCTCGTCGGCAGCCGTCGACTCGCGCTCGGCGAGATCCGGTTCGAAGTCCAGGCGCCCGGCCGGGATCGCGCCACCGTGCACCCGGCGCAGGAGCCCGGCGCGGTCGAGGGCCTTCAGATCACGGCGGATCGTCTCCGCCGTGACCTGGAACTCCTCGGCCAGCGACAGGACGTCGACTCGGCCGCCGTCACGGGCGAGGCGGAGGATCTCCTGCTGCCGCTCCGGTGCGTACATGTCCGTTCGCCTCCGAACTGTGCCCGAACTTGTGGTTTCAGCGGGAGGCTACGCCTGGATTTCCGGAAAGTAAACAGGTTCGGGCTTGGGTCGGACACAAACAGACTTGAGCCTTCCGTGTGGCCTCGGGATGTGACTTCAGGATTCGGCCTCGGGATGCGACCTCAGGACGCGATGCAGCGCGCGTGGGCCGCCAGGAGGGCCGGCATCGGCAGCAGCGGACCGTTCGGGTCCTTGGCCGCGTCGTCCCAGCCGCGCAGGGCCACCGCGTCCACGGCCAGCGGATGGGCGGCGAACTCCGCCGCCTCCCGCTCGTCCATCGGGCCGCCTTGGACCTTCAGCGACGCGATCGACGCCGGGCTGAGCAGGGCGAGGTACGCGGGGTCGGTCGCCACCAGATAGCGCTTGGCCGGCACGTGCTGGGCGATGACCCAGGCCGCCCGTTCGCCCAGCCGGCGCCGGGCGAAGGCGGCCCCCGCCAGCTCGTGCGGCAGGCCCGGGTGCTCGGTCCGGACCGGTCGGGCGCGGCCGATGTCGTGCAGCGCGGCGGCCACCACCAGCTCGTCGTCCGCGTCCGCGGCCATCGCCAGCCAGGCCGTCTGCAGCGCGTGCGTGCGCTGGTCGACGGCCTCGCCGCCGTACGGCAGGCCCGCGAGGCCGTCGACGAGTGCGCTCAGTTCCTCGCTCGTGAGCGGGGTGAGGGTGGTCATCGCTGCTCCGTTCCACGGATGGTGTCCGCCAGTTCCTCCGCGAGCCGCGGCGTCGCCGCGATCACGCCCGACCAGCGGCGGCTGAGGTCGGGGTCGATCTCCAGCGGGCGGCCGTGCACATCGATCACCGCGCCGCCCGCCGCGGGGACCGTCACCATCGCGGCCGCCAGGTCCACGATCCGGTGCGTGTCGGAGCCGGCGTCGGCGAACGCGTCGATCGACCCCTCGGCAACCAGCACCGCTTCCAGGCAACTCGTCGACAGGATTCGGATCCTGGCGGCCCGGGCCGCCACCCGCCACCACGCGTCGGCGATGTGCCGCTGAGGCCGCAGGAGGCTCACCGCCGCGCCGTCCAGCTCCGTACGGCCGCTGGTCCGGTACGGCGACGGCTGCCCCGCCACCGTGTGCCAGCAGCGCCCGGTGTCCAGCCAGCAGGTCAGCGCCTCGGTCGGTACGCCGTCCACCGCGATGACACCGGCGAAGGCGGACAGCGGGACACCCGAGGCGGCGTTCGCGGTGCCGTCCACAGGGTCGGTGACGAGCGTGACCGCGGAGCCGTTGTCGATGCTGCCCAGCTCCTCGCTGAGCAGGTTGATCCGGTGGGCGTCCACGACCTCGGCGATCGCGGTGTCCACCAGGATGTCCAGCCGCATCGTCGGTGTCCCGTCGGCGCCCATCTGGACCTTCTCGGCCAGCTGGGCCCGGTCGTACGCCTCACGGGCGGCCCGGAAGGCGTTCACGGCGGCGCGGGTCGCCTCCGCCAACGCCGGGTGGACGCCGGTCGGCAGCTGCGGTTCGGGCACCGGCCACGGAATGCGGCCGCTCACGGGGTTCCTCTCGCTCATGCCGCGTCACCACCCGAGCCGGCGCGCAGCACGGCCGCGACGACGGGCCAGGGGCGGCCCGGCTCGGCCAGCACCAGGTCGGCCCGCAGGCCCGCCTCCAGCCGGCCGCGGTCCGCGAGACCCGCGACGTCCGCGGCACCGCCGGTGACCAGGCCGACCGCCTCCGGCAGCGGCGCCAGCCCCTCGTCGGCGAGCAGCAGCGCCGCCCCGAGCAGCCCGGAGGGCAGGTAGTCGGAGGCGAGCGCGGTGACCAGGCCGCGGGCGACGAGCTCGCGGCCGGAGGCGTTGCCGTTGTGCGAGTGGCCGCGCAGGACGTTGGGCGCGCCCATCACGACCGGCATGGCGTGCTCGCGGGCGGACTTCGCGGCCGCCACCGTGGTGGGGAACTCCGCGACCGCGCCGCCCCGTTCGCACAGCTCCTCGATCTCCTGCGGCGAACTGGGGTCGTGGCCGAGCAGCCGGATCCGGCCCGCCCGCGCCTGCTCGCCGAGCCAGTCGAAGGCCTCCTCGCGGACGCCGAGCCGGCCGTCGCGGTCCACGATCAGGCGGTCGACGTAGGCACGGGCCTCGTCCTCGGTGAGGCCGCGGGTGCCGACGAGATACCGCTCGTAGTAGGCACGGTCCGTGTACTGGCCCTGGCCCGGGGTGTGGTCCTCGTGCGACACCAGGACCGGCCCGGGAGCGGCGCCCCCGACCTGAGCGAGCCGCTGCCGCAGCCCGGCCAGGCCCTCCGGGCACCGCACGTCGAGGCGGTGCAGGATGCGGTGGTCGACCAGGCCGTCGCCGCCCCGCCCGTCCACGGCCGCGCAGATCCGCCGCGCGTTCTCCAGGGTGCGGCGCATGCCGCGCCCGCCGCTCTCCTCGAACGCGGCGCCGTGGAAGGCCGTCGTGACGCCGGCCGCGCGCAGCTTGCCCTCGAAGGACAACAGCGCGAACTCCAGCGGCAGTTCGGCACCGGGCCGGGGCAGCAGTTCCTTCTCCAGGCCGTCGCTGTGCACGTCCACCAGGCCGGGCAGGCACAGCAGGCCCTGGCCGTCGACGTCGGCCTCGACACCGGCCGGGTGCGGTTCGACGGCGGCGATCCTGCCGTCCCGGACGGCGACCAGCGCGTCGTCCAGCACCCGGTCCGGCAGTACCGCCCGGACGTGCCCGAGCACGTAGTCCGAGGGCGGCCCGCCGAGCGTCCAGCCCTGGGCCGGCGCCTCGGCCGGCCCTGTGCTCACCAGTCCTGTGCTCATGCCGCCGCCTCCAGCATCTGGGCCGGTGTGCCCTGCCGGGCGATCCGGCCGTCCCTGACGAACACGACCCGGGACGCCAACTGCCTGATGGCGTCCATGTCGTGGAAGACGGCGAGGACGGCGACGCCCTGCCCCGCCAGTGAGTCGATCAGCTCCAGCGCCGCCTCCCGGTTGGCCGGGTCCAGCGCGGAGACCGGCTCGTCGAGCAGCAGCAGCCGGGGCGGCTGCACGGTTCCCGCGGCGAGGTTCACCCGCTGGCGCTCACCGCCGGACAGGACACCGCAGTCGACGTCCCAGAGCGTCTCGTCGAGGTTGAGCCGGCGCAGTGCGACCGCCGCGACCTCCCGCGCCTCACCCCGGTCGAGGCCGCGCCGCCGGGCTGTCGCGGCGACCACCTCCAGCGGGCCGGTGCGCGGCGGGGCGGCGAGGAACTGGGAGACGTAGCCGAACTCCCGGCCGCGCAGCCGGGCCATCTCCCGGTCCGCCAGCGTGGTCAGCTCGACCGGCCCGGCCGCCGTACTCAGCCGTACGGAACCGGAGTCCGGCAGGTAGGTGCGGTACACGCAGCGCAGCAGCGAGGACTTGCCGGCGCCGCTGGGGCCGGCCAGGGCCACGTGCTCGCCGGTGCGCACGTCGAGGTCGACGCCGTGCAGCGAGGGCACGGTCCGGCCGTCGACGCTGTGCAGGGTGAAGGACTTGTACAGGGCGCGTACGGACAGCACGGCGTCCTGGGCTTCGGATGTGCTCACTGTGCTCACCGGGCTCACCTCCGGGCGGCGGCGACGAGCCGCTGGGTGTAGGGGTGGTGGGGGTCGTGGAAGAGCTGGTCGGTCAGGCCCTGTTCGACGACGCGGCCCGTCTGCATGACGAGGGTGCGGTCGGTCAGTGCCTCGATCACGGAGAAGTCGTGGCTGACGACCACGGCGGCGACGTCCCGCTCCGCGAGCAGGCTGCGCAGCAGGTCGAGCACGCCGGCGGCGACGGAGGCGTCGAGGCCGGTGGTGGGCTCGTCGAGCAGCAGCACGGGCGGTTCGGTGGCCAGGGCCTTGGCGATCTGCACGCGCTGGCGCATACCGCCGGAGAACGTGTGCACGGGGTCGTCCATGCGGGACAGCGGCACCTCGACCCGGTCCAGCAGCTCGGCCGCGCGGCGTCGGATTGCGTGGTAGCCGCGCCAGCCCGCTGCCGTGAGGCGCTCGGCGATGTTGCCGCCGGCGGACACGCGCAGGTCGAGTCCGGCGGCCGGGTCCTGGTAGACCACGGCCATCGAGTCGATCCGCAGCCGCCGCCGTACGGCCGCGGGCAGGCCGAGCACGTCCGACGCACCGTCGTCGACCATGGCGAGGCGGACCCGGCCCGCGGTGGCCGGCTCGTCGCCGATCACACAGCGCAGCACGGTGGACTTGCCGGAGCCGGACTCGCCGATGAGACCGAGAGCCTCGCCCGGGGCCACGTCGAAGGCGACGTCCCAGGCGGCCACGACCGCGCCGGTGGCGGGGCTGATCGCGGTGCCGTGCTCAGGACCCGTACCCGGTACGGCCGTTGCCCCGCCGGCGCCGTGCACCTTGCCGAGGCCGTCGACCCGCAGGGCCCAGTCGGGGCCGCCGGAACGGGACTTACGTGCGGGCGCGGGGGCGTCGTCCGCCTGCGCGGTTCCGACCACGGGCGCACTACGGCGTCCCGCGCGGGCCTGCGGGTCGGGCAGCAGGGCCAGCGGCGCGCGCTCGCGGTGGGCGGCGATGTCGGCGTCGCCCGCCTGGACCCGCGCGCACCACTCGGTGTCGCTGCACGCGAAGGCCCCCTCGGTACCGGCGTTGACGAGATACACGTCGTCGCTGCCGCAGAACTTGCAGCGCCCGCCGGGCTCGTGCTCGACCTCGAAGGGCACGTCGTCGAAGGTGAGGGGCCGCACCTCGGTGTGCGGGGGCACCGCGTAGATCCGCTTCTCGCGGCCCGCGCCGAACAGGTTGAGGTGCTCGCCTTGGTGCAACCGGGGCACGTCCCAGCGCGGGATGGGGCTCGTCGCCATCACATAGCGGCCGCCGACCAGCACGGGGTAGCCGGTGCTCGCGGTGATCATGCCGTTGCGGACGAGGTCCTCGTAGAGGCTGACCCACATCGCGGAGTAGTCGCCCTCGGCGTGCATCCGCGCGCACTCGGCCACCGACTTCTGCACGCCGCGCAGCGGTTCGGGCACCGGCACCTGGTAGACGAGCACGTGCCCGTCCCCCAGGGCCTCCTCGGGGATACGGTGGCGGGTCTGCACGACCGTCGCCTCGCGGGTGTCGGCAGACTCCTCGCACCCGGTGGTCTGCGCGATCATCCGGCGCAGGTTGGTGGCGTTGACGCCGGCGTCGTCGCCCTGGTCGATCACCTTCACCGTGTCGTCGGCGCCAATCACCCCCAGGGTGACCTGCAGTCCGCCCGAGCCCCAGCCGCGCGCGACCGGCATCTCCCGGGAACCAAAGGGGACTTGGTAGCCGGGCACGCACACCGCGGCGAGCGTGGCCCGGCGGATCTCGCGCTTCGCGTCCTCGTCGAGGATCCCGGCGGGCGGGCGGCCCGCCTCCGCCTCGGCGACCAGCGCGCCGATCCGGGACGTCTGCGGAGTGTCGTACGTCGTGGTCATCGGCATTCCTTTCCCGCGGGCTGGGCGACCCGGTCCGGCAGGTCCTCGCCCGCGTCGGCGGCGGCCCGCATGGCTTGCTTGCGCTCGGTCATCGAGCGGAAGGTGACGTAGTGAGGGAGCTTCAGGTGCTCCAGGAAGCCGCCCGAGTCGAGGCCGTCGATGGTGAGCAGCAGCAGCTGCTCCAGCGGTCCGCTGCGGCCGAACCGCCGGTTGGCGATGTCCAGGTTGGCCATCGCGATGGCCTTGCGCTCGTTGTGCCCGAAGCACAGGCCGTAGCCGACGTCGAAGCGCGTACGGTCCTCGTCCGCGCCGTCCAGGTCCTCGATGGCCTCGGCCTCGGTGACCCGGAACTCGCCGACGGTGACGGGGTTCTCGGTGTGCGGGTGGCGCACGCGCAGTGGCAGCCGGCCGTGCCGCAGCTCGCCCAGGGTGATCTCGTGGACGTCGCCGTCCGGCCCGAGGACCGAGCGGTACCAGAGGGCCACCAGCGCACCGGACTCCGCGCGGGCCATGGCGGCCAGGACGGCGGACCGGTCGGCGGGCGGCCGGGCGGGCCTGCGGGTGATGTCGTGCGGTTCCGGGTCGTCGCCGGTGCGGCCCTCGGCGACCAGCTCCATCTTCCGCAGCAGGTCGAGGAAGCGGCGCGGGTTGCGCTGCTCCTCGGTGCGCTCCGTGCCGGTCGCCGCGGCCGGTTCCTCGGGCAGCGGCTCCGGCGCGCCCTCGGCCCGCTCCAGCAGACGGCCTGTGTAGTCGGAGGTACGGCCGAGGAGTTGCGGGCCGTCGGGCTCGCGGAAGGCCGGCACGATGCGGCGCAGTACGGTCATCTCGCCGGGTTCGACGGGTTCGCTGACCGCGAGGCGCGGCAGCGTGGACCGCTGGGCGCGCAGCAGGTGCGAGGCCTCCAGGGTGTCGCCCTCGGCCTGCCGGAAGGCGGCGGCCGCGGTCGGCTCGTCGTAGAGACCGGCCTCGCCCATCACCCGGTCGACGGCCAGCCGGAAACGGGCGGTGATCTGCTCGGTCGACGCCCACGGCGCGGGCGCGTGGTCCCGCTTGCGGCGGACCAGGTCCTCGGCGGCGAGGATCGCCTCCAGTCCGCCACGTGCTCCCGAGTAACCCATCAGCTGTCCTCCTCGGACGCGGCATCGGCCATGACGGTGACGGTGGTGCTGCGCGGCACCCCCATCAGGCTGCCGTCGGGTGCGACGAGCAGCAGATCGACCCCGGCGGGGAAGCCACCGACGGCCTCGGCGCGCACCTCGACGAACCCGGCCGGCAGACCGCGCGGAGCGACGTACCGCTCCCCCGGAACGCCGGGCCCGGACAGCCGCCAGGTGTGCGGCCCGCCCTCCAGCGCGCTCACGGGCAGGCACAGCAGGGCGGCGTCCTCCGGCGCGTCGGCCGCACCCCGGGCCGACCGCAGGATCTCCTCCGGCGCGACGGGCCGCACGGCAGTGACGAGCCGGGCCCGCTCCAGCGGCACCACGGGTGCGTTGGTCGCCACGCTCACCACGTCCGACCAGCGCCGGGCGCCGTCCTCCTCCAGGATGTGGATGCCGGTGCCGAGGTCCGCGAGGGCGAGGACCGGCAGCAGCGCGGACGGCACCTCGGCCGCCACGGCCGCGGGGAAGCGGGTCGCCGTGCCGGGCCGCGCGAGAGCGTCCAGTACGGCGCGGAACACGCCCTGCGCCTGGGCGGGGCGCAGCTTGGCCGCAGTCACCAGCTCGGCTGTCCCGAAGGCGTCGGCCCCGGGCCTCGGGACGGTGTCGACGGCGGTCACGTCAGCTCCTCGAACTCGACGACGGTCGGGGCGAGTTCCGCCCACTCCTGGCTCTCCCGCCGCTCCCGGCGGCTCTCGACCCGCCGGCACAGCAGATCCACGTCTGCGGCCCGGGGGCGTTCGGACTCCGCCTCGGCGTCCAGCACCGCGGCGGCCAGCACCGCCGCACGGTCGTCCCCGAGGCGCATGGCCCAGCCGCGCCGGCCGGCGACCTCCACCTCGGCCCGGCAGGCCAGGACGTCACCGAGCAGGAAACGCTGGGCCAGGACGGGTTCGCGGACCTGCGCGGTCACACAGCCCACTTCGGGCGCCACGAGGACCCGCACCTGCGCGCCGTCAGCGATGCAGGCGTCGGCCAGTTCGATCAGTTCGGCCCTCTCGGCCTCGGCCAGCAGGGCACAGCGATGCTCCCTGCTCAACACGTTTGTCACTACTTCTCCTGATTGTTTACGGTGTGGCAGCTCTCTGAGTTGTGATCGTGGGTGTGTTCGTCGAGTTCGACCACGACGCGCACGGCGTCGGCGCGGGTCCAGGTGCGGCTGCACATCAGGACGCCGTTGCTCACCCCGTCGCGGCTGACGCTCTCCACCAGCCACGCGGGCAGGCTGCTCTCCATGCGCAGGGCGCGCAGGACCTCGGCCGGCGGGACGTCGATGCTGACCCGGCACCATGCCCGCGTCGGCCGTACGCGCCCCATCTGGCGGAGCACCAAGTCGACCGAGTCGACGGCGTGCAGCGCGAGGTCCAGGTCGGGCACCTCGTCCACCGGGATCCACTCGTGGGTCCAGGAGGCGAGGAGGTCGTCGATGTAGAACTCGCGCACCACCTCGTGCACGGGCGACCCGGCGGGCCGCTCGCACCGCTCCGCCAGATCTGCGGGCAGCGGGACCGTGCGCACCGACTTGACCAGGGCACGGGGCGTGGCGCCCGCCGCCGAGATCGTGGTGGACCACGATGGCGGAACGCTGCGCGAGATGACGTAGTCGATTCGGCGGTTGACATACGTTCCCGAACCCTGGGTCCGGCGGACGACGAATCGGCGTTCCAATTCCTGTACGGCCGCCCGTGCGGCGGCCCGGCCCACGCCGAACCGCCGGGCGATCTCGGCCTCGCTGGCGACCCGGGTGCCCCGGGCACACTCGGCCAGCTCGGCGGACAACTGCTCCGCGATCTCCAGATACCTGGTCGCACTCACACCGGGAACTTTCGTCGGCCAACTCGTCCGGACAACCTGCTGCCGACCAACGCGTCCGACCGGGACGGTGAACAGCCGTGTCAGTTGTTTCCCGGTTCGAAGCGCCCTTCTCTCATGCAATCGATGGGAAAAGGGCGCCGTGAGTTGAGGTATTGAGGTCGAGCTCGGTCCGGGTACGGTCGTCAGCGGACGACGCGGCGCAGCCACACCGCGAGCAGCTCCACGACCAGCACCGTGGCGAACACCAGCAGCAGCACGGTGGTGACGACCCCGAAGTCCAGCACCCGCGAGGCGTTGAGGAGGTCGAAGCCGATGCCGCCCGCGCCCACGATGCCCAGCAGCGTCGCGGCGCGGATGTTGACGTCGAGCTGGTAGAGGACGTGCCCGACGAACGCGGGCGCGGCCTGCGGCAGCGTCGCCGCGCAGAAGACCTGCCAGTGCCCGGCACCGGTGGCGCGCACCGCCGCCTCGATGCCCGGGTCGACCTCCTCCAGCGAGTCGGCGACGAGCTTGCCGAGCAGCCCGACCGCGCCGACGCCCAGAGCGAGCGCGCCGGCCACCGCGCCCAGGCCGGTGATCACCACGAAGACGATGGCGAGGACGAGTTCGGGGATGCCTCGGACCAGTACCACCACGACCCGGAACGCGGTGGCCGTCGCGGGCGACGGTGCCACGTTGCGGGCGGCCAGCGCGCCGATGGGCAGGGCCAGCACCGCGCCGATCAGGGTCGCGGCGAAGGCGATCTTGACGGTGTCGAAGAGGTCGGCCAGCAGGTCCGGCAGGATGCCGCCGGTGGACGGCGGCCAGAACAGCCCGAGTGTCTGGCCGATGTTGCCGAGCGCCCCGAGGAACTGGCCCGGCGCGAGACCGGCGCCCCACACGGAGGCGGCCAGCGCCAGGGCGGTGACGGCCGCGTAGGCGGTACGGCGGACACGGCGGGCGTTCCAGGGAGGGCTGACACGCGTCGCGGGGGCGGTCCGGGCTGCCGGGGCCGGGGCAGCCGAAGCCCTGCGGGCGGCCGCGGCACGCACACCTGCCGTGCGGGGACCCGACGTACGAAGGCCCGGCGCACGAACCGCCTTGGGTCGCCCGCCCGGGTCGGCCTTCCGCAGCAGGGCCCGGCGGATCGCCCCGGAGAGCAGCTCCACCAGCACGCACAGCAGCAGCACGATCAGTGCGAGCGCCATGCCCCGCCGGTAGTCCAGGGCGTTCAGGGCGCCGGCGATCTCGAAGCCGAGGCCGTTCACGCCGACGAAGCCCAGCACCACGGAGATCCGCAGGTTGATGTCCAGCCGGTGCAGGGCGTTGGCCACGAGCGACGGCAGCACCTGTGGCAGCACGCCCGAGACCAGTTGCTGGAGCCGGCCCGCGCCGGTGGCCCGTACTGCGGTGCGCGGTCCCTCGTCGATCTGCTCGATCGCGTCGGCGTACATCTTGCCGACCATGCCGACCGAGTGGAGGCCCATGGCCAGCACGCCGGTCAGCGCTCCGAGGCCGAAGATGCGGAAAAAGACGATCGCCAGCACCACGTCCGGCACGGCCCTGGCCAGCACGATGACACCGCGCGCGGCGAACCGGGCACTCGGGTGGGGGGTGGTGTTGCCGGCGGCCAGCACCGCCACCGGAACGCTCAGCAGCACCGACAGCAGCGTGGCGCACACCACGACGGCCATCGTCTGGCCGCACAGCCGCAGCACCTCGGCGGCGGGCGGGAAGTCGAGCGGGAACATCCGCCGCGAGAAGTCCACCGCGTTCGAGGCGCTGTCCGCGAGCGTGGCGGCGTTGATGCGCAGGTCGGCGAAGGCCCAGCAGGCGAAGCCGGTCAGCGCGGCCATCACCAGCAGCGCGGCGAGGCCGCCCACGCGCGGGCGGGGCAGGGTCCGGGGAGCGGCGGAGGGCGGCTCGGTCGGCGGGGCGGGGGAAGGCGGCGTAGGGGCGGCCGTGGTCGAGACGGTCACGGGGCTCAGCCGGCCGTGGCGGCGAGGACCGGCGGGGTCGCGGCACCCAGCTGGGCGTACACGGACATGGCATCGTCCCGCGTCAGTTCGGACACCGGGCTGTCCAGCAGGACCCGGCCGCCCCGCAGGCCGATGATCCGGTGGCCCCAGGAGAGCGCCAGGTCGACCTGGTGGAGGCTGCACAGCACGGTGAGGCGCTCCTCCTCGCCGATCTCCTTGATCAGCCGCATGATCTGCGCCGAGGACTCCGGGTCGAGGGAGGCCACGGGCTCGTCGGCGAGCAGGATCTCCGGCCGCTGCATCAGCGCGCGGGCGACCGCCACCCGCTGCTGCTGACCGCCGGACAGGGTGTCCGCCCGCTGGAACGCCTGGGCCGCGAGGCCCACCCGCTCCAGATGCCGCAGCGCCTCGCGCCGCACGCTCTGCGGATAGCCGAGCAGCCCGAGGCGGGGGCCGCGCAGCCGGCCGAGCGCGCCGGTGCACACGTTCTCCAGCACCGTGAGGCTGCCGACGAGATGGAACTGCTGGAAGACGAAGCCGATACGGCGCCGCAGCCGGCGCAGTGCGGCCCCGCGGGCGCGGCCCACGTCGGTGCCGAGGACGGTGACCGTGCCGGCGGTGGCCCGCTGCAGTCCGTCGACATGGCGCAGCAGGGTCGACTTGCCGGACCCGGAGAGCCCGAGTAGCACGACCATCTCCCCGGCCCGCACGCTCAGCGAGACGTCGTCGAGCGCGCGCACCTCGGAATCGAACTGCTTGCTGACGCCGTCGAATCGCACCACGGAATCGGCGTTCAGGAATTCAGGCACTGCTCGTCCTTGGTGACCTCGCAGACCTTGCGGACGCCGTCGTAGAGGGAGTCCTCGACCTTCGCGAAACCCCAGTCGCCGGCGTCGTCGACCTCGCACTTTCCGCTTTCCGGGCAGAACCCGTTGGCCTTGAGGTAGTCGACGTTGGCCATCGTCTGGAAGGCGTTGCTGATCTTCTTCTTCAGCTCGGCGTCGAGGTCGTCACTGATCGCCACCGGGGAGCCCGGAATGACCTCGGACTTCCACACCGTGGTGATCTCGCCCTGCTTCAGCTGACCCTTTTCGATCAACTGCTCGTCGACCATGGTGTCGTAGGCGAATCCGGCCTCGCACTGACCGCTCTTCACCGCGAGCACGGAGGCGTCGTGGCCGCCGGACATCACCGGCGTGATGCCCTTCTTCACGTCCACCCCGGCCTCCAGCAGCCCGGAGCGGGGGTAGAGGTAGCCGGAGGTGGAGTTGGGGTCGACGAAGCAGACCTTCTTGCCCCGGAAACCCTTGAGGTCCTTGATCGGCGAACCCTTCTTGACGATGGCGTAGGACCGGTAGCCCGGCTTCGCGCCCTTCGTCTCGACACCTGCGGCGATCGGGGTGGCCTTCACACCGGAGCTCTTCGCCTGCACATAGGAGAACGGCCCGTACGCGGCGATCTGGATCTTTCCGGAACGCTGCCCCTCGATCACGGCCGCGTAGTTCGTCGCCTTCTGGAAAGTGATCTTCTTGCCCGTCTCCTTCTCCAGCATCTTGATCACGGAGGCGTAGGAGGCTTTGAGATCGGTGGAGTTCTCGGCCGGCACCGCGGCCATCACCAGGGTGTCGCCGCCCTTTCCGCCCGCGGACGTGGAGTCCTTCGAGGCGGCACTTTCACCGCAGCCGACCAGTGCGAGAAGAGAGGCGGCACCGAGGGCGAATACGCCGAGCGCGCGCCGATTCACAGGAAACATCGTTTGACTTCTCCTCAAAACGGCCCGCGGGGGCGCCGCCGAAACGGGATTTCGAACGGCACCCAGGCTGAATCCGGGCCATGCCGTGGCGGAGAAGCGATGGTTGCGTCCGGTCGAACGGGGCCCGTCTCTTGCGGGCACCCGACCGGACGACTCGGACCCTCACGGACGTCGAGCCCGGTGCCAGGGCACCGGGCTCGAGGACAACGTCACTGAGGAAAGGCCCTGGCCGGGACGGCCGGCCCGCCGGGGAGTCAGCCGACGAGCTCCGGCTCCTTCTCCCCCGCACGGAGCTCCGGCTCGGCCTCCCCCGCGCCCTCCACATGCTGCGCAGGCCGCTTCGGCAGCGCGAACATCAGCAGGAAGATGACGGCCATCACCGCGGCCACCCAGCCCAGCGCGTGCTGGAAGCCGGCCGCGAACGCCGCGCCGACCGCCGGCTCCTGCGCCGTCTCGGCCAGCCGATCGTCGATGACGCCGAAGAAGACGACGGACACCAGGCCGAGGCCGAGCGCGTTGCCCATCTGCTGCACGGTGTTGATCAGGCCCGACGCCGAACCGGAGTGCTCACGCGGCACCTCCGACAGGATCGCGTCCGTCAGCGGGGCCACGATCAGGCCCATGCCCACGCCCATGACGACCAGAGGCAGAGCCATCTGCCAGGGCGCGATGGACAGGCCGTAGTGGTCGGACTCCCAGATGTAGAGCAGGACGCCGAGCCCCATCACCAGCGCGCCCGCCTGCAGCACCTTGCGGCCGAAGCGCGGCACCAGCGCCTGCACGGACATACCGGCCGCCACCGAGACCGCGATCGAGAAGGGGATCCCGGTCAGGCCCGCCTTCAGCGGGCTCCAGCCAAGCCCGAACTGCATGTACATCGTCCAGACCAGGAAGAAGATGCCGAGCGCCACACCGAACACGGTCTGCACCGCGATGCCCGCCGCGAAGCTCTTCACCTTGAACAGCGACAGTTCGACGAGCGGGGAGCCGTCACGGCCGGCCTTGCGCCTCTCGTACGCCACCAGCACCGCGAGGACGACGAGCGCGCCCGCCATCGACACGTACCCCCACAGCGGCCAGCCCAGCTCACGGCCACGGGTCAGCGGGTACAGCAGCATCAGCAGGCCGAGCGTGACCAGGGCGACGCCGACCAGGTCCAGCTTCAGTGCCTTCGGCGCCTTGGACTCGGTGATGTAGCGGCTGCCGAGGATCAGGCCCGCGATGCCGACCGGAAGGTTGATGAGGAAGATCGGGCGCCATTCGAGGCCGAACAGGTTCCACTCCGTCAGCAGGGCGCCGAGCAGCGGGCCGGTGACCGCGCCGAGTCCCACGACCGCTCCGAACAGGCCGAAGACCTTGCCGCGTTCGTGCGCCGGGAACGTGGCGTGCACGATCGACAGGACCTGCGGGACCATCAGCGCCGCCATCGCGCCCTGCAGGATGCGGGAGGCGACCAGCATCTCCGGGTTCGCCGCAAAGCCGCACAGCGCCGAGGCGATCGTGAAGCCGCCGATGCCGATGAGGAACAGCCGCTTGCGGCCGTGGATGTCGCCGAGACGGCCACCCGTGATCAGGCCCGCGGCGAAGGCGAGCGCATAGCCGGCGGTGATCCACTGGATCTGACTGAAGGTCGCGCCGGCGTCCCGCTGGATCGACGGGATGGCGATGTTGACGATCGTGACGTCCACGAGGTCCATGAAGGCCGCGGTCATCACGATCGCCAGGGCGAACCATCGGCGGCGGTCGCCTGGGGCGGGCTGAGGGGTGGGTGACGTTTCGGAGGAGGTCATGCATCGAAGATAGGACCGCATTAGGCCAGATCGTGTCCTACTTATGGGGGATCCTCGGATACATGACGACGGATACTCCGGCACGGCTCCTGACTCTTCTCTCCCTGCTGCAGACGCCCCGCGAATGGCCCGGCGGCGAGCTCGCCGACCGGCTCGGGGTGTCCCGGCGTACGGTGCGGCGGGACATCGACCGGCTGCGCGAGCTGGGATATCCCGTACAGGCGACCATGGGTGCCGACGGGGGCTACCGCCTTGTCGCCGGCAAGGCGATGCCACCGCTCGTCCTCGACGACGAGGAGGCCGTGGCGATCGCGGTCGGGCTGCGGGCGGGGGCCGGGCACGCGGTGGAGGGCGTGGAGGAGGCGTCCGTGCGGGCGCTGGCGAAGCTGGAGCAGGTGCTGCCGTCGCGGCTGCGGCACCGGGTGTCCACGCTGCAGGCCGCGACCACGCCGCTGACCAGCGGGGACGGGGCGAGCATCGCACCCGAGACGCTGACCGTGATGGCGGCGAGTGTGGCGGGGCAGGAGCGGTTGCGCTTCGCGTACCGGGCGGGGGACGGGACGGGGTCGCGGCGGCTGGTCGAGCCGTATCGGCTGGTGTCGACGGGGCGGCGTTGGTACCTCGTCGCGTACGACCTCGACCGGGGGGACTGGCGGACGTTCCGGGTCGACCGGGTGAGCGAGCCCTTCGCCACGGGGGCGCGGTTCGCTCCGCGGGAGTTGCCCACGGGCAGTGCGGCGGAGTATCTGCGGCAGTCGATGTGGCGGCGGCAGGGGACGTACGAGTTCGAGGTCACGTTCGCCGCGTCCGCCGAGGTGGTGAGCGCTCGGTTGCCGGGGTGGCTGGGCGTGCCCGAGCCGCTGGGGGCGGAGCGGTGTCGGTTGCGGGGCAGCAGTAGTGATCCCGTCGAGTGGATGGGGGTGCGGTTGGCGATGGTGGGGTGTGAGTTCGTGGTGGAGTCGCCTGGCGAACTGGTGCGGGCTGTGCGGGAGTTGGGGGGACGGTTGCGTCGGGCGGGTGAGTCGGGGGATGGGTGAGGCATGCCTGCGGCAGCCTGCGCGGGTGGGTGGCGGTTCGCGTAGCGCCTGCGGGTGGGGGTGGGTCGGGGCCGCGCCGGGGGGTGTCCGTCCTCGGTCGGGCGGTTGAACTCGCTCAAGAGGTGCCGTTCTTGACGCCCGCCGCTGCGGGCGGACACCCCCCGGCACGCCCCCTTGCCGCCGTACGCGGCTGCCCGCCGCCATTCCCTCAGCTTTGCGGCTTTACGTCCTCCCAGGGGAAGTCCCTCAGCGTCGCCAGGTTGTGCATCGCCAGGGCCGCCGGACCCTCCGGACCCTCTGGTGGGGCGTCGCCCGCTGCCCAGGTTTCTACGGCAACTCGTACGGCGGCGGCGGCCACTGCGGCTGCGAAGTGGAGGGAGGGGGAAGGTGGTTGGGGTTCGGCAACGTTGTCGTGGTTGCCGGGGCCCGCTGCCCTCGCGGCCAGGACCTCCGCCAGTGTCGTCTCCGACTCGTGGCAGACCTCCGCCCACACCTTTCTCAGTGCGGGGCTCGAGTTGGCCAGGCGGACCAGGGTGCGGACCCAGTCCCAGGAGGCTGTTGAGACTGTGGTGCCGGGGGTGAGGGTGTGGCGGGCCGCGTGTTCCAGGGCCTGGGGCAGGGGGAGGCCGGGTGGGGCCGTGCGGACTGCTTGTGACCAGCGGTCGGCGCCCGCCGCGTAGAGGGGGGCCACCGCCTCTTCCTTGGTGGCGAAGTAGCGGTAGAAGGTGCGCGGGGCGATGCCGGCGGCCTGGGCGATGTCCTCGGCCCGGGTGGACTTCAGGCCGCGTTTTACGAAGAGCCCGGCTGCGGCGCGGGCGATCTCCATACGGGTTGCCGCCTTGCGCCGCTCGGTGAGGGACGGGGAGGAGGCGGGGGTGGGACTGCTCACATTCGGCAGGCTATGCCCATGTGACACAATCTGCCATTCGGGTGGGCCACCCCGTGGTTCAGGTACGGGGTGGCCCGCCCTTCCAGGCCTGCCCCGGCGCGGGAAAGAGCCGGGCCCCGGCACCCAGGGGGGTTGGGCGCCGAAGCCCGGCTCGGGGAAAGTCCCGGCGCCGGGGGGAGTGCGTCGGGACTTGGTCGGTGGGACCCGGTGCGTTGCGGGTCAGTGGCCTCGGAGGCTGAACTCCCTTGCCTTGAGGTCTTGTTCCCGGGGTCCTGTCGGTTGAAAGCGGCGTTACGCGCCATGTTTGCGCGGTCTTTCGCCACCCGGCGTACGCGGCCGCACCCTTTGCACGCCCTGTGCCCGTGACGTTACGCGGCGGCGTCGAAGCCAGTGCTGCGCGCCAGCTTCTTCAGCTCCAGCAGGGCGTGCTTCTCGATCTGCCGGATGCGCTCGCGGGTGAGGCCGTGTTCCTTGCCGACCTCGGTCAGGGTGCGCTCGCGGCCGTCCTCGATGCCGTACCGCATCTTGATGATGGACGCCGTGCGCTGGTCGAGGCGGCCGATCAGGTCGTCCAGCTCCTCGCTGCGCAGCAACGTGAGGACCGACTGCTCCGGGGAGACCGCGGAGGTGTCCTCCAGCAGGTCGCCGAACTGGGTCTCGCCCTCGTCGTCCACCGACATGTTCAGGGAGACCGGGTCGCGGGCCCAGTCCAGGACGTCCACCACGCGGTCCGGGTTCGAACCGAGCTCGGCGGCGATCTCCGCGGGCTCCGGGTCGCGGCCGTGCTCGCGGTTGAACTCGCGCTGCACTCGGCGGATGCGGCCCAGCTCCTCCACCAGGTGGACGGGGAGGCGGATGGTGCGGGACTGGTCGGCTATGGAGCGGGTGATCGCCTGGCGGATCCACCAGGTGGCGTACGTGGAGAACTTGAAGCCCTTGCGGTAGTCGAACTTCTCCACCGCGCGCACCAGGCCGGCGTTGCCCTCCTGGACCAGGTCGAGGAGGGGCAGGCCGCTGCGCGGATAGCGGCGGGCCACCGCGACGACCAGGCGGAGGTTGGAGCGGATGAAGATGTCCTTGGCCCGCTCTGCGTCGGCGACCAGGGCCTCCAACTCCTCACGGGTGGCGTCCGCCCTGGCCTCCTCGAATCCGTCGAGGACCTGCCTTGCGAACACACCCGCCTCGATGATCTGTGACAGCTCGACCTCTTTGGCTGCGTCGAGAAGCGGCGTGCGCGCGATCTCGTCGAGGTACATGCCGACCAGGTCGCGGTCCGCGATCTCGCCGCCATGGGCGCGAACACTGCGTGCCTTGTCGACGGTCTCGCCGGTGGCGGACTGACGACGGGCGACGGCACGGGTTGCCATGCGTGCTCCCTTGCGATGTGGGCGGGCGGGTGATTCGTAAACGCTTGGGACTCTTCTCGAGTGCCCTGCATCCGATGGAAACAACGACTGGAATCAGGACAGAATTCCCAACCCACCCCTAGATTTTTCTGATCTTGCAGTACCCTGTCCGGCCACACGAGGAGGCCCGATGCCGTCGGCACGTACAGAGGTGCAGGTCAGACCGGGAGTCGAACGTGACCTCGAAGCCCTCACCGACATCTACAACCACTATGTACGTGAGACGCCCATCACATTCGATACCGCGGCCTTCACGCCGGAAGAGCGCCGCCCTTGGCTGCTCTCCCACCCTGAAGACGGCCCGCACCGGTTGATGGTTGCCACCCAGGCGACTCCCGGGGCCGACTCACAGCGGATTCTCGGCTACGCCACATCCAGCGCCTTCCGGCCGAAGCCCGCCTACGAGACCTCCGTCGAGGTGACCGTCTACCTCGCGCCGGACACCGGTAGGCGAGGCGTCGGCACCCTCCTCTACAAGGCCCTCTTCGAGGCCCTGGACGGCGAGGACGTGCACCGCGCCTACGCCGGCATCGCCCAGCCGAACGAGCCGTCCACCCGGTTGCACGAGCGGTTCGGCTTCCGGTACGTGGGCACGTACCGCGAGGTGGGCCGCAAGTTCGGCCGCTACTGGGACGTCGCCTGGTACGAGAAGGAGCTGTGAGCCGGGCCGGAAGGCCGGACCCTCAGCCGAACTGCACCGAGCGCTTCGCCAGCCCCATCCAGAACCCGTCGATCACCGACTTCTGCGGCGTCTCCAGCTCACCGGCCGCCTCCGCCGCACCCATCGTCACGAACAGCGGGGCGAAGTGCTCGGTGCGTGGATGGGCGTAGCGGCCGGCCGGAGCCTTGTGCAGGAAGTCCAGCAGGGCGTCCCAGTCGTGGTTCTCCAGCGCCCGGCGGCCCCAGTCGTCGAACTCCACCGACCACGCGGGTATTCCGCCCTGCCGCAGGGCGGCCAGGTTGTGGGTGAAGAAGCCGGAGCCGACGATCAGCACGCCCTCGTCGCGCAGCGGCGC
The DNA here is from genome assembly GCF_055656945.1 of Streptomyces sp. NPDC111606. NCBI lineage: Bacteria > Bacillati > Actinomycetota > Actinomycetes > Kitasatosporales > Streptomycetaceae > Streptomyces > Streptomyces sp. NPDC111606. Next base: position 254,230 of record NZ_JBVKBY010000014.1, read on the forward strand.
CAGCTTGCGGCCGATCTCCATGAGCCGCACCGGGTCGAGCGTCGGCATGGAGATCTGCAGGACGGGGATGTCGGCGGTGGGGTACATCTCGACGAGGGGGACGTAGGCGCCGTGGTCGAGGCCGCGGTCCGGGATGTCCTGCACGGGGATGCCGGGGGCGCGCAGCAGCTTGCGTACGGACGCGGCGAGTTCGGGGGCGCCGGGGGCCGCGTACCACACCTGGTAGTAGTGCTCGGGGAAGCCCCAGAAGTCGTGGACAAGAGGAACGGTCTCGGTGGCGCCGATGGCGAGCGGGGCCTCCTCCCAGTGGGCGGAGACCATGAGGATCGCCTTCGGGCGCGGCAGGTCGGCGGACCAGGCGGCGAGCTCGGCGGGCCAGACCGGATCGTCCGCGAGCGGCGGGGCACCGTGACTGAGGTAGAGGGCGGGCATGCGCTCCTGCGTGGCGGCGGACATGGCGGCGACTCCCTCCGGGGACCTGAAGCCATTTGCTTCAAATCTAAAGCTTCTCTGCCCAAAAGACGGTACGCCGCGGTAGTTAAAATTTCAAGGAGAGCTCTCGTACAGTGGAGTACATGAACACGGCATCGACCTCCGCGCCGCCCTCGCCCGACCCCGCATCCGCGACGGAACCGCGCTGGCTCACCGACGAGCAGCAGCGCGTCTGGCGCACCTACCTGGATGCGACGACCCTGCTCGAGGACCATCTGGACCGTCAGCTCCAGCGGGACGCGGGCATGCCGCACATCTACTACGGGCTGCTGGTCAAGCTCGCCGAGTCCGCGCACCGCCGGCTGCGGATGACCGAGCTGGCGATGTACGCGAAGATCACCCGCTCCCGTCTCTCGCACGCCATCGCCCGGCTCGAGAAGAACGGCTGGGTCCGGCGCGAGGACTGCCCCGACGACAAGCGGGGCCAGTTCGCGGTGCTGACCGACGCCGGCCTCGAGGTGCTGCAGCAGACCGCGCCGGGCCATGTGGAGGCCGTGCGGCAGGCGATGTTCGACCGGCTGACGCCGGAACAACAGAAGGCCCTCGGCGAGATCATGCGGATCGTCGCCGAGGGCCTGCAGCCCAGCGAAGCGGGTGCGGACCTGCCCTGGCTCCGCTGAACCGCTCATTCAGCGAGCCGGGGCAGGTCCTGGGGGTCGTACGTACGGAGCGTCCCCATCCCCGTACGTACGCCTGGCCCGAAGGGGTGGGCCGACGGTCAGCGTCGGCCTCGGTGCGGCGTCAGTGCGCGACGACCGGCACCGGCACCTCGTCCTGGGCGCCCTCTTCGGAGGACGCCACCGTCGTGCCGCCCGGGCGGCCGGCGTTGACGAAGGTCAGGGCGATGACCGCGGCCGCGACCAGGATGCCGACGGCGAACCAGATGGCGCTGGTGTAGCCCTGCACCATGGCCTCCAGCTGGACCAGCTGCTGCTGGGACCGGCTGGTGGCACCGGCGATGTGGTCGGCGACGTACGCCGTGGTCGCCGAGGCGGCGATCGTGTTCAGCAGCGCCGTACCGATCGCGCCGCCCACCTGCTGCGAGGTGTTCACCATCGCGGAGGCGACACCGGCGTCCTGCGGCTTGACGCCCTGCGTGGCCAGCGACATCGCCGGCATGAACGCGGTACCCATGCCGAGGCCGAGCAGCAGCATCGCCGGCAGCAGGAGCGCGGCGTACGAGGAGCCGATCTCCAGCTGGGTCAGCAGCAGCATGCCGACGGCGGCGACCAGGAAGCCGGGGCCCATCAGCAGCCGCGGCGCGACCCGGGTCATCAGTCGGGTGCCGATCTGGGTGGAACCCGTGATCATGCCCGCGATCATCGGCAGGAAGGCGAAGCCGGTCTTGACCGGCGAGTAGCCCTTCACGATCTGCAGGTAGTAGGTCAGGAAGAGGAACAGGCCGAACATCGCGATGATCGCGAGGCCGAGCGAGAGGTACACACCGCCGCGGTTGCGTTCGGTGACCACGCGCAGCGGCAGCAGCGGGGCCTTGACCTTGGCCTCGACCAGGACGAAGGCGGCCAGCAGCACACCGGAGGCGACGAACATGCCGACCGTCAGGGAGTCGCCCCAGCCGTTGGACTCGGCGCGGGTGAAGCCGTAGACCAGCGCGACCAGTCCGAGGGTGGACAGGATCACGCCCGGGATGTCGAGGGCGGAGCGGTTGCGGGCGCCCTTGGGCTCACGGATGACGAACCAGGCACCGGCCGCGGCGAGAATGGCGAACGGGATGTTCACGAAGAACGTCCAGCGCCAGTCCAGGTACTCGGTGAGGAAACCGCCGAGGATCAGACCCACGGCACCGCCACCACCGGCGATCGCACCGTAGATGCCGAACGCCTTCGCACGCTCCTTGGCGTCCGTGAACATCACGGCGAGCAGCGACAGCGCGGCCGGGGCGAGCAGGGCGCCGAAGACACCCTGGAGGGCACGGGCGCCGAACATCATGGCCTCGTTGGTGGCCGCGCCACCCAGCGCGGACGCGGCGGCGAAGCCGGCCAGACCTACGACGAACGCCCGCTTGCGGCCCCAGAGGTCGGCGATACGGCCGCCGAACAGCAGCAGACCACCGAAGGCGAGGGCGTAGGCCGTGACGACCCACTGCCGGTTGCCGTCGGAGATGCCCAGGTCCTGCTGGGCGGAGGGCAGTGCGATGTTCACGATGGTCGCGTCGAGCACGACCATCAGCTGGGCCAGCGCGATGAAGACGAGCGCTTTCCAGCGGTTGGGATCGGCGGCACCGAGGGTGCTGCCCGGAGCCTTTGCGGCCGTTTCAGACATGGGTCTACCCACTTCGGGACTTCGTGACGGAAAAAGCGAAAGGAAAGGGGACGGCTCGTCGGCTGTGACGGCCGGTGAGAGTTGGTGGCTATGTGATGTGGCGATGCGATGTGGCGATGCGATGTGGCGATGCGATTCGGTCTGGTGACTACCGCTGTGCTCTGAACTGATCGGTCAGGCCTGGCGCAGGTCCTCCATGGTCAGCGGCGTGCCCGGCAGGGCGGAACGGGCCGGGGCCCGCAGTCCGTCCAGGAACAGCTGCAGATGGCGGTGGACATAGCGGTCGGCGATGTCGCAGCCCGTTCCGGCCGGGGGCCGGCTGAGCTGGGCGGCGGCGATCATGAGGTCGCCGACGTCCACGTCGGAGCGGAGCTGGCCGGCCGTCTTGGCCCGGTCCATGATCGCCCCGATCAGCTGCTCGACCCGCTCCCGCGAGGCCTCCAGATCCGGGTGGTGCTGGTCGAACGTGCTCTGGACCATCGGGCACAGCGCACTGATCCGCTCGTCGGCGGCCGTGTGCACGAAGCGCTCCAGAGCCTCGAAGGCATCCCCGGTCTGAGCGAGCGCGAGCTCGGCCGCCGCGGCCGTACGGTCCATGACGGAGCAGACGACCTCGCGGACCAGCGCGTCGCGGTCGGGGAAGTTGCGGTACACCGTGGCGTTGCCGACGCCTGCCCGGCGGGCGATGTCGTCCAGCGGCACATCGGGGCCGAACTCGACGAACATCTCCCGGGCGGCGGTGACGATCCGCTCCCGGTTGCGCAGGGCGTCGGCGCGCGGCCGGGTCGCCTTGCGCGGTGCGGGGGTTGCGGTCTGCACGGCGTACTCCTGAGTTCTGCTGGTGGGCGATCCGGGGAAGCTGTCCCCGTTTCGCTCGGACACATGGCTAAACGGGGAGGGGCTCCCCGGTTATTTCCGAAACCCCCCATGAATCTCTTGTGACCTGAGCCACAATCCCTTCCCGCCTCCCGCGGCCGGGGACCCACGTTCGGTCTCTTCCAACGCGCGCACGCGCAGCCCTCGACACAGGGTGATCGAGAGGGTGCAGTACGCAGTCGGCGGCTGCCATGGACGAGAGGCCCATGCATGCAGCCGACCAGTCGGATACGCCCCCGCCGTGCGGCCGCCCTAGCCTCCGTGACCGCCCTGACCCTGGCGGTCAGCACCTCGGCAGGCACCGGGCACCTCACGGCGGGGACCTCCACGGCGGCCGGAGCGAGCCCGATCCCACCGGGTCACTCCGCGGCTCTCGGCCCCTGCATGATCAGCGGCCGGCCGACCGTCCAGATGTCGGAGGGCGTACCGACACCGCGCGGCTACGCCCGCTCCACCGGAACCGTCCGCGCCCTCACCCTGATGGTCGACTTCCCCGACGCGCCCGGCACGGGCAAGGCGCTCGACCGCTTCGCGGAGTTCTTCCCGCAGACCCAGAAGTGGTTCCGCACCAGTTCCTACGGCCGCCTCGACTACCGCCCCGACACCCCGATACCCCGCTGGCTGCGCATGCCCAAGTCGTTCCGGGCGTACGGCATAGAGCGCGGCGCGCCCTTCGACCCCGGGTACCGGCAGCTGGTCCAGGACCTCGTGGTCGCGGCCGACCCCAAGGTGGACTTCGGGTCGTACGACTTCCTGAACGTCCTGGTGACTCCGAACGCCGGCCCGTCGGCCCTGGACACGGTCCTGTCGGTGACCTTCGCGGGCAACGCCGAGGCCCCGGTGGCCGACGGCGTCTCGGTGACCAACGCGTCCTTCGTCTACTCCCGCCAGGACGACGGCTCCGGCACCTACCACCGCACCGGCTACCGGGTCCTCCCCCACGAGAACGGCCACGTCTTCGGCCTGCCCGACCTGTACACCGCCGAGGGCGGGGGCGCGGTCGGCCACTGGGACATCATGAGCGAGGACTGGGGGGCCAACAACGACCTCCTCGGCTGGCACAAGTGGAAACTGGGCTGGCTCGACTCGGACCAGGTACGGTGCGCGGCCACCCCCGGCAAGGCCGAGTACGCACTCACCCCGCTGGCCCGCACGGGCGGCCCCAAGCTGGTGTTCGTCCCCCTGGACCGCCGCACCGGCTACGCCATCGAACTACGCACCCGCGAGGGCAATGACGAGGCCGTCTGCCGCCCCGGCGTCCTGATCTACAAGGTCGACGCCGACGTCGACACCGGCATGGGCCCGGTCAAGGTCCTCGACTCCCACGAGGACAGCGGCGGCTGCACCCGCAGCCCGAACGTCCACGCCGAACTCTCGGACGCGACATTCGTGCCGGGGGAGGAATTCCGGGACGAGAAGAGGGGGGTGCGGGTGGCGGTGGTGGGGGCGGATCTGGCGGGGGCCTATCGGGTGCGGATTACGCGGGGGTGAGGGGTGTGGGGGTGGGCCCGAGTCGACGCCGTACGCGTCCGTGAAATCGAACCGAATCCGTTCGCATTACGGTTAGGCCTGCCGTGACCGCCGTACCGGAGAGCCGATGCCCGCGAAGACGACCCTGGACGACCGTGCCGTGCCGGTGGAGGCGGTCACGCCGCTGATCCGTGGGGTCGGGGTGCTGTGGCGGCTGACGGAGGCGGGCGGGACGCTGAGCGCGAGCGGACTGGAGCGGGCGACCGGACTCGCACGTTCCACGGTGGACCGGATCGCGTCCACGCTCGCGCGCATGGGATACGTCCGCCTCGACGGCCGCGACGTGATCCTGTCGCCCCGCGTGATGGAACTGGGCAACGCCTACCTGGCCGCCCTCGGTCTGCCCGCCCTCCTCACCTCCCACGCGGACGCGCTCGCGGACGAGTTGGACGAGTCGGTGTCGCTGGCGGTCGCCGACGGCGACGGCATCCGCTTCATCCACCAGGCGACCCGCCGCCGCGCGATGTCCCTCAGCTTCCGCATCGGCGACCTGCTCCCGGCCGAACGCACCGCGCCGGGCCCGCTGTTCGCGACGGAGTGGACGGCCGCGGAGTGGCAGGCCTGGCGCGGGCGCCGGGCGGCGGACCCGGAGGACCGCGGCTTTCCCGCCGTACCACCGCAACCGCACCCGTCCCCCGACGAGGACTTCGAACGCCGGGCGGCGCGGGCGCGGAAGGACGGCTGGGCGCTGGACGACCAGTTGATCGAGCCGGGACTGGCGGCCGTGTCCGTACCGGTGAGGGACCCCCGCGCGGGCGGCGGCATCGCCTGCGTGGCGAACGTCGTCAGCCACACCAGCCGGCACACGGCCGCCGACCTGCGCGACACGCTCCTCCCCCGCCTGCGGGCCACGGTGGCGAAGATGGAGCACGAACTGCGCGAGGCGCCGCAGCCGCAGTCGCAGCGCGGGGCGGCGCCGGCGGGGCTGGCGGCCTGGACCGGTGCCTCCAAGCAGGAACTGGGCAGGGAGTTCGTCGAGTCGCTGGCCCGCGGGCTGACCGTACTGACCGCCTTCGGCGAGGGCCGGACCGAACTGACCCTGACGGACGTGGCACGAGCGACGGGACTGGCGAGGGCCACCGCACGCAGGGCACTCATCACCTACGAGCACCTGGGCCTGGTACGCCAGTCCGGCAACCGCGCCTTCGCCCTCACCCCACGCGTACTGTCTCTCGGCTTCCCACCCCTGTCCCGCACCTCACTCCCCCAGATCGCGACCCCGCACCTGACCGAACTGGCCACCCTCGTCCACGAGTCGACGTCGCTGGCGGTGCTCACGCCGTCGGGCGACGAGATCCAGTACACGGCCCGCGCCGCCACCGGCCGCGTGATGAGCGTCGACGTCACGGTGGGCACGCGACTACCGGCGTACGCAACATCGCTGGGCCGGGTCCTCCTGGCGGATCTCCCGCCCGCAGACCGCCACTTGGGCCCCCTCTCCCCCCTCACCCCGCACACCACAACCGACCCCGCGACCCTGACGACCACGCTGGACGACATCCGGACGCAGGGATACGCCCTGGTCGACGAGGAGTTGGAGGCCGGTCTCCGCTCGGTGGCAGTACCGGTACGGGACCGCACCGGCCGCGTCGTGGCCGCCCTGAACGTGGCGATGCATGCGGCTCGGCGGTCCGTGGAGGAGTGCGTACGGGAGGTGCTGCCGGAGTTGGTGGGGACGGCGGGGCGGGTGGAGGGGGATCTTCGGGTGGCGGGGAGGTTTGCCCGGGTGGGGGTGGGGTGACCGGGGGGAGGTCGGGGGCCGGAGCAGGTCGGAGGGCCGGAGGGAGGTCGGAGGGCCGGAGGGAGGTCGGAGGGCCGGAGGGTGCCTCAGCCGTCGTACGGCCTGGCGGCCCGGCCCTCCCGCAGGGTCAGCCCCCACCAGGCCAGCTGATCCAACAGCACGGCGGCGGCCTTGGCGGTGCCGTCCTGGTCGTGCGGGCGCCCCTCGTCGTCGAACTGCTCCCAGGCCATGTGGAAGCTGACGGTGTCGCGCAGCGTTACCGCGTGCAGCTCGGCGAAGACCTGCCGCAACTGCTCCACCGCCCGCTGACCGCCGGCCATACCGCCATACGAAACGAAGCCGACCGGCTTGGCTCGCCACTCGCGGTAGACGTAGTCGATGGCCAGCTTGAGGGCGGCGGGGTAGCCGTGGTTGTACTCGGGCGTCACGACAACGAACCCATCGAGCCCACCGATCCGCTCGGCCAGCGTCGGAGCATCACCGGGCCCCTCGGTTTGCTCCAGCGTGAGCTTGAGCTCGTCGGCGAGGGCCGGCTCGGACAGATCGATGACATGCGTCTCCATGTCCTCACGCCGCCCGATCTCGGACACGAACCACTGGGACACCTTGTCGGCGAAACGGCCGGGACGGACGCTGCCGATGAGGACGCCGATCTTGAGTGGGGGCTGGGACATGGAGGTGCCTCGATTTCGGTAGCCGGGATAGCCGGGAGTGTTCGCGATCGCCCCCTTGTGGGGCCCGCGCAAGAAACGTAAAATCTCAAGTTAACTTGAGGTCAAGCACGACCGACACCGGCACCCGAAGAAGATCGACAAGCCACGCCGCCGGTCCCCCACAACCGAGGCGAACCCCGAGGGACGCATCCGCTACGCTGTCAGGGCACCTTCCGCCTTCGTAGCTCAGGGGATAGAGCACCGCTCTCCTAAAGCGGGTGTCGCAGGTTCGAATCCTGCCGGGGGCACCAGCCGAAAGGCCCCGGACCGATCATGGTCCGGGGCCTTTGACATCCACTTCTGACATCAACGGGGTCGGTTACTGACGACCGGGCCGACGCTTTCGCAGTAGCCGGTCCATGTGGCTCATGGCTTCGCGCTGGGCGTCCTGGACGACGTGGGTGTAGACGTCCATGGTGATGCTGATCTGGGAGTGCCCGAGGATCTCCATCACGCCGCGGGGAGCGACTCCGGCCGCGGTGAGGAGGGTGGCCGTGCCGTGGCGAGCGTCGTGAAGGCGGATGACGCGGAGGCCGGCGGACTCGGCGACGCGGGTGAACGAGCGGTAGATGTTCCGCGACTCGACCTGGCGGCCGGTGCGGGTGGCGAAGACGCAGTCGGACTCGTGCCACCTCTCCCTTGGTGCGAGCAGCTGCTTGGCGCAGCCGGTGCCAACGGCTCGCGCACCTCCTCGTCCCACTCTCTTACCGACGACCTCACAAGGCACCGACCGCTGAAGGAGGAAGGGCTAGCCAGAACGGATCCGCGACGAAGACCTACCGGGACGGAGAGGTGTTCACCGGCGTCCTCAAGGTAGCGGCCCCGTTCCCGGTGGAGATCGACCTCGGCCAGATCTGACCACGCGCTTGCTTGGCAGCCGGCGGCGCGTGAGCGATGCATGAGCGGACTGCTCGGTAGGGCCCACGGTCGTCATCTGCGCATCCGGCACGGCGCTCTGGGCGAGGAAGCGCAGGTGGAACGCCTTCTCGGTGGCGGCGCCAATCCGCTCCGGGCTGTGCGGCGTCGTACGTGCCTTCTCGGTAGGGCCCACGGCCCAGTGGGCGGGGTCGCATTGAGTCGATCCGACTTCGCCCGGAACGGTCCGCTCCGCCACTCTCTTCGCACGGGCCTCACAGAATGACGCAGCTCTGTGCCCTTTCCGGTTTGCCGTCCGGTTCTTCCGCTTAGCCCTTCATTTCGGCCACGTGTTCGATTGGCGGTGTACGGGCAGCGACCGCTGTGCCTACGGTGGCAGCCGCGCTGAACGGTCCAGACCAAGGCATGCGCGTCCCGGCACTGGTGACGTTCTGCCAGACCACGAGCTGCGGCTCGGCTGGACGACGAGCACGCACCGGGATTCGGCCCAACTCAAGCCCGGTGTCCAGTACGGCACGGAGAGCAGCGTCACGGCACTAGGCCCGCACCCTCCCCTGTCACCCCGAGGGCGTCGGCCTCCCCCCTTTACGCCCGCGCTGTTCTCCGTGCCTCCAGATGGGCAAACACGAGGGGAAACTGTGTACTTAAGAGTCAACGGCACGTCCCGCAAACGTGCCCGCACCCGGGCGGGGGCTGGCGCCGTCGCGGTATCGGTCACCCTGGCTCTGGCAGCAGGGGCAGTCCCCGCGATGGCTGCCGAACCGGGGCCGGACAAGCCGTCCTCGGTGTGGGGCAAGGACGGCGCGAAGGCGGAGATGCCGCCGGTGAAGGTCGGCACGACGGAGGCCCCGGATTCCACTCGGGCGAAGGCGCCAACGGCAGAGGTTGCCCGATGGCTGGCCGCGCAGGAGGAACGCGCACATGCCGCGACCGGTGACCCGCAGCGCGCCGGGGGTGCGCTCGCAGCGGTGGTGCCCAAGGGGCAGGGGCAGGTGCCCTGGCACCTGATCTCGGATGTCCGGGTGACGGACTCCCTGGTAGCGCGCGTCAACTACTCCACCGGCAATCTCATGCTGGCAGCGACCGACTTCCAGATCGCCGGCGTCGGCCAGTCACTGCAGCTTTCACGGACGTACAACTCGATGGATGCTCCCTGGGGGAAGGTCTCGCAACGCTGGTGGCAGGGCTACGAGCGCTACCTTCAGATCGAGACCGACAAGGTGGTGCTCTACGACGCCACCGGCGGCTCGGTCTCCTTCACCAAGAAGGCCGACGGAACCTTCACCACCCCCGAGGGCTACCGCCTGGACCTGAAGAAGACCTCCAGCGGCGAGTACACGGTCACCCAGCGCGCCTCGGGCATGAAGGACACCTACAGCTCGGCCGGCACCCTGGTGAAGGTGACCGACCGCAACGGCGGACACGTGCTCGTGGACCAGCATGACGAGGGCGGCGAGAACAAGGGCTTCAAGCTCACCGAGTCCCGCTCCGGCCGCTGGATCGACCTGGTCAAGACCGACGCCTCGCAGTGGCAGGCGAAGGACAACAGCGGCCGCACCGTGGTCTATGACCTCAACCCTGCCGGTGACCTGTCCAAGAGCACTGACACCGAGGGAAAGGCCACCGCCTTCGGATACGACGCGAACCGCCGCCTGACGAAGATCACCACGCCTGAGGGGCGGGTGACCGTCTTCACCTACGACAGTCACAACCGTGTGACGTCCATGAAGCGGGCCACCACCTTCGACGGCTCCGGGGAGACCGGCCCCACCTACCTCTACGACTACTCGTCAAGCACCCCGAACACCGCGGGCACCACGACGGTCACCGACCCGGTCGGCGACACCACGACGTACAAGTACGCGGCCGACGGCGAGATCACCAAGGTCACCGACGCCTTGGGGCACTCCCGCGACCGTACCTATGACGCGAACCGAAACGTGGCAACCGCCGCCGATGCAATGGGAGTTGGGAGCACACCGGGCAACGTGACGACCTACGGGTGGGACGCACGCTCGAACCCGACGACAGCGAAGCTGCCGACCGGCGCCACTTCCTCGCTGTCCGGCTACCAGACCGTTGCCGGCGCGGACGTGCCCGGAAAGCTCGACACGGCGGACGGCGTCTCGGTCAGCTACAGCTACGACTCCGCGGGCAACACCACCAAGGAGACCGTCTCCGGCACCGAGGGCGGCACCCGCTCCTTCACGTACAACCCCGCCACCCCCACCTGCGGCGGCTTCGAGGGCCAGCGCTGCGAGGTGAAGGACGCCAACCAGAACGCGACGAAGTTCTCCTACGACGCCAAGGGCAACCTGTCCAAGGTCACCCCGCCCAAGCCGCTCCGCGCGACCAACTACATGTACGACAGCCTGGGCCGCACCGAGACCGTCACCGACGGACGTGGCCTCAAGACCGTCTACGTCTACGACAACCGCGACCGGATCACCAAGGTCTCCAGCACGAACGCGACCGTGACCTACGCCTACGACGGGGACGGCAACCTCAAGCAGCGCTCCGACGCGACCGGCATCACCAAGTACGACTTCGACCCGCTGAGCCGGGAAACGGTCCGCACCCTGCAGGACGGCTCCCAGACCGTGCTCACCTACACGGCCGACGGCAACGTCGAAACGTACAAGGACCCCTCGGGCACCGTCCGCTACACCTACAGCAAGACCAACCGGCTGGAGTCGCTGACCGATCCGTTCGGCCAGAAGACCGGCTACGAGTACAACGCCAACGACGCCCGCACCAAGATCAGTTACCCGGGTGGGACGGTCCAGTCGATCACCCTGGACAAGGCCAACCGGGCCACGGCCATCAAGGCGATCTCCTCCAAGGGAACCCTGATGGACCTCGCCTACACCTACGCCTACACCAGCGGCACAACGACCAAGGACGGCACGAAGATCCGCACCCGCAACGACGCGGCGACCGGCCTCAAGCGCACCTACGACTACGACTCAGCCGGACGCCTGACCTTCACCAAAGAGACCAAGGGCACCACGACCAACAGCAGCTGGCTCTACTGCTACGACAAGGCAGGCAACCTCACCTCACAGGGCACCGCGGCCGGCTGCCCCGGCGGCTCCACCTACGACTACAACGCCGCCAACCAGATCACCGGCAAGAACGGCTCCTCGACGAACTGGTCCTACGACCAGGACGGCAACGAGACCGCAGCCGCCCCGACCGCCGAGACCACCCGCACCGGCGGCCAATGGAGCGACTTCTCCCAGCAGACGTCAATCACTCAGGGCGGCACCACCTACAAGGGCCGCTACGCCAGCACCGACAACTCCGAGCGCACCCAGTTCGGCGGCATCGCCTTCCACCACGGCCCGCTCGGCCTGTCCTCCCAGACCGTCGGCGGCGTGGACACGAACTTCACCCGCGAAGCGGGAGGCACCCTCAACTCCTTCCGCACCAAGGACAAGACGTACTACTACCTCGCGGACTCCCTCGGCACCATCGAAGCCGTCGTGAACGCCGACGGCGAAAAGGTCAACACCTACACCTACAGCCCGCGCGGCGTCACCAACGCCAACGAGAAGGTCTCCCAGCCCTACCGCTTCGCGAGCGGCTACCAGGACCCAACCGGGCTCTACCACTACCAGGCCCGCTTCTACGACCCGAACCTCGGGCGCTTCACCCAGCCCGACCCGTCCGGACTCGAAGCCAACCCCTACCTCTACGCCTCCGGCGACCCCACCAACATCATTGACCCGAACGGCCTGTGGGGCATGCCCGGCTGGGCCAAGGCTGCAGTCGCCACCGTTGTGACCGTCGCGGTCGGCGCTGCGGCCGTGTTGGCCGTCGGAGCCGCCTGCGGAGCAACCGCAGGAGCTGCTTGCCTCCTTGCGGGCGCCGTCACCGGAGCCCTCTGGACTGGCGCAGCGGGCGCCGGGATGGCCAAGGCCATGGGCCAAGACCCCGTCGAAGGCCTGACCGGGGGCGTCGTCGGCGGCATTCTCGGACCGTGGGTGCCCGCCCTCCGCCCGATCCACTACATAAACTGAAGCCTCCCGTGCTGGCCTCCCCCCGAATTTCAGGGGGAGGCCAGCACACCGGTCCGTGCAGCCGAACCAAGGGAACGAAATGAACCCCGCCGCTAAAGGCATTGCAATCGGCTCTGCCCGACTGTCGATGCTCGTTTTAGCCATCGTCATTATCTGCACCCCATGGATCGTCGGTTGGTCCCTCTCCGCGTTCATAGTCTGGAACGCGTCCTTCGTCGTCATTGTTTACGCGGCAAATCTCCTGCTGTTACGGGCCGTTGCCCGATGGGACATCCGGAAGCAAGTACCGCAAGGCGAACCTGTACGGCTGGTCGTTGCAGTACGCAGGAGAGTCGGGCGGCTGCCATTCCCCCTGCTCGGCGATGAGTTCGTTGTGGCGCTAACTGACCAGCGCCTGCTCATTCAGCCACGCTCAACGTTCACCGGACGCCCGAGAGGGGAGCTTCTCTTGGGCGGGCAAGTCACCTTTCGCCAGGGGAAGGTCCTCTCTATCGAGACAGAATCCGGCGTCAGAGTAGACGCGCTGGTGCAGATGGCGCATCGAAGTGACGTCGCCTATTGGATACAGCGGTGGCAGGACCGCTGACCGCGCATTAGGTGCGTCCTCGCCGGAGCAGTCATGGTCGGCCTCGGCTCTGGATCCGGCGCGGCTATCGGATCCGCTCTGCTCGGTGGAGACAACGAGGACCGGACCGATGCCTTATGAACGGAACTCTGTGGGGAGCGCTCGGCTCGAGTCCAGCTGGAGCCTGGCTCGGACGCTTCCTGTGAGGTAAGAGGCACCATGGACGAGGGCCCGCGAGCGTACTCCGCCTCGCAGGCCCTCAGCAGCACGAAAGGAGCGCCGACATGAGGAGAAACTGGCCCAGTCTACGCCGCCGTTGGCGCGGCGCGTTGGTTACGAGCATCTTCGGATGCATCGTGGCAGGACCGCCGGAGCTTCTCGACTCCGGTATCGGATGGAGCGTTCTGCTGTCCGCGCTAATAGGCGTTGTCGCTGGAGGCGTTGTCGGCTTTACGTTTCCCTCGCTCCTGGCCCGCCGTCAGAAACAACGCCCCTGCCCCCTTCCGCCGCCTCCACATCCTCCAGTCCCGCCCCCTCCTCCATAGGCGGCGGGCCGTGTCGTATCCCCCCAATCTATTGACGCCTCCGATCGTCGTACTCGGGCGGCGAGGTAGTGGGTCCCAGTGTCGTTGACGCATTTCGCCCATGCCTCGGCGGTGGAGGGGTGGAGGCCGACCAGGCGGTGCGGATCGGTGCGCTGCTGGTGCTGCTGTACCCGTGCGTGGACTACCGTGACGTCGTCAAACCCCTGCGACGCTTGGGGGGCCGGTCGTGAGGGTACGTCAGGCGGTCGCTGGCGACCTGACGGTGCGGGCCCAGCCGCGTCCGGGCCCTGATGACGACTTCCGGCGGAGCGTCCTCCCGACGAACATGATGTCGTCCGGTGATCAGCAAGGTACCGATGGTCTCCCAGGAGGAGATCGGAACCGCCGAGGTAGCCGTGTGCCTAGCCGTGAACCACAGGCGAAACCTGCACTCCCAGGCGCTACCGGTGTCATCATGAAGACGAAAGATGCAGGTAGGAGCCACTGGCTACACGCTCTGTTGCCCTCCTTAAAGCGGGTGTCGCAGGTTCGAATCCTGCCGGGGGCACACGACTAAGGGCCAGTTCAGAGGCTTGATCCTCTCGAACTGGCCCTTTCGCATCATCACGGCCGTGCCACGCCTGTGCCACAAGCTCCGCCAGGAGGCCGCGACTACCCCGTTCCTCGCGGATAGCCAAGCCGACTGCCCCACATCAGGCGCAGGTTGCTCGCGCGACAGCTCCACCATGGGACACCGCACCTCCTCTGAACCTAAGCCTCATCAGTGCAGCACCTCAGCACCTCGGTCCGCGGGCCCTCGGCGTCATGGCCCAGGTAGGGGCTCTTGGCCTTCGGCCATCCGGTCGCGCTGTCCCCACGGCTTCTCTGGCCGCCGCTACGCAGGATCACACCCCACCGGCTCCTACGGGGCCGGCGCGGGCTCGGGGGCTCGTCGGGGCTGCGCTCTATGCCTTCGGCGCCGCGCCGCCCCGGCCCCGCACCACCTCACGATGCCCCGAGATGATCCGCAATTCACGCTCTGGCCCACCTAGGGCCGATGCACCAGACCAAGCCTGGTCCCCACCGTGACCCACACCACCAGGCCCGGCCCAGGAGCTAGGCACTGCCTCATGGTCAACAGCCAGTGATCCGTGCGATCCCTCGAAGCGCTTTCATCCAAAGCAGGTGCGTCACGACTGAGGTCGGCCGCCCTCCACAGGCCGTAGATGGTGGGGCCGTCCGTGGCTGGGCGGTCGGCGTAGCGACTTTGGTGGTCAAGATTTACGCAAGCAGGCGCTGCGCCTTCCCGGCATTGGCCTCATCCAGGAGGTATCGCCTAGCCCGTTTTGTTGATCTATAAGCGTGTTTCCACCTAATCATGCCTATGCTCCAGCGCGCTCCCGTCAAGCTCGCAATCGGGCTCGGGGAACCACCCGAAACTCGTGGAACAAGGAGCACCCATATGAGTCCTGAGCACAGGACGACCTCACCACTTGAGCCAGCGCCTCAAGACGGATTCAAGAACCTTCGCAAGCTCGCCGCGATTGCAACGGCGGTGACGGTCGCAGTAGGGACCCCGGCGGTGGCGGTCGCAGCCGGCATGACCTCTCAGAAGGACGCGACGTACGTCACCGACCCCCACTGCGACCATGACAAGCCGGGCAAGCACCGCGGCGACTGTCCGACCAAGAAGCCCAGACCTACCGTTACGGTGACAAAAACCGTGACCGCAACCCCGACCGTGACCGCCACCGTGACGGCGACGGCGACGGCGTGCGGCACCGGCGTGGACTCGACGAAGCCGAACGGCAACGAGCAGTTCCTTGCCGCGCTCAGAAACGGGGTGCCGTTCGCCGGTAGACGTACCACCAACATGAACAACCCGGACAACCCGAACATCGTCTCGGGCCCGGTCAACACTCCCGGCTGGACCGACCTCAGCACGATCGCCGGCTTCCCCACGAACTCCACGGTCTGCGGCGTCTCGGTTGACGCCCAGGGCAGCGACGCGTTCTACAAGATCATCACCCAGGACGGCGCGGTCTTCACCCTGCATTGCGCTGCCACAAACGCCCTCGTGTGTCCCGCCCCGGCACAAGGGCAGCTGCCTGCATCGCAGTGGGTAGCGGTGGCACCTCAGCCCTGATCGCCACAACTCGTGCTGCTGGGAACCGCAGGGAGCCACGGTCTCGAGTGAGCGTCCTACAAGACAACGGCCCCTGACCGACCTGACCGGTCAGGGGCCGTTCCCCGGTGCGGTGGATAGGGGCCGATCGTGCCCTCACCATGCCCGTTCGAGAAGTGGCCAAGGAGGAGCAGCGGGGAACGACAGCAAGCAACCGAACTGGAGACGGGCCAGCCACGAAGCAGTGCCGTCTCTCGGCTGTGGCCGTACAGCAGCGATCTACCGCAACCCCAGCAACCAACTCTGCCTAACAGGGCCCCCACCAGGCCGCAGCACGACCGGTATGCCCCTCACCGACCGGTCCGTATAGAGCTACGGATCAGAAGTTCCCCCGTGCCACACCCGCGCCAGATCCAGCGGGGAGTCACGGGGAACTGCGGTAGCCGGCGGGGAGCTGATCGCGTGTCCTCCCCTGTCTGGACGCCTCGCAGGTCAGAGCCACACGCGGGTCACGTCCGCTGGAGTGGTGTATCGACGGCCACTCGGCGATCTCGTTTTTGAGGCTATGCGGTGAGTTCGGTGGGCAGGTCGGTCTCGTCGTT